>CAVZFO010000026.1:0-190681 GCA_963774575.1 uncultured Actinomycetota bacterium | reverse complement strand
CAGGCTGCCAGCGGCAATGCCACTGACGCCAGCACTCTTTGTCGCCAAGATCGGGACTACCGGCGCCGCTGGCCCACCGGGAGGGGTCAGCGCACTCTTCCGCCGCGATCAGTGCGAATCGATAGGTGCGTCTAACCGCCGCCAGCGACTCACGCGGCGAGGGCGACCGAACCGCGGTCCACCTCGGACCGCGCCACGGTGCCCGGCATGACCGTCGGGGCGCAGTGACAGGTGTCGCTGCATGCGAGGAAGGTGTGCGCAGCGTGACCGCAGCTCGGGCACGGGAGGTCGTGCGACAAGTGAGTCGAGCTGGTCTGGGTGGTGTCCCACATCGCCTTGCCTCCTTGCTGAAGGTCGAGACTCCGATCGTCCGGTGTCACACCCATACTGACCATGACCACCGACACAACTCATCGGGGAAGGCCCCTGATCGGACCCCGGAGCTCTTGCGGACAACTCCGGGTCCGGCCCTCGGCGAGGTCAGCCAACGGCCTTCTTCACCCGCGCGCTGATGGCGGCTGCGCCGGCCTCGGTGATGTCGGTGATCGCGTACACGGTCGGCCAGAGGGTTCCGTCGTCGAGCTGCGCGGCGTCCTCGAAGCCGAACTGGGCATACCGGGTCTTGAACTTCGAGGCGGCCTTGAAGTAGCAGAGGACCTTGCCGTCCTTGTAGTACGCCGGCATGCCGTACCACGTTTTGTGGGCAAGCTGCGGCGCAGCCTCCGTGATGAGGACGTGCAGCTTCTGGGCGAGTGCACGGTCGGCGGGCGGGAGTGCGGCGATGGCGTCTTGCACGGCCTGGGCCTCGGCTGTCGCCTTGTCCTGGCCGCGTCCGCGGCCGGCTCGCACCTCGCTGGCGCGGGCCTTCATGGCAGCGCGCTCGTCGGCGGTGAAGGCGGTCGAGGACTTCTTTGCTGCGGGCTTCGTGGTGGTGGTCATGGCACTTCTCCTGTTCGTGTAGCCGCGGCCTCGGCATCGGCCTGCGGCATGTCTCGACTGGTTGACGAGGACGCGGGCCAGATGTGACCGAGGGACCGATGGTGTCGCCCACCAGCCGCGATCAGGAGGCGCCCAGGCGCGTCCAACCGCCGCCTTCGGGCGCTTCTGGGCCGACCAGGGGGACTGACTCGATGTGGGTCTCGTGCGCGGCTGGGCCGGACCGGTGGCAGCAGTCTCGGCAAGTTGCTTTCGCTGCTCAACGGGGAGACTTCTTGGCGGCATCGTCGCATGTCGGTACGCGACGCTGAGGAGGCGGAAGTGAACCGGTCGACCTTGTCCGGCATCCAACCTGTCATGAAGTCCTTGTTGCTCGCCGGGGGTCTGGCCTCCAGTCTTGTCGTCGGAAGCGTGGCTCTCCCCGTGCCGGCCGTGGCGGCGGAGATGTGCCAGGGGCATGCGGCCACCCTCGTCGGCAGTCCCGACATGTCCCTCGTCGGCACCGACGGAGACGACGTCATCGTGACCAAAGGAAGCCGAGTGATCCTCGCCCTCGATGGCAACGACCGCGTGTGCGTCACGGGCAAGTCGGGTCTGGTGTACGCCGGGTTCGGCGACGACGTCGTGGACACGACGGCAGCGTCGTCTGGCCGTTCCTTCCTCGGCCCTGGCGCCGACACCTACCTCGGCGGCCCTGGGGACGACTTCGTGAAGGCCGCGGGCGATCCCGGCACGCGGCGGCCATCGGTGACCAGCAGGTCGATGTCATCGACGTCGGTGCAGGCCCGGCCACGATCTACTCGGGTGCACCGGGAAAGGGCAATGCCGACACGATCACCGTGGGGGACGGCAACTCGACGGTCTACTGGAGCGGCTACCAGACCGGCGGCGAGGTCGAGTTCGGCGCCGGCCGACACAGGATGCAGGTCTTCCTGAAGGGCGACGAACCACGTAACTGGCGGCTGGGCAACGGCCTCGTCTCCGACGCCGGCGACCAGCTGGTGCGCTGGACGGGGGTGGTGCGAGATCTCTCCGTGCTCGCCTTCCCGGACAGCGCGGCGCTGACGATGCTCGGGTCCGTAGCACCCGAGCTGCTGAAAGCCCGTGCATGCCGAGCAACGATCGAGGGCCGGGGCGGCAACGACGTCCTGCGGTTCAGCCTCGCCCCCGACGACAGTTGCCGGCGCCAGGAGCGGCGCCTCCTCGGCGGTGCCGGCGCCGACACTCTCCTCGGTTCACCCCGCGGCGACGTCCTCTTCGGCGGAGGAGGGCGCGACGTTGCGGATGGGCGAAGTGGCAACGACCTGTGCCGGGCCGAGGTCAGGCGTCACTGCGAGCGCCGCTAAGGGCCTGTCAGCACGCTGAACCATCCGTGTCTATCCGCCGCAACACGGCTACAGGTTCACGAAGTTGTGAACACCGCCGAGACGGGAACGGACCGTGGGTCGGATCTCCTGTCAGCAACTTCCTGGGTTCGACGTCCGCCGAGATGACTATTCGGTCAGGTGCGGAAGGTTGCGCGGTACTGGGTCGGCGTACGACCGGTGAGGTCGCGGAACGCGGCGTTGAACGCCGACAAGGAGGTGTAGCCGACCGCGTGCGCGATGGTCGTGACCGAGTCCTCGTTCATGGCGAGCCTCTCGATCGCGCGCACCACTCGCTTCCGGCGCACCACGGCGCTCCACGTCAGTCCGCACTCCTCCTCGAAGCGGCGGGCGAGCGATCGCGGCGCCAGCCCGACCGCGTGGGCGATGTCCTCGAATCGGAGGTCCTCGACCAGCCCGTCATCGTCAGGGCCAGGGCCCTGCGAAGCTCCGGCGACCGACCGGCTGGGACCGTGACAGGGCTGGGTTGCTCCGCCAGTCGCCACGCCACAGCCGCCAGCGCACCGAACACGCTGCGTGCGTACGCCGGAAGGGGTTCGTCAGCGTCGGGCCAGGCGACACACTCCATCACCAAGGCCCGGGCCAGCGGGCTGAGGTCGAACACGGTCAGCGGTGCCGGTGGCGGCGGAGCGAAGCCGGGGTCGAAGAGCACGGAGGAGGTTGTCACCGGCTGAGGAATGGCCACCTGGATCACCTCACCAGCAGCAATGAGCGCAGCCCGCGCGGGCGGCAGCACCCACACGTTGCCATGCGCCTCCAGCCGGAGGGCGCCTCGCGAGGAGCACAGCAGGTAGTGCTGTTCGACGCTCAGCTCGGACGGCGACGCCACCGCGAAGTTCCGGGCGAACGCAAAGGCCTCCCGACTCACCGGACTGCCTCGCATTTGCGCACCCTAGACGGGCCCGGCGGGTCAGACCGTCTCCAAGAGCGTCGCACGGAACCGGCGGCTCACCGGAGGCGTGGACATCAGCGGGCGGAGCACCCTGCCAGAGCGTGCGAATGAGTCAGACGACAGATAGGCCGCGAACGACGGCTCGTCGGCCCATTCGTGGATCACTGTGACGTCCTCCTCGTTGTCGCGCGCGCTGTACACCCGGAAGTCGAGGTTCCCAGGCATCGCTCGGATCTCGTCGCGCTCGCGATCGAACTGGGCGAGGGCGGCGGCGCGGTCAGCTGCAAGGGTCTGCAGGTCGAGAACGGCGATCAGCATTGGTTTCTCCTACCGGTCGGGTCACATGGGAGTCGTGGTGACACCTCAATCGTGCCGACCGGTCGTTGGGTCCGTCTCGCGTCAGTCGGACACACTCGCATCCCCAGCGGACAACCTCACGCGCCCACGCGGACAACCCGATGTGCGTCACACCGCCGCCTATGCACAAAGAGAGGGGCGACTCACCCAAGTTGACCGCTATGAAGGTAAGTACGGCTCACATGCGCGCCGAGCCACCCCCAAGGGGGGCCGTCTCAGTCAGTGCATGACACCGGACGAGGCACCTGGCCAACGCACGATCCAGTGTCTAGCCCACAAAGACGCACCTCGGCTATCCGGGGTATCCCAGTCAGTCGGCGTCCGGCATCGCGAGCAGCGGCGCCGTTGCTACGACGCGGTGAGAGCGGGTGCCCCAGCCTCCGGGTGTGGCCGGGAGCTCGTGGTCATGTTCGTCTCCGTTCAGACGTGGCTGACCGGCGAGGTTCTGAGGTCGCCCAGGAACCTCGAGACGAGGTCGGCGAGCTCTCGCGGTGCCTCGACTGGGATCTCGTGACCGCAGTCGATGCCGGTCAGCTCGGCGCGGGACAGGGGGGCAACGACCCGGTCGCGCAACGCGTCGGGCGAAAAGATCCAGTCCCCTGTCCCTGCGACGACGAGGGTCGGCACGGTCGAGCCAGCCACCAGGGCGCTGAAGTCACTGGCCAAGCAGAGATCTAGCGATTCCTCCAGGACGCGTCGGGACACCCGCGCCGCAGCCGTGCCGAAGGCCTCGAGGACCGGGTCGGGAATCGGCCGGGTGGCGGCGCTGAGTGCCACCTCGACGAGGCGGTCGGCGTCGCCCGCCCGGTCATACCAGTCCTGGAGCATCTCCCGGGGCAGCGGTATGGGGTCGGTGGGGCATCCCGCGACGAGGATCTGGCCGAGGACCCGGTCGGCGTGCCGGTGGGCTACGTACTGGGCGAACTTGGCACCCATACTGAAGCCGAGGAGGACGAATGTGTCGGTTCGGGACGCGTCGGCGACAGCGATGGTGGCGTCGGCGACCAGGTCGAGTGTGTACGGCGTCTCGGGCTCACCGGAAGCACCGTGGCCGGGCAGGTCCCCGCTCACGCAGTAGACGAGATCAGGGTCGAGATGGCTGATCAGCGGTTCGAAGTAGCTCGCGGAGCCAGCCCAACCATGCATGAGCAGCAGTGCGGTGGAACCCTCGCCGCTGGTGAGCGTAGCCCAGTCGTCCCAGGTGCTGGTCGTCGATCGTCGGCATCGTGATGGCCTCCTTCGCTGGTTGTCCTGTGACCGTGGCACGTCCCGGTCGAGCGGTGGTAGAGCGACGTCGCGCACCCCTTCGAGGCGGGGCTGATGGACTTCCTGCTCCTCGGGCCGTTGGAGGTCTGGGGCGAGGACGGACCGATTCCGATCCCCGCCGCCAAGCAGCGCGCCGTGCTGGCGATCCTGCTGCTGGCGGCCGGCCGCACGGTGCCGGGGTGGCACTGATAGAGGAGCTGTGGCTGGAGCCGCCGGTGAGCGCCCGCAAGGTCGTGCAGACCTACGTCTCCAAGCTGAGGCAGGTCCTGCCCGACGGGTTGCTCCTCACCCATCAGACCGGGTACGCGCTGCACGCGGGACGCGGCGACGTGGACGTCACGAGGTTCGAGGACCTTGTCGCTGGGGCTGGGCGGCACCCGCCCCACGAGGAGGCGGCAAGACTGCGCGAGGCGCTGGCCTTGTGGCGCGGTCCGGCCCTCCAGGACTTCGTCGACGAGCCGTTCGCTCGCGCCGATATCGCCCGTCTGGAGGCGATGCGTCTCACGGCGCAGGAGCGGCGCCTGGAGATCGACCTGTCGCTGGGGCTCCACGACGCGGTTCTCGCGGAGCTCGGGACCCTGGTGGGCCAGTCCCCGCTGAACGAGCGGTTGAGGGGGCAGCTGATCGTCGCGCTCTACCGCAGCGGCCGCCAGAGCGACGCGCTGCGGGTCTACCGCGAGGGACGCCGCCTGCTGGTCGACCAGCTCGGTGTGGAGCCGGGGCCGTCGTTGCGGCGCCTCGAGGAGCTGGTGCTGCGCCAGGATCCCGAGCTGGACGTGGTGCCCGCCGCGGCCGTCCGGGACGCTCCGCCGCGACGAGAGCCGGGCCGACCGTCCGCCGGGCAGGCCGCGCCGCCGCGTGGTCCGCGGCGCGCCTCGGATGTCTTGTTCGGGCGTGGCGACGACCTGGCCCGGATCGGGCAACTGGTGCGCGATGACGGTGAGCGCTGTCTGGTGCTCACCGGTCCGGCGGGGATCGGGAAGACCCGGCTGGCGGTCGAGGCCGCGACTCGTCTGGGTCCGCATTTCCGCGAAGGATGGGGCCTGGTCGACCTGACCCGCGTCGACGACCACACGCGGGTCGCCGCTGAGATGTGCTCGGTGCTCGGCGTCCCCGCCGACGAAGCCCAAGGCACCGCCGAGGCGCTGGCCGACGCTCTCGGGTCACGCGAACAGCTGCTCGTGCTCGACAACTTCGAACATCTGGGGTCGGCGGCTCCGTGGGTGAGCACGCTGGTCGCCTCGGCCCGTCGGCTGACCGTCCTGGTGACCAGCCGATCCTCGTTGCCCGGGCTCAACGGCGTCGAGTACGTCGTGTCGCCGTTGGAGCTGCCCGCACCTGATGCCGGGCCGGAGACACTGGCCGTCAATCCCGCCGTGGCGATGTTCCTGGATCGGGCTCGCCTGGTCCGGCCGGACTTCGGCTTCAGCGACGTCACCGCACCCACGGTCGCGCAGTTGTGTGCCCGGCTCGACGGGCTGCCGCTCGCCATCGAGCTGGCCGCGGCCCGAGTCGACATGTTGTCGCCCCGGGCGATGCTCGCGCGACTGGACGACGAACGGCTGGATCTCTTGTCCACCGACCGCGACACGCAGCCGGTACGGCACCGGTCGCTGCGGGCGGCCGTCGACCGGAGCTACCAGCTCCTTGATCGTTCGACGCGTGACGTGTTCGACGACCTGGCCGCGTTCACGGGCGGGTTCACCCTCGACACCGCTGGGACTGTGGTCACCCTCACGGATGGCCACCTGCTCGACGCGGTGGCAAGACTGCGCGCTGCCAGCCTGGTACGCGCTGATGGCGCACCCGGAGACGAACCCCGCTTCACGATGCTGGAGTCGATCCGCGCGTATGCCGCCGACCGGCTGGCCGCCAGCGGCAGGCGCGAGGAGGTGATGGCATCCCACGCGCGCACCTACGCCCGCCTGGTCGAGGACGCCGAGCCGGAGCTGCGCGGCCCCGACCAGATGCGCTGGCTGGACCTGGTCCAGGCCGAGCTGCCAAACATCCGGGACGCCGTCGGATGGTTCGCCGGCCACGACGACCCGGACACCGCCGTCGGGATGATGGGCAGGCTCTGGCGGTTCTGGCAGGTACGTGGGCTCACCCGCGCGGCACGGGATCGCCTGGAGGAGCTGACAGCCCTGCCGGACCTCTCGGACGCGGGCCGGGCTGCCGGACGACCTGGGCATCGCCCAGTGCGCGTTCCACCAGGGGGACTACACGGCGGTTCACGAGCGCGTCGCCACGTGCCTGCCCTACTACCGCGGTCACGACGACTTCTTCGCCGGGTTCGGCCTGGTGCTGGTCGGTGCGACCACGGGTCGCGCGGGAGAGGACGGCGGAGAAGCTCTGCTCCAGGAGGCCCTCGACTTGGCGGCTCGCTGCCACGACGAGTGGCTCCAGGCCGATCTGCCGGGTCTACCTCGGCATGGCCATGAGTGCTCAGGGGCGCCACCAGAGGGCCACCTTCACGATCGAGGAGGCGCTCCGCGGAGCTCGAGAGGTCGGGGACGCCCGCATGGTCGCGTGGTCCCTGGTGATGCTGGGCAGGACCGCGCTGGCGGCCGGCGACCCGGACCGGGCCAGCCGACGTCTCGAGGAGGCCCTCGTGTGGGAGCGGCGCGTCAGGGATGCCTGGGGCGAGGCTTGGGTTCTCCAGGGCCTGGCTGCGGTGGCCCTCGCCCGCGACGAACTGACGGCTGCTCTCGAGCTGGCCGTGTCCAGCCTCGATCCCGCACGGCGAGCGAACAACCGACCGGCGACCGCCGCTGCCCTGCGCATGCTGGCGACCGTCGCCGAGCGGCGTGGTGAGCCCCTGGTCGCGGCCCAGCTGCTCGGGGCAGCCGATGTGCAGCCCGACGAGGGGCGTCGGTTCTGGACGCCGGAGACCGACGGCGTACCCGTCGTCGACCTGGCGGGGCTGACCCTCCTGCATGGAGACACGCCCGTGGAAGAGCATTGGGCACGAGGCCGGGCCCTGACGACAGACGACGCCGTCGCGCTCGTCATGAGGTCCCTCACCGACGGCTCGTCGCCGCACACCTGACGCTGCAAGCCCCGCTCGCTGGACCGCTCCTCTACCGCCCCTCGACCGCGCTGCGGGTGACTGGTCACGCGGCGAAGCCCGCCGCTCTCATCACAACCCGAGGAGCACACGATGCACAAGACCATCAGCGCCGCCGCCGCTGCGGCCGTTCTCACCCTGGCCACACCCACCCTGGCCGCCGCCTCCGGCGGATGCAGCACGGTGATCGAAGGGTCCGACCGCGGCACCTTCATCACCACCCCTCGCGACGACACCCACGTCGTGACCGAGGACCACGCAACCGGCCACGCCCGGCACGTCGGGCACTACACGCTCGACGCGTCCGAGGTGATCGACCTCGCCACCCTGGAGGTCTCGGAGGGCACCTACACCATCACATCGGCCAGCGGCGCCGTCACCGGCGAGTACGCCGGCTCGGCGGCCGCCACCGCCGACCCCAACGTCATCACCTATCACGTCACGGGTCCAGTCCTCGGTGGCTCCGGTCGGTTCTCCCAGGCCACCGGCTGGCTCACGTTCGACGGAGTGGCGAACCTGGCCACCGGCCAGCTGTGCGACCACCTGACCGGCTGGATCGCCGAGCCGGGCCGCGGCCCGACCAGCCATCAACCACAAGCGATGACTCCGTTGGGGAGCCCGACGTGTCAGCTCTAGCACCCGGCTGGCGGGCACACCTGATGCTGGGCGTGGGCCCGATGCTCGATGCGCTCGCCGGCCCAATACTGTCCAACGCAGGAACGCAGGTCGACGACTCGTCGAGCCTGTTCCTGCGACTCGAGTCGTGGCTGCTACCTGCGGGCCAGTGCGTCGCAACCGGTCTCCACTACCGGCTCGTCCTTTTCGCGCGGTGAAGCGCGTGCGAAATCAGCGCTCGAGAAACTTCGTCTGGCTACCCAGCGAAGTCCCGCATGTATTCGCCAACCTCGGCAGCGAGGAGGTGCGGACAGTCGGCCTCCTCAGCTCACTCGGACTCACTGGAAAGGTTCACGAGCCAGGCCGAGCACTTTGCGTCCCTCAAGAGGTCCACCCGATCCCGAAGTGCTCCTCGGAGATGAGCCCTCCCTGGTACGGAGTCCGCCCGGTTGAAGGGGGCACCGCTCGTTTGGGGCAACCGGACAGGCCCCACCGCTGGGTAGATGAGCGCGCGCTGGGTAGATGAGCGCGCTTGATGCCCGACCCTGGCTGCGTCTAGCCGCGATCGATTCAGGGGCAAAACCTCTGTGTTGCCCTGCACGCGCGCCATCCGGTCGATCTGCCGGAAGCTGACACGTGGGTGGCGCACGAGTCCTTGTGGCCGCACGCTCCTTGCCGTATAGGTGGCGTTATGGCGATGATCCAGCCCGAGCTGTGGGTCGACCGTGGGGCTGCCGCGGTCGAGTTCTACACGTCAGCGTTCGGTGCTCGTGTGCTGCACCGCGTCGGTGAGGGTGAGGACATCGTGGCGCAGCTGGCCGTCGACGATGCCGTCTTCTGGGTCGCTGCGGTCGGCGCCAGTGCTCATCGGTTGCTCCCGCAGGCGATCGGGGGCGCCACCGCTCGATTCCTGCTCGTCGTGGACGATCCGGACGCGGTCCAGGCGCAGGCAGTTGCGGCCGGGGCGACCGAGGAGTCCTCGATCCACGGCGAGCATGGATGGCGCGTTGGGCGAGTCGTCGATCCCTTCGGTCATGAGTGGGAGATCGGGTAAGACCCGAGTCATAGCGAGACGCGAACACGACGCACAATTGATTGCTATCGCATGCTCCCCACCCCAGCGCACCCTCCACCCGTCTCTGGGAGGCGGACGGGCGCACCTGGTTCACCGCGCCGCGATCTCCTGACCGGGGGTCGACATGGTGCGTGCCGAGACGTCGACGTACCGTTGGGGTCACCGCGCGACGTGTCCGTCCCCCGTTGGACCGTTCCGCGGCGTTGGGAAAGGGCGCCCCACCCGCTGCCGCACTGCTCGCCTTACGCGGCGAGCATGGGCGGTCCCCATGGCGGTCGCCGCCAGGGCCGAGGCAACCCCCTGCCCCCGTGTGCGTTCTTGGGGGCCGCCTCGGCGAGCCTTGCCCTGTCCCCGCAGATATCCCCCGTGTGGGGACGGTCAAGGAATGCGAACTTGCCTATCCGACGCTGACGTTCTGGCGTAACCCTTGTCTAGACCGCCCGGGTTGAAACGTTGGCCCCAGTGATGCAGCCAGCGGCATGCCGCGGCAGACGAGCAAGGGCACCGTCCCAGGCAAGCCATCGACCGCGCCCATCTCGATCAGTTGCTCGTTCGGACCAAGAGCCATCGGCGCCCCGCGCAGGGGTCCCAGGCGTGGTGCGAAACCCACGCCGACGGCACGCTCATGGCTGCAACGAGGCATCAACAGGCGCTCATCGCTCATCCACCCCAAACGTGCAGTCATTTCGCCGCCTTGCACCGCGCCTGCATCCGGTCGTAGCAGCCGCCGGCGGCCACTCCATTAGCAGCGGCCCTCGGCAAGGGAATGGTCGCCTACGTTCGCTTGGCCCATGGCGCGGGACGACTCTGGGACTTGGAGGTCAGGTGCCACGCGCGGCGCTCCGAACACCAGTAGGCGCCCGAAGGGACCTTCAGGTTGGCGTGTCGCTTCGCCTGTCGAATCGCATGCAGGGCTCGATGAGCAGACCGGGCATTCGGGAGCCAAGCCTTTTCGCACGAAGCCACGGCGACGGCCCCCCGTACTCGCCGTGCTCGGCTAGGTATCAGACCCGCCCGGCACGATGGTCGCCACGCTCATACGTGGCTTGCCGATTCCGGAACCGCTAAGCACTTCCGCTGATGACCCGCACGCTATTCCTCTGTCCAGTTGCGGTCCAGGGTCCCTCCCACGGAATCACCCGCGAGGACGTCCAGAGGCGCCCTGGCGGACGACCTGACAAGGTCCTCGCGTCTCGTCGAACCTCGGGCGCAAGTTACCGATAGCTCGGGGTGATGTCTTTGGCTGATGCCCACGCGCGGACTACGGGGAGGACGAGATGGGCCGACGCGTCACAGGGATAGTCCGCCCGGTGGACCCGGCCAAACGCGGAGTGAAGCGACTCAGATCAGGGTCATCCCCGATAGCGGGGCGCATGTCGCGGTGCGAGCGTTGGACTATGGAGCCTGACTTGGATGCCGCCATCGACGCCGCGATCCGTCGGGACCTGAGGAATGATCACGTTGTCGCCGGATCCCTCGAGGTGGTTCGGGAGAAGCACGTCGGCGACGACGTCGTCGTAGCCGTGACGTTTCGGCAGGACAAGAAGGCCGATGGCGTCGATCTTGCCTCGGTCTCGCGTGGTCGGAGCGCGACGGATGGCGCGCCGTGGGCGGAGCATGGACCTCGACCTTCGTCGATCGCGCGCCGCAAGGGGTGTGGCTGAACTGGGGCGGCTGGGGGCCCTCCGGCGGCGGGCTGCACGTCCTGAGCGGTTGGCTTGCGGACCCGCGCGCCGCCAGCGTCCTCGTGACGGATGGCGTCAGCCGACAGCTCGAAGACCGCGTCGAGAACGGGGTGGCGATCCTGACGTGGCGCGGGGGCTTCTCCCCTGAACGCGCCACGGTGGAAGCTGCACCACTCCGCTGGAGATGTGTTGGCGAGTGAACCGTTGCAACCCCGCCGCGATTAGCGGGCCATGGAGCTCTTAAATCGTCAGCCCCAGAACAAGGCGAAACCCGCCCTCCTGAGCGTCTGCCCAGGGAGAGCGGGATCGGGATTGGTGGAGCTGAGGGGATTCGAACCCCTGACCTTCTCATTGCGAACGAGACGCGCTACCAACTGCGCCACAGCCCCAAGCGAAGCGAAAGGCTAGCACCGGGCGCGGGGCCTCTCCGAATCGGTTGGGGGTCAGACCAGGGAGCGCTCGAGCTGCTCCAGCGCCTGCCGCGCGTACCCCGCCCACATCCGCGCGAAGACCGGCACGATGGCGGCGCCGAGGGCGCCGCGGGGGTGGATGAGCCAGGACCAGGTGACCCGGGTCCCGGTGCCGGCCTTCTCGAAGGAGTAGGTGCCGTCGATGCGTTCGGCGATGGGCGAGAGGGCGCCGTGGAGGTCGGTGATGACGTACCCGAACTCCTCCGGGCCGCGACACACGGTCAGCGTCTCCTGCATCGTGCCGCCGTCGGCCAGGTGGATGGTCCGGCGCTGGCCGACCGTGCCCCACTCCCCCGGGTCGAGCTGCTCCACCCGCTTCACGGGCGGCACGGCGAGGTAGCGCCGGGAGAACAGCTCGGTCAGCGGCAGCGTGATCGTGTGGTGGTAGGTCTCGTCGTACGACGCGGGGACGGCGCGCGAGCTGGCGACGGGGTAGGGGGCGGCCACCGTCCCAGCCTAGGGCTGCGAGCTCAGGAGCCGACGGCGCGGTCCCGGGCCTTGCGCGCGGACTCGGCCGCACGCTCGACGCGCTCGGCCTCCTCGGCGTCGCGGGCGAGCCGGCTGTCGGCCTCGCTGCGGCCCGAGGTCCACACACCCGTGCTGTCGAGGTCGATGGTGCGGACCGTGCGGTGCGCGGCGGGCTTGTCGACGTACGTCGGCAGCGTCACCGGGACCGGGTCCCACAGGGCGGGGTCGTCGACGCGGACGGCCGCCATGGCACCGGTCTCGGCCTCGTCGATCGGGACGGCGGCCCACTCGCCGGTCTCCTCGGCCAGGGCCTCGACCACCTGCTCGACGACCGACGGGCGCCAGGCCCGCTCGCGACGGACCATCAGCCGGCAGGCCGTCAGCCAGGCGACGAGCAACGCGGCCGGCGCGGCCACCCACCACCAGGACACGACGTGGGCGGTGGCGACGGCGACCACGGCGACGTTGGCGAGCAGCAGCATCAGCAGCACCCGACGGCGACGACGGGCGGCCCGGTTGGTCGCGGCGCGACGAGCCGCGATCAGGTCCGGGGTGGCCACGACGGGCTCGCCGCTCACGGCGGCCTCGACCTGCGTCGTCGGGCGGCCGGGCGTCACGACGAGCCGGGAGGTACGGCGGTCCACGGGCTCGCGCCGGGCGAGCACCCGCATGGTGGAGGAGAAGCGGTCCACCGACCGGGTGCGTGCGACCTCCTCGTGGTGCCTGAGCGCCTTCGGGATCAGGTAGGCGGCCCAGGCGACCGCCAGGGCGACGAAGATCAGTCCACTCAGGTCCACGGGACCGAGCCTAGGTTTGCGCGTGCACCGTGAGGCGGAAGTCCCTAGGTGTGTCGCCAGGGAACTCGTGGGACTGGTGGGATCAGCGAGACCCGGGAGCCGTCATCCGACCGTGTTGTCGAGCAGTCGCTTCACGAGCAGGTCCGGGCACTCCTCGACCGTGACGGCGTACAGCCGGTGGTCGCGCCACACGCCGTCGATGTGCAGGTAGCGCGGCGCGTAGCCGAACTCGCGGAGGCCGAGCTTCTCCACCACCCGCAGGGAGTTGGAGTTCTCCGGGCGGATCGCGACCTCGATCCGGTGCAGTCCCGCGGCGAGGAAGCAGTGGTCGATGACCATGGCGACAGCAAGGGGCATCACGCCGCGGCCGGCGTACTGACGGTCGAGCCAGTAGCCGACCGAGGCGAACTGCGCCGAACCGCGGACGATGTTGTTGACCGTGATCTGGCCCGCGAACCGGCCCTCCACGTCGATCGCGAACGGCATGCACAGGCCGGCGCGGGCGAGCCGGTCGAGGCGACGCACCAGGGCGCGGAACGTCGTGGGTCGCTCGGCTCCTCCGGGCGGCACGGTGGCGTCCCACGGACGCAGCCACTCCGCGTTGGCGCGGCGGGCGACCTTCCAGTCCTGGGCGTCCTTGCGCGCGAACGGCCGGACGGTGACGTCACCCTCGCGCAGGGTGACCGGCCACCCCCGGGGGCTCAATGATCACTCCCCACGATCTGCTCGACGGCGTGCTCGAGGATCGGGGCCAGCACCTCCAGGCCGTCCTTCACCCCTCCCCGCGAACCCGGGAGATTCACCACCAGGCACTGGCCGATCACGCCGGCGGTGCCGCGCGACAACGCGGCCGCGGGGATGCCCTTGGCCGCGCCGTAGGCACGGATGGCCTCGCCGATCCCCGGCACCTCGAAGTCCAACAACGCCCGGGTCTGCTCGGGCGTCCGGTCGGTCGGCGTCAGTCCCGTACCTCCGTGGTCAGCACCACGCGCGCCCCGTCGGCCACGGCGGCCGAGATGGCCGCGCCGACCGGAGGACCGTCGGGTACGACGACCGGCGGGCCGACCGTGAACTCCAGGGAGTGCAGGAAGTCGACGAGGATCGGCCCGGTCGAGTCGTCGTACACGCCGGCGGCGGCGCGGTTGGAGGCGACGACGACGGCGGCCGGGATGTGCACGACCTCCTCGGTCACCTCGTCACCTGGTCCACTCGCCGGAGCGGCCGCCGACCTTGGCCTCGACCCTGACGTCGGTGACGACCGCCCGCTTGTCGACCGCCTTGACCATGTCGATGACGGTGAGCGCGGCGACCGTGACCGCGGTGAGCGCCTCCATCTCGACGCCCGTGCGTTCGGTCGTGGCGACCCGGGCCACGATGTCCACGGACTCGTCGGTGACCGCCAGGTCGACGGTGACCGACGACAGCATCAAGGGGTGGCACAGCGGGATCAGCGACGGGGTCTGCTTCGCGCCCATGATCCCGGCGACCCGGGCGACGGCGAGGGTGTCGCCCTTCGGCACGCCGGTCCCGCGCAGCAGCGCGACGACCTCGGGCGAGACCAGCACCCGGCCCGACGCCGTGGCCGACCGGGTCGAGACCGCCTTGTGGGTGACGTCGACCATCCGGGCGGAGCCGGACTCGTCGACGTGGGTCAGGCGGGCGGCTGCCCCGGTCGCCCGTGCCGTCGGCGGGCATCAGAAGTCCCGGTCCAGGGGTACGACGGTCACCCGGGCGCCGGCGTCGAGGGCGGTGGTGTCGGTCGGGACCACGATCAGCGCGTTGGCCTGCGCCAGGTCACCCACCAGGTGCGAGCCCGGCCCGCCGATGGGTGAGACGGTGACCCGCTCGTCGTCGGCGTCGAGCTCGCCTCGCAGGTACTGCGCCCGGCCGCGGGGCGACGTGATGGCGTGGGTGAGGGCCGCCTCGACGGTGGGCCGGGAGTACGGCAGGCGGCCCATCATCCGGCGCAGCGCCGGGAGCACGAACATCTCGAACGAGATGAACGACGACACCGGGTTGCCCGGCAGCGTGAAGATCGGGGTCTGGTCCTCGCCCACCACACCGAAACCCTGGGGCTTGCCGGGCTGCATGGCAACCCCGCCGAACCAGACGGTGCCCAGCGGCGACAGCGCTTCCTTCACCACGTCGTAGTCGCCCATCGAGACGCCGCCGCTCGTGATGACCACGTCGGCCCGCACCAGCTGGTCGCCCAGCGCGTCGAGGAAGGCGTGCGGGTCGTCCGGCACGATGCCCACGCGGTAGGCGATCGCCCCCGCCCGGCGCACGGCCGCGGCCAGCATGTAGGAGTTGCCGTCGTAGATGGAGTCGTGGCCGCGCGCGGTCCCCGGGTCGCGCAGCTCCGAGCCGGTCGACATGATCACCACCCGCGGCCGGGGGCGGACCACGACCGAGGCGCGGCCGACGTTGGCGAGCAGGCCGATCTGGCGGGGCCCGATGAGGGTGCCCTCCTCGATGAGGAGGTCGCCGACGCTGACGTCCTCGCCGGCCGTGCGCACGTGCTGGCCCAGCTGGGGGGCGCGGGTGATCACGACCTGGGCGACGCCCCGGTCGGTCCACTCGTAGGGGACCACCGCGTCGGCGCCGGCCGGCACCGGTGCACCGGTCATGATCTTGACGGCGGTGCCGGGCGACATCGCCAGGATGCGGGCCTGGCCGGCGCCGATCTCGCCGACCACCGGCAGGTGGACGGGGTGGTCGTCGCTGGCGGTGGCCACGTCGTCGTACCGCACGGCGTAGCCGTCCATCGCCGAGTTGTCGAAGCTCGGCAGCGCGATCGGCGCGACGACGTCCTCGGCGGCGACCAGGTCGAGGGCGTCGAGCAGCGGTTGGTCGTACGGCGACAGCGGACGCAGTGAGTCGAGGATGTGCTGCTGGTGCTCCTGGACGCTCTTCAGCTGTCCTGACTGCTGGGGGCCGTCAGCCATCGAGCACCGTGTCGGCCGCGATCCGCTGGGCGGACCCGGCCTCCAGCTCGACGTCGCCGATGACCTGGACGCCGTGGCCGAAGGTGAAGTCGCCGTCGACCTTCAGCGAGCTGGCCTTGCGCAGGCTCGGAGCGCCCTCGGGGAAGCGCTGGTCGAAGTCGCCGACCAGCTGGTAGTACTCCGGGTCGAGGTCGACGAACGGCACGTCGGAGGCCTGGTCGAGCCCGAAGTCCTTGCCGATGTCGTAGACGTCGGAGCGCAGCACCAGCAGGTCGTTGGTCGTCTTCACCGGGATGAACCGGTCGCGCTCCACCTCGATGGTGCGGGCGTCCTCGAACACCTCGATGGCCGCGCCCATCGCCGTCTCGATCTGGATCACCTTGGGCGTGGCCGGGTCGGCCGGGTCGAGGTTCTTCACGTTGCGGATCAGCGGCAGGCCGAGGATGCCGCCACGCCGGTCCAGCTCGCGGCGCATCGCGACCAGGTCGAACCACAGGTTGTTGGTCGAGCAGAACCGGTGCCGGTCGAGGTCGGCCAGCGCCTCCAGGTCCGCGGGTCGCGTCTGTGCGGTCTCGCGGAGCACGATCCGGCCGTCGATCTTGCGCCGCGCGAAGTGGCCGCCCTTGCGGTCCGACGGGGTGCGGCGGACGGCCTCGATGGCGAACGGGATCCCGTTGCTCTTGAACCAGCCCGCGACCCGCGGGTCGGGCACGGCGCCGAGGTTGTCGGAGTTGGAGACGAAGACCCGCTCGTAGCCCTGCTCGATGAGGCGCTCGAGCAGGCCGGTGCCGCGCAGCGCGGTGTAGAGGTCGCCGTGCCCGGGCGGACACCACTCGAGGTCGGGGTTCTTCGGGTACGACGCCGGCGCGAGGTCCTTCTCGAGGAGCTTGGGCTCCTTGTTCTGCCAGAACTCCAGGGGCAGTCCCTCGACCGGGAGCTCGTCGTAGCGGGCCACCGCGGCCATCGTGTCGGCCGAGGTGCGGAAGCTGTTCATGAAGATCAACGGCAGCGGGGCGTCGTACTGGTGGCGCAGGTGCAGCACCTGGCGCGCGATCACGTCGAGGAAGGACAACCCCCGGCGCACGCACAGCAGGGACTTGGCTCGGTCCATGCCCATCGAGGTGCCCAGGCCGCCGTTGAGCTTGATCACCGCGGTGCTGCGGATGGCGTCCGCGGCGTCCTCGTCGGAGACCTCGATGTCGGCCAGAGCCTCCATGTCGAGCGGCTCGATCGCCGACTCGGGGATGATGCCGGTCTCGCCGTGCTCGAGCAGACGGTAGTAGTGGGCGAAGGTCTCGACGGCCACCTCGTCCACGCCCGCGTCCTGCATCTTGCGACGGGCTTGGTTCAACCCTGGACTACCCATGCTTCGATCGTAGGCTGGCCAGGTGCCCGACCCGCAATTTCAGTCCGTCCCCGATGGATCCCGGTCCAGCGCCGCGGGGAAGGCCGCCAAGATCGCCCTGCGCGACCAGCTGCTCACCGCACGACACCGGCGCGGCCTGCTCGAGATCGGCGAGGCCGCGCGAGCCATCGCCGCGCACGTGCTGGCGACCACGGAGGTACGTCGGTCGGCCACCGTGGCGGCGTACGTCTCGGTCGGCGCCGAGCCCGGCACCTCCGCCCTGCTGGACGCCCTGACCGCGGCCGGCAAACGGGTGATCGTGCCTGTGGTGCTGCCGGGCCTCGACCTGGACTGGGCGGTGTACCGCGGGCCGACCGCGCTGGCCCCCGCCCGCCGCGGGCTCCTGGAGCCGGTCGGTCCGCGCCTGGGTCTCGAGGCCGTCGCGACGGCCGACCTGGTGCTGGTCCCCGGGCTGGCGGTCTCGGGCACCGGCCTGCGGATGGGCCAGGGCGGCGGCTGCTACGACCGCGTCCTGGGCCGGGTCCCGGTCGGCACCCCGGTGTGGGCGCTGCTCTACGACGACGAGGTCGGCCTCGACGTCCCCGCCGAGCCGCATGACCGCTCCGTCACGGGCGCCGTCACCCCCAGCGGTCTCCATCGTGTTCGGTGGTTGAGGAGGGACGAAGTCCCGTCACGAAACCCCGCACCGGACCGCGGACCTCTCACGGGGTCTCGTGACGGTGCTCGCAACCTCCTCGACCACCGGTCGACCACGCGATCACTCGGACGCAGGCTCCAACGTCAGCGTGTGCTCGGCGGTGTCCTCGACAGCGGGGCGGGAGAAGGCCCAGGGGAGCGTCTTCCCGTCGGCCCAGAGGTCGGTCTGGTCGGTGTAGTGGCTGCTGAACGGGTGGCCGGAGACGCCGGTGAGGTTGATCCACCGCGAGTCGTCGAAGTCGGCCAGGGAGACGACCATCCGCATCGAGGGCGCGGAGTCGACCACGAACCCGTCGGGCGCGTAGTACGACGCCGCGTCCACCGAGGCGGGTCCGCCGCCGACCTCCCAGCCGCCGCGGTTGACCAGCCACTCGACCGGCCCGATGCCGGACTCCCCCAACGTCGGCTCGGTGAGGTCGAGCCGGTGCAGGTGGCCCCACGACCAGCCGTCGACCGCGACCGCGTCGAGGCGGGTGATCTCGTCGCGGGCCTCCATCAGCGCCTGGCGCAGGACGTCGTCGCGGGTCTCGACGTTGGGGGTGCTCCGGTCGTCCCACCAGCTCGAGTCGGGCTCGTCGAGCAGCCGGGTGACCACCGCCATCCAGCGGTCGCCCCCGCTCGGCCAGTAGTCCTCGGGCATCTCGTCGTGGAAGGTCAGGGCGAGCACCGACGACCACACCAGGTTGAAGTACTCGGCGGCCCCGCTGTCGGCGGAGAGGTCGAAGTCCCACCGGGCCAGCTGGCGTTGACCGTCGGAGTAGTAGCCGCCCGGTAGGTCCACCGCCAGCAGGCGGGGCACCAACGCCGGCGCGATCGGGCTCCGGTCGTCGAGCTGGAGGGCCGCCATGTCCTCGACGGAGACGGTGCCCTGCTCGGCGAACTGGGCGGCCAGCTGGTCGCGGATCCGCTGCGACCGGTAGCCCTGGTCCCAGTCGTCGGTGAGGAAGTACGGGTACTTGCGGCCGATCACCGCCTGGTTGGCGGTGACGACGAACCCCTCGTCCGGGTCGAGCACGTTCGGCAACCCGTCGAACGGCACGTACTCGCCCGTCCAGTCGTTCTCGCTCAGCCAACCCGCCTGCGGCTGCCGGCCGTCGTTGCCGGACTTGCGGATCGGGACCATCCCGGGCGCCTGGTAGCCGATGTGGCCGTCGCGGTCGGCGTACACCATGTTCTGCGCGGGTACGGCGAACGAGGACGCCGCCTCCCGGAAGCTCGTCCAGTCCGTCGCGGTGTCCACGTCGAAGATCGCGTCGGCGGTCGTGGTCGGGGTCAGCGCCGTCCACGCGAGCGAGATCGCCGGCCCGGTGCCGGGGAGGGCGTCGGGCCCGGTGCCGCTGGGGTCGCCCGGCGCGTCCGCGGCCAGGTCGCCGTAGAAGTCGAAGAGGTCGCTGAGGATCGGGCCGTGCGCGGTCGCCCGCACCTTGATGGTGACGTCGTCGCCGCCGCGCACCCGGATCGTCTCGGCCCGGGTGACCAGCGGCCGCAGCCGCCCGTCCTGCTCCCACTGGTCGTCGGTGACCCGCTCGAGGTAGAGGTCGGTGACGTCCGGACCCAGGTTGGTGAACCCCCAGGCGATGTCGGCGTTGTGGCCGATCACCACCCCCGGCACGCCGGAGAAGGTGAACCCGGCCACGTCGAGCGGGCAGTCGGGGCCCACCGTCCGGCAGTGCAGGCCCATCTGCATCCAGACGCCGGGGACGCTCACCCCGAGGTGCGGGTCGTTGGCGAGCAGCGGCTCCCCGGTGGCGGAGTGCTCACCGTCGACGACCCAGCTGTTGCTGCCGATCCCGTCGCCGTCCCCGACGAAGGACGGCAGCCGGTCCAGGGTCCGGCCGAGGCCGCGCAGCTGGGCGCGCTGGTCGGCGGTGAACGCGGGTCGCTCCGGGTTGCGGGTGCCACCCTGTTCGGCGTCCTGCTCGAAGACGCCGTCGACCACGGCTCCCTGGCCGACGATCGGCGCGTGCGCCTGGTAGTCGTACGCCGGGAAGAGGTCGGCCACCTGCTCGGGGGTGTGGTCCGCCGACACCAGCGCCCGCTCGATCTCCTCGTCGAGGTTGCCCTTGAGGTCCCACGCCATCGCCTTGAGCCAGGCCAGCGAGTCGACCGCGGTCCAGGGCTCCGGCCGGTAGTCGAGGCCACCCAGGCCGAGCACGGTGTACTGCACCGCGATCTGGGACGGGCTGTGCGTGTCGAGGTAGGCGTTGACACCCACGGCGTACGCCTCGAGTGCGGCCCTGGTCCGCGGCTGCAGCAGCGCCAGCTCCTGCTCGGCGATCCGCCGCCAGCCGAGGGTACGGACGAACTCGTCGACCTCCAGGGTGTCCTTCCCGAAGAGCTCGGAGAGCCGGCCCGCCGTCTCGTGCCTGCGCACGTCCATCTCGTAGAACCGCTCCTGCGCATGCACGTAGCCCTGAGCGGCCATCAGGTCGTCGACGTTGTCGGCGTAGAGCTGAGGGATGCCGTGGCCGTCCCTGATCACCTCGACCTCGCCCGTGAGTCCGGGCACCTCGATCGCCCCGTCGACCTGCGGGAACGGGCGCCGCACCAGCACCACCGCGGTGACCAGGCCGGCGACCAGCAGCAGCACCAGCGCCACCACGGCGTACGTCGACCACCGCGCGGCGCGGGGCCAGTCCCGGAACACCTGCCACCAGGGCCGCTCTGGAGTCTCTGCTGGGGCCTCCGCTGGGAATCCCGGGTCGCTCATGGTGGTTCACAGTGTGCCGTACCATTGGCAGTCGCCCACGGCGAGTGCTAGTCACCTGACCGCCACGCCCGTGGGCGCGCCCGAGAAATCGCAAGGGGAACCGTGCCGACCTACCAGTACGCCTGCACCGAGTGCGGGCACGCCTTCGATCAGTTCCAGAGCTTCTCCGACGACGCGCTCACCGAGTGCCCGGAGTGCCAGGGCCGGCTGCGCAAGGTCTACAACGCCGTCGGCGTGGTCTTCAAGGGCTCCGGCTTCTACCGCAACGACAGCCGCGAAGCGGCGAAGACGTCCGCCACCTCCGGGTCCGCCAACGGCTCCGAGACCACGTCCAAGCCGGAGTCCAAGCCCGAGACGAAGACCGACAGCAAGAAGGACAAGAGCTCCGCCGACTCCTCGTCCGGGACCAAGTCCGACGGCTCCTCGAGCGGCTCGTCGACCACCAAGACGCCCGCCCCCGCCTGACCCTGTGGAGAGCGGTCCCACCGCTCGTCCGCCCGACCTACGGTCGTCGGGTGCGTCTTCGTGAGCAGCTCGCCCGACGACGTCGCGCCGTACGTCGGGTGGTGCTGTCGCGGCGCCGGCCTCTAGCCGCGTTGATCGCCGCGGCGGCCGCCATCGCGGCGCTGCACGAGCTGCGGCCGCCGTCGCCCGACGTCGTGCCGGTGCCCACGGCGGCCCATGACCTAGCGGCCGGGACGACCCTGGGCGCCGACGACCTGACGTCGGTCGACTTCGCCGTCGGCACCGCACCGACCGGCGTGGTGGCCGACGCCGTGGGCCGGGTGCTGGCGGCGCCCGTGCGAGCAGGCGAGCCGGTCACCGACGTCCGCCTGGTCGGCTCGGCGCTCGCCGCGTCCCAACCCGGGGCGATCGCCCTGCCGGTGCGGCTGCCCGACGCCGGCATGGTCGACCTGCTGCGGACCGGTGATCGCATCGACCTGGTCGCCGCCGACCCGCAGGGCGGGACGGCCCGGTTGGTGGCCACCGGCCTCACGGTCCTCGCCCTCCCGCCGGCCGACGACGAGACGGCCGCGAGCGGGCTGCCCGGTCGGCTGGTCCTGCTGGCCGTGCCCCGGTCGGACCGTGAGGACATCGCCCAGGCGGCGGTCACCGGGTTCCTGACGTTCGCCTACACGGACTAGCGTGCGGGCTGTCCGTTCGCCTTGGCTGTCCCTCGGGGTCGGCCGCCTGAGGAGCGTGTGGCCCATGACCGGCTTCAAGAACTTCGTCCTGCGGGGCAACCTCGTCGACATCGCCGTCGCGTTCATCGTGAGCCTGTCGTTCGCGGCGGTGGTGAAGACGTTCACCGAGTGGCTGACCGGGCTGATGCCGGAGTCCGTCAACAACATCTTCGGCACGGACCCGCAGAGCTTCGGCGCCTTCCTCAACGCCGTGGTCGCGTTCGTCATCGTGGCGGCGGTCGTCTACTTCTTCATCGTGGTGCCCTACATCAAGGCCAAGGAACGCTTCTTCCCCGGCGAGGAGGAGGGCAAGCCCGCCGACATCGCGCTGCTCGAGGAGATCCGCGACCTGCTCCAGGCGCAGAACAACCGGGCTGTTTGAGACGAGGCTCGAGACCCGTCACCGGGTCTCGACACGCTCGATCACCATCGATCCGGTCTGCTGGCGCAGCCCGGATCAGCCGTGGTGCGGCGGTACCTGGTCGCGGTACCACGCGTCCCGGGCCGACTCGTCGGCATCCGGGGCTCCGCCGGCGGCGCGGTCCGGCTCCCGCTCGTCGGCGGTGGTGTCCGGCAGTACGTCGCCGAACACCTCGGCGATCCGCCTGCGGCGGGCGGCCTCCTCCTGGTGGGAGGGGTGGTCGCTCACGCGCAGAGTCCGTTCTCGGCCGCCTGCTCGGCGGCGTCCGCGGTCGACTGGCTGCTCGGCGGGGAGGACGGCGTGCCCGACGGCGTCCCGGACGGCGACCCGCTCGGCGATCCGCTCGGCGACCCGCTGGGCGACCCGCTCGGCGTCCCGCTCGGGGTCGGCGAACCGGGCAGCTGCTCGGCGTTGATGGCGTCGCCGAGGAACCGCGGCGGGATCGGCTTGTCGTTGATCAGGGCCTTCCACACCTGGTCGGCCGCGGGCAGCCAGCGGATCCGGTTGGGGTCCTCGGGGGCGTACTGCCAGGGCACGGTGATGAACTGGATGTTGCCCAGTCCGATGCCCCGGAACTCGGCCCCGAGCTTGGCGAGCTTGACCAGGTTGCCGAGACCCTCGTCGACCTGCAGCGACTTGGTCGCGGCGTCCAGGAAGCGCAGCAGGTGGGCCGGGTTGGCCAGGGTGTTTGCGCTGATCACCTGGTGGGCCATCGCGGCGATGAAGGCCTGCTGGCGCTTCATCCGCCCGACGTCGGAGCCGTTGCCGAGGACGTAGCGTTCGCGCACGTAGTTGAGGGCCTGGTAGCCGACCAGCTTGCGGGTGCCGGCCGGGATGTTGATGCCGTGGGCGGCGTCCTGGATGCCCGGCTCGGGGATGCAGACCTGGACGCCGCCGATGGCGTCGACCATGCCGCGGAAACCGGCGAAGTCGACCACCACGAAGTGGTCGATCTGGATGCCGGTGAGCTGCTCGACCTGGCGCACCGTGCACGCCGGTCCGCCGACGGAGAAGGCCTCGTTCCACATCGCGTCGGTGGCGCCCGGGATCGGGTTCATGTTGTCGTCGAAGCACTGCGGACGGTCCACCAGCGAGTCGCGCGGGATGCTCACGCCGTACGCGCGCTTCCGGTCCGCGGAGAGGTGCAGCAGGATCGTGGTGTCCGAGCGCTTGCCGCCGCCGGTGAGGTTGTCGATGTTGTTGCCGGGGGCGTCGCGGTCGTCGGAGCCCATGACCAGGATGTTCAGCGGCTCCTTGGGGCCTTCGACCTTCTTCTTCTCCGGCCGGTCGGTGCCGAGCTGCTGGTCGACGTTGATGACGTCGAGGTTGCCGTTGAAGTGACGGTAGAGGTACAGGGTGGAGAGCCCGGTCACCAGCGCCAGCACGACGCAGGTGACGAGCAGCACGCGGCCGACGGTGTGCCGCTTCTTGACCTTGGCCCGTCGCTTGGGCTTGGCTTTGGGGTCGCCAGAGTCCGGTACGGCGCCCTCAGGGGCGTCGGCATCGGACACGCGTCGACCTCGGGAAATCTAGAACGGGACAGCGTCGAACCTTCGACGTTCGCTCCATGGTGCCTGCCGTTCACCGTTCGGCCAACTTCACCTACCGTCGGTATGCGACCCCTGTGACCTCCGTGACAGGATGTGCGGCGCCGACAACGCCCCAGTAGCTCAGTGGATAGAGCAGCCGCCTCCTAAGCGAAAGGTCGCCAGTTCGACTCTGGCCTGGGGCACTTTCCGATCTGCCGCGCCGAGGAGCAGCCGCACTCCCCCGATGGCGCAAGGCCCGCCAGTTCGACTCTGGCCTGGGGCACTTCCCGATGGCGCGAGCCTTCGCCAGGTCTCGAGTCGGCCTGGCACCTCCTCGCCGATCGAGGGCAAGGTCGCGCCAGACGATTGCCAGCGACTCTGGCAACGAGACACCGGGTCTCGACCGGTGTCGCGCAACCTCCTCGCAACGAGGGACACGGGTCTCGAGACGGTCGCCAGCGCAACCTCCTCGACCAACGAGGGTCACCGGGTCTCACCGGCGCGGAGCGCCGTACCCACCCTCGCAGGTGACGCGTACGGACGGCGCATCTCCGCATCATAGGAGCGGTGACGAGTCCGCCAGCAGCGATCGGCCAGCGCTACGTGCTGCAGCGCCAGATCGGCCAGGGTGGCATGGGCGCGGTGTGGCTGGCCGTCGACGAGGTGCTCGGACGCGAGGTCGCGGTCAAGCGGGTGGGGAACTTCCCGGGCGGCAGCTCGCCGGACCTGCTGCGCGCCCAGCGCGAGGCCAAGCTCGCCGCGAAGCTCAACCACCCCCACGTGGTGGCCGTCTTCGACTTCCTGACCGAGGGCGACGAGCAGTGGCTGGTGATGGAGCACGTCGACGGCGTGGACCTCGCCGTGCTCGCGGAGCACGCGGACGGTCTACCTGCGGACGAGGCCGCCGCCTTGCTCGCCCAGGTCGCCGACGCCCTCGCGGCCGCACACGCAGCGGGAGTCGTGCACCGCGACGTCAAACCCTCCAACGTGCTGGTGGCGCACGACGGCACCGCGAAGCTGGCCGACTTCGGCATCGCCCGGGCCCGGGACTCGACGATGACGGTGTCGGGTCGGGTGACCGGTTCCCCGGCGTACCTGGCGCCCGAGGTCGCCTCGGGCCGGCCCGCGACCGAGGCGAGCGACGTCTGGTCGCTGGGCGCGACGTTGTACCAGGCGCTCACCGGTCGGCCGCCGTACGACACGTCCGACAGCGTCCTGTCGGCGATGTACCGCATCGTGCACGAGGCACCGCCCCGGCTCCGCGGCGCGGGCTGGCCCGCCGAGCTGCCTGGAGACCACGATGGCCACCGAGCCATCGGATCGATGGCCGATGAGCCGGGTCCGCGACTACCTCGCCGCGGGGCCTCCGTCCGTCGCGGAGGAGTCCGCACCCACCATGGCGCTCGCGGCAACCGACCCCGCTCCGGCCGACACGATCGTCGAGCCGCAGGTGCTGGCCGAGCCCCTCGTGACGGACCGGACGGAATCGCGGGCAGAGGTTGATCGCCGACGTCCGGGGCGGTTGGCGTTGCTGCTGGGTCTGGCTGCCCTGGTGGGAGTGGCGGCCCTGGCCTGGGTGCTGCTCCAGCCGGACCCGGGACCCAGCGCCCAGGACGGGCCGATCGGCGGCGCGTCCACGAAGCCGCGCCACTCTGCCACCCGGACACCGTCCGCCTCGTCGCAGCCATCGCAGTCGGCGAGCGCGTCGACACCCACGTCGCCGGCTGCCACCGTCTCCGCCTCCGCGACCCAGCAGCCCCCGACCGGAGGAGGGAACGTCGCCGCGATGCGGACCTTCGTGCAGCAGTACATCGCGACCGCAGTGGCCGACCCTGGCTCGGCGTGGGAGCAGCTGACGCCGCGCTTCCAGCAGGACTGCTGCGGCGGGAGCGAGGGCAGCTACGCGGGCTACTGGGACACCATCGAGACCGCCACGTTGCGGGACGTGAAGGCGGATCCCTCGACGATGCAGGTGAGCTACACCATCACCTGGGACCCGAAGGGCGAGCGAGGACCCGAGGACGAGCTCGTGACCCTGGCCCTGGTCGAGCAGGACGGCGAGCTACCTCATCGACGAGGAGCTCTGACGACCCGGCTCAGCGGACCTCGAACCTCAGCCCGCCGGCCTGCACGCGGGCGAGCAGGTTGGCGCCCATCGCCTGGGCGGTGGTGACCTGGCCGGCCACGTCGGGGTTGTCGTCGAGGGCCAGGCACAGCGCGGACTCGGCGAGCATCATCGCGGTCTCCGTGTAACCGGGATCACCCCCGGAGACGCGGGTGCGGACGGTCTCACCACCGGCCTCGCCGACGAAGTCGACGGTGAACCACGACCGCTCGCGGCGCTCGGGGTCGGGACCGTCGCCGGCGGGGTACCACTTCATCAGCAGCTCGCGGGTGGGCTTCAGCTGGGCCGCCAGCCCGAGCCCCGCCATGACGACGGCGCCACCGACGGCGTACGGCAGCGTCTTGGTGCCGGCGTAGTGGGAGTAGCGGAACTTCGGCCCGTACGACGGCAGGGCCGCGCCGCTGCGCGCGACGATCGCCGGGTCCATGGTCGGGAGTGGCAGCAACCAGTAGCCGAGCACCCCGTCGCGGTGCGGCTTGCCGGACACCGCGCGCGACGAACGGCCCGCGGGCCTTGGCTCGACCCGGCGGCGGGCCTGGGCGGCGTCGCGGATCTGCCGCACCCGGGACAGCCCGGTCAGCGTCGTCTCGAAGGTGCCGCCCGACGGCAGCCCGCCGGCCCGGACCACTCCGCGCAGGTCGATGGGCACGTCGGCGGGCAGGTGCTCGACGGTGAACATCGCACCGAGGTCGTGCGGGATCGAGTCGAAGCCGCAGCCGTGCACGAGCCGCGCGCCGTTGAGGGCCGCGGTGGCGTGGTGGGCGACGTACATCCGGTCGACGAACTCGCCCTCCCCGGTGATGTCGCAGTAGTCGGTGCCGGCGTCGGCACAGGCGCCGACGAGCGGTTCGCCGCGGCCGACGTAGGGGCCGACGGTGGAGGCCACGACCTTGGTCCGGGCCGCGAGGTCGGCCAGCCCGACCGGGTCGGCCGAGTCGGCGACGATGAGCTCGACGTCGGCCACGTCGGCCCCGCCCTCCGCGAGGTCGTCGCGGACCCGGGTGAGCTTGTCGAGGCTGCGACCGGCCAGCGCCCAGCGCAGGCCGTCGGGTCCCTGGCGGGTCAGGTACTCCGCGGTCAGGCCACCGGTGAAGCCGGTCGCCCCGAACAGCACCAGGTCGAGCTCGCGGTCGTGGGGCACCCCTGCATCGTGGCAGCCCAGGCTCACGCCGGGAACCGCGGGCCGCGGCCCCGCGTCGTACGGAGGTGCACCCACTCCAACGAACCGGACTCACCGCCCTGACGCTCGGCGCGGTCGGGGCCGCGTTCGTCGCCGGGGTGTCGTTCGGCAGGTCGACGGGGGTGGACCCGACGGCCACGGACCGCACCCCGCCGGGCGGCCAGCCCGTGCGCCTCGTCAACGCCGACCTCCGGCCGGCTGCGTCGTGCGACGCCCTGCTGCAGTGGTACGTCGAGCGCGGGCTGCAGCGGGTGACGGCCTACGGCTGGGACTACCCGCGGATCTACGAGGCCTCCGACGCCGGCGGCAGCGTCCCGGTCCCCGCGCCCGGCTCCGTCCCGGTCACGCCCCAGCCGAGCGAGGCGACCTCGAGCGCCACGGGGACCAATGTGCAGGAGGCCGGGGTCGACGAGCCCGACGTCGTCAAGACCGACGGCCGGCTCCTGGTGCGGGTGCTCGACGACAGCACGCTGGTCCTGTACGACGTCACGGGCGACGAGCCGGTCCGCCTGGGCTCGTTCGCGCTCACCGGGGTGCAGTCCCCGGAGCTGCTGCTGGCCGGCAACCGCGTGGTGGTCATCGGCCGGGAGGCGCCCACGCCGGACTTCGGGACCACGCCGGGCACCCGGGTGCTGGTGCTCGACGTCGCGGACCCGTCGGCGCCCGTGGTCGTGCGGGACACGACGTACGACTCGACGCTGGTCACCGCCCGGCAGACGGGCGACACCGTGCGGCTGGTCCTGTCGATGGCGTTGCCGGACCTCGACTTCGTGGAGCCCGGACTGCTGCGCGGCGAGCAGCGCGCCCTGGAGCGCAACCAGGACGTGGTGCGGGCCAGCACCATCGAGGACTGGCTGCCGCACGTCACGACGACCACCGGGTCGGCCACGTCGACGGAGCCGCTCCTCGGCTGCGACCGGGTCGCCGTACCGTCCGCCGACGCGGGCCTGGGCACCGTGGCGGTCGTCGGGTTCGACGTCGCCGACCCCGGTGCCGTCGACGCGACGGCGGTGACCACGCCGAGCGAGACGGTGTACGTGTCCGCCGACCACCTCTACCTCGCGAGCTCGGCCTACCGCGGCGGCTGGGAGGCCTGCTGCTGGGACGTCCCGGCGCCCGCCACGGCGTACGCCGGCGACGACGGCACGACCTACCTCTACGACTTCGCCCTGGACGGCATCGCGGCGACGTACGCCGCCTCCGGCCGGGTCGACGGCTCGATCGCCGACCGCTGGTCGATGGACGAGCACGACGGCGTCCTCCGCGTGGCCGTCGGGCCGACGCTGCGCACCGGCAACTTCAACTCCGTGGTGACCTTCTCGCAGGAGGGCAGCGAGCTCGTCGAGATCGGTCGCGTGGACCGGCTCGGTGAGGGCGAGCAGATCCGTTCGATGCGCTGGTTCGACGGCCTCGCGGTGATGGTGACCTTCCGGCAGACCGACCCGTTCTACGCCATCGACCTCACCGACCCCGCGGCGCCGCGGCTGCTCGGGGAGCTCAAGATCCCCGGCTTCTCCTCCTACCTGCACCCGATCGGCGACGACGAGATGATCGGCATCGGCTCGGCCGCCGACCCCACCACCGGCATCCCGTCGGGCGCGAAGGCGTCGCTCTTCGACGTGCGCGACGTCACCGCCCCGCGCGAGCTCGACACGGTCACGTACCCGCCCGGCACCACCCCGCAGGCCGCGGTCGACCCGCGTCAGTTCACCTGGCTGCCCGACCGGCGTACGGCGCTGACCGTGGTCTCCTCCGGCGAGTACGGGCAGACCGGCTACGTCTCGGTCCTGCACGTCGGCGACGGCACGATGACCAACCGGATGGTGGAGGTCGAGTACGGCGTGGAGGTCGGCGCCGTCCGGCTCGTGCCGCTGCCCGACGGGCGGGTCGTGCTGGTCACCGGCGACGCCGTGTCGTTCTTCGCCGTGTGAGTCGCCGCTGGTCGAGGAGGGCGGTCACGCCCGTCACGAGACCCGGCGACGGTCTCGTGACGGTTGCTGCGCAACCTCCTCGACCTGCGGTCGGGTAGGTAATCTCGACGCCATGTGCCGCAACATCCGCCCGCTCCACAACTTCGCCCCGCCGGCCACCCAGGACGAGGTGCACGCGGCCGCGCTGCAGTTCGTCCGCAAGGTCAGCGGGACGACCAAGCCGTCCCAGGCCAACCAGGAGGCGTTCGACCGCGCGGTGCACGAGATCGCCCACGTGACCCGGCACCTGCTCGAGGACCTGGTCACCACGGCTCCGCCGAAGGACCGCGAGGTCGAGGCGGAGAAGGCGCGCGCCCGGGCCCGGCTGCGGTACGGCACGTGACCCTGCTGGAGTCGCCGTCGTACGCCGCCGCCCTGGGCTTCCTGGCCGGTCGCCCGCTCGTCGTGCTCACCGGGGCCGGACTGTCGACCGACTCCGGCATCCCGGACTACCGCGGTCCGGGATCCCCGTCGCGGCGGCCGATGACCTACCAGGAGTTCGTCTCCGGGCCGGTCGCGCAGCAGCGCTACTGGGCTCGCAGCCACCTGGGCTGGTCGCGGATGCGCGGTGCGGAGCCCAACGCCGGCCACCACGCGCTGGCCCGCATCGACCCCGCGCTGCTCATCACCCAGAACGTCGACGGTCTCCACGAGCGCGCCGGCGCGCGCTCCGTCGTGGCCCTGCACGGGCGGATCGCCGACGTGGTGTGCCTGTCCTGCCGGGCCGTCACCTCTCGCAGCGCCCTGCAGTCCCGGATGGCGCTCGCCAACCCCGACTGGGTCGCGCGGCACACCGCCGTCGAGACACGGCCCGACGGCGACGTCGAGCTCGAGGACACGTCCGGCTTCGTGGTGCCGGCCTGCGCATCGTGCGGCGGCGTGCTCAAGCCGGACGTGGTCTTCTTCGGCGAGAACGTCCCCGCGCCCCGGGTGGCCCGGTGCTACGACGCCGTCGACGCCCTGCCCGACCTCGACGGCGTGCTGCTGTGCGTCGGTACGTCGCTGACGGTGATGAGCGGCTTCCGGTTCGTGCGGCGCGCCGCCCGGGCCGGGACCCCGGTGGTCATCGTCAACCGGGGAGGTACGCGCGGGGACGAGCTGGCGACGTACACGGTCGAGGCCGGCTGTTCGGAGTTCCTGACCGCGCTCGCCGGCTGAACTTCGGCGTCGTTCCTGACCGTTCGGCGTCGTTGCAACGACGCCGAAGGATAGGAACACCCGCTCGAGCGGGTGTTCTGCTCCCGTCGCAGCGCCCCTACTGCTTCCCGACGAAGATGTGGGCGGCGGCGTCGAGGTCGATCTCGGCGGTCTCGCCGCCGGAGCCGACGAGGACCCCGAGGTCGGTGGCCGTCACGCCGACCAGTCGGTCGGGGAGGGCGCCGATGCGGCGCAGGGTGCTCATCAGGGTCTCGTCCTTCTGGAGCTCCTCGGAGATCCGTCGCACCCGGACCCGCGAACCCTCGTCGCCCGGCTGCCCGGACACCTCCGCCAGCGACACCATGCCGTCCATGAACTCGCCGGCCGGGCCGGTCTCGCCGAGCTCGTCGAGGCCGGGGATCGGGTTGCCGTACGGCGACTCGGTGGGGTGGTCGAGCAGCGCGACGAGGCGGCGCTCGACGGTCTCGGACATCACGTGCTCCCAGCGGCAGGCCTCGGCGTGCACCAGCTCCCAGTCGAGGCCGATCACGTCGGTCAGCAGGCGTTCGGCCAGGCGGTGCTTGCGCATCACCCGGGTGGCCAGGCGCATGCCCTCCTCGGTCAGCTCGAGGTGGCGGTCGCCCTCGACCGTGACCAGGCCGTCGCGCTCCATCCGGGCCACGGTCTGGGAGACGGTCGGACCGCTCTGGTGGAGCCGCTCGGCGATCCGCGCCCGCAGCGGGACGATGTCCTCCTCGACGAGCTCGTAGATCGTCCGGAGGTACATCTCCGTCGTGTCGATCAGGTCGCTCATCCGACGGCCCCGGGGGTGCTCACCGGCCCATTCTTACGCATGGGGGAAGTCGCTGGCAGAGTGGACGAATGCCAGCGGTGATGTGGTTCCGGCGCGACCTGCGCCTCTCGGACAACCCGGCACTGCTCGACGCGGCCACCGGTGACGGCGACGTGCTGCCGCTGTTCGTGGTCGACCCGGCGCTCTGGGGTCCGAGCGGACCCTCCCGACGCCACTACCTCGCCGAGTCGCTGCGCGACCTGGACTCCCGTGTCGGCCTGACGATCCGCACCGGCGACCCGGTCCGCGAGGTGGTGCGCGCCGCCCGCGAGGTCGAGGCCGACCGGGTCCACGTCGCCGCCGACTTCGGCCCCTACGGCCGCGCCCGCGACGAGCGGGTCGAGGCCGCGCTGGCCGAGCACGACATCGAGCTGGTGCGCACGGGTTCGCCGTACGCCGTCGCCCCGGGCCGGGTGACCAAGGCCGACGGCACCCCCTACCGCGTCTTCACGCCCTTCCACCGGGCGTGGGTGGAGCGCGGCTGGCGGCCGCCGGCGGGCGACCTCGGACCGGTCGGCTGGCTGGCGGCCCGGTCCGACGGCATCCCCGAGGAAGCCCTGCCCGACGGGATGACCCTCCCGACGGCCGGCGAGGCGGCCGCCACCCGGCGCTGGCGCGACTACCGCCAGGAGCGGCTCGATGCCTACGACCGCCACCGCGACCGCCCCGACCTCGACGCCACCTCGCACATGTCGGTGCACCTCAAGTGGGGCGAGATCCACCCCCGGACGATGCTGGCCGACCTCGCGGGGTCACGCGGCCGCGGCGCGGCGACGTTCCGCAAGGAGCTCGCGTGGCGCGAGTTCTACGCCGACGTGCTCTACCACCGGCCGGAGACCGCCCGCGACTACCTCCGCCCGGAGTTCGGCCGGATGGCCTACGACGAGCCCGGCGACCAGCTCCAGGCCTGGCGCGAGGGCCGCACGGGCTACCCGATCGTCGATGCCGGCATGCGCCAGCTGCGCGCCACCGGCTGGATGCACAACCGGGTGCGGATGATCGTGGCCAGCTTCCTGGTCAAGGACCTGCACATCGAGTGGCAGCACGGCGCCCGCCACTTCCTGCACTGGCTCGTCGACGGCGACCTCGCCTCCAACCAGCACGGCTGGCAGTGGACGGCGGGCTGCGGCACCGACGCGGCGCCGTACTTCCGGATCTTCAACCCGGTCACCCAGGGCCGCACGTTCGACCCCGACGGCAGCTACGTGCGGCGGTGGGTGCCCGAGCTGCGCGACGCGGAGGACCCGCACCAGCCCGTCGACCCGATCGTCGACCACGCCGAGGAGCGCCGCGAGGCGCTCGATCGCTACGAGAGGATCAAGAAGTGACCACCCCCGGGACGCCGACCGATGACTGATCTCCTCGTGCCGGCCCGCTTCTGCGGGCCGCCGGTCTCGGGCAACGGCGGCTGGACCGCCGGGGCGATGGCCGAGCTCGTCCACGGCCACCTCTCCCACGACCACGCCGACCACGGAGACGCGTGGCCGGCGGTCACGGTGACGTTGCGCCGCCCGCCGCCGCTCGACACCCCCGTGCCGGCCACGGAGACCGACGGCCTCACCACGGCCGCCGACGGCACGGGTCCGGTCGCCGACGCGCGGCTCTCCGACGGAGCCCTGACCGAGGTGGAGTCGGTCGACGTCGCCACCGCGCGGGCGGCCGAGGCGTCGTACGCCGGCTGGGTCAGCCATCCCTTCACCACCTGCTTCACCTGCGGCCCCGACCGCGCCGAGGGCGACGGGCTGCGGATCTTCCCCGGCCCGGTCGACGACCTGGACGGCGCGGTACGGGTGGCCGCGGCGTGGACCCCGCACCCCAGCACGGCCGAGGACTGGCACACCTACGAGGACGACCACCGGCGCGCCTCGGTCCCGGTCACCTGGGCCGCACTCGACTGCCCCGGCGGCTGGGCGGGCGACCTGGCCACCAATCCCGCCGTCCTCGGGCGGATGACCGCCCGGATCGACGCGCTGCCGGTCATCGGCGAGGAGCACGTCGTCGTCGGGCACGCGCGCGGCCGCGAGGGTCGCAAGATCTTCACCGCGGCGACCCTCTACGACTCCGACGGCCGCATCGTCGCGACCGCCGAGCACACCTGGATCACCGTCGACCCCGCCGACTTCCGCTGATCCTTTGACCTCGGGCCGGGATTGACGGAAAGATGTGCCGGGTGACTTTTAACGATCCAAAGACCGCGCCCTGGTGGCGGGACGCCGTCGTCTACCAGGTGTACGTGCGCTCCTTCGCCGACTCCGACGGCGACGGCATCGGCGACCTGCCCGGCATCACCCGGCGACTCCCGTACCTCCGGGACCTGGGCGTCGACGCGCTCTGGATCACGCCGTTCTACCCGAGCCCCCAGCACGACGCGGGGTACGACGTGTCCGACTACGTCGACGTCGACCCGCGCTTCGGCACCCTCGAGGACGCCGACGCGCTGCTGGCGAAGGCGCACGACCTGGGCCTCAAGGTGGTCGTCGACCTGGTGCCCAACCACACCTCGGACGAGCACGAGTGGTTCCAGAAGGCGTTGGCCTCGGAGCCGGGCAGTCCCGAGCGCGAGCGCTACGTCTTCCGCCCCGGCAAGGGCCGCGGCCGCACGCAGCCGCCCAACAACTGGAACTCCGTCTTCGGCGGCATCGCCTGGGAGAGGGTCGAGGACGGCCCCGACGGGTCGACCCAGTGGTACCTGCACATCTTCGACAAGACCCAGCCGGACCTGAACTGGCGCAACCCCGAGGTGCAGACGATGTTCCTCGACGTGCTGCGGTTCTGGCTGGACCGCGGTGTGGACGGTTTCCGGGTCGACGTGGCGCACGGGCTGTTCAAGGACAAGTTGCTGCGCGACGAGAAGACTCCCGAGCCCGGCCCTCGCGAGCACGTCTCCCTGATCGAGCGGGAGACCAAGGACGAGCCGATGTGGGACCAGCCCGAGGTCCACGGCGTCTACCGCGACTGGCGGCTGGTCCTCGACTCCTACGACGGCGACCGGATGGCCGTGGGCGAGGCCTGGACCCAGACGCCCGAGCGCACCGCGGCCTACGTCCGGCCCGACGAGCTCCAGCAGGCCTTCAACTTCTCCTGGCTGCTGGCCACCTGGGACGCCCCCCACATGGCCGACTGCATCCGCCGTACCTTCGAGACCCTCGACCCGGTCGGGGCCAACCCGACGTGGGTGCTCTCCAACCACGACGTGGTGCGGCACGCGACCCGCTACGGCGGCGGGCCGGTCGGTGTGGCCCGCGCCCGGGCCGCGACGCTGGCGATGTTGGCGCTGCCCGGATCGTCGTACCTCTACCAGGGCGAGGAGCTGGGCCTGGAGAGCGTCGACGTGCCGGAACAGCTCCGGCAGGACCCCGCCTGGCTGCGCACCGGCGTCGAGTGGCGCGACCACTGCCGGGTGCCGATGCCCTGGGGCGGCACCAAGGCGCCGTTCAAGTTCGGCGGCCGCAAGCAGCCGTGGCTGCCCATGCCCGCCGAGTGGAAGGACCTGACGGTCGAAGCCCAGACGGGCCGGCGCGGATCGACGCTGGAGCTCTACCGCAAGGCGCTGAAGGTACGGCGTACGTTCGCCACCACCGCCCCCCGCGACGTCGAGATCCTGGACCGCGGCAAGACCGTGCTGGCCTTCCGCCGCGGCCCGGTCACCGTCGTGCTCAACGCGGGCCCGCGGCCGGTGTCGCTGCCGAAGGGCAAGGTGCTGGTCAACAGCGGTCGTCTCGTGGGCGGCAAGCTGCCGCCGAACACTGCCGTCTGGGTCGGCTGAGCCTCAGCGGCTGAACGCCGCGGCGCGGGCCTTGCCGGACGCGGAGTCCTGCGCGTCGAGGGCGCGGTTGTAACGACCGAGCGAGGAGACGAATCCGGCGAGGTCCGCCTCCGACCAGTCGCCGAGCCCGTGGTCGAGCCAGTCGCGGCGCTGGGCGGCGACGTCGGCCAGCCGGCGTCGGCCCTCCTCGCTGACCGAGACCAGCATCGCGCGGCCGTCCTCGGGGTCGCTGACCCTGGCCAGGAGGTCGAGGTCGGTCATGTGGGTGACCTGACGGCTGATCGCGCCCTTGTCCATCGCGAACTGGTCCGCGATCTCGGAGGCGCGCATCGGGCCGCTCTCGGCGACGAACGCGAGCATCAGGTACGACGACGGCGCGAGGTCGGGGTGCACGGCCCGGGCGCGCTCGGCGATCACCCGCTTGACCCGACGGATCATCACCCCGACCTCGTGCTCGAGGTCGCCCAGGAGCTCTGCGCGGGCGGTCATCGCGTGCGCACCTCCTCCGTGCGGACCGGCGGGTCGAGCTCCAGCGTAGCCTCGGGCGCGATCTCCTCGGCCCGGTCGATGGTCGTGCGCAACGGCACCTCGCGGATGAGCACCACGCAGACCAGGGCCGCGACGGCGAACGGGACCGCGACCAGGAAGATGTGGCCGGTCGCCTCCCCGAAGGCCTGCTCGAAGAGCGCCCGGACCGGACCCGGCAGGGTGCTGAGGTCGGGGATCGAGTGGCTCTCGGTCGAGCTGCCGGCGACGCCCATCGCGGCGAGGCCAGCGGTCACGGTGGCCGCCACCTGGTGGCTGAGCACCGCTCCGAGCGCGGAGACCCCGATCGAGCCGCCCAGGCTGCGGAAGAAGGCCACCACCGAGCTGGCCGCGCCCATGTCGGCCTGTGCGGTGTTGTTCTGGACCGCGAGCACGAGGTTCTGCATGGTGGCGCCGAGGCCGATGCCGAGCACCGCCATCGAGCCGCCGACGAACCACAGCGACGTGGTCTCGTCGATGGTGGACAGCAGCGTGAGGCCGACGATCACGAGCACCATGCCGCCGACGAGGAACCGCTTCCAGGTGCCGGTGCGGGTGATGATCCGGCCGGTGACCATGCTCGAGGCGGCCAGGCCGAGGACCATGAACATCGACATCAGGCCGGCCTTGGTCGGGCTCATGCCGCGGGAGAGCTGGAAGTACTGGCTCAGGTACACCGTCGACCCGAACATCGCGACGCCGATCAGCACGGACGCCACGGTGGCGAGGCTCGTGGTGCGGTCCTTGAACAGGCGCAACGGGATGATCGGCTCGCGGGCGACCTTCGCCTCGACGTAGATGGCGGCGGCCAGCACGGCCAGGCCGAGCGCGATCAGGCCGTAGCTGGGGCCGGAGGACCACGCGAACTGGTTGCCGGCCAGCGACACCCAGACGAGCAGCAGGCTGACGCCGCCGACGATCAGGGTGGCGCCGAGGTAGTCGATGTGCACCTCGCGGCGGACGAGGGGCAGGTGCAGCGTCTTCTGGAGCAGCACGAACGCGGCGACCGCGACGGGCAGACCCACGAAGAAGCACCACCGCCAGCCCAGACCGGGCGTGTCGACGATCAGGCCACCGATGAGCGGGCCGGAGACGGTGGCAACGGCGAAGACGGCTCCGATGTAGCCGGAGTAGCGACCGCGCTCGCGCGGGGTGACCATGCTCGCGATGACGACCTGGACCAGCGCGGTCAGGCCGCCGACGCCGAGGCCCTGGACGACGCGGGCGCCGATCAGGAACTCCATGCTGGGCGCGAAGCCGGCCATCAGCGAGCCGATCGAGAAGATGACCAGCGCCGACTGCACCAGCACCTTCTTGCTGAACAGGTCGGCGAGCTTGCCCCAGATCGGCGTGGTCGCGGTCATGGCCAGCAACGTCGCGACGACGACCCAGGTGTAGCCGGACTGGCTGCCCCCGAGGTCCGTGACGATCGCCGGCAGCGCGTTGGACACCACGGTGCTGGAGAGCATGGCGACGAACATCGCGAGGAGCAGGCCCGAGAGGGCCTCGAGCACCTGGCGGTGGGACATCGACGCGCCGGTCTCGACGGCAGCCGGGGTGGGCGTGGTGGTGGAGGTCAAGGGGTCAGCTCGATTCGGTGTCGCGTGACGGTGTGATACTTCGTTGACTCTAGCAACAGTTGCCATCCACAACTAATTCCCCTCGCCCTCGGACGGTCGTCGAGGGCGGGCGGAACACCCGGTCGACCGGGTGTCCCGTCCCTTTGTGCCGGTTGCAACGCCCACGAACGGTCAGGAACGACACCGAAGTTCGGCGCCGGATCTGCTGGAAAATGCAGACAACCCGCAGGTGTGGGCTCGAATGGCTCGAGCCCCCTCCGGCGGACGTGCGGCCGGATCACCTGCGGGTCGGGTGTCTGCGTTGGATTGCCAGCAGTACTACGAACGGCTGGCCGTCGGTTGCTGCTAGACCGCAGCCACCTCACGCGTCCTGAAAGTATTCAACTCTGGACCACCTCCTTTCCCGTGTACGACGACGGTATCGGCCCGCTCAAGGGCCCTCAAGGGGTTTCCGGTACCGCTTGTCGAGGAGGTTGCGTAGCAACCGTCACGAGACCCCCTGTGACAAGGCCGCCTGTCCGGTCACCGGGTCTCGTGACGGGACTTCGTCCCTCCTCGACCAACGGAATGGTCAGGCGACCGCGTCGGGGAGGGCGGCGCTGAACTGCGCCTGGTAGAGCCGCGCGTAGGCCCCCTCCGCCGCGAGCAGCTGCTCGTGGTTGCCCTGCTCGACGATCGCCCCGCCCTCCATCACCAGGATCAGGTCGGCGTCGCGGATCGTGGAGAGCCGGTGGGCGATCACGAACGACGTCCGGTCGGTGCGCAGCGCCGCCATCGCGTGCTGGAGCAGCAGCTCGGTGCGGGTGTCCACCGAGGACGTGGCCTCGTCGAGGATCAGCAGGTCGGGGTCGGACAGGAACGCCCGTGCGATGGTGACCAGCTGCCGCTCGCCGGCCGAGAGGTTCGAACCCTCCTCGTCGATGTGCGTCTCGTAGCCGTCGGGCAGCGAGTGCACGAAGCGGTCCACGAACGTCGCCCGGGCCGCCTCGAGGATCTCCTCCTCGCTGGCGTCGGGCCGGCCGTAGGCGATGTTGTCCCGGATGGTGCCCTCGAAGAGCCAGGTGTCCTGGAGGACCATGCCCACCTCGCGGCGCAGGTCGGCCCGCGGTACGGACGCGATGTTGACCCCGTCCAAGGTGATCCGGCCGCCGTCGACCTCGTAGAACCGCATCACCAGGTTGACCAGCGTGGTCTTCCCGGCGCCCGTCGGTCCCACGATGGCGACCGTCTGGCCGGGAGCCGCGACGAGCGAGAGGTCCTCGATCAGCGGCGTCTCCGGGTCGTAGGAGAAGGACACGTGCTCGAAGCGCACCTCGCCGTGCCGGTCGGCCTCCGGGACCAGCGCGCCGCGCTCGTCCTCGGACTGCTCCTCGGCGTCGAGCAGCTCGAAGACCCGCTCGGCGGAGGCCACGCCCGACTGCAGCAGGTTGGTCATCGACGCGACCTGGGTCAGCGGCTGGGTGAACTGGCGGGAGTACTGGATGAAGGCCTGCACCTCGCCCAGCGAGATCGTGCCGTTGGCGACCTTGAGCCCACCGAGCACCGCGATGACGACGTAGTTGAGGTTCCCGATGAACATCATCGTCGGCATGATCAGCCCGCTGACGAACTGCGCCCCGAACGACGCCTCGTAGAGCTTCTCGTTCTCCTCGGCGAAGGTCTGCTCGACCTCGTGCTGGCGGCCGAACACCTTGACCAGCGCGTGCCCGGAGAACGTCTCCTCGATGTGGGCGTTGAGCCGGCCGGTCCGCCGCCACTGCTCGATGAACATCCCCTGGCTGCGCTTCATCACCCCGCCGGTGACGAGCATCGTGATGGGCACAGTGACCAACGCGACCAGCGCGAGCTGCCACGAGATCGAGAACATCATCGCGACCACGAACACCACGGTCAGCAGCGAGGTGAGCAGCTGGCTCATCGTCTGCTGGAGCGTCTGGCTGATGTTGTCGATGTCGTTGGTGACCCGGCTGAGCAGCTCGCCGCGCGGCTGCTTGTCGAAGTAGCTCAGCGGCAGCGCGTTGACCTTGTCCTCGACGTCGGCACGCATCCGCAGCACGGTGCCCTGCACCACGTCGTTGAGCACGTAGCCCTGGAGGAAGGACAGCACCGACGCCACGGCGTAGATCACCAGCACCAGCATCAGCACGCGGCCGACGGCGTTGAAGTCGACGCCCTGACCGACCACGAAGTCGTTCAGGGAGCTGATCATCGACGCCTGCTTGTCGTCGCCCTGCGCCTGCAGCGCCTCCACGACCTGGGCCTGGGGTGTCCCGGCCGGTACGCCGGCGTCCTCGAGGTTGTTGCTGATCACGCCCGTGAAGATCAGGTCCGTCGCCCGGCCGAGGATCCGCGGGCCGAGCGACATCAGGCCGACGCTCACGACGGCGAGCGACACCAGCGCGATCACGCGCGGCCGCTCGGGTGCGAGCCGGGCCACGAGCCTCTTGGCCGACGGCTTGAAGTGGCTGGCCTTCTGACCGACCATCCCGCCGCCCATCGGGCCGCGCCCGGGCCCGGGACCCTGGGTGATCCGCTCGGTCTCCTTCATGGTGCCCGCGGGCTTGGCGGCGGCGGGGGACGCGGCCTTGGTGTCGGTCATGCCGCCTCCTCCGCGCTCAGCTGGGAGGTGACGATCTCCCGGTAGGTGGCGTTGGTACCCAGCAGCTGATCGTGGGTGCCGCGCCCCACGACGCGCCCGTCCTCGAGCACCAGGATCAGGTCGGCGTCGCGGATCGTGGAGACCCGCTGCGCGACGATCACGACGGTGGCCTCGCGGGTGATCGGTCTCAGCGCCGCTCTCAGGCGGGCGTCGGTGGCGAGGTCGAGCGCCGAGAAGGCGTCGTCGAACAGGTAGATCTCGGGACGTCGTACGACGGCCCTCGCGATCGCGAGCCGCTGTCGCTGGCCGCCGCTCACGTTGGTGCCGCCCTGGGCGATGGGCGCGTCCAGCCCCTCGGGCATGGCTCGCACGAAGTCCTCGGCCTGCGCGATGCGCAGCGCCTCCCAGACCTCCTCGTCGGTCGCGTCCGGCTTGCCGTGCCGGACGTTGGAGCCGACGGTGCCGGTGAACAGGAAGGCGCGCTGGGGCACCAGCCCGAGCCGGGACCACAGCACGTCGGGATCGATGTCGCGGACGTCGACGCCGTCGACGAGCACCCGACCGCCCGTGGCGTCGAAGAGCCGCGGCACCAGGTTGACCAGGGTGCTCTTGCCGGCGCCGGTCGAGCCGATGACGGCGACGGTCTGACCGGGCCGCGCCTGCAGCGAGACCGCCCGCAGCACGGGCGCGTCCGCGCCGGGATAGCTGAACTCGACGTCCTCGAGGTCGAGCTCGCCACGCGCGCGGACCTCACCCACGGGGCGGCTGGACGGGACGACGGTCGACTCGGTGTCGAGCACCTCGGCGATCCGGTCGGCACACACCGCGGAGCGCGGGATCTGCATCATCATGAAGGTGCCCATCATCACCGCCATCACGATCTGCATCAGGTAGGCGAGGTAGGCGGTCAGCGCGCCGACCTCCATCTGTCCCGACTCGACCCGGTGGCCGCCGTACCAGAGCACCGCGACCGAGGCGAGGTTGGCCACCAGCATCACGACGGGGAACATCGCGGCCAGCCAGCGCCCGGCCTTGACGGCGACCGCCGTCAGGTCCTGGTTGGCGACGGCGAAGCGTTCGGTCTCCAACGGCTCGCGGACGAACGCGCGGACCACGCGAACGCCGGTGATCTGCTCGCGCAGCAGCCGGTTGACCTCGTCGATGCGGGCCTGCATCTTCCGGAAGCTCGGCACCATCTGCGAGATGATGATGGCGAGCGCCCCGACCAGGACCGGCACCGTCACCACGATCACCCAGGACAGCCCGATGTCCTCGCGCATCGCCATGAAGATGCCGCCGACCATCATGATCGGCGCCGCGACCATCAGCGTGCACGCCAGCAGCACCAGCATCTGCACCTGCTGCACGTCGTTGGTCTCGCGGGTGATCAGCGACGGGGCGCCGAACTGCTGCACCTCGCGCGAGGAGAAGGACCCGACGCGGTGGAAGATCGTGGCGCGCAGGTCGCGGCCGAAGCTCATCGCCGACCGCGCGGAGAACCAGACCGCGGCTATGGAGCAGAGGATCTGCACGAAGGCGACGCCGAGCATGATCACGCCGGTGCGCACGATGTAGCCGGTGTCGCCGGTGACCACGCCCTTGTCGATGATGTCGGCGTTGAGGCTGGGCAGGTACAGCGCACCCAGGGTGCCGATGAACTGCAGCAGCACCACCATGGCGAGGAGCTGCTTGTACGGCGCGAGGTAGGTGCGCGCCAGTCGGATCAACATTCGCTCTCCCGGGAGGTGGGGCGGGTGCGGACGCCGTCGAGCACGATGTCCGCGATCTCGTCAGGGGTCAGCGCGGGCGCCAGCCCGAGCTCGGGCCGGGCGACGCCGAACGTCAGGCTGCGCAGCGCGAGGGCGGCCGTCTTGGGGTCGACGGCGAGCTCGTCGGCGTACGGCTCGAAGAGGCCGGTCAGCCGGTCGTGGAGGTCCTGCTGGGCCTGCAGCATGAAGGGCGGCGGCCCGAGCGGGACCTTCTCCCCCTTGGTGTGCGCCTCGTGGTACTTGGCGGCGAGGTAGGGCCGGACGGCGCCCATCACCGCCATCGTCAGCCGCATCCGCTCCAGCACCCGGGTGGCGGCAAGTACGACGCGCTCGCGCAGGTCGGCGGCCTCGGCCATGGTGGCGTCGAACGCCTCCTGGCCGGCCGCGGGGTTGATCGCCTCCTCGGCGGCCGCGATCAGCAGGCTCGCCTTGTCGGGGAAGACCCGGAAGATGGTGCCCTCGGCGATGCCGGCGGCCTGGGCGATCTCCTTGGTGCTCACGTCCCCGCCCCGCTCCACCAGGAGCGGGATCAGCACCTCCAGGATCGCCTTGCGGCGGTCCTCGGGTGACATGGCGGTGGCGCGGGGAGACACCCCGCGAGCCTAACTGAGTGAGCACTCACTCACAAACGTTTTCGGGATAGTCCGTGACGAAATCGACCATCGAGGGGGCTCTCGATGGTCGATTTCGTCACGGACTATCCCGAATCGGCCTCCTCAGACGGCGGCGAGCAGCAACAGGACCGTGAGGGTGCCGACGGCTCCGAGAGCAGCGAGGGCACGGAACCCGGTCCCGCCGGTGTCGGTCTTGGTCACACGCCCTCCCGTACCTCGTAGATCGCCTCCGCGACGAGGCCGTGGGCCTCGCGGTGCACGGTGTTGGCGGTCTCGGCGTCGGGAGCGTCGACCAGGCAGAAGATCTGGCCCTTCTCCTCGTCGACCCAGTAGCGCAGGTAGTCGACGCCGTGGGCGCCCTGCGTGGCCAGGTCGGCCTGGTGGGCCTGCGCGACGTCGTCCAGAGCGACTCCGCCGGCGATGGTGTGGATGTCCATGAACAGTGGCATGAGGGTTTCCTCTTCTTCCGGGGCGACCACCGTGGTCACCCGGTGCAGGAAGGTTCGCCGAGGGGGCCGGGCCGGACATCGGTACCGGGTACCCAGGTTGGCGGTCGTCCCTAGGTAGTCGACGCCGACGCGACGTCGCGGCGCGAGGAGACGCCGAGCTTGCCGAGGATCGAGGCCACGTGGTGCTCCACCGTGCGCCGCGAGAGCACCAGCCGCTCGGCGATGGCGGCGTCCGAGAGACCGTCGACGAGCAGCTCCAGGACCTCGGCCTCGCGCCGGGTCAGCCCGTCCGGGTGGGCGCGGGTGTCGTGGCGCTTGGCGCGGGGCGGTGCCCACCCCCGCGACCGCGAGAGCGCCCGCGCCCGGGAGGCGGCCGCCTCCGCGCCGAGCTCGTCGAAGATCAGCGCCGCCTCGGCGAGGCCCTCGCGCGTACCTCCCCGGGCCAGGGCCAGCGCTCGCGCGAAGGGACTGCCGAGCTCGCCCCACTGGCGCGCGGCGGCGGCCCAGTCGCCCACGACCTCGGCGCCGTACGGCGTGCCGGCAACCTCGGCGGGGGCCACGGTGCCGGCGGGCAGCCAGGTCGCCACCTCGCCGTGGGTCCACGGGTTGCTGTCGGTGCGCACCACCTCCCACGACTCCCCGGCGAGCGCGGTCACCCGCTCGTCCTCGCCGCGGATCCAGGCGATCTCGCACGCGGCGGCGAAGGCGACCGAGACGCGCTCGCCCTCCCGGGTGGCCATCGCCAGCTCCATCGCCTCGGTCAGCGGGGTCTCCCAGTCGCCCCGGCCCGTCCAGCCCCGTGCCCGGGCCAGCACGCTGAGCACGCCGATCCGGCTCACCGCGTAGCCCCGGAGGTTGCGGAGCACCCCGTCCGCCTCGCTGACGGCACCGTCGATGTCACCCTGCTCGAGCAGGTTGCGGCAGCGCCAGCTGCGCATGTACAAGCCCCAGGCGTCCAGGTCCCGCTCGAGGCAGTACTCCCTTCCGAAGCGCAACCACTCCTCGGCCTCGGCGTGCAGGTGCTGGCGCACGGTCGAGGAGGCGAGGTTGGTGACGGCGCGGGCCACGTGCTCGTGCAGGTCCGCGGCGATGCTGCGCTCCAGGCTCTCCTCGAGCAACGGGACGCCCACGTCGCGGTGGCCGGCCTCGGACTCGGCGGTGCCGAGGTTGTTGAGGGCGTGCACCCGGACGTCCTCGATGCCCGGACCCGGTGGCAGCTCGTCCAGGAGTGCCAACGCCCGTCCGGCCCACTCACGAGTGCCCTCCAGGTCCCCGGCCAGCATGAAGAGCTGGGCGCGGTTGCTCAGCGCCATCGCCTCGTCGCGGGTGTGCCGGCCCGCCAGCGTCTCGCACGCCGCGACGGCGTAGCCCTCGGCCTCCGCGTTGGCGCCGCCGAACCAGCTCAGCCGCGACATCCAGCGCTGGGTGTCCCCGACCTCGTCGACGTCGCCCAGCTGCTCCCAGATCGCCAGTGCCTCCCGCCGGGCGGCCAGCGCCTCGTCCATGCGACTGGTGACGTACTGCTCGTAGCTGAGCCGCGCGAGCAGCCGCGCCCGTTCCGCCGCGGGGGCGTCCGCGGAGTGCCGCAGCACCCGCTCGTACTGCTGGACCGCCTCCTTGTGGGCGCCGAGCGACGCCGCCCGGCCCGCGGCGGCCAGCGCGTAGCGAGCCGTCTCCTCCCGCAGCCCGGCCGCCTCCGCGTGGTGGGCGCAGCGCGCGGCGTCGGCGAGCGGGTCGGCCGCCAGGGCCGCCAGGATCCGCCGGTGCAGGGCGATCCGCCGCAGCGTCGGCACCTCCTCGACGACGGTGAGTCGCGCCAGCTCGTGACGGAACATCAACGCGTCGCCCTGGAGCTGGAGCACGCCCTGGGCGAGCGCCTCGTCGAGCGCGGAGTCACTGTCCGGCGCCACCCGGGACACCAGGGACAGCTCGGCCCGAGGGCCGGCGATGGCGACGACGTCGAGGCTCTCGCGGGCGGCGGCGCGAGAGCCGCGCCATCCGGGACAGCACGGCGTCGTGCACGCTGCGCGGGACGGCGTCGCCGCCGGCGGCGATGACCTCCGTGACGAAGAACGGGTTGCCGCCCGTGACGGCGTACACCTCGTCGGCATCCTCCCGCTCCTCCCCCACCAGGCTGCGGACCGCGCCGAGCGTCAGCGGCGAGAGGTCGATGCGGCGGATGCCGGCGGCGCTGGCGACGTCGCCGATCACGACCCGGAGCGGGTGCGGGCCGGTGACGTCCTCCGCGCGGTAGGTGACCAGGACCAGGGCCCGGAGCCGATGCACGCGCCGCCCCAGGTAGCGGATCAGGTCGAGCGTGGCGTCGTCGGCCCAGTGCGCGTCCTCGAGGACCAGGAGGAACGGCCGGGACGGGTCGCGCAGCGCCTCCGCGAGGCGGGTGAAGACGTCGTGCCGGTCGGCGTCCTCCGGCCACACGTCGGCGGGGAGGTCCGGCAGCATCTCCCGGAGCGGACCGAGCGGGGCGGGTGTGGCGGACCCGTCACAGGCTCCGACCGCGAGGGACACGGTGGCACCGGCCCGGCGCACCACGGCGTCGACGAACGTGGTCTTGCCGACCCCGGCCTCTCCCGCCACGAAGACCAGGCGGCCGTCGCCCGTGGTGGCGTCGGCGAGGTACTCCGCCGCCCCCCGGAGCTGCGACTCCCTCTCCAGCAGCGCCATGCCGCCGATCGTAGGGCGCGTGCCAGCACCCCTGGGTCAGGGCGCCAGGCGCTCCGTCCGCCAGCCGTCGCCGGTGCGGCGGTACACCAGCCGGTCGTGCATCCGGCCCGGTCGCCCCTGCCAGAACTCCACCGCCTCCGGGCGCACGCGGTAGCCACCCCACTCCTCGGGGACCGGCACCTCGTCGGGGTACGCCGCGTCGGCGACGTCGTACGCCGCCTCCAGCTCGGCCCTGGAGGCCACCACCCGGGACTGGTGCGAGGCGTGCGCGCCCAGGCGCGACCCGCGCGGGCGGCTCGCGAAGTACGCCGCCACCTCGGGGTCGGTCAGCTCGGTCGCGGTCCCCTCGACCCGGACCTGTCGCTCCAAGGGGTGCCAGGGGAACAGCAACGCGCACCGCGGCTCGGCCGCGAGCTCCTGGCCCTTGCGGGAGGCCTGGTTGGTGAAGAACACGAAACCGTCGTCGGAGTAGCCCTTGAGCAGCACCATCCGCGAGGACGGCTGCCCGCCCTCACGATCCGGCGACACGGTCGAGACCACCATCGCGTTGGGTTCGTACAGCCCGGCCGCGCGCGCCTCGGCGAACCACCCGGCGAACATCGCCATCGGGTCGGCGGCCAGCTCCGTCTCGGTCAGGCCACGGTCGGAGTACTCGCGGCGCAGGTTCGCGACAACGTCTCCCGGGCCCATGACGCCGACCCTAGTCAGCCCGATGGTCGAGGAGGTCGCGCAGCGACCGTCACGCAGACCGAGCAAGAGGTCAGCTTCAGTCCGTCGAGGTCTCCTGACCGGCCGCGAGACGGCCCTCCTCGACCAGCGGAGCTCGATCACGCCCTGGAAGTGCGGCTCGCGGCCCATCACCCGGTAGCCCAGGCGCTCGTTGACGCTGACCATGTGGTCGTTCGACGCGGCGTTGAAGGTGTCGACCGTCTCCAGCTGGGGCTCGGCTCGGCGAGCCACCGCATCATGTCCGCCTTGAGGAGGAGCCCGAGTCGGTGGCCTCGGTGGCTGCGCACCACGGACGTGTCGTGCTGGTGCCCGACGGTGGGGGTCTCGGAGTCCACCGTGACCACCGTGAGCCCGGCGAGCTCTCCGGTGCCGCGGTGGCGCGCGACGATGCGGTAGAGCCGATAGCCGCTGGCCAGCTGCGCGGTCTCGTAGGCCCGCACCCGGTCCGCCGAGAACACCTCGTCTTCGACGTCGAGGTCGTCCGTGGGGGCGTCGTTCATGGCGGACGCGGCGTCAGCCAGGGCCGGCAGCAGCTCCTCCGGTGTCGGCGCGACGATCCGGAGCAGCTCGTACTCGCGCGCCTGCGGCTCGGCCTCGGCGTACAACCGGTCGGCCAGGCCCGGCTCGAGCTCCTGGACGTGCTGACGCCGGCACACGGCGAGCGACTTCTGCTCGAACCCGAGCGCCGCGGCGAAGCCGCTGGTGCGCTCGCCCTCCCAGCCGAACCAGCCGACCTTGGTCCGCCCCATCGCCAGGGCCGCCTCGAGGGCCAGGCGCATGCGCGGCGACTCCGTAGCCGCGGCGCCGGTGGTCGGGCGGATGCCAGCTCGACCCAGGCCAGGTCGCGGTTGTCGTGCTTGCCGGTGTAGAGGCCCGCCCGACCGACCGGCTCGTCGACACCGTCCGCGTGGACGAGGAAGTAGCGGCCGACCTCACCGTCCCAGCCGTGCCTCATCGCCATCTCCTGGCGGTAGACGGTGGGGCGCGGCCACCACGGCGCGTCGACCAGCAGGCTTCTCGATGGCGACGTACGCCGCCACCGACGGCCCGTCCTCGGGGCCGATCTCGCGCAGTTCGACGCCCATGAGACACACAGCCTCCCGAGCAGGCCCACCTGACGCGACCGATTAAGCGGGGGCAGAATGCGATCCATGCCTGATGCCGACGTGACGGTCCACCACGGCCTGGAGGGCGTGGTCGCCTTCGAGACCGAGATCGCGGAGCCCGACAAGGAGGGCTCGGCGCTGCGCTACCGCGGCGTCGACATCGAGGAGCTCGTCGGGAGGGTCCCGTTCGAGAACGTCTGGGGACTGCTCATCGACGGGGCCTACCAGCCCGGCCTGCCGCCCGCGGAGCCCTACAACATCCCGATCCACACCGGCGACGTACGCGCCGACGTGCAGGCCGCCGTGGCGATGCTGGCCCCGATGCTCGGCATGCGGCAGACCTACGACATCTCCGACGAGCAGGCGCGCCTCGACCTGTCCAGGGTGGCGGTGATGGTCCTCTCGTACGCCGCCCAGGCCGCGCGCGGGCTCGGCCTGCCGATCGTGCCGCAGCGGGAGGTCGACCAGGGTCACACGCTCGCCGAGCGGTTCCTGATCCGCTGGAAGGGCGAGCCCGATCCCCTCCAGGTCAAGGCCATCGACGCCTACTGGAGCTCGGCGGCCGAGCACGGCATGAACGCCTCGACGTTCACGGCGCGGGTGATCACCTCGACCGGGGCCGACGTGGCCGCGGCGTTCTCGGGCGCGATCGGCGCGATGAGCGGGCCGCTGCACGGCGGCGCGCCGTCGCGGGTGCTCGGGATGATCGAGGAGGTCGAGAGGCGCGACGGCGACGCCACGTCGTACGTCAAGGAGCTCCTCGACCAGGGCGAGCGGCTGATGGGCTTCGGCCACCGGGTCTACCGCGCGGAGGACCCCCGCGCCCGGGTGCTGCGCCGCACGGCGCGCGAGCTCGGGGCGCCGAGGTACGAGATCGCCGAGGCGCTCGAGCAGGCCGCGCTCGCCGAGCTCCGCGAGCGCCGGCCCGACCGGGTGCTGGAGACCAACGTCGAGTTCTGGGCGGCCATCGTCCTGGACTTCGCCGAGGTGCCGGCGCCGATGTTCACCTCGATGTTCACCTGCGCGCGCACGGGTGGCTGGTCCGCGCACATCCTGGAGCAGAAGCGCACGGGGCGGCTGATCCGGCCGTCCGCCGTGTACGTCGGCCCCCCGTCCCGACCGGCCGAGTCGGTCGAGGGCTGGCACGCCGACTGGTCCGGCTGAGGTCACGCTGGTTGAGGAGGGCGCCCTGGCGCCCGTCACGAAACCATCGTCCGGGACAGACCGCCTCTCTGCTCACGGGGTCTCGTGACGGTTGCCAGCGCAACCTCCTCGACCACCGGCGCGCGTAACCTCCCGGCCCGGCTCTCGTTGAGCCGGTGATCGAGTCACTCGACACCGGGAAGGGCACTCCCATGACCGCTCCGTCCTGCCGCACCAGACCCGTACGCCGCCTGGTCGCCCTGGCGGCGACCGCGGCGCTGACGACCGCCCTGGTGGCCGTCGCGGAGGGTCCGGCCGAGGCGGGCGGCCGTCCGACCGACTTCGCCTTCACGTCCTTCGCCTACGGCACCAAGGTCAAGGCCGCCGCGGGCGAGCTCCGGTCCGGCCGGACCGCGCCGAGCTGGATCGGCTGCACCCGCCAGGCCGGGCGCACCCGCAGCAACGAGGTGCTCGGCGCCGACGCTCCCGACAACAACCCGCTGGTCCACCTCGGCACGGTCACCAGCAGCACCCGCACCTACAAGGCCAAGAAGCAGGGCATCGCCGCGGGCACGGAGAGCACCTCGACGGTCGCCTCCGTCGTGCTCGGGGCGCAGAACGCCCCGCTGCCGTCACCGGTCCTGACGATCAACGGCCTCACCACCACGGCGACGGCCTGGGCCACGACCGACGGCAAGCTGCACGCCACGACGGGCTCCTCGGTGCTGGACATCGACCTCACGGTGCCGCCGACGGGGACCCCGCTCGACGGGCCGCTCGCCCAGCTGCTCGACCTGGTCAACGGGCAGGTCGCCCCGAGCCTCACCGAGGTTCTCGCCCTGCTCCAGCAGAACGGCGGGGCCATCGAGATCCCTGGCCTCGGCCGGCTCGAGCTCGGCTATGCGAGGACCGGCATCGGCGCGCGGCAGGCCGCCGCGCTCGCGCTCTCGCTGCGCGTCACCTTGTACGGCGTCGACGGCGTCGCCGGCACCGCCGACGACTCCACGCTCAAGGTGGGCCGCAGCTACGCCAGGATCCTCGCGGACATGCCGTACGCCGTGATGTCCGGCGCCGGCTGGGCCGCTGACGCCGACCTGGCCGGCGGGACCGCCCACGTCGGCAACATCGTGCCGAAGCTGCTGCCGTGCCAGGGCACCGACGGCCAGACCCGGACCAAGGCGCTCGCGGCGGCCACCCTTCCGGGCGTCAGCCTCGGCGGGTTGCAGGGGCGCGCCAGCGGGAAGATCAGCCGGATCGGCAAGGTACGCGCCTGGACCGAGGGCTCGGTGGCCCACGTCTCGCTGGGGTCCGGCGACACGACGCTGACCGTCGACGGCATCGTCGGGCGGGTCAACCTGGTCACCGACCGCCGCGGCCGGATCGTCCGACGCGACATCGAGGGCACCATCCCCGGAGTGCTGACCTTCCAGGGTCAGAGCTACGACCTGCCGTTGGGTGAGGCTCCCGAGCTGCCCCCGGAGCTCGCCGCCCTGATCAGCGTCCAGACCGGGGTCACCGACCAGTCCGACGCCCGCGGCCTGCAGGTGACCGCACTGCGGATCACCCTGCTCGAGGGCACGGCCGCCGGGACCGTGGTCGACCTCGGCAACGCCAAGGCGAGCATCAGGGAGAGCTGACCCGGGATCGCGGCAGCGGGACGGCGTAGCAGCGGTTCTGCGGCGCCTCGCGGTAGAAGCCGAAGCCCGGGATCCGGGAGTAGCCCGCGCTCTCGTACAGCGCCATCGCCTCGGGCTGGGCCGTGCCCGTCTCCAGGATCATCGCCTCCGCCCCGGCGTCCGCGGCGGTGTCCTCGAGACGGGCGAGCATCCTCCGGGCCACGCCGAGGCCGCGGGCGGCCGGGGCGACGTACATCCGCTTCACCTCTGCCGTGCTCCGGGTCCCGAACGCCTCGACGTCGTCGCGCCGCCGCCACGCCCCCGTCGCGACGGGCTCGCCGTCGCGGTAGGCGACGAAGAACGCGCCCCGGGGAGGTTCGAACATCTCGGGGTCGAGCGGGGTGGCGTCGTGGCCGCCGTAGCGGACGACGTACTCCGCCTGCACCTCGGCGATCAGTCGCTGGGCGTCGTCGTGGGTCAGCGAGACCCGGACGAACATCTCCATGTCCATGCCGGGTCCTTCGTGTGGGTGGGTCCGATACCGGCTGACACAATAGGGACCGCAGCTGATCACCCCACGGAATCGCTCGCTGCGCTCGGATTCCGCGGGGACCCCGAAAGACTGACAGCGTCGTCAGGACAGCCCCGATCTCCAGCGGAAGGTAGTCATGACCGACGCCCTCACCATCCCGGCCGACCTCAAGCCCGCCGACGGGCGCTTCGGCGCCGGGCCGTCGAAGATCCAGACCGGGCACCTCGACGCCCTCGCCGCGACGGGCGCGACCCTGATGGGCACCTCCCACCGGCAGGCCCCGGTCCGCCACGTGGTCGGCCGGGTCCGCGAAGGCCTGGCCGCGCTGTTCTCGATGCCGGCCGACTACGAGGTGGTGCTCGGCAACGGCGGCGCCACGGCGTTCTGGGACATCGCGACGTACGCGCTGATCCGCGAGAAGAGCCAGCACCTGTCGTTCGGGGAGTTCTCCTCGAAGTTCGCGAAGGCCGCCACGGACGCACCGTGGCTCTCGGACCCGTCCGTGATCAAGGCCGACCCCGGCTCGCGTCCGGTCGCCGTCGCCGAGGACGGGGTCGACGTCTACGCCTGGGCCCACAACGAGACCTCGACCGCCGTGATGGCCCCCGTCGTCCGGCCCGCAGGTACGACGGCGGAGCAGGCGCTGGTCCTCGTCGACGCCACCTCGGGTGCCGGAGGGCTGCCGGTCGACCTCGACCAGGTGGACGCCTACTACTTCGCGCCGCAGAAGTGCTTCGCCTCCGACGGCGGCCTGTGGGTCTCGATCATGTCGCCGGCCGCGATCGAGCGGGTGGCCTCGATCAAGGAGTCGGGACGGTTCGTGCCCGCGTTCCTCGACCTCGACACGGCGATCACCAACTCGCGGCTCAACCAGACCTACAACACCCCGTCGGTCGCCACCCTGTTCCTGATGGCCGAGCAGCTGGACTGGATGAACGCCTCCGGCGGCCTCACCGGGATGGTCGAGCGCACCACGGCCTCCTCCGACGCGCTGTACGGCTGGGCCGACAAGACGCCGTACACCACGCCGTACGTCGCCGACCCCGATGCCCGCTCGCTCGTCATCGGCACCATCGACTTCGACGACGCGGTGTCCGCCGACGCGGTCGCCGCCACCCTGCGCGCCAACGGGATCGTCGACACCGAGCCCTATCGCAAGCTCGGCCGCAACCAGCTGCGCATCGCGATGTACCCCGCCATCGACCCCGCCGACATCGAGGCCCTCACCGCCTGCATCGACTGGGTCGTCGAGCGGTCGTAGTCGCTGGTCGAGGAAGGCGCGCCAGCGCCTGTCACGCCGGTGAGCCTTGCCGCTGGTCGAGGAAGGCGCGCTCAGCGCCTGTCACGAGCCCCGACGGTCGGCGTACCTCTCACCGGGTCTCGTGACGTTGCTCGCAACCTCCTCGACCAGCGGCTCACGGCTGCTTCTTCACCAGGTGGAGCAGCCGGTTGTTGGTGTCGGGGTCGGTGGTGATCATGGCGTAGCGGCGGGCGCCCTCCCGGCCGTGGAGCACGAACACGAACCGCTTCTCGGTGCGGTCCTCGAGCTCCCACCAGCCGGTGTCGGCGATGTCCTTGTCCTGGTCGGTGTACGTCGCGTGGTCGAGGTCGTGGTCCCCCACCTGGACCGCCAGCCGGTCGCGCCGAGTATCGGTGGGCAACCCCCGCGGCACCGCCCAGGACTTCAGCACCCCGTCCTCCTCCAACCTCAGGTCGAAGTGCGGCGCCGGCTTGCGGTGCTCGTGCAGCACGAACACGGGCCGGCCGTAGTCCCCTACGAAAATCATCACCACCGGGCCGGTTCATGATGATTTTCGTAGGGACTATCGCGGATCGCCGCGGCGATCGCGTCATAGGTCGTGTGGTCGAAGGCGATGATGCGGGCCTCCTCGACCTGGGTGGGGGTGCTGCGGAGGGTGGAGACGGCGGCGGCGATGGCGTCGTCCTTGGGCCATCCGTACACCCCGGCGGAGACCAGCGGGAAGGCGACGGTCCGGGCTCCGAGCTCGTCGGCCACGGCGAGGGCGCGGGAGTAGCAGGAGGTCAGCAGCGAGCGGTCCCGCTCCCCGGCGGTGAAGTTCGGCCCCACCACGTGGATCACCCACCGCGCGGGCATCCGGCCGGCCGTCGTCCAGCCGGCGTCCCCCGTGGCGAGGCCGTGCGGGAACCGGCGTCGGCAGTCCTCCAGCACCTCCGGTCCCCCGGCGCGGTGGATCGCCCCGTCGACCCCTCCGCCGCCGCGCATCCGGTTGTTCGCGGCGTTGACCACCGCGTCGACGTCCTGGGTGGTGATGTCTCCCTGCACCACGGTGACCTCCACGGTCCTCACTCCTTCAGCAGCCGGAGCACGGCGCGTTCGAGGGCGGCCTGCCGGGCGTCCGCCGTCCGGTACTTCCGCCGCGTCGCCCCCTCGATCGTGCGGCCCTCCTCGTAGGCGTCCACCACCCGCGGGTCGACGTACGCCGACCGCGCCAGGGCCGGGGTGTTCCCGAGGAACTCCGCGACCTCCTTCATCGTCGCCACCACCGCCCGTTTGCGCGCGGTCCTGGTGGCGGCCTCCCCCGACTCGGCCAGGGCCGACGCCGCGATCACGGTCGCGTGCCAGGTCCGGAAGTCCTTGGCCGTGGCCTCCATGCCCGTCGTCCGCCCGACGTACTCGTTGACCAGCGCGGAGTCCACGGTGCGCCAGTGCCGGCCGTCCTTCCACACCAGCAGCCGCTCGTCGCCGCCGCGCCGCCGGCGCATCACCTCCAGCGCCTCGACCGCGCCGGGGTCGTCGATGGTGATCGAGTGCTCGATGCCGGACTTCCCGGTGAACTGGAAGACGAGCTTCTTGCCGTCGCGGCGCACGTGCCGGCGCTCGAGGGTGGTGAGGCCGAAGCTGCCGTTCTCCTCGGCGTACACGTCGTTGCCGATCCGGAAGTACCCGAGGTCGAGGAGACGTACGGCGACCGCGCAGGCACGCTCCTGGGTCATCCCCTCGGCGCCGAGGTCGAGGAGCACCCGTTCCCTGGCCTTGGACAGCGCCCTGCCGAAGGCCAGCATCCGCTGGAACTTCTCCCCGTCGCGACGGGTCCGCCAGTCCGGGTGGTAGAGGTACTGCCGTCGCCCGGCGTCGTCGGTACCGACGGCCTGGAGGTGCCCGTTGGGCCACGGGCAGATCCACACGTCCTGCCACGCGGGCGGGATGACCAGGTCGCGGGCCCGCTGCACCTCATCGGGCGAGAGTCGCTGCCCGTCCGCGTCGAGGTAGACGAAACCCTTCCCGGCCCGGCGTCGGGTCCAGCCGCGCTGGTCGGGACTGCTGCGCCGGAGCCGGGTCATGGCGACACCCTAGGCACGAGAGGGGGTGGACCTCTTCGCCCGCAAGGGCGACCCTCTCTCCATGACGAAGACGACCACGACCGACCCTGACTGGAGCGACAGGGCCGAACGCACCGAGGCCATCGCGATGGAGCGGTTCAACGCCGAGACCGACCCGGAGACCCGCCGACTGCTCGGCATGGACGTCCGGCACCTGGGCACCGGCGCGCTGACGTTCGTGCACCGCGACCCGATGGGCGGCTACTGGAACAAGGCCCTCGGCTTCACCGAGCCGCTCACCGACGACGGGCTCACCGAGGTGGTGCGCGCGGTGGAGCTGTCCGGCGTGCCGGCACTGGCCGTCCAGGTGCAGCCGCGCTGCCAGCCCCCGGGGTTCGACAAAGCCGCCGGGCGGCTCGGGCTGGTTGAGGGCGCGGCGTTCGTCAAGTGCTTCGGTCCGGCCGAGCCGCGGGACGTGGACACCGACGGGCTGCGGATCGAGCGCATCGGCGCGGACCGCGCCGAGGAGTTCTCCCGGATCATGCACGTCGGCTTCCAGGTGGAACCCTCGGAGGCGTCGGAGCTCTGGTTCTCCGACCCGGCGTTCTTCGACGGCGACTGGGCGACGTACGCCGCGTACGACGGCGACGACCCGGTCGCGGTGGCCCGGCTGCTGGTGGTGGCCGAGACCGAGTCGGCGGCGCTGTTCGGGGCGGCGACCCTGCCGGCAGCGCGGGGCCGCGGTGCCCAGTCCGCCCTGCTCCACAGACGCATCCGCGAGGCCCGCGACCGCGGCTGCCGCTACGCCTCCGCCGAGACGTGGGCCGAGACGCCGGAGATGCCCAACCCCTCGCAGCACAACATGCGCAGCGCCGGGCTCACCGAGGTGCACGTGCGGCGCAACTGGGTCTTCAGGCGGGCGACGGGTTAGCCGCCTAGCGGGGACGCAACGACCGCACCAGCACCACCACGATGCCGAGCCCGAGCACCCCGCCCAGGGCCCAGCCCCACACCGACCGCTCCCCTGCCGCTTCCTCGGGAAGCTCCTTGCCGACCGTGTTGCCCGGAGCCGGAGTGGGTGAGGGCGTCGCCGACGGGGTCGGGCTCGGCGGCGCCATGGCCTGCCGGACGGCGGGCGGGAGCGAGATCCGCAGCACCGGCGCGTGCAGCCCCTCCGACGAGGCGTAGATGGTGCCGTCGGCGGCCACCGCGATGCCCTCGCCCTGCTGTTGCGCGGCAGCCCGAAGTGGCCTACCTCGGTGAGATCGGGCCACGAGTAGACGGCCGCCTGGGAGTAGTTGCGGACGATCAGGTGCCGGCCGTCGGGGAAGAACGCGGCGTCGGTCGCCACCGCGAGCATCGGCCCGACCTCCTCGAGGCTTGTTGGGCCGGTCGGGCGAGAGCTGCCGCGGTGCGGCGTACAAGACCCCGCCGAAGACACCCTTGCTGATCACGTACAGCCGTCCGGTCGCGGGGTCGGCCAGCAGGGACTCCGCGTCCCGGGCACCGTCGGGGTAGACCAGCTCGTACGACGCCTCGTCGACGTCGCGCGGCCCGCGCCCCACCGGCACCTTCGTGATGGAGACGCTCTCGCGGTCGGCGCGGTTGTCGCCGATGTCGCCCACCCACACCGACCCGTCGCCGGCGGGCGCCAACGCCTCGACGTCGGTCGGCGCCGACGACCACGCCGTCACGCCCACGGTCTCGCCGGTGGTCGGGTCGACGGTGAACACCCGGCCCGTGTCACCGGAGTCGTTGCTGGTGACCAGCAACCCGTCGACGACCACCAGCCCGCTGGACTCCACGATCTCGGGGTCCTGGAAGCGGGTCACCTCGTCACCGGCCGGCGAGCCCACCGCACCCAGCAGAGATCCCGGCATCAGCGCCGCGACGGCGAACGGCACGGCCGTCAGGGCGAGCCAGGAACGATCACGCACGGAGCAGCTCGGCGAGCTTGGGGTGCAGGTCCCAGGTGGCGACCAGGTCGTCGTACTCCTGGCGCACGCCGCCGCCGGAGACCGGTCCGCTCGTCCGGACGGCACGGAGCAGCGTGTTGCGCGGCGTGTGCCGGCTCTCGACGAACTGCATCACGTCCACGCGATAGCCGTGGATCCGCAGCAGCGACGCGCGTACGGCGTCGGTCAGGGTGTCGGCGAACCGCTCGCGCAGGATGCCGTGGCGGGTGAGCATCGCGTACGGCGCCGGGGTGGGGTGCTTCCTCAGCTGCGCGGCGATGTCGTGGTGGCAGCACGGCGCGGCGAGCACCAGCGGGGCCTGCCACTCCACGGCGCGCGCGAGCGCGTCGTCCGTGGCGGTGTCGCACGCGTGCAGCGCGAGCACCACCTCCGGAGCCGGGTCGAGCGCGACGTCGGCGATGCCGCCCACGCACGAACTCCGCCGCCATCCCGAGCCCGATCGCGACCGCGTTGTTGTGGTCGGCCGACTGCTGGCGCACGTCGACCCCGGTCACGGCCACCGGCAGCCCCCGGACGTGGGTGAGGAACCGTTGGGCAGCGAAGGTCAGGTAGCCGTTGCCGCACCCGAGGTCGACCAGCCGCAGCGGCTCCTCGGCCGTCGGCCGGCGCAGGTGGCCCTTGTCCATCGCCTCGCTCACCGACGCGTCCAGGATGCGCAGGAACTCCTCGACCTGCCGGTACTTCGCCTGCCGGCTCGGCTTCATCCGGCCCTCGTGGTCGGACAGGCCGAGGGCCACGAACACCGGGTCGCTCTCCGGCAGCAGCCGCTGCTTGTCCCGGTCGTGCTCCCGCTCCGCGCCGACGGCGGCGTCGCGGTCGCTGGTGTGCAGCAGCGCCGCCCCCTTCTTGGTCACCCGGAGCTGGTGGGACTGCGTCGTGGTGTCGACGTGCCAGTTGCCGAACGGTTCCGCGAGGAGGGCGTCGACCGCCACGCCCGCCTCCTCCCCGGGTCGGTGGTTGGCCGTGTGCGCCTGGGTGGCGTCGTACGACGTGACCTGGAGCCGGCGACCGTCCTTCAGGTCGACGTAGCGCAGCTCCACGCGTCGCCAGGCGCGGGGTGGCGCCCTTCTGCCGACCGGAGGCGACGGCGCGCACCAGGGTGTCGGGGTCGAGCAGGTGCCGGCGCAGCTGCTCGAGCACGTGAGGCAGGGACTGGGCGGGCATCAGGTCACGATCACTTGCTGAGGGCGGCGACGACGACGAGGAGCAGCAGGGCGCCGAGCGCGACGGGGATGACGAGACGTCGCCGGCGGGGGTTCACCTGCCGAGTTTAGAGAGTGCGGCCGCGAGGCCCTCATGCACGACGTCGAGGACGGGGCGGGCGCCGCCCGTGACCTCGGCGACCGGCACCCAGGCCACCTCGTCGGTCGTGCCGTCCAGCTCGAGGACGCGGGGCACCGCGTCGGGAGGCACGGTGGCCGCGAACACCAGCGAGACCGCGTGGAAGTCCTCGAAACGTCCCGACGGAGCGGTGCCGCTGAAGCGCTCGTCGTGCACCAGCAGCAGCTCCCCGACCGACGCCCTCACACCGCACTCCTCCTCGACCTCGCGGACCAGGGCGTCGGCGGGTCGCTCACCGTGGTCGATGCCGCCGCCGGGCAGCGTCCACGAGCCCGTGTGGTAGCCGCGCGGGGAGAGCCGGGTGAGCAGCACCTCCGTCTCGGGGTCGCCGCGAAGGACCAGCGCGTAGGCCCCGAGCCGCTGCATCCGGTGGGGCGCCCAGTCCTCCAGGGCCTGCTGCACCATCGGCACCGTCGGGACGCTCCCGTCGAACACGGCCGACAGCGGGTGCCACGCGGCCTCCACCGTCGACCCCTCCGACCTCGATCACGTGCGGTTCGGGGGCGTCCGGCGGCACCCACGCGTCGTACACGATGCGCAGCGCGTGGTAGTCCGAGCGGCCGCCGTCCCGCCGCGCGTGCGGCAGGTGGGCGGAGTACACGCGCGCCTGCTCGCCGACCATCGCGTCGAGCCCGGTCTCCTCGCGGATCTCGCGGACCACCGCGTCGCGCGGGTCCTCGCCGTGGTCGAGCCCGCCGCCCGGCAACGTCCAGAGCTCGGTGGCGGAGATCCGCTCGGCCAGCCGCGACAGCAGGATGCGTTCGTCGCGGACGATGACGGCGTACGAGGCGACGCGTTGCCGTCGGGGCAGGGGCATGAGGGCCAATCTAGGCCGCGACCGACGCTCGGCCGGACCGGCCCCGCCGCGCGCCCGAGGTTGTCCGGTGGCGGTGGGCGGAACACCCGGTCGACCGGGTGTTCTGACCCTTTGTGCCGGTTGCAACGCTCACTAACGGTCAGGAACGACACCGAAGTTCGGCCCCTGGCGCGTCGGTCCGCGGGGCCGCACCGGGCTTCTCCGGCCCACTAGGGTTTCTGGCGATGACGCAGCAGGCGCCCGCCGCCACGGGTCCGACGACCGCCAAGGTCCGCGACCCGTGGCTCGACAACGCCAAGATGGTGCTGGTCACCATCGTGGTGGTCGGGCACATGATGGTGCTCGCACCGGACGGCTCGGAGAAGTCCCACACCTACGACTTCATCTACTACTTCCACATCCCGGCGTTCGTGCTGGTGACGGGGTACCTCTCGAAGTCCTTCCGCTACAGCCGACGCCACCTGTGGGCGCTGTTCACGACGATGGTGGTGCCGTACGTCGTGTTCTCGTTCCTGCTGCTCCACTGGCGCGAGGCCCTGGACCAGGTGCCTCCGGGGGTGGAGTGGTTCTGGAACCCGCGCTGGCCGATGTGGTACCTCGCGGCGACCGTGATGTGGCGGCTGCTGACCCCCGTCCTGCGGCTGCACTGGCTGATGGTGCCGGCGTCGATCGCGGTCAGCCTGCTGGCCGGGCTGAGCAACCACGAGACGTTCGACATCAACCGGATGCTGGGGTTCCTGCCGTTCTTCGTGATCGGCCTCCATCTCTCCGCCGACCACCTCGCCCTGGTCCGGCACCGCCGCGCCCGCATCTTCGGCGTGGTGGGCGTGCTCCTGCTGTGGTGGCTCGCGGGCCACACCGACGACTTCTGGAGCACCCAGTTCCTGTACTTCCGGGCGCCGTACTCCGAGCTCGGCGTCAGTGATGCCGACGGCATCTGGATCCGGGCCCGGCTGATCGTGGTCGCCCTGCTGGCGTCCGCGGCGGTGTTCACGCTGTTCCCACGGGCGGAGCTTCCTCACGCGGATGGGCGTGTGGACCCTCGTGGTGTACCTCTGCCACGGGTTCGTGGTGCGCTACCTGGAGTACCGCGGCTTCACCGACTGGCTGCCCGGCTCGAGCTGGCTGTCGATCGCCATCACCGCCGCGGTCGGCGTGGCCATCGCGCTGACCCTCGCCTGGGAGCCGATCGCCCGCACCCTGAACTACGTGGTCGACCCGGTCAACAGCATCGGCAAGCTGGTCCGACGCCGCTGACCGGGACGAGCACCGCCTGCCGACTAGCGGGGCAGCGGGTAGCCGACTCCGTCCATCGGGTAGGTCACCGGGATCCCCATCGCCCGCAGGATCGTCGGCATGATGTCGACCGACCGCACCTCGGCGTGCAGGTCCCGGCTGGACAGGCCGGCACCGGCGAAGACGATCGGGATCTGCTGGGACGCACGCTGGATGCCGCCGTGGTCGCCGGCGATCGAGTACGTCGTGTCGTCAGGCAGGGTGGCGATCAGGTCGGGCCCGTAGTCGGCCGCCTGGGTGTCCACCAGCTCCTGGGCCTTGCGCGCGAACCACGACCGCTCCCCACCGGAGTACATCCGGTCCCATCGGACCTTGGAGACGCGGTCGAAGTGATCGCCGTCTCGCTGCCACACCGCGGTCACGTCGGCAAGCCCCTCCATCGCCGCGGCGGCCTCCGCCACCTTCTCCGGCGACTGGTCCTTGAGCCAGACGCTCAGCATCGAGTCGCTGTAGGAGAGCCCGACGTTGCCGGTCGCGATCAGCGGCAGCAGGGCGTCCTGGGGCTGGTTGTAGGGGACATCGTTCTCCGCGTCGCCGTAGTACCAGTTGTTGTAGCCGGAGTCGCGCGCGGCGACGGTGTTGCCGTCGAAGTGGACGCCCGCGACCGAGCCGTGGTCGGCCGTCAGCACGACCAGGGTGTTGTCGAGCTCGCCCTCGGTCTGCAGCTCGGCGATGATCTTGCCGACCTGCGCGTCGGCGGTCGCGGCCGCGGCGGCGAGGTGTGTCATCGGGTCGCCGTCGGTGCCGGTCGGGCCGGGGTCGGTCACGCCGCCCCACATGTGCGCGGCCTTGTCGACGCCGGGCAGGGTCACGTTGATCGCGTTCCAGTGCGGCTCGTTGCGCATCACCGCGATGGCGGCGTCGGCCGCCCACACGTCACCGCCCTGGTGGGCCGCGTCGTGACCGGTCACGTAGCGGTCTCCGTCGAGCGGGTACATCAGCGCGGGCAGCTTGGTCGTGTCGTAGGCGTAGGCGGGGTAGCCGGTGTGCACCCAGAACCGGTTGCTGCAGTCGGCCGGGCTCGAGAGGTACGTCGGCACGTTGATGCCACCGGGGCGGCGCCAGGAGGTCGGCTGGCCGGCGATGCTGCAGGTGCCGCTGCTGAAGGTGATGATCGACTCGTCCGCGGCACTGCCGAAGGCGTACGCGGCGTACGTCTTCGGGCTGATCGTGAACTGCTTCGAGGCCGGGTCGGCGAGGCTCAGGTAGTCGTCCAGCTTCGGGTAGCCGGCATGCTGCTGGAGCTTGGTCAGGTCGGTCGTCATGTCGCTGGTGATGTAGAGGTTGCCGGGGTTGGTCGGCTCCTCGTCACCGAGCACGTTGTCGACGTCGCGGTAGCCCTCGCTGGTCCACCCCATGTGCTGCGGGAGCTGGCCCGAGTTGATCACGTTGTGGGTCACCACCGTCACCGAGCCGGTGTGCCCGAGGTAGCTGCGCGGGGTGTCGACGTAGTCGGCCATCAGCGCCTGGACGTTCGCCATGTCGTACTTGTCGACGATCTCCTTGCTCAGGGCGTCGACGACGATGATCACGACCTTGTCGGGCTTCGGTGGTGGTTGCGGCTTGTTGCCCTGGGCGGCGGCGCCGGTGTGGACACCGGTCGCGGCGACGGCGACGGCCATGGCCGCCGTCGAGATCGAGAAGAGCAGACGAGGACGACGATTCATGACGATTCCCTCCCTCGGCCGCAGCCCCACCGCCGCGACCTGTTCGCGCAACCTATGCCCGGACGACGGGCGGGCGGAAGGGGTGACCCGAGGAGAGGGTGCGACCTAGTCCGGGCGCCCCGGCCCGCCGGGCGAGCGCCTCGAGCTTCTCGACGTACGCCGCCCAGTCGTAGCCGTCGATGATGTTGCCGTCGCCGTCATAGCGGCCGACGGCCCCGTCGATCGTCTCGCGGACGATGTCGAGGTGGCCGGCGTGCCGGGCGGTCTCGTTGGTCATGTGCACCAGGATCTGGTGGAGGGTGACCTCCGGCTCCGGCCACCACGGCACCGAGCCGTGGGCGTCGAGGTCCAGCGCGGCGAACGTCTCCTGGGCGTGCCGCCACGAGGCGCGGTAGCGCTCCACGATGCTCTCGGTGGACTCGTCCGCCTGCGCGTAGAGGTCGGCCTGCGGGTCGTCGTCGTCGAAGGGGAGCCCGTCGGGGAACGGCCGACCGAAGGTGTCGCCGAAGTAGCCCGCCTGCACGCCAGCGAGGTGCTTGACGACACCGAGCAGGTTGGTGCCCGTCGGCGTCATCGGCCGGCGCAGGTCGTACTCCGAGGCGCCCTCGAGCTTGTGCAGCACCTGGTCGTTGAGGCGGCCGAGGGTCTCCACGAGCGTGGTCTTCGGGTCCGAGATCGTCATGACGCGATCGTAGGGGGACCGCGGGCCCGGGTCCGGGGTCAGGCGAAGGGGGGTCGGTGGTCGCGGGCGATCGACCGGCGGCCGGCCCAGCGCCACACCCGGGCCGCACGGTCGCGGTCCTCGTCGGTCACCAGGTTGCCCATCCAGCGCAAGGCCAGGGTCATCAACCAGTCCGAGCGCATGCCGGCCGGCCCGAGCGCGGGCAGCAGCCGGGGGACGGTCACCAGCCCGGCCAGCCTGCGGGCGATCGAGAACGACTCGCCGTAGTGCTCGCGCAGCAGCGCCGGCCACACCCGGGACAGGTCGCGGTGACCGGCCATCGTCTCCACGACCAGCCGGCCGGTCTCCAGGCCGTAGTCGATGCCTTCGCCGTTGAGCGGGTTGACGCAGGCGGCGGCGTCGCCGATCAGCGCCCAGTTGGGGCCGGCCACGCCGGAGACGGCCCCGCCCATCGGCAGCAGCGCGGAGGTCGGCATCCGCAGCTCCTCGCCCAACCCGAAGTCGGCACGTCGCTGGGCGGCGTAGTGGGTCATCAGCGGCTTGATCGCGATGTCGGCCGGGCGCTTGGCCGTGGCCAGCGTGCCGACGCCGACGTTCACCTCGCCGTTGCCGAGCGGGAAGATCCAGCCGTAGCCGCTCAGCACCTGGTCCTGCTCGTCGCGCAGCTCGAGGTGGGAGCTGATCCACGGGTCGTCGGACATCGTGGAGTCGGCGTAGCAGCGGCCCGCGACGCCGTACACGGTCTCGCGGTGCCACTCGCGGCCCAGCAGCTTGCCGAGGGGCGACCGCACGCCGTCGGCGACGACGAGCCGCTCGCACGCGACCTCGAAGCGCTCGCCCTGCCTGCCCCCGCGCACGAACTCGACGGCCGCGACGCGGTCGCCGTCCGTGCGGACGCCGACCGCCCGGGCGCCGTCGACCGCGTCGGCGCCCGCCTTGATCGCGGTGGTGCGCAGGTGGTCGTCGAGCTCGGTCCGGGCGACGGCCGAGCCCCAGTCGGGCAGGGTGCCACCCGGCCAGGGCAGGAGCAGGGTCTGCCCGAACCCGTGCGCCCGGAGTCCTTGGTTGACGGCGTGCGCGCGCAGCCAGTCCTCGAGGCCGAGCCTCTGGAGCTCACCGATCGCCCGCGGGGTGAGGCCGTCGCCGCAGGTCTTGTCGCGGGGGAACACCGCCGCGTCGGCCAGCAGCACGTCGGAGCCGCTCTGCGCCGCCCAGGCCGCCGCCGCCGACCCCGCCGGACCGGCACCCACGACGAGCACGTCGGTGCGTGTCGGGGCCGCGGCGTTCACCGCTCCAGTCTCCCAGGACGCTTCGCCACCCGCCGAATCCGGCACTGGGGGCCGGCGCCCGTCACCAGGTGAGCTCGATCTCCAGCTCGTTCCCCTCGTCCCCGAGCTCGACCTCGATCTTCAGGTCGACCTCGTCGGGCACCCGCACGGTGATGCGATGACCAGAGCGCTCGAACTCCACGGAGTTGTTGCGAGCCAGGGCGTCGGCCAGGGCATGGAGCCGAGCCGCGGCCTCCTCGCGACGAAGGTGCTGTGTCTCGTCGATGTCGAACAGGTCCATGTCGTCTCCTTGGTGGCCGGCCGTGCTCTCACGTCTGGCCCGAATCCTGTCAGACCCAGATCGCGGCACGGCTCCCGCCCGAGACGCCAGAGGCCCCGACTCCTAGGAGTCGGGGCCTCTGTTTCAGGCTGCCTCTTCAGTCCCCCGGACTCCGTCCGGGGGTCCGGGTCGTCAGTTCTGGAACGGACCGAAGTCGAAGTCGTCCAGGGCCACGGGCTGGCTGGCGTTGCCGAACTCGTAGTCGTAGGAGTCGTAGCCGGTGACGGAGTACGCCGCGGCGCGGGCCTCCTCGGTCGGCTCCACCCGGATGTTGCGGTAGCGCTCGAGTCCGGTGCCGGCCGGGATCAGCTTGCCGATGATCACGTTCTCCTTCAGGCCGCGCAGGCTGTCGGAGCGGGCGTGGATCGCCGCGTCGGTGAGCACCCGGGTCGTCTCCTGGAAGGAGGCGGCCGAGAGCCACGACTCGGTGGCGAGCGACGCCTTGGTGATGCCCATCAGCACCGGGCGACCGGAGGCGGGCTTGCCGCCCTCGGAGACCACGCGTCGGTTCTCGGCCTCGAACAGCACCCGGTCGACCAGGTCGGACGGCAGCATGTTGGCGTCGCCCGACTCGATGACCGTGACCCGGCGCAGCATCTGCCGCACGATGATCTCGATGTGCTTGTCGTGGATCGACACACCCTGGCTGCGGTAGACCTGCTGGACCTCCTGCACCAGGTGCTCCTGAGCCGTCCGGACGCCGAGGATGCGCAGCACGTCGTGCGGGTCCTCGGTGCCGACGATGAGCTTCTGGCCCACCTCGACGCGGTCGCCGTCACCCACCAGCAGGCGGGAACGCTTCGACACGGGGTACTCCTGCACCTCCGAACCGTCGTCGGGGGTGATCAGCACCTTGCGCGCCTTGTCGGACTCCTCGATCTCGACGCGGCCGGCGGCCTCGGCGATCGGCGCGCGACCCTTGGGGACGCGAGCCTCGAAGATCTCCTGGACACGGGGCAGACCCTGCGTGATGTCCTCGGCCGAGGCCACACCACCGGTGTGGAACGTCCGCATCGTCAGCTGGGTGCCGGGCTCACCGATCGACTGGGCCGCGATGATGCCGACGGCCTCGCCGATGTCGACGAGCTTGCCCGTCGCCAGCGACCGGCCGTAGCACTTGGCGCAGGTGCCGGTCTTGGCGTCGCAGGTGAGCACGGAGCGCACCTTGACCATCTCGATGCCGGCCGCGACCAGCTCGCCGATCTTGACGTCGCCCAGGTCGTCGCCCGCCGCGGCCAGCTCTTCGCCGGTCTCGGGGTGGGAGATGGACACGGCCGACGTGCGGGCGTACGCCGAGGTCTCGGCGTTGTCGTCCTTGCGGACGTTGCCGTCCTCGCCGCGCACACCGATCCGCTTGTCGAGGCCGCGCTCGGTGCCACAGTCGTCCTCACGGATGATGACGTCCTGCGACACGTCGACCAGGCGACGGGTCAGGTAGCCCGAGTCGGCGGTCCGCAGCGCGGTGTCGGCGAGACCCTTGCGGGCACCGTGGGTGGAGATGAAGTACTCCAGCACGGAGAGGCCCTCGCGGAAGTTCGCCTTGATCGGCCGCGGGATGATGTCGCCCTTCGGGTTGGCCACCAGACCACGCATGGCCGCCACCTGGCGGATCTGCATCATGTTTCCGGAGGCACCCGAGCTCACCATCATGAAGATCGGGTTGGTCTTGTCGAAGTTGGACTCCATCTCGGCGGCGACCTTGTTGGAGGCCTCCGTCCAGATCTCGATCAGGTCCTGACGACGCTCGTCGTCGGTGACCAGACCGCGCTCGTACTGCACCTGGACCTTGGCGGCCCGGTCCTCGTAGGCCTTGAGGATCTCGGCCTTCTTGTCGGGCGTGGTCACGTCGTCGATCGACACCGTCACACCCGAGCGGGTCGCCCAGTGGAAGCCGGCGTCCTTGAGGGCGTCCAGCGAGGCGGCGACCTCGACCTTGGTGTAGCGCTCGGCCAGGTCGTTGACGATCGTGCCGAGCGCCTTCTTGCCCACCTCGTAGTTCACGAAGGGGTAGTCGGCCGGGAGGGTGTCGTTGAACAGCGCGCGACCCAGGGTGGTGTCCAGCGTCAGCGACTGACCCTGCTCCCACTCGTCGAGCCCGAGCTCCAGCGGCGGGACGATGTCGTCGAAACGGATCTTCACCTTGCTCTGCAGGGTGATCTCGCGACGGTCGAACGCCATGATCGCCTCGGCCGGCGAGGAGAAGGCACGGCCCTCGCCGGGCTCTCCCTCGCGGTCGGTGGTCAGCCAGAACAGGCCGATGATCATGTCCTGCGAGGGCATGGTCACCGGACGGCCGTCCGACGGCTTGAGGATGTTGTTGGTCGACAGCATCAGGATCCGCGCCTCGGCCTGGGCCTCGGCGGACAGCGGCAGGTGCACCGCCATCTGGTCACCGTCGAAGTCGGCGTTGAACGCGCCGCAGACGAGCGGGTGGATCTGGATGGCCTTGCCCTCGATCAGCTGCGGCTCGAAGGCCTGGATGCCGAGGCGGTGCAGGGTGGGCGCCCGGTTGAGCAGCACCGGGTGCTCCATGATGACCTCTTCGAGGACGTCCCACACCATGGCGTAACGGCTCATGCCCGACGTCGCGCGCTCGACCATCCGCTTGGCGGACTTGATGTTCTGAGCGTGGGAGAGGTCGACGAGCCGCTTCATCACGAAGGGCTTGAACAGCTCCAGCGCCATCATCTTCGGCAGGCCGCACTGGTGCAGCTTGAGCTGCGGACCGGAGACGATCACCGAGCGACCGGAGTAGTCGACGCGCTTGCCGAGCAGGTTCTGGCGGAACCGGCCCTGCTTGCCCTTGAGCATGTCGGACAGCGACTTCAGCGGCCGGTTGCCCGGGCCGGTGACGGGACGACCACGGCGGCCGTTGTCGAACAGCGAGTCGACGGCCTCCTGGAGCATCCGCTTCTCGTTGTTGACGATGATCTCGGGCGCGCCGAGGTCCAGCAGCCGCTTGAGGCGGTTGTTGCGGTTGATCACGCGGCGGTAGAGGTCGTTGAGGTCGGAGGTGGCGAACCGGCCACCGTCGAGCTGCACCATCGGGCGCAGGTCCGGCGGGATCACCGGGACGGCGTCGAGGACCATGCCGAGCGGGCTGTTGTTGGTCTTGCGGAACGCGTCGACGACCTTGAGCCGCTTGAGGGCGCGCACCTTGCGCTGGCCCTTGCCGGTGGCGATGATCTCGCGCAGGTTGTCGACCTCGGCCTCGATGTCGAAGGTCTCCAGGCGCTTCTGGATCGCCGTGGCGCCCATGTGGCCCTCGAAGTACTTGCCGAACCAGTTCTTCATCTCGCGGTAGAGCATCTCGTCGCCCATCAGGTCCTGGACCTTGAGCGCCTTGAACGTGCTCCACACCTCTTCGAGCCGGTCCAGCTCGCGCTGGGCGCGGTCACGGACCTGCTTCATCTCGCGCTCGGCGCCGTCCTTGACCTTGCGGCGCGCGTCGGCCTTGGCGCCCTCGGCCTCCAGGGTCGCCAGGTCGTCCTCGAGCTTCTTGGCGCGCTCGTCGACCTGGGTGTCGCGGCGCTTCTCGAGGCGCTCGCGCTCCAGGCCGACCTTGTTCTCGAGCGAGGACAGGTCGCGGTGGCGGGCGTCGTCGTCGACGGCGGTGATCATGTACGCCGCGAAGTAGATGACCTTCTCCAGGTCCTTCGGCGCCAGGTCGAGCAGGTAGCCCAGCCGCGACGGCACGCCCTTGAAGTACCAGATGTGGGTCACGGGGGCGGCGAGCTCGATGTGGCCCATCCGCTCGCGACGGACCTTGCTCCGGGTCACCTCGACGCCGCAGCGCTCGCAGATGATGCCCTTGAAGCGGACCCGCTTGTACTTGCCGCAGTAGCACTCCCAGTCCCGGGTGGGACCGAAGATCTTCTCGCAGAAGAGGCCGTCACGCTCGGGCTTGAGCGTGCGGTAGTTGATGGTCTCCGGCTTCTTGACCTCGCCGTGGCTCCACGTGCGGATGTCGTCCGCGGTGGCCAGGCCGATCTGAAGCTGGTCGAAGAAGTTCACATCGAGCACGGTGGCTACTTGTCCTTCGTTAGTTCTGGAGTTTCAAAGCTGTGGACTGAGTTGGTCTCGACACGCCCTCGCCTAGCGGCTCGGGCGGCTCGACCAGCGAACATCTCGGTGGTCGAGCCGCCGAGCGCTAGCGAGGCGTGTCGAGACCATCACTCAGACTTCTTCGACGCTGCTGGGCTCGCGACGGGAGAGGTCGATGCCGAGCTCCTCGGCCGCCCGGAAGACGTCTTCCTCGGCGTCCTTCATCTCGATCGGGGTGCCGTCCTGCGAGAGCACCTCGACGTTGAGGCAGAGCGACTGCATCTCCTTGACGAGCACCTTGAACGACTCGGGGATGCCGGAGTCGGGGATGTTCTCGCCCTTGACGATCGCCTCGTACACCTTCACGCGGCCCGGGACGTCGTCGGACTTGATCGTCAGCAGCTCCTGCAGGGCGTAGGCGGCGCCGTACGCCTCCATCGCCCAGACCTCCATCTCGCCGAACCGCTGGCCGCCGAACTGGGCCTTACCGCCCAGGGGCTGCTGCGTGATCATCGAGTAGGGGCCGGTGCTGCGTGCGTGGATCTTGTCGTCGACGAGGTGGTGCAGCTTGAGGATGTACATGTAGCCGACCGACACCGGGTCCGGGAACGGCTCCCCGGAGCGGCCGTCGAACAGGTCGGCCTTGCCGGTCGCGTCGATCATCCGGACCCCGTCGCGGTTGGGCAGTGTCGCGCCCAGCAGCCCGGTGATCTCGTCCTCCTTGGCGCCGTCGAACACCGGCGTCGCCACCTTGGTGCCCGGCTCGGCCTTCTCCGCGTGGATGGAGATCAGCCGCTGCTTCCAGCCCAGCGGGTCGGAGTCGGTCTTGGCCCCCTTCGTCGCGTGGAGGTCGAGGTCCCAGCCCTGCTTGGCCAGCCAGCCCAGGTGCAGCTCGAGGATCTGGCCGATGTTCATCCGTCGCGGCACACCCAGCGGGTTGAGCACGACGTCGACCGGCGTGCCGTCCTCCATGAACGGCATGTCCTCGATCGGCAGGATCTTGGCGATGACGCCCTTGTTGCCGTGGCGCCCGGCGAGCTTGTCGCCGACCGAGATCTTGCGCTTCTGGGCGACGTACACCCGCACCAGCTGGTTGACGCCCGGAGGCAGCTCGTCGCCGTCCTCGCGGTCGAACACCCGGACGCCGATGACCGTGCCGGACTCACCGTGGGGCACCTTCATCGAGGTGTCGCGCACCTCGCGCGCCTTCTCACCGAAGATCGCGCGGAGCAGCCGCTCCTCCGGGGTGAGCTCGGTCTCGCCCTTGGGCGTGACCTTGCCGACCAGGATGTCCCCGGTGTTGACCTCGGCGCCGATGCGGATGATGCCGCGCTCGTCGAGGTCGGCCAGCATCTCCTCGGAGACGTTGGGGATGTCGCGGGTGATCTCCTCGGGGCCGAGCTTGGTGTCGCGGGCGTCGACCTCGTGCTCCTCGATGTGGATCGAGGTGAGGATGTCCTCCTGCACCAGGCGCTGGCTGAGGATGATCGCGTCCTCGTAGTTGTGGCCCTGCCACGGCATGAACGCGACGAGCAGGTTGGTGCCCAGCGCCATCTCGGCCTTGTCGGTGCAGGGGCCGTCCGCGATCGGGCTGCCGATCTCGAGCCGGTCGCCCTCGGTCACCAGCGGGCGCTGGTTGATGCAGGTGCCCTGGTTGGAGCGGCGGAACTTCGCCAGCCGGTAGGTCTGGTAGGTGCCGTCGTCGTTCATCGTCTCGATGAAGTCCGCGGACACCTCCTTGACCACGCCGGCCTTCTCGGCCACCACCACGTCGCCGGCGTCGACCGCGGCGCGGTACTCGATGCCGGTGCCGACCAGCGGCGAGTCGCTCCTGATGAGCGGCACGGCCTGGCGCTGCATGTTGGCGCCCATCAGCGCGCGGTTGGCGTCGTCGTGCTCCAGGAAGGGGATCAGCGCGGTCGCGACCGACACCATCTGGCGCGGGGAGACGTCCATGTAGTCGACGTCCTCGGCGAGCACCTCGGACACCTCACCGTGACGCTGGCGGACGAGCACCCGCTCCTCGGTGAAGCGGAACTTGTCGTCGAGCGGCGCGTTGGCCTGCGCGATGACGTACTTGTCCTCGTCGTCGGCGGTCAGGTAGTCGACCTGGTCGGAGACCTTGCCCTTGTTCACCTTGCGGTAGGGGGTCTCGACGAAGCCGAACGGGTTGATCCGACCGTAGGACGCCAGCGAGCCGATCAGACCGATGTTCGGACCCTCAGGGGTCTCGATCGGGCACATCCGGCCGTAGTGGCTGTGGTGGACGTCGCGGACCTCCATGCCGGCGCGGTCGCGGGACAGACCACCGGGGCCCAGCGCCGAGAGGCGGCGCTTGTGGGTCAGGCCCGAGATCGGGTTGGTCTGGTCCATGAACTGCGAGAGCTGGCTGGTGCCGAAGAACTCCTTCAGCGCCGCCACCACCGGACGGATGTTGATCAGGGACTGGGGCGTGATGGCCTCGACGTCCTGGGTCGTCATCCGCTCGCGGACCACGCGCTCCATGCGGGCCAGGCCCGTGCGGAGCTGGTTCTGGATCAGCTCGCCGACCGTGCGCATCCGGCGGTTGCCGAAGTGGTCGATGTCGTCGGCCAGGACCTCGATGGTCTTGCCCTCGGGGTCCTTCATCTCGACGCCGGCGGTGTCGGCCAGCACGGTGTCGCCGTTGTGGAGGCGCACGATGTAGCGGATCGCCGCCACGATGTCGTCGATGGTCAGCGTCTGCTGGTCGAAGGCCTCGTGGGTGCCGAGCTTCTTGTTGATCTTGTAGCGGCCGACCTTCGCGAGGTCGTAGCGCTTGGGGTTGAAGTAGTAGTTGTTCAGCAGCGTCTGCGCGGCCTCCTCCGTCGGGGGCTCGCCCGGACGGAGCTTGCGGTAGATGTCGAGCAGGGCGTCGCGCTGGGCCTCGGTGTGGTCCTTCTCGAGGGTCAGCATCATCGACTCGTACTGGCCGAACTCCTCGCGGATCTGCTCGTTGGTCCAGCCGAGGGCCTTGAGCAGCACCGTGACGTTCTGCTTGCGCTTGCGGTCGAGGCGGACGCCGACCATGTCGCGCTTGTCGATCTCGAACTCGAGCCAGGCGCCCCGGCTCGGGATGATCTTGGCGGTGTAGATGTCCTTGTCGGACGTCTTGTCGGCGGTGCGCTCGAAGTAGACGCCCGGCGAACGGACGAGCTGCGAGACGACGACCCGCTCGGTGCCGTTGATGATGAACGTGCCCTTGGGCGTCATCAGCGGGAAGTCGCCCATGAAGACCGTCTGGCCCTTGATCTCACCGGTCTCGTTGTTGGTGAACTCGGCGGAGACGTAGAGCGGGGCGGAGTAGGTGAAGTCCTTCTCCTTGCACTCGTCGACGGTGTACTTCGGGTCGTAGAAGACCGGGTCCTCGAACGAGAGCGACATCGTCTCGGAGAAGTCCTCGATCGGGGAGATCTCCTCGAAGATCTCCTGGAGACCCGACTTCTCGGAGACGTCCTCGCCGGCCTCGCGGCGGCGGATGACCTCCGCCTGTCCAGGCGTCGTTGCCGACCAACCAGTCGAAGCTGTCGGTCTGGAGAGAGAGGAGCTGCGGGGAGCTCGAGAGGCTCGGAGATCTTTGCGAACGAGATGCGACGTGGGTTTTCGGCGGAGCTGCGCGCGGCCAACAGGTGTCCTTCGACGTGTCCTGGGGTGATTGCGTCTCCCACCACTCCATCGGCCACCGGGCAGGCGGATGGGCATCTGAGAGCAGACGCGAGGGGCCACGATAGCGGAAACATGCGCGCACCACAAGTGGGCAGACACGCCTTGGCGCATGTCGCTGCGCATGATGATGACCCTCCGCCTGCCCCAGGTCAAGCGGATCGCCGAAACCTGGGGACGACTATCTGTCCCGCCCCGCGGTCAGGGAGCGGGCAACACGACCCGCTCGCAGCCGACCACGTCGTCCTGCGCGTCTGCCGTGACCTGGTCGTCGCCCGGCGCCGCACCACACCCGGTCGGCCTGCCCGTCGCGGGTGGAGAGCACGTCGTCGCCCGGCCCGGCGCGGAGCTGGTCGCGCCCCGAACCGCCCGTCAGCAGGTCCGCCTCGGGCCCACCCACCAGCCGGTCCGCGCCGCGGCCGCCGCGCAGGCGGTCGGCGCCGGCGCCGCCGACGAGGCAGTCCCTGGCGGTCCGTCCGGCGAGGTCGTCCGCGCCGCCGAGCCCGAGGCAGCGTGTCCCCGGCCGAGCTGCCGACCAGCACGTCGGGGCCCTCCGTGCCGTGGATGACGTTCGCGCAACCGCCGGTGGCCAGCGTGACGTTCAGCCCGAGACCCTGCGCCACTGTCCCGGCCGCGCTCGCCGCGGTCACGACGACGGTGGCGGTCCCGAACCTGCCCTTGGCGTGCCCCCGACCGTGGCGGTGCCGTCGCCGTGGTCGGTGAACGTCAGCCCGGCGGGCAGCTTGCCCGTGCTCAGCTGCAGCGTGGGCGTCGGGCTGCCCGTCGCGATGACCGTGAACGACCCCGGCAGGCCCGCGGGCGAACGTGGCCGCGGACGGGCTCGTGAAGGCCGGGCGGGCGCCCACGACCAGCGACACCGGGAGGGTGGTGGTGCCCACTACGTTGGTCGCCGTGAACGTGACGGCGTGACGGACCGACCGGCCCCAGCGGCGTCCCGGACACGGTCGCCTGTGCCGTCGCCGTGGTCGACGAACGTGAGCCCGGCGGGCAGCGATCCCGACCCGACGGTGAGTGCCGCGACCGGGTAGCCGGTGGAGGTGACGTCGTAGGCGCCGGCCTGGCCGACCACGAAGAAGCCGGTCGGTGGCCCGTGCAGGGCCGGGACCTGCCGGACCACGAGCTCCAGCTGCTGGGTCGTCTGGTCGACGACGTTGGTGGCCCGGATGCCCACCACGAACGTCCCGGCCGGCCCGTTCGGGGTGCCCGCGATGGTCGCACTCCCGTCGCCGTGGTCGGTGAGAGTCAGCCCGGCCGGCAGGGTGCCCACGACGTCGACGGCGGGGGCCGGGGTGCCCGTGGCGGTCACCTCGAACGAGCCCGCCACGCCGCGCGTGAACACGGCCGTCGGGTCGCTGGTCAGCGCCGGGGCCGGCGTTCACCATCAGCGCCGACGTGGCGGTCACCGCGGCGACGCCCTTGCCGTACGTCGCCGTCACCGTGTGCGGCCCCGGGGACGTGGGCGTGCAGGTCGCGGCGACGCACGCGCCGTCCGGAGCGATCGTGAAGGTCGTGCGCGGCGTGACGGTCCCGAGGCTCGCCCCTCCCGCCGCACGGGCGATCGCGGTGTAGGCCTGGTCCCTCGCCGAGGACCACCGTCGACGACGCGGGGGCGAGGTCGAGAGAGGCCGCTGGTGTCCCGATCGTGAAGGTGACGACCACGCGTCCGTTGCTGCCCCCGGCCCGGTCGCTGAGCCCGGTCAGGTCGACCGCGGTGCCCGAGGGGTCGGCGTGGCTCGTGCCCCCGGCACCGCCACCGGCCGGACGTAGTTCCGGATGCCGATGTCGTAGTCCTGGCCCTCGCCGCCGGTGCCGCCCCGGAAACCACCGCCGCCGCCGCCCCCACCGCCGACGAACCGGTGCGGGCCCGTGGTGCCGTCCGGACCCGGCGCCGCACCGGCCGTGCCGCCCAGGCCGCCGGGGACGGTGCCGCCGGGGCAGTTTGGGGCGTCGCCGCCGTCCTGGCCCGCGTCACCGCCGGCGCCGGCGTCGGCGCAGGGGAGCCGGATCCCGGCGCCGCCACCTCCACCGGCCACGAGGAGGACCACGTCGTCGCCGTCGACGACGGCCGAGCCACCGCCACCGCCGGCTCCCAGCGTGCCGTCGATGAAGTCGGAGTCGCCTCCGTGGCCGTAGCCGAACCCGCCCTGCTGGTGCCCGCCGTCACCGGCGACGTACACCGAGAGGACGTCGCCCGGGGTCACGGGGAAGGTCCCGGTCACATGGGCCCCGCGGCCCCCGGAGGGAACGGCGGACCCTGGAAGACCGAGGAGCCGTGACCACCGTCGGCGGTGACCGTCACCGCGGTCACGCCGTTCGGCAGCTCGAGGGTCTGCACCGCCCCGGTGTGGTCGTAGGTGCAGGTGACCGGGCCGCCGGGGACGGGCTGCGACGCAATCGGGCGGGAGGGCCGCCTGGGCCGGCGCCGCCGTGCCGGCGACAGAGAGTCCCGGAGACCAGGATGGTGGCGAACAGGACGACGGCTCGAGACGTGGTGGGCATGCGACATCCCCGAGGTTTGATTGGTCCTCGCAGTATCACCCCACGGTCCGGCGCAGCACCAGGGGTGCGGGCACGCGTACTCAGCGCGCAGCCGGCGAGGTGACCAGGTCGTCGACCAGCCAGTCGTCGCCGACCTTCTGGAGGGTGACGGTGACCTGGTCCTTGTAGACGACCGGCTCCCCAGACCCGTTGCCGGTCTGCTTGTTCGTGGTCGGCCGGTCGACGAAGAGCAGCACCGAGACGCGGTCGTCCCCCGAGCGGACGATGCCGGAGGCGACCACCTGGGCGGAGACGACCGTCCCGGTCTTGGGCGCGTTGGCCTTGATGACCTCGAAGAGCTTGTCGTACTGGCGCCGGTAGTCGGCGGTCATGAAGCCCTCGGCCGCCTGCTGGTCCTGGTCGAGGTGGGCGGCGTCGTAGGACAGGATCGGCACGATCGCGCGCTCGGCGGCGGCCTGCGCGGAGCGCGTCGCGTCGGCGACGCTGGCGTCGGACGGCGCGGTGCTCGCGAGCACCGCGGCCGTGCCCACGATCGCGGCGCGTGACGGCGGCGACGGCGACGAGCAGCCAGCCCGGCACCACCCGCGCCGTACGCCGCGGGGTGCGCGGCCGCGGATCCGGTCGACACGTCCTCGTCCTCCGGCTCGGGCGCCTGGGCCGCCAGCTCGGCGTCGTACGCCCTGCGCCGACGCCGGTCGAGCAGCACCTCGGCGGCGTGGTTGAGCACCTGGAAGCGCCGGTCGCCGGGCTCGAGGTCGGCGATGGCGGCCTTCCAGGCGGCCTTCACGTCCGCGTCGGAGGCGGTCGGGTCGACGTCGAGGAGGTCGTACCAGCTCGGCGTGGCGGGGGCCGTCTTCGCCAGCGTCGTCGTGCTCATCGGGCCGCCCCCTCGACCGGGGTGAAGTCGTCGACCAGCCAGCGGCCCTGGATCTTGACCAGGCTCACCTCGAGCCGGAACGGCGAGGGCTCGCGCGGTCCGGTCTTCGGGTAGGTGTCGGTGAAGGAGCCGGCCACGAGCACGGTCGCCGAGTCGCTGTCGAGCGCGGAGACGCCCGTGGCGAAGACGGCGGCCTTGCGGGCGATCCGGCCCTGGCTGACCAGCTGCTCGGCGACGGCGGCCTGCTTGTCGAAGGACACCGCGAACTTGGGGGTGATGACCTGCTTGACCCGGCTGCGGTACTCCGGCATCCGGCCCTGGTCGTCGAGCAGGTCGGGTCCGTAGGTGCCCATCCGGAGCATCAGCTGCTCGGCCTGGGACATCACCGCCTCGCGGTCGGCCTGCACCTGCTCCTGGTCGCCCTGGATGCCGACGGCACCCACGGCCCGGGTCGACGCCAGCCACCACAGGGCGCCGGCGCCGGCCACCGCGATCGCCACGAGTGCGACGAGCAGGACGAGCCGGAACCGCGGCGCCTGAGGCGGTGTCGCGGCGAGCTCCTCGGACGGACCGTCGCTGGGACGGCCCTCCGTCTCCCTCTCCTCGGTCTTCGTCAGCTGTGCGACTGCCATCGACTCACTCCCGACTCGGCATCAGCGGCTGCAGGAACAGCCACTTCCACGAATCCCCTCCCAGGGTTCTCGGTGCCAACGATCCGGGGGAGGAAAGGTCACGCGGGACGTGGTCGCCCCAGCGCAGGGAGCCCGACGTGGGGTCGTACGTCGCCACCGGCGCCCGCCACGGGGACCGGTAGGAAGCCGGTGCCCGCTGGGGGGCGTTCTGGGCGCCCCGGGCGTCGGACTGCGACGCGGGCTCCGCGCAGTGCGCCCCCATGTTCATCGGCCGGTTGGTGCCGTCCTGCGGGGGCCGGCGGTCGGTCGACTCGTAGCCCGCGTGGCAGACCTCGGGGTCCGAGGTGAGGACCATCCCGAAGTGGGCGTCGTACAGCCCGGTGTCGGGCGAGCGCGAGACGACGGTGAAGCCGCCCTCCACGACGTACGGGTAGATCACCAGCAGCTGTTCGACCCCGGCCAGGTGCTTGACCACGACCTCGCCGGTGGTGACCAGCTCGTTGATCAGCTCGGCCAGGTCGACCTTGTTGTCGTCGAGGAAGCGGCGCAGCTCGGTGGCGGTCGCGGAACCGTTGTCGATGACGGCCCGCAGATCCTGGTCGGAGCCCGCGAGGGTGCCGCTGAACAGCTTGAGGTGACGGGCGAAGGTGCGGATCGCGTCCGCCGAGGCCACCTGCCCCTTGAGCACCGTGTTGCTGTCCTTGATCAGGGCGGTGGTCGTGTCGAAGTTCGCGTTCGCGGCGTCGATGAACGAGGTGCCGCTGTCGATGATCCGCTGGAGGTCCGGGCCGGTGCCGCTGAACGCGGCTCCCAGCTCGCCGACCGTGGTGCGCAGGGCGTCCTGGTCGACGGACTCGACCGTGGTCGAGAGGTCGCCCAGGAGCTTCTGGGTCGGCAGCGGGACCCGGGTGTCGGCCATCGCGATCTCGGACCGGTCCCGCAGGAAGGGCTTGCTGTCGGTGCGGGGCTGGAGCTCGACGTACTGCTCACCCACGGCCGAGCGGTTGCCGACCAGGGCGACGGTGTCGGCGGGGATCGCGTCGTAGGCGTTGTCGATGTCGAGGTAGACGTCGACGCCGGCATCGGTCAGCTCCAGCTTCTCGACCTGGCCGACGCGCACCCCTCGATAGCTGACCTCGCCGCCGGCGAAGATGCCGCCGGAGTCCGCGAAGTGCGCCACGACGGTGTACGACGTGTCGACGAACATCCGGTCCAGTCGCGCGTAGCGGGCCCCGACGAAGCTGACCCCGATCAGGGTGATCAGCGTGAAGGCGACCAGCTGGATCCTGGTGCGGCGGGTGATCATCGGCCGCCCCCGTCCGAGGTGACCAGGCCCGGCACGAGGAGGCTGACGAGCGCCGGGTCGTAGAGCTGCATCAGCTGGGCCATCGTCGGCCCGTGCCTGCCGAAGTCGAGGCGCTCGGGCCCCATGCCCGGCCGCGGGAGGAGGGTCGGCAGCGTCGGGATGAGGGTGCTCAGGGTCGGCAACGGGACGGAGACGCTCGGCGTCGGCGGGGTGGGCAGCGTGTTGAGCTGCTGGCAGACGGCGCGGTCCTTGTTCTCCGGCTTGGCGCACTCCGCGCGGAGCTCGAGCAGCTTCTCCGGACTGGCCAGCACCTTCTGGCACTCCGGGCTGGTGAGGCTGCCGCTCTTGATGCAGGCGAGCACGTCGTTGAGGACCACGGTCGGGTCGATGATCGTGGGCAGCGTGGTGGGCAGGTTGGTCGGCAGCGTGGGAAGTCCCGTGGTGGGCAGCCCGGTCGGCAGGGTGGGGAGCGTCGTGTCCACGTTGACGTCGAGCGTGACGGACAGGTTGGTGTAGTCGCCCATGTGCAGGTTGCGGGCGACCTGCGGGTCGCGACCGACCACCTCGTCGACGAAGGGGTAGGTCAGGAAGACGCTGAACGCGTTGACGAAGTCGTCCCCCGACGCGGCGATCTGCGACAACACCGGGTCGAGCTGCTGGAGCGAGTCGATGGTGGCGGCCTTCGACGCCGAGATGACGCGGACCCCGACGTCGCTGAGGTGGGCCAGGGCGCGCAGCATCGTCACCAGGTCGCGACGCTGCTGGTTGATCGAGGCGAGGGCCGAGGGCAGCTTCTCGAGCGTGGCGTCGATCGTGTCGCGCTGCCGGTTGATGGAGACCGACAGGTCGTTGAGCTTGTCGATGGCGTTGACGATCTCGGCCTTGTGGTCGTCGAGCTGGGTCATCAGCGTCCGGACCTGGTCGAGCACCGACCGCGCCGTGCCCTCCCGGCCGTCCAGGGCGAGGTTGAGCTGCTGGGCGATGGTGCGCAGCTGCGCGACCCCGCCGCCGTTGAGCAGCAGGCTGAGCGCGCCGAGCACCTCCTCGACCTCGGGGTTGCGGCCGCTGCGCTCGAGCGGGATCACGTCGCCGGTCTGCAGCGGGTCGCTGCTGGCCCCGCTGTCCGGCGCCGCCAAGGAGACGAACTTCTCCCCCAGCAGGCTGGTCTGGCGGATGGTGGCCACCGCGTTGTCCGGGAGCCGGACGTCGTTGCGCAGCTGGACGGTGACGTCGGCGGTGTAGCCGTCGAGGCTGACGTCGGTGACCTTGCCGACGTTGACGTCGTTGACCTTCACCGTCGACTGCGGCACCAGGTCGAGGACGTCGTGGAACATCACGTGCACGGTGATCGGGTGGTCCCCCACGTCGGTGCCACCCGGCAGCGGCAGCTTGTAGACGTCGAACCCACAGCCCGAGAACGTCAGCGCGCCGACGAGGGCGAGCAGGAGCAGCCTCCAGCGGGTGGTCGCCGTCGGGCGGGATACCCGCTCGAGCGGGTGTTCCGCCCCTTCGGCGTCGTTGCAACGACGCCGAACGGTCAGGAACGACGCCGAAGCTGGCATCCGGGAGGAGCTCATGGGGCCGCCACCAGCCCTCCCAAGGTCGGGTCGAACTGCTGCGGGACGGGTACGCCGCCCTGGCCGAGGGCGCCGGCCCGCGGCGCCGCCGGCAGCCGGCCGAGGATGTCCTGGATGGTGCTGCAGACGTCGCCCGCCTGGTCGGCCTGGTTGACGATGCCGCACAGCAGGGTGGCCGGGTCGCTGGTGATCTGGTTGCCCAGCTCCTGGATGTTGGCCCGGGTGTCGAGGGTGCCGGCCTGCGGGTTGTACGTCAGGGCGAGGTTGTTGAGCGCCACCGGCGCATCCGTGAGCACCTCGTCGAGGGCGTCGCGCTGCTTGACCAGCACCTTGGCCACCCGGTTGAGGCTCTTGATGTTGCTGCCGAGCAGGGTGCGGTTCTCCTTGACGAACCCGGAGACCTGCTTCATCGCGACGGCCAGGTTGCGCAGCGACGCGGCCAGCTCCCCGCGCTCACCGGACAGCATCGTCGAGACCGACGCCAGCGACTGGTTGAACCGGCGCACGGTGGAGTCGTTGCGCGCCAGCGTGTGGATCAGCCCCTCCAGCTCCCGGGCCGAGCCGAAGAGCTGCTCCTTGTTGTCGTCGAGGGTCCCGGTGAGCTGGCTGAAGTCCTGGATGGTCTGGTGGAACTTCGCGCCCTGGCCCCCGAAGTTGGCGGCCGTGGTCTCGAGCAGGTCGGTCAGCGCGCCCTTCGCGTTGGCGCCGGTCGGCCCGAGAGCAACCGTCAGGTCGTCGAGACTCTGGTAGATCTGGTCGAGCTCCAGCGGCACGGCCGTGCGGTCGGTCTGCAGCGTCGCGCCGTCGGCGAGCACGGCGCCGCCGGTGTAGACGGGCGTGAGCTGGACGAACCGGTCGCCCACGATCGAGGGCGAGACGATGACCGCCGCGGCATCGTCGGGGACCTTGATCTTGGCGTCGTACGACATCGTCACCACGACGTCGGTGCCGGACGGGGTCACCGAGTCGACCTGGCCGATCGGCACTCCGAGGACGCGGACGTCGCTGCCGACGTAGACCGACACGGTCCGCGGGAAGTGGGCGGTCAGCGTCTTGGTCTCGGATCCGCCGAGGAAGGCGAACGCGGCGGCGACCACGAATGCGACCACCACCGTCGCGACGACGAGCTTCATCACCAGTCCCATGGCTCAGCCCACCTGCGGAACGGGAGGGATGTTCTGGATGTAGGTGTCGAACCACGGTCCGTTGCCGAGCGTGTTCGCGAAGACGCGGTAGAACGGCGCCATCAGCCGCAGGCTGTTGTCGATGTTGTCCTCGTTCTTGTTCAGCACGTCGACCACGGACTGCAGGTGGGTCAGCGCCGGCGTGAGGTCGGCGCGGCTCTGCCGCACCAGCCTGGTGAGCTCCGTCGAGAGGGTGCTCGTCGAGACCAGCAGCCGGTGCACGGACTGGCGCCGCTTGACCAGCGCGCGGAACAGCACGTCGGAGTCCCGCATCAGCCCGACGATGTCCTGGTCGCGAGCGTGCAGCACCCCGGCCACGTTGCGCAGGTTGCCCAGCAGCGTGTCGATCTGGGCGTCCTTGGCGGCGACGTTGTTCGAGAGCCGCGAGACGCCGTCCAGGGCCGAGCGGAACTCCTCGGGGGTGTTGCGGGTCAGGTCGGCCAGCGTCGTCAAAGCCCCGGCGAGCTGGTCGGTGTCGATCTTGTCGGAGGTCTCCGCGAGCCCCGAGAACGCCTTCACGACGTCGTACGGCGAGCTGGTGCGATCGACGGGTATCTCCGAGCCCGCGGCCAGCTGGCCCGACCCGGCGGGCTCGAGGCTGAGGTACATGGCACCCAGCAGGGTCTTGACCTTGATGTCGGCGCGGGTGTCCCGGCCGAAGTCCGCGTGGTCCTGGATCCGGAAGGTGACCTTGACGTGGTCCCCGTCGAGCTCGACCTTCTCGACCTTGCCGACGCGGACGCCGGCGACGCGGACCTCGTCGTTGGCCTTGAGCCCACCGGCCTCCTTGAAGGCGGCGTAGTAGACGTCGCCGCCGCCGATGATCGGCAGGTTCTGGGCGTTGAACGCGGCGAAGATCAACAACGCCACGACGGCGAGGCTGATCGCCCCGACGACGACGGGGTTGCGTTCACGGAAGGGGGTGCTCATCGTCGGCTCCGGGGTCCCCGCGGCGTCGTCCGCTGGGGGAGCGCAGCGGAGGAGGCGGGCGACGTCGTGGGGTGGTGGCTCATCCCAGTGAGCACCTGTCGGAGCCGGTGTTGTACTGCACCGGGATGGTGGCACCGGCGATGGTGACCTTGCCCTGGAACTGGCAGAGGTAGAAGTTGAACCAGGACCCGTAGATCGCGGTCCGGCCGACCTTCTCCAGCTTGATGGGCAGCACCTGGAGCGCGCGGTCGAGCTCCCCCTTGTTGCGGTCGATGTTCTCGGCGACGGTGCGCAGGTTCTTGATGTCGTCGACGAACGGCTTGCGGATGCCCTGCACCAGACCCGCGGTCTGGACGGACAGCTGGGAGATCTGGTCGAGGGAGCCCAGGATCGCGTGGCGGTCCTGCTTCAGCCCGCCGACGAACTGGCGGAACGTCGTGATCAGCTGGTTGAGCTGGTCGTCGCGGCTGCCGATGTGGGCGAGCACCTCGTTGAGGTTGTCGATGAGGGCGCTGATGATCTGGTCGCGGTCCGCCAGCGTCGAGGTCACGGACGCGGTGTGGGCGAGCAGCCCCTCGAGGGTGCCGCCCTCGCCCTGGAAGACCTGGACGATCTCGTAGGAGAGCTTGTTGATGTCGCTGGGGGTGAGCGCCTCGAACAGGGGCTTGAACCCGTTGAAGAGCACGGTGAGGTCCAGCGCCGGCGAGGTCTGGCTCACCGGGATGGTCGCGCCCTCGGGCAGCTTCGCGCTGTCGCCGATCTCGTTGCTCAGCGAGATGTACCGCTGCCCCACGAGGTTGCGGTAGCGGATGTCGGCGCGGGTCGCCTTCGACAGGGCGGTCGTGTCCTGCACGGAGAAGGTGACCAGGGCCCGGGTGCGGTCCACGATCTCGACCTTCTTGACCGTGCCGACCTTGACCCCGGCGATCCGGATGTCGTCGCCCTTCACGACGCCGGTGGCGTCGGTGAACTCGGCCCGGTACTGGCGGCTGCCACCGAAGTCGAAGTTGCCGATGATGATGACCAGGACGCTCGTCGCCAGCGTGGTGACGACCATGAAGGCGACCAGCTTGGCCAGGTCGAACGAGGTCTTCTTGTCGAGGAGCTTCATCGCGTGCTCACCTCAGCGACACCTCCGCCCCCCGCGCCATCGGGCCGACGAGCAGCACGCCGAGGTCGGGTACGTCGGCTGCGGTGACGCCGAGGCCCGGACCGAGCAGCGACTTCAGCAGGGCGCTCTCGTCCGACCCGCCGGCGTACCCCTGTCCGGCGCCGAAGTAGCCGTAGCCGGGCGCCACGCGGCTGGTGCCCTTGCCGGTGGGGCTGTCGACACCGTCGTCGAAGTTCGGTTGGTGGTCCAGCGGGTGCTCCTGCGACCACGGCGGGGTGGGCAGGTTCAGGCAGGCGGGGCCACGCTGGTCGCCGAGTCGCGGGACGTCGGCCGCGGTGTAGCCGCGGGGCTGGTTCGGCAGCGTCTCGAGCACGATGTGCAGGGTGAAGCCGCGGAACGCCTCGGCCTGGAGGTGGCCGGCGTTCACGATCCCGCCGGTGAGGCAGGGGTACTCGGGGGCGTACTTCGCCAGCACCCGCAGCTGGGCCGCTCCGAGCTGGCCGAGCCGGATGATGTCGTCGCCGTTCTCGTCCAGGAACACCCGGGCGTCGTCGGAGAACCCCGTCAGGTCGGTGAAGAACGCGTGCAGCTGCTTCTCCCGGTCCTGGAGGGTGCCCGTCGTCGTGATCGTGTTGCGCAGGATCGCGGCGATCTGCGGCATCACCTGGGCGTAGGTCGTGGACACCTTGGCCGTCAGCCGCAGGTCGTCGACGATGGCGGGGATCTGCGGGTTGAGCCGCCTGAGGTAGGAGTCGACCGTCTCGAAGTTCCGGCCGATCATCTCGCCGCGCCCCTCCAGCGCCGTGGCGATCGCGTTGAGGGTCTCGTTGATCGCGGCGGGCTGCACGGCGCGCAGCAGCGGGTAGAGGTCGTTGAGGACCTTCTCGACCTCGATCGCCACCTGGGTGCGCGCGATGGTGGCGCCCGCCTGGATGTGCCGCGGCGCCGGGTCGTCCGGCACCTCGAGCGCGACGTACTTCTCGCCGAAGAGCGTCTTGGGCACGATCGAGCCGGTCACGTTGGCCGGGATGGTGTCGATCGTGTCGGGGAAGAGACCCAGCGTCACTGCGGCGCCCTCGGCGTCGGTCTCGAAGCCCAGCACCTCGCCGACGATGACGCCGCGGATCTTGACGTCCGCCCGCTCGGGCAGCTGGAGGCCGAGGGTCGAGGTCTGCAGGGTCACCCGTTGGTAGTCCACGAACTGCTTGGTGAACACGGCGTAGGTCAGCCACACGCCGCCCAGCAGCAGGCAGAGGAACGCCACGCCGAGGACCTTGTGGTTCACCCGCACCGATGTCATGGGTCAGCCCGCCAGCCGCACGGTCGTGGTGGTGCCCCAGATCGCCATCGACAGGAACAGGTCGATGAGGTTGATGGCGACGATGCTGGTGCGCACCGCGCGGCCGACCGCGACGCCGACGCCGGCGGGCCCGCCGGAGGCGTTGTAGCCGTGGTAGCAGTGGATCAGGATCACGGTGACCGCGAACACCAGCACCTTGCCGAAGGACCACAGCACGTCGCCGGGCGGCAGGAACTGGTTGAAGTAGTGGTCGAAGGTGCCCTCGCTCTGCCCGAAGAACCGGGTGACGGTCAGCCGGGTGGCGAAGTACGACGACAGCAACCCCACGACGTACAGCGGGATGATGGCGATCATGCCGCCGATGATGCGAGTGGTCACCAGGAAGGGCAGCGAGGGGATCGCCATCACCTCGAGGGCGTCGATCTCCTCGGAGATCCGCATCGCGCCGAGCTGGGCGGTGAAGCCGCAGCCGACCGTCGCCGCCAGGGCGATGCCGGCCACCAGGGGGGCGATCTCGCGGGTGTTGAAGTAGGCCGAGACGAAGCCCGAGAAGGCGGCCGTGCCCAGCTGGTTGAGGGCGGCGTAGCCCTGGAGGCCCACCTCGGTGCCGGTGAAGAAGCACATCGCCGTGATCACGCCGACGGTGCCGCCGATGACGGCGAGCGACCCCGACCCGAGGGTGACCTCGGCAAGGATGCGCAGGATCTCCTTCTTGTAGCGCGACACCGTGCGCGGCGTCCACGCCAGCGCGCGCAGGTAGAACGCGAGCTGGCCGCCCAGCTCGTCCAGCCACCTGGCGGGCGTCTCGTACATCGACTGCAATCCGGCCATCGCGATCAGCCCGTCTTCGGCGGGACGAGCTGGAAGTAGATCGCGCTCATCACGAAGTTGACGACGAACAGGAGCATGAAGGTCACCACGACCGACTCGTTGACGGCGTCGCCCACGCCCTTGGGGCCGCCCTTCGCGTTCATCCCCTTGTAGCAGGCGACGACGGCGGCGATCAGCCCGAAGACCAGGGCCTTGGCCATGCCTTGCCACAGGTCGGGCAGCTGCGCGAGCGCGGTGAAGCTCGCCAGGTAGGAACCGGGCGTGCCGTCCTGGAGGACCACGTTGAAGACGTAGCCGCCCGAGACGCCCACCACGCTGACCAGCCCGTTGAGGAAGACCGCGACGAGCATGCACGCGAGCACGCGCGGTACGACGAGGCGTTGGATCGGGTCGATCCCGAGCACCATCATCGCGTCGAGCTCCTCGCGGATCTTGCGGGCGCCGAGGTCGGCCGCGATCGCGGAGCCGCCGGCGCCGGCGATGAGCAGCGACGTGGCGATCGGCCCCGCTTCGCGGACGACGGCCAGCACCGAGGCCGACCCGACGAACGACTGGGCCCCGAACTGCTTGATCAGGCCGCCCACCTGGAGCGCGATCACGGCACCGAAGGGGATGGCGACCAGGGCGGTCGGGATGATCGTCACCGAGGCGATGAACCAGGCCTGCTGGATGAACTCGCGGGTCTGGAACGGGCGACGGAACAGCCCGCGCCCGACGTCGAGGCCGAAGGCGAAGAGCTTGCCGGCTGTGCCGATGGGCGCGAGGGCGCGTGACGACGTGGTGGATGCCATCGCGTCAGGCCCCCGTGCTCATGGTCATGTTCGGCTCGAAGGAGCCGGGCGGCGGCGTGACGCCGAACTCCTTGCACCACTCGCCGGGCGGGCGCTGGCCGCGCCGCGGTATCCCGTTCGTCGGCTCCTGCTGGAGCGGGATGGGGGGCAGCGGGGGCAGCTCCTGGTCCTTCTCGGCCTCCAGCTCGTCGGCGTCCTTCTCCTCCGACATGCCGATCGGGCCGACCCGCTGGGCGTTGAGGAACTGGCGGACGACCGGCTCCTCGGAGCTGAGCAGCATCTCGCGCGGCCCGAACATGGCCAGGTGCCGGTGGTAGAGCAGGCCGATGTTGTCGGGCACCGTGCGCGCGGTGTTGATGTCGTGGGTGACGATCAGGAACGTCGCCTCGATCTGGGCGTTGAGGTCGATGATGAGCTGGTTGAGGAACGCCGTCCGGACCGGGTCGAGGCCTGAGTCGGGTTCGTCGAAGAGCACGATCTCGGGATCGAGGACCAGCGCTCGCGCCAGCCCGGCGCGCTTGCGCATGCCTCCCGAGATCTCGCCGGGCAGCTTCATCTCGGCGCCGACCAGCCCGACGAGATCCATCTTCTCCATCACGATGTCGCGGATCTCCGACTCGGACTTCTTGGTGTGCTCGCGGAGCGGGAAGGCGACGTTGTCGTAGAGGTTCATCGAGCCGAACATGGCGCCGTCCTGGAAGAGCACGCCGAACAGCTTGCGGATCTCGTAGAGCTCCTTCTCGGAACAGCTCGCGATGTCGGTGCCCTCGATCACCACGGACCCGCGGTCGGGCTTGAGCAGTCCGATGACGGTCTTGAGCAGCACGGACTTGCCGGTGCCCGAGGGGCCGAGCATCACGCAGATCTCGCCCGCGGGCACCGTCAGCGTCACGTCGCCCCAGATGAGCTGGTTGCCGAAGGACTTGGTCAGTCCCTCGATCTGGATCTCGACACCCACTCGCGCCTCCCCTCGCTCGTCGTACCGTCCACGGGAGGTGGCGCCTCCCGTACGTCCGCCTCCGAGGGGTCAACGGGCGGGGGGCGGGAAGGTTACGGGCGGGTAGCGGCGCCGCTGGTCGAGGAAGGCGCGCCAGCGCCTGTCACGAGACCCGGCGCCAGACCGCGGACCGGTTGCGGGGTCTCGTGACGGGACTTCGTCCCTCCTCGACCAGCGAAATGCGCGAAGGGCGGGCACCCGGAGATCGGGTGCCCGCCCTTCGACGGTGGTGCTGGCGCGCTAGGCGCGTGAGGTCACTTGAGGGTGACGGTGGCCCCGGCGCCCTCGAGGGCCTCCTTGGCCTTCTCCGCGGCGTCCTTGGCGACGCCCTCGAGGACGGCCTTGGGAGCGGCCTCCACGAGGTCCTTGGCCTCCTTCAGTCCGAGGGAGGTCAGGGCGCGCACCTCCTTGATGACGTTGATCTTCTTGTCACCGGCCGCCTCGAGGACGACGTCGAACGAGTCCTGCTCGGCGGCCTCCTCGCCGACGTTGGCCGCACCGCCCGCGGTGGGGGCGGCGGCGACGGCGACCGGAGCGGCCGCGGTCACGCCGAAGGTGTCCTCGAACTGCTTCACGAACTCGCTGAGCTCGATGAGCGTCATCTCCTTGAACGCGTCGAGGAGCTCGTCGGTGCTGAGCTTCGCCATGGTGGCGTTTCCTTCCATTCGGTGGCCCTCAGGTGCTGGTGCCTGCGAGCCGAGGTGGTGGGGTGGTGGGTGACCGGGGCCTCAGGCCTCGGTCGGCTGGTCCTCGGATGTGTCATCACCCTGGGTCGGCTCGTCGGCAGGCGCGACGGCCTGCTCGTCGCCGACGTGAGCGTCCTCGGTCGCCGCGGCGGGCTCCTCGGTGCCGACATGGTCGTCGGCCTCCTCGGGGCTCTCCTCGGCGACGGAGTCATCGGTGGTCGGGGCCGGCGTACCGGCACCACCCGCGAGGATCGAGGGGTCGCTCTCCGCCTTCGCCTGGAGCGCACCGGCGAGCCGGGCGACCTGGGCGATGGGGGCGTTGAGCAGGTAGACGGCCTGGCTGAGCGACGCGAGCATCGCGCCGGCCAGCTTGCCCAGGAGCACCTCGCGCGACTCGAGGTCCGCCAGCTTGGCGATCTCCTTCGCGTCGAGAGCCTTGCCGTCCAGGACGCCACCCTTGATGACCAGGGTGGGGTTCGCCTTGGCAAAGTCACGCAGGCCCTTGGCCGCCTCGACCACATCGCCGTTGATGAAGGCGATGGCGGTCGGTCCGGTGAGCAGGTCGTCGAATCCCTCGATGCCTGCCTCGTTGGCGGCCAGCTTGGCCAGCGTGTTCTTGACCACGGCGTAGTCGGCGTTCCCACGCAGCGAGCGCCGCAGTTCCTGCAGCTGCTTCACGGTGAGACCGCGGTACTCGGTCAGCACGGCACCCGTCGCATCGTTGAACGAATCGACGATCTCCGCGACGGCCGCAACCTTGTCTGCCCGCGCCATGGATCTCCTTCCGGTGGGGAGACCGCTGCTCGGCTGGTGCGTACCCGGGCCCTCAACGACGAACGCCCCGAGCGCAGGCTCAGGGCGTGGATCCCTCCGTCAGCCGGAGGGCTCGTGCTCTGTCACCTGCGCGGGTCGCCCACCGGAGTGGACCTTCGGTCGACCTGCCCCTGTGCTGCGAGCAGTCCGACGACCAGCGGTCTCTGGTTTCAGCGGCCCACCGTACGCCGCCTCGTCCGGGCCGGACAAATCGGAGCTCGCGTGGGCGAGCGGGGGCAAGTGACGCTTCCCCCGATCGGGCCATGACGCGGGGCCCAACAGGACTAGTCCTTTTTACCCGTTCGGTTCACGCAAATCCCCGAATTCTGTTGCAATGTCTAGCGTGGACCCGAAACTCACCTCGCTTGCGACGATCTTGGATCGTACTGACACGCGCCTGCGGTCCCCGGAGTCCTCGGTGCGGATCTGGCCGACGGGATTCCCGCTTCTCGACGACGTCCTCGGGGGCGGCCTGCGGGCCGGGGCGCTCAACCTCCTTGCCGGGCCGCAGGGCCAGGGCAAGACCACGATGGCTCTCCAGATGGCACGCAACGCCGTCGCCGCTGGACGCTCCGCCATCTTCTTCTCCTTCGAGCTCGACGCGGAGGCCTTGCTCCAGCGCCTGATCGCCCTGGAGTCCGGCCTGATCGGGGGCACCAGAGCTCCGGGGCTGACCCAGGTGCGCGCGGCCTTCGAGGGCGTCGAGGGCACCGGTGGACTGCCCGAGCGGTTGGCCGGCACCCCCGGCATCGAGGCGATCATGCGCATCCAGGGCTACGCGGACCGGCTGGTCGTGCACCGCTCCACCACGACCCAGACCGACATCCCGACCATCGCCCACGCGGTCAAGGAGGTGGTCGGAGAGACGGGTCAGCCGCCCCTGATCATCGTCGACTACCTGCAGAAGGTGAAGTTCGACGACCAGCGGCTCTCCGACGAGGAGAGCATCACCAAGATCACCGAACAGCTCAAGGATCTGGCCATCGACTTCGAGGCGCCCGTCTTCGCGGTCGCGGCCGCCGACAAGCAGGGCCTCGAGCCCGGCCAGCGGATGCGGGCGCGGCACCTGCGCGGTGGCACCGCCCTGGCCTACGAACCCGACGTGGTGCTGATCATGAACACCAAGTCCGACGTGGTGGCCCGCAACCACCTGCTCTTCGACGTCAACGGCCTGGAGAAGTGGCGCGAGTGGACGGTCATCTCCGTCGAGAAGAACCGCCAGGGCCACGACGGGATCGAGCTGGAGTTCCGCAAGCGGTTCCACCAGGGCCGGTTCGAGACCGAGGGCAAGATCGTTGCCGAGCAGCTGGTCGAGGAGCGCCTGTTCGCCGACCACTGACCACACCCGGTCACGTAGGGGCCTCTCCTAGCCCCACCCGACGTACGACGACGCCCCGCCCGGACCCGCTCCCGGCGGGGCGTTGCACGTCCGGACCTGGGGTATCCCCCGTTCGGCATGGCCATTTCGGGTGGTTCCGGGACCACCCGGACGGGTCAGATTGAATGCTTATCCGGAACCGGCCCGCACACCTCTGGTGCAATCGCTGTCATGGATCAGAAACTCACCTCCCTGACCTCGGTGGTCGAGCGGGCCGACGCACGGCTGCGCTCCCCTGAGGCCGAGGTGCGGATCTGGCCTACCGGCTTCCCCATGCTCGACGACGCGATCGGCGGCGGGTTCCGCGCGGGTGCCCTCAACGTGATCGCCGGCCCGCAGGGCCAGGGCAAGACGACCATGGTGCTCCAGATGTGCCGCAACGCCGCCGCCGCTGGTTGCTCGGCGGTGCTGTTCTCCTTCGAGCTCGAGGCCGAGGTGCTCCTGCAGCGGCTGATCTCGATGGAGGCGGGGCTGGTCGGCGGCACCAACGCGCCCGCCATCTCCAACATCCGGGAGGCCTTCGACGGCAAGGCGCTCGACGCCGGCGGACTGCCGGAGCGGCTGATGGCCACCGCCGGACCGCTCGCCATCGAGGCGCTGATGCGGATCGGGAGCTACTCCGACCGGCTGGTGATCCACCGCTCCACCACGGCGATGACGGACATGGGCGCCATCACCGACTGCGTCAAGGAGGTCTTCGCCGACACCGGCCAGCCGCCGCTGGTGGTCGTCGACTACCTCCAGAAGGTCAAGCCCACCGACATGAGCGCCTCGGACGAGCAGCAGATCACCCTGATCACCCAGCAGCTCAAGGACCTGGCGATCGACTTCGACACCCCCGTGCTCGCGGTGTCGTCGGCCGACCGGGACGGTCTGAAGCCCGGCCAGCGGATGCGCGCGCGGCACCTGAAGGGCTCGACCGCCCTGGCCTACGAGCCGGACGTCGTGATGATCATCAACACCAAGTCCGACATCGTCTCCCGCGACCACCTGGTCTACGACATCAACGGCCTGGACCGCTTCCGCGAGTACGCCGTGCTCACCCTGGAGAAGAACCGCCAGGGTTCGACCGGACTCGACATCGAGTTCCGCAAGAAGTTCCTCCAGGGCCGGTTCGACATCGACGGCACGCTCGTGGCCGAGCGCCTGGTCGAGGAACGCATCGACGGCTGAGGCCACCGCCTTCCCTGACCAGACATGACGAACGCCCCGCCGGACTCCCGGGCGGGGCGTTCGTTCGTTGCAGAGCGGGAAGAGTCAGGCCTGGGCGAGCTCGTCCTCGACCGCGACGTTGCGGGTGCGGTTGGGGTCGACCTGGACACCGGGGCCCATGGTCGTGGAGACCGTGATCTTCCGGATGTAGCGGCCCTTGGAGCTGGCCGGCTTGAGCCGCAGCACCTCCTCGAGGGCGGCGGCGTAGTTCTCGGCCAGCTGGGCCTCGGAGAACGACGCCTTGCCGATGATGAAGTGCAGGTTGGCGTGGCGGTCGACGCGGAACTCGATCTTGCCGCCCTTGATGTCGGAGACGGCCTTGGCGACGTCGGGGGTCACCGTGCCGGTCTTCGGGTTGGGCATCAGGCCGCGCGGGCCGAGCACCCGGCCGAGGCGGCCGACCTTGCCCATCATGTCGGGCGTGGCGACGACGGCGTCGAAGTCGAGCCAGCCGCCGCTGACCTTCTCGATCAGCTCGTCGCCACCGACGACGTCGGCGCCGGCCTCACGGGCGGCGTCGGCCTTCTCGGCGTTGGCGAACACGAGCACCCGAGCGGTCTTGCCGGTGCCGTGGGGCAGGTTGACGGTGCCGCGGACCATCTGGTCGGCCTTGCGGGGGTCGACCCCGAGGCGCATCACGACGTCGACGGTCTCGTCGAACTTCTTCTTGCTGGCGCCCTTGGCGATCTTGATGGCCGCGAGCGGGGCGTAGATCTCCGACGTGTCGTAGCTGTCGGTCGCCGCACGGTAGGTCTTGCTGCGCTGCATGACTGGTTCTCTTTTCGTTCTGGTGTCCAGGTGTGGTCGAGCGGGCCAGCGCGGCCCTGCCACGGGGATGGGGCGCCGTCGAGACGGCCGGTCGGCCTCAGACGACGGTGACGCCCATGGAACGCGCGGTGCCCTCGACGATCTTCATCGCGGCCTCTTCGTCGTTCGCGTTGAGGTCGGGCAGCTTGGTCCGGGCGATCTCGCGCACCTGGTCCTTGGTCAGCTTGCCGACCTTCTCCTTGTGCGGGACGCCCGACCCCTTCTGCAAGCCGGCGGCCTTCTTGATCAGCTCGGCGGCCGGCGGGGTCTTGGTGATGAAGGTGAAGGACCGGTCCTCGTAGATGGTGATCTCCACGGGGATGACGTTGCCGCGCATGGACTCGGTCTGGGCGTTGTAGGCCTTGCAGAAGTCCATGATGTTCACGCCGTGCGGACCGAGGGCGGTGCCGACCGGCGGCGCCGGCGTCGCGGCACCGGCCTGGAGCTGCACCTTGACGAGCGCAGCGATCTTCTTCTTGGGAGGCATCTGTATCCAGCTCTCTATCTCGTGGTCATGACGAGGGGCTCTGCTCTGTCACTGGGCCCTCTGCCACTGGTGGTGCGGTCGCCCGTCAGGGCAACCTGGACATTGTGCCTTGATCTTGGGTACGGCGGCTAATTGCGCCTGCTTCTCCACTCACCGGGTCTCGAGACGCGTCACTCGTCCCTCGCAGGCTCGGTCCGAGCCGACGCTCCTCGACCTGGCGCCTGAACCGAGGCTTCGCAAGCTCAGCCTCGGCGGCGCTCACACTCGTTGAATCTGCGAGAGCGGCTCGACCGGGGTCTCGCGGCCGAAGATCTCGACCAGGGCCTTGACCCGCTGGGCCTCGGCGTTGATCTCGGTGATCGTCGCGTGCAGCGTGGCGAACGGGCCGTCGACGACCATCACGGAGTCGGAGACGTCGAAGTCGGCGACCTCGACCGGCTTCTTCGCGGACCCGCCGCCGGCCGGCGTACCGCCCGCGGCGGCCACGGCCGCCTCGGCGGTCGCGATCACGGCGGGGGCCAGCATGTTCTCGACCTCGTCCATGCTCAGCGGCACCGGCTGGTGGCTGTGGCCGACGAAGCCGGTCACCGACGGGGTGTGGCGGACGGCCGCCCACGACTCGTCGGTCAGGTCCATCCGGACCAGCACGTAGCCGGGGAGCACGGTGCGCTTGACCATCTTGCGCTGGCCGTTCTTGATCTCCGCGACCTCTTCGGTCGGGACCACGATCTCGTGGATGTAGTCCTCCATGTGGAGGGAGGAGATCCGGTTCTCGAGGTTGGCGCGGACGCGGTTCTCCATGCCGGAGTAGGTGTGCACCACGAACCAGTCGCCCGGCTTGGCGTAGAGCTCCTGGCGGAAGGCCTCCAGCGGGTCGTCCGCGGCGGGCTCCTCGTCGTCGGACTCCTCGTCCGCGGCATCGTCCTCGGCGTCGGCCTCGTCCACGGCGTCCACCGCGTCGACGGCCTCGTCGTCAGCGGCCTCGTCGTCAGCGGCTCGTCGTCGCCCCTCGTCGGCGGCGAGCTCCGCCACCGGGGCGTCGTCCTCGAGCGCCTCCTCGGCGACCTCGTCACCGAGGGGGAGGTCGTCGGCAGCCTCGGCCGCCGGCTCCTCGGTCACCTCGGGCTCGACCTGGTCGTCGGCGGGCTGGTCGATGGGCTGGTCGGTGGGCTGGGTCTGCTCGACGGCGTCCGCCGTCGGGACCTCGAGCTCCTCGGACTGGTACTGCTCGGACACGTGGTGCTCCATCAGTGGTGGTTCGGGTGGGTCGGGGGAAGGCAGGTGGCGGCGGCTACTGGCCCGCGTTGCCGGAGAAGACCCAGAAGACGAACTTGCCGAAGCCGAGGTCGAGGACCGAGACGTACCCGACCATGAAGAGCACGAAGACCATCACCACGATGAAGTAGGTGGTCAGCTGCTCCTGCGTGGGCCAGACGACCTTGCGGAGCTCGGCGATCACTTGTCGGTAGAACACCGGCAGGCTGGTGCGCTTGTCGGCGTCGCTCCCCCGCTCGCGGGGGCCGCGTACGGCCTTGCTGTCCGACACTGACCTTCACCTTCCGTTGCAGATCACTTGTTGCAGGTCATTCGTTGCAGGGCACGAGGGACTTGAACCCCCAACCTTCGGTTTTGGAGACCGATGCTCTGCCAGTTGAGCTAGTGCCCTCCGGTGCGGCTCCGATGGGCAGGCTTGAGCCTGTGGGAGACCACCAAGGACGGAGTCTACGGGCAACTCGGAAGGGTCGTCCAAACCGCCCTCCGGCCCGGCTGCCCCGTCTCCTAGCATGGAGGTCATGACAACTCCCCGCGACCGACGCGTCTCCCACCGGATCGGGGCGATCGCCGAGTCCGCGACGCTGAAGGTGGACGCGAAGGCCAAGGCCCTGAAGGCCGAGGGTCGGCCGGTGATCGGCTTCGGGGCGGGCGAGCCGGACTTCCCGACCCCGGACTACATCGTCGAGGCGGCCGTCGAGGCCTGCCGCGACCCCAAGAACCACCGCTACACCCCCGCCGGCGGCCTGCCGGAGCTGAAGAAGGCGATCGCGGAGAAGACGCTGCGCGACAGCGGCTACGCCGTCGACCCGGCCCAGGTGCTGGTCACCAACGGCGGCAAGCAGGCCATCTACGACGCGTTCGCGGCGATGCTCGACCCGGGCGACGAGGTGATCGTCCCGGCGCCGTACTGGACGACGTACCCCGAGGCGATCCAGCTCGCCGGCGGCGTGCCGGTGCCGGTGCTCGCCGACGAGACGCAGGGCTACAAGGTCACCGTCGAGCAGCTCGAGGCGGCCCGCACCGACCGCACGAAGGTGCTGCTGTTCGTCTCGCCCTCCAACCCGACCGGTGCCGTCTACACCGCCGACGAGATCCGGGCCATCGGCCGCTGGGTCGAGGACCACCAGCTCTGGGCGCTGACCGACGAGATCTACGAGCACCTCGTCTACGACGGCGTCGAGACCGGCTCGCTGCCCGTGCTCTGCCCGTACCTCGCCGACAACTGCGTCGTGGTCAACGGCGTCGCCAAGACCTACGCGATGACCGGCTGGCGGGTGGGCTGGATGATCGGCCCGCCCGACCTGGTCAAGGCCGCCGCCAACCTCCAGTCGCACGCCACGTCCAACGTCGCCAACGTCTCCCAGCAGGCGGCCCTGGCCGCCGTCACGGGCGACCTCACGGCGGTCGCGACGATGAAGGCCGCCTTCGACCGGCGCCGCAAGACCATCGTGTCGATGCTCAACGAGATCGAGGGTGTCGTGTGCCCGATGCCGGAGGGGGCGTTCTACGCCTACCCCTCCGTGAAGGGACTGCTCGGCAGGTCATGGGGTGGCGCCGACGACGGCCGCACCATCGACACCTCTGCCGAGCTGTCCGAGTACATCCTCGACGCCGCCGAGGTCGCCGTGGTCCCCGGCGAGGCGTTCGGCTCGCCCGGCTACCTCCGGCTGTCCTACGCGCTCGGCGACGACGACCTGGTCGAGGGGATCACCCGCCTGCAGAAGCTCTTCGCTTGAGGGAACAGCGCTCGAGAGATCTGACCAGGCTGCCCAAGGCCCACCTGCACCTGCACTTCACGGGGTCGATGCGGCATCCCACCCTCGTCGAGCTCGCGGAGCGGGACGGCATCGTGCTGCCGGACGCGCTCGTCGAGGAGTGGCCGCCCCAGCTGTCGGCCGCGGACGAGAAGGGCTGGTTCCGGTTCCAGCGCCTCTACGACGTCGCGCGGTCGGTGCTGCGCACTCCGGCCGACGTACGACGCCTGGTGCTGGAGGCCGCCGAGGACGACGTACGCGACGGCGGACGGTGGCTCGAGATCCAGGTGGACCCGTCGGGGTACGCCGCGCGGTTCGGCGGCATCACCGCCTTCACCGACCTGGTGCTCGACTGCGTCCGCGACGCTTCCGAGCGCACCGGGCTGGGCATCGCGGTGATCATCGCCGCCAACCGCACCCGGCACCCGCTCGACGCCCGGACCCTGGCCCGGCTGGCGGTGCAGTACGCCGACCACGGCGTGGTCGGCTTCGGGCTCTCCAACGACGAGCGGCGCGGCACGACGGCGGAGTTCGCACCGGCGTTCGCGATCGCCGAGCGCGGCGGGCTCGCCCTGATGCCGCACGGCGGGGAGCTGATGGGCGCGGAGTCGGTGCGTACCTGCCTGGACACGCTGCACGCCGACCGCCTCGGCCACGGCATCAGGGCGACAGAGGACCCCGCGCTGCTGGAGCGGATCGTCGCGGCGGGCGTCGCCCTCGAGGTCTGTCCCGTGTCCAACGTCGCGCTCGGCGTCTACTCGGACCTGACGTCCGTGCCGCTCCCCCAGCTGCTCGAGGCCGGCGCCACCGTGGCCCTGGGCGCCGACGACCCGCTGCTGTTCGGCTCGCGTCTCAACGGGCAGTACGCGACCATGCGGGCCGCGCACGAGCTCACCGACGCCCAGCTCGCGGAGCTGGCCCGGATGTCGGTGCGCGCCTCGCGGGCCCCCGTCCGACGTCACCGCCACCCTGCTCGCCGACATCGACGCCTGGCTGAAGACCGATTCGCTCAGCGCTCTAGCGGATCGTGCTCACCGCGAGGACTTCGCGGACGACATCGGTGTCCCGGGTCAGGTCAGAGCTCGACGCCGACGAGCACGGGCTCGTTGACCAGGGTGATCCCGAACTTCTCGCGTACGCCGTCGCGGACCTCGCGGGCCAGCGCCAGCAGGTCGGCGGTGGTCGCCGAGCCGCGGTTGGTGAGCGCCAGCGTGTGCTTGGTGGACAGCGTCACCGGACCGCTGCCGTAGCCCTTGGCGAACCCGGCGTGCTCGATCAGCCAGGCGGCACTGGTCTTCACCGGCCGCCGGGCCGTCGGGCTGCGGCCAGGCCGGCGCCCCGTCGGCACCTGGTCGGCCGGGACGACCGGGTTGGTGAAGAACGACCCCGCGCTCCAGGTGTCGTGGTCCGTGGGGTCCAGCACCATCCCCTTGCGGCGTCCGCAGCGCGAGCACGGCCTCGCGCACCGACTCGATGAGCGCCCGCTGGCCGACCTCGAGGTTGAGGGCGCGGGCCAGCTCGGCGTACTGCACCGGCGGACCGTAGGTGCCGAGCGGGAGCTGGAAGGTGACGTCGAGGACGACGTGGCGGCCGGGGTCCTGCTTGAACCGGCTGGTGCGGTAGCCGAAGCCGCAGTCGGCGGCGGCGAAGGTGCGGACGCCGCGGAGCTTGCGGTCCCAGACCCGGACGTTCGCGATGGTCTGGCTGACCTCCTGGCCGTAGGCGCCGACGTTCTGGATCGGCGTGGCGCCGACGTGCCCGGGGATGCCGGCGAGCGCCTCGATGCCCGACCAGCGCCTCTCCGCCGCCCGCGCCACGAACGGGTCCCACGGCTCCCCCGCCGCGACCTTGACCGTCGCGCCGGAGCAGGACGCCTCGACGTCGTCGTCGAGGTCGGCCTCGATGCCGCGGGTGGCCACCTCGACGACGGTGCCGGGGAAGCCCTCGTCGGCCACCACGAGGTTGCTGCCGCCGCCGAGCACCAGGACCGGTTCGCCCGCGGCGTCCGCCGCCGCAGACGGCCTCGATGAGCTCCGCCTCGGTCTCCGCGCGCACCCAGGCCTTCGCCGGTCCGCCCAGCCGCAGGGTGGTGTGGTCGGCCAACAGGTCAGGCACGAACCACGGCCTTCGGGACGCCGAGCACCTTCGTGCCGCCGCAGGTCACCTCGAGGGCGATGGTGGTCAGGCCGTCCTCGACGCTCTTGACGGTGCCGGCCACCACGACGTCGACGCCGGTGTCGTCGTCGGGGACCACGACCGGGTTGGTGAACTTGCAGCCCAGCTCGACCACCTCGGCACCACCGGTCCAGGTGGCGACCGCGCGCGCGGCCAGCGCCATCGTGTACATCCCGTGCGCGATCACGCCGGGCAGGCCGACCTCCGTGGCGACCCGGTCGGACCAGTGGATCGGGTTGAAGTCCCCGCTGGCGCCGGCGTAGCGGACCAGGTCCGAGCGGCGTACGGCGTAGGTCTGGGGCTCGAGGGCGTCTCCGGGGTTCATAGCTCACCGCCGCGGTGCACGAGGGTTGCGGTGGTGGTGCAGACGAGGTCGCCGCTCGCGTCGCGGATCTCGCTGCGGGTGCCGATGATGTCGTTGCCGCCGATCTGGCGCAGCGAGGCGACCGCGAGCGTCGCGGTCAGCTCGTCGCCGACCGCGATCGGCCGCTCGTAGGTGAACCGCTGCTCGCCGTGCACGATCCGCTGGAGCTCGACCCCGACGTCGGCGAGGAAGGCGTTCATCGCCTCGAAGGCCATCACGATCGGGAACGTCGCCGGCACGGGCTGCTCGGGTGATCCGGTGGCGGCCGCCAGCTCGCGGATCTTCTCGGCCGAGACCCGGTAGGGGCTGGTCGGCGGGAACTCCCGGCCGACGAGGGACTGGTCGACGGGCACATGCGTCACCCTAGTAGGGCGCCTTCGTCACCGGGTCTCGTGACGGTCGCTGCGCGACCTCCTCGACCAACGACGAACGACCCACCCGAGGTGCTCGGGCGGGTCGTCGGGATGGAGCAGAAGTCAGCGGGTCTCGCGGTGCGGCTGTGTGCTGGCGGCAGCGCGGGCAGAACTTCTTCAGCTCCATGCGGTCGGGGTCGTTGCGCCGGTTCTTCTTGGTGATGTAGTTGCGCTCCTTGCACTCGGTGCAGGCGAGCGTGATCTTCGGGCGAACGTCGCTGGTCTTGCTGGCCACGGGGTTTCCTTCTGTCGGTGACGCGTCAGTTGCAGTAGCGGGGGCGGGATTCGAACCCGCGACACCACGATTATGAGCCGTGTGCTCTAACCACCTGAGCTACCCCGCCGGGGACGGGGTGGTCCTCGGTAGCCCTCGGACCCCACCGCAGAGCCCCTTTACGGAATCGAACCGTAGACCTTCTCCTTACCATGGAGACGCTCTGCCGACTGAGCTAAAGGGGCAACGACCGATGAGGATACACAGGCTCTCGGGTGTTCCACGAAATCGTCTGAACGCCGCCCTGACCAGGACTATTCCGCGCTCGCGCACACCCGCGTCGATGGCATCCCACGAGGTGGTCGTCGACGATGCCGATGGCCTCCATCAGGGCGTACATCGTGGTCGGGCCGACGAACACGAAACCCTTCTTCTTCAGCGCCTTGGAGAGGGCCGTGGACTCGGGTGAGACGGCGACCATCTCCTCGGTCGTCGTCGGCGCGGGGCCGACCTCGGGACGGAAGCCCTCGATGAACGCCGGCAGCCCGCCCTCGTCGCGCAGCGCGACCGTGGCCCGGGCGTTGGTGATCGCCGCGTCGACCTTGAGCCGGTTGCGGACGATGCCGGCGTCGGCCATCAGCCGGGCCCGGTCGGCGTCGTCGTACGCCGCGATCGCGTCCGCGTCGAAGTCCGCGAACGCCGCCCGGAAGGCCGGCCGCTTGTTGAGGATCGTCAGCCAGGAGAGGCCCGACTGGAACGCCTCCAGGGTCAGCCGCTCGAGGTGGGCGGCCTCGCCGTGGACCGGCATCCCCCACTCGGTGTCGTGGTAGGCGGTGTTGACGGGGTGGCCGGCTCCCCACGGGCAGCGGGCCAGGCCGTCCTCACCGACGATGGGTCCGGGCATGGGGTGATCCTGCAGGCGGCACCGACTGCCCCTGATCGAGGAGACCGACTGCCTCGCTGGTCGAGGATGATCGACTGACCTCGCTGGTCGAGGAGGTTGCGCAGCAGCCGTCACGAGACCCGGTGCCGGTCACGGGTCTCGTGACAGGCGCTGGCACGCCTTCCTCGACCAGCGAGGAGGGAGTCAGCCGCGGGGCTTGAGGCGGGCGGTCGGGAGCGGTGGGGCCGGGATGGGGGGCAGGTGGTCGCCGAGCACCACGCCGAACCGCCCGTCGGCGACGTCCTGGCTGTCGCCCACCACCGCTCCGCCCGGGTGATCTGCTCCTGCCACTCCCGGCGGAAGGCGACGACCTCGTCGTGCGTGCGGCCGACGAAGTTCCACCACATCACGATCTGCTCGCCGAACGGCGGCCCCCCGAGGAGCACGATCCGGCTCGCCTCGAGGGCCTCGAGAGCCAGCGTGCGACGACCCGGCTCGACGTAGGCCATCTCGGCCGGCTTCACCGGTTGGCCGTCCACCACGACGGATCCGGTGTCGACCAGGACGCCGTGCTCGAAGGACGCGTCCACGTCCAGGTCGAGGGTGGTGCCGGGCTCGAGCACGGATCTCGGCGCCGAGGAGCGGCGTGGCCGTCGCGACGGGCGAGGTGTGGCCCAGGGCGCTGCCGAGGAAGACGGCGGCCGTCCAGCCCGGGCCGCTCAGCACGGGCGGGGCGTAGTGGTCGAAGTCGGCGGGCACGTCGCGGGCCGCCTCGGGCAGGGCCACCCAGAGCTGGACACCGTGCAGCACCTCGGTGCCGGCCGTGGAGACCTCGGAGTGGCTGACGCCGTGGCCACCGGTCATCAGGTTGAGCTCACCGGGGCGGACGAGCGCGTGGTGGCCGGCCGAGTCGCGGTGCTCGACCTCGCCGACGAACAGCCAGCTGACGGTCTGCAGGCCGGTGTGCGGGTGGGGCGGCACGACCATGCCGCCGGTCTCGGCGACCGGGTCGGGGCCGTAGTGGTCGGCGAAGCACCAGGCGCCGACCAGGGAGCGGTCGCGCTGCGGGAGGGTACGGCGTACGCGCATCGCCCGCAGCCCACCGAGGGGTACGTCGCGGGGCGATGAGGACCTGGGTCACGAGGCCTGCTCCTCGTCGTACCGCTCCTGCGCCTCGCGGACGTCGGGGACGTGGTCCTCCGCCCAGGCCTTCACGTGCTGGATCGGCTCGAGCAGGGACTCGCCGAGCTCGGTGAGCGCGTAGTCGACCCGGACCGGCACGGCCGCGGTCACCGTGCGGGTGAGCAGCCCGTCGCGCTCGAGGGTGCGCAGGGTCTGGGTGAGCATCTTCTGGCTCACCCCCGCCAGGCGGCGGGACACCTCGGAGAACCGGAGCGGGCCGTCGGCGAGCGAGCACAGCACGAGCGTCACCCACTTGTCGGAGATCCGGTCGAGGAGGAAGCGGCTCGGGCAGTCGGCCAGGAAGGCGTCGAACTCGGCCTTCGCCCGTTCGCGCTGCTGCGCCGCGGTCATCGTCGGCATCGGACCTCCTGGTTACCTGGTTGGTTACTTCTGGGTGCCTGCCCCACTTCAAGGTGCCTGCTTCCCGATGGGAAGCGACCACGCGGATCGTACTGCTGACTCCCATGACCAGTCCATCACTGCCAAGGAGGCACCCGATGCGCACCATCCAGTCCGTCCCCGGCCACGACGAGCCCCAGGTCGTCGAGGTCCCCGACCTGAGCCCCGGCGCCGGCCAGGTCCTGATCCAGACCCTCGCGGCCGCCGTGAACCCGGTCGACGTCGTTCGTCGCCACCGACGCCGGCCGCGGCGCCGTGAACGGCGGCGAGCGGCTCGGCCTCGGCTGGGACGTCTCCGGCCGCGTGGTCGCGGTCGGCGGCGAGGTCACCTCGCTCGCCGTGGGCGACGTCGTCGCCGGCCTCGACGACGCCATGGTCGGCGACAACCGGGCCCAGGCCGACCTGGTCGTGCTCGACGCCGACGCCGTCGCCGTCGTCCCTGCCGGGCTCGACCCCGTCGCCGCGGCGTCGATCCCGCTGAACTCCCTCACCGCCGCCCAGGCGCTCGACCTGCTCGGCGAGCCCGCCGGCCGCAGGCTCCTGGTCACCGGCGCGGGCGGTGCGGTGGGCGGGTACGCCGTCGCGCTGGCCACGGACGCCGGCTGGGACGTGACCGGGCTCGGCCGCCCGAGCGACGAGGAGTTCGTGCGCTCCACGGGCGCCGCCTTCACCGCGCACGCCGAGCCGGCGTCGTACGACGCGGTCCTCGACGGCGCGGTGCTCCAGCAGGACGCCTTGGCCCTGGTCGCCGACGGCGGAACGTTCGTCGGTCTCCAGCCCAGCGCGCCGGTCCCGGCCGAGCGCGGGATCTCGGTGACCGCCGTGAAGGTCCGGCGGGACGCGGCCCGGCAGGCCGAGCTGCTCGAGCGGTCCGCCACCGGTGAGCTCGCCGTCCGTGTCGCCGGTACGGCGCCGCTGGCCGACGCCGCGACCGTCTACGCCAAGGTCGGCTCCGGCGGCCAGCGCGGTCGCTGGCTGCTGGTGCCCTGACCTCGGCACGGCGAACTTCGGTGTCGTTGCTGCCCGTTTGTGCCGGTTGCAACGGTCACGAAGGGGCGGAACACCCGGTCGACCGGGTGTTCCGCCCGCTCGCGCCGGTCAGGAGTTGGAGTAGACCGCCGGGCCACCGTCGCCGGAGTCGTCGTCGACATCGGCCCTGCTGTCGTCCGCCGGCCCGCGGCCCGCCCAGGTCCAGGCGTACGCCGGGTCCTCGGCGGCGACGCCGGCCTCGCCGAGGTCGAGGGGCAGGAAGGTGTCGATCATGACGGCCAGCTCGTCGAAGGCCTCCGCGCCCAGCGACGCCTCGATGGCGCTCGGCTGCGGGCCGTGGGCGTGCCCACCCGGGTGCAGCGAGATCGAGCCGATGTTGATGCCCGAGCCCTTGCGCGCCTCGTAGTCGCCCCCGACGTAGAACATCACCTCGTCGGAGTCGACGTTGGAGTGGTAGTAGGGCACCGGGATCGCCAGCGGGTGGTAGTCGACCTTGCGCGGCACGAAGTTGCAGACCACGAAGTTGTGGCCCTCGAAGACCTGGTGCACCGGCGGCGGCTGGTGCACCTTGCCGGTGATCGGCATGTAGTCCTCGACGTTGAAGGTGTGGGCGTAGAGGCAACCGTCCCAGCCGACCACGTCGAACGGGTGCGTCGCGTAGGTCAGCCGGCTGCCGCCGACCCCGCCCGGCAGGTTGCTGACGCGGTGCTTGACCAGGACCTCGACGTCGGTGCCCTCGACGAGGTGCGGCTCGCTCGGGCCGTGCAGGTCGCGCTCGCAGTACGGCGCGTGCTCGAGGAGCTGCCCGAACCTGGACAGGTACCGCTTGGGCGGGGCGATGTGGGAGTTGGCCTCGATGGCGTAGAGCCGGCTCGGCTCGGCGGGCACCCAGCGGTGGTCGGTCGCCCGCGGGACGAGCACGTAGTCACCGGTGCGGTAGGGCAGCACGCCGAACACCGTCTCGACCGTGCCCGTGCCCTCCTGGACGTAGACGCACTCGTCGCCGATGGCGTTGCGGTAGAGCGGCGAGGGGTCGGTGCCGGTGACGACGTAGGTGATCCGGACGTCGTTGTTGCCGAGCACCAGCCGGCGGCCCTCGACCGGGCACGCCCGGTCGATCGTCAAGGCCCTCCCCCGGCGCGGGGAACAGGCCGTGCAGCTTGAGGTGCCGCGGCTTGAGGGGGTGGTTGGGTGTCCGGGTCTGGTCGGGCAGCTCCCAGACCTGGCTGTCCACGATCGCCGACGGGACGCCGCGGTGGTAGAGCAGCGAGGAGTCGGAGGAGAACCCCTCCTCGCCCATCAGCTCCTCGCGATAGAGGAAGCCGGTCTCGTCACGGTGCTGGGTGTGCCGCTTCGGAGGGACGGAGCCGACGGCACGGTAGAAGGCCATGACGGCACCCTAGGCCGTGTCCCACGTCGTCCTATGCCGACTGCCTGGACAGTCGGTAGCGCAGCCACAGGCTCCCGGTGGGCGTCGGCGCCGCCTCCAGAAGCTCCATCTCCACGACGGGCCGGCAGCTCGTCGAACAGCCGCGGCCCGACGGGGTCCAGCACCCGGCCGACGGACAGGCACAGCTCGTCGACGAGTCCCGCGGCGAGGAGCGCCTTCGCGAGGGTGATGCTGGCGTGCACGCCGACGTCGGCGTCCGTCGCTCGCCTTCGCCTCGCGCGACGACCTCTTCCAGCGGGCCCGACACCGCCTCGGCCTCCGCCCAGCCTCCTGCGAGCGGCGTCGAGGTGACGACGTACTTGCGGACGCCGTTGATGAAGTCCGCGAACGGCTGCTCGGTGGAGGTGGGCCAGTACCGCGACCACTGGTCGTACGTCGTGCGGCCGAGCAGGACGGCCCCCTGGCGGGCGATCATCTCCGCCTCGTGGCGCTCGCCAGCTCCGCGTCGAAGGCCGGAGCGCCGAGTCTGTCCCGGGTCTCGGGGAAGTAGCGGTGCGGGTCCTCGGTGGCTCCGTCGAGGGAGACGAGGGTGTAGAGCGACGAGCTGGGTCACGAGCGGTCCTCCGTGAGATCGGGGGCAGGCACGAGTCTGACCGCCCCGACGCGCCGGGACTCATCGGCGGGCTCCGAGGATGACTGCGGGGCCCGTCAATTGATTCGCGGTCGCCGTCGGTGGGCCCACCTACCCTGAGCAGGGCGATGCGCGACTTCCCACCGGTGATCGACACCTTCTACGCGCGCAGCGGGGGCGAGCCCACTGCTGCGCCGGACACGCGCACCCCGTTCCGGTTCCTGTCTGGATGCTGATGCTCCAGTGGCCGGTCATCCTGACCACCACCGCGCTCGGCATGTTCTGGCAGCTGCCGCCCATGTTCGGGCCCTGGATCTTCGGCCGTGCGGTCGACGAGGGCATCGTGCCCGGCGACGTCGCACGCGACGATGCAGTGGGCCGCGCTGCTGCTCGCGGTGACGCTGATCGGCGCCGCTGTTCGGCATCCTGATGCACACCTTCATCGTCCGCACCTGGCTGATCGCGCTCTACGGCACGATGAAGATGGTCACCCGCAAGGCCGCGCAGATGGGCCACGTGCTCCCCCGCCGGACGCCGACCGGCGAGGTGCTGTCGTCGCGTCCAGCGACTCCGACGAGTTCGGCGCCCTGACCGAGATCCTGGCGCGCGACCTGCGACCCAGCTGGTCGCCTACCTCGTCGTCGCGTTCATCGTGCTGAGCACGTCGGTCCAGCTCGGCGTGCTGCTGCTGATCGCCGCCCCGGTGCTCGTCGGGCGCGGCGTACCCGCTGCTCAAGCCGCTGCACCGCCGCCAGGAGGTCGAGCGCGGGCCGCAACTCCGACCTGACCTCGCTGGCCACCGACATCGTGGCCGGGCTGCGGATCCTGCGCGGGATCGGCGGCGAGCGGACGTTCGGCAGCAACTACGCCGGCCAGTCGCAGCTGGCCCGCCAGGCCGGGCAGTCCGCCGGCATCTGGCAGGCCGCTCATCGAGGCGGTCGGCGTGCTGTTCTCCGGCGTGTTCGTGGTGCTGCTGGTCTGGCTGGGCACCCGCGAGGTGATCAGCGGCGAGCTGACCATCGGCCAGCTGATCAGCTTCCTCGGCTACGCGCTGTTCATGATCTACCCGATCCAGACGTTCTTCGAGTTCGCCCAGAAGCTCACCCGGGCGCTGGTCTCGGCGCGCAAGGCGATCGCGATCTACGAGCAGCGGCCGCCGTGGCGCGACCGCGCGACCGCCGCGGTCCCTGCCCGAGCACGGCGACCTGGTCGACGAGGCAGACCGGCTTCGTGGCCCACGAGGGCCAGCTGACGATCGTGGTCAGCGCCGTCCCCGAGGACACCTCGGCCCTCGCCGACCGGCTGGGCCGCTACCTCTCGACCGACACCGACCCGGTGAGCCAGGAGCATCGGCGAGGGAGTCAAGGGCCGCGCGGCCCGGCGGGCCCGGGCCGAGCGCGAGGCCGAGCGCGCCCGGATCGCGGCCCGCGACGAGGAGCGCGCCGGGCGGCGGTGGGGCGTCACCCTCGGCGGCGTGGACCTGTCCGAGGTCCTGCTGGCCGACGTACGGCGCCGGATCCTGGTCAGCGACAGCGGCAGCCAGTTGTTCGCCGGCACCCTCCAGGACGCCGTCGACCCGCATGCCCGGCTCGACCGCCAGCCAGGCCGAGGACGCCCTGCGCGTGGCCAACGCCGAGGACGTCTACGACGCCCTGCCCGGTGGCTGGCAGGGCCAGCTCGACGAGCGGGGCCGCGGGCTGTCCGGTGGGCAGCGGCAGCGGGTCGTGCTCGCGCGGGCGCTCGCGAGGACGCCGACATCCTGGTGCTGGTCGAGCCGACGTCCGCCGTCGACGCGCACACCGAGGCGCGGATCGCCGAGCGGGTCGCCGACGTACGTCGCGGCCGCACCACCGTGGTGACCACCGTGTCGCCGCTGTGGCTGCACCACGCCGACCGGATCGTGCTGGTGGACGACAACCAGGCCATCGCCGAGGGCACCCACGAGGACCTGCTGCTGGACAGCCCGGCCTACCGCCGTGTGGTCACCCGGGCGATGGAGCCGAGGGTGGCGGGTCCGACCCGGTGTCGCCGGACCTCGAGATGGTGCCGGCCCGCACGCGCGGCCCCTCGTCGACGGAGGAGGTGGGTAGCCGTGGCTGACCTGCTCGCCACCTCGCCCGACACCTGGCGCGACCGGACGTCCGAACCTCCCGTGATCCCGGCCGAGCTGATCCCTCCCCGGCAGGGGTCGATCGAGCGACCGGTCACCGCGTTGCGCCGCCGCCACGCCCTGCGCGAGCGCCGGGCGCTGGAGAACTACGCCCAGTCCCGCAAGCCCGAGCGCGGGCTGGCCGGTCGCCGACAACGGCGCGGTGCTGCGCGTTCCTGCGCACCCTGCTGCGCGACCGCCGGCGGGTCTTCGCGCGTGCTCGTCATCCTCAACGGCCTCGCGGCCGCGACCGGTCTCGTCGTACCCCGCCTGCTCGGTTCCCTGATCAACGAGACCGTCGGCGGGCGACGCCGCGTCGTCGCTCAACACGCTGGCGCTGCTGATCGTCGCCGTCGTCTGCGCCCAGGCGCTGCTGACGTTCCTCGCCCAGCGCACCTCGACGATCTTCGGCCAGGACCTGCTGTCCTCGGCCCGCGAGTACATCGTCCGCACGATCCTCCGCTGCCGCTGGGTCGGGTCGAGAGCGCGAGCAGCGGCGACCTGGTCACCCGGGTCACCCGCGACGTCGGCACGATGAGCCGTTCGGTGCAGTACGGCGTCCCGATGGCGATCATCTCCGGCCTCACCGTGGTGCTCTCGATCGTCGCGATGCTGCTCAACTCGCTCGCTGCTCGCGGTGCCGTCCCTGCTGGTGATCGGGCTGCGCCTACCCGCAGGTCCGTCGCTACCTCCGCGGGCGCCCAAGGGCTACATCAACGAGGGCGCGACCTACTCCCGCATCAACACCACGCTCACCGAGACCGTCGAGGGCGCCCGCACGGTCGAGGCGCTCGGGCTGGCCGACCGCCGCGTCGCAGGCCGGCGACGACGACATCGACATCTCGGCCCAGGCCGAGCGCTACACGATGACGCTGCGCAACCTGCTGTTCGCGGTGATCGACGTGGCGTTCAACGCCCCGCGCGTGGTCACGCTGCTCGTCGGCGCCTACGGCTACGCGCAGGGCTGGGTCTCGCTCGGCCAGATCACCGACCGCGGTGCTCTACGTCGAGGCGCTGAGCGGCCCGCTCGACCGGCTGGTCGGCGAGGTCGACCGGCTCCAGGTCGGCGCGGCCTCGACCAGCCGGCTGCTCGGCATCGCCGAGGTGCCGCCGGACCGGGAGGCCGGCGACCGCCCTGCCGACCGGCCCCGACCTGGTCGGCGAGGACCTGCGCTTCGCCTACCGCGAGGGCCACGACGTGCTGCACGGCGTCGACCTGCGGCTGCGCACCGGCGAGCGGCTGGCCATCGTCGGCCCGTCCGGCTCGGGCAAGTCGACGCTCGGCCGGCTGCTGTCCGGCATCAACGGCCCGCGCACCGGCTCGGTCACGGTCGGCGGCGTCGAGCTGGTCGAGCTGCCGCTGGAGACGCTGCGCACCGAGGTCGCCCTGGTCACCCAGGAGCACCACGTGTTCAAGGGCTCGGTGCGCGACAACATCATCCTGGCCCGCGAGGACTCCGACGACGAGGCCGTCTGGGACGCGCTCCGCGCGGTCGGCGCGGACGACTGGGTCGCCCGGTTCCCGACCGGGCTGGACACCCAGCTCGGCTCGGGCAACCACCCCGCTCACGCCGGCCCAGGCCCAGCAGATCGCCCTGGCCCGGCTGATCATCGCCGACCCGCACACCCTGGTGCTCGACGAGGCGACCTCGCTGATCGACCCGCGGACCGCCCGCACCCTGGAGGGCTCGATGAACGCCCTCCTCGAGGGCCGCACCGTCGTCGCCATCGCCCACCGGCTGCACACCGCCCACGACGCCGACCGGATCGCGGTCGTCATCGACGGGCGGATCGTCGAGCTGGGCTCGCACCAGGAGCTGGTCGCCCAGGGCGGCGAGTACGCCGCGCTGTGGCGGGCCTGGACGTCGTAGTCGGCCCCGCAGGTCGGTCTCGGCGAGGCGGTTTCATCAAGGTAAGCGGTCGAGCCTGCACTTCACCCGCTGTGCTCACCCGGGGAAGTGCAGGTTCACCTACGTTACCTTGATGAAACGTCGACGCCGGGCGTCACCAGGTCGTCGGCTTCACCGGCTGGTAGAGCCAGGTCTGGAAGAAGCTGCGCTCAGGTCCTGGCCGGAGATCTGCTCGGCCAGGGCGATGAACTGCTGCGGTGGTGCGCGTTGCCGTACTCGTGCTCGGCGACCCAGGTGCGCAGGATCTGGAAGAACGGGTCGTCGCCGATCTTCTCGCGCAGCGCCTGCAGCGTCATCCCGCCGCGGCGGTAGACCGCCGCGGCGAACATCGTGTCGCGCTGCGGGTCGGCGACCACGATCTTCCAGAACGGCTGGTCGCCGGCCGGGCGTAGTCGTTGAGGAACGCCTGGTGGGCGCGTCCGGACGCCGGTGTGCTCGCCCCACAGGTACTCGCGCGAACGTCGCGAAGCCCTCGTTGAGCCAGATGTTGTCCCAGTCTGGCCACCGAGACGGCGTCGCCGAACCACTGGTGCGCCAGCTCGTGGGCGATCGTGTCGGTGCTGCGCACCGCGGAGTACAGCGGCCGGGTCTGGGTCTCCAGCGAGAAGCCGATCGACTGGCCGTTGTACGTCGCGTTGTCGGCGATCGCGCCGGTCGAGCGAACGGGTAGGCGCCGAAGGTCTCGTTCCACAGGTCCGTGGCCTCGGCGGTGGTGTCGTAGAAGAAGTCCAGCCGTCTGGCCGTTGGTCGGCCTTCAGCGACGGGTCGATGGCGACCGTCTCGGGGATGCCGCCCGGCGTGCGGCCGGTCTTGAACTCCCACTGGCCGACGTCAGCGGTCGCCAGGTAGTTGGCCATCGGTTGCTCCTCGTTCCAGACCCAGGTCGTCCTTCTTGCGCTGTGCGTGTGGCTGACGCAGCTCGCCGTTCGCGATCACGTCGAGGCCGCGCGGCACGGTGACCCGGAACGTCCAGGTCGCCTTGTCGCTCGGGTGGTCGTTGAGCGGGATCCACGTCGATGTGGCGTTCGGCTCGTCGCCCATGAACGCGCCGTCGTCGGTGTGGATGAAGCCGTACGGCGACCCGAACACGATCGGCGAGCCGACGATCGTCTGCGGGACGCCGCCGTAGCGGACGTTCACGTGGAAGGTCGCGCCCTGGGGATGCCCTGCGCCGGCGTGATCTCCAGCTCCTGGCCGTCGCGGGTGAAGGTCGCGGGCTCGCCGTTGACGTCGACCGCCCTTGACGTTGAGCTGCTGGAAGTCGAGGTCGAAGCGGGACAGGTCCTGCGTCGCCGTCGCGGTGATCTTGTTGAGGGCGTCCAGCTGGTCCGTCGCCGGGTCGTAGGAGAAGCGTCAGGTCGTAGTGGCCGACGTCGTACCCGCCGTTGCCCTCGAGCGGGAAGTACGGGTCGCCGACGCCGGACGCTCCCGGCGTGAAGGCCGGGTCGTCGGCGACGGCGGTGCCGTTCGCACCGGTCGCCAGGAAGGCGGCGAGCAGCGAGGCTGCTGACCAGGGAGATGGAGGCGGTGGTGCGTGCAGTCCGACGAGACATCGGAGCTCCTTCCGAGTAAGGAGAAATCGACCCATCGACCATACGCCTCCCCGTTGGCGCCCGCAGCCGGCGAAGTGCCAGGGTGAGGGGATGCTGCCCGATGCCTTGCGCGGCCTCGTCGACGACGCCGCCGTGTTCCCGCCCGGGGACGCCCCGCTGCCGGAGGCGTTGACGGCGTACGTCGGCGCGGCCGACGAGTGGTACGCCGACCTGGTCGGCTCCTTCGTGGTCACCGACGCCGCGCTGCCGGCAGTCACCGAGGACGTGCCGGTCTCCGTGGTCGTGACCGGCGGGGCCGGCGCGATCGCAGGTGCGCTGAGGTACGCCAAGAAGCGGCAAGCGGGTCAACGGGCTCGAGATCGCGTTGCGCGACCCCGACGACCTGGCCGGCAACGCCCGCCGGGTGCACGGCAGCCGTCGACGCCGCGCGGGCCGACGGCGTCGCTCGAGGAGGACACGCCCGTCTACGTCGAGCTGCCGCAGGCCGAGCCGACCACGCCTGGCTCGCCGCGGCCGACGTGGTCGCCGAGGGCGAGCACCGGCTCAAGTTCCGCACGGGCGGGCTCGAGGCCGACAGGTTCCCGCCCCGGCGACGCTCGCGGGCTGGATCGACGCGGCCCTCGACCGCGAGACGCCGTTCAAGTGCACCGCCGGGCTGCACCACGCCATCGCCCACCGCGACCACGAAACCGGGTTCGAGCACCACGGCTTCCTCAACGTGCTGCTCGCGACCCGGCAGGCCTTCGACGGCGCGACCCAGGCGGAGGTCGCGACGCTGCTGGCCGACACTACCCCAACGACCTGGTCGCCCTGGCCCGCACGGCGCAACATCGGGCGACCTCGCCGGCGCTCGGCGCTGGTTCATCTCGTTCGGCTCGTGCAGCGTGCAGCGAGCCGCTCGACGACCTGGTCGGCCTCGGCTGGTCGAGGAGCACCCGCATGACGCAGCTGGGTGGACGGCGCGGCCGGGTCGGCGTACGACGCCGACAACCTGCCGTACGGCGTGTTCGTGCTGCCAGGCGAGGAGCCTCGGGTCGGCACCCGGATCGGCGACTACGTGCTCGACCTCGCGCCGGTGGCCGCGGCGGAGATGCTCGACGTGCACGCGGTGTTCGGCGAGCCGACGCTCAACGAGTTCCTCGCGCCAGGGCCGGCCGGTCTGGGACTCCATGCGCACCTGGCTGGTCGGCCTCGCTCACCGACGAGACCGAGCGCGACCTGGTCGAGCCGCACCTGGTGCCGCTGGACGAGGTGGAGCTGCGGATGCCGTTCGCGGTCGGCGACTACGTCGACTTCTACGCCTCCCTCGACCACGCCTCCAACGTCGGGCGGATCTTCCGGCCCGGACGCCGAGGCCGCTGCTCCCGAACTGGCGGCACCTGCCCGTCGGCTACCACGGGCGCGGCGGCACCGTCGTGCCGTCCGGTACGCCGGTCATCCGGCCGTGCGGGCAGCGGAAGGGCGACGACGGGCCGGTCTTCGGACCCAGCACCCGGCTCGACATCGAGGCCGAGCTGGGGTTCGTGATCGGCACCGGCACCGCGCTGGGTGACTGCGTCCCCGCGGACGCGTTCGCCGACCACGTGTTCGGCGTGGTCGGCCTCAACGACTGGTCGGCCCGCGACATCCAGGCCTGGGAGTACGTGCCGCTCGGCCCGTTCCTCGGCAAGTCCTTCGCGACCTCGGTCTCGGCGTGGGTCACGCCGCTGGCCGCCCTCGACGCCGCCTGGATCGACCTGCCGGGCCAGCAGCCGGAGCCGCTGCCCTACCTCGCCCCCGGCGCCACCCGCGGCCTCGACATCGACGTGGAGGTCGTGCTGAACGGCGAGGTCGTCAGCCGCCCGCCGTACCGGACCATGTACTGGTCGCCCGCCCAGATGCTCGCCCACCTCACCGTCAACGGCGCCTCGATCCGCCCCGGCGACCTGTTCGCCTCCGGCACGATCAGCGGTCCGGACCAGGACCAGCGCGGGTCGTTCCTCGAGCTCTGCTGGGGCGGCCGGAGCCGCTCCCGGACGGCCGGACGTTCCTCGTCGACGGCGACGAGGTGGTGCTGCGGTACTCCGCCCCCGGCACGGGCGGCGGGCGCATCGCCCTGGGTGACGTGGTCGGGCGGATCGAGCCGGCCCGCTGACGTTCCGCCGGTCGAGGAAGGCGCGCTAGCGCCTGTCACGAGACCCGGTGACGAGGCCTGCCTCCGTCACCGTGGTTCCCTTCGAGACGCCTCGTCCCTCGGCTCCTCAGGACAAGTCGTGACGGTTGCTGCGCAACCTCCTCAACCAGCGGGATAGTCCGCCGGAGCGCCGTTCATGATCCGGAACAACCGCTGCGCCCGGTCCAGCCCGATCACGTCCTCGATCAGGATGGGGCGGCCGTCGGGGCCGCAGAGGGGCACCCGCCAGTTGGGGTACTCGTCGATGGTGCCGGGCTGGTTCTGGGTGCGGCGGTCACCGGCGGCGTCGGTGAGGGCGAGGCAGCGCAGGCGGGACGGCGTACGGCTCAGGTAGGCGTGCAGCGCCTCGACGGTCTCCTGGACGGTCGGCGCCGTCCGCGGAGCAGGCCGACTCGGCGCAGCTCGCCGAGCCAGGCCTCGCGCTCGACGGCGTCGACGGCGAGCTCCTCCTCGACGGGCCGGGTGAGCAGGCCGAGGGAGTCGCGCAGGCGGACGTGGTCGCCGGCCAGGTACCCGGCGGTCGGCGGCAGGTCGTGCGTCGTCACCGAGGCCAGGCACCACTCGCGCCAGCGCTCGGCCGGCAGCGGTCCGCCGCCGCCTCCCGGTCGTGGTCCATCTCGAACCACAGGATCGAGGTGCCGAGGATGCCGCGCTCGGCGAGGTACGTGCGTACCCACGGCTCGACGGTGCCGAGGTCCTCGCCGACGACGACCGCATCGGCGCGGTGCGCCTCGAGGGCGAGGATGCCGATCATCGCCTCGTGGTCGTACCGCACGTAGGTCCCGGCGGTCGGCCCGGCACCCTTCGGGATCCACCACAGCCGGAACAGCCCGATCACGTGGTCGACGCGCAGGCCACCGGCGTTGCGCAGCGCCGCCGCGACCATCCGCCGGAACGGGTCGTACGCCGCCTCGGCCAGGCGGTCGGGACGCCACGGCGGCTGCTGCCAGTCCTGGCCCTGCTGGTTGTAGGGGTCCGGCGGCGCGCCGACGGTGACGCCGCGCGGCGTACGTCTCCTGGAGCGACCAGGCGTCCGCGCCGCTCCAGTGCACGCCGACGGCGAGGTCGGTCATCACGCCCAGCCCCATGCCCGCCCGGCGCAGGCCCAGCTGGGTGGTGCGCGAGCTGCTCGTCGAGCACCCACTGGAGCCAGCGGTGGAAGTCGACGGCGTCGGCGTGCTCCTCGCGGAACGCCGCACGGCCAGGGAGGTCCGGGTGCTTGCAGCGCGGCCGGCCAGGCCAGCGAGTCCGAGCCGTGCACCTCGGCGATGGCGGCCCAGGTGGCGAAGTCGTCGAGGCCGCGGCCCTCGCGCCGGCGGTACCCGTCGAACGCCCACGCGCGCCCAGGCGTCCGCGGCGACGGCGAAGATCATGAGCAGCGCCTCGCGCTTGGCGGTCCAGGCGGCGTCGCGGTCGATCCGCTCGGACTGTCGGGTCGCCGGCCTCCTCCTGGAGCGCGTGCGACCCGGCCGCGCGGTCGGCGGCCGACAGGGCGGCGTACTCCGGGATCCAGCTCGGGCCGCAGGTAGAGCGGGTTCACGAAGCGGCGCGACGTCGGGAGGTACGGCGAGGGCTCCATCGGCGCGACCGGCTCGGCGGCGTGCAGCGGGTTGACCAGCACGTAGTCGGCGCCGTGGCCGACCGCGGCCGCGGCTGCCGAGGTCGGTCGAGGTCGGCGAGGTCGCCGGTGCCCCAGGAGCCGGCGCGACCGCACGCTGTAGAGCTGCGTGGCCAGGCCCCAGTGCGGCCGGCCGCCCAGACGGGCCGGCATGCCGACCCACGGGGGCGTGACGACGAGGCTCATCCGGGCCAGCCGGTCGCCCGTCTGCGCGTGCACCCAGTGGTAGCCCAGCGGCAGGTCGCCGGGCACCGCGAAGGTCGCCTCGCCCGACGGCCTCGCCGCCGACCGTGCGGGGCGGGTTCCAGTTCTCGCGCTGCTCGACGCCGCCGCGGTGCTCGCCGGTCTCCAGCTCGACCCAGACGTCGACGGCCGAGCCGTCGGGACGTGCACGACGAACGTCGGCTGCCACCCTGCGCGGGTGACCAGCACGGGCGGCAGCATCCGCGCCAGGCCGCGTCGTCGCGTCGCCGCCAGGGCCGCCCGCGCGGCTTCGGCGCTGCTCGCGTCGACGTCGAGCGCGCGCGAGCACGGCGACCATCGTGTCGGTGGCGACCAGCGACGTGGCGGCCCTGCCAGTCCCAGTAGTCGACGGCCACGCCGTACGCCGCGGCGAGCTCGCGCGACGAGGTCGTGACCGTTCTGACCGGGGTCCTGCTCCGCATGCCGCCCCAGTGTCGGACATGGTCGTCCAGACCCTTCAGACGCCCTCGCGGTCGCCGATGCCGGGGTGCACGAACGTCTCGCCTCGCTTGAGCTGCTCGATGGCGCCGGGGTGCACTCGCGCGAGGTGGAGCAGCGCCTTGCGGCGGTACCGGATCACCTGGACGGCGCCGATCCCCCAGAAGACGTACTGCACGCACATCGCCACGCGGAAGTCGCCCAGGTCGTACGCCGCCTGGCCGGCCGGCTCGCGCAGGTCGAGCATGAGGCCGACCAGCCCCATCGTCAGCAGCGACGCGGAGAACCCGCCGATGTTCACCAGGCCGTTGGCGCGGCCGCTCGCCTCGGCGCGGCGTGAAGCTGCGGGCGAGGTCGAAGCCGACCATCGAGGCCGGTCCGCCGGAGCCATCGCGAACACGAGCAGCACCAGCAGCCACATCGGCGAGGGAGTCGACCGCATCAGCACCGCCGCCCAGAGCAGCGCCATCCAGGCCACGACGCACAGCACGATCACCGAGCGGTAGTAGGGCAACCGGGTCACCAGCCAGCCGAGGAACAGCCCACTGACGACCACCCACCCGGTCATCACCATCAGCAGGCCGCTCGCCTGCGCGGGCGACAGACCCTGGCCGAGCACCAGGAACGGGTAGCCCCACAGCAGCGAGAACACCGTCACCGAGAACTGCGACACGAAGTGCGACCACAGGCCCAGCCGGGTCCCCGGGTTGCCCCACACCTGGCGGACCGAACGGGCCAGCGCCAGCAGCTTGATCCGCACCACGTCCCCGCGGAGGTACGGCGAGTCCTTGACGACCAGGGCCACCGCCACCATCAGCACCACGCCGACCGAGGACGCGGCGGCGAACGCGGCCGTCCAGCCCCAGTTGTTCAGCGCGTAGGCGAGCGGCGCGGCGGCGGCGATCGCACCGAGCTGGCCCGACCTGACCGGTCAGCTGGGTGACCATCGGCGCCTGCCGGACCAGGAACCAGATCGTGACCAGCCGCAGGACCGAGGTGAAGATCATCGCGTCGCCCGCGCCGAGGACGGCACGCGCCGCCACGGCGGCCGGGAACGACGTCACGAACGCGAACGCCAGCTGTGCCGCCGTCATCAGGACCAGCCCGGCTCAGCAGCATCGCGCGGGACCCGAAGCGGTCCAGTCCCACGCCGACCGGCACCTGCATGCCGGCGTACACCAGCAGCTGCAGCACCGTGAAGAGGGCGAGCTGGGTGGCGCTGATGTCGAACCGGTCGACCGCCAGCAGGCCGGCCACGCCGAGCGAGCTGCGGTTGAAGACCGCGAGCACGTACACCGACAGCGCGACCAGCCAGATCACCCACGCCCGGCGCTGCCCGATCTCGTGGATCTGGCGGCGCTCTCCCGTCGTCGCGGACGAGGGCTGGGGGCTCAGCCGGGCCATGCTCCCAGGCCCCGGTCGGCGCCTCGGGGGCGGCGTTCTACGCTCGTGCCGTGCAGCCACTTGGTCAGTACCCGCACCCAGGCCACGTCATCGCTCACCTCAGCGACACCCACCTCCTGGCCGGTGGCAAGCTGCAGTACGGCGTGGTCGACACCGTCGCCCACCTCGAGCTGGCCCTCGCCCGGCTGGGCCGGGTCGACCCTCCGCCGCAGGCTCCTGGTCTTCACCGGCGACCTGGCCGACCGGGGCGAGCCCGCGGCCTACGCGCAGCTGCGGGAGATGGTCGAGCCCTTCGCCGCCCGGACCGGCGCCCAGGTGGTCTGGTGCATGGGCAACCACGACGACCGCGACGAGTACGCCCGGGGCCTGTTCGGCGCCGAGCCGTCCCCGGAGGTGATCGACCGCGTGTACGAGGTCGACGGGCTGCGCATCGTCGCCCTCGACACGTCGGTGCCGGACTACCACCACGGCGAGATCGGCGACGCGCAGTACGAATGGCTCGCCTCGGTGCTCGCGGACCCCGCGCCGCTCGGCACGTCCTCGCGATGCACCACCCGCCGATCGCGATGCCGATGCTGCCCGCCGCGGCCATCATCGAGCTCGACGACCAGCACCGGCTCGCCGACGCCCTGAAGGGCACCGACGTCCGGATGATCCTGGGCGGCCACTTCCACTACTCGTCCTACGGCACCTTCGCCGGCATCCCGGTCTCGGTCGCGTCGGCGACCTGCTACGTCAGCGACATCGCGCCGCAGGAGCGCTTCATCTCCGCCGTCGACGCCGACCAGTCGGTGAACGTGCTGCACGTGTACGACGACACGATCGTCACCTCCGTCGTGCCGACCCACGACTCGGCGGAGATCAACGGCTTCGGGTCCGAGGTCGTACCCCTGGTCGAGGCGCTGTCCTTCGAGGAGCGGCGAGACATGCTGTCCCGCAAGGACTCCGACTTCAACCGCCACCAGGACGACCCGCTCGTCGGCACCTGAGGCCTAGCCGAGGTGTGGCGCAGGATCGCCTCGGTGGCCTGCGTCCTCGCAGCGGGCCCGGCGGGCGCTCGTGCCCCATGCCCGGCATCGGCAGCAGGATCGCCCCGGCGATCTCGCGGGCCGAGCGCCTCTCCGTGCGCGAACGGGAACATCGGGTCGGTGGTCCCGTGGAGCACGAGGGTGGGCGCCGCGATGTCGGCCATCGCGAACTCGCCTCGTCGTCGCCCGCCAGCAGCCAGTGGTTCTTCGAGTGCCGCCTCGATGTCGGTCGTCCGGTCGATCGACCAGCTCGACGAGCCGCCGGGTCGCCGCTTCGTCGAAGCCGAGCGACCCGGCGTACGGCCGGTAGGACCTCGACGAGGTGGTCGCCACGGCGGCCCGGTCCGACCCAGTCGGGCTCGGGCACCCGGGTCGTCGAACGTCGCCGCGAGCGGGGCTCCGGCCCGGGGAGCGGGTGTCGCGGTCCGACCCGCCGGCCGGGGTGGTGCGCGATCAGGGTCAGGGTCGCCACGCGCTCCGGGTGCCGGGCCGCCAGCTCCTGGGCGATCGCTCGCGCCCATCGACAACCCGACCAGGTGGGCGCGCGGCACGCCGAGCGCGTCGAGGAGGCGCAGCGGGTCGGCAGCCGAGCTCGGCGTCGCGGTGTACGACGGCCGGCCCGGTGGGCTCGCCGTCGGACCGGCCGGTGTCCCGGTGGTCGTAGCGGACGATGCGGCGACCCTCCCGCGGCGAGCTCGGGGCACCACGCCGGGCTCCCACCCGTCCATGGACTCGGCGGCTCCCGACGATCAGCAACAGGGTCGGATGCGGCACCGTCGCCGAAGGTCTCCACGCACAGCCAGACGTCGCCCAGGTCCAGCAGCTCCTCAGCCATGACGGCACGACGGCCCGCGCCGGCATTCATCGAAGCCCCTCCGCCCGGCCAGAGCCTAGTCACGCACGTCGACCGCCGGGGTGCGGGACGTGCGGGTCAGCAGGAACACCGTCCGGCCGATGGTGCCCTCGGCAGGTCGCGGACCACGACGCCCGGCGCGTCGTAGCCCAGCACCAGGTCGGGCAGCAGCGCGCAGGCGCCGGTCGTCCGGACCAGCTCGAGCAGGATCAGGAAGTCGTCGGAGGCGTAGCGCAGGTCGGGCTCGAAGCCGCCGAGCTGGCGGCAGATCCGGATCTGCATCTCGCGGTGGCCCGGTGCCCGGCTGGCACGCCGCCCACGCCTGGTCGGCGAGCGCCGCGCAGCGGGACCTTGCGCCGCCGGGCGAGCGGGTGCCCGGCCGGGCATGCACCAACCGGACGCGCTCGCGGACCAGGTCGCTGCGCGCCAGGTCGCCGTGCACGGGCCGCGGCTGGTCGTCGTACTCGTCGCCGACCACGACGTCGAGGTGCTGGAGCCGCAGCGCCGGCACGCCCTGCTCGACCTCCAGCTCGCTGGCCTCGACCCGCACGCGCGGGTGGCTCTCGCCCAGGTCGCGCACCGCCGGCGCCACGATGCGCAGGAACGCCGACTGGAACGCCGACGACCCGCACGATCCCCGCGACCTGCCCCGCCGCCACCTGCGCGACCTCGGCCTCGGCCGCCTCGACGGCGTCGAGCAGCACCTCGGCGTGCCGGACCAGCACCGCGTCCGGCGTCGGTCAGCTGGACGTTGCGACCGACCCGCTCGAGCAGCGGCGTGCCGGCCTCACGCTCGAGCACGGCCAGCTGCTGGGAGACGGCGCTCGGTCGTGTAGCCGAGGGCCTGCGGCGCAGCCGCGCGCACGGTGCCGCGGGCCGTCGCAGCTCGCGGAGCAGGCGGAGCCGGTGGAGGTCCAGCATCCGTTTCAGCATAGCTTCACGGTGCTCTTCAGCTTCTCGCGATGGACGTTAACGGTCTGTCCGGCGCAGGCTGGGACCGTGGGTGCGATCTTCTGCTTGCTGTCGGCCATCGGCTTCGGCGCGATGGCGATCTTCGGCAAGCTCGCGTACGACGAGGGCGTCTCGCGTCGGCGACCTGCTGCTGGTCCGCTTCGGCGATCGCGGCCGTGGTGATGCTCGGCGTCATGCGCTGGCGCGGCGGGTTCGCGAGGCGTTGCCCCGTCGCACGGCCGTCGCGGCCTTCCTGATGGGCGCGCTGGGTTACGCCGCCCAGTCCGCGTCGCTACTTCGCGGCGCTGGACCGCATCGACGCCTCGCTGCTGACCCTGCTGCTCTACGTCTACCCGGTCCTGGTGATGGTCGGCGCGGTGGCGCTGCGGCCGCGAGCGGCTGGTCGGCGCCGACGCGCGCTGCGCTGGCGCTCGCGCTCGCTCGGGATCGCTGCTCGTGCTCAGCGGCGCGGCCGGCGGCCGGTTCGACTGGGTCGGCGTCGGCCTCGGCCTGACCGCGGCGCTGGTCTACACGGCGTACATCCTGGTCGGCGACCGCGTCGTCGCCGGGCATCGCGCCGCTGCCGCTGACCACGCTGGTCTGCTGCGGCGCCTCCACGACGTACGCCGTCGCGACGGTGGTGCGCGGCGGCCCGACGCTCGACTTCGGGCCGGCGGGTTGGGGCTGGCTGGTCGCGCTCGCCCTGGTGAGCACGGTCGGCGCGATCGTGCTGTTCTTCGCCGGTCTCGCCCGGGTCGGCCCGTCGGTCGCGTCGATCCTGTCGGTGCTCGAGCCGGTGGTGACCGTCGGCCTGGCGGCGCGCGGTCTTCGGGGAGTCGCTGACCCGCGGTCCAGCTGCTCGGCGGAGTCCTCGTCCTCGCCGCCGTGCTCGTCGTCCAGTGGCCCGATGCGCGGCTGAGCCGGCGGTTGGGTCGGGGGTCGGGTCGGGATACCCGGTCGACCGGGTATCCCGAACGTTTGGCGTCGTTGCAACGGTCACCAAGGGGCAGAAACGCCCACGAAGTCGGCCGTGGCGCGTCGAGGACCGCGACTCGATGACGCCGCCGGAGAGGCCCCCTGGGTGCGCGAGCACGCCCACCTGCTGACGCCCTGACGCGTCAGCCGCCTTGCTGTCCGATCAACAGGTCGAGCCGTTCGACGTCCTCCCGGTGCAACCAGGTCTCCTCGAGGGCCGTGCCGCCGGCCCGGTCGATCGCCTCGCGCAGCGGCGTGGCCCACAGGTGCTCGATGAGGGCGACCGCCGCAGTGGTGCCGACGGGGATGGCGTCGGCCAGGGACCAGGTCGAGCCGTCGCCGGGCTGCCCGACAGCTGGGGCGTCGGTGTCCGCACCGGCGAGGAGTTCGGCCGCGATGCCGCCCAGACCGGGTGGCGCCCCGGCCGGGAGCGGCAGCGTCTCCAGCGTGCCGTCCTCCGCTCGCTCGACCAGCAGGACGTCGATCAGGCGTGCTGTCCCGGCCTCCCGCAGCCGGTCCAGCTCGGCCAGGACCTCACCCGAGAACGCGAACCGGTCGAACCCGACGACCAACACCTGGACCGGCCCGGTCACTGGTCGATCCGGGTCAGCAGGTCGTCGTACTCCTCGGTGGTCAGCACCCCGGAGTCGCGTAGGCCGCGAAGCGCCGCCTGCTTCTCCTCGGGCGTGGTCGCCGGACGCACCGGACGCGGTGGTGGCACCGGGCGTGCCGCTGCCGGTGGCGGCTGGGCGGGCGCACTGGTGGAGGGATGCGCGGCGGCCAGTGCCTGGGCAGGCGTGAACCGTCCGCCGTAGTAGGGCACGTTCCCCGTCATCCCGGAACGCTGCAACTGCCTGGGCGCCAGGATCATGCGGGCCTCCTCCGTCAGACGACTTCGCCCGGGTCCGCCTTGCGGATCACCAGGCGGGTCCAGGAGCCGACGTAGATCCGGTCGTCCGGACCCACCTCGTGCTTGACCCCGACCTCGATCGGCGTCTTGGGCAGGGGGTCGACCGCGCCGGCCACGAACGTGCCGTTGGACGAACCGAGGTCCTCGACCCACCAGCGGGTGCCGTCGGTGGTCAGCTGGGCATGCCGGCGGCTGACGCCGTTGTCGTTGCCGCAGTCGACGTCCGGATGGATGTCGCGGCTCTTGGACTCCCGGCCGACCAGCAGCGAGGTGTTCCGGAGCGGGATGACGTCCGGCGGTCCGGCCGAGGGCAGCGGGTCGGGACTGGACTGCTCGGCGTACCACTGGGGGTCGATCCAGAGCTCCGCCACCCAGGTGTCGGCGTCCAGCGGCGGGGCGATGTTGTCGGGCGCGCCGGCGTCGCCCGGAGTGGCGGTCGCCGGGTCCGCGTCGGCGTCCGCCGCGGGCGGCGCCTCGGTGCGGGGCATGGTGCCGGTGGTGAAGTCGTAGCCGCACGCCTCGCAGAACAAGGCGTCCACGGCGTTGGGCACCCCGCAGTTGGGACAGGCCTGGCTCGCCGGCGCCGCCGCGTCCGGGTCGAGGACCGGGACCGGGATGGTGTCACCGGGCTGCGGGCTCGGAGAGCCGCGGCAGCGGCGTCCGCGTCGGGGGACATCGCCGCTCCGCAGACGTCGCAGTAGTCGGTGGCCGTGGATTCGTGGCCGTTGGGGCAGGTCACTTGCGTACTCTCGTCGTCTTGGTGGAGGCGGTGTCCAGAGCCATCTCGTCGGCCTTGTCGACGGCCCGCTTCAGGCGCACCGTGCCGGCGTCCTCGTCCTGGATGTCGACGACCTTGCGCAGCTTGGACGTCGCCTCGTCGTTGCCGGTCTCCTTGGCGAGCTGGACCGCACGACCGAGCTTGGTGGTGGCCAGCTCCTCGTTGCCGGCGGCCTTGGCCGCGAGCCCCTCCTGGATGGCCAAGGCGAGCTCGGTCTGGCCCGTGTAGTGGGCGACCTGCTGATCGATGCGGGTCGTCAGCTCGGAGTCGTCGGACCACTTGGCCTTCACCAGGCCCTGGGCCTTGATCTCGTCGCCGATGGCGAGCTGCACGCGCGCCGCGAGCTGTTCCTGCCCGACGGCCTTGGCGGCCAGCCGCACGGCGACGTGGTAGTCGCGGGACTCGTCGGCCCAGGCGCCGGTGGGGTAGTCGCCGGTGAGGTCGTTGACGGGCGTACGACGTTGGGTGAGGTCCTCGACCGTCGGCGCCACCTGGCGGACGAACAGGGTCTGGGCGCCCTGCGGCGTCCAGACCCGCAGGGTGGCGTTGGCGACGCCGCGGGCCATCGACGTCTGCATCATGGCCTGGAACTCGGCGGCCATCTGGGCCGGCTGCGGGATGATGTCGACGGTGCCGAGGAGTGCCTGCGCGATCCGGCGGATCTCCTCGACCTTCCAGTCGACGCCGACGCCTCGGCAGTCGCACTGGTAGTAGCCGGTGGCGCGGGCGATCGCCTCGTCGAGGACCGGCTTGGGCTCGTTGTTCTCGCCGTCGGTGAGCAGGATCGCGTGCCGCTGGACGACCGCCGGCACCGAGGTGAACAGCACGCCGGCCATGTCGAGCCAGGTCGAGATCTCGGTGCCGCCGCCGGACCGTAGCTGCGAGATCGCCTGGGCGGCCTCGGCCCGGGTGGACTCGGACATCGGCACCATCGCGGGGCCGGACTGCACGAGCGGGTAGGCGAGGAATGCCGCGCCGTTGCCGGAGATCACCGCGAAGTAGGTGCCGTCGACGATCTCGCCCACCGCGGCGAGGGCGGCCTGCTTGGCGGCCGCCATGGCCGACTGCCCCATCGAGCCGGAGGTGTCGATGATGATGATCTCGCCCGCCGCGCCGGTGCCCGACTGGCCGGCCGTGCCGGCTCCGGTGCACTCCACGGTCACGATCGCGTGCACGTCGGTGCCGCCGTCGGGCAGGAACTCGTTCTGGTAAACGGCCGCGCTGAACTCAGCCATGGGACTCCCCTCCGTCTGGAGCAGCATTCTTGCCTACGTCGGTCGATCCAGGAGTCGAGGAGTCCGCACCCACGCGCGCAAGGGCGGCGGTGATGTTGTCCTGCCCGCCACTCGCGTTGGCGAAGTCCACCAGGTGTCTGGCGATCACGAGCGGGTCGGCGGACCCGGCCGCGACGATCTGCTCGCGGAGGGCGCCCGGCTCGGAGGCGTAGTTCCAGAGACCGTCCGTGCAGGCGAGCAGCCAGCCCGGCCCGGTCACCTCCACCTGCCCGACCCGGGGCACGATCTCGGTGCTGTCCTTGCCCAACCACTTGGTGATGGAGTGCGCCTGCTTGGAGGCCTCGGCCTCGGCCCGCGGCGTGCCTCCGGCGATCATCAGCTGCGCCATCGAGTCGTCGACGGTGAGGATCTGCCCGTCGCCGGTGTCGGGCAGCAGGTAGACGCGGGAGTCCCCGAGCCCGCAGAAGTGCACCACCCCGTCCTCGAGCACGGCCGCGACCAGCGTCGCCGACGGCGGGTTGGGGACGTCCTCGGCCACGGTCGCCGAGATGGCGCGCTGACCGGCCGCGGCCGCGTCGGTGAACGCCTGGGTGATCGCCGCCGCCCGGCTCTCGGGCACGCCGAGCCCTCGCGGCAACGGCTGACCGAGGGCGCCGAGCACCGCGCGAGCGGCAGCCAGCGACCCGACGTCGGAGTCGACGGTGTTGGAGACGCCGTCACACACCACGAGTACGACGCGTGGTCCGGTGACGGCCATCGCCATGGCGTCCTCGTTGCGGGTGTGCCGGATCCCCCGGTCGCACACGCCGGCCACCCCGGGGGCGGGTTGCTCCTCGAAGTGGTCGCGGGCGCTCGGGGCCTTGGTGCCGCACTGCGTGCAGTACCCGTCCTCGCCGACCACCCCGCCGCACTCGGCGCAGGGCGGCCGGCCGGCCGTCGGCGCCGTCTCGGTCGTCGCCTGCACCGACCGGGCGGTCACGGCGCTGATCGGGCTGACGTCGTCGAGCGGGTTCTTCTCGGTGTCCAGGGCGCCACCGGTGACCAGTGGCGCGCCCGGCGTCGTCGCCGCGGCGTCGGGACTGCCCACGGCCTGGCCGCAGGCCTCGCAGAACAGCGCGCCCGGGTCGAGCGCGGCCCCGCAGTGCGGGCACATCGCCGGGGGTGTCGCCGCCGGGGGTGTCGAGGACGTCGCCTCAGGAGGGCTGTCCGGTCCCGGGGCGGGGGCCGGCTCGGGGGGTTGGGTCACGTGAGGGTCCAGTTGCGCACGGCGTTGGCGCGCCCGACCATCAGCACCTTGGTGTCCCGGTCCTGCGCATCCCGGGCCAAGGCCCGGTAGCTCGCCTCAAGCCCGTCTCGCAACGCTGGTTCCTTGGCCTCGTACTGGCCGATGCGCACCGTCCCCGGCCCCTTCCTGGTCACGACCTCGAGCGCGTGCCCGAGGATCTTCGCGGACAGCTTGGCCCGGTCGTAGGGCTCCATGCCCGCTCCGTCCACGCTGGTCATGGCGGCGCTGAGCCGGGTCAGGTCGTCGCCCGCTCCGCGGAGCAGCACCTCCGCTCGCAGCTGCCGGGACTCGCCGTACCCGCGGCTGGTCGGCGGCACCAGGTCGAGGGCCGCGACGGCACCGTCGGTGTCGCCGCTCGCGGCCCGGATCCGGGCCAGCCCGAACGCCGAGGGGGCGACGTACGCCGCGTCCGTCTGCGCGCAGGTGTGGTAGAAACCCGCGGCCACGTCGGCGCGGTCGAGGCGTTCGCAGGCCAGCGCCAGCGCCAGCTTGGGCGCCAGCTCACCGGGCACCTGGTGGTAGACCGCGTTGAACGCCGCCGCGGCGTCCTTCCACTTCTCCGCTTGAAGGGCGGCGAGCCCGAGATCCACAGCGCCCGCCACTCCCACGGGTCGGCCTGCAGCAGCGCCGTCGTCTGCTCGAGAGCGACGTCGGTCTTGGTCGCCTCGAGGGCCGCCTGAGCGCGCCACAGGCGCACCTCGGCGGTCTCCTCGGGAGCCTTCTCCAGCTGCTCCAGGCGCTTGCCGGCGGAACCGGGGCGAGGCTGGAGAGCCACGCGTGCTGGGCGTCGGAGGTGTCGTCGCGCAGGCCGGGGAGCTGCGACCAGTCCAGGGCGACGGTGGTGACGGCCGGCGTCTCGAACAGCTGCGAGGCGGCCGACGTCAGCGCCGTGCCGGCGCGGTTGCGCGCCACCACCTCGCGCAGCACGCCGAGCAGCTGGACCCGCAGCTCGTCGGCGGACTGGAACCGGTCGGCCGGGTCGGTCGCGCAGCACTTGGAGACCAAGGAGTACAGCGAGTCGTTGTCACGGAACAGCGGCGTGGTCTCGGGGGCGGGGAGCGAGGTGAGGAAGGTCGACTGGTAGCCCTTGAACTCCATGCAGCAGCACCACCAGCGTGCGGCCGATCGTGTAGATGTCCGACGCCACGCTCGGGCCGACGGCGGCGACCTCGGGCGCCTGGTAGCCGACCGTGCCGTAGATCGCGGACTCCTGGTCGTCGACGTGGCGCACGCCGCCGAGGTCGATCAGCTTGAGCGCGTCCCCGACCTGGATCACGTTGTCGGGCTTGAAGTCGCAGTAGACGAGGCCGAGGTCGTGCAGGTACCCGAACGCCGGCAGGATCTCGAGGATGTACGCGAGCACCTGGTCGACCGGCAGCGGGTCGTAGGCGCCGCCGTTGGCCCGCATCCGCTCCTTGAGCACCTGCTTGAGCGACCGGCCGCCGACGTACTCCATCACGATGTAGCCGGCGTCGCCGTGGGTGACGAAGTTGTGGATCTTCACGATGTGCGGGTGCTCGACCTGGGCCAGGAATCGCTGCTCGGCGATGGCGGCGGCCATCGCGTCGGCGTCGCCGGAATTGAGCAGGCCCTTGAGGACGACCCAGCGGTCGGAGACGTTCTTGTCGCGCGCGAGGTAGATCCAGCCGATGCCGCCGTGCGCGAGGGCGCCGACCACCTCGTACTGCCCGGCGACCAGGTCGCCCGGCTGGAGCTTCGGGATGAACGAGAAGGCCTGGCCGCACGCCGGGCAGAAACCCTCCGCACGACCGGGCCGGCCGTCCTTGCTGCGGCCGACCGGTTTGCCGCACTTGGCGCAGTTGCGGCTGTCCTCGGGCACCTCGGGGTTCTTCAGGACGACCTTGGACGGGTCGACGAGGGGGATCGGCGGGATGGTGGTCAGCCCGGCGCCGAGCCGGGCCGAACGCAGCCGCTGGGAAGACGAGCGCACCCGGTGGGTGACGCCGCTGCCGACGCGCTGGGAGCCGATGGCTGCGGAGTCCAGGCGGAACGACCCGGTGCTCGAGGCCGAGGACGTGCCCACCGGCGTCTCGGCGGGCGCGGCCGCACCGGCCGGGGTACCGCACACGTCGCAGTAGCCGTCCACGATCGTCCCCGTGCAGCCGGGCTGCTGACACTTGGTCCCGTCCGCGCCCGCCGCAGCGGACGCCGCCGAGGACGTCGCGACCGCCCCCGCTCCCGCTGCCGCGGCGGGTGGCAGCCCGCAGACGTCGCAGTAGCCGTCGACGATCGTCCCGGTGCAACCGGGCTGCTGACACTTCATCGTGACTCCTTGCTGAGGGGACGACGGGCACCGGCCCAGGTGACCCAGGCGTCGTAGGCGTCCACGAGGGCGCCGGCCACGGCGGTCGGGCAGGGCCGCCGGTCGAGCACCTCACGGGCGAGACTTCTCGGCCGCAGCGAGGTCGGGCACCCCGTCGAGGCCACGGGCGGTGGCCTCGAGGTGCAGGGCGTCGACCCGGGCGACCAGGTCGTCGTGGCGGCCGAGCGCGGCGGCGTACGACGCGTGGGCGAGGTTCATCGCGTCGCCGACGCGTCCGAGCCGGGCGCGGTACGCCGCGAGCTCGGCCGGGGCGGTCGGCACCGGGCCGAGCGCCTCGACGTCCGGCACGGCGTAGTTGGGGGCCGGGTCGACGGCCTCGACGCACCGTTGGGCGAGCTGGGCGAGGGCCTCCGACCGGGCCAGCAGGTCGGTGCGCAGCTCGGTCGCGGCGACCGCCTTGTCGCGGTTCTCCCGGCGCTCCGCGCCGCCGACGATCAGGTCGCGCTCGAACCGGGCCGCGTCGTTCTCCAGGGGGCCGAGCAGGCCGCCCACGTCGCCGCCGCGCTGGACGCGCTCGGTGACGTCCTGGATCCGCGCGGCGAGCTCGTCCCAGGTGTGCTGAGCGCCCGCGCGGCTGTCGTCGGGCTCGAGGCCCACCTGGTCACGGAGCCGCTCCAGGGCGGCCCGGAGATCCTTGACGCGCGCGGCGTTCGCGTCGGCGGCCGGGTCGAGGGCGAGCCGCTGCCGCAGCTGGCCGGCGAGCGCGTCGGACAGGCGACAGGCCTCGGGCAGCGAGACCGCCAGCGCGGCGGAGGGGGTCCCGGGCGCTCGCTGGTCGCTCGCGCTCTTGGCGAGCACCGCCGGGTCCAGGGTCGCGTCGAGCCGGCCGTGGATCAGGGTGGCCAGTCGCTCCCGGTCGGCCTCCAGCACCCGGCCGCCGTCCCAGACGGCGAGCAGCAGCTGGAGGCGGTCGGCCACGGCCTTCCACAGCGCCATCGACAGCGTCATGTCGTCGGTGAGGTCGTCCTTGCCCAGGACCTTGTCACGGCTCGAGAGGGCGGCGGCGTCGAGCTCGTCGAGCTCGTCCTTGCGGTAGCGCACCCAGGAGTCCAGCGCGGTCAGGTAGGCCTGCAGGGCCATCACCTCGACCGGCTGCCCCAGCTTGCCGGGTGCGTCAGGGGCGTGCACCGGGCTCACTGTGGCGGCGTCCGTCCGTACTGCGGCTGGGGCTGCCCGGGCGACTTGCCGAGCGTCGGGGCGAGCCACTTCTCGTAGCTCGCCTCCCAGGACCCGTCGGCACGCATCCGCTCCAGGACACCGTTGACGAACCGCACCATGTCGACGTCCTCTGTCGGAATGCCGACGCCGTAGGGCTCCTTGGTGAACGGTGGTTCGTCGAGCACGACGGCGTAGGGGTCCTGTGCCGCGAGGCCGGCGAGCACCGTGTCGTCGCCGGTGATCGCGTCGACCTTGCCCTCCTGGAGCAGCACCAGGCAGCCGGTGTGGCTGGCGGCTCCGACGGGCTCGGCGTCCGGCGCGAGCCGGATCAGGTTGTCCATGCTGGACGTGCCAATCGGGGCGCAGACCTTGTGGCCGGCCAGGCTGTCGAGCCCGGTGATGTCGGACCCCTTGCGGACCAGGATCTTCTGGCCGGACTCGTAGTACTCCGCGGAGAAGGCGATGTCCTTCCACCGGTCGCACGTGATCGACATGTTGCGGACCACGATGTCCACGTCGTTCTTCTGGAGCACGGGGATCCGGTCGGCGGCGGTGATGACCCGGAGCTGGACCTTGTCCTCGTCGCCGAGGATCGCCTTGGCGATCTGCTTGACCAGGTCGATGTCGAAGCCCTCGACCTGACCGCTGACCGGGTTGCGGGCGCCCAGCAGGTAGGTGTCGGCCGAGACGCCGGCGATCAGCCGGCCGCGGTCGCGGATCTTGGCCATCGTGGAACCACCCGGGATGGCGAGCGGGTTGCCGTCGACGGGGGCGTAGGACTGGAGGAAGTCGGTGCAGGTCTGCGCCACGGGGGCCGCTCCCCCGGTGACGTCCGGTGGGCCGGGTGGCGTCGGCACGGGGGTGTCCGCGACCCCGCAGGCCGCCAGCCCCAGGACCAGCAACCCGGCGGCGACGGCCGCCAGTCGACGTACGGGGTTCATCCAAACTCCTTGAGTCGCTGGTTGACCCCGGAGGCGGCGAAGCCTGCGGCGGCGAGCGCGACGAGGACCGCGATCCCGGCCAGCACCAGCAGCACGGAGTTGCCGTTGGACAGGGTGTCGGTGGTCACGGCGCCGGTCTGGGTCACGGCGTCCTGGAGCTGCCCGTCGAAGTCGGCGAAGGTCGACGAGGACGAGCCGTCCTCCGCGCTGGTCGCCATGGCCACCGCTTTGTCCCAGTCCCCGCCGGTGTCGAGGTCGACGATCTCTCGCATGCTGGGACTTGTACTTCTCCCAGGTGCCCTGGGACCCGGACAGCGTCGGGTCGGTGATGGCTTGGTCGACGGTCGCGGCGGCCGCCGTCCAGGCATCCTCGTACGTCTGGCCGGAACCACGGGCGATCAGGCGCAGGCTCTCGTTGGCCTTGGCGTCGTTGGCGGCGGTGCGCGCCGTCGCTCCGTCGACCACGGTCTCGAACGACCCGCTGCTGAGGTCGTCGTTCTGGTTCTGCTGGCCGTTGACGACCAGCGCCGCGACGATCCCGAGGATGCCGATCGCGCCGAGGGCGAGGACCAGCCCCGTGTTGAAGCGGCGCCGGAAGCGGCGGCCGATCCACCGGTTGACCAGCCACAACAGCAGGACGGCGACCAGTGCGGGCAGGAGGACCAGCAGCGGCTGGTGCGCCCCCATGGCGTCGCGGGCGCGGGTGGAGTTGGCGGCGACGAGCTCGTCGACGATCGGCAACGCGGTGGAGCGGAGCTCGCCACTGGCCTGGCGCAGGTACGCACCGCCGACCGGCAGGCCCTGCCGGTTGTTGGCCCTGGCCAGCTCCATGTCGCCGGTGTAGTCGAGCACCGCGCTGCTCAGGGCGGTGAGCGCCGCCTCGTCGGCCGGTTGGGCCCGGGCGGCCTCGGTGATCGACTGCACCGACTGGTCGATCGCGTCGTCGTACGCCGCGCGCTGCTCGGCGGGCTCGAGGCCGCCGATGAGGAAGGCGTTGGTCGCGAGGGCGTCGGCGCGCAGCAGGTTGGTCTTGATGGCCTGGACCCGGATCAGCTGCTCGGTGTCGGCCGCAGCCGTGCGGTTCGCCTGCCACGACAGCGTGAGCTGGAGCGCGGTCAGCGCCCCGAACACCAGGCACACCACGACCGCCACCAGCCGCAGGCGGGTCAGGGTGGCCGGGACCTGCGTCGCCTGGTGGCGGGCCGCCTCGTCCTCCCGGTCCGTGCCGAGGGTCGGGTACGCCGCGCCGCCTCCGGTCTGCGTCGGGGCCGCGGGCGCCTGGGCGGAGGCGGAGGTCCGGGCGCTCGGTGGCGTGGCCGGCGCCGGCGCGCCCTGGGTGGCCTGGCTCATCTCGGGGTCCCCTCGGTGTCGGACAGTACGGCGGGCGGCGCGGGCGGTTCGGCGGGCGGCACCGGTGGTTCGGCGGGCGGGGGTGGGACCGGGGTGTCTGCCGGCACCACGAGCGGGCCTTCCGTGGGTCCGTTGATGGCCTCGACGACGCTGTCGTCGACGGAGACGTAGACGAGGTCCTCGGGCCGCAGCGTGCGCAGCTGCTCGACGCTGGGCTGCTCGACGTCGCGCAACCGCCAGGCGTGCTGGCCGATCGCGGCCTCGAGCACGTTGCGCGAGTACCGGCCGTTGCCGAACGTCGGCCCGCGCCGGATGCTGCGCAGCAGCTCGCGGAACCGCTTCTCCACGTCGTCGGTGACGTCGTAGTCCGCCGCCTCGGCGAGCACCCGGAAGATGCCGACCAGCTCGTCGTCGGTGTAGTCCGCGAACTCGATGGTGGTGCGGAACCGGCTGGCCAGCCCGGGGTTCTGGGCGATGAAGAAGGCCATCGGCTCGGGGTAGCCCGCCACGATCACGACCAGGTTGTCGCGACGGTCCTCCATCTCCTTGACCAGGGTGTCGACCGCCTCGGTGCCGTACTGGTCGCCGGCCAGGCTGTAGGCCTCGTCGATGAAGAGCACGCCGCCGACGGCAGACTTGACCACGTCGGCGGTCTTCATGGCCGTCTGGCCGAGGTAGCCGGCCACCAGCTCGGACCGGTCCACCTCGATCAGCTGGCCCTTGGTGAGCAGGCCCAGCGCCTGGTAGATGCCCGCCACCAGCCGCGCGACGGTCGTCTTGCCGGTGCCGGGGTTGCCGACGAAGACCAGGTGGCGGGTGATGGTCGGGACCTTGAGCCCCGCGTCCTTGCGCTTGGCCTCGATCCTGAGCACCGCGACCTGGCGGTGCACCTCGCCCTTGACGGCCTCCAGACCCACGAGGGCGTCGAGCTCGGCCAGCAGCTCCTCGAGGCTCTTCGGTGGCGGCTCCGGGGCCTTCGGCTGATCGGTGGCCGCGGGCTGCTCGCCGGGCGCCCCCTGGGTCGGCTGGTCCGAACGGTCGGTGAGCGCCGTCGTACTGTCGGGACTCGCCGCGTCCGCGGGGGCGTCCCCGTCGGGGGCCGGCTGGTCGCTGTCGAGGTCGCCGACCATCCGGGTCAGCGCGTTGCGCACCGCGTTGAGCTGCTCGGTCACCGCCCGTCCCGACTCGGCGGCGATCCGCAGCATCTCGTCCTCGGTCAGCAGGTGCCCGGGCTCGCTGGTCACCGACCCCGCCGCGGACGGTGCGGACGGTGCGGTCGGTCCGGACGGAGCGGGCGAGGGCCGTACGGCGGACAGCTGGGCGGCGGCGGCGGTCGAGGCGTTGCCCATCACCCTCGGCGTGGGGGTGCCGAGCGTGGCGGCGGCGGTGCAGACCTCGCTCAGTGCGGTGGCGTAGGCCAGGGCCTGCGGGTGCCGGGCCTGAGCGAGCGCCGTCAGGCTGGGCGTGGGTCCGGACCGGAAGCGGCGACCGCGGGACGCGGCGTCGAAGAAGTCCTCGGCGCTGCGCCGCTCACCGGCCTGACCCGTTTGGGCGGCCCAGTCGAGGTAGGCGCCGGTGGCGGGCTCCGCGACGGTGGCGGCGATCGCCTCGCCCTCGGCGCGGGCGACGTCCGCGTCCACACCGGCTGCGGCGGCGACCTCGCCCAGCGCGGCCAGGGCCGTGGCGAGCGAGCCGCTCACGGGTGCCTCGGGCAGGCTCATGTCGGGATCCCTCGGGTCACTCGGGTCACTCGGGTCACTCCAGGTCCAGGGAGGAGCCGGGCGGCGGTGGCTGATCATGGGGCCGGCCCGGGATCGAGCTCGCGTCGAGGGTCCCGCCGGTCGAGGCGTGCCCGAACTTCGCCTCGAGGAACCGCCCGTGCGCGATCAGCGCCTCGGCGTCGGCCCGGTTGGCCGCGTCGAGCATCTTCGTCATCGTCGAGGCCAGCAGCTCCAGCTGGTCGACCAACAGCATCAGGGCCGTCTTGCCGTCCTCGATCGGACGGCTGTTGGCCCAGTCGCGCGGCAGCCGGAGGTAGCCACCCACGGCCTCCGGGAGGTAGTCGGTGGCGGTGGCCACGACGGCGTACGCGTCGGCACTCCCCCAGCCGAGCTGCGGCAGCTTGGGCAGGGTCTCCCGGATCGTGCGGTCGATCCGCGCCACCCGCGAGCGCACCACCGAGGGGGCGGTGCCGTCGGCCAGCATCCCCTCGACGCGGGCCAGCGAGGCGAGGATGTCGGCCTCCGTGGGCGCGGCAGGGATCGTGCTGGGCTCGGCCCCGTCCTTGTGGCGGCGCGACCTCCCCGTCAGCCAGTCCCAGAAACCCACGTGTCCGCCTTACGACCCGCCCGGTGCCGCTCAGCGACCGAGGTGGTCGATGTCGAGCTGCCCGCTGGCCAGCCGCTGGTCCTGCTGCTGCACGCGGGCGACGTAGTCCTTGGACTTCTCGACCTCGTTCTCCAGCACGCCGATCGTCTGCGCCATGGTGTCGAGCGCCTTGACCTTGAACTCGTCGATGGAGTCCATGGTCGCGTAGATGTTGGCGAAGGCCGCCTGCAGCTGCTCGATGCCGATCGAGGACGAGGCGGCCTGTTCCTGGATGGCCGCGGAGTTGTCCTTGAGCATCTCGGAGGTGCGCTGGATCATCCCGGAGGTCGTGGAGTTGAGGGCGGAGATCTGGTCGAGGACCAGCTTCTGGCTGCCCAGCGCCTGCGCCACGATCACGGCCGTGCGGAGCGCTGAGATCGTCGTGGTGGAGGCCCGGTCGACGCCCTTGATGAGCTCGATGTTGTTCTTGATGATGATGTCGATCGCGAGGTAGCTCTGGATCGACACGGCGAGCTGGGTGAGCAGGTCCTGGTGCTTCTGCCGGACGTAGAAGAGCACGTCCTGGCTGAGGGACTTGGCCGCGTCGGGGTCGCTGACCTGCAGCTCGGCGATCTTGGCCGACAGCTTCGCGTCGAGCCGCTCGGAGATGTAGACGTACTGGTTGAGCCGGCCCATCGCGGCCCACAGGTTGGTCTTCTCCATGTTGAGGGCCACGTTGTCGCGCTGGAGCTCGTCCTGGCCGTTGCGCAGGCTGTGCAGGATGCCGTTGAGCTGGCTCTGCGCGGACTGGTAGCGCCGGAAGTAGTCGACGACCTTGTCGCCCATCGGGATGATGCCGAGCCACTTGCGGGTGCCGGTGAGGTGGCTGGGGTCCAGGTCCTCGACCGTACGGCGCAGCTCGAGGAGGGTCTTGCCGACCTCGGAACCCTCGGACAGGCCGCCCTTCTTCAGCGCCTGCACCGGCCGCTCCAGCAGCCGGTTGCTGGTCTCGGCCGCCTTGCGGATGTCGGCGTCGCCCATGGTGCGCACGTTCTCGGCCTGCGCGGCGAACTCCGGGCTCGCCGGCTGCGCCGCCGCCAGCGCCGTCATGTACTCGTCGACCTTGGCGTCGAGCGCGGGCCGGGCTTCCTCGGACACGGCGGGCGCCATCCTCGGGGCGGCCGTCTCCTGGACCGCCGCGGGAGCGTCCGGGGCCACCAGCGTGAGGGCCTGGTCCGGCGGCTCGAGCGGCTGCACCGCAGCCGCCGTCGCGGCCGGCGGCCCGTTCACGTCCTGGGGGTCGTTGGTCGTCATGCAGGTCCTCCCGTGTACGTCGCCCGCCCACTGGCCGGGTCCTCGACCCTGATCCTATGGCTGCCGACCTCCTGCGGCTGCCGTGCACGCCAGGAGGAAGAGGAGGCCAGGTCCCGTTGCGGGCCGGCCGCCGCCGCCCCACACTGCTCACCAGGCGCAACGACCTGGGGGGACGCGATGGGGTGGAAGGACCTGGCCAAGCTCGGCAAGGACTTCGTCGAGGCCAAGAAGGACGAGCTGCTCACCGGCGACGCTGACAAGGATGCGGCGGCCCGGGCGCGCGCGAGCGAGGCGCAGTCGAAGGCCCAGAGCGAGGCCACGGCGTCGTTCCTGGAGAAGGTGCTGCCCCCCGACCTCGCCAACCTGGTGACGGCGGCCAGGCCCGAGAACGTCGCGGCGCGCGAGGCCGAGAAGGCGGTCGCGGCCGAGGCCAAGCGCCGCACCGACCTCGCCGCCCGGCCCACCGCCCAGCTCCGGCTCACGATCAGCGGCGACGAGCAGGGTTCGGTGGTCGTGACCCTGCCGTTCGACCGCACCGAGGACAAGGTCCAGGACGCCGCGACGCTCGCGCCCGGCGAGGTTGCCCCGATGCCGTGGCTGCGGGTGCTGCTCGAGGCACCCGACCCCGTGCCGCTCGGCACGACCACGCTGGCGTCGTTGTCGGTCTCGGTCCCGGGCTACCGCGGCGTCCTCGGCCACTACGACCTCGCCGACCTGTACCGCCGGGGCGAGGCGGGGCTCCTCGAGTCCTGGGAGGTCTTCGACCTCTACCTCAGCCCTGACGTCGAGGCCGGCGAGGAGACCTGGTACTTCGACACGACGAGCTTCGGCTCGGTCGACGTCGCCGAGAGCTCCCTGAGCTTCGACCTCGCCATGGTGTCCGCGGCCAACGAGATCCGCGCCACCGGCGTGATCACCTGGACCTGATCCCGGGTCTCGTCGCGCGCCGGTGCCGCATCTACGTCATCCGACGGATGACGGCGGCAACGGACCTTCCCTAACGTCCCAGAAGGCGACCCGCCCATCCCCGTTCGCCGACACCCAGGTGTGAACGCCTGATCTGACGTGCCGAGAGGAACCACCATGCCCAACCTCCGACAGGCCTTCCGAACCAGGATCGGCCTCCTGCTCGGCGCAGCGGCCCTGGCCCTGGTCGCGGTCTGCACACCCCTGGCCGGGGCGGCATCCGCCAAGCAGCACGGCACGAGCCCTCACCCCACCGTCGTCCTCGTGCACGGCGCCTGGGCGGACAGCTCGAGCTGGGGCGACGTCGTACGCCGGTTGCAGAAGGACGGCTATCCCGTCCGGGTGGTCGCGAACCCGTTGCGCGGCCTGGCCAGCGACGCGGCCTACCTGGCGGCGTACCTGCAGACCGTCCCGGGCCCGATCGTGCTCGTCGGCCACTCCTACGGCGGTGCCGTGGTGACCAACGCGGCGACCGGCAACCCGAACGTGAAGGCCCTGGTGTACGTCGACGCCTTCGCGCCGGACCAGGGTGAGAGCGTCGTGCAGCTGGCCGGGGCGATGCCCGGCTCGGCGCTGGCGGTCGCGGACCCGAGCACCGTCTTCTCGTTCTCCCCCTTCCCCGGCGCGGCGCCGGGCGACGTCGACCTCACCGTGCTGCCGGAGGTCTTCCGGACCGCCTTCGCCAACGACCTCTCGCGCTCGGAGGCGGCGGTGCTGGCGGCCACGCAAAGGCCGGTCGCCCTGTTCGCCCTCAACGAGCCATCCGGAGTGCCCGCCTGGAAGACCATCCCGTCGTGGTACCTCGCCGGCACGATCGACAACGTCCTTCCGGTCGCCGAGCAGCGCGCCATGGCGCTTCGAGCCGGCGTCGCACCTGGACGAGGTCCGGGCCGGACACCTGCCGATGATCTCGAAGCCCGCCGCGGTCGAGTCGATCATCGTCGACGCCGCCGACGCGACCGAGTAGCGGGGACGACATGGAGCTCGACCTGACCGGCCGCGTCGCCGTCGTCACCGGCGCCAGCAAGGGCATCGGCCTGGCCATCACGACCCTGCTCGCGGAGGAGGGTGTGCACGTGTTCGCCGGCGCCCGGGAGGCCAGCGACGAGCTCGCCTCCCTGGGCGAGACCGGTCGGGTCGAGCACGTCGAGGTGGACCTCGCCACGCAGGAGGGCGCCACCGCGCTGGTCGACGCAGCGACCAGCAGCGGCCGGCTGGACATCCTGGTCAACAACGTCGGGGCGGTGACGCCGCGCCTGGCCGGCTTCCTCGCCGTCACCGACGAGCAGTGGATGCACTCGCTGAACCTCAACCTGATGGCCGCGGTGCGCACCACCCGCGCCGCACTCCCGACGATGCTCGCCCAGAGGCGGGGCGCCATCGTGACCACCAGCTCGGTGAACGCGTTCCTGCCCGACCCGCGGTGTCATCGACTACAGCGCCGCCAAGGCGGCGCTGAGCAACTTCTGCAAGTCGCTTGTCCAAGGAGGTCGGACCGTACGGCGTCCGCGTCAACACCGTGAGCCCCGGCCCCGTCGCCACCGACCTGTGGCTCGGCGACAACGGCGTCGCGGCGACGATCGCCCGCGACACGGGCCAGAACGCCTCGGCCGTCGCCGAGAGCGCCGCCGCCGACAGCGTCACCGGCCGCTTCACCCTGCCCAGCGAGGTCGCCGGCCTCGTCGTGTACCTGGCCTCCGACCGGGCGGCCAACATCACCGGCGCGAACTTCACCATCGACGGCGGCCTGACCACGACCCTCTGACCTCGACACTCGTGACCCATTCTCGGACCCGGATCTCTGGGCCTGGATTATTGGGCCCGCGTCGCCCAGTAGCGTGTGCGCAGAGCGAGACCGGCCCCGTCAACGGTGACGGGCGGGACGACGGCTGTCGCACGTAGGTGGGGGGTTGATGGCCGAGATCGGTCTGGTCGGGCGCGTCGAGTCTCGAGACTTCCTCGTGCGAGCACTGGGGGACGGCGCCCAGGTGGCCGTCGTGCTGGGCGGCCCGGGTGCCGGGAAGACTGCGCTCCTGGCCGCGGTCGCTGCCGGCAAGCGCGAGCAGGGCGTACGCGTGGTGGAGGTGACGGGGCAGCCTCTCGAGGCGGAGCTCCCGTTCGCCGCGCTGGTGGAGCTGCTCTCGGCTCTGGCGCCGGGACCATCCGGGTCCGGCGCCCGTGCCGGCGAGCTGGCCCTGATGCCGGCCGATCCCCTGCGTCAGCGGCTGGAGGTGCTGCGCCGGGTCGAGGAGCTGGCCGACGGTCCGGTCCTGATCGCCGTCGACGACGCGCAATGGATCGACGCCAGCTCGCTGTCCGTCCTCGCCTTCGTGGCCAACAGGATCTCCGGGAGCCCGGTCGCGATGGTCGTCGCCGCTCGCGGCGAGATGGCCCCGCCGGGCTTCGGCAGTCACCCCGTCGTGCCGCTCCCCCGCCTCGACACCCTCCAGTCCCGACTGGTCCTGCGGCGCACCGGTCTCGACCTGGACGACTCGAAGATGACGGCCATCGTGACCGCGTCGTCGGGCAACCCGTTGGCCCTCGTCGAGCTCGCCCGCGCGGCGGCGTCCGGGAGTGTCACCGCGACCGACACGTTGCTGCCCCTGCCCGAGCGGCTCGAGCGGGCCTTCGCGGCCGAGCTGCCCGACCTGCCCGCCCGGACCCGGACACTCCTGGTCCTGGCCGCAGCCGGCGCCGACGACATGGCCTCCTTGAGTGCCGTCAGCGGTCGACCCGACGTGCTGGCCGTTCTCGAGCCCGCCGAACGCTGCGGGCTCCTCGGGGTGGGCGACGGCCGGATCCGTTGGCGACACCCGCTCGCCCGGGCGGCGGCGTACGGCGCGGCGACGACCGACGAACGCCACCGCGCTCACCTTGCGCTCGCCGCCCTCCCGGCCCAGGCGCCGGACCGCAGGGCCTGGCACCTCTCGCTATGCCGCCCTCGGACCCGACGAGGACGTCGCCGCCGACCTGGAGGCCGCCGCCGTTCGCGCGCAGGCCTCGGGCGGCTACCTCGAGGCCTGCCACGCGATGCAGCGTGCGGCGGAGCTGTCACCCGACCCGCAGGAGCGGTCCCGCAGGCTGGTGACGACGGCCGAGCTGGCCGCGCAGGCGGGCGAGTTCACCCGACTCCAGGAGTTCGGACGAGAGGTCCACCAGCTGACCGACGACCCCCAGCTGCTCGTCCGGGTCGATCACTCCATCGCGTACGCGCTGGGCCACACGACCCGCCAGCGCAGCGCCCGCCTCGCGCTCCTGGCCGTGATCGAGCGGTCCTGGCAGCTCAACCCGACGGCCGGCTGGTCGACGCTCACGTCGCTCGCCGCCCTCGCGGTCCGCACGGGCGAGGGGAACGACTCCCTGAGCGAGTGGTACCGCCGCCTGGAGAGCGTGGACCAGCCGGTGCCCCCACCGTTCAGCGAGGTGCTGACGGCCGCCCGCGCGTGGGTCCGCTCCGTGGCCGGCGGGCCGGGCGCCCGGACCCCGGAGCTCGTGGACCTGGTGCGGCGCCCGCCCACCCTGGGGCCGGACGACCCGCGCGACATCGTGTTCGGCACCGAGATGCTCCTGGGCTCGGTCGCCTGGCTGGTCGACGAGCACGCCGCGGCCCAGAGCCACCTGGCCCGGGCAGCGGAGCTGATGCAGGGCACGGACGCCGCGGGCGAGCTGCCCCCGACCCTCCTCGCCCTGGCACAGGTGCGCTTCGAGATGGGGTGGTGGGACGAGGCCGAGGAGACCTCACGCCTGCTGTCCGACGTCGCCGAGGCACGCGGACTCGACTTCCTGAGCCACTCGTCCGCGGCGGTCCGCGCCCGGATCGTGGCCGTGCGCGGCGATCCGAGCCGGGCATCCGAGATGGTGCAGGCCATCGAAGCCGCCGTGGACCCCGAGGAGTGGGCGGCGCTGACCTGCGACCTGATCCGGACCAAGGGGCTGGCCGCGATGAGCGCCGGCGAACCTGCGCTCGCCTACGCGCACCTGTGCGGCCTGTTCCTCGACGACGGGACCCCGCTGCACTGGCGCTCTTCCCTGCTGGCCATCGGGGACCTCGCGGCCGCGGCGGTCCGGACCGGGCACGCGGACCAGGTCGGACGGCCGCTCGAGTGGGCGCTCGCGCACGTGGGTGACCACCCCAGCGCGCGCGTCGCGATGGCCGTCGCCCGGGCGGTGGCGAACACGTCCGGCGCGGCCGCCGGGCCGTCGTTCGAGGAAGCCGTCACCGTCGAGGGTGGCGATGCCTGGCCGTTCGAGCTGGCCAACGCCCGGCTCGAGCACGGCGTGTGGCTGCGCCGGCAACGTCGGCCGACCCTCGCCCGCGAGCAGCTGCAAGCCGCGCTGACGACCTTCGAGCGGCTCGGGGCCCCGGCCTGGGCGGAGATGGCTCGTTCGGAGCTACGTGCGGCCGGGGTGGCGACCGGCACGCCGGCGGCCAGCTCCTGGTCGACGCTGACGACCCAGGAGCGCCAGATCGTCCGGCTGGCGGCGACCGGGCTGAGCAACCGGGAGATCGCGGAGGCGCTGTTCCTCTCCCCACGCACCGTCGGCACGCACTTGCACCACGCGTACCCGAAGCTGGGCGTGACGACCCGAGGCCGCCTACGTGACGTCGTAGACGGCCTCGAGGAATAGCCCGCGGGCGTTACTTGACGAAGCGGGACACGAAGTCGAGCGAAAGCTGCGCGACCTCGCGCCAGCCGGCGTCGATGGTCAGCGAGTGACCGCGACCGGCGACCTCGCTGAACTCCGTCACATCTGCGTTCTTGGCCTGGCGCTTGTACGTCGCGTGCGAGATCGCGTGCGGCACCTGGTGGTCGAGCTCGCCGGAGATGACGAGCATCGGCCCGCGGTCCTCGGTCTTGTTGTCGACCTTGGTCTCCGAACGCGGGTTGAAGTTGGCGAACGCGGCCTGGAAGACCGGCACGCCGGAGCCCGCGACGCTGTACGTGTCGTAGAGCTCCTTGGCCTCCTCCTCGGAGACCGCGTTGCCGAACCCGTAGTGGAACTGGTCGAACGTGAGCGCCACTGCCCGGTGCCGGTTGGCCGGGTTGGACAGCACGGCGGAGCTCGACTTCAGGGCGGCGATCGGGACGGGCAGCACGCCCCGGCTCGGCGCCGGGTCGATCGCCACGGTGGCCGCCGACAGACCGCGGCCGGCGAGGATCTGGGCGAGCAGACCTCCGAACGAGTGGCCGATGACGGCCGGCTTGCGGTCGAGGCGTTCGACGATCTGCTGTTGGTACGCCGCGATGTCGCCGACGCTCTTGTTGGCGAACACGCTGGGATCGTCCCGGGCCTCCTCGACCGTCGCGGGGTCGTCGGGCCAGCCGGGAGTGACCGCGGCGTACCCGGCGTCCTCGAAGAAGGTGGCCCAGCGGTCCCAGCTCGAGTCCAGGAGCCACAGGCCGTGCACGAAGACGACCGGCTGCTTGCCGGAGGCGTTGGCGCGCTCCACCTCCTCGATCTCCGAAGCGGTGGGAGGCGGAACGAGCGAGTCGCTCATGGGTCTACTCCTTGATGAGGACGAACGGGTCAGGATCCTGACGAGTCAGCCGGAGCCCGAGCCCGTGCTCACGCGTCTCGCTCAGGCTAGGAGCCCGGGAATCCGCCGTCATCTGTCGGATGACGTAGATGCGGTCAGCCTTCGCTGGTCACCACTTCGAACAGGACCGGGGCGCTCGGGAACGCATCCCACCCCGGCGCGGTCACCACGGCCCGGAACTCATCCGTGGAGCAGGCGTCCCGGAAGGCCGTCTGGCTCTCCCAGGTGGCGACGTTGACCCAGCGGTACGGCGCGTCGTGGCTCACCGCGCGGTGCAGCCGCAGGGAGACGACGGTGCGCTGGCCGCGACCGAGGAGTCAGGGGGAAAGGCAGGGACTACGAGCCGTCAGCCGCTGACGGCCTCACGGACCTGGTCGAGCATCGCTTGCTCCCCATCGCTGATCCGCTTCGCGTGGAAGCCCATGAAGCCGCCGTCCTTGGCTGCTTCGGCAGCGGCTTGTGCGCCGGCCACCAGCCACGCGCCGAAGGCGGCCGTTTCCTCCGTGGTGGCCTTCGCCGCGACCAGCTCCCGTGCTGCGCGGAGCTCCTCGAGGATCTGGGCGCCGGATGCGGGCTTGTAGCCCTTGAGGGGATGCTGCTTGCGCTGGGCCATGGCCTGGATGTCGAGAGCCACCTCGGTGATCAGCTGCTCGCGGCTCGGGGGGTTCGTGGCGGACTTGAGCGTGGCCATCGTCTCCTTGGCCGCCTCGATCGGGCCGCCCGGGTCGGCGAGTGAGATCGCCAGGCCCGCGACGAAGGGTGCGCGCACGACCCTGGTCCATTCCTCTTCGGTGAAGTCGGTCTTGGTGGTCACCGATGCTCTCCTTCTGGGGATCTCGTGGGCACTGCTCTGTCCGAGTGAGAAAAGGGCCTCGACCTGGCGACTTCGCCGGTCAGAGGCCCTTCTCGCTGTGGCAGGTGAAGGATTCGAACCTTCGAAGCTTTCGCGACGGATTTACAGTCCGTTCCCATTGGCCGCTCGGGCAACCTGCCGTGGTGTGTGGTCCCGCGTTTGGCGGTCCGTCGACCGGTCGGAAGAATAGCAAGGCCGCACCGGAGACCCGAAACCGCCAGCACACCTGCCAGGAGGCACCCAGATGGCCGACTCGTCGTTCGACATCGTCAGCAAGCTCGACCGCCAGGAGGTCGACAACGCCCTCGGGCAGGCGGCCCGGGAGATCGCCACCCGCTTCGACTTCAAGGGCACCGGAGCCACGATCGAGTGGCAGGGCGAGCACGCCATCGAGATCAGCGCGTCGGCCGACGACCGGGCGAGCGCGGTGCTCGACGTGTTCAAGGACAAGCTCATCAAGCGTCAGCAGAGCCTGAAGATCCTGGACGCCTCCGAGCCCCGCCAGTCGGGCCGGGAGAGCAAGATCTCCATCACCCTCAAGGAGGGCATCACCTCCGAGGACGCCAAGAAGATCGGCAAGCTGATCCGCGACGAGGGGCCCAAGGGCGTCAAGGCGCAGGTCCAGGGCGACGAGCTGCGGGTGTCGAGCAAGAAGCGCGACGACCTCCAGGCCGTGCAGGCCCTGGTCAAGGCCCAGGACTACGACTTCGCGGTGCAGTTCACCAACTACCGCTGACCGCCTCCGATTCGTCTGCGGTGCCGAGCGGGGGATCCCCGGTCAGACCGCAGACGAATCGGCGTACGACGTCAGCCGGCGGCCCTCGTGATCGAGGAGGCCATCGAGGGGATCGAGCCGGGGTTCGGGGAGACCCACACGGTGCTGCCCTCCTCGAGCCGGAGGCGGGTCGCCTGCGACTTGGTGAGCTCCACCGCGACCTCCTCGCCGGCGTCGGTGAGGACGCTGACGCGCACCTCGAAACCGATGCGCAGGATCCGGCTGATGCTGCCCTGGGCGGCGCCGGCCAGGATCGGCGTGGTCGAGATGTCGACGTCGTGGGGGCGCACCCGCTGGCCGTTGACCGTGGTCACGTCGCCGAGGAAGCCCATCACGAAGTCGTTGGCGGGGTTGTCGTAGAGCTCGTCGGGCGAGCCGATCTGCTCCACGCGACCCTCGTTGATGACCACGATCTCGTCGGAGACCTCGAGGGCCTCCTCCTGGTCGTGGGTCACGAAGACCGTCGTCACGTGCACCTCGTCGTGGAGCCGTCGCAGCCACTCGCGCAGCTCCTTGCGGACCTTGGCGTCGAGCGCACCGAAGGGCTCGTCGAGCAGCAGCACCTTCGGCTCCACCGCGAGCGCCCGGGCCAGCGCCATCCGCTGGCGCTGGCCACCCGAGAGCTGCGAGGGCAGCCGGTGCGAGAACTGCTGGAGGTGCACCAGCCGCAGCAGCTCGTCCACGCGGTGGGCGATCTCGTCCTTGGGACGCTTGCGGATCTCCAGGCCGAAGGCGACGTTCTTCGCCACCGTCATGTGCTTGAACACCGCGTAGTGCTGGAACACGAAGCCGACGTTGCGCTTCTGCGCCGGCAGGTTCGTGGCCTCGGTGCCCTCGATGTTGATCGTGCCCTCGTCGGCGGAGTCCAGGCCGGCGATGATGCGCAGCAGTGTGGACTTGCCGCCGCCCGACGGGCCGAGCAGGGCCGTCAGCTGCCCGGTCGGCAGCGACACGCTGACGTCGTCGAGCGCGACGAAGTCCCCGAACTTCTTGGAGACGTTGCGGACCTCGATGCTCATGAAGACCTCCTTCTGGTTCCTTCGGACGCAGCAGGGCGACGACGATGAGGCACAGCACCGCGGCGGTGGCGAGCATGAACGCCACCGAGTACGCCGTCTCCTGCTGGAAGTTCTGGTACTTCTGCTGGACGAGAACCGGGGCAACCTGGTCGTCTCGCCGCCGACGTTGCCGGCGACCACCTTGACCGCTCCGAACTCGCCCAGCGAGCGGGCGAGGCTGAGCACCACGCCGTACACGATCGCCCACTTGATGCCGGGCAGGGTGATCCGCCGGAAGGTCTGCCAGGCGTTGGCGCCCAGGCTGCGGGCGGCCTGCTCCTGGTCGTCGCCCATCTCCTCGAGCACCGGCACGACCTCGCGGATGACCAGTGGCAGGGCCACGAACGTCGTCGCCATGATCATGCCCGGCATCGCGAAGACCACTTGGAAGCCGTTGTCCTCCAGCGTCGGCCCGAACCAGCCGTAGCGGCCGTTGTAGACCAGCACGAGCGCCAGGCCCACGACGACGGGCGACACCGCGAGCGGCACGTCGATCATCGCGTTCAGCATCCGCTTGCCCGGGAAGTCGTAGCGCACCAGCAGCAGCGACACGCCGACGCCGAACAGCGGTTGATCAGGACGGACGCGACGGCCACCTGTGAGGGTCAGCTGCAGCGCGTGCACGACGTCGGGGTCGTTGAGCGCCTCGGAGATGCCCTGCAGACCGTTGGGAAGGTCTCCTTGACGACCAGCGACGTCGGCCAGGCCACCAGGAAGAACAGGTAGGCGACCACCAGGGCGCGCAGCCCCCACTTGACGCCAGGGTTGCCCTGCCGGACTGCGGTCGGGCTAGCCACGGCGCGACACCCGCCTCTGGATGATGTCGAGGCTGACGATCGCGACCAGCGCGACCACCAGCATGATCGTCGCGACCGCGGCCGCCGACGCCGTGTCGCCGCCCTCGAGGTAGCTCAGCATCCGCACCGAGGTGACCTCGGTGCGATAGGGCAGGTTGCCGCTGAGCAGGACCAGCGAGCCGTACTCGCTGATGCCGCGGGCGAACGACAGCGACGCGCCGGCGAAGATCGCGGGGACCAGCGTCGGCAGCGTGACCCGGCGGAACGTCGTGAACCGGCTGGCGCCGAGAGACGCCGCCGCGTCCTCGACGTCGCGCTCCATCTCCTCGAGCACGGGTTGGACCGTGCGCACCACGAACGGCAGGGTCACGAAGGCGATCGCGAGGAAGACGGCGAGGCGGGTGTTGCTGGCGTGGACGCCCACCGGGCTGGTCGGCCCGTAGAGCGAGAGCAGCACCAGGCCGGCGACGATCGTCGGCAGCGCGAACGGGAGGTCGATGAGGACGTCGAGAATCGCCTTGCCCGGGAACCGGTCACGGACCAGCACCCAGGCGATGATCGTCCCCATCACCATGTTGAGCATGGTGACCCCGATCGAGGTGAGCACGGTCAGGCGCAGCGAGGCGAAGGTCTGCTTGTTGGTGACGGCGTCGACGAAGTTGCTCCAGCCACCGTCGGCCGCCACCACCACCACGGCGGACAGCGGGATCAGCACGAGGAGGCTGAACCACAACATCGCGACGCCGAGCCCCAGCGCGGAGCCGGGGGTCAGCGAACGGGCGCTCTACGCGACCGAGCCGGCCGACGCTTGCGCGCCGGCCGGCCACGGTCACCGGCGGCCGCCGCTCCTACGACAGGAGCAGAGACACTCATGAGTTACTCGCCCGCCTCCGCCTGGATCTGGGTGATGATGCCGTCGTCCTCGTCGAAGTACTTCGTGTTGGCGTCAGCCCAACCGCCGAAGTCGTCGTCGATGGTGAGCAGCTTCTGCGGCTCGGGGAACGGGTTGCTCGGGTCGTTGGCACCCTGGACCTCCACGTCACCCACGTCGACGAGCGGGCGGTAGCCCGTCTCGGCGTAGAGCTTCTGGCCGTCCTCGGACTTCTGGAAGTCCATGAAGTCCTGGGCCGAGTCGGGCGCGCCGTCGGTGAGCGCGCACGGGTTCTGGATCAGCAGCGTCGCAGTCCGGGATCACGTAGTCGAAGTCGGTGCCGCTCTGGCTGGCCAGGATCGCCTCGTTCTCGTAGGACAGGAGCACGTCACCGGTGCCGCTGGTGAACGCGGTGGTGGCGTCCCGACCGCTGTCGGGCAGCGCGGCGACGTTGGCGAAGAACTTCTTGAGGTACGCCTGGGCGTCCTCCTCGGAGCCGCCGGCGGCGAGCTCGGCGCCGTACGCCGCGAGCAGGTTCCACTTGGCGGAGCCGGAGGAAGCCGGGTTCGGCGTGACGATGCCGACGCCCGGCTTGATCAGGTCGTCCCAGGAGTCGATGTCCTTGGGGTTGCCGGTGCGCACGACCATGACCACGACGGACTGGGTGCAGATGCCCTTGGTGTCGTTGTCCTTCCAGTCGTCCGCCACGATGCCCTCGTCGACCAGCTTCTGGACGTCGGGCTCGAGCGAGAGGTGGACCTCGTCGGCGTCCTGGCCGGCGATCACGGCCCGGGACTGGTCACCGGAGGCGCCGTAGGACTCCTTGAACTCCACGCCCTTGCCGGCGTCGGTGTCCTGGAAGGCCGAGATCACGCCGGCGTTGGCCTGCTCCAGCACGGAGTAGCCCACGATGTTGAGGGTGTTGGCGTCGTCGGATCCGGACGCCGAGTCGTCGCCTCCGCACGCGGCCAAGGCCAGCGTTCCGACGAGCGAGCCGGCGAGTAGCGCCGACTTGAAGAGCTTGGTCATGGTGTCGTCCCTTTCGAAGCACCTCGGGAGTGCCGTTAACGATCTAACTCGCGCAGACTACTAGAGATACCTAGGTAACTCCGCATTGCGCATCCGCCTGAGACGTGTCGGCCCCGTCACATCCACGAGGTCGAGACGAGATAGGTGGGCTGACCTGGGCGGACTATCCTCGGAGGTCGGTGACCGGCGCCGCCGACCGCGGCGCGCGGGCCACCAGCAGCAGGGACACCCCCGAAGCCAAGCCGACAGCCGGTCCACAGCCGGGGCGACAAGGAAGTGCACGACAGGTGACGACCAAGCAGGTCAAGCAGCTCGATCGCGTCATCATCCGATTCGCCGGCGACTCCGGCGACGGCATGCAGCTGACCGGAGACCGATTCACCCAGGAGTCCGCGGCGTTCGGCAACGACCTGTCCACGCTGCCGAACTTCCCGGCCGAGATCCGGGCGCCGCAGGGCACGCTGCCCGGGGTCTCGTCGTTCCAGGTGCACTTCGCCGACCACGACATCCTCACGCCGGGCGACGCCCCCGACGTGCTGGTCGCGATGAACCCCGCCGCGCTGCGCGCCAACCTCGGCGACCTGCCCGCCGGCGCGACGATCATCGTGGACACCCACGACTTCTCCGCGCGCAACCTGACCAAGGCCGGCTACACCGTCAGCCCGCTCGACGACGAGTCGCTGGCGGCGTACGCCGTGCACCCGCTCGACCTGACCGGGATGACGGTCGAGGCGGTGAAGCAGTTCGGGCTGTCCCGCAAGGACGCCGCCCGCGCCAAGAACATGTTCGCCCTCGGCCTGGTGTCCTGGATGTACGGGCGGCCGACCGAGTCGACGATCTCCTTCCTGGAGAAGCGCTTCGCCAAGGTGCCCGACATCCGCGACGCCAACGTGACGGCCTACCAGTCCGGCTGGAACTTCGGCGAGACGACCGAGGCCTTCGTGGTGCGCTACGAGGTGAAGCCGGCCCCGATGAGCCCGGGCACCTACCGCAACATCACCGGCAACCTGGCCCTGGCCTACGGCCTGGTCGCCGGCGGCGTGCGCTCCGGACTGCCCCTCTTCCTGGGCTCCTACCCGATCACGCCGGCCTCCGACATCCTCCACGAGCTCAGCAAGCACAAGTCGTTCGGCGTGACCACCTTCCAGGCCGAGGACGAGATCGCCGGGATCGGGGCGGCCCTCGGCGCGTCGTTCGCCGGCAGCCTCGGGGTGACCACGACGTCCGGGCCCGGGCTCGCGCTGAAGTCGGAGACCATCGGGCTCGCGGTGATGACCGAGCTGCCGCTGCTCGTCATCGACGTGCAGCGCGGCGGCCCCTCGACCGGGCTGCCGACCAAGACCGAGCAGGCCGACCTGCTGCAGGCGATGTTCGGGCGCAACGGCGAGTCGCCGGTGCCGATCGTCGCGCCGCGGTCGCCGGGCGACTGCTTCGACGCCGCGCTCGAGGCGACCCGGATCGCCGTGACCTACCGGACGCCGGTGATGCTGCTCTCCGACGGCATGATCGCCAACGGCTCTGAGCCGTGGCGGATCCCCGAGCTCGACGAGCTGCCCGAGATCGACCCGGGGTTCGCGACCGCGCGCAACCAGGGCGCCGGAGACGAGGCCGAGTTCTGGCCGTACCTCCGCGACGAGGAGACCCTCGCCCGGCCGTGGGCCATCCCCGGCACGGCGGGTCTCGAGCACCGCATCGGTGGCCTCGAGAAGGCCGACGGCAACGGCAACATCTCCTACGACCCCGCCAACCACGACTTCATGGTCCGCACCCGCCAGGCGAAGGTCGACCGGATCGCCGAGTCGCTGCCGCCGCTGGAGGTGGACGACCCCTCGGGCCAGGCCAAGGTGCTCGTCCTCGGCTGGGGCTCGACGTACGGGCCGATCGGCGCCGGCTGCCGGCGGGTGCGCAACGCCGGCTACCACGTCGCCCAGGTCCACCTGCGCCACCTCAACCCGCTCCCCCGCGACCTCGGCGACATCCTGAAGCGCTACGAGAGGGTGCTGATCCCCGAGATGAACCTCGGCCAGCTCGGGCTGCTCATCCGCGGGAGGTACCTCGTCGACGCGGTCGGCTACCACCAGGTCAACGGCATGCCGCTCAAGGCCGCCGCGCTCGCCCACGCCATCGCCGACCTGGTCGCCGAGGCCGAGGGCATCGAGGCGCCGCTGGGCGTCTGGGGCGAGACCGTCGTGAAGGAGCACGCGCAGATGAGCACCGACCGAGATCCCCACGCCCGGGATGCGCAGCGGCATCGAGCTGGTGCCGAGCGCCGACGGTGCGCAGACCGCCAAGGAGTTCACCTCCGACCAGGAGGTGCGCTGGTGCCCGGGCTGCGGCGACTACGCCGTGCTCAAGGCCGTGCAGGGCTTCCTGCCCGACCTCGGCCTGCGCCGCGAGAACATCGTGTTCGTCTCCGGCATCGGCTGCTCGTCGCGGTTCCCCTACTACCTCGACACCTACGGCATGCACTCGATCCACGGCCGCGCGCCGGCGATCGCCACCGGCATCGCCACCTCGCGCCCGGACCTGTCCGTCTGGGTCGTCACCGGCGACGGCGACGCGCTGTCGATCGGCGGCAACCACCTGATCCACGCGCTGCGCCGCAACCTGAACATGACGATCCTGCTGTTCAACAACCGGATCTACGGCCTGACCAAGGGCCAGTACTCCCCCACCTCCGAGGCCGGCAAGGTCACCAAGTCGACGCCGATGGGGTCGGTGGACCACCCGTTCAACCCGGTCTCGCTGGCGCTCGGCGCGGAGGCCACGTTCGTGGCCCGCACCATCGACTCCGACCGCAAGCACCTCACCGCGGTGCTGTCCGCGGCCGCCGCCCACCGGGGCACCTCGCTGGTCGAGATCTACCAGAACTGCCCGATCTTCAACGACGGCGCCTTCGACGCGATCAAGGACCGCGACCCCTCGGCCGCCTCGATCATCCCGCTCGTGGACGGCCAGCCGATCCGCTTCGGCCCCGACGGCAGCAAGGGACTGATCCGCGACCACGGCCACCGGCGGCGTCAAGGTCGCGGAGGTCGCCGAGGTCGGCGAGGACGCCGTCCTCGTCCACGACTCCCGCGCCGAGGACCCGACCACGGCGTTCGCGATCTCGCGGCTCACCGACGCGGGGTACCTCTACCGCGCGCCCATCGGCATCTTCCGCCAGGTCGAGCGGGCGACGTACGACGACCAGGCCCGCGCCCAGATCGACGCCGCCCGCGACGCGGCTCCGGGCGAGCCCGACGACCGGCTCGCCGCGCTGATCGGCGGCGGCGACACCTGGACCGTCGTCTGACGGACTTCGGCCTTCGGCTCAGGGCTTCCCCGGCGAGCCGTTGCTGATGCCGCAGAGGGGCTGTGCCGGCGGGGAGCTGACGATCCTCTCGCCCCTGTCGCTCGGCAATGCCCCCAGTGAGAGTCCGGCGCCGGTGACGAGCAGGAAGACTGCACCCACGGCGAACAGCGCGATGGAGGCGACCACCGAAGCGGGGCTGGAGGGCCCCGTGATGATCTCCGGGTAGTCGTTCATGGGGATTCCCTCGGAAGTGGTGGTGCTGACGAGTCACCAGACTTCGGCTAAAGGGCCACCGACGACATCGGACGAATTACCTGACCTCGCGTCACGGTCGATCGGCCGGGGAGAGGTCGCGAGCGACCGCCGCGGCCTCCGTGCGGTTGGTCACGCCGAGCTTGGTCATCAGGTTCGACACGTGCACCGCCACCGTCTTGTCGCTGATGAACAACTGCTCCCCGATGGCTTTGTTCGTCGCGCCGGTGGCCAGTACGTCGAGCACCTCGCGCTCCCGCGCAGTCAGGATGTCCAGCTTGCTCGGCCGATCACTCGACCCATCGCCGGCCGGCACCGGGATCCGGTGGCGACGCCCCAGCTTCAGCGACTCGTCAGCAATCCCCATCGCCCCTTGCGCCCGAGCCTCGGCGAGCAGCTCGGGCAGCGCCGTACGGACCTCGTCGCGTTCCCGCTCCGCCAGCAACGCGCCCAGCAACCGCAGCCTGACCGGCAGCGCGAGGCCGGCACCCACGTGACCAGCGGCGGCGTACGCCGTCCGCCACAGGTCAGCGGACGGCTCGTGCAGCTCGCCCCGTAGGGCCGTCGCTGCCGGCACGCTGTAGCCCAGGTAGGAGCACTGCGACGGGAAGTCGAGAGCCCCCTCCATCAGGCCGAGGAGCCGGTCCGTCTCCTCCGTCACCGCAGCGGTCCCCGGCAACCCGGCCCGGCGGGCGGCCTCGACCGCAAGATAGGCGGCGTGCGCCATGGTGCCGCGCACCGGGGCGCAGTCGGAGTCCGCGAAGAGCGGCAACCAGTTCCGGACCCGCCGGAGTGCCTCGCCGGGCAGGCCGTTGGCCAGCAGTACCTGGACGTGCAGCAGCACCCAGTCGGAGTTCGGGGTCGACGCCAGACCATCGATGTCTGACATCCGCTGGCGCTCGAGTGGCAGCGCGGCCGCCGCTTCGCCACGCATGAGGAGCAGGCGTACCCGCGCGTACAGCGCCTCCCCACTGTCGCTCGCCATCGGGGTCTCCGCGAGAACGGTCGCCAGCAGCTCGTCTGCCTCGTCGAGACGGCCGGCGTTCATCAGGCCGTGGGCCCGCTCCCATCCGGCCCACGTCGATGTGGCGAGGTCGCCCGACACCAGGGCCCGAGCCCGCTGCTCCTCCGCAACGGCCAGGCCGCGGACGGGATCCAGCCCGTGCATCATCACGACGCCTCGGCCCAACAGGTCGAGCGCCACCCGTTCGTCGGCCCCGGCCCGTCGGTCGGCTCGGATGGCCTCGTCGTAGCAGGCCAGGCCATCGGCGAGCCGGCCGAGCCAGACCGCGCACCACGCACGTTGGTGCCAGGCCTTCGCCTCGAGGAGCGGCGCGTCGATGGCAGCGGCGACCTCCGTCGCGTGGGCCAGGGCGCGATCACCCTCGACGACCCGCTCTCGGCGCATCGCCAGCACACCCTGGGTCATCAGGGCCAGGACCACGCCCTCTGAGCGATGCTCCCCGAACAGCCTCATCGCCCGGTCCAATGCCTCGACGTGGCTGGGCCGACCGGGGAGCTCGAACGAGCAGCGGGCGTACCACGTGTAGACCCTGGCGGCACTGAGCGGATCCGCCGACTCGTCGACCAGGTCGAGAGCGGTCCCGATCAGCTGGCGGGCGCGATCCAGCTCGTGGAGCTCATCGCACAGGCGGGCGCGCATGGCGAGCAGCTCGGCCTTGGCCGGGTCGTCGTCCCCGCCCTGGTGGGGAACGCGCTCGTACAGGTCCAGGGCGCGGTCGAAGTGGGCGACGCAGTCAGACCGGTCGAGGCGCCATCCCAACAAGCCGGCTCGCACCGCTGTCCGGTAGGCACGCGGCAGGTCGTGGGCGGCGTACCAGTGGTACGAGAGCTGGCTGAGGATCGTCATGCCGATGTCGTCACCGGCCAGCCGCTCGAGCGCCTCGGCGAGCCGGTGATGGGACTGCGCCCGCTCACCCGGCATCAGGTCGTCGTGGACCGCCTCCCGGATCAGGCCGTGCCGGAAGTCCAGGTGCCCGCTCACCGCCTTCAGGACGTGGGCGTCGAGCGCCTCTCGAAGGCTCGCATCCACGGCCGCGTCGTCCAGGCCCAGCGCCTCACCCAGGAGCCGTGGCCACAGCCGGCTGCCGTGCGCCGACGCCATGCGGAGCACCACCTGGGTCTGCTCGCTCAACCCCTCGACCCGTCGCAGCAGCAGGTCGCTGAGTGCCTCGGGCAGGCTGTCCGGGCCGGCGGCCAGCAGCTCCTCGGCGTACAGCGGGTTGCCCTCGGAGCGCACGAACACGCCGTTCACGAACGCGTCGTCCGGCTCGCCCGTACGCCGCGCAGCAAGTGCCGCGACGCCGTCGCGACCGAGAGCCGTCAGGTCCAGGCGGTGGGTGCCCGGGCTCCGGCCCAGGTCGGCCAGCGCCTGACGGAACGGGTGCCTCCTGCCGATCTCGTCCGAGCGGTAGGTCAGCAGCAGGACCGCCGGGCCCCGGACGGTCCTCGCCACCGTGGCCGCGAGGTCGATCGTCGACCGATCGGCCCAATGCAGGTCCTCGAGGACCACCAGCACCGGGCCCTCGGCCGCCAGCTCCCCCACCACGAGCCCGAGCTCGTCGACGGTGGCCGCGTCGCTGTCGCCCGTCAGGTACGGCGAGAGCCGGCGCGTCAGCGGTGCCAGCTCGTCCTCGGAGCGGCCGACGACCGCCTGACGTAGGGCCTCCCGCACCGGCCGCAACGCCACGCCGTCGTCGATGTCGAGGCAGTGCCCGACCAGCACGGTGAACCGTCGTTCCCTCGCCAGCTCGAGCACGGCGTTCACGAGTGTGGTCTTGCCGATGCCCGCATCCCCGCCGACGAGCAGCACCTGCGGCGCGCCCGACGCGGCGATGGCCAAGGCACCCTCGGCGTCGGTCAGCTCGCGATCCCGCCCGAACAGCTCGCCTGAAGGCTGGTTCATCGCTCCGCCTGGGTCCCGGGTCTCCACGCGTGCTACGGGACGGTTCAGTCTAGGTCGACGGTGCTGCTTCAGGCGGCTCCAGGCCATCGTTCGTCGCTTGGCTGCGATGGTCGCCGACCAGGGCGTGGCGCCCTAGGCGATCCGGCCGTTGGCGCCGGGAAGACAGCCGCTCCACTTGTCGGGCGTGGAGGTGTGGCAGGGCGAGGAGTTCCGGCCGGCCGCGGAGACTGCCGACATGGAGGCCGCGCCGTCGGTCCCGCCGGTCATGACGCCAGCGAGGACCAGGCCGACGACCAGCACGAACGACGAGGCAGGGGCGCCGAGGCGCCGGTGGACGTCCATGAGGTGACGCGAGTAGGGAAAGTAGCCGTCGATACGCATCATGGCCTCCTGGGGCCGGTTCGAAGAGGTGGTTCCTGATGCCCACGAGCCTTCGGCAAAGAGGGGTCCTGGCACATCGGTTGAATTACCTAGACCCCGCGCTCGCTCGCTGGTCCGTGTGAGAGGCGGTCGGTCCGGTCCGGCCCGCACATGACGAAGGGGCCCCACCCGGGAGGGGGCCCCTTCGACACGGCCCCGGCGCTGCCGGGGACCTCAACGGCCTACTGCACGAAGGTCCGGTAGGTGCGGGTCACCGACTTCCCGTACCCACCGGACTGGGGGACCAGCCCCTTCCAGTACCAGTAGCCCGTCCGGGGCGCGTAGATCCGGGTGCGCCAGCGGCCCGAGCCGTCGGTGCGCACCTTCTTCGACCAGCGCCCACGCACAGGAGGGGCAGGTCCGCTTGAAGACCTGCACGTTCTTGTTGTTCCAGCCGGGGTCGACGTTGCCCTTGAAGACCAGCCACCCCTTGTCGTTGCGGAAGACGTCGTCGTGCATCGTGCGCCGCGGCAGGTCGCGGGAGACCTCCGCAGAGGCGACCGACAGGGTCGGCCCCACCACCATCGCCAGGGCACACAGCAGCGCCACGGCAACGCAGGTGGGCAGGCGCACGTCCGTCATCCTTCCCCCGCCGCACCATGCGTCAAACCCGGCGGCCGGAACTCGACTGTCGGCGTCTCTATGCTCTGCGGGTGCCGTCCTCCCGCCAGGGTCTCCTCTTCGGCGTGGCGGCGTACGCGATGTGGGGCGCGTTCCCGTTGTACTGGCCGCTCCTGGAGCCCGCCGGCTCGGTGGAGATCCTGGCCCACCGGATCGTGTGGTCGCTGGTCACCATGACCGTGCTGCTGGTCGCGCTGCGGCGTCGCGCGCAGTTCCGCGCGCTGTTCGGCGACCGGCGGGTGCTGCTGCTGCTCGCCCTCGCGGCGGCCGTGATCACGCTCAACTGGGGCACCTACATCTACGGCGTGACGAGCGGTCGCGTCGTGGAGACGTCGCTCGGCTACTTCATCAACCCGCTGGTCACCGTGCTGATGGGCGTGCTGATCCTCGGCGAGCGGCTGCGCCACCTGCAGTGGCTGGCGATCGGCATCGGCGGCCTCGCCTGCCTGGTGCTGACCCTCGACTACGGGCACCCGCCGTGGATCGCGCTCGTGCTCGCCTGCTCCTTCGGCACCTACGGCCTGGCCAAGAAGCAGGCGAACGTGGAGGCGGTCGAGAGCGTCACGGTCGAGACGATGATCCTCGCGCCCATCGCCGTCGGGTACCTCGCGTGGCTGGTCGCGCAGGGCCACTCGACGTTCACCGGCCACGGCACGGACCACACGCTGCTGTTCATGTCGACCGGTCTGGTGACGGCGGTGCCGCTGCTCTGCTTCGGCGCGGCGGCGATCCGGGTGTCGATGGTGACGCTGGGGCTGCTGCAGTACCTCGCCCCGATCCTCCAGTTCGGGCTCGGGGTCCTCGTACTTCCACGAGGCCATGTCGGTCGGTCGGTGGATCGGTTTCGGCCTGGTCTGGGTGGCGCTGGCGATCTTCACGGTCGAGTCGCTGCGGAACCGGCGCCAGCACCTGCGGCTGTCGGCCGAGGCCGTCGCCGTTTAACCGCGCGCATGGCGCGGACCGGGCTGACACGATGATCGCGATGCCCACCTACTTGTCGTACGACGCCGCCGAGCTCAGCTACCAGGAGTACGGCGAGGGCCTGCCGCTGCTGGTGATCCCCGGCGGTCCGGCCCGCGACGCGACCTACCTCGGCGACCTGCGCGCCCTCGCGGGGGCGGTGGAGCGCAGGCTGGTCGTCCCGGACCTGCGCGGCACCGGCGCGTCCCGGCCCGCCACCGACGCCGAGTCCCATCGGGCCGACCGGATCGCCGCCGACGTCGCGACACTCGTCGACCACCTGCAGATCGGCCCCACCGACGTGCTCGGCCACTCGGCCGGCGCCGGCGTCGCGCTGCTGCTCGCGGAACGCCGTCCCGACCTGGTCTCTCGGCTGCTGCTGGTCACGCCAGGCACGCGAGCGGTCGGGATCGGCGCCGAGGAGGAGGACTGGGAGGCCGCCCTCGCCCTGCGGGCGGACGAGCCCTGGCACGACGACCTGCGAGCGGCCCTCGAGGCCGACGAGCCGACACCCGACCAGGAGATCCTCGGCTCGGCCGTGTCCTACGGCCGGTGGGACCACGCGGCCCGCGCGCACGCGGCGTCCGACGCGGCGCAGCGCAACGAGGCGGCCACCGAGTGGTTCTTCGGCGACGGCGCCTTCGACGCCGACCGCACCCGCGCCGCCCTCGCCGACCTGCGCGTTCCCGTGCGGATCCTCGTCGGAGAGCGGGACGCCTGGCCCAACGAGCGCGGTGCCGCCGAGCTCGCCGCGGTGTTCCCCGACGCGAGCGTCACCGTGCTGCCCGGCGCCGGCCACTTCCCCTGGGTGGACGACCCCGCGGCGTACGCCCTCGCGATCGCCGTCGCCCTGCGCCGCTGATCCCCAGCCCGCGCGGGGGTCGGCGGGGTGCGGTGGGGGCGTGGAACACCCGCTCGAGCGGGTGTTCCTACCCTTCGGCGTCGTTGCAACGGTCACGAACGGTCAGGAACGACGCCGAAGTTCGCGTCGAGGAGCGCCCGACGGACCCCGGACGGGCGGCTCAGGCGGAGCGGGTGGCGACGATGTCGGCGAACTGCTCGAGCGCCGTGCGCACCGGTCCCTCAGGTACGACGGCCAACCGGGCCTTGGCCTCGGCGGCGCGAGCCACGACGTAGGCGCGGGCGTCCTCGAGAGCGGGGTGCGCGCGCAGCAGACCGAGCGCCTCGGCGTGCAGGGCGTCGTCCGTGAGGTCCCCGTCGAGCAGCTCCATCAGCCGGGCGTCCTCGGGGCGGGCGGAGGCGCGGGCCATCAGCACGGGCAGCGTCGGCACCCCTTCGCGCAGGTCGGTGCCGGGCGTCTTGCCGGACACGCCCGCGTCGGCGGCGATGTCGAGGATGTCGTCGGAGAGCTGGAAGGCGGAGCCGACCACCTCGCCGTACGTCGTCAACGCCTGCTCCACCTCCGGCGTCGCGCCGCCGAAGATCGCGCCGTACCTCGCCGAGGTCGCGATCAGCGACCCGGTCTTGCCGGCGACCACGTCGAGGTAGTGCTCGAGCGGGTCCTCGTCGGGTCCGGGGGTGAGCGTCTCCAGGATCTGGCCCTCGACGAGGCGGGTGAAGGTCTGCGCCTGGATGCGGACGGCGTCGGGCCCGAGCTCGGCCGTCAGCTCGGAGGACTTCGAGAACAGGAAGTCGCCGGTGAGGATCGCGACGTGGTTGTCCCAGCGGGCGTTGGCCGAGGCGGAGCCGCGGCGCAGCTCGGCCTCGTCCATCACGTCGTCGTGGTAGAGCGAGGCGAGGTGGGTGAGCTCGACGACGCAGGCGGCGGTGATGACGTCGTCGACGTCCGGGTGCTCGCCGGTCTCGGCCGCCAACAGCACCAGCAATGGCCGGAACCGCTTGCCGCCGGCCTCCATCAGGTGGCTGGCGGCCTGGGTGACGAAGTCCGCCCGACTCTGGACGTGACCGACCAGGTCCTTCTCCACCTGGGCCATCCGGTCCTGGAGGCGGGCAGACAGTCGCTCGTCGAGGACGGGGAAGGCCAGCCCCGGAGAATTGCCGGTCACCTGAGGAATTGTCCCGCAAGCCCGGCCAGGTTCAGCACCGGGCCCGGGACCACGCCGAGCACCAGCGTCGCGGCCGCGCCGACCGCGATGGTGATCGAGGTCAGCACCGACGGGTGCACGACGTACGCCGCGGTGCCGGGCTCCGGATCACGGAAGAACATCACCACGATGACCTGGACGTAGATGAACGCCGCCACGACGCTGCTGAGCACGCCCACGATCACGACCGGCCAGGCGCCCGAGGCCATCGCGACCTCGAAGACCGCCCACTTGCCGATGAAGCCGGACGTGAGCGGGATGCCGGCCATCGCGAGCAGGAACAGGGCGAACACGCCCGCCACCAACGGCGAGTGCTTGCCGAGCCCGGCCCAGCGGGCGAGCGAGCTCTGCTCACCGGCCGAGTCGCGGACCAACGAGAGCACGGCGAAGGCGCCGAGGGCGGTGAGCCCGTAGCTGACGAGGTAGAACAGCACGGCCTGGAGCGAGGTGAGCTCTCCGTCGCTGAGCTCGTTGGCGGACTGCAGGCCGAGCACGCCGGTCAGCACGAAGCCGGTGTGGGCGATGGCGGAGTAGGCGAGCAGCCGCTTGACGTCGCGCTGGGTCACCACCATCGCCGCGCCGACGATCATGGTGAGGATGGCGACCACCCACATCATCGGCTGCCAGCTCCAGCGATCCGCGCCGAAGGCGACGTAGAACAGCCGCATGATCGCGCCGAACGCCGCGGCCTTGGTCGCGGCGGACATGAAGGCGGTGACCGCCGTCGGGGCACCCTGGTAGACGTCCGGCGTCCAGGACTGGAACGGCGCCGCACCGACCTTGAAGAACAGGCCGACGGCCAGCATGCCCATGCCGATCAGCAGCAGCGGCTGGTTGGCGGTGTCGTTGCGGACGGCCTCGTTGATGTCGCCGAGGTTCATCGAGCCGGCGAAGCCGTAGATCAGCGCGACGCCGTAGAGGAAGAAGCCGGAGGAGAAGGCGCCGAGCACGAAGTACTTGAGCGCGGCCTCCTGGCTGAGCAGCCGGCGCCGACGGGCCAGGCCGCAGAGCAGGTAGAGCGGCAGCGAGAGCACCTCGAGCGCCACGAACATCGTGAGCAGGTCGCCGGAGGCAGGGAAGAGCATCATGCCGAAGACGGCGAACAGCAGCAGCGGGTAGACCTCGGTGTGGTCCAGGCCCGCGGCCCGGCGCTCGGCGTCCGTGCCGGGCAGTGCGGCGGCCTGGCCGGAGAACGCCGAGACCCCTCCCTCGAGCTGGCGCTCGGCGAACAGGAGGGCGCCGCCGAGGGCGAAGATCAGGATCAGGCCCCACAGGAACACGCTGGGGCCGTCCACCACGACCGTGCCCATCGAGCCGATGATGCCGCGGGCCGCCGCAGCACCGCTGCCGTGCTCGTCCATCCGTGAGGCGACCAGGACGACCGCGGCCATCGTCAGCACGATGCCACCGATGGTGAGCGTCGTCTGGACGAGGTAGCGGCGCCGGCGCGGCACGAACGCCTCGACGAGGACCCCCAGGCAGGCCACCGCGAAGATCACGAGCAGCGGCGCGAGGTGGCTGTACTCGATGGTGGGCTTGATGAAGTTGTCGGTGGTCATTGAGACGCCCCCTCGGCGCCGGCGACCGTCGGGGCCGGATCCTGCACCCCGACGTTCTCGAGGATCGTGGTCGTCGCGGGGTTGATGACGTTCAGCAGCGGCATGGGGTAGAAGCCGAACAGCACCAGCGCGAGCAGCAGCGGGGCCAGCGTGCCCACCTCGCGCCGGTTGAGGTCCGGGACGGGGTCACCGGTGATGCCGGGCCCGGTCATGGTGCGCTGGTACATCCAGAGGATGTACCAGGCCGCCAGCACGATCGAGGTCACGGCGATCGCGCCCACCCACCAGTGGTGCTGGAAGGCCGCGATGAGCACCAGGATCTCGGAGACGAACTGCGAGAGCCCGGGCAGGCCCAGCACCGCCAGGCCCGAGAGCAGGAAGATGCCCGGCCAGCACCGGTGCGGTCTTCTCGACGCCGGTGATCGCGGAGATCGAGGCCGTGCCCCGCCGCCTGACCAGGAAGCCGGCGACCAGGAACAGCGCAGCCGTGGCGACCCCGTGGTTGACCATGTAGAGGATCGAGCCGGACGTGCCCTGGCTGGTGAACACGAAGATGCCGAGCACGATGAGGCCGAAGTGGCTCAGCGAGGTCAGACCGATCAGCCGCAGCATGTCGTCCTGGCCGACCGCGACCATGGCGCCGTAGACGATCGAGATCAGCGCCAGCGTGACCACGACCGGCGTCGCCCAGCGCGAGGCGTCGGGGAACAGCCCGAGGCAGAAGCGCAGCATCGCGTAGGTGCCGATCTTGTCGAGGATGCACACCAGCAGCACGCTCGTGCCGGCGGTGGCGTTCCCGGTCGCGTCGGCCAGCCAGGTGTGCACCGGGAACATCGGCGCCTTGACCGCGAAGGCGAAGAAGAAGCCGACGAACAGCCACTTCTGCGTGTCCGGGTCGATGGTGATGTGGGAGAGCTCGCTCATCAGGTACGTCGGGTGGCCGGCGTTGGCCGTCACGGCGTAGAGGCCGACCACGGCGGCCAGCATGACCAGGCCGCCGAGGAGCTGGAACAGCAGGAACTTGACCGCGGCCCGCTGCCGGCCCTCGCGGCCGAAGCCGCCGATGAGGAAGTAGCCCGGGATCAGCGAGGCCTCGAACAGCACGTAGAAGAGGAACACGTCGGTGGCGGCGAAGACGCCGATCGACGCCGCCTCGAGGGCGAGCGCCCAGGCGAAGAAGGCCTTGGTGTTGCCGTGGTCGGCGTCGAACCACGACGCGCCGATGACGATCGGGACGAGCAGGGCGGTCAGCAGCACCATCACCAGGGCGAGACCGTCGACCCCGACGGCGTAGTGGGCGCCGAAGACGTTGATCCACTGGTGGGTCTCGGTGAACTGCATGCCGGCGTCGGCGTCGTACTGCGACGCCATCACCGCCGCGAGCACGAGCGTCAGCACCCCGAACCCCAGCGAGATCTGCTTGGGCCGCGCCTTGTCGCCCTCGTAGGGCATGGCCGCCGTCACGACCGCGCCGACGAGCGGCACGACGATCAGGACGGTCAGCCAGGGGAAGTCATTCATGAGAAGTTCACCGCCAGGAGCGCGAGGACGACCAGGAGCGCGCCGCCGAGCAGGGACAGGGCATAGGAGCGGACGTAGCCGTTCTGGGTGCGCCGCAGGATCGCGCCGAACCCGCCCACCCCCGACGCGCCACCCTGGACCACCGCGTCGACACCCTGCTTGTCGAACGAGGTCAGGCCGCGGGCGAGCGCCCCGGCGGGCACGACGACGAGCGTGTCGTTGATCGCGTCGCCGTAGAGGTCGGCGCGGGCCGCGCGGGTGGCGAAGGAGACGTCGGTCGGCGCCGTCGCGCGGCACCTCGCGCTTGCCCACGAGGAACCAGGCAACCGCCGACGCCGCCGGCCACGACGGCGAGGACCAGGACGGACACGGCCAGCTCGGAGATGGGCGGCTCGACGTGCTCCGGCGTCCCGGTCACGGGGGCGAGGAAGTCGACGATCCAGTCGTTGAGCAGCATCAGCCGCCGAGGACCGACAGCGCCGCGAGCACGATGAGCGGGATCGTCATCACCTTCGGCGACTCGTGCGGGTGGGCGCCCTCCTTCCAGCGCTTGTCGCTGAAGAAGGTCATGATCATCAGCCGGGTCATGTAGAAGCCCGTGATCCCGGCCCCGACGATCGCGAGCCCACCGACCAGCCAGTGTCGGCCAGCGCGGTCTCGATGATCTTGTCCTTGGACCAGAAGCCCGAGAAGCCGGCGGGACGCCGATGATCGCCAGGTAGCCGAAGGTGAAGGTCAGGAAGGTGACCGGCATCACCTTCCTCAAGGCGCCGTAGTGCCGCATGTTCACCTCGTCGTCCATGCCGTGCATGACCGACCCGGCGCCGAGGAACATGTTCGCCTTGAAGAAGCCGTGGTTCAGCAGGTGGAAGATCGCGAAGGCGTAGCCCGCGACGCCGAGGCCGGCGCCGAGCATCATGTAGCCGATCTGGCTCATCGTCGAGCCGGCCAGCGTCTTCTTGATGTCGTCCTTGGCGCAGCTGATGATCGCGCCCCACAGCAGCGTGACCACGGCGACGACGACCACCGCGGTCTGGGCGTGCGGCGCGAGGTCGAAGATGAAGTTGCTGCGCACGATGAGGTAGACGCCCGCGGTCACCATCGTCGCGGCGTGGATCAGCGCCGACACCGGGGTCGGGCCCTCCATCGCGTCGAGCAGCCAGGACTGCAGCGGCACCTGGGCGGACTTGCCGCACGCGGCGAGCAGCAGCAGCAGGCCGAGGATGGTCAGCGTGGTCTCCGAGGCTCCGGACGCGTTCTCGCTGATCACCGTGAAGTCGACCGAGCCCCACGTCGTGAACATCAGCGCGACGCCCAGCGAGAGGCCGATGTCACCCACCCGGTTGACGATGAAGGCCTTCTTGGCGGCGGCCGCGGCGGTCGGCTTGTACTGCCAGAAGCCGATCAGCAGGTACGACGCCAGGCCGACGCCCTCCCAGCCGAGGAACAGGCCGAGGTAGTTGGCCGAGAGCACCAGGGCGAGCATCGCGGCGACGAACAGGTTGAGGTAGCCGAAGAACCGGCGCCGGCGGGGGTCGTGCTCCATGTAGCCGATGGAGTAGATGTGGATCAGGGAGCCGACGCCGGTGATCAGCAGCAGGAACAGCGCCGAGAGCGGGTCGTAGAGCAGGTCGAAGCCGACGTCGAGCCCGCCCACCTGGAACCAGGTGAACAGGTGCTGGGAGACCTGCCGGTCGTCGTCGGCACGGCCGAGCAGCTGGACGAACAGCAGCAGGCTGACGAGGAACGAACCGATCGGCAGCAGGGTGCCGAGGAGGTGGCCCCACTTGTCCATGGCGCCACGGCTCAAGGGGCCACCGACGAGCAGGACCAGGGCACCGAGGGCCGGCAGTGCGACGACCAGCCACAGCAGCGAGAAGGCGCCGTCGGCCGCGGTGGGGTCGACCACCGGGATGGCGCCGTCGTGCAGAGGGAACATGGGGTCGCTCTCCTAGAACTTCAGCAGGCTCGCGTCGTCGACCGAGGCCGAACGACGGGTGCGGAAGATGGTCATGATGATCGCCAGCCCGACCACGACCTCGGCGGCCGCGACGACCATCACGAAGAACGCCGCCACCTGCCCGTCGAGGTTGCCGTGCTGGTTGGAGAAGGCCACCAGCGCGAGGTTGGAGGCGTTGAGCATCAGCTCGACACACATGAAGACGACGAGCGCGTTGCGCCGGGTCAGCACCCCCACGCTGCCGATGGTGAACAGGATCGACGAGAGGACGACGTACTGGGTCATGACTCGACCTCCTCGTCCTGCGCTGGTCATCTGCTGGGGCACCCGGATGCGCGCTCGGCTCCCGGTCGCCCGCGAGCTGGCGCTGCACGCCCTCGATGTCGTCGGCCATCGCCGGCGCCGAGCGGACCGTGCCGCGTGCGGCCAGCACCCGCGACACCGACGCCTCGGCCGCCGTGCCGTCGGGCAGCAGCGCGGGCGTGTCCACGGCGTTGTGCCGGGCGTAGACACCCGGAGGCGGCAGCGGACCGAGGTGCAGGCCGTGCTCGGCGTAGTCGCGGACCCGCTGGTCGGCCATCATCGCCTGGCTCGACTTGGGCACCAGGCGCTCGCGGTGCGCGAGGACCATGGCGCCGACCGCGGCGGTGATCAGCAGGGCGCTGGTGGTCTCGAACGCGAAGACGTAGCGGGAGAAGAGGATGTCGGCGACGGCCGGGACGTTGCCGCCCTCGTTGGCCGCGTCGAGACCGACGACCGTGCCGAGCGCCATCTGGCTGAGGCCGATGACGAGGGTCAGTCCGAGCAGCAGGCCCCCGATGGTCGCGAGCAGGCGCTGTCCCCGGATCGTCTCCACCACGGAGTCGGAGGCGTCGACGCCGACCAGCATCACCACGAAGAGGAAGAGCATCAGGATCGCGCCGGTGTAGACGATGATCTGCACCGCGAAGAGGAACGGCGCGTCGAGCACGGCGTAGAGGACGGCCAGGCTGATCATCACCACGGCCAGCAGCAGCGCCGCGTGCACGGCCTTGCGCACGAAGAGGATGCCGAGGGCCGCGACCACCATGATCGGCGCGAGGATCCAGAACATCACGACGGATCACCCACCGCGGACTCGTCCCGGTCGCGGGGCGCCGGCGCGGAGAACTCGCCGCGGTAGTAGGCGCCCTCGTCGTCGCCGAGCCGCATCGGGTGCGGCGGCTGCTCCATGCCGGGCAGCAGCGGGGCGAGCAGGTCGGACTTCTCGTAGATCAGGTCGGCACGGTTGTTGTCGGCGAGCTCGTACTCGTTGGTCATGGTCAGCGCGCGGGTCGGGCAGGCCTCGATGCACAGGCCGCACAGGATGCAGCGCAGGTAGTTGATCTGGTAGACGCGGCCGTAGCGCTCGCCGGGGCTGTAGCGCTCCCCGTCCGGCCCGTCGGTGTTGGAGGCGCCTTCGACGTAGATCGCGTCGGCCGGGCAGGCCCAGGCGCACAGCTCGCAGCCGATGCACTTCTCCAGGCCGTCGGGCCAGCGGTTGAGCTGGTGCCGGCCGTGGAAACGGGGCGCGGTGGGCTGCTTCTCGAAGGGGTACTGCTCGGTGACGACCTTCTTGAACATCGTCCGGAAGGTCACCCCGAACCCGGCGACCGGGTCCCAGAACTGCTCCCTGAACGACTTCCCCTGCTCGTCAGCCATCGAGACGCTCCTCCGTGGTCACCCGGTCGTCGTGGTCGTCGCCCGACACGTCGGCGGAGACGGTGGCCGGCACCGGCCGCCCGAACTGCAGCGGCGCCGCGGCGCCGCGGACCGCTCCAGCCACGGGCATCGCCGGGACCGGGTAGGCGCCGCTGTTGGCCGCGTCGACCGCGTCGGTCTGACCCGCCTCGGCGGGCGTGGCCCGGTCCTCGTCCTCGCCGACGAAGAACAGGACGAGGAACATCACCGCCAGCACCCCGATGCCGATCAGCAGGTACTTGCGGTCGATCTGGCCCTCCAGCGAGATCGACCGGATCGTGCCGACCGCCACGATCCAGACCAGCGAGACGGGGATCAGCCGCTTCCAGCCGAACGCCATGAACTGGTCGTAGCGCAATCGCGGGAGCGAGCCGCGGAGCCAGATGAACAGGAAGATGAAGAACAGCACCTTGCCGAAGAACCACAGCAGCGGCCAGTAGCCGTCGTTGGAGCCCGGCCAGATGTTCACGATGCCCCAGGGTGCGTGCCAGCCGCCGAGGAACAGCGTGGTGGCGAGCGCGGCGACGGTGGCCATGTTGATGTACTCGGCCAGGAAGAACAGGGCGAACTTCAGCGAGGAGTACTCGGTGTGGAAGCCGCCGACCAGCTCGCCCTCGGCCTCGGGAAGGTCGAACGGCGCCCGGTTGGTCTCCCCGACCATCGAGATCGTGTAGATGGCGAACGACGGCAGCAGGATCAGCCCGAACCACAGGTCGTCCTGCGCGGCGACGATCTGCGAGGTCGACATGGAGCCGGCGTAGAGGAAGACCGCGACGAGCGCGAGGCCCATCGCGACCTCGTAGGAGATCATCTGGGCGCTGGAGCGCAGCCCTCCGAGCAGGGAGTACGTCGACCCGCTGGACCAGCCGCCCAGGACGATGCCGTAGATGCCGATCGAGGCGACGGCCAGCACGAACAGCACCGCGACGGGCAGGTCCGTGAGCTGGAGCGGCGTCTGGGTGTCGGTGAACGGGATGGTCACCACCGGGCCGAACGGGATCACCGAGAACGCCACGAACGCCGGCACCGTGGCGATGACCGGGGCCAGGAAGAAGACCACCTTGTCGGCGGCCTTGGGGGTGATGTCCTCCTTCAGTGCCAGCTTCACCCCGTCGGCCAACGACTGGAGGAGCCCGAAGGGGCCGTGCACGTTGGGGCCGATGCGGTGCTGCATCCGGGCCACCACGCGGCGCTCCCACCAGATGTTGAACAGGGTCAGCAGCACCAGCACCAGGAAGATCAGCACGGCCTTGAGGGCGATCACCCACCCGGGGTCGTGGCCGAAGTCGCTGAGCGTGGGGTTGTCGATGTCCGAGAGCACACCGATCGAGCCGGACGAGATCACTCCAGTCATCTCTTGGGGTCCCCTCGGAAGTGTGAGCCGGCGGAGCGAAGCGGGGGAGGTGAACAGTTCCGTGGGGTGTTCATGCTTCGGCTCCCTTCAGGGTGACGGTGCTGCCGGGGAGGCCGACGTCGGCCAGCACGCCCCGGCCGGTGGAGTTGGCCGGCAGCCAGACGACGTCGTCGGCCAGGTCGGCGATCACGGCCGGGAGGGTGACCGAGCCGCGGTCACCGGTGACCGTCACGCTCGGTCCGAGGGCGTCGTACACGCTCGGGCCGACCCGGACGACCGGCAGTCGCGCGGTGGCCCGCAGGTGCTCGTCGCCGTCCTGGAGGGAGCCGTTGTCGAGCATCTGCTTCCAGGTGGCCAGCGTGACGCCGGGATCGGAGACGTCGTGCGCCTGGACCGGCTCGAGGGCCGCGCGCTCGCCGTCCCAGGGACCCATGTCCTCCATCTGCTCCCGGACCTCGGCCACGGTGCGGAAGCCCAGCGGCCGGCCGTGTCCCGTCGCGGCGAGCTCCTCGGCGATGCCGGCCAGGATCCGCAGGTCGGGCAGGGACGACGGCATGCTGAAGACCGCCTCGAACGGCCGGGGACGGCCCTCCCAGGTGACGAAGGTGCCGGCCTTGTCGGTGACAGGAGCGACGGGGAAGACCACGTCGGCGACCCGGGTCACGTCGGTCTCACGGAGCTCGAGGGCGACGACGAACGACGCCCGGCCGAGGGCGGCCCGGAACGCCGCCGGGTCCGCGGTGTCGTCGGGGTCCACCCCGCCGATCACCAGGCCGTGCACGTCGCCGGCCACGACGGCGGCGACGATCTCGTCGGCGTCACGTCCGACGGTCTCGGGCAGGGCGCCGACGCCCCAGGTGGTGGCCGCGTCGACGCGGGCGGCGGCATCGGAGACGGGTCGGCCGCCGGGCAGCAGGCCCGGCAGGCACCCGACCTCGACGGCTCCGCGGTCGCCCGCGCGACGGGGGACCCAGGCCAGCTTGGCGCCGCTCTTGGCGGCCACCTCGGCGGCCGCGCTCAACGCGCCGGGCGCGGTCGCGAGCCGCTCGCCGACCAGGATCACCGCGGTCGCGTCGACGCCGTAGTCGGCATGGCCGAGCAGGTCCTGCAGCGCCCGCGCCTCGCCGCCCGGCCGGGTGGCGATCAGCTGGCCGCCGAGCTTCTGGAGGCCGCGGGAGGCGAACGGCGCGATCGCGAGCACGCGGGTCGGCGCCTTGGAACGCTGGGTGGCCTTGCGCAGCCGCAGGAAGATGGCCCCCGCCTCGTCCTCGGGCTCCAGGCCGACGAGCACGACGGTCGAGGCCGCCTCGAGGTCGGCGTACGTCGCTCCCTGGCGCAGCACGACCTCGGACGCCAGGAACGACGCCTCCTCCGCCGACAGCGGCCGGGCGCGGAAGTCGATGTCGTTGGTGCCCAGGGCGACGCGGGCGAACTTGCTGTAGGCGAAGCCGTCCTCGGCGGTGATCCGACCGCCGGTCAGCACGGCGCCGGCGCCGGCGTCGGCAAGACCGCGGGCGGCGACGGCGAAGGCCTCGGGCCACGACGCCGGCCGCAGCGAGCCGTCACCGCCGTCCTCGACCCGGTCGCGGACCTGCGGGTAGGTGAGCCGGTCCGGGGCGGTGGAGTAGTGGAACGCGAAGCGGTCCTTGTCGGTGATCCACTCCTCGTTGACCTCGGGGTCGTTGCCGGCCAGGCGGCGCATCACCTTGCCCCGGCGGTGGTCGACGCGGATCGCCGAGCCGCAGGCGTCGTGCTCGGCGACCGACGGCGTGGAGACCAGGTCGAAGGGACGGGAGCGGAAGCGGTACTCCGCGGAGGTGAGCGCCCCCACCGGGCAGATCTGGATCGTGTTGCCCGAGAAGTAGGACTCGAAGGGCTCCTTCTCGTAGATGCCGACCTGCTGCAGCGCACCGCGCTCGATCAGCGCGATGAAAGGGTCGCCGGCGATCTGCTCGGAGAAGCGGGTGCAGCGCGCGCACAGCACGCAGCGCTCACGGTCGAGCAGCACCTGGGCCGAGATGTTGATCGGCTTGGGGAAGGTGCGCTTGATGCCGCCGGTGACGGCGAAGCGGGACTCGCCGCGGCCGTTGGACATCGCCTGGTTCTGCAGCGGGCACTCGCCGCCCTTGTCGCAGACCGGGCAGTCGAGCGGGTGGTTGATCAGCAGGAACTCCATGATCCCCTGCTGCGCCTTCTCGGCGACGGCGGAGGTGGCCTGGGTGTTGACCACCATGCCCTCGGCGACCGGCAGCGTGCAGGAGGCCTGTGGCTTGGGGAACGGCCGGCCGTTGCCGGCGTCCGGGATGTCGACCAGGCACTGGCGGCAGGCGCCGACCGGCTCGAGCAACGGGTGGTCGCAGAACCGTGGGATCTGGACGCCGACCTGCTCGGCGGCGCGGATCACCAGCGTGTCCTTGGGGACGGAGACCGCGATGCCGTCGATGGTCAGGCTGACCAGGTCGGTCCGTTCGGGGGCCTGCGTCATGCCAGGGCTCCTGAGGGTGCGAAGAGGGTCGAGGCGGCCGGGTCGAACGGGCAGCCGCCCTGGCTGAGGTGGGCGAGGTACTCGTCGCGGAAGTACTGGATGGAGCTGGAGATCGGGCTGACCGCGCCGTCCGCGAGCGCGCAGAAGGAGCGGCCCATGATGTTGTCGCACTGGTCGAGGAGGAGGTCGAGGTCGGACTCGGTGCCCTGGCCCTGCTCGAGCTTGGACAGCACCTGCACCAGCCACCAGGTGCCCTCACGGCACGGCGTGCACTTGCCGCAGGACTCGTGCTTGTAGAACTCCGTCCATCGCAGCACCGCACGCACCACGCAGGTGGTGTCGTCGAAGATCTGCAGCGCGCGGGTGCCGAGCATCGAGCCCGCGGCGCCCACGCCCTCGAAGTCCAGCGGCACGTCGAGGTGCTCGTCGGTCAGCAACGGGGTGGAGGAGCCGCCCGGCGTCCAGAACTTGAGCTGGTGGCCCTCGCGGACGCCGCCCGCGAGGTCGATCAGCTCGCGCAGGGTGATGCCGAGCGGCGCTTCGTACTGGCCCGGCCGGGTCACGTGGCCCGACAGGGAGAAGATGCCGTAGCCCTTGGACTTCTCGGTGCCCATCGAGGCGAACCACTCGTGGCCGTGCTCGATGATGCTCGGCACCGACGCGATCGACTCGACGTTGTTGATCACGGTCGGGCTGGCGTAGAGGCCGGCCACCGCGGGGAACGGCGGGCGCAGGCGGGGCTGGCCGCGGCGTCCCTCGAGGCCCTCGAGCAGCGCCGTCTCCTCGCCGCAGATGTAGGCGCCCGCGCCGGTGTGCACGACGACGTCGAGGTCGTAGCCGGAGCCGTGGATGTTCTTGCCGAGGTGCCCGGCGGCGTACGCCTCGGCGACCGCGGCCTGCACCCGGCGGACGACGTGCAGCACCTCGCCACGGATGTAGATGAAGGCCAGGTTGGCGCGGATGGCGAAGGAGCTGATGATGACGCCCTCGACCAGCGTGTGCGGGCTGGCCATCATCAGCGGGATGTCCTTGCAGGTGCCCGGCTCGGACTCGTCGGCGTTGACCACGAGGTACTTGGGCTTGGGGTTGTCCTGCGGGATGAAGCTCCACTTCATCCCGGTCGGGAAGCCCGCCCCGCCGCGGCCGCGCAGGCCGGAGTCCTTGACCGACTCGATGATCGCGTCCGGCGCCATGCCCAGCGCCTTCGTGAGCGCGCCGTAGCCGCCACGACCTTCGTACGACGCCAGGGTCCAGGCCCGCTCGGCGTCCCAGTTGTCGGTGAGGACAGGGGTCAGGGTGTCAGTCACGGAGTGCCCTCATTCGGTTGTCGAGGTGCGAGGAGCTCTGCGACGAGCCTCGAGACACAGGCACGGAACATCACTGGGCCTCGTCCTTCTCAGCCGCGGTCTCGTCGGAGGTGCTCGACTCCTCGACGGCCGATGCCTCCGCTGGGGTGTGCGCGCCCTGCTCGGCCGCCTCGGCCTTGCTGGGCCGGCCGGCGGACCGGCCGGAGCCGCTGTCGGGGGCCGTCCAGCCACGCTCGCGGGCGATCGCGAGGCCGACCAGCGAGGCCGGTCCGGCGGCCGGCCCCTCGTCGACGAGCCCGTCGGGGTAGCCGGCCAGCACCCGCTCGGCCTGTCGCCAGGTGACCACGCGCGGACCGCGGGTCGAGCGCACCTCGGCGCCGGAACGGAGGTCGTCGACCAGCTGGGTGGCGGACCCGGGCGTCATGTTGTCCATGAACTCCCAGTTGACCGTCATCACCGGCGCGTAGTCGCAGGCGGCGTTGCACTCGATGTGCTCGAGGGTGATCTTGCCGTCCGCCGTGGTCTCGTCGTTGCCGACGTCGAGGTGGTCCTTGAGGCGCTCGAAGATCGCGTCGCCGCCCATCACCGCGCACAGCGTGTTGGTGCACACGCCGACGTGGTAGTCGCCGACCGGGCGCCGCTTGTACATCGTGTAGAAGGTGGCGACCCCGCTGACGTCGGCGGCGCTGATGCCGAGGATGTCGGCGCACGCCTCGATGCCCTCGGGGGTGATCCGCCCGTGGGCCGACTGCACGAGGTGCAGCATCGGCAGCAGGCCCGAGCGCGGCTCGGGGTAGCGGGCCGCGATCTCCCGCAGCTCGGCGTAGGTCTTGTCGTCGACCGCTCCGCCCATCGGCTGGCTCATCTGTCGACGCCTCCCATCACGGGGTCGATGCTGGCGATGGCCACGATGACGTCGGCGACCATGCCACCCTCACTCATCACGCTGGTGGCCTGGAGGTTGGTGAACGACGGGTCGCGGAAGTGGGCGCGGAACGGCCGGGTCCCACCGTCGGAGACGACGTGGGCGCCGAGCTCGCCGCGCGGGCGACTCGATCGGCACGTAGGCCTGGCCGGCCGGCACCCGGAAGCCCTCGGTCACCAGCTTGAAGTGGTGGATCAGGGCCTCCATCGACTCACCCATGATGTGGCGGATGTGGTCGAGGCTGTTGCCCATGCCGTCGCTGCCGATCGCGAGCTGGCTGGGCCAGGCGATCTTCTTGTCGGCGACCATGACCGGCGCGCCCTCGAGCTGGCCGAGGCGGGCGGCGGCCTGCTCGACGATGCGCAGCGACTCCCACATCTCGTTGAGCCGGATCCGGAAGCGGCCGTAGGAGTCGCAGGTGTCCCAGGTCTGGACGTCGAACTCGTAGTCCTCGTAGCCGCTGTAGGGCTGCGCCTTGCGCAGGTCCCAGGCGTAGCCGGTGCTGCGCAGCACCGGGCCGGTCATGCCGAGGGCCAGGCAGCCCGCGAGGTCGAGGTGCCCGACGCCCTCGAGGCGGCCCTTGAAGATCGGGTTGGCGTTGCAGAGTGCGGCGTACTCGGGGAGCCGCTTCTTCATCAGCGCGACGAAGTCCTTGATCTGGTCCAGCGCGCCGCGGGGCAGGTCCTGGGCGACGCCGCCGGGGCGGATGAACGCGTGGTTCATGCGCAGCCCGGTGATCAGCTCGAAGAGGTCCAGCACCAGCTCGCGCTCGCGGAAGCCGATCGTCATCACGGTCAGGGCGCCGATCTCCATGCCGCCGGTGGCGATGCACACCAGGTGCGAGGAGATCCGGTTGAGCTCCATGAGCAGGACCCGCATCACCTCGGCCTTCTCGGGGATGTCCTCCTCGATGCCGAGGAGCCGCTCGACGCCGAGCACGTAGGTCATCTCGTTGTAGAACGGCGAGAGGTAGTCCATCCGGGTGCAGAACGTGACGCCCTGGGTCCAGGAGCGGTACTCCATGTTCTTCTCGATGCCCGTGTGCAGGTAGCCGATGCCGCAGCGGGCCTCGGTCACCGTCTCGCCCTCGAGCTCGAGGATCAGCCGGAGCACGCCGTGGGTGGACGGGTGCTGGGGGCCCATGTTGACGACGATGCGCTCGTCGCCGATCTCGTCGCCGAGGCCCTGGGTGATGGAGTCCCAGTCCTGGCCGGTGACCGTGAAGACGCGACCCTCGCGGTCTCGGCGGGGCCGGCGTACAGGTCCTGGTCGGTGCTCATCAGTTGTACGACCTCCGCTCGTCGGGCGGGGGGATGCTGCCGCCCTTGTACTCGACGGGGATGCCACCGAGGGGGTAGTCCTTGCGCTGCGGATGACCCGGCCAGTCGTCGGGCATCAGGATGCGGGTGAGCGCGGGGTGGCCGTCGAAGACGATGCCGAACATGTCGAACGTCTCGCGCTCGTGCCAGTCGTTGGTGGGGTAGACGTCGACGGTGCTCGGGATGTGCGGGTCGGCGTCGGGGGCGCTGACCTCCAGCCGGATCCTGCGGTTGAAGGTCATCGAGAGCAGGTGGTAGACGGCGTGCAGCTCGCGGCCGGTGTCGCCGGGGTAGTGCACCCCGCTGACGCCGGAGCAGAACTCGAAGCGCAGCGCCGGGTCGTCGCGCAGGGTCCGAGCCACCACCGGTAGGTCCTCGCGCCGGACGTGGAAGGTGACCTCACCGCGGTCGATGACGACGCGGTCCACGTCGATCGTGGTCTCCAGCGCGTCGGCCACCTCGTCGTACCACCCGCCGTACGGGCGTTGGGCCGCGCCGGGCAGCACCACCGGCGCGACGAGGCCGCCGTAGCCGCTGGTGTCTCCGGAGCCTTCGGTGCCGAACATGCCGCGGCGGACGCCGACCGCCGGCTCGATCGTGGAACCGGCCGCCACGACGTCGCGGGACGGGTCCTGGGTCTGCGGCTCGGGCGGCGCGGGCTCGGGCGTCTTCTGGTCCTGCTTCTCGTCGCTCACCGCAGCAGACCCTTCAGGTCGCTGGTCGGCAGTGCCTTGAGGGCGTTGGCCTCGCGCTCCTCGATCTCGCGGCGGCGGTTGGAGCCGAGCTTGGCGTGCTGCACCTGGTCGTGCAGCTTGAGGATCGCGTCGATGAGCATCTCGGGGCGGGGCGGGCAGCCCGGGAGGTACATGTCGACGGGGACGACGTGGTCGACGCCCTGGACGACCGCGTAGTTGTTGAACATGCCGCCGGAGCTGGCGCAGACGCCCATCGCGAGCACGAACTTCGGCTCGGGCATCTGGTCGTAGATCTGGCGCAGGACGGGAGCCATCTTCTGGCTGACCCTGCCGGCGACGATCATCAGGTCGGCCTGCCGCGGGCTGGCGCGGAACACCTCCATGCCGAAGCGGGCCAGGTCGTACTTCGGCCCGCCCGACGTCATCATCTCGATGGCGCAACAGGCCAGCCCGAACGTCGCGGGCCAGAACGACGCCTTGCGCATGTAGCCGGCGACGCCCTCGACGGTCGTCAGCAGCACCCCGCTCGGCAGCTTCTCCTCGATACCCATCGATCAGTTCCCGGTCCCAGTCATCGGTGTCAGTCCCATTCCAGGCCGCCGCGGCGCCATACGTACACGTAGGCGACGAACACGGTGGCGATGAAGATGACCATCTCGACGAGCCCGAAGAACTCCATCGCGTCGAAGCGAACGGCCCACGGGTAGAGGAAGACGATCTCGATGTCGAAGACGATGAAGAGCATCGCGGTGATGAAGTACTTCACCGGGAACCGGCCGCCGCCGACCGGCTGCGGAGTGGGCTCGATGCCGCACTCGTAGGAGTCGAGCTTGGCCCGGTTGTAGCGCTTGGGGCCGACCAGGGCGCTCATGATCACGGAGAACACCGCGAATCCGGTCGCCAGGAGGGCCAGCGCCAGGATCGGCGTGTACAGCTCCATGCCCCGCAGTCCTTCCACCATCGACAGCACCGCTCGGCTGTGATCCTGAGTGATCGACGTCACGAGATCGTGCGTTTGTGAACAGGTTCACGAGCAGGCCGTCGCACAGTCTAGGACTCCTGCCGACCTCTCGCACCCCGGGGTTGCCGGTGCTGGAACGGGCCCTGACCTGGGCATTTAGTGCACGGGATTGTGCGCTAAATCGATTCGGTGGTTGAGGTGCGAAGGCCCCCCGGGCCTGAGCCTCGAAACCTCCGAACCCGTGGTGGTTTCGAGGCTCGTCGCTAGCGCTCCTCGCACCTCAACCACCGAAGGGAAGACCGCTCAGGCCGTGGCGCGGTGCAGCGCGACGATGCCGCCGGAGAGGTTCTTCCACTCGGGACGCTGCCAACCGGCGGCGTCGAGCAGGGCGGCGAGGCCCGGTTGGTCGGGCCAGGCGCGGATCGACTCGGCGAGGTAGACGTAGGCGTCCGGGGAGGACGACACGGCGCGGGCGATCGTGGGGAGCGCCTTCATCAGGTACTCGAGGTACACCGTCCGGAACGGCGCGTACGTCGGGTGGCTGAACTCGCAGACCACGAGCCGGCCGCCCGGGCGGGTGACCCGGCGCATCTCGCGCAGCCCGGCCGCCGGGTCGACCACGTTGCGCAGCCCGAACGAGATGGTGACGGCGTCGAAGGTGCCGTCGGCGAACGGCAGCCGGGTCGCGTCACCGGCGGTGAAGGGGAGCTCCGGGCGGGCCCGCTTGCCGACGGCCAGCATGCCGAGGGAGAAGTCGCAGGGCACCACGGTCGCACCGACGGCCGCGAACGGCTCGCTCGAGGTGCCCGTGCCCGCCGCGAGGTCGAGCACCCGCTCCCCCGGCCGGGCGCCGACGGCGGCGACGACCGCCCGACGCCAGCGCCGGTCCTGGCCCAGTGACAGCACGTCGTTGGTGACGTCGTAGCGGCGCGCGACGGCGTCGAACATCCGCTGCACGTCGGACGGCTGCTTGTCGAGGTCGGCACGGGCCACGCCCGGAGCCTAGGTGTCTGTGTTCGGACGGGCGAAACTCCCCGCGCCACGCCGGGCGGGAGGGCAACCAAATGGCGCGGTTCGGCGTCTTCCCCACGTCAAGATGTGAGGCGTCGGGAACTTCCCCGTTCCGCCCGACCGGAAGAGGCACCGTCCATGTCTGCCCATACCTCTGCTCGGCGAGTCGTGGTCACCAGCGTCGTCGTGGCCGTGCTGGCCGTCGCGACGGCGTACGGCGTCGGCATGGCGCTCGCGGACGCCTCGCCGTCCGCGGGTCCCCGGCTCACCCCGCGCATCGCGCGGCCGGCCGTGGACCCGACGCCCGCCAGCACCTCACCCACGCCGTCCGCCTCGGCCTCCCCCAGCCCGACACCCACGCCGACGAGCACGCCGTCGGCGACGCCGGTCGAGCCGGTCATCGAGACCCCGACCCTGCCGACCGTCGTGCTCCGACCCGGGGACAAGGGCGAGCAGGTCCGCGAGCTCCAGAACCGGCTCTACCAGCTGGCCTGGCTCCCCGAGGTGACGACCGGCGTCTACGACGCGACCACGAAGGAGGCCGTGCAGGGCTTCCAGGTCAGGCGGCACCTGAAGGGCACCGGCGTCCTCGACCGCACCAGCTGGCGGCGGCTGAAGGCGATGACGAAGACGCCCTCGCACGACGCGATGTTCAACGTCTTCCGTCCCGGCCCGGCGATCCTGGAGGCCGGGGACGACGGCGACCAGGTCCGCGACGCCCAGGCCCGCCTCAAGCAGATCGCCTGGATCTACGGCGACGTCACGGGCAGCTACGACGCCGGCACCGTCGCCGCGGTCAAGGGCTTCCAGGCCAAGCGCCAGATCCCGGTCACCGGCGAGATCGACCGCCGTACCCTCGACCGGCTGCACGCCATGACGGTGACGCCGAGCCACGAAGAGCTGTTCAACATCGAGCCCCAGCCGGGTCAGCTCGACCCGCGGTGCCGCACCGGCCGGGTGCTCTGCATCGACAAGACCAGCCGCACGCTGCGATGGGTGATCGACGGCAAGGTGCAGCTCACGCTCGACGCGCGATTCGGCTCGACGATCAACGACACCCCGACCCGTGAGGGCCTCTTCCACGTCTACCTGATGGACGCCGACCACGTCTCGAAGCTCTACGGCTCGGCCATGCCCTACTCGATGTTCTTCTCCGGCGGGCAGGCCGTGCACTACTCCTCCGACTTCGCCACCGTCGGGTACTACGGCGCCTCGCACGGCTGCGTGAACATCCGCGACTACGACGGCATCCAGTGGCTGTTCTCCCAGGTCCGGGTAGGCGACGCGGTCGTCGTCTACTGGTCCTGACGGCTCGGCGCGGGATGTGACGAGGACCAAGTCCGAGGCCTAGCGGTGATGACCGCGGCGCGTGGTCGCCGAGTACGGTGTTGCTCGTGTCGAGCCGCCTCACCTCCGGTGCCGACCCGCTGGACCCCGGCTCCTCGGACACAGCGGCGACCACAGCGCCCCTCGTCGTACGCACGGTCCCTCTCGACCTCGCCGCCGAGACCGCGCTCCTCGACCTGCTCCCGCACGACGCGCCGATCGCCTGGCTGCGGCGCGGCCAGGGGATGGTCGCCTGGGGCGTCGCCGCCGAGGTCCGCACGCGCGGGACGACGCGGTTCGCCGACGCCGACAAGTGGTGGACCGAGACCACCAGCCGCGCGGTGGTGCGCAACGAGGTCGACGAGCCCGGTTCGGGGTTGGTGTGCTTCGGGTCGTTCGGGTTCGCCGACGAGCCCGGCGACTCCCTGCTCGTGGTCCCGGAGATCGTGGTGGGTCGTCGCGGCGGTGTGGCCTGGCTGACCACCATCGGTCGCGGCACGATCGCGACCCCGGCGCTGCACCTGGCGGACCTGCCCGTGGCGCCCGGCGAGGTGTCCTTCGCGGACGGCGCCCTCGACGGCGAGCGCTGGATGGGCGTGGTCGCCGACGCGGTCGCGCGGATCAACGCCGGGGGCCTGGAGAAGGTGGTGCTCGCCCGCGACCTGATCGCCACTGCCGAGGCGACCGTCGACGTGCGCTGGCCGCTGCGGCGGCTGGCCGAGACCTATCCGATGTGCTGGACGTTCCACGTCGACGGCCTGTTCGGCGCGACCCCGGAGATGCTGGTCCGCCGCGAGCGCGGCCTGGTCACCTCGCGGGTGCTGGCCGGCACGATCCGCCGCACCGGCGACGACGGCGCGACCTCGCGCTCGCCGCCACCCTGGCGCGCTCGTCGCAAGGACCTCGAGGAGCACGAGTACGCCGTCCGCTCGGTCGCCGAGTCGCTCGAGCCGCACTGCTCGTCGATGAACGTCCCCGAGGCGCCGTTCGTGCTGCACCTGCCCAACGTCATGCACCTCGCGACCGACGTCGCCGGGTGGTGCACGACGCGGGCACCGTGCCTCGCTCGAGCTCGCGGCCTCGCTGCACCCGAGCGCCGCGGTGGGCGGCACGCCGACGGCGGCGCGCGACCGACCTGATCTCCCAGATCGAGGGCATGGACCGCGGCCGGTTCGCCGCACCGGTCGGCTGGATGGATGCCGAGGGCGACGGCGAGTGGGCGCTGGCCCTGCGGTCGGCCGAGCTGCACGGCGACACGGTCCGGCTGTTCGCCGGGTGCGGCATCGTCGCCGACTCCGATCCCGAGGCCGAGCTCGCCGAGTCGCAGGCCAAGCTGCTGCCGGTGCGGGACGCGCTCGCCGGCGCGTAGTCCTCGGCCGGTCCGGCCTGGGCGCGGTGAGCCTGGCACACGTCGGTCGGAGCACGCCCGTGCCCGGGCGCCCGAGCGGCGGGACACCAAGCCCGTTCCGCGCCCGAAACGGTGGCAGGGTCACCGCTCCCCCGGCGACCCGGGCGACCCGCTACGTCAGGGACGACCTCAGTCGAGGTCGGTGCCGTCGGGGAGGCGGACGTAGGACTGGGTGTCGGGCAGCAGCCGGGTGAGGTGGGTGTCGACGATGCCGAGGCCGGCCTCGGAGTAGATCCGGTCGTGGATGGCGAGGTTGCGCGGGGCGCCCACCAGGCGGGCGAAGTCGACGGCCTCGGACGCCTTCATCCAGGGCGCGCACACGACCACGCAGAGCACGTCGATCGGCTCCTCCGGCGGCGTCAGCGCGTCGCCGGGGTGGAACAGGCGGGTCTCGCCGCACGTGACGACGTACCCGCTGTTGTCGAACCGGGGCAGGTCCGGGTGGATCACGGCGTGCCGCTCGCCGACGGCGCGCACCGGCAGGCCGGCCGCCGCGAAGCTCTCGCCGGGTGACACGACGGTCACCCGCTCGGCCACGTCCGGCGCCTCCTCGCGGATCCGCCGCGCCACCGCGTCGATGGTGAGGATCGGGGCGTCGGTCCGGGCGAGATGACCGGGGTCGTAGTGGTCCGGGTGCTCGTGGGTGATCAGCACGGCGTCCGCGCCGTCGACCGCCTCCGGCTGGGTGAACATGCCGGGGTCGACGACCACCGTGTGCCCGTCGTGCTCGATCCTGATGCAGGAGTGGCCGAACTTGGTGATCCGCATGACGACCAGGCTAGGACGACACCCAACGGCCGCGCGACGTCCCCACGGCGGCTGAGCCCACAGGCCACGCACATCCGCGCGGGATACGCTGCGAGAACTCGGAAGCCGTCGGACAACGAGCGAGGGAGTCACGGTCGTCATGGGTTTCATGGACAAGGCCAAGGAGGCCGCCGAGGACCTCAAGGCGAGCTTCGCCAGCACCGAGGTGCGCGACTCCGAGCAGCAGTACCGCGACCTCGGGATGCTCGCCTACCTCATCGCGACCAACCGGCCGATCGACGAGGCCGACCGTCAGCGACTGGTCTCCGGCATCTGGGGGATCGAGCAGGCGGGCAAGCTGCCGCCGTTCCGGCTGGTGACCGCGCCGCCGCCCCCACCGCCGCCTCCGCCGCCGGTGCCGCAGGCCCCTCCGGTCCCGCCGCCACCGCCGGATCCCGGCCCTGCCGCGGCACCTCCTCCGCCGCCGCCTCCGCCCGTCCCGCCCGTGCCCCCGACGCCGGCCGCCCCGCCGGTGCCCCCGGCACCCGCCGAGCCGCCCGTACCCGCCGTACCTCCCGCACCCCCGGAGTCTGCGGAGCCTGCTGAGCCGACGGCACCCACCGAGCCACCGGCCGACGACCGCCCGCCGGCCTGACCGCGACGACGTCGCGGCTCAGGCCGTGACGTGGTGCACGAAGCACCAGCGCCAGTCCTCCAGGGGCTCGGCGGACTGCATGACGGGGTGCGTGGTCTCCCGGAAGTGCCCGGTGGCGTGCCGCATCACCGAGGAGTCGCAGCAGCCGATGTTGCCGCAGTCCAGGCAGAGCCGCAGCGACACCCAGGTCGTCCCGCCGTCGAGGCAGGCCTGGCACACGGGTGACGGTTCCTGCTCGACCGGTTGCACCGGGTGGTCCTCGAGGTGGGCGCACGAGGCGCCGGTGCGGCGCACCCGCGAGTACTCCGTCTTCAGCTCGTCCCGGCTGGCCTGGGCGACGTCGATCATCGACTCCTCGACGTCGAGCATCGCCAGCACCTCGCTCACGATGTCGCTGGCGACCTGACCCTGGTCACGCACCTCGAGCACCCGCTTGCGCTCGGCATCGATCATCTCGAGACGTATTCGTGCGTAGAGCTCGCTGGGGCTCTCCACGTCGGCCTGGGTGCCCAGCCGCTCCCACGCGGCGAAGTTCCGCTGCTCGATGCGCTGCTTGATCAGCTCGGTCACGCCCTGCTGGTCGTCGTACTCCATCTTCTTGAGCACCAGGTAGCCGGCCTTGGAGGCCTGCTGCAGCAACGTCGCGCGGGCGAGCGCGTCCTCCATCGGGTCGGGTGCGGGCACGTGCAGGCGCCGCGCCAGCATCGGCAGGGAGAGGCCCTGGATGAACAGGGTGCCCGCCACGACGGTGAACGCGATCAGGAGCAGCACCTCGCGGTTCGGGGTGTCCTCGGGGATGATGAAGGCGGCGGCCAGGGTGACCACGCCACGGATGCCCGCCCACCCGAGGATCAGGGTGAAGGTCCACGGCGGTCGCTGCCCGGTGGTCGGGTCGGGGCCGGGCCGGATCAGCAGGTAGCGGGCGGCGAAGACCCACGCGATCCGCAGCACGATGCAGCCCACCAGCACGGCGGCGCAGACCCCGACGATCAGGCGGCCGGACAGGTCGCTCTCGCTGACGTCGTGCACGATCCAGTGCGCCTGCAGGCCGATGAGCAGGAAGACGGTGTTCTCGAGGACGAAGGCGATGGTGCGCCAGTTCATCCGCTCGGCGATCCGGGACTGCGCCGTCTGCACGATCGGCGCCTTGTGGCCCAGCAGCAGGCCGGTGACCACGACGGCGATCACACCGGACGCGTCGATCTTCTCGGCGAGGATGTAGGTGCCGAACGGCACGACGAACGAGATCGCGGTGTCCAGCACGGGGTCCGTGATCAGCTTGCGGAGCCGGGCGACCACGAGGAATACCCCGAACCCGACGGCGGCCCCACCCACGGAGGCGACCAGGAAGTCCCACCCGATCTGGAGCGCCGACACGCCCCCTGACACGGCGACGAGGGCCGTGCGCAGCGCGACCAGCGCCGTCGCGTCGTTGAGCAGCGACTCGCCCTCGAGGATCGTCACGATCCGTCGGGGCAGGCCGATCCGCCGCGCGATCGCGGTGGCCGCCACGGCGTCCGGCGGGGCGACGACCGCGCCGATCGCGAAGGAGATCGGCCAGGAGATCCCCGGGATCATCGAGTGCACGATCCAGGCGACGCCCACCGTCGTGAACACCACCAGCCCGACCGACAGCAGCAGGATCGCGCGCCGGTTGGCGTTGAAGTCGACCAGCGAGGTCTGGATCGCCGCGGCGTACAACAGTGGCGGGAGCAGCCCGAGGAGGACGACCTCCGGCTCGAGGTGGATCTCCGGCACCGCCGGGAGGTACGACGCGACGACGCCCACGGCGATCAGCAGCAGCGGTGCCGGGAACCCGATCCGGCTCGCCAGCGCCGTGAACGCGAGCACCGAGACCGCCATGACGACCAGCAGGACCGCGACTTCCACGGGGTCATTGTTGCCTCCCCGTTGGTCGAGGAGGTTGTGAAGCAACCGTCACGAGACCCGGTGACCGGACGGCGGTCGTCCCACCGGGTCTCGTGACAGGCGCTGCGCGCCTTCCTCGACCAACGGAGAACCTCAGGCGACGGGCTCGGCCACCCAGCGCATCGGGTCGCCCCAGCCGAGGTCCTCGATGCCGTGCTTGCTGAGGGCGAGCACGACCAGCGTCCGCCGGTGGGCGGCGAAGGTGAGCACGTGCGCGATCATCCCGCCGTAGGTGAACACCTCGGCCGGCTCGCACAGGGCGTCGACGAACGTGTCGTCGACGCGGCCGTGGTCCGCGACGTCACGGACGTGGGTGAGGTACGTCGGGCCCTCCGTCGCCAGCCGCTGCCGCATCGAGCTCAACGACTCGTGCTCCTCGACCGACCAGTCGTAGTCCCGGGTGGCCATCGCGGCGTTCCACATCCCCATCTGGCCGATCAGTCGGCTCAGCAGGGTCCGGATGGTCTGCCGGTCCTCGTCGACGTTCAGCTCGATCTCCTCGTCGAGCTGCTCGTCGGTGAGCCGCTCGGCGAGGCGGACCATCTCGCCGGTCAGCCAGATGTGGTGCTCGACCATCTTCGTCAGCAGCTCCATGGGCGCGACCTTGTCTCGTGCGGGCAGCCGGAGGCCGCCGGGTGGGTGGAAGTGCACCCCGCTGGGCGCGGGGATCTGGAGGTGGCCGGGCTTGCGCCGCCAGGCCGCCGGCGGGGCGCCGTACGCCTGCTTGAACGCGCGGGTGAACGCCTCGTGCGATCCGTAGCCCGCCTCCACCGCGACGTCGATCAGCGGCGCGCGGGTGGTGATCATCCGGTACGCCGCCCGCTCCAGCAGGATCCGCCGGCGGAACGCGCTGGGGGGCTCGCCCGCGACGGACCTGATCATCCGGTCGAAGTGGAACCGCGAGAAGTGCATCCGCAGCGCCAGCTCCTCGCCGGTCGCCTCGTGGTCGTCGAGCACGTCGGCGAGCGTGTCCACGAAGGTGTGGAACGTGTCGACGGCGACGGTCATGACGTCATCGTGCTGCGCCGCGGCCACGGACGTTTGATCATCGTTGCGCGAGCTGCCGGATCCGGGCGTCGAGGTCCCGGCGGTTGTCGCGGCGCACCCGCGCCTCCACCACCTCGACGCCGCCGTTGGGTGACGCGAGCGCCTGCTCCAGCTCGGCCAGCCCCTCCACCCGCCAGTGCGGGGTGCGGGTCGCGGCGCACAGGCTGGCGAGGTCGACCCCGTGCGGGGTGCCGAACAGCCGGTCGAACCGGTCCGCGTGCTCGGGCGCGCCCTGCTCCAGCGTGGCGAAGATCGAGCCGCCGTCGTCGTTGACGACCACGATCGTCAGGTCGGGTTCGGGGTCGTGCACGTCGTGCACCAGTCCGTTGGCGTCGTGCAGGAACGTCACGTCGCCCATCAGCGCGAACGACCGCGTCGAGTCGCGGCCCAGCGCGGCGCCGACGGCCGTCGAGACGGTCCCGTCGATGCCCGAGAGGCCGCGGTTGGCGATCACCTTGCGGCGCGCGCCGACCTCGTAGCGCGGCACCATCAGGTCCAGGTCGCGCACCGGGTTGGACGCCCCGACGACGAGCAGTCCGCCCGGCGGCAGCGCCCGCGCCACGGCACCCGCGACGTCGTACGGCGTCAGCTCGCCCTCGTCGCGCAGCAACCCGTCCAGGGCCCGGCCGGTCTCGGCGTCCGCCTGCTTCCAGCGGTCGAACCAGTCGCTCTCGTCCGGGACTTCCACGCCCGGCCGCGGGTCGAGGTGCGCGGCGACCGGGAACGGCCGCTCGGACCAGACGCCCCGGGCGGCCACGCTCAGCACCTCGACGTCCGCGCGCTGCAGCAGCCGGTTCACCGGCCGGGAGAGGGTCGGGTGACCGAACACGACCACCCGTTCGACCTCGTCGCCGAGCGGCCCGCCCAGCAGCAGCCGGTAGGTGCGGATCGCGGCGTCCCCGGTGCGACTCCCACTGGACGGCTCCGCCAGCAGCGGCCAGCGAGCCTGCTCCGCGAGCTGCCGCGCCGGCGGGCCGGCGTCGTCCCCGGCCACCACGACCGTCCTCGGGCCGGAGGCAATCACCTGACGGGTCGTGACGGGCGCTTGCGCACCCACCTCGACCAGCGATGCCGCGTGGTCGCGTGACGGGCGCTGGCGCCCTTCTCGACCAACGAGTGAGTCCCACGGCTCCGTCGGCACCAGAGGGTCGTCGAGCTGGACGTTGAGGTGCAGCGGACCCTCGCCGAGGCCGAGGGCGGTGCGGGCGACGGACGCGTCGCCGGGACCGAGGTCGACGTACGTCACGAGCGGGCCGAAGACCCCGGCCTGGTCGGTGGTCTGGTTGGCGCCGGTGCCGCGCAGGCGGACCGGCCGGTCGGCGGTGACGGCGACGAGTCGCACGCCGGCGTGCGCGGCCTCGAGCAGGGCGGGGTGCAGGTTGGCCACGGCGGTGCCGGACGTGCAGAGCACGGCGGCCGGGCTGCCGACCTTGGTCAGGCCCAGGGCCAGGAACCCCGCCGACCGCTCGTCGATCCGGGTGTGCAGCCGGACCAGCCCGGCCGCGGCGACGTCGTACGCCGCGAACGACAGCGCCGCGTTGCGCGAGCCCGGGGCCACCACGACCTCGCGCACCCCCGCGTCGACGAGCGCGGAGACCACGGCACGGGCGAGCTCGACCGACGGGGACGTCACGCCTGGTGATCCTTCCCCAGCGCGCGTACGTCGGCCAGCCGGGCCCGCCAGTACGCCTCCCGCTCCGGGGACGCGGCCACCCGGGCGAGGTGCTCCTCGCTGACCTCGGGCCGGTGCACCGGGACGTAGCCGTCGACCGCGACCAGCCGGTGGTCGGCCACGTCGTCGGCGAGCATGCCGACGGTCGCCAGCCCCGAGGCGTGCTCGAGCTCGGGCAGCGCGGCGGCCAGGGCGATCCCCGCGGCCAGGCCCACGGACGTCTCCAGCGCGGAGGAGACCACGGTGGGCAGGCCGATCTCCTCGGCGATGCGCAGGCAGGCGCGCACCCCACCGAGCGGCTGCACCTTGAGCACCGCGATGTCCGCCGCCTCCAGGTCGCGGACGCGGTAGGGGTCGGCGGCCTTGCGGATCGACTCGTCCGCCGCGACCCGGACGGAGGTCCGGCGGCGGACGGCCGCCAGCTCCTCGACGGTGGCGCAGGGCTGCTCGACGTACTCGAGCCCGCCGGCGGCCGCCTCGAGCACCTTCAGGGAGGTGACGGCCGTGTCGACGTCCCAGGCCCCGTTGGCGTCCACCCGGATCAGGCCGGACGGGCCGAGGGCGTCGCGCACGGCCTCGAGCCGGGCCTGGTCCTCGGCCAGGGTGCCGCCGGGGTCCGCGACCTTGACCTTCGCTGTCCGGCACCCGGAGCGGGCGACCAGCGCGTGCGCCTCCTCCGGCGAGAGCACCGGGACGGTGACGTTGACCGGGACCCGGTCGCGGACGGGCGCGGGCCAGTCACCCGCGGCCGCCTCCTCCGCACAGCGCAGCCAGGCGAGCGACTCGTCGGCGTCGTACTCCAGGAAGGGACTCCACTCCCCCCAGCCCGCGTCGCCGCGGACCAGCATCCCCTCGCGCACGGTGATGCCGCGGAACCGCACCCGCATCGGGATCGAGAACACCCGGACCTCAGTCATCCCGGCCACTCTTCAGGGTCATCCGGTCCACCTTGCCGTTGGCCAGCATCGGCATGGCGTCGAGGACCACGACCTCGCGGGGCGCCCAGGCCCGCGGGTGCCGCTCCGCCACCCAGGCCCGCGCCTCGTCCAGCGAGATCGTGCCGACCACCCAGGCGACCACGCGGCTCCCCCATTCCTCGTCCGGTACGCCGCCCACCTCGGCCGCGGTCAGGTCGGGGTGCTCGCGCAGCCGCGCCGCCACCACCCCGGCCGGCACCTTGACGCCGCCGGTGACGACCATGTCGTCGAGCCGGCCCAGCACCTGGAGCCGGCCGTCCTCGTCGAACCGTCCCACGTCGGCGGTCAGGAACCAGCCGTCCACCAGCACCTCGGACGTCAGCGCCGGGTCACCGTCGTAGCCGTCGAACAGCGTCGGCCCGCCGATGCGGACCCGGCCATCCGTGCCGACCGCGACCGCGACGCCGTCGAGGGGCAGGCCGTCGTAGACGCACCCGCCCGCGGTCTCGGCCGACCCGTAGGTCGCGACGGCCCGGATGCCCGCGGCGCGGGCCCGCTCCCGCAGCGCCCGGTCCACCGGCCCGCCGCCCACCAGCACCGCGGAGCACGCGGCGAGGGCCGCGGTGTCCGGCTGCGACTCGAGGGCCCGGTGCAGCTGGGTCGCGACGAGGGAGACGTACGGCGAGCCGCCCGCCGCGACGACGGCGTCGGCCAGCGACGCGTGGTCGTCGAGCAGCACGGGCCGGTGCCCGGCGACCAGCGACCGGCAGGCGACCTGCAACCCCGCGACGTACGTGACCGGGAGCGCGAGCACCCACGGTCCCTCGCCACCGAGGCGGGACCTGGTGGCGGCCACCGAGGCGAGCACCGCGCGGCGCGAGAGAAGCACCCGTTTCGGCCGGCCGGTCGACCCCGAGGTCTCCACCACGACCGGCTCCGGCTCGGCCGGGGCCGCCAGCCACCCGTCGATCGCGTCGAACGCGTCGACGACGTCGGCGGGCGGGGTGAAAAGCCTTGGATTGAGGTGCGGGCGGGCCGCTGCCGACGGCGATCCGCCCGACCGCCTCGAAATCATGCGACGAACGCTAGCGAGGGCTGGGAGAATTCTGTCGGTGCCCACCTGGATGGAGAGGTTCCTGCCCCCGTCGGCCCTCGCGCGCCGGCTCTCCTTCCAGTCCATCCTCTTCGCGATCGGCAACGGCACCTTCCTCACCGGAAGCGCCGTCTTCTTCACCCAGATCGTCGGCCTGACCGCCGCCCAGGTCGGCCTCGGCCTGACGATCGCGGGGGTGTCGTCGTTCGCCTTCGCCGTCCCGCTGGGCCGGCTCGCCGACCAGGTGGGGACCAAGCGGCTCTGGGCCGCCTCCGCGCTGGCGCAGGCGCTGCTCTTCCTGCTCTGGCCGTGGTTGTACGGCTTCACCCAGTTCGTCGCGATGGCCGTCGTGCTCGAGATCGTCGGCACGGCCGGCGGTGCCGCGTGGGCCGGCTACACGCTGAACGCGTTCCCGCGGGAGGAGCGGGTGCGCTCGCAGGCGTTCATGCGCAGCGCCCTCAACATCGGCTTCACCATCGGCGCCCTCATCGGCGGCCTGGCGCTCGCGACCAACAGCGACGCGGTCGTCCGGATGGTGCCGATCCTCACCTCGGCCATCCTGGGCATCAACTTCCTGCTCATCTTGCGGCTCCCCCACGCGGAGAGCGAGGTCCCGACCACGGACGAACCGCTGGCGGCGGGCCCGGACCGGCCGCGATCCCGGGCGGCCCGCGGCCCGAGCGTGTTCCGCAACCGGGGGTTCCTGGGGATGTCGTTCTTCGACGGCATCCTGGGCACCAACCAGGTGTTGCTGAACGTGGTCATCCCGCTGTGGCTGGTGCAGGAGACCGACGCGCCGCGGGTGCTGCTCGCGTGGCTGTTCGGCACCAACACCGTGCTGGCGGTGCTGCTCCAGGTGCCGGCGTCGCGGGGCTCCGAGACGGTGCGAGGCGCGCTGCGCGCCGCCCGGATCAGCGCCGGCTTCATGGTGCTGTCCTGCTTCGTCGTGATGGTCACCCACGACACCATCGGCTGGAAGACGATCGCCCTGGTGTGGCTGGGCCACGTGACCGTGACCGGGGCCGAGCTGTTCCAGTCGGCCGGTCACTGGGGTCTCACCTCGGAGCTGTCCGAGGTCGACCGGCGCGCCGAGTACCAGGGCGTCTACCACGTCGGCAGCACCCTCGGCTCGGTGTGGGCGCCCGCGCTCTTCACCTTCCTCGCGATGGACTGGGGCACCGTCGGCTGGCTGGTCATCGCCGGGATCGTCGTCATCGGCGGCATCTTCATCCACCCGAGCGCCCATGCCGCCGAGCGGTACCTCGCCACCCGAACACGGCAGAGCGTCGACCAGCCTGCTTGAATCCGCGCATGACGACTCCCGGGCAGTGGGCGGCCGGGGCGCGGCCGCGCACCCTGCCGGCAGCGGTCGCCCCCGTGCTCGCGGGCACCGGCGTGGCGGCGTACGACGGTGACGCCGTCTGGTGGAAGGCGGCGCTCGCGCTCGTCGTGAGCCTGGCCCTCCAGGTCGGCGTCAACTACGCCAACGACTACTCCGACGGCATCCGCGGCACCGACGCCGACCGGGTCGGCCCGATGCGGCTGGTCGGCTCGGGCGTCGCGACGCCCGCGTCGGTCAAGCGCGCCGCCTTCCTGGCCTTCGGGGTGGCCGGGGTGGCCGGGCTGGCGCTCGCGGCCTCGACCGCGTGGTGGCTGGTGCTGGTCGGGGCCGTGTCGGTCGCGGCCGCCTGGTTCTACACCGGCGGGTCGCGCCCCTACGGCTACCTCGGGCTCGGGGAGGTGATGGTGTTCGTCTTCTTCGGCCTGGTCGCGGTGCTCGGCACCCAGTACGTGCAGGCGGAGACGCTCACCCTGCCCGGGTACTACGCCGCGTGCGGCATCGGCGCGCTCGCGTGCGCGATCCTCGTCGCCAACAACCTGCGCGACATCCCGACCGACCGGCTCGTCGGCAAGATGACTCTCGCCGTCCGGCTCGGTGACTGGGGCACCCGCGCCTTCTACATGATCCTGGTGGCCGCCGCGCTGGTGTTCGCCGTCCGGGTCGCGATCGACACCACGTGGTGGGCGTTGCTCGCCCTGGTGTTCCTGGCCCCGGCGGCGCGTGCCGTGGCGGTCGTCCGACGGGCGTCGGGCCGCGACCTGGTGCCGGCCCTGCAGCTCACCGGGATGGCGGAGCTGGCGTTCGGCGCGGGCTTGTTCGCCGGGCTGTTGGTGGGCGCGACGTAGTCTCGGCCCATGACATTCCTGATCCTGCTCGTGCTGATCGTCGCCGGCGTGGTCGCCTACAAGAACCGGGTCGCGTTGCTGGCCAAGATCCTGGGGCAGCCGGAGTCGCGGATCGAGCGGCGCCTCAACGGCCCCAAGCGCTGAGATCACGACGATGGCCCTGCTGATCGTCGTCGTGCTGGTCGGCGGTTTGATCGTGTGGGCCGTCGTCCGGGACCGCTGAGCGTCCCGGGTCAGTCCACGTCCTCGCGCGCCCGCTGCGCCTCGAAGGCCGCGGCCGCCCGGCGGGCCCGCTCGTCGACCCGCCGCGCGAACGCGTCGCGGGGCCGGTTGAGCAGGAAGTAGGACACCACGCCCGAGACCACCAGGGCGATGAGCAGGGCCCACATGATCGGCACGCTGTCGGACACCGCCAGCCAGATCCCGGCGATGACCGCGAACACCGCCGCGAACAGCAGCAGGCGCAGAGCCGTGTAGACGGCGAACTCCTTCACGAGATGAGGGTAGTCGCCGACCACCCGGGCCCTACTCTGGAGGCGTGCTGAAGGTCCTGTTCTTCGTCGCCCTCTTCGCCCTGGCGGTGTACCTGCTCGTCCGGGTGATCCAACGGCGTGGCCTCATCGTCCAGCGACCCGCCAGTCGACCCGCCCGTCGACCCCAGGCGCAGCGCCGCCAGGTCGCCCCCGACGACGACCCCGAGTTCCTCCGCGACCTCGACCGCAAGCGCCGGCACCCCGACGACCCCGAGGTCTGAGCGCCGTACGGCCGCTGGTCCCTCTCGATGTGCCTCGCGCGCTGAGGGCTCTCCTCAGCGACCCGGAGGCTGCGGCACGGCCGGCACAGTCGGCACGGCCGGCGCGGAGGCGTACGAGTGCTGGCTGGTGGTCGAGAAGTAGTTGATGCCGATGAAGTTGAACCACAAGGTGGCCACGCCCAGCAGCGCGAGGTAGGCGGCCTTGCGGCCGCGCCAGCCGGCGGTGGCGCGGGCGTGGAGGTACGCGGCGTACACGACCCAGGTGATGAAGGCCCAGACCTCCTTGGGGTCCCAGTTCCAGTACGACGACCAGGCCTGGTGGGCCCAGATCGGGCCGGTGATGAGCACCGCGAAGGTCCAGACCGGGAAGCCGAAGGCGTGCAGCCGGTACGCCGTGCGGTCCAGCACCGCGGGCTCGGGGACCCGCGCCAGGTAGCCGGTCGAGCTGGCGCCCTTGCGGTCCTTGACCAGGTACAGCGCGGAGCACAGGCCGCCGAGCGTGAACGCGCCCGTGGCGATGATCGCGGAGACGACGTGGATGACCAGCCAGTAGGAGTTCAGGGCCTCGGTCAGCGGGGCCACCGGGTCGTAGAGCCAGAGCACCGCGACCATCAGCAGCGTCAGCACGATGGCGACGACCAGGGGGCCCATCCAGTCCAGGCCGAGCCGGCGACGCGCCAGCAGGAAGATGAACATCACCACGAAGGTGCCGGCGAGCGTGAACTCGTACATGTTGCCCCACGGCACCCGGTTGGGGTCGGCGGCCATGCCCCGGCCCGCCAGGGCCACGAAGTGCAGCGTGCAGCCCAGGCCCGCCAGGAGCAGACCGAGCCGCCCGGTCATCTCCGCGCGCCGGATCGCCGCCTCGTCGGGCGGGGCCGACGCGTCGTCGGCCGCGGTGCGCACCGCTGCCGAGCCGCTCGCGCCGACGGCGACCCGCTCCGTCTGCGCGACGGGTACCTTCCGCAGCGACGCCCACTGCACGAGGTAGGCCAGCAGCGACAGGAAGTAGACGAGACCCGCGGCCGCGACCGCCTGGTTGCTCAACGTCTCCCACGCCTGGTCCGTCATGCCTTCTCCTCCTCGCGTCCCGGCCAATCTCGCAGACCGGCCATGACCTCGGCCACCTCGGCCTCCACGTCACCCGCCGTGGACCGGTCGAGGCCGGCCACCTCGACGGTGGTCCCGTCCGCGCCGTCCTCGCGGCGGGCCCGCACCCAGACCCGCCGGGGACGGATGAACAACGACAACAGCAGCCCGCCCAGGGCGAGCACCACGCCGGCGAGCGTCATGTGCATGCCCGGGGTGCGGCTGATCTGGATGCGGTTCCAGCGCTCCACGCCCTCGAAGGACACCGAGCCCGCGCCGTTCGGCAGGTCGATGCTCTGGCCCGGCTGGAGGTCGACGCGGAACATCGAACCGTCGGGCTTGGTGACCAGGTCGGCCTTCGACTTGTCGAGCAGGTACACCGACTGCGGCGTCCCGTCGTCCATGCCCAGGTTGCCGGTGTAGGCCTGCAGGGACAGGGTCGGGTTCTTCAGGTCGCCCATCACGTTGACCGGGTTGCCGTTGACGCTCAGGTACGTCGGGAAGAAGAGGCCCTCGAGCCCGATCTGCGTCGGCTTCGCGTCCGGCGCCTTCACCACGCCGAAGGAGCGGAAGCCGGCGTCCTCCGGCAGGAAGATGGTCGGCCCGCTGTAGGCGACGTCGCCGTTGCCGTCGCGGATGGTGATGACCGGGGCGTAGCCGTGCCCGATCAGGAAGATCTCCGTGCCGCCGATCTTCAGCGGGTGGTTGACCTGGAGGTCGTACGGGTGCGACGCCGCCCCGGGCTCGTCCCGGTAGGTCAGGTGCGCGTCGAACCCGCGCGCCATCCCCCGGCGCGGGCCCGAGTCGATCCAGTCCACGTCGAAGCTGTGGACGGTGAAGCTGAACGGCTCCATCGAGTCCGGGTCGAACAGCGAGCCGGGGTCGAAGTCGTCGTACTGGGTGAGCCCGTTGGTGAACCCGTGGCCCACGACCAGGATCACGCCGCCCTTGTAGCCGAACAGCCCGCCCACCGCGAAGCCCACCAGCACGATCACCACCGCGAGGTGGAAGAGCAGGTTGCCTGCCTCGCGGAGGTACCCGCGCTCGGCCGCCACCCACGCGCCCTCCCCCTGGTCGAGGATGTCGGCCTGGCGCGCAGCTACGTCCGGGGCCACCTCCTCGACCAACGGTGAGGCGATCACGCGGTAGCGACGTTTCCGCAGCACCCGGTGCGCCGCGGCCAGCACGTCCTCGGGACTGCGGGCGTCGACGTACGACGTGTGCACCGGCAGCCGGGACAGGTACCGCGGGGCGGCCGGTGGCTGCGCGCGCAGGGCCCGCCAGTAGACGAGGAGGCGCGGGATGATGCAGCCGACCAGCGAGACCATCAGCATCAGGTAGATGGCCGCGAACCACGGGGAGTCGTAGACGGAGAAGAGGCTGAGCCGCTCGTAGACCGGCGTCAGCTTCGGGTGGTCGGTCTGCCAGCGTGAGGTCTTCAAGGAGTCGACGCCGCTCTGCGGGATCACCGAGCCCGGGATCGCCGCCAGGGCGAGGAGGAGCAGCAGCACCAGGGCGGTGCGCATCGAGGTGAGCTGGCGCCACCCCCAGCGCAGCAGCTCGCGCGCGGTGAGCTCGCCGGACCTGCGGTCCGACGGTTCGGGCGCGTCGGCGTGCGCCTCGGGGAGGGTCTGTTGGGCCATCGCCTACACCGGGGTCTCGGTGCCGAGGATCAGGTGGACCTGCAGCCAGGTGACCATCTCGCCCCACCAGCCCGTGACGAGCAGGAGGCCGACGGCCACGAGCATCAGGCCGCCGAGCCGCATCACCCACACCTGGTGGCGCCGTACCCAGCCGAACGCGCCGAGGGCGCGACGGTAGAGCAGGGCGGCGACGACGAACGGGATGCCGAGGCCGATCGCATAGACGCCGCTCAACAGTGCGCCCCGTTGGGCGGTCGCCTCGTTGATGGACAGCACGTTGATGGCGGCCAGGGTCGGGCCGAGGCACGGCGTCCACCCGAGGCCGAAGAGGAAGCCGATCAGGGGCGCCGCCGCCAGGCCCACCGCGGGGATGGAGTGCACGCGCCACTCGCGCTGGGAGAAGTACGGCAGCCAGCCGGCGAAGGCCAGCCCCAGCAGGATCATCAACATCCCGAGCACGAACGACAGCTGGTCGCTCCACTCCACGAGCCACGCGCCCAGCGCCCCGGCCGCGAAGCCCAGCATGACGAACACGGCCGTGAAGCCCGCCACGAACAGCAGCGACCCGGCCAGCATCCGGCCGCGCCGGTCCGAGCCGAGGTCGGCGCCGGAGAGCCCGGTCGTGTACGACAGGTAGCCGGGCAGCAGCGGGATCACGCACGGGGAGAAGAACGAGACGAGCCCGGCCACCAGCGCCACGGGGACGGCGAGCAGCAGCGACCCGGAGAGCGCCTGCTCCTGGAACCAGTCAGCCATTGGTGCTCTGCCCCGCGAGAGCCTTCTGGTCGACGCCCTCGGTCAGGTCCACGAGCGTCTGCTGCGACGGCAGCCGCCCGATGATGCTGCCGGCCACCCGGCCGTCGGCGTCGAGGACGGCGAACGCCGGGATCGTGCGGAGGCCGAGGACGCCGGGGAAGGCCAGCAGGGCCTCGCCGTCGGGCGACCAGAACGACGGGTAGGTGACGCCGAAGTTGCGCACGAAGGCCTGCGACTGCGCCTGGCTGCCGTCACGGATGTTGATGCCGACGAACTGCGCCCGGTCGCCCAGCTCCTTCGCGGCCGCCACCACGGAGGGCGCCTCGGCCCGGCAGGGCGTGCACCACGAGCCCCACACCACGACGACGACCGGCTTGCCCCGGAGGTCCTGGAGCGAGAGCGGGTTGCCGTCGAGGTCCTCGCCCTTGAAGGAGACGACCGCGCCACGGTCCTTCGCTGCGACCTCGGTGACCATGCCCTGGCTGGTGAGGAAGCCCTTGTCGCCGGTGCTCTCCAGCCCGTTGAACCCGCTGCACGCGGTCAGGCCCGTCACCAGCAGGAGACAGGCCATCAGGGAAAGCAGTCTCTTCAGGGCCGCTTCTCCTCGGCCGCGCCGCCGGCGCTGAACGCGGCCTTGCGGTCGCGCACGGGGATCAGGTCACCCGCGGGCTCGGAGAAGCTCACCCGGACCAGCCCGCGCTCGTCGAAGTGGAACGACGTCAGCGAGCACAGCGTGCACTGGCGTTTCCGCGGGTCGTGGAGGTACGACTTCTTCTCGGCCGAGAGCCGGGTGATCCAGATGGGCAGCTGGTGCGAGACCAGCACGGCCTCGTGGCCGTGTGCCTCGATCCGGGCGTCCAGGATCGCGGCGAGCATCCGGTCGACGACCTCCTGGTAGGGCTCGCCCCACGAAGGCTTGAGCGGGTTCCAGAGGTGGCGCCAGGTGCGCGGGTTGCGCAGCGCGTTGTCCCCGAGGCCGAACCGACTGCCCTCGAAGACGTTGGTGGACTCGATCAGCCGCGGGTCGGTGTGCACCGTCAGGCCGGTCACCCGGGCCAGCGGCGCCGCCGTCTCCTGGGCCCGCTCGAGCGGGGAGGAGACGAGGTGCACGATGTCGCGGTCGTGCACCGACTCGGCCACCCGCTCGGCCATCGCCCGACCGAGCTCGGAGAGGTGGTAGCCCGGCCCGCGGCCGTAGAGCATGTCACCGTCGAGAGCCTCGACGCTCTTCGGAAGCTCAGCCCGGTGCAGGAGGCCTTCATCGAGGCGTCCGCCTTCCAGTGCGGTTACTGCACGCCGGGCTTCATCATGATGGTCACGCAGTTGCTTGACGAGCATCCCGATCCGACCGACCAGCAGATCATGCACTATCTTACTGGCAATCTCTGCCGCTGCGCAACCTATCCGGAAATCATGGATGCGGTGAGGCTTGCTGCAAAAAAGCGCCATCGGCCCGTGGTATCGTGAGCGGGCCAGTCCACGACATCTGCCGGCGTTCCTCGTGACTGGCGGTCTTGCGCCGCGGATGCGCAGCACCACTGCGTAGACTTATCCGTCCAATGAAATTGGTATGCCGAACGTGAACGAGCGTACTCAACGCTAGGCCGATGTATTCCGAGACAATAGGAGGGGACCCGGCATGAAATTCCCAATAATCGCAACGGCCACGGCGACGGCCATGCTGCTGGCGCTGGCGCTGCCGGCGATGGCGGACAGGCTGGACGAGGTCAAGGCGCGCGGAAGGCTCATCGTCGGCGTCAGCGACGCGACGCCGCCGTTCACCTTCAAGCGGCCGGGTGAGCCCGACCATGCCGGCTACGATATCGATTTGGTGCGGGCGGTGGCCAAGCGTCTCGGCGTCGCGGTGGAAACCGTTTCGCTGTCGAGTGCTGAGCGCATCCCGATGCTGAAGAACGGCCAGGTCGACTTCGTCGCAACCTCGATGACGCGCACGCCGGAACGGCTCCGCGACGTTGACTTCAGCGTGATCTATTTCGTCACGCCCCATGCGGTGATCGTCAAGAAATCGAGCGGCATCACGTCGGTTCATCAGCTTGCCGGCCGCAAGGCATCATCGGCCAGCACATCGACCGCCGGCGGCAACCTGAAAGAGGTCGTGCCGAGCGTCAACATCGTCTATGTGCGGGACTATGCCGTCGCCTTCGCCGCGCTCAAGGACGGCAGCGTCGATGCGTTCCCGACCGACGAGAGCGTGCTGCGCGCGATCGTGCAGCAGGATGGCCACCCGGACGATTATCTTTTCCTTCCCGACTTCGCCAAGTCGCGCAACGTGGGATTTGCCTTGAAAAGGACGAGCCGCGCTTCAAGGAAGCCATCAACCGTGCGCTGCTCGACATCGAAGAGACCGGCGAGGCGGCCAGCATCTTCGATGCATGGTTCGGCCCGAGTTCGCAGGAGCCGATGCAACGCAGCTTCAAGATCCGGCCCGATTGATACGTCCCGGCGTCCGTGGCGCGCGGCACCTCAGAGCGGCGACCACCACGTCCAGATCAGCTTGCCGGCGGCGACGGCCACGACGCAGGCAATGAGAAACAGGAATATCGAGACCGCCAAGTTGGCCGCTTCTTGAATTCTTTGAGGCCTTCATTCACCCGCGTCGTTCGCCGGAAGAAGACCGAGCGTACGAAGAGGAACATCGGGATTGCGGCAGCAAGGAAGGCGATGATTTTGAAGATCATTGTCCGCCGTCATTCCCGCAGTGCCAAGGGAACCGATCGCGCGAAACCCATCCGGCTCGATAAGAGGCGTACGTGCCCTCTCTCAGGCCGATGCCATCGAAGCAAGCGCGGCGAGGGCGGCTGCGGAACGCAATGCGACGCCCGCTCGCGGGCGTCGGGCGCGACGTCCAGAATGCTCTCGAACGCCACATAGTTGCGTCCAAGGCGCCGCGCGACCTCCCGCACGACGTCCTGGCCGATACCGGCACCGAGAATGGCGCGTCTGCGGGCAGATTTCCAGACGACACCAACATCGCGCCATCCACGATCGTACGAATTTGCCGTTCGGCAAACCATTGCGCCAATGTCAACCACGCGCTTTCACTGGCGTGAGCTGCGTTGCATCCCACCATGCGAGCTAGCCGGGCACATGATGCTTCCACGGTCTTGGCGTGACGATCGGCGGTGGCCATCTGGTCTGCATCGTCGGGAGGCGCCCGAGAATGCGATGCACGTCGGCCATATTGGCGAAGTATTCGTTGATCAGCGCCGACCATTGGCCTTCGAACGGGGCGCGGTCGGCGACTGCCATTACGAAGCTTCGCACCAGACCGGTATAGACCAGCTCTCCCGCTCGCCACCGCTCGGCATCGGTATATCCGCGAGCGGCGATCAGGCCGTCTGCCACCGGTACCAGATCGGTCGTCGTCGAGCCCATGTCCACGAATAGGGCCGCGCTTGTGACGCGAGCGGCGAGCGAGGCGCTGGCAAACCAGTTGGCCGACGCGATATCGTCGGCATGCTGACGGGCGGCTTGCGGCGCGATGAAGCCGCCCCGGCCGGCATAGAGCGACAC
>CAVZFO010000025.1:0-38474 GCA_963774575.1 uncultured Actinomycetota bacterium | reverse complement strand
CGATCCCCCGAACACCCCGCGCAGGGTCCCGGCCCACTCCCCCGTGGTCGCGCCCGCGCGGGCAGCGGCCAAGGTGGCGGGCATCAGGTTGGTGTCGGTCTTGGCGTCCGCGGCCAGCCGGGCCAGCGCGTCCGCGACCGCGGTCTCGTCCCGCCCCGCCTTCCAGGCGCGCACGCTCTCGATGGCGGCCGCCTCGGCCTCGGGGTCGGCGGCCTGGATGGAGGCGTCGAGGTCTGCCGTCAGCGGCGAGGGCTCCGTGGTCTCGAAGACGTTGACCCCGACGACCTTCTCCTCGCCCGACTCGATCCGCGCCCGGCGCGCGGCGTGTGCGGAGACCAGCTGCTCCTTCATGTAGCCGGACTCGACGGCGGCGATCGCGCCACCCAGGGCCTGCACCCGGTCCATCTCGGCGCGGGCACCCTGCACGAGGTCGGCGACCTTCGCCTCGACGACCTTCGACCCCTCGAAGAGATCGTCGTACTCGAGCAGGTCCGACTCGAAGGCCAGCACCTGCTGGAGCCGCAACGACCACTGCTGGTCCCAGGGCCGGGGCAGTCCGAGCGCCTCGTTCCAGGCGGGCAGCTGGACGGCGCGGGCCCGGGCGTCCTTGCTGAGGGTCACGCCGAGCATCTCCAGCACGATGCGCTGCACGTTGTTCTCGGGCTGGGCCTCGGTCAGGCCGAGGGAGTTGACCTGGACGCCGTAGCGGAACCGGCGCATCTTCGGGTCAGTCACGCCGTACCGCTGCTCGGTGAGCTCGTCCCACAGCTGCACGAACGCGCGCATCTTGCACATCTCCTCGACGAACCGCACGCCGGCGTTGACGAAGAAGGAGATCCGTCCGACGACCGCGGGAAGTCCTCCTCCGACACCTGGCCGGAGGCGCGCACGGTGTCCAGGACGGCGATCGCCGTGCACATCGCGTAGGCGATCTCCTGGTACGGCGTCGCGCCGGCCTCCTGGAGGTGGTAGCTGCAGATGTTGATCGGGTTCCACTGCGGGACCTCGTGCACGGTGTAGGCGATCACGTCGCCGATCAGCCGCAACGAGTGCTCGGGCGGGAACACGTAGGTGCCGCGGGAGAGGTACTCCTTGATGATGTCGTTCTGGGTCGTCCCCGCCAGCCCGTGGGCGACCTCGGTGGGGTCGAGCTCGGGGTTCTGCTCCTCCGCCACGACCTGGTAGAGCGCCAGCAGCCACATGGCCGTGGCGTTGATGGTCATCGAGGTGTTCATCCCCGTCAGCGGGATGCCGTCGAAGAGCTTGCGCATCTCCCCCAGGTGCGGGACGGGGACGCCGACCTTGCCGACCTCGCCGCGGGACAGCCGGGAGTCGGGGTCGTAGCCGGTCTGGGTCGGCAGGTCGAAGGCCACGGAGAGACCGGTCTGGCCCTTGGCCAGGTTGGTCCGGTAGAGCGCGTTGGACGCGGCGGCCGTCGAGTGGCCGGCATAGGTCCGCATCACCCAGGGATGGTCCTTTTCGGGCATACGGCCGAGGGTAGGTCGGCGGCTACCGCCCGGTAACCGATCGGCCGTGTGGGGTATCCGACCGTGAGGAACAGGTCACAAAGGCTACACCGCCGGCCGTTGGTCGAGGAGGTTGCGCAGCAACCGTCACGAGACCCCGCAACCGGCCGCGAACCTCTCACCGAGGTCTCGACGCGCTCGCGCGCCCTCGTTCCTCGGTCGCGTCGCTGGGAGAGACGTGGCCGAGCCCTCGTCTCAAGCCGTCGCGGCGGCCCGTTCCACGTCGACGAAGCGCATCATCCGCGAGATGTGCAGCATCCTGCGGACGGCGGGCCCGCAGCCGCGCAGGGTGACGTGGTTGCCGGAGAGGGCGGCCTCGCGGCTGGCGAAGGCCAGCACCCGGGCGGCGGTCAGGTCCATGGCGGTCACGTCGGTCAGGTCGACCACGACGTCGTGCTCGTGCCCGTGGAGCTGCTCGTTGAGAGCGTTGCGCACGTCCCAGGTGCTGCGTACGTCGAAGTCGCCACTGAGGACCAACGTAGGTCCGTCGCTCACGATCTCCATCGGTCTGCCCCGTCCTCCGGATCCCGAGCGACCCGGTGCCTGGCGGGAGACTCCCCCGTGGCGCCTCCCGGCACGGCCGCGCCTGCGCGCGCCCGTACACCCACTATGACGCGCGACACATGAAAAGGGTTGCTCCTTTTCGCCACGAGAATTCCGCGTCGCCGCTCACCACTACAGTCGCCCCCATGGTGAACCTCACCCGGATCTACACGCGCACGGGTGACGGCGGCGAGACGCGCCTGGGTGACATGAGCGTGACGACCAAGAACGACAGCCGGCTGCACGCCTACGCCGACGTGGACGAGGCGAACGCGCAGCTGGGGGTGGTCCTGACTCATGACGACATCGAGGAGGACGTCCGCGCCGTCCTGATACACGTGCAGAACGACCTCTTCGACGTCGGCGCCGACCTGGCCACGCCCGTCGTCGAGGCCCCGGCCTACCCGCCGCTGCGCATCGAGCAGGACTACGTCGACCGGCTCGAGGCCTGGTGCGACCACTACAACGAGGACCTGCCGACGCTGCGGTCGTTCATCCTCAACGGCGGCACACCCGGCGCCGCGCACCTGCACGTCGCCCGGACCGTCGTACGCCGGGCCGAGCGCGCCGCGTGGGCGGCGTACGCCGAGCACGGACCGACGATGAACATGCTCGCCCTGACCTACCTCAACCGGCTCTCCGACCTGTTGTTCATCCTGGCCCGGCACGCCAACCGTGAGCTCGGCGACGTGCTGTGGGTGCCGGGCGGCGAGCGGGGACAGAAGGAAGGCAACGCGTGAGCGACCACGACAAGTCGGACTCGAAGCACCACGACAAGGAACGTCCCGAGCCCGTCGACGACCTGGTGTACAGCCACCACACCCTGGCGACGGCGAGCGGCGAGATCTCCTACACCGCGCGCACCGGCCGGGTGGTGCTGCGCGAGGAGGAGGTGAAGAAGGAGAAGTTCCTGGGCTGGAAGGCTCGCGCGGAGCTCTCCGTGACGGCGTACACGCTCGACGGCGCCGACCTGACGCAGCGACCGATCGCGTTCGTCTTCAACGGCGGTCCCGGCTCCGCGTCGGTCTGGCTGCACATGGGACTGCTCGGCCCGCGCCGGGTCGACGTGGGCGACGTGGCGGCCCCGACCCCGCCGCCCTACCGGCTGGTCGACAACGCCGAGACCCTGCTCGCCGAGTGCGACCTGGTCTTCATCGACCCGATGTCGACCGGGCACAGCCGGGCCGTGGAGGGCGGCAAGGCCGGGGTCTACCACGGCTTCGGCAAGGACGTGGAGCAGGTCACCGAGCTGATCCGCCTGTGGTGCACCCGCGAGGACCGGTGGATGTCGCCGAAGTACGTCATCGGTGAGTCCTACGGCACCACTCGCGCCGTCGCGGTGGCCGAGCGGCTCTCCCGCGTCCACGCGATGGCCCTCAACGGGCTGGTGCTGGTGTCCAGCGTCATCGACTTCGCCAGCCAGGACTTCGGGTTCCTCCGGGCCGACGAGGCGTGCGTCAACTTCCTGCCGACCTACGCCGCGATCGCGCACTACCACGGGCTGCACGAGGGCCGGACCCTCGAGGAGGTGCGCACGGAGGCCGAGGAGTTCGCCACCGGCCCCTACCGCCAGGCCCTCGCGAGCGGCCGGCGGCTCCCCGCCGAGGAGCGGTCCGAGATCGTCGCCACGCTGGCCCGGCTGGCCGGCATCAGCGAGGAGTACGTCGACCGGACCGAGCTGCGCATCGAGCACTGGCGCTGGTGCACCGAGGTGCTCCGCGACCGTGGCCTCACCGTCGGCCGGATCGACGGCCGCTACACCGGACCGCTGCACTCCCGGATCGCCGAGAACATGGACGCCGACCCGTCCATCGACGCGATCGACGCGCCGTTCACCGCGGCCCTGCACCACTACCTGCGGGGCGAGCTCGGCAGCACCCAGGACCTCCCCTACGAGGTGTTCGCCAACGCGATCAAGGAGTGGTCGTTCAAGGAGTTCGAGGGCAAGCCGATCAACGTCGCCGACAAGCTGGAGCGGCTGATGCGGGTCAACCCGCACCTGCGGCTCCGGATCGAGTACGGCTACTACGACCTGGCCACGCCCTACCACGCGGCCGAGGACATGGTGGCCCACCTGCGGCTGCCCGACGAGGCCTTCGACCGCATCGAGCACGAGTACTTCGAGACCGGCCACATGCCCTACCTGCACGAGGAGTCCCGGGTCCGCGAGGCCGCCGGGATCGCCGCCTTCGTGACGGGTCACTGAAACCTCGGTGGTCGAGGAGGGCCGCCTCGCGGCCCGTCACGAGACCCCGTGAGCGGGACGCAGCCTGTCGGGTCACCGGGTTTCGTGACGGGCGCCAGGGCGCCCTCCTCAACCAGCGTCGACGAACACGTCCGGGTCGAGGGTGAGCCGGAAGACCGTGCCGGCACAGGTCAGGCCGGCGGCCTCGAGGGTCGCCCGCGAGGGCCAGTTCCTCCACCAGCAGCCCGCGACCGGCGTACCACCCTCGTCGAGCACCCGGCGGGCCGTGAGCGCGAGGATCGACCGGCCGACACCGCGCCGGCGCAGCACCGGGTCGACGTACATCCCGATGCTCAGCACCGAGGACTCCAGCGGGTGCGGGACGTGCATGGCGATGCCGGCCTCGCGCCCGTCGAACGACGCGATGCTCAGGGCGTTGCGGTCGAGGTGCTGGGTGTAGTCGTCCTGGAACCCCGTCGACCCCAGCCAGTCCAGGTCCTCGGCGGTGCCGAGCCGCAGCTCCAGGCCGTCCACCGGCGGGACCAGGTCGTCGGTGTCGACGAGCCGGAACTGGTAGGCCTGCGAGGCGATGCCCACCGCGAAGGCTCCGAAGGTGGCCACGTGGTGGGCGTCCCACGAGTTCACGTACGCCGAGCGCACGCCCGACTCCGCCAGGACGGCCTCCATCACCTGCCGGTCGTGGCGCACGGCCGACGGCTCCAGGGTGAGCAGGGTCAGCGACTCCTCGTCCCAGCCGGCCACCCCGACGCGGCGACCGTCGACGACGACCGCGCGGTGGGTCGCGGCGAGCCAGTGCTGGGCCAGGAAGTCGTCGCCGCTCCACGCGAGGCCGAGCTGGTGGGCCTCGACGGCCGCCAGGGCGTCGGCGGGCTCGATGTCGTCGAGGCGGATCTCGACGTCGGCGCGGATCAGTTCGGGGTCCCGGCAGCATCACGAGTCGAAACCCAACCCCAGCCTGTCGAGCGTCCGCAACCAGGTATTGCGCCGGCCGCCGTGGCGGTCCGCGGCCGCGAGCGACCAGCGGGTCAGCTGCACGCCGGCGAAGGCGAGCGGCTCCGGTGGGAACGGCAGCGGCTTGCTGCGCACCATCTGCAGCGCGGTCCGTTCGGTCTCCTGCCCGGAGAGCAGGTCCAGCATCACGTTGGCCCCGAACCTCGTGGCGCCGACGCCGAGGCCGGTGTAGCCGAGCGCGTACGCCGCGCGCCCGGCGTACGCCGTACCGAAGAACGCGAAGAAGCGGGTGCAGGTGTCGATCGCACCGCCCCACTGGTGGCTGAAGCGCAGCCCCTCGAGCTGGGGGAACGTCTCGAAGAACTGGCGGGCCAGCAGGTCGAACGTCGCGGGCCGGTGGTCCAGGGAGCCGTCGATGCGCCGGCCGAAGTGGTAGATCGCGTCGTAGCCGCCCCACAGGATCCGGTTGTCGGCGGTGAGCCGGTAGTAGTGGAACTGGTTGCCGAGGTCGTCGATCCCCTGCCGGTGCCGCCACCCGACCGACGCGAGCTGGTCGGCCGACAACGGCTCGGTCATCAGCGCGTAGTCGTAGACGGGCACGGTGTGCCAGCGGAGCCGGCGCAGGAGCGGCGGGAACGCGTTGGTGCCGAGCGCGACCTTCGCCGCACGGACGGTGTGCCCGGACGACGTGCGCACCGCGAGCCCCGTGCCGTCCTCCTCGAGCCCGGTCACCCAGGTGCCCTCGTGGATCCGCACGCCCAGCGACTCGGCCGCGTCGGCCAGTCCCCACGCCAGCCGCGCGGGATCGACCAGGGCGTTGTCGTCGCGGGTCCAGAGGCCCGCGAGGTACGTCGGTGAGGCGACCTCCGCGCGGACCGCGTCCAGGTCGAGGTAGGTGCCTTCCGCCGCCTCCTGGAGCCAGCCGACCTGGTGCGGCTCGGTCGCGACCGACAGCGAGCCCGTCAGCTCCCAGTGGCAGTCGATGCCGTAGCGGCCGATGGACGACTCGAGCTCGGCGAGGTTCTGCAGGCCCATCCGCTCGAGGGTGTCGATCTCGTCGGGGAACCGCTGCTCGCCGTTGTCCCGGCCGTGCGTCAGCGAGGCGGAGCAGAAGCCGCCGTTGCGCCCCGAGGCGGCCCAGCCGATCCGCTGCGCCTCCAGCAGCACCACCTCGCGACCGGGGTCGCGCTCCTTCGCGAGCAGCGCGGTCCACAGCCCGGAGTAGCCACCGCCGACGACCACCAGGTCGGCGCGCGCGTCGGCGGCGAGGGCGGGACGCGCGGCGGGCCGCGACGTCGAGTCGAGCCAGGCCGGGACGGGCGCCGCGTCGGCCAGGGCCGGGTGGGCCGTCATGGAGTCACCGTAGGGGCTCCTGCGGACCGTCCGGCAGCGGGTCCGGCACCCCCCGCGGCCGGCGGACGGCCAGCACCAGCACCGCGGCCGGCACCATCGCCGCGACCACGACGTACAGCGAGTCCAGGGTGCCCACGTGGTTGCCCACGAACCCGAGCAGCGGCGGCCCGGCGAGGAACGCGCCGTACCCGATCGTCGACACCACCGACACCCGCCGGGCCGCGCGCCGCGGGTCGTCGGCCGCGGCGCTCATCCCGACGGGGAAGCCCAGGGCCGAGCCCAGGCCCCAGATGACGATGCCGACGGCCGCGACCGCCGGCTGACGGGTGGTGATCACGAGCAGCAGTCCGGTGAAGGCCGCGGCTGCCGACGCGAGCAGCACCGGCACCCGGCCGAAACGGTCCAGCAGCACCGGTGCCGAACAGCCGGCCGACGGTCATCGCCGTCACGAAGAGCCCGAACCCGGCGACGCCGACGAAGTGGCGGGCGTCGTAGCCGTCGACCAGCGCGAGCGCCAGCCAGTCGCCGGCCGACCCCTCGGCCAGCGTGAACGCCAGCACCATCACGCCGATCGCGAGGGTGCGCGGCTCCAGCCAGGCCGACCCGCCCGCGCCGTTCGTCTCCTCTTCCACGACGGGCTCGACCGGCGTGAACGCCCGGACCGCGATCAGGACGGTGGCCAGGGCGACCACCGCGATGAGGATGAGGTGCACGGGGACCGGTACGGCGAACCCGGCGGCCACCACCCCGAGCCCGGCGCCCATGATCGCGCCGAAGGAGAAGCCCGCGTGGAAGCGCGGCATCACGGTCCGACCCATGCGGCGTTCGACGTCGGCGCCCTCGACGTTCATGGCGACGTCCCAGACCCCGCTGCCGAAGCCGTAGCAGGCCAGCCCGACCGCCACCACCGGCGCGGCCTCGAGCCAGGTGACGCCGGCAGCGGTGACACCGAGACCGACCACCGTGAGGCAGGCACCGCCCCGCACCACCCCGGCGGCCCCGAACCGCTCGATCAGCCGGCCGCTCGTCGGCAGGCCGGACAGGGAGCCGACCGAGATCGAGAGCAGCAGCAGCCCGAGCCCGCCGTTGCTGAGGTCGAGGTGCTCGCGGAGGTCGGGCACGCGGGAGAAGAGCGTCGCGAACAGCAGGCCGTTGAGGACGAACACGGTCGCGACCGCGTTGCGCGCGGCGATCACCCCGGGGGCGGGGTCGAACGAGCTCACAGGTGCTGGGCCGCGCTCGGCGGCGCGGCCTCCAGCCACGCCTGGAAGCCCATCAGCGCCTCCTGGCTCAGCGCCAGCTCGACCTCACCCGTCGGCGTGGTGCAGCGGATCACGACGTGCTCGGGGTAGAGCGACAGCTGCTCCACGCCGCCCGGCTCGCGCCGCCCGGTGAACGACAGGTCCCCGCGCTGCCAGACCTGGTGCGGCCGCGGGTTGAGCGAGAAGATCCGGAACCACTCCAGCGTCGTCGCGGAGTACCGGCCCAGCCCGAGAACCCAACCGCGCCCGGCCTTGTCGGTCCGGACGCGGTAGCTCAGCTCGAAGGTCCCGCCGTGGCGGGCCAGCACCCTGCGCCGCACGATCAGGGAAACGCCGTAGACGAGGACGACGGCCAGCAGGACGCCCGCGGCGTCGAGCAGCCACTGCCAGAACGGCATCGTCCACCTTTCGGGGAGTCGGGCACGGGAGGCGTCCTGGCCCTACTCCTTGGTCTCGGCCTCGTCGCGGGCCTTGCGCTCGTCGAGGAGCCGCTTGGCCTCCTCGTAGGCGCTCTCGTGGGACAGCTCGGCGTACTCGCAGAGCAGCCGCACCTGGTTGTTGGCGACCGAGATGAAGCCGCCGTCGACGGCCGCCACCCAGTGGCCGTCGTCGACCGTGCGTACGTCGACCTGCCCCGGCGCCAGCACGGACATGATCGGCTGGTGGTTGGCCATGATCCCGATCTCGCCGGCCAGCGTCCGGGCGTTGACGACGGTCGCCTCGCCGGACCAGACCTCGCGGTCGGCCGCGACGAGGGAGACCTGCATCGTGTTCGCCATGGTCAGAGGCTCTTCTGGATCTCGTCCCAGCGACGCTCGACGTCGTCCAGACCGCCGCACATGAAGAACGCCTGCTCGGCCACGTGGTCGTAGTCGCCGTCGGCGATCTTGTTGAACGCCTCGATCGTCTCCGTCACCGGGACGGTCGAGCCCTCGATGCCGGTGAACTGCTTGGCGACGTAGGTGTTCTGCGAGAGGAACCGCTGGATGCGGCGCGCCCGCGAGACGATGATCTTGTCCTCCTCGGAGAGCTCGTCGACACCGAGGATCGCGATGATGTCCTGGAGCTCCTTGTTGCGCTGGAGGATCTGCTTGATGCGGATCGCGCAGTTGTAGTGGTCCTGCCCGATGTACTGGGCGTCGAGGATCCGCGAGGTCGACGTCAGCGGGTCCACGGCCGGGTAGATGCCGAGCGACGCGATCTCGCGGGAGAGCTCGGTCGTGGCGTCGAGGTGCGCGAACGTCGTGGCCGGAGCCGGGTCGGTGTAGTCGTCGGCCGGCACGTAGATCGCCTGCAGCGAGGTGATCGAGTGACCACGCGTCGAGGTGATCCGCTCCTGGAGGGTGCCCATCTCGTCGGCCAGGTTGGGCTGGTAGCCCACCGCGGACGGCATCCGGCCGAGCAGCGTGGAGACCTCCGAGCCGGCCTGGGTGAACCGGAAGATGTTGTCGATGAACAGCAGCACGTCCTGGTTCTGCACGTCGCGGAAGTACTCCGCCATGGTCAGCGCCGAGAGCGCGACCCGCAGCCGGGTGCCCGGCGGCTCGTCCATCTGGCCGAACACCAGGGCGGTCTGCCCGATGACGCCGGCCTCCTCCATCTCCGCGATGAGGTCGTTGCCCTCACGGGTGCGCTCGCCGACCCCGGCGAACACCGACACACCACCGTGGTCACGGGCGACGCGCGCGATCATCTCCTGGATCAGCACGGTCTTGCCCACGCCCGCACCGCCGAACAGGCCGATCTTGCCGCCCTGGACGTAGGGGGTCAGCAGGTCGATGACCTTGATGCCGGTCTCGAACATCTCGGTCTTGGACTCGAGCTGGTCGAACGCCGGCGCCTTGCGGTGGATGCCCCACCGCTCCTTGACGTCGAGGGTCTCGCCCTCCTCGAGGTTGAGGCACTCGCCGAGGGTGTTGAACACGTGACCCAGCGTCGCGTCGCCGACGGGCACCGAGATCGGGCCGCCGGTGTCGATCACCTGGGCGCCGCGGACCAGGCCGTCGGTCGGCTGGAGGGAGATCGCGCGGACCATGCCGTCGCCGATGTGCTGGGCGACCTCGAGGGAGAGGGTGTGCTTCTCCCCCAGCAGGTCCAGCTCGGTCTCGAGCAGGTTGTACATCTCGGGCATCGAGTCGGCCGGGAACTCGATGTCCACGACCGGGCCGATGACCCGGGCGATCCGGCCGGTGCTCCCGGCGCCGGACTGGGTCTGGGTGTCTTCAACAGTGGCAGTCATTGCTCTCACTCACTCTGTTCGAGGTCTGTGCTGGATCTTGGGTCGGGGTGTGGACTCGACGTCGGCGCCGGGTCTAGTCGGCGGCGGCGTTGGCGTCGGCGAGCGCGTTGACGCCACCGACGATCTCGCTGATCTCCTGGGTGATGCCGGCCTGGCGGGCCTGGTTGGCGATCCGGGTGTACTTCTTGATGAGCTCTTCGGCGTTGTCGGTCGCGGACTTCATCGCCTTCTGGCGGGCGGCCAGCTCGGAGGCCGAGGCCTGGAGCAGCGCGAAGAAGATGCGGCTCTGCACGTACTTCGGCAGCAGCTCGTCGAGCACCGTCTGCGGCGACGGCTCGAACTCGTAGAGCGGCAGCACCTCGTCGGCCTCGGGCTTCTCCTCGCCCTCGACGACCTCCAGAGGCAGCATCCGCACGCTGTGCGGCTCCTGCACCAGCATCGACCGGAACTCGTGTAGACGAGGTGCACCTCGTCGACGCCCTCCTCGGTGTCGGTGTCCGCGACGAACGCGCCGATCAGCGCCTCGCCGATCTGCGCGGGCGTTCTCGTAGCGCGGCTGGTCGGAGAAGCCGGTCCAGATCTCCCGCACCGGGCGGCTGCGGAACCGGTAGTACGCCTCGCCCTTGCGGCCGGCGATGAAGGTGACGACCTCCTTGCCCTCCGAGCGGAGCCGCTCGGCCAGCCGCTCGGCCTCCTTGAGCACGCCCGAGGAGTAGGCGCCCGCCAGCCCGCGGTCGCTGGTCACGATCAGCACGGCCGCGCGGCGCGGGTCCTCCGGCTCCGTGGTCAGCGGGTGCTTGACGTTGGAGTAGGTCACCAGCGCCGAGACCGCACGCGTGAGCTCGCGGGCGTACGGCGCGGCCTGCTGGGCCCGCCGCTGCGCCTTGATGATCCGGGACGCAGCGATGAGCTCCATGGCGCGGGTGATCTTCTTGGTGGACTCCACCGACTTGATCCGCGCGCGGTACTCACGCAGCGATACAGCCATGGTCAGATCACCCGCGCTTCTGCTTGACGATGGTCTCCTGCTCGAGCTCCTCGTCCGACAGGGCCTCGGCCGGGGCCTCGTGGCCGACCTTGATCGACTGGCCGTCCGAGGTCTCGAACTGGTCGAGGAACGAGTCGTAGGCCTTCTCCGCGGCCGAGGCGGCGTCGTCCTCGAACTTCAGCGAGTCGCGGATCCCGTCGAGCAGCTCGGCGTGCGAGCGGCGCAGGTAGTCGAGGAACTCGTTCTCGAAACGCAGCACGTCGTCGGTCGGCACCCGGTCGAGCTTGCCGCTCGTGCCCAGCCAGAGCGAGATGGTCATCTCCTCGAGCGGGTACGGCGAGTACTGCGGCTGCTTGAGCAGCGCCATCAGCCGCTGGCCGCGGTCGAGCTGCTGGCGCGAGGCCGCGTCGAGGTCGGAGGCGAACATCGCGAACGCCTCCATGGCGCGGAACTGCGCGAGGTCGACCTTGAGCGAACCGGTCACCGACTTCATCGCCTTGGTCATCGCGTTGCCACCCACCCGCGAGACCGAGACGCCCACGTCGATCGCCGGGCGCTGGTTGGCGGCGAACAGGTCGGACTGCAGGAAGATCTGGCCGTCGGTGATCGAGATGACGTTGGTCGGGATGTAGGCCGACACGTCGTTGGCCTTGGTCTCGATGATCGGCAGGCCGGTCATCGAGCCCGAGCCCAGGGCGTCGGACAGCTTCGCGCAGCGCTCGAGCAGCCGGCTGTGCAGGTAGAACACGTCGCCGGGGTAGGCCTCGCGGCCCGGCGGGCGGCGCAGCAGCAGCGACACCGCGCGGTAGGCCTCGGCCTGCTTGGTGAGGTCGTCGAAGATGATCAGGACGTGCTTGCCGTCGTACATCCAGTGCTGGCCGATGGCCGAGCCGGTGTAGGGGGCGAGGTACTTGAAGCCCGCGCTGTCGGAGGCCGGGGACGCCACGATCGTGGTGTACTCCAGCGCGCCGGCCTCCTCGAGGGCGCCGCGCACGGCGGCGATCGTCGAGCCCTTCTGGCCGATGGCGACGTAGATGCAGCGGACCTGCTTGGCCGGGTCGCCGGTCTCCCAGTTCTGCTTCTGGTTGATGATCGTGTCGATCGCGATCGTCGTCTTGCCGGTCGACCGGTCGCCGATGATCAGCTGGCGCTGGCCGCGGCCGATCGGGGTCATCGAGTCGATCGCCTTGATGCCGGTGGCCAGGGGCTCGTGCACCGACTTGCGGTGCATCACGCCGGGAGCCTGGAGCTCGAGGGCGCGACGCTCCTCGGACGCGATCTCGCCGAGGCCGTCGATCGGGGTGCCGAGCGGGTCGATCACGCGGCCCATGAAGCCGTCGCCCACGGGGACCGAGAGGATCTCGCCCGTACGGCGGACCGTCTGGCCCTCCTCGAGCTTGTCGAAGTCACCGAGCACGACGACACCGATCTCGCGGGTGTCGAGGTTCAGCGCGATGCCGAGGGTGCCGTCCTCGAACTCCAGCAGCTCGTTGGCCATCGCCGAGGGCAGACCGGAGACGCGGGCGATGCCGTCGGCGCACTCGGCGACCGTGCCGACCTCTTCCTTGCTCGCGGCCGACGGCTTGTAGTCGTCGACGTACTTCTGGAGCGCGTCCCGGATCTCCTCCGGACGAATCGAGAGCTCCGTCATCTCTGTGCCTCTTCCCTGTGATGTCTCGGGGTGCTGTTCGGGGTGGTCTTCGGGTGTTCGTGGTGCGGCGGCAAGTGCCGGGCCCGGGTCAGCCGGCGATGCGCCGACGGGCGGTGTCGAGCTTGCTCGACACGCTGCCGTCGATGACGTCGTCGCCGATCTCGACCCGCATGCCGCCGATCAGGTCCGGCTCCTCGACGACGTGCAGGTGCACGGTCGCGGCGTAGGCCTTGCCGAGCGCCTGGGTCAGCCGGGTGATCTCGGTGGTGCCGAGCGGCCGGGCCGTGTGCACGACGGCCAGCAGCTCGTCCTGGACGTCGGCGGCGACGCGCTGGATGGTCTCCAGCGAGCGGCCGAACGACTCGTCCGCCCCGGACGGCCTGGGCGACCAGCCGCTGGGTGGCGGGCAGCACCTTGCCGTCGAGCACGGTCCCGAGCAGCCCCGCCTTGTCGTCGTGGCTGCGAGCCGGGTCGGAGAGTGCGCCGCGCAGGTCCGGGTTGGCGTCGATGAGCTGCCCGACCGCGAAGAGCTCGTCGCTGACGCGCGGGCCCTGGGCGCCCGCGGAGCGGACCAGCGCCTGGATCCCCGAGCTCCTCGAGCACCGCGGCCAGGTCGCGGGAGCTGGTCCAGCGCTGCTGGACGGCCTCCTTGAGCAGGTCGAGGGCCGGGTCCCCGACCTTGCCGGAGAACACGTTGCCGGCCAGGCCCGCCTTGGCGGCACCCTCGACCGAGGCGTCGGTGAAGACCCGGCGCAGCGCCGGCTCGGCCCTCAGCACGCCGGACACCCCGAGCAGCTGGTCGCCCAGCGTCGCGGTGTCCTCGAGCGTGCGGGAGGTGCCGACCTTCGACGCGAGCTCGCCACGGGCCTCCGCTGAGGCGCCTCGGAGCATCAGCCGGCCCCGTTCTGCGCGGCACCGTCACGGGCGGCAGCCTTGGAGGTCTCCAGCGCGTCGAGGTCGGCCAGGAAGCGGTCGACCACGCGGCCGCTGCGCTCGTCGTCCTCGAGGCTCTCGCCCACGATCCGGCCGGCCAGGGTGGTGGCCAGCGTGCCGACCTCCGAGCGCAGCGAGGCGACGGCCTGCTGCCGCTCGGCGGCGACCTGGTTCTTCCCGTTGTCGACGATCCGCGCCTCCTCGGCCTGCGCCTGCTCGCGCATCTCGGCCACGATCTTGGCGCCCTGCTCGCGGGCCTCCTCGCGGATCTTCGCCGCCTCGTGACGGGCGTCGGCGATCTGCGCCTTGAACTCCGCCTCGGCGGCGTTGGCGTCGGCGCGGGCCTTGTCGAGGTCCGCGAACTCCTGCCGGATCGCCTCCTGGCGGTTGGTCATCGCCCGGTTGATCGGCGGGATGACGTACTTCGCCAGCAGGTAGAACAGCAGCGCGAACGCCGCGAGCTCGACCAGGAACGTCGCGTTGGGGACGAGGAAGTTGCTCTGCTCGGCCATCGGGACGATCTGAACCACAGGGCCTGTCATCTACGGATCCTTTGTCTGGAAGTCCTGCTCACACCCGGACGCTGCTGGGTCAGGCCAGGACGAAGACGAACATCGCCATGAAGGCGAGGTTGATGAAGAACATCGCCTCCACGAGACCGACCGTCAGGAAGAAGATCGTCTGGAGACGGCCCTGTGCCTCCGGCTGGCGGGCGACGCCCTGGATGTAGGACGAACCGGCCAGACCGTCACCGACACCGGCACCGATGGCGCCACCGGCAAGGGCGATGCCACCGCCGACGAAGGCGCCGGCGAGCTGGACGGCGGAGTCTGAAACTGCCATGGGGAACTGCCTCTCCTCATTAGGTGCACCGGGGGCCGGTGCTCTCTGGTGGTGCTGTGGGTCGTGCGGGGTGGTACGTCGTGGTGCGTCGCAGCCGCGCTCAGTGCGCGAGTGCGGGGGTCTTGCTGTCTTCGCTCTCGTCGTCGTGGTCCGAGGAGTGCTCCTCGTCGTGCTCGTCGTGACCGGCACCGGCCATGGCGAAGTACAGGACCGTCAGCAGGGCGAAGATGAAGGCCTGGATCCCTCCGATGAACATGTCGAAGGCCTTCCAGGCGATGTTGGGCAGCCACCCGGCCCAGAGCGGGATCAGCCCGATCAGCGCGAGCATGATGCCGCCGGCGAAGATGTTGCCGAAGAGACGAAGAGCCAGCGTGATCGGCTTGACCAGCTCCTCGAGGATGTTCAGCGGCAGCAGCACCGGGAACGGCTCCAGGAAGTGGCCGAAGTAGCCCTTCCAGCCCTTCGTCCGGATGCCGTAGGTCCAGACACTGACGATCGTCACGGCCGCCAGCGCGTAGGTCAGGTTGGTGTCGGCGGTCGGCGCGGACAGCAGGTGCGGGGCGTCGTCGTTGGGCCGGCTCGGGATCAGCTCGAGCCAGTTGGCGATCAGGATGAAGAAGAACAGCGAGATGGCGAGCGGGGCGACGTAGGGGTGCACCCTGCCGAGGTTGTCCTCGACCTGGCGGTTGACCTCGCCGACCACGCTCTCCCAGATCAGCTGGAGCCTGGACGGCACGTGGTCGGTGTGGGGCTTGGCCAACGCGGGACCGGAGGATGAAGCCCATGATCAGCACGACCGCGCCCGCCACCAGGGTGGAGAAGATCGTGTCGATGTTGAACGTCAACCCGTGCCACGTGCGCTGGACGTGGTGACCGATCTCGATGCTGCTGCTGCTCTTTCGTCGCCGCTCTCGGCGAGACGCAGCCACATCAGGTGGCCGGCCACGAGCACGTTGGTCATCCCTGCTTCAGCTCCTTCAGCAGCGGCAGCCCGGTCATCACCAGGGCGATCAGTCGGAAGATGGCCAGGCCCAGCAGCAAGGCGATGCCGTTGGGCCAGAAGAGCACCGCGGCCCCGACCGCCACCACCGTGAGCACGCCGAGGCGGGTCAACGTGGAGGCGATCATCTGGCTGCGCGTCGGCTCGGCGCCGGAGGTGATGATCCTCAGCAGCCACAGCTCGGTCATCAGGTGGTTGGCCAGGCCCAGCAGCACGCCCCCCGCGATGCAGCCGGCGAGCTGCCACTCGCCGAACTGGCCCGCGATCCAGTACGTCGCCACGATCATCACCACGGCCACGCCGATGATCTTCTTCTGGTCGAGGAGCACCCGTCCGATCGACGCCTTCCGCGGGGGCTCGCTGGGGCCCGGTGCGGCGACGGTCTCGCCGGCGGTCGTCCTGGTCACGCCGTCAGGCATGTTCAGAGGTTCGGTCATCGGGGCACCTCATGACGAGCCCTGGTCTCGGAGTGCGGAGCGCACCCGCGCCCAGAAGCCGATGATGCCGCCGAGGATGCCGAGCCCGATGCCGATGAGGGTGCACACCGGCGCCGTGTCGAGGGCCTGGTCGAGCAGGTAGCCGAGCGCCGTGCAGACGACGACGGAGCCGGCCAGCAGGCCGCCGAGACCGATGAGGTCACGACCGCCCAGACCAGCGGCTGAGTCATTTCGCGGGCCGTCATCGGCCATCCACCCAGGTCGCTTCCGTCGGGGACGTCGGAGTCACCAGCGGGCACTCCCCAAGGCGCCGCCGACTGCGCGAAAGTACCACAGCGCGAGGGAGGCCCGATCGGGCCCGAGCAGGGGCCCGGAAGGGGGCGGATAACCGGGCGGATCGTCATCGGTCGGCGGCCAATCTGGTCGTCGGTCGGGGTGCTTGTGAAAACTAGCACAAAGTCTCCGAGGGGCGCCAAGCGGGGTCCGGGTCCGGGGGCAGAACACCCGGTCGACCGGGTGTTCAGCCCCTTTGCGGTCGTTGCAACGGTCACGAACGGTCAGGAACGACACCGAAGTCTGGGTCACAGGTCGAACAGCGAGGTGCCCCCGCGACGCCCCTACTCGGTGGTTGAGGTGCGAGGAGCGCTAGCGACGAGCCTCGAGACCACCCGACGTACGCGTCTCAGGGAGTCGCGTCGGCGCTCTCGCGGTCGAGCAGCGCGGGCCTGCGCACCACGGGGAGCACGAAGGTGAGCGTCACCGTGATCGCGGACATCACGCCCAGGGAGATCCACATCAGCGGGCCGGTGTAGAGGCTGGCCAGCACCATGCCGAAGGCGATCAGCGCCGCCCAGAGCCACATGATCAGCACGGCCCGCCGCTGCGAGTGGCCGATCTCCAGCAGCCGGTGGTGCAGGTGCTGCTTGTCGGGCGAGAACGGCGAGCGGCCGGCGCGGGTGCGGCGGAGGACGGCGAGGACCAGGTCGGCCAGCGGCACCACCAGGATCGCCAGCGGCAGCAGTACGGGGAGCAGGGTGACCAGGAAGTTGGCCTGGGTGCCCATGGCGCCCTTGCTGAGGTCGTTGGTGCTGAACTGGCCGGTCAGCGTGATCGCGCTCGCCGAGAGCACCAGCCCGATGAGCATCGAGCCGCTGTCGCCCATGAACACCCGCGCCGGGTTGAAGTTGTGCGGCAGGAAGCCGACGCACGCGCCGGCGAGCATCGCGCACAGCAGGGCGCCGGTGGTCGCCACGGACTGGTCGTTGAAGCGGGTGAGCTGGTAGCAGAACACGAAGAACGCCAGGGCGCCGATGCACACCACGCCCGCGGCGAGCCCGTCGAGCCCGTCGACGAAGTTCACGGCGTTGACGGTGGCCACCACGATGAACACCGTCAGCAGCGCGCCCTGCGCCGGGTCGATGGAGAACTGGGTGTCGTCGCTGCCGGGGAAGAACAGGTACTGCACGTTCTCGAACACCAGGAAGCCGGCCGCCAGCAGCTGGCCGCCCAGCTTGGTGAGGGCGTCCAGCTCGAAGAGGTCGTCCAGGGTGCCGATCGCGCAGATCATCGCCCCGGCGATCAGCACGATGCCGGCGTCGCGGAACACGAAGGGACCACTGCGGCTGGAGAGGAACGGGAGCTCCCGCGCGACGAAGTACGCCGCCACCAGGCCGCCCAGCATCGCCAGGCCGCCGAAGTACGGGATCGGCTCCGCGTGCACGTCGCGGTCGCGCACCTTGGCCACCGCGCCGGTGCGCAGCGCGATCTCGCGCGCGATGACCGTCAGCAAGTAGGTGACGGCCGCCGCCACCAGGAAGACGAGGGCGTACTCCCTCACACCACGTCCTCGATGGTGGCCTCCAGGCCGTCGAGCTCCCCGTTGAGCTCCTCCAGGGAGATCGCGCCGTGCCGCAGGATCCGCCCGTTGGCGCCGCGCACGTCGACGATGGTCGAGGCCGAACCTCCCGGGGACGGGCCGTCGTCGATGATCACCGCCACCATGTCGCCCAGCATCTCCTCGGCCTGGTCGGCGTCGGTGGCCGCGGGGTGGCCGGTGAGGTTGGCCGAGCTGACGGCCATCGGGCCGGTGCGCTCGAGCAGCTCGAGGGCCAGCCGGTGGTCGGGCATCCGCACCGCGACCGTGCCGCGGGTGTCGCCGAGGTCCCACTGGAGCGAGGACTGCTGGTTGCAGATGATGGTCAGCGGCCCGGGCCAGAACCGGTCGACCAGCCGCCGCGCGTACTCCGTGACGCCGGTGGCCAGCGCGTCGAGCGTGGTGGCCGAGCTGATCAGCACCGGCGGCGGCATCTCGCGGCCGCGGCCCTTGGCGTCGAGCAGCGACTGCACGGCCTTGGCGTCGAACGCGTCCGCACCGAGCCCGTAGACGGTGTCGGTCGGCAGCACGACGAGCTGCCCGCGCTGGATGGCCAGGCTGGCCGTGGCGATCGCGGTCTCCCGCTCGTCGTCGGTGCCCGTGCCGAGACGCTGGGCCTCCGTCGACTCGTCGTCCTGCTGCTGGTCGTCGAGCTCGTCGTCCGGCTCGTCGTCCTCTCGGCCTCGGGGTCCGTCGCGCCTCCGGGATCCGTCGCGTCCGGCTCGACGCCCTCGTGGTCGGCGTCCCGCGGCTCGTCCGCGGCGGGCTCGACTCCTGGCCCATCTGTTGGCACGGGCCTCATCGTGCCAGCCGCGCGGTGACAAAGCGTGGACGGTCGGCCAGGTCGCGGTGGTCGCGGACGTCGGCCCACCGCCCCGCGGACGCGAAGACGGCGGGCGCGGACTCGGCCTGGGCGTCGGCGTGCTCCACCCCGACCACTCCCCCCGGCCGGAGCAGCAGCGCCGCGCGGCGCTCCACCTCGCGGATCGCGTCGAGCCCGTCCTCGCCGCTCCAGAGGGCGAGGGCCGGGTCGTGGTCGCGGACCTCGACGGCCACGGACTCCCAGGCGTCGAGCGGGATGTACGGCGGGTTGCTGACCACCACGTCGACGGTCCCGGCCAGCTCGGGGAACGCCTCGGCCAGGTCACCGAGCCGCAGGTCGACGCCGGTCCCGGCCAGGTTGAGGGTGGCGTAGCGGTGGGCGAGCTCGTCCTTCTCGATCGCGTGCACCCGCGCCGTCGGCACCTCGTCGGCCACGGCCTTGGCCATCGCCCCGGAGCCGGTGCCGAGGTCGGCCACGACCGGTACCTCTCCCTCGGACGCGCGCTCGCGGGCCCGCTCGACCGCCCAGCCCGCGAGCAGCTCGGTCTCGGGCCTCGGCACGAACACGCCCGGTCCGACGATCAGCTCGACGTGCCGGAAGTACGCGCGTCCGGTCAGGTGCTGCAGCGGCTCGCGAGCGGCCCGGCGCGCGACGAGGGCGTCGTACGTCGCCGCGTCCTCGTCCCCGACCTCGTCGACGAGGACCAGGCGGCTGCGGTCGGTGCCGAGCACGTGCGCCAGCAACGTCTCCGCGTCGGCGGCCGGGCTGGCGACGCCCGCCTCCGCCAGGCGACGTACGGCGCCGGCGAGGAGGTCGCGCCTCGTGATCACGACGGTCAGCCGGAGACGGCGGCGAGCCGGGCCTCGAGGTCGGCCTCGACGGCCGACTCGATGACCGGCTGGAGGTCGCCGTCGAGCACCTGGTCGAGGTTGTAGGCCTTGTAGCCGGTGCGGTGGTCGGAGATCCGGTTCTCGGCGAAGTTGTAGGTGCGGATGCGTTCGGAGCGGTCGACGGTGCGCACCTGGCTGCGGCGGGCCTCGCCGGCGGCGGTGTCCGCCTCCTCCTGGGCCGCGGCCAGCAGCCGGGCGCGCAGGATGCGCAGCGCCTGCTCCTTGTTCTGCAGCTGGCTCTTCTCGTTCTGGCAGCTGACCACGATGCCGGTGGGGACGTGGGTGATCCGGACGGCCGAGTCGGTGGTGTTGACGCTCTGGCCGCCGGGGCCGCTGGAGCGGAAGACGTCGATGCGCAGGTCGTTCTCGTCGAGCTGGACGTCGACCGGCTCGGCCTCGGGCATCACGAGCACGCCGGCGGCGCTGGTGTGCACGCGTCCCTGGGACTCGGTGACGGGCACCCGCTGGACGCGGTGCACGCCGCCCTCGAACTTCAGCAGCGCGTACGGCGCGTGGCCGGGCTCCGGCGTGCCCTTCGCCTTGACCGCGACGGTCACCGACTTGAAGCCGCCGAGGTCGGACTCCGTGGCGTCCAGCACCTCGGTCGTCCACCCCTGCCGGTCGGCGTACCGGGTGTACATGCGGAGCAGGTCGCCGGCGAACAGCGCCGACTCCTCGCCGCCCTCGCCCGACTTCACCTCGACGATGGCGTCCTTGTCGTCGGTCGCGTCCCGGGGTACGAGCAGCCGGCGCAGCCGCTCGGCGAGCTCCTCGCGATGGTGCTCGAGCCGGTCGGCCTCGGCGTTGAGGTCGGGGTCGTCGAGCTCACGGGCCGCCGCGATGTCCTCGCCCGCCGTCTGCCACTCCCGCCACGTGGTCACGATGGCCGTCAGCTCGGCGTACCGCTGGTTGAGCCGCTTCGCCAGCCGGGCGTCCGCGTGCGTCTCGGGCTGCGAGAGCTGTCGTTCCAGCTCCGAGTGCTCCGCCACCAACCCCTCCACGGCCTCGAACACGGTGACCTCCTCGGGGGCTGGTGGGGTGCGGCCTTTGGTGACCACAGACGACACGACGCCGGCCCCGCAGCTGCGGTGGCCGGCGTCGTGGACGAGCTACTTCTCGGCGGCAGCCTTGTCGGCGGCGGCCTTCTTGGCGTAGCGGGCCTCGAAGCGGGCGACGCGGCCGCCGGTGTCGAGGATCTTCTGCTTGCCGGTGTAGAACGGGTGGCACTGGGAGCACACGTCGGCGTGGATGATGCCGTTCTTCGCGGTGCTGCGCGTCGTGAACGTGGCCCCGCAGGTGCAGGTCACCTCGGTCACGTTGTAGTCCGGGTGGATGTCCTTCTTCATGGGTGTCCTTTCCAGGGGCCCCGGGTCGTCACCCTCGGCCGAGGGGACGTGAACCGGCGCCGAACAGGCAGAGTTTGCCACTCCTCACAACACCCCGGCCAATCGTGGGATTCCCCGGGGCGGAATACCCGGTCGACCGGGTGTCCCGACCGTTAGTGGTCGTTGCAACGACCACTAACGGTCAGGAACGACACCGAACCTTCCGGCGCTGGCCTCAGTCGGCCGTCGGCGTCGTCTGCTGGACCTGCCGCAGGAACTCGATGTTGGTCTGGGACTTCTTCAGCCGGCCGAGCAGCAGCTCGAGGGCGGCCTGGGGCTCCAGGCCGGAGAGCACCCGGCGCAGCTTCCAGACGATCTCGAGCTCCTCGTGGCCCATCAGCATCTCCTCGCGGCGGGTGCCGCTCTGGACCGCGTCGATGGCCGGGAACAGCCGCTTGTCGGCGAAGTCGCGGCGCAGCCGGATCTCCATGTTGCCGGTCCCCTTGAACTCCTCGAAGATCACCTCGTCCATCTTCGAGCCGCTCTCGATGAGGGCGGTGGCGAGGATGGTCAGCGAGCCGCCGTTCTCGATGTTGCGCGCGGCGCCGAAGAACTTCTTGGGCGGGTACAGCGCGGCCGAGTCGACCCCGCCGGACAGGATCCGCCCGGACGCCGGAGCGGCCAGGTTGTAGGCGCGGCCCAGCCGGGTGATGCCGTCGAGCAGCACGACCACGTCGTGGCCGAGCTCGACGAGGCGCTTGGCCCGCTCGATGGCGAGCTCCGCGACAGCGGTGTGGTCGCCGGCGGGCCGGTCGAAGGTCGAGGCGATGACCTCGCCCTTCACCGAGCGCTCGAAGTCGGTGACCTCCTCGGGCCGCTCGTCGACGAGCACGACCATCAGGTGGCACTCGGGGTTGTTCTGCGTGATCGAGTTGGCGATCGACTGCAGGATCATCGTCTTGCCGGACTTGGCCGGTGACACGATCAGGCCGCGCTGGCCCTTGCCGATCGGCGCGGCGATGTCGATCACCCGGCCGATCAGGTTGTCCGGGCCGGTCTCCAGGCGCAGCCGCTCGGTCGGGTACAGCGGCGTCAGCTTGCCGAACTCCACCCGGTGCTTGGCCGCCTCGGGGTCGGCGCCGTTGACGGCGTCGATGCGCACCATCGGGTTGAACTTCTCCTTGCGCTCCCCCTCCCGGGGCTGGCGCACCTGGCCGACGATCGCGTCGCCCGGCCGCAGTCCGTACTTGCGCACCATCGACAGCGAGACGTAGACGTCCTCCGAACCGGGCAGGTAGCCACTGGTCCGCACGAACGCGTAGTTGTCCAGTACGTCGAGGATGCCGGCCGCGGGGACCAGGACGTCGTCGTCGAGGATGGTGGTGTCGGGCTCGTTGCGCGGGCTGCGGCCACTCTGCTGCTGGTTCTGCTGCTGGCTGGGCTGCTGCGCCGGCGCGGGCCCCTGCTGGGTCGGGGTGCGGTCCCGGTCGCGGCCTCGCCGGCGGCGGTTGCGGCGGCTGCCGCCCTCGCCGTCCTGGCCCTGCGCCGCGGCCTGGGCCTGGCCTTGGTTCTGGTTCTGCTGGCCCTGGCCCTGCTGGCTCTGCTGGCGGTTCTGGTCCTGGCCGCGCTGGTCGTCCTGCCGGTCGTCCTTGCGGTCGTCCTTCTGGTCCGCCTTCTGGTCGGCCTTGCTGCTCGGCCTTGCGGCCCGCCTTCTGGTCGCCCTCTGTCCGCTCGTCGACTTCTGGTCGCCGTTCTGGTCGGACCCGCGGTCGTCCTGCCGGCGGTCCTCGCGCGGCTCGGACCGGCGTTCGGCCTGGGCCTCGCGCGGAGGCCCCGGACGGCGCGTCAGGAGGCCGCCGGGCGGTCTCCGAGCGGGCCTGCGTCTCGGCCGGCTGGTCGGCGCTCTTGTCGGCGCTCTTGTCCGGCTTGCCAGCGGACCGGCCGCCCGACTGGCCACCCGATTGGGCCGCCTTGATCGCCTGGACCAGCTGCGGCTTCTTCATGGAGCCGGCACCGCTGATGCCCAGGCCGCTCGCCATCGCCTTGAGGTCGGCGACGAGCATGGTGCTGAGTCCACCGGAGCGCTTCTTCGCGGCGCCCGTGGAGGCGTCGGAGGTGCTGGTGGAGTCGATGGTTTCCGTCACGTGAGGTCCTTCCCACGTTCAGTTGCCGTCCGGCAGACACCGGCGGCTGCGCCGGATCGGCGCGGAGAAAAGGGAGAGTGCGTCGAGGCTCGTGGCCGGAAGCCCGATCACTCGGACGCGCCGCCCACCTTAGCACTCGCCGAGCGGCCTCGAGGTCAGAGGGCGTGCACTCCGCGGTGGTCCACGTCGAGGACGCGGGCCGCCCACGTGTCCGGGCAGCCGGCCAGCAGCTCGTCGGCTACGGGGAGCTCCGGTACGCCGTCGGCGACGAACGCGAGCACCGTCGGGCCGGCGCCGGAGACGACGGCCGGGACGCCGTCTGCGCGCAGCGCGTCCACGAGCGCCAGCGAGTCGGGCATCGCGGGGCGGCGGTACTGCTGGTGCAGGTAGTCGCGGGTGGCGGCGTGCAGGTGGCCCGGCGCGCTCCCGATCGCGGCGACCAGGAGGGCGGCCCGGCCGGCGTCGGCCGCCGCGTCGACGTGCGGGACGGTCTCGGGCAGCAGGCTCCGGGCGAGCTCGGTGGACAGGGCGTGGGGCGGTACGAAGACGACGGCCCGGACCCGCGCGTCGACGGGTGCGCGGACGGCGTACCACTGGTCGGCCTCGCGCCCGCTGATGACGAAGCCGCCCAGTGCCGCGGGCGCGACGTTGTCGGGATGGCCCTCGAGGTCGGCGGCCAGCGAGACCACCTCGGCGTCCGGCAGCCGCGCGGCACCGTCGACCACCAGGGCCCGGGCGAGGGCCAGGCCGCCGACGATGGCGGCGGACGAGGAGCCGAGTCCGCGGGCGTGCGGGATGACGTTGTGGCAGTGCAGCCGCAGCGCCGGCGGCGCCAGCCCCATGGCCGCGAACCCGGCCCACATCGAGCGGACGACGAGGTGGGACTCGTCGAGGGCCAGGGTGCCGGCGCCCTCCCCCTCGACGACGACGTCCAGCTCGTCGCCGGTCACCTCGGCGCCGAGCTCGTCGTGCAGCGCGAGGGCCAGCCCCAGGGCGTCGAAACCCGGGCCGAGGTTGGCGGACGTGGCCGGCACCGAGATCCGCACGGCGCCCTCGACGAAGGTCACGAGTCCGAGATCTTCTCGAGCCCGGCCGCCTCGGCGGCGGCGGTCGCGTCGGCGTCGACCACGACGTCGACGACCGAGCCGAACCCCTCCAGCGCCGTCGCGGTGTCCTTGAGCCCGTGGCCGGTGACGGTGATGACGACCGTCGCGCCGACGTACGACTCGCGTCCCGCAAGCTCCTGCAGCAGCCCGGCGACGCCTGCCGCCGACGCCGGCTCGACGAAGACGCCGTCACGGGACGCGAGCTCCCGCTGGGCGGCGAGGATCTGCGCGTCGGAGACGGCGGCGAACCGGCCGCCGGACTCGTCGCGCGCCTCCTCGGCGAGCTTCCACGAGGCGGGGTTGCCGATCCGGATCGCGGTGGCCTTGGTCTCGGGGTCGGGGAACGGCTCGCCGGTCACCAGCGGGGCCGCGCCCTCGGCCTGGAAGCCGCGCATGACGGGCCGCTTGGTGGCGCGGCCGAGCGCCTCGTACTGCCGGTAGCCGAGCCAGTACGCCGAGATGTTGCCCGCGTTGCCCACCGGCAGGAGGTGGTAGTCGGGGGCGTCGCCGAGGAAGTCGACGATCTCGAACGCCGCGGTCTTCTGCCCCTCGAGGCGGTAGGGGTTGACGGAGTTCACCAGCGCGACGGGGTAGTCCCAGGCCATCTCGCGGGCCATCCGCAGGCAGTCGTCGAAGTTGCCGCGCACCATGATCACCTGCGCGCCGTGCATCAGGGCCTGCGCCATCTTGCCGGCGGCGATCTTGCCCTCGGGCACGAGCACGAGCGGCTTGAGGCCGGCCCGCGCGGCGTACGCCGCCATCGACGCCGACGTGTTGCCGGTCGACGCGCACACGACGGCCTCGGCGCCCTCGGCGAGCGCGCACGAGATCGCGGTGGTCATGCCGCGGTCCTTGAACGAACCGGTCGGGTTGTCGCCCTCGACCTTCAGCCAGACCTCCGCGCCACCGAGCCCGGACAGCCACGCGGACGGCACCAGCGGGGTGCCGCCCTCGCGCAGGGTGATGGCGGGCACGCCCTCGGGGATGTCGAGCAGCTCGCGGTACTCCTCGATGACGCCCAGCCACTGGTGCGGTGGCGGTCTCACTCGTCCCCGCCTTCGACCCGCATCACCGAGGTGACCTCGCGGACGATGTCCATCTCGCGCAGCGCGGCGACGGTGGCCGAGAGCTGGGCGTCGGTGGCCGCGTGGCTGACCACGACGAGCTGCGCGTCGGCGCCGCGGCCCTCCTGGCGGACCGTCTGGATCGAGACGCCGTGGTCGGCGAACGCCGTGGCGACGGCCGCGAGCACACCCGCGCGGTCGTCGACGTCGATGGCCACGTGGTAGCGGGTGACGGTGTCGCCCATCGGCAGCACGCGACGGTCGGCGTACGCCGACTCGCCGGCGCCGCGGGTGTGCGCCAGGCGGTTGCGGGCCACGGTGACCAGGTCGCCGAGCACGGCGCTGGCGGTCGGCGCACCGCCGGCGCCGGGACCGTAGAACATCAGCTGGCCGGCGGCCTCGGACTCCACGAACACCGCGTTGTAGGCCCCGCGCACGCTGGCGAGCGGGTGCGACCTCGGGATCATCGCGGGGTGCACGCGGACGGCCACGGCTTGTTCGCCGGTCGAGCCCGGCGAGACCAGCTCGGCGATGGCCAGCAGCTTGACCACGGCGTTCATCTCGCGAGCGGACGCGATGTCGGCGGCGGTGACCTCGGAGATGCCCTCGCGGTGCACGTCGGCGGCGGTGACGCGGGTGTGGAAGGCCAGGCTGGCCAGGATCGCGGCCTTGGCGGCGGCGTCGAAGCCCTCGACGTCGGCGGTCGGGTCGGCCTCGGCGTAGCCCAGCTCCTGGGCCTCCTCGAGCGCCTCGTGGAACCCCGCTCCGGAGGTGTCCATCCTGTCGAGGATGAAGTTGGTGGTGCCGTTGACGATGCCGAGCACCCGGGTCACCCGGTCGCCGGCCAGCGACTCGCGCAGCGGCCGCAGGATCGGGATCGCGCCGGCGACGGCGGCCTCGTAGTAGAGGTCGCGGTCGGCCTTCTCCGCGGCGTCGAAGAGGGTCGGCCCGTCCTCGGCCAGCAGCGCCTTGTTGGCGGTGACCACCGACTTGCCGTGCTCGAGCGCGGAGAGGATCAGGGCGCGCGCGGGCTCGATGCCGCCGATCACCTCGACGACCAGGTCGACGTCGTCGCGGGCCACCAGCCCGGCGGCGTCGGTGGTCAGCAACCCGGCGGGTACGTCGACCTCGCGCGGCGCGTCGATGCGTCGTACGGCGACCCCGACGAGCTCGACCGGCGCACCCACGCGCGCCTCGAGGTCGTCGGCCTGCTCGGCGAGCAGGCGCACGACTTGCGAGCCGACCGAGCCGCAGCCGAGGACGGCCACCTTCATGCGTGCGCTCCTCTATCCCATGTCCGTTGCGAGGAGATCATCCTCGGTCTCGCGGCGCAGCAGCACGGCGGTCTCGCCGTCGCGCACCGCGATGACCGGCGGCCGCAGCGCGTGGTTGTAGTTGCTGGCCATCGACCGACAGTAGGCCCCGGTGCCGGGCACGGCGATCAGATCGCCCGGACGTACGTCGGCGGGCAGGAACTCGTCCATCACCACGATGTCGCCGGCCTCGCAGTGCATGCCGACCACGCGGGCCAGCACGGGCGGTGCGGTGCTGGCGCGGGAGGCGAGCGTGCAGGAGTAGTCGGCGCCGTACAGCGCCGTCCGGATGTTGTCGCTCATGCCGCCGTCGACGCTGACGTAGGTGCGGACCGCGCCGCCGTCGAGCGCGACCCGCTTGACGGTGCCGACGGTGTAGACGGTGCACACCGACGGACCGACGATCGCGCGGCCGGGTTCGATGCTCAAGTGAGGTTCAGGGATGCCGAGCGCGCGGCACTCGTGCTCGACGATCTTGGTCATCTCGGTGGCGAGCTGCGCGGGGTCGGACGGGTCGTCCTGGGTGGTGTAGGCGATGCCGAAGCCGCCGCCGAGGTCGAGCTCGGGCAGCGTGACCCCGAGCTCCTCGCTGACGCGGGCGTGCAGGGCGAGCACCCGGCGCGCCGCCACCTCGAAGCCGGAGCTGTCGAAGATCTGGCTGCCGATGTGGGAGTGCAGGCCGAGCAGCTCCAGCCCCTCCGCCTCCTGCACCATGGTCACGGCGCGCCAGGCGTCGCCGTTGGTGATCGAGAAGCCGAACTTCTGGTCCTCGTGCGCGGTGGCGATGTACTCGTGGGTGTGCGCCTCGACGCCCGCGGTCACCCGGATCATCACGTTCACGCTGGTCGAGGAGGTTGCGCTGCGCCCGTCACGAGACCCCTTCGCGAACAATCTCCGCTAGCCGCTCGATCTCGTGGAACGAGTCCACGACGATCCGACCGACGCCGGCATGCACGGCCCGCCGCAGCTCGGGGTACGTCTTGTTGTTGCCGTGGTAGCCGATCCTCTCCGGGATCGACCCCGGCCCGCAGCGCGACGGTGAGCTCGCCGGGGCTGCAGACGTCGAGGTTCAGCCCCTCCTCCTGGACCCAGCGCGCGACGGTCGTGCAGAGGAACGCCTTGCCGGCGTAGAAGACGTCGTAGTCCTTGAACGCGTCGCGGAACGCCTTCGCCCGTTGACGAAAGTCCGCCTCGTCGAGCACGTACGCCGGGGAGTTGTGCTCGGCGAGCAGGTCGCGGACGTCGACCCCGCCGACCTCGACTCCCCCGTCGTCCGTGCGCCGCGCCGTACCGCTCCACAGCAGCGGGTGCAGCGCGTTGACGTCGTCGGGGACGCGCAGCCAGGACGGCCCGTCGAGCGCGCCGGCGGCGTGGGCCCACCCGGCCTCGTGCGTGGTCACATGCGTTCCGGTGCGGTCACGCCGAGGAGCCCGAGCCCGTTGGCGAGGACGACCCGGGTCGCGGCGACGAGCACGAGCCGCGCGCGGTGCAGGTCGGTCGGCTCCTCCTCGCCCATCGGCAGCACCCGGCAGGAGTCGTAGAAGCGGTGGTACGCCGCGGCGGTGTCCTCGAGGTACCGCGCCACCCGGTGCGGCTCCCGCAACGTCGCCGCCCCCTGCACCACCCGCGGGAACTCCGCCAGCGCCCGCAGCAGCTCCCCCTCCTTCTCGTGCGTCAGCGAGGTCGGTAGTCGCTGGTCGAGGCGGCCGCCAGGCGAGCCGTGTCGAGACCCGTAAGCCCAAGTCCGCCGCATTCCGCAGGATCGACGACACCCGCGCATGCGCGTACTGCACGTAGAACACCGGGTTGTCGCTCGCCTGCCGCGTCATCTCGGCGGCGTCGAGCGTGAGCGGCGAGTCGGTGGGATACCTCGCCAGCGTGTACCGCAGCGCGTCCACCCCGATCAGGTCGATCAGCTCGCGCAGCGTCACCAGCGTGCCCGGCCCGCTTGGAGAGCTTGAGCTCCTGGTCGCCCTCCATGATCTTCACCATCTGCCCGATCAGCACCTCGATGGTGGCGTCCGGGTCGTCCCCCGCGCACGCGGCCATGGCGCGCAGCCGACCGACGTACCCGTGGTGGTCCGCGCCCAACAGATAGATGCAGCGGTCGAAGCCGCGGCTGCGCTTGTCGAGGTAGTACGCCGTGTCGCTGGCGAAGTACGTCAGCTCGCCGTTGCTCCGGATCAGCACCCGGTCCTTGTCGTCCCCGAAGTCGGTGGTGCGCATCCAGAGCGCGCCGTCGGCGTCGTACAGGTGTCCCTCGCCCCGCAGCTTCTCCAGCGTCTCCGCGACATTGCTCGCGTGGTCGAGGAGGGCGCGCTAGCGCCCGTCACCGACCCCCGTGCAGGTCCCGCTCCGAGAACCACACGTCGAACACCGTGTGGAACTCCGCCAGCTCCGCCTGCTGGTTGGCGAGCTGGATGCGGTACCCCTCCTCGCGGAAGGCTCGCCTCCGCTCATCACCTTCCAGCTCGAGGATCCCGGGGTTCTCTGCGAGGACCTGCTGGGCGAGTTCGGCGACGTACTCCCCGAGGTACCCGTCCTCCGGCACCTCCTCCCCCAGCGCCCGCGCCAGGATCGAGTCCCCGAACTTGTCCATCTGCGACCCGCGGTCGTTGATGTAGAACTCCCGGTCCACGACCGCCCCGGCCGCCTCGAGCACCCGCGCCAGCGCGTCCCCGACCGCCGCCCACCGGGTGTGCCCCAGGTGCAACGGCCCCGTCGGGTTCGCCGAGATGAACTCGACGTTGATCCGCTCGCCGTCGAGAGCATTCGACGTCCCGTACGCCGCCCCCGCCGCCACGATGTCCGCCGCCACCTGCCCTTGGCTCCCGGCCTCGACGGTGATGTTCAGGAACCCCGGCCCCGCGACCTCGACGCCGGCGATGCCATCGGTCCCCTCGAGCAGCGCAGCGATCTTGGCGGCCAGCTCCCGCGGGTTCGTGCCCGCCTTCTTGGCGAGCTGCAGGGCCACGTTGGTCGCGTAGTCCCCATGCCCCTCCTGCCGCGGCCGCTCCACCGTCACCGAGGCAGGTACGCCGTCCGGCAGCGTCAGCTCACGTCGCTCGACGAGCGCCTTCAAGGGCGTCGACGACCGCGTCCGAGAGCTGCTCCGGAGTCACCGCGCAAGGCTATCGACGCCCTCGGACCCGCCCCGCCCCGATATCACCCGCTGGCGCGCCCGCTGGTCGAGGAGGTCGCGACCGCCTCGAGACCCTGGTCGAGCCAGCCGAGCCGCCTGGCGCGAGCAACGCATCGTCGAGAGCCCCGCGAGGCGGTCGAGACCCGCACAGGTCAGGCCACGCGCAGACCGCAGAACCTCACCGGTTTCACCGCCACCCGCACCCCGCCGGTAAGGTCGTCCCCGCACCTGAGCCCCCGTAGCTCAGGGGATAGAGCACCGCCCTCCGGAGGCGGGAGCGTAGGTTCGAATCCTACCGGGGGCGCCACCTGAGAGACGTGACCTGAGCTTCCGCCGGAGTGGCGTAGGACGCCTCGAAGGCACGGAACGTCGTGATCCCCCGAGTCCCAGTTCCAGTGGGCGCCATGCGGCCACGGCGGTCGTCGGGCTGCCATGCTTCTCCCCAGCAGCGGGTCCGTGGTCGTGCCCAGCAACCAAACCCTCGGCCGCCAGCCCCGCCCACAGGCCCCTGGGAGAACTCGTGACCCGACTCATCGACCTCAGCCATCCGATCCACATCGGGCAGTTCACCCACCCGGGGTTGCCGGGGCCGGAGTGGGAGGCGTTCCGGACCCGCGCCGACTACCGGCAGAGCAGTGGGACGGACTTCCAGATCGACCGGGTGAGCATGGTCGGCAACACCGGCACGTATCTCGACAGTCCGTTCCACCGGTTCGCCGACGGGACGGACCTGGCGGCCCTGCCGCTGGAGGCCGTCGCCGATCTCCCGCTCGTCGTCGTCGACTGCCGCGCGGCCCGCGCGGTGGACGAGTCCCTGCTCGCCCAGCAGCTTGACGAGGTCGCGATCGGCGGCGCCGCCGTGTTGCTGCACACCGGTGGGGACCGGGGGTGGGGAGCACCGGAGTACGCCGAGGACGCGCCCTACCTCTCGGCCGACGGGACCGACTGGCTCGTCGAGCGCCGGCCGGCCATGGTCGGCATCGACTCGGTCAACATTGACGACCTGGCCGATCAGACGAGACCGGCCCACACCGGGCTGCTCGGGCAGCGGATCCTCGTCCTCGAGCACCTCACCAACCTGGCTGCCCTCCCCACGACGGGTGGTCGGCTCCACGCAGCACCGCCGCCGTGGCACCAGATCGGCACCTGGCCGGTGCGCGCCTACGCGGTGGTCGAGGACGACTGACCGCAGCCAGAACCTCCCCGGTCGCGGCGCGCGCGCTCGCCAGCCGTCAGGTCAGCCCAGGTCGGAGCTGACCGCTCGGTGGAGCTGGGCGAAACGCTCGGCCCGTAGCTGCGTCGTCAGGGGGTGGACAAGCACGCCCCCGGCGCTGAGGCTGTAGCCATGCTCGGGAGGCGTGCGGCGTGACCTGTTGTCCTTCTCGCGCGCTGGCGGTGGCGCTGGCACTCGCTCGCTGCCGACGAGCCGGACCGCCGACGGCGGCGGCACCACCGGCGCAGGCAGCACCGGGCGGACCCGGGGCGCTGTCGCACTTCGACCTCGCCCGCAAGGACTGCCTGGGCACAGCCCGCAACACGAAGTCGAAGGTCTGGTACACCGTGGCCGGCGGCGTGCTGTCCGACGTCTACTCCCCCACGGTCGACAACACCAACGTCGAGACGCTCCAGTACGTCGTGACCGACGGGCACTCGTTCACCGACCTGCAGAGCCGGGACATGACCTACACCGTGCGGTCGACCGACGAGAGCGGGATGGCCTGCCAGGTGACGAGCACCGCGAAGAGCGGTCAGTACCAGCTGGTCACCGACTACGTCACCGACCCGGCCCGGGACGCGGTGGTCCTGTCCACCCGAGTGGTCCCGCTCAAGAAGACGAATGACCTGAAGGTGTACGTCCGCTACGACGCGACGATCAACGGCAACGGCGGGGGCGGGTCGAACAACGGCGGGCGCGGACGACGCCGTCGTGGACGCCGCCACCACGGCCCTCGTCAGCTCCGACGTCAACACCGAGACGAACGCCGCCAACCGCGACTACGCCGTCCCGCTGTACGGCGCGCTGCGCGCCGATCAGCCATTCATCGGAGCGAGCAGCGGCTACGCCGGCACCACCAGCGACGGGTTGGCCCAGCTCGACGCGGACCACGCGCTGGCCACGACGTACGGCGAGGCGCTCGACGGCAACGTCGTGCAGACCGGGCAGGTCGACGTCGGGAAGGACCGGCAGTTCACGCTCGCACTCGGCTTCGGCACCACGAAGGCCCAGGCGATCGACGTCGCCGGGAAGTCCGCCCACGCAAGCTTCGACAAGACGCAGAAGGAGTACGAGAAGACCTGGCAGAGCTACGACAAGGGCCTGAACCCGCCGCCCAAGACGTTCCCCGGACTGAACAAGCAGGAGGCCGACCGGCTCCGGTCGGCGTACTGGCTGTCGGCCAACGTGCTCAAGGCCAGCGAGGACAAGACCTTCCCCGGCGCGGTGGTCGCCTCCCTCGCCAGCCCCTGGGGGCAGGCGGTCAGCGCGGGCGACAAGCCGGGTGGCAAGGCCGTGTACTTCGGCTCCTACCGCGAGGTGTTCGCCCGCGACCTCTACGAGTCGTTCACCGGGCTGATGGCGGCCGGCGACGTGAGCACCGCGCGGGCCACCGTGCGCTTCCTCTTCGAGCGCCAGCAGCTGGCCGACGGCCGCTTCCCACGTAACTCCCTCGTCAACGGCAAGCAGGCACCCGACACCGGGGGCGACCAGCTCGACGAGACGGCGTACCCGGTCCTGATGGCCTACCAGGCCGGGCTGCAGCACGACGGCGACCTGTGGTCCGACCACGTGCGCAAGGCCGCGGACTTCGTGGTGGCGCACGGTCCCTCGTTCGGCTCGGAGCGGTGGGAGGAGCAGGGCGGCTTCTCGCCGTCGACCATCGCCGCCGAGATCGCGGGGCTGGTCGCGGCCGGCCGGATCGCCGACGCCAACGGCGACCACGCTCGAGCTCGCGTCTACCGCGCCACGGCCGACCACTTCCAACGCAGCATCAAGGGCTGGACGGTCACCACGACCGGGCCCTACGCGACCGGCCGCTACTTCATCCGGCTCGCCAAGAACGGCGACCCGAACGAGGCGGTCAGCTACAACCTCGGCAACGGAGGCCCGAGCGCCGACCAGCGGGCGGTCGTGGACGCCGGCTTCCTCGAGCTGACCCGACTCGGCATCCTCCCCGCCAATGACCCCGACGTGCAGCGGTCGCTGCCCGTCGTGGACGACACCATCCGCCGGGACACCGACAGCGGGCCCGGCTTCTACCGCTACGGCACCGCCACCGCGGGCACCGAGGACGGGTACGGCGACTGCTACGAGCCCGACGCCACCAACTGCTCGCCCACCGGCAAGCCGTGGCCGACCGGCGGCAACGGCTCCGGGCACGTGTGGCCGGTGCTGAGCGGCGAGCGCGCGGAGCAGCACCTGCAGACCGGCGACGCGGCCACGGCGTCCCGGCTGCTGCTCGGCATGCAGCGGTTCGCGTCCGGCATCGGGCTGGTGCCCGAGCAGGCCTGGGAGGACCCGGACCTGCCGGCGTCCCCCTTCGGCACCAGCCCCGACACCGCGTCGATCGGGTTCGCCAACGGCGGCGCGGCCGGCTCCGCCTCGCCGCTGACCTGGGCACAGGCCCAGCAGGTGCGGCTCACCCAGAGCCTGGGGAGGTCCCGGCCGGTCGAGCAGCCGAGCATCGTCCGGGAGCGCTACCAGCCGACCCCGCCATCCGCGGCGCCGGTCGAGCTCACCGCACCCGCCGACGGCGCCGTCGTGACCACGGCGACGGTCGACGTCACGGGCAGCACCACGCCGGGTGCGACGGTGGACATCGCGTCCACCGCGACCGACACCGGTGGCGCGACCTCGGTGGTGACCGTCCAGGCCGACGCGAACGGCGCCTTCTCGGCGACCGTCGCGGCGCCGTTCGGCACCTCGGTGATCACCGTCGCGGTGACCACCGCCAGCGGCGCGACCGGCTACGCCCGGCGCACCGTCATCTCGGAGTTCATCACGGGTACGACGGTCCTCGACGTCACCGACCCGTCCGGGGACGACGTCGGGCCGGGCACCTTCGCCTACCCGACGTCGGGCGACTTCCACGCCGGGCGCGTTCGACATCGACCGCTTCCAGGTGATCGTGTCCGGCGACAACGCCCTCCTTCGCCTGCGGACGCGGGACCTGTCCCCCACCTTCTCCAACGCCATCGGGGCGCAGCTGGTCGACGTCTTCGTCCACGTCCCCGGCGCCGCGACGACGTCGACCGACCCGCCGTACGCCAGTCGCAACTACTCGATCGCCGACGACTCGGCGTGGAGCAGTCGGATCGAGGTGCAGGGCTTCGCCAGCCCGGTCTTCGAGGACGCCGCCGGACAGTCCCTCGGCACCGTGTCGGTGCAGGCCAGCCAGGCGTCGCGCTACATCACGATGATCGTGCCCCTCGCCGCGCTCGGCACCCCAGGACCAGGGTGGAAGTTCGCCGTCGTGCTGCACGGCCAGGACGGGTTCAGCCCCGACCAGGCCCGCGGGTTCCAGCCGACGCCGCAGCCCTTCCAGTTCGGGCTGTGCGCATCCTCGAGCGTCGTCAGCCCGATCTGCGGCATCGACCCCGGCACCGCGCCGAAGGCGATGGACGTGATCGTCCCGGCCGGCGTCGACCAGTCCGTCGAGCTCGACCCGACCCAAGGGCCGGTGCGGATCGAGGGCGTCGCCGTCCCCTGAGCGCCGACCGCGAGGGCCACCACGGGCCTGGCCTTGTCAGGAGGCCACTCGTTGGACCAGGTCGCCGAGCTCGCGTGTTGAAGCGGCCGGCGTCCTCGATGAACGGGCGCGTGGCCGACCGTCGTCGTACCAGGACGCGGTGGCCGTGGGGCACATCCTGCAGGATGTGCTCGGCCATGGACGGCGACACGATCTGGTCGCGGCGGCCGTGGGTGACCAGGACCGGCACGCGGAGTCGGCGCAGCACGTCGTCGGAGTCGATCTGGCGGGAGATCAAGGCGCCGAGCACCTCGGGCGGGACCGAGACGCTGCCGCTCAGCCCGGTCTCCAAGTCGGCCGGGTCCAGCGGCTTGCGCGGTCATGCTGTGCCAGAAGCGGCGCAGGGCGGCGATCCTGGTCGGCAGGTCAGGCTCGGCGCCGGCCGGGGCGTTGGCCAGGAACGCTGGTCCGATGTCGTCGAAGCTCTGGTTGAGAGTCACCGCGGCGCCGACGAAGTTGATCGCGGCGACCGCGTCCTGGCCGTACGCGCGGATGTAGTCGCAGATGACGAACCCGCCGTAGGACCAGCCCACCAGGACGGCCGCTCCAGGTGGCACTGGTCGATGACGGCGGCGATGTCGTCGGCCCAGCGCGGGGCGTCGCGGTACTGCTCGGCTCCGAGGGGGCGGTCGGACATGCCGTGGCCGCGCAGGTCGAGCGCGACGAGGCGGAACTCGTCAGCAAGATCGCTCGCGACCTGACGGCTCCAGCACATGTGGTTGCCGGACCAGCCGTGGATCAGCAGCACCGGCGGGCGTCCGGGTGGCCCCATTCCCGAACGTGAAGGGTCTGTCCGGCACCTCCGGTCACGGTGTGGATCCTGCCGGCGGTGTCTGTGTACGGTCGTGCGTCATGGCGATTGCCCCCTTCCTGGCTCGCAGTCGGTCTGCGGCGTGGGGACCAGCGTGGAACGGCCGCCTGACCGCCGCCTGTCCGCCGCCTGTCCGCGCGCCTACCGCTGGTCCATGCAGTTCGGGCTCCTCGGACCGCTCGAGGTGCACGGCGAACGACGGCGCGGTCAGGATCGGCAGCCGGCTGCAGCGACGACTCCTCGCGGTCCTGCTGGTGCACGCGCGGACCGTGGTGCCGGCCGACCGGCTGGTCGACGTCCTCTGGGGCGACCGGCCTCCGGCGGACGCCCGCCAGAGCCCTTGGACCTGTGTGGCGCGACTTCGCCGGGCGCTGGCCGACCAGGCGGGTGCGCCCGTGGACGAGCTGCTGGTCACCCGGCCGCCCGGGTATCTGCTGGCGGCGCGTGCCAGACCAGATCGACGCCGGTCAGTTCGCGCACCTGGTCTCGGTGGCCTCCCAGATCGCGGCCAACCGGCCCGATCGAAGCAGCGGACCTGCTCGACCGGGCCCTCGGTCTGTGGCGCGGGCCGGCGCTGCAGGAATTCGCCGACGAGCCCTTCGCGATGGCCGAGGCCGCACGTCTGGACGAGCTGCGCCTGGCCGCCGCTGGAGGAACGCTTCGAGATCGACCTGGCCCGCGGCGAACACACGGCCCTGGTCGCACCGCTGGGCGCGTTCACCGCCGACCACCCGCTGCGCGAGCGTGCCCGTTCCCAGCTGATGCTCGCGTTGTACCGGTCGAGTCGCCAACCCGAGGCGCTGGAGTGCTACCGCGACTACCGAGAGCTCCTCAACTCGAGAGCTCGGCCTCGAACCGTCCGCCGCGTTGCGCGCTCTCGAGACGCAGATCCTGCAGCAGTCCCCCGAGCTGGACTGGCAGGGTCTGCCGCCCGACCGAGGCGAGGACCAGGGAGGCTCGGGCCGACCGCGGAGGCGGCGGTCGGGACCGGGCCCGGCTGCCGGCGGAGCTGACGAGCTTCCTCGGGCGCAAGCCGGACGTCGGGGCATCATCGAGGCCCTCGACGAGGCGCGGCTGGTCACCGTCACCGGCCTCGGCGGCATCGGGAAGACGCGCTGGCCCTGCGGTCAGCGGCGCTGGCGTCCAGCCGCGATTCGTCGACGGGGTCTTCTGGTGCGAGCTCGCCCCGGTCGCAGACCCGGCGGCGGTCGCAGCGGCCCTGGCGACCTCGCTCGGCGTACGAGGAGCGGCCGAGCTCAGCGTGGTCGACTCGGTCGTCGCCTTCCTCGCCGACAAGCAGGTGCTGTTGGTCCTGGACAACTGTGAGCACGTCCTGCCCGCGGTTCGCCCGATGGTCGACCACGCTCCTCCAACGGCTGTCCGCGGCTGGTGATCCTGGCGACCAGCCGCGAGCGGCTGGCCATCGACGGCGAGCGGACCCGACCTGTCGCTCCGCTGCCGCTGCCGGACTCGGCTCGCGGTCACGATCGCGACCAACCCGGCCGTGTCGCTTGTTCGTCGACCGGGCCCGGGCCGTGCGTCCGGACCTGGGGCTGGACGCGCAGAACCTTGCGGACATCGCCGACATCTGCCGACGCCTGGACGGCCTGCCCCTCGCGATCGAGCTCGCCGCGGCGCGGATCCGGTCCCTGAACCCCACCGACCTCGCCGAGCGGATGCGGGACCGTCTCGACCTCCTGTCGTCACCCGGGCCGGCGGGTATCGGCACGGCACCCTGCGAGCCGTCCTTGACTGGTCCTACGGGCTGCTCCTCGCCCGAGCAGCGACGACTCTTCGGTCGGCTGTCGGTGTTCGCGGGGACCTTCGACCTGACCGCGGCGGAAGCGGTCTGCTCCGGGCGCGGCATCGAACGACGCCGAGTAGTCGACCTCCTGGCCTCGCTGGTCGACGCGTCGATGGTGAACTGTCGGGGCGACCGAGGGACGGTCCGCTACTCGCTGCTGGAGACGGTTCGCCACTACGCGGCCGAGCACCTGGGCGACGGGCGAGGCCGAGGCGGTCCGACGCGCCCACGCGCAGCATTACGCCGACGTCGCCGAACAGGCCGACGCCGGACTGCGCGGTGCCGACGAGGCCCGGCTGGGTGAGCGACGGTCGACCGCGAGCTCGACAACCTCCGTGCCGCGCACCGGTGGATGGTCGCGAGCGGCGCAGGTCGACCTGGCCCTGCGGCTCTCCCGGGGCCTGCGCTACTACATGCTCTTCCGCTTCCGCGACGAGGTCGTGGCGCTGGGGCGAGGCGTCCCTGGAGCTCCCGGCCGCGGAGCAGCACCCGACTGTTCGCCGAGGTCTGCGGCGCCGTCGGGGAGGGCCTGACTGCGCGCGGTGATATGGACGCGGCACTCTCGCTCGCCGATCGCGCGCTGTCGGGGCTCACGGAAGTCGACGACGAGCGACGCATGTACCCTCTCCGGGTCGCCGGCATGGTCGCGCTGTACGTCGGCCGGCTGGACGACGGCTTCGCGAGCACAGCGAGATGCTCCGCCTGGCACGGATGCACGACCGCCCTACGAGGAGGGGATGGCGCTGCTCGGGCTGGCCCAGTCGTGCACCTACGCCGGCGACCCGGACCGCGGCCTGGCGTTCGCCGACGAACAGCTGCGCGTGGTGCGAGCCGCTTGCGCAACCCGTCCATGCTGGCCCTTGCCTGGTACGACCAGGCCGAGGCCCTCTCCAACCTCGACCCGGCGCGGCCACTCGAGCCCTACCAGCGCGCGGTCCACCTCGCGGAGTCCGCCGGCAGCACATTCGTCGAAGGCATCGCGCTGGTCGGCTTGGCCTCCTTGTTGGGCCGTTCCCAAGAGCCCGCAGCGTCGCCCTCCCGCTGTTCCGGTCCATCATCGATCGCTGGCGTCGGATGAGCGTCTGGCACCACCAGTGGACGACCCTGCGCAACCTGGTCCAGCTGTTCGTGCGGACCGGCAACTGGGAGACCGCCGCCGTCTTGCTCGGAGCCATCGAGGCACGCAGCACCGCCACTCCGCCGTTCGGCAACGACGCCGACGACATGCAGGCCGCCGCCGTACGTCTCCACGAGGTCCTCGGGACCGCCCGCTGGCACGCCGCCCGGGCCCTGGGTGCGGCGATGTCGCGCGAGGAAGCCGTCGGCTTCGCGTGCGGGGCCATCGACGCCGCCCGGGCCTCGCTGCGCGCATCTCGACAAGATCCCGGATCCCGTGGGTGGTGCGGGTGATGCGCCCAGGTCGAGGTCAGGTCCTCGCAGGCGTCTCGAACCGCGCCGGAGCCGCCTCGAGGAGCGCGTCCAACAGGGCCTGGTCGCCCAGA
>CAVZFO010000024.1:0-33401 GCA_963774575.1 uncultured Actinomycetota bacterium | reverse complement strand
GTGGCCCTTCACCCGGCTCGTCCACGTGTTCAGCGCACCTGTTGGCCATCCGACGCGTCCCTACATCGTCTACCGCAGCCGCGACGACACCCAGCTCGGCAGCCACCGCCCTCGGCGTGGCTGGGACCGGGTCGGCTGACGTGTGCGACCACTGCGGATGCCAAGGAGTCCCGGCTGTTCGTGAACTGATGGACGAGCACACCGCCCTCGTCGACCAGGCCTACGACGTACGAAAGGCGTTGCGGACCGACGACCCCCTCGTTGCGATGACTCTGCTGACCGCTCTCGTCTCCCGCCTGCAGCGGCACGTGCAGCGCGAGGAGGACGGGATCTTCCGGGCGCTGCGCGATTCGGGGGAGTTCCTCGACGAAGTCGATGCCCTGGAGGGCGAGCACGGTGACTTGGAGAAGGCGATCGCCGCGCTCGACCCCGATGAGCGAGACTTCCGCGCTGCGGTGACGTCCTTGTTGGATGACCTCACAGTCCACATCGACCGGGAGAACTACGGGATCTTTCCGGCCTCGGTCGTCACGTTGGGAGCGGTCGGTTGGACGATCGTCGACCTGGCCCACTCGAACGCACCGAGCTTCCTGCTCGACTTGACCCCGCCGCGCACACCGAGACGTTCCTGACCCAGAACGGCGTTCAGGCACGTCCATCCAGCAACTAGGAGAACCCCATGGAGCAGGAGTCACTCACAGCGCTCGTCAGCCAGCACCTGGAGGCGGCGGCGAAGGCTTCGAGCGGTCGGAGTGCCCACACGGTCTATGGAGGTCACGAACACGTCCTCCGCCAGACCCTGATCGCCTTGCGGGCCGGCTCGAGCCTGGACGAACACCAGAACCCCGGCGAGGCAACACTCCAGGTCTTGCACGGTCGGGTCACCCTGAGCGCGGGCGACGACACGTGGAACGGCTCGCCCGGCGACCTCATCATCATCCCCCTCGCTCGTCACTCTCTCGAAGCAGTCGAAGACTCAGCCGTGTTGCTGACAGTGGCCCTGTTGACCTGACATCACGAGAAGAAGTCGTGCAATGGACGTGCAACATCGACCGGCCGAACAGGAAGCTTTCCGGGACCGCAATGATCAACCGGCGGAATCGCCCGCCTGACGACAAGTCGAAGAAGCCGCAGGTCACACGACAGCCAGGGCGTCCGCGGCGTGGCCAGGGGGCCGTATCGAACCCGCTGACCCTCCGATTCCTCGTCGGAACGAACTGGATGGCCAGGCGAGACCCGCCAGACGAGACAAAGCCGCAGGTCAGGCGGCAGATGGTGGTGGCCAGGGGCGGGGTCGAACCGCCGACCTTCCGATTTTCAGTCGGACGCTCGTACCAACTGAGCTACCTGGCCGAGGGGGAGCCGACTCGGTCGGTCCTCCAGCGGGCAGAACCTTACCGGAGCGTTCGGCGGCCACGAAAACAGAGTCCGGCCCCACCGTGTCCTATGCTCGTCCGCGTTCTGGCCCCCATCGTCTAGCGGCCCAGGACCCCGCCCTTTCACGGCGGTAGCACGGGTTCGAATCCCGTTGGGGGTGCTCGGCAGTGCGGCCCGGAAGGCCCGCCACGATTGGGAGCCCGTTCCGGCGATGGGTTAGAGTTCCCACCGCTTCGAGAGAAGCAAACAGCACCATCCTGGCCCCGTAGCGCAGTTGGTTAGCGCGCCGCCCTGTCACGGCGGAGGCCGCGGGTTCGAGTCCCGTCGGGGTCGCCATCACACAGACGCCCGGACCATCGAGGTCCGGGCGTCCGGCATTTCCTGGGCACTCTCCACAGGCCTTCCGACCACGGGCGTAGGACGATGGGGGCATGCCGGTGGAGCTGGGACGCGCGGAGTTCGAGGAGCTGGTCGGTGAGGCCCTCGACGAGATCCCCGAGGAGATCGCGGCGCTGATCGACAACGTCGTGGTGCTCGTCGAGGACGACGCGCCGCCCGACGACCCGACGCTGCTCGGCCTGTACGACGGCGTCTCGCTGCCCGACCGGATCGCCAACCACACCGGGCTGCCGGACCGGATCCTGATCTTCCGCCGGCCGCTGCTCGAGATGTGCGACGACCTCGACGACCTCGTCGACGAGGTCCGGATCACCGTCGTGCACGAGGTGGCCCACCACTTCGGCATCGACGACGACCGCCTGCACGACCTCGGCTACGCCTGAACCTCGGCCAACGCCCGTGGCCTGACGGGCTACTATGCGGACCCGATCGCGAACCCGAGGGCGCAGGCGGCGAGGGCGAGCACGATGGTGGCGGCGGCGTAGGCGGTCCCGGCCGCAGGGCCCGAGTCGCGGGTGCGGTCGCGGGTCTGGACCGCGAAGGCGGAGTACGTCGTCAGGCCGCCGCAGAAGCCGGTGCCGAGCAGCGCCGTGGCGGCGTCGGTGGGTGCGGCGCCGACGACGAGCCGAGCACGAACGAACCGGCGACGTTGACCGCCAGGGTCCCCCAGTGCGTCCGGCCGTCGAGGTGGTGGCCGACCCAGAACCGCAGGGTGGCGCCCACTGCGGCACCGACCGCGACCAGCAACGGCGTCACTCGTTGCCCTCCTCGGCCTCGAACTCCGCGCGCGCCGGCGCCGAGGACAGCCGCCCGGCGAGCGTGACGGCGAGCAGGCAGGCGGCCAGGGTGCCGAGGAGGTACGTCGCGGCGAGACCGGCGCGGCCGTCGGCGAGCAGCGCACGTCCCTGCTCGGCGTACGTCGAGAGCGTCGTGTAGCCGCCCAGCACGCCAGGCCCCAGTCCGGCCGCGAGCGCCGGCCGGTGGCGGACGCCGCCGAACGCCGGCAGCAGCGCCAGGGCCAGGGACCCGGTGACGTTGATCGCGAACGTGGTCCACGGGAAGCCGTCGCCGTCGGGCACCAGGTCGCCCAGCCACCAGCGCAGCGTGCCGCCGAGCGCGCCGCCGACTGCCACCGCGAGCAGCAGCGCGGGAGCGGGTCGGGTCACGAGACGCTCTGGTGCCGTCTCTCCGCGGGGCCGGGTGGCCGCCAGCGCAACGGAACGGCTCCGTGGGTCTGGCGCACGAACTCTCCGAACATCCAGGTCTGGAAGGCGACCTGGTCGTGCGTGCGCGCCAGGGTGAGCAGCCGTTCTTGGCGGCAGAAGGCGTCCGCGAGCTCGAGGAGCTCGATGAACCGCTGGAAGTCGTCACCGCTCGTGCGCGGGACGGTGATGGTCAGGTCCAGCTCGTCGTCGTTGTCGAGCAGTGCGGTGGCCAGGCTCTCGTCGCGCAGCCCGCGCCAGAAGGTGGCGTCGAGGTCGGTGAAGAACTGCGACAGGGAGGCGGCGAGCGGGTAGCTCTCCTCGTGACCCAGCGCCAGCAGCCGCAGCTCGCGGCGCAGCTCGCGCAGGTGCATCCGGTTGGACTTCATCTCCATGAGGGGCAGTCCGGCGAGCAGCACGTCGACGGGGTCCTCGATGACGGGGACGTCCTCGCGCTGCACCGGGACGTTGTCGATGATCGTCCCCTGGACGCCGGGGCCGTCGGCCAGCTCCACCTGGGGCACGAACCAGACGATCTTGCCGTCGTCCTCGATCTCCGCGCCCCAGGCGCTGGAGACCCGGGCCACGATCGACAGGCCGCGCCCGAAGGTCAGCAGCACGTCGTCCTCCGGCTCGACGTCGAGGTCGGGCAGGGCCGGCGGCTCCCGGGAGCCGTCGCGCACCTCGATGCGCGGGTGCTCGCGGGTGCCGCGCAACCGCACGCTCACCGGCTGCTCGGCGTGCAGCAGCGCATTGGTGATGACCTCGGAGACGCTGATGCACGCCGCCTCCACCAGCTCGGGACGACCGATCTCGGTGAGCACCTGGGTCGCCCAGCGTCGCGCGTCCGACACGCCACGCGGGCCGCGCGTGAGCGCCTGCGCGGGTCGGTTCAGCGGCATGGTGGGGCTCCAGGGCAGGAAAAGGGGGGCGCCAATCTCTGGCTCTCGTACCCCGAGACGAACTCACTGAAACACGTCCCCACCCCGTTTTCTATCGGCCGAACGGTCAGAAGTGAACGATTTCGAGGCGCCACGCCGCAGCAACCTTGCGATCACGTGTACGGCGCCACGGTCCGCGGGCCCGGATATTCCCGGTCCGCACGTGATCACGGAGACGTGGACAGGGCTGGGTCCGGGCACCTCGGCGGAGGAAGATCGAGGTGACGGAGAAGCTCGCCAGGACCGTCGTCGAGAAGAGGAGTGGGAAGACGTGACCGCCACGACATCCAACCGCAACGCGTCCGCCGGCAGGCCGACGCAGGGTCGACGCCACCGGGTGGTGGTCATCGGCTCGGGCTTCGGCGGGTTGTTCGGCACCAAGGCCCTCAAGCGCGCCGACGTCGACGTGACCCTGATCGCGAAGACCAGCCACCACCTGTTCCAGCCGCTCCTCTACCAAGTGGCCACCGGGATCCTGTCGCAGGGCGAGATCGCGCCGTCCACCCGCGAGATCCTCAGCCGGCAGGGCAACGCCCAGGTGCTGCTGGGCGAGGTGACCGCCGTCGACCTGGAGGCCCGCACGGTCACCTCCGAGGTGCTCGGCCGCGTGACCGTGACGCCGTACGACTCGCTGCTGGTCGCGGCCGGCGCGGCCCAGTCGTACTTCGGCAACGACCACTTCGCCGAGGACGCCCCCGGGATGAAGAGCATCGACGACGCGCTCGAGCTGCGCGGGCGGATCTTCGGCGCGTTCGAGATGGCCGAGCTCGGAGCGAGTCGCGGCGAGGACGTGGACCCCCTGCTCACCTTCGTGGTGGTCGGCGCCGGCCCGACCGGGGTCGAGATGGCCGGCCAGATCGCCGAGCTCGCGCACCGCACCCTGAAACGCGACTTCCGCGCGATCAACACCCACCAGGCCCGGGTGATCCTGCTCGACGCCGCCAACCAGGTGCTCCCGCCGTTCGGCGCCAAGCTGGGCGAGCGCACCAAGCGCGACCTCGAGAAGCTCGGCGTCGAGGTGCTCCTCGGGGCCATGGTCACCGACCTCGACGAGCGCGGGATCGAGGTGGCGTTCAAGGACGGCCGCACCGAGCGGATCCTCGCGGTCACCAAGATCTGGGCGGCCGGCGTCCAGGCCAGCTCGCTCGGCGCGACACTGGCCGCGCAGAGCGGAGCCCCGCTCGACCGCGCGGGCCGGATCGGCGTCAACCCCGACCTCACGCTGCCCGGCCACCCCGAGGTGTTCGTCGTCGGCGACATGATCGCCCTCGACAACCTCCCCGGCGTGGCCCAGGTGGCGATCCAGGGAGCCAAGTACGCCGCGAAGTCGATCCGCCGGCGGGTGGAGGGGAAGCCGCCACTGCCGCCGTTCAAGTACTTCGACAAGGGCTCGATGGCGACCATCAGCCGGTTCAAGGCGGTCGCCCTGATCGGGCGGCTGCGGCTGACCGGGTTCGTCGCGTGGCTCGCCTGGCTGGGCCTGCACCTGATCTACATCACCGGGTTCAAGAGCCGGCTGACCGCGCTGATGCACTGGTTCGTGTCGTTCCTCGGCCGGGGCCGGGCGGAGCGGACCACCACGGAGCAGCAGGTCTACGCCCGGGCCGCGCTGCAACGACTCAGCGGCGGTGCGGCGGACCTGGTCTCCTCGCCGGACGCGTACGACCGGGCCCAGGAGATCCTCGAGGTCTCACGTCGGGCCGAGCTCGAGGCCCGTGCCCTCGAGGAGGCGCGGCTCACCGACTCGGGCCAGCGCGGCGTCCCGGTCGAGCAGCGTTGAGCGTGCTGGCGCTGCCTCAGGCCACGTGGTGGTAGGCCTCGAGCACGCGGGTGAACGCGCGGGGGTCGACCATGGCGCGGTCGATCACGAAGGGTGCGTCGGCCGGCCGCTCGATGAGCACCCGCCACTTGCTGCTGCGAGGTGACCCCACGGTGCGGATCCTGGTGTAGTGGCTGGTCAGGTCGAACCGCTCCGTCCGGCCCGCCCGCTGCACCTCCAGCACGCCTCCGTGCACGTGCAGGTGTGACACCGGCGACGACGCCCACGCGGCCCAGAGGATGACCGTCAGCACGCCGAAGATGCCCGCGGCGCCGTACGCGACGTAGGTGCGGTCGTTCCAGGCGACCCAGGTGGCGTACGCCGTCGCGCCGAGCGAGAGCAGGGTGAGCAGACCCACGAAGCGACGCGCGGTTGCGCGCGGCTTGAACTCCACCGAGTACACGGAGGGGTCGACCATCTGACGCCCGGTGACCGGGTCGTACCCGCTGCTCACGGAAAGCAAAATAGCCCCGTCCGGACCTCATGGCAGGTGAACGGCGAACCTGACCCCGAATGAGGGCGGATCGGCCCGGTGGCGGTAGGCCCCGTGGGACTCGAACCCACAACCTAAGGATTAAAAGTCCTCAGCTCTGCCAATTGAGCTAGGGGCCCCCGACGGGACCGTGCGGTCCTCGCCAGCGGTCAGGATAGGGCCGCCGGAGGCCCCGGCACGGAGCGGCGCCGCCCCTCGCCGAGGGGCCGGCCGAGGGGCCGACACAAATCCACCCCGATGGGCGGAGCACCACCCATTGTCAACCGGCACCACGTTGGTAGTGTTTGCGTCGCTCAGGTGCAAGTTCCAGCAGGTCAAACGCCCGCGGAGTTTGTGATCCGACGGCGTGTCGACCCGTGTGATCCACTCACGAAAGTCGAGGCGGCGTTTCACCGCACCTGGGTGGGTCGCCGAAGTGGCGACTCCCGCCCCGACAAAGGAGTATCGAGCGAAATGGCTCAGGGCACCGTGAAGTGGTTCAACGCCGAAAAGGGTTTCGGCTTCATCGCGCAGGAGGACGGCGGCGACGACGTCTTCGTGCACTACTCGGCCATCCAGTCGCAGGGCTACAAGTCCCTCGACGAGAACCAGAAGGTTGAGTTCGACGTCACTCAGGGTCCGAAGGGCCCCCAGGCGGAGAACGTCCGCCCGCTCTGACGCGGGTCTTCGACTTCTCACGAGGCCTCGTCCCCTCCGGGGGCGGGGCCTCGTTCCGCGTCGTGCCCCCGTGTCGAGGTGGGCTCACGTACCCGAAAAGAGGGGGGTGGCCGACCTAGCCGTCTATACCGGCTGGTCCCCACGCCGGGCCGGAGAGCGCTCCGTGTGGTCGAAGGGTTTAGGTTCGTATCTGAAGGGAAGGCTGCTTCGGGGGTACAGCCGCGCACGCGTGAGAGGGAAGCCGCGCAGCGTGTGTCAGGGAAGTTGAGGGGAGAGGGCGTGCACGACCAGTTCGACGTCACGCTGGAGGATCAGGACCTGCTTCGTGAGGTAGAGCTCACGACCAACCTGATCATTGCCGCGAGCGAGACCGACGAACACCTGTCCGCCGAGGAGATCGATCAGATCCTCGGCGTGGTCCCCGACCGCTCATAGCGCGGGGCTGCGACCAACCCCACCCTTCCGTCCGCCTCGGACCCGACCGGCATACCCGCCGGGGGTACCATCGGGGCATGGCTCACGAGCACGGCTACATCAGCCGCAAGGACGACTACCTGACCCGCCTGCGGCGCATCGAGGGCCAGGCCCGCGGCCTCCAGCGGATGGTCGACGAGGAGAAGTACTGCATCGACATCCTCACCCAGGTCTCGGCCATGACCAAGGCACTGCACGCGGTCTCCATCGGGCTGCTCGAGGACCACATGAACCACTGCGTCGTCGACGCCGCCCGGGCCGGCGACGAGGAGGCCCGCGAGAAGGTCGCCGAGGCCGCCGAGGCCATCGCCCGCCTCGTCCGGTCCTGAGGAGAGGGGCATCCCCATGTCCACGACGACCGAGGTCATCGTCACCGGCATGACGTGCGACCACTGCGTCGCGTCCGTCACCGAGGAGATCGGCGTGATCCCCGCGGTCGAGTCCGTCGCCGTCGTCCTGGAGACCGGGGCGGTGACGATCACCAGCGTGGAGCCGGTCGACCGCGCGGCCGTCGAGGCGGCCGTCGCCGAGGCCGGCTACGCGCTCGCCGGCTGAATGACCCGACGAGCCGATCGAGCAGCACCACCACCAGGGAGGACAGATGCGCACCGTCGACCGCGTGCTGGCCTTCCTGTGTGCGGTGACCGCCGTCTTCGCGCTGTCCTTCGCCGCCGGCCGCATCGTCGGACCGGTGGGCCCCGCCGGTGACCCGCCCGCCTCCCACCCGGGGCCGCAGCACGGGGAAGGGGGCGGCGGTGACCACTGACCTGCATCCCGTCGCCGGGCCGGACCGGGAGGTCACCCTCGACATCTCGGGGATGACCTGTGCCTCGTGCGCCCAGCGGATCGAGCGCAAGCTCAACAAGCTCGGCGGGGTCACCGCCTCGGTCAGCTACGCCACGGAGAAGGCCCTCGTCCGGGTCCCCGAGACCGTCGGCACCGACGACCTGCTCGCCACCGTCCGCGCCGCAGGGTACGACGCCACGCCGCTGCCCGACGTACCTGCGCCCGCCGCGTCCGCACCCGCCCCGGACCGCCACGAGCTGGAGCTGGCCGCCCTGCGCCAGCGCCTGGTCGTGAGCGCGGTGCTCACCGCGCCCGTGGTCGCGATGGCGATGATCCCGGCGCTCCAGTTCGAGGACTGGCAGTGGCTGTCGCTGACACTGGCGGCGCCCGTCGCCGTCTGGGGCGCGTGGCCGTTCCACCGGGCCGCGTGGGCCAACCTGCGTCACGGCGCGACCACGATGGACACGCTGGTGTCCCTGGGGGTGCTGGCGTCCTTCGGCTGGTCGCTGGTCGCCCTGTTCTTCGGCCCGGCAGGCGACCCGGGGCTCACCCACCCGTTCCGGCTGACCGTGACCCGGGGCGACGGCCTGGGCCAGATCTACCTCGAGGTCGCTGCGGGCGTGACCACGTTCCTGCTCGCCGGGCGCTACCTCGAGAAGCGGGCGAAGCGCCGGGCCGGCGAGGCCCTCCGCGCCCTGCTCGAGCTCGGGGCCCGGGACGTCGGCGTGCTGAGCGACGGCGTCGAGGTCCGGATCCCCGTGGCGGAGCTGCGCGTCGGCCGGGAGTTCGTGGTCCGGCCCGGCGAGAAGGTCGCCACCGACGGCGTGGTGGTGGCCGGCACCTCCGCCGTCGACGCGAGCATGCTGACCGGCGAGTCGGTCCCGGTCGAGGTTCGTCCCGGGGACGCGGTGGTGGGGGCCACGGTCAACGTCGGCGGTCGCCTCGTGGTCCGGGCGACGCGGGTCGGCGCCGACACCCAGCTCGCCCGCATGGCCCGGCTGGTCGACGCCGCGCAGAACGGCAAGGCGGACGTGCAGCGCCTGGCCGACCGCGTCTCGGCCGTGTTCGTGCCCGTCGTCGTGGCCATCGCAGCAGGGACCCTGGGCTTCTGGCTCGGCGCCGGCGCCGGGCCGGAGATGGCCGTCACCGCCGCGGTAGCGGTGCTGGTCGTGGCCTGCCCCTGCGCGCTGGGCCTGGCCACGCCGACGGCCCTGATGGTCGGCACCGGTCGCGGCGCGCAGCTCGGCATCCTGATCCGCGGGCCCGAGGTGCTCGAGGACACCCGCCGCGTCGACACCGTCGTGCTCGACAAGACGGGGACGGTGACAACAGGCCGGATGACGCTCGTGGACGTGGTGCCCGCTCCGGGCCGTTCCGTCGACGACGTACGTCGCCTGGCCGCGGCGGTCGAAGCGGCCTCGGAGCATCCCGTGGGACGTGCCGTCGTCACGGCGGCCGGCGGCGCGTCGCTCCCGGTGGTGGAGGACTTCGCGGCGCAGTCGGGGGCCGGGGTGCGCGGCACCGTCGAGGGCGTGGTCGTGGAGGTGGCGCGCCCGGGGAGCGTCCTCCCCGACGCGCTCGCCGCGGCCGTGTCGGCGGCCGAGGCGGCGGGGCGCACCGTGGCGGTGGTGACCGTGGACGGCGAGGTCGCCGGACTCCTGGTGGTCGCCGACGTCGTGAAGCCCACCTCCGCCGAGGCGGTCGGACGGCTCCGGGCGCTCGGTCTCCACCCCGTCCTGCTGACCGGCGACAACGAGCGCACGGCGCGCTCGGTGGCCGCCGAGGTCGGCATCGACGACGTCGTCGCGGGAGTGCTCCCGGAGGCCAAGGTCGAGGAGGTCCGACGGCTGCAGGCGCAGGGCCACGTGGTGGCCATGGTCGGCGACGGGGTCAACGACGCGGCCGCCCTGGCGGTGGCCGACCTGGGCCTGGCGCTCGGCACGGGCACCGACCTGGCGATCGCGGCGGCCGACCTGACGCTCGTCGGCGGCGACCTGCGGACCGCGGCGGACGCCGTACGCCTCTCACGGGCCACGCTGCGCACGATCGAGGCCAACCTCGCCTGGGCCTTCGGCTACAACCTGTTCGCGCTGCCGATAGCGGCCGCTGGCCTGCTCAACCCGATGATCGCCGGCGCCGCCATGGCGTTCTCGAGCGTGGCCGTCGTCGCCAACAGCCTGCGGCTGCGCCGCTTCCGCTGACTGCTGGGGGGTGAGGGATTCACCGGTCAGCCGGGGAAACCATGGGTTGTCGGCTGAAGCATTCCGTGCCAACCCACAGATTCACCGGTCGGCCGGTGAATTTCCCGCGCCGGCCAGCGTCAGCAGGTCGCGAACAGCACCGGGCCGGTGCTCAGGTCGCTCAGCACGTACTGTCCCGGAACCGGTCGCAGGTCGAGCGTGACCACCGACCCGTCGGCCGTCGCCGAACGGAGGGCGAACCGGTCGGCGAAGTCCCCGCCCTGGCCGACGGCGGGCCCGGCGGCCAGCGCCGCGCGGCTGTCGGCGTTGGCGCGGGCCTGGTCGCCGTCCGCGAAGTCCAGCGCGACCCGCACCGCCCCACCGGGCTCGGCCGCCATGGCGAACGCGAGGTAGGGGTCGACCGTGCCCGCGGCCGAGACGAGATCGGCCGCCCGGGCCTGGTCGTCCGCGTCCGCCTGGGCCATGGCCAGCGCCCCGCAGGCGTAGTCGCCCGTGTAGACGGCCGCCGACAGCGGCTCGCCGACCGCGTCGGCCACCCCGTCCAGGCCCTGGACGCCCTCGCCGTCGCCGGTGGCCGCGCGCAGGGCGGTCTCGAGGTACGCCGGCCGGTCCGAGGCGAGCAGCAGGTGGTCCTCGGCGTCCAGGGCGAGGTAGCCGAGCTCGGGCGTCAGGTCCTCCGACACCGCCGACAGCACGTCCGGCCCACCCGCCCACACCCCTGTCTCGGTCGCGGGCCGCGGGAAGCCGAGGGCCTCCAGGCGGTCCCCGATCGCGTCGAAGTCGGCGCCGTCGGGCAGGCGCAGGGTGATCACCGCACCGTCGCGCGACTGGCTGAACAGCTCCCACTCGACGGAGGCGGGGGAGAAGCCGAACTCCTCCTGCAGGACGGGCGCCGACTGCACCAGGGCCGAGGTGGAGGTCAGGTCGGCGTCGTACCCCGCGTCGAGCAGGTCGGCGAGCGCGCCGGGGTCGGAGCGTGCGTCGGCGTCATCGAGGCCGAGCTCGCGCCGGACGCCGGCCCAGTCGGTCCACGAGACGCGCTGCGTGCCCGCGGGCGCGGCGGCCACCGCCTTCGCGAAGTCGGTCTGCTGCGAGCGGCTCCACCAGCGGTAGCCGAGGCCTGCCAGCGCGAGCACCAGAGCCACGATCGCCACCGCGACGACCGCTCTCGTCCCACGTTTGCCCACACACCCCTCCAAGGCCGCCGCCGGTGGTGTGAGACTAACGACCATGTCGCCGACCACCCGGGCCGCTGATGTGCTTGCCGCCGGTGCCGTCGTGCTGCGCAAGGGTGCGGTGCTGCTCGTGCACCGGCCACGCTACGACGACTGGTCCTTCCCCAAGGGCAAGCTGGACCGGGGTGAGCTGGCGCCGGTCGCCGCCGTTCGTGAGGTCCTCGAGGAGACGGGCGTGCGGGTCCGGCTCGGCGCCCCGCTCGACTTCCAGCGCTATCCCACGGGAGGCCGCGTCAAGAAGGTCTTCTACTGGCACGGTCGGGTGGTGGGGGACCACGACGTGAGCGGCTACCGCGTCAACAGCGAGATCGACGACCTCGCGTGGGTGCCGCTGGAGGAGGCCGCGACCCGACTCTCCTACACGATCGACCAGCAGACCTTGGTCGAGGCGCTGGCGACCGAGTGGCGCACCCGGACGCTGGTCGTGGTGCGCCACAGCCCCGCACGCTCCCGCAAGGCGTGGCGCAAGGACGACCGGCTTCGCCCGCTCCTGGCCACCGGCCGGCTGCAGGCCCGCCGACTGTCACCGCTTCTGGCGGCGTACGGCGCGACCCGCCTGGTCACCTCCAGCAGCGCGCGCTGCGTGCAGACGCTCACGCCGTACGCCGAGGCCAGCGGATGGCCGCTCCGGGCCACCGACGCGCTCAGCGAGGAGGACTCGACCGCCGGCGCGGTCGTCGAGATCGTGGAGGACCTGCTCCACGGCCGGGAGTGTGCGGTGGTGTGCACGCACCGGCCGGTGCTCCCGGCCGTCCTGGACACCGTCGGCATCGTCACCGACAAGCTCGCGCCCGGGCAGCTGGTGGTCGTCCACCACCGCAAGGGCAAGGTCGAGGCTTTCGAGCGCTACTGAGCAGGCTCCGCCCGGGCTGGGGACGGACCTGTCAGCGGCCTGAAGGCACGGGAAAAGCGTCGTCCAACGTCAAGTCCGCGTTCACCCGGCGTTCACCATCGCCCACGGATCCGGACACCTCTCCTGCCTACGTTTCAGGGTGTCAGAGCCGTGCCCGGCGACCGCCGGGCAACGACACGAACACAGGAGACACAGAAGTGACGATCACTTCCTTCCGCCGCCAGGTGATCCCGGCGGTGGCCGCCCTGAGCCTGGCCCTGGCGGTCACGGCCTGCGGCGCGGGCAACGAGTCCGACTCCGGCAGCGGGAGCGGCGGAGACGCCATCACGCTCAACGGCGGCGGTGCCACTTCGCAGGCCAAGGCCCAGGGGGTCTGGCGCGCCGCCTACCAGGACGACTCCGGCAACACCGTGAACTACGAGGAGGTCGGCTCCGGAACCGGCCGCGAGAACTTCAACAGCAAGGCCTACGTCTTCGCCGGTACCGACTCCTACCTCAACGACGACGAGGGCGAGCTGACCGCCGCCAAGGAGCGCTGCGGCGGGACCGACGCGATCGAGGTGCCGGCCTACGTCAGCCCCATCGCGGTGGCCTTCAACCTCCCCGGCATCGACACGCTGAACATGTCCTCCGAGACGATCGCCAACATCTTCAACGGGACGATCACCAAGTGGAACGACCCGGCCATCGCCGCCGACAACGACGGCGTCGACCTGCCGAGCACCGCGATCGCGACCGTGCACCGCTCCGACGACTCGGGCACCACGGCCAACTTCACCGACTACCTCTCCAAGACCAGCAACGGCGCCTGGACGGACGACCCCGACGACACGTGGCCGGCCGACAGCTCGGGTGGCCAGGGGCTCGAGGGCACCTCGGGCGTCATCGGTGGTCTGACCGACACGGAGGGCTCGATCGGCTACGCCGACGACAGCGCGGTCAAGGACACCGACCTCGGTGTGGTGTCGATCGGCGTGGGCAGCAGCTTCAACGCCCCGTCGGCCGACGGCGCGGCGATGGTCGTGGCTGCCTCGCCCCGGGTCGAGGGCCGTGCGGACGTGGACATGGCCATCGACATCGACCGCACGATCACCGACGACGGCGCCTACCCGCTGCTCCTGACGTCGTACCTGCTGGCTTGCCAGACCTACGACGACGCGGCAACCGCCGACGCGGTGAAGGCGTACCTGACGTACGTCCTGTCGACCGAGGGCCAGCAGGCCGCGGCCGACGAGGCCGGGTCCGCACCGCTCGACTCTGCCCTCCAGGTAGAGGCCGCCGGCATCGCCGCCAAGATCTCCGCAGCCTGACGCTGGACCACACTGGGGTGCGGCGGTCCGGGAACCGGCCGCCGCACCTCTGCACCCGAGGAGCCTGAGTGACCGCCACGTTGAGCCCGCCGGAGGAGGAGCGGCAGCAGCGCCCGCAGTCCCGTCGCGGTGACCGCGTCTTCGCGGGCCTGGCCCGAGGCGCCGGCATCACGATCCTGGTCGCGCTGGCCGCGGTCTTCGTGTTCCTCGCGGCCGAGGGCTGGCAGGGTCTCCACGCGCCGGAGTCGACGTACCAGCCGGCCACCGACTTCCTGGGCTACATCGCGCCGCTGCTCCTCAGCACCATCCTGTGCGCGGGGATCGCACTGATCATCGCGGTGCCCTTCGCGATCGGCATCGCGCTGTTCATCAGCCACTACGCCCCCCGCCGACTGGCGACACCCGTGGCCTACGTGGTCGACCTGCTCGCCGCCGTGCCGTCCGTGGTGTTCGGTCTCTGGGGTGGCCGCTACCTGGCGGCCTACCTCCAGCCCGCCCACGTGTGGATGGCCGACCACCTCGCCTTCCTGCCCTTCTTCCAGCCGCCGCCCTCGCCCAACGGCCGGTCGCTGTTCACCTCCGGGGTCGTCCTGGCGATCATGATCCTGCCGATCATCACCGCCATCTCCCGTGAGGTCTTCGCCCAGACGCCGCGGCTGCACGAGGAGGCCGCCCTGGCCCTGGGCGCGACGCGGTGGGAGATGATCCGTTACTCCGTGTTCCCCTACGCCCGCTCGGGCATGGTCTCCGGCGTGATGCTCGGTCTCGGTCGCGCCCTCGGCGAGACGATGGCGGTCGCGATGGTGCTGGCCGTCAGCCCGATCGCGACCCTCAACGTGATCGGCACGGCGGCGCCGGCGACGATCGCCTCCAACATCGCGCTGAACTACAAGGAGGCGACGCCGAGCCGGCAGTCGCTGCTGATCGCCACCGGCCTGGTGCTCTTCGCCGTCACGTTCGCGGTCAACTTCGCCGCCCGCTGGGTGGTCGGCCGCGGCGAGCGGAAGCAGGCGCGGTCATCATGAGCACCGTGGCGGTCTCCCACGCGCGGCTGCCCGTCTGGGCTCCCGTGCTGGTCCTGGTGATGGCGTTCGCGGCCGCCGGCCTGCCTGCGATGCTGCTCAGCTGGGGGATCACGGCGTGGGTCTGCCTCGGCCTGCTGCTCTTCCTGGTCGGCCTGCCGGCCTGGTCGCTGGTCGTCGAGAACCGCCGCTCGGCCGTCGACCGGCTGATGACCGGTCTGGTCTGGACGGCGTTCGCCGGCGCCGCCGCGCCGTTGCTGTGGCTGGTCTACGTGGTGATCACCAACGGCCTGCCGGCGATCAGCGCGGACTTCCTCACCTACTCCATGCGCGGCGTGACGGGCGACGAGCAGGGTGGCGTCTACCACGCGCTGATCGGCACGCTGCTGATCACGCTGGCCGCCACGATCATCTCGGTGCCGATCGGGGTGCTGACCGCGATCTACCTGGTCGAGTACGGCGCGAAGTCGCGGCTGGCGCGCACCATCACGTTCCTGGTCGACGTGATGACCGGCATCCCGTCGATCGTCGCCGGCCTGTTCGCCCTGGCGCTGGTGGTGCTGATCTTCGGGCCGGCCTTCCGGATGGGCTTCGGCGGCTCGATCGCGCTGTCCCTGCTGATGATCCCCACGGTCGTCCGCTCCTCCGAGGAGATGTTCCGGTTGGTGCCCATGGACCTCCGCGAGGCGTCGTACGCCCTCGGGGTCCCGAAGTGGCGCACCATCCTCAAGGTGGTGCTCCCGACCGCGATCGGCGGAGTCATCACCGGCATCGTGCTGGCGATCTCGAGGGTCATCGGCGAGACCGCACCGCTCCTGGTGGTGGCCGGCGCGACCGACGGCGTCAACTTCAACCTGTTCCACGACCGGATGACCACGCTCCCGGTCTTCATCTACTCGCAGTACGCCCAGTCCACCCCGGCCGGCTACGAGCGCGCCTGGGGCGGCGCGCTGGTGTTGATCGTCATCGTGATGATGCTCAACCTGTTCGCGCGGTTGCTCGGCAAGATCCTCGCCCCGAAGAAAGCCTGAGGCACCCCCATGGCCAAGAGCATCGACGTCTCGGACCTGAACATCTACTACGGCGACTTCCTCGCCGTCGAGGGCGTCACGATGACGATCAAGGCGCGGTCGGTGACCGCGTTCATCGGGCCGTCCGGCTGCGGCAAGTCCACCATGCTGCGCTCGCTGAACCGGATGCACGAGGTGATCCCGGGGGCGCGGGTCGAGGGCAAGGTGATGGTCGACGGGCAGAGCCTCTACGGCATCGACGTCGACCCGGTCGCCGTACGTCGCTCGATCGGCATGGTCTTCCAGCGCCCCAACCCGTTCCCCACGATGTCGATCTACGACAACGTGCTCGCCGGCTCGCGCCTGAACTCCCGACGGATGCCCCGGGCCGAGGCCGACGCGATCGTGGAGCGCTCGCTGACGCACGCCAACCTCTGGAACGAGGTCAAGGACCGCCTCGGCAAGCCCGGTCAGGGTCTCTCCGGCGGTCAGCAGCAGCGCCTGTGCATCGCCCGGGCCATCGCGGTCGAGCCCGAGGTGCTGCTGATGGACGAGCCGTGCTCGGCCCTGGACCCGATCTCGACCTCGGCGATCGAGGACCTGATCCACGAGCTGAAGTCCGAGTACACGATCGTCATCGTCACCCACAACATGCAGCAGGCGGCCCGGGTCTCCGAGGAGACCGGGTTCTTCAACCTCAAGGCCGCCGGCCAGCCCGGCCGCCTGGTCGAGTTCAACGCGACCAAGAAGATGTTCAGCAACCCCGACGAGCCCGCCACCGAGGCCTACATCTCCGGTCGCTTCGGCTGACCGCCACGCTGGTCGAGGAGGTTGCGAAGCAACCGTCACGAGGCCCCGTGGCAGGTCGGCGTTTGTCTCACCGGGTCTCGACGCGCTCGTGCGACCTCGTTCCTCGGTCGCGTCGCTGGGAGAGACCTGGCCGAGCCCACGCAGCGCGCTCGTGCCTCGCGCGCTGCTGCTCGTCTCAGGGCAGGATGAAGTGGATGGCGCCGTAGAAGAGGGCGGCGGCGAGCCCGGCCATGGGGAACGTGAGCACCCAGGCGACCAGGATCGAGCGGGCCATCCCCCAGCGCACGGCCGAGAGGCGGCGGGTGGCACCGGCGCCCATGATGGCCGAGGTGATGATGTGCGTGGTCGAGACCGGGGCCTCGAACACGTACGCCGTGGTGTAGAGCACCGACGCGCCGACCGACTCGGCGGCGAACCCGCGGGCGGGGTCGAGGTCGATGATCTTGCGGCCCATGGTGCGCATGATCCGCCAGCCACCCGAGTACGTGCCGAGGGAGATGGCGGCGGCCGAGGTGACCACGACCCACAACGGCAGCCGGTCGCCCTCGGACGCGTGGCCCGTGGTGATCAGGGCCAGGAAGATCACGCCCATCGTCTTCTGGGCGTCCTGGAGGCCGTGGCCGAGCGCGAGCGCGGCCGCGGAGACCGGCTGGAGCATCCGGAAGTTGCGGAAGACCCGCTTGGGGTTGCGCCGTGCGCAGCACCCACATGAAGGTCGAGCATCAGCAGGAACGCCAGGCCGAACCCGACGACGGGCGAGAGCCACCATCGGGATGAGCACCTTGTCGACGACGGTGTTCCAGTGCACGAGCGCACCCGCGGCGAGGGCCGAGCCGACCAGGCCGCCGATCAGCGCGTGGGTCGACGAGGACGGCAGCCCCAGCCACCACGTGGTCAGGTTCCAGGCGATGGCGCCCAAGCAGGCCGCACATCACGATGGTCAGGCCATGGTTGACCGGGAACCCGCTGGTGTCGATGACGTCGCTGACCGTGTGCGCGACCTTCTGGCCGAGCAGCGCGCCGACGAAGTTCATGACCGCTGCCAGCACCAGGGCGATGCGCGGGGTCAGCGCCCGGGTCGAGACCGACGTGGCGATCGCGTTGGCGGCGTCGTGGAAGCCGTTGGTGTAGTCGAAGGCGAGCGCGACGACCACGACCGCGATCAGGATCGCGAACTCCAGGTCCATCCGGTCAGGACTCCTTGACCGCGATCTGCTCCACCCGCTTGGCGACGGTCTCGAAGGCGTTGATCGCGCCCTCGAGCTTGTCCACGACGTCCTTGAGCTTGAGCACCTCGAGGGCTTCGTAGTTTCCCGCCGAACAGCTTGGAGAGGATCCGGCGGAAGCTCTTGTCGCCGGCCTTCTCGAGCCGGCCGATCTCCATCCAGTACTCGTCCAGGTCGAGCGACTGCAGCCGCGGCATCGATGCGGCGGTCAGCTCGGCGCACCGCTGGATCAGCTCGACCAGCTTGGCGAACTCGGCGGGGTAGGACACCACGTCGTAGAGGTTGATGAGGTCGGCGGCCTCCTCCATCTCGTCCATCGCGTCGTCCAGGCCGTAGGCCAGGGCGTAGATGTCCTCACGATCGAACGGCGTCACGAAGGTCTTGTTGACGCGGTTGATGATCTCGCGCGTGGTGCCGTCGGCATCGCTCTCGGCCTCGCGCATCTCCTTGGCCTTGGCGGCTCGGTCGGTGCCCTCCGCGAACATCTCGGCGAGCAGGCCAGCCCCCTGACCAGGTGCTGTGCCGACTCGGAGAAGAGCGTGTAGAAGGCGCCGTCCACCGGACGGAGGCTGAAGGCCACGGATACTCCTGAGCGTTCGGGGCGCGGACCGTGGACCATCGTGGGGTGCCGGGAGCGCGCGGTGCAACTCGGGGTCGCCCGGGCCAGCCCGTGCGGACGGCCGGTCGGACGACGTACGGACGGGCACCTGCGGCGACGCGGTCGTCCGGCGGGGTTCAGCCGCGGCGCCGCTGGCTCTCGATCAGGCTCTCCTGCAGGTGCACCGGGCCGCCGTTGAGCTTCCAGGAGCCGTCGCGGTGGAGCACCCAGGCGCGGGTGTCGGGGTCGAACGCGAGGTCGAGCAGCCGGCCCACCTGCGCGATGCTGCCCGGCGTCGGGCAGCCGCACCAGCACCTCGACGCGGCGGTCCAGGTTGCGGTGCATCAGGTCCGCGGAACCGATCCAGGCCTCCGGCTCGCCGCCGTTGTCGAACCAGAAGATGCGGCTGTGCTCGAGGAACCGACCCAGGATCGAGCGCACCTCGATCGTCTCCGAGAGCCCGGGGACGCCGGGGCGCAGCGCGCAGATGCCGCGCACGAGCAGCTGCGACGGGCACGCCCTCCTGCGAGGCGAGGTACAGCGCGTCGATGGTCGCCTCGTCCACGATCGAGTTGGCCTTGAAGCGGATCCCGGCGGGCCGCCCGGCACGGTGGTGGGTGATCTCGTCGTGGATCCGGGCGACCAGTCCCTCGCGCACGGAGTCGGGGGCGACCAGCAGCTGGTCGTACGTCGGCTTGCGGCTGTAGCCGCTGAGGTTGTTGAAGAGGTTGGCGACGTCCTCGCCGATCGCCTCGTCGGTGGTGATCAGCCCGAGGTCCTCGTAGGACCGGGCGGTCTTGGGGTTGTAGTTGCCGGTGCCGATGTGGGTGTAGCGGCGGATGCCGTCGGGCTCGTCGCGGACCACCATCGCCAGCTTGCAGTGGGTCTTCAGCCCGACCTGCCCGTAGACCACGTGGCAGCCGGCGTGCTCGAGCTTGCGGGCCCAACGGATGTTGGCCGACTCGTCGAAGCGCGCCTTGATCTCGATCAGCGCCAGCACCTGCTTGCCGGACTCCGCCGCGTCGACGAGGGCGTCGATGATCGGTGAGTCACCCGAGGTCCGGTAGAGCGTCTGCTTGATCGCCAGCACGTGCGGGTCGGCGGCGGCCTGCTCGAGGAACCGCTGCACCGACGTGGCGAACGAGTCGTAGGGGTGGTGCAGCAGCACGTCGTGGCGGCGGGCCGCCTCGAACACGTCGACGGGCGAGGACGACTCGACCTCGGTCAGGTTGCCGTGGGTGATCGGCACGAACGCGGGGTACTTCAGGTCCTCGCGCGGCAGGTCGGCGATGTCGTGCAGCCCGCGCAGGTCCAGCGGGCCGGGCACGCGCACGACCTCCTGCGGCGAGATGCCGAGCTCGGAGGTGAGCAGCTCCAGCACCTGGGAGGTGATCGACTCCTCGACCTCGAGGCGCACCGGCGGTCCGAACCGGCGGCGCAGCAGCTCCTTCTCCAGGGCCTGGAGCAGGTTCTCCGCGTCGTCCTCCTCGACCTCGAGGTCCTCGTTGCGGGTCACCCGGAAGGTGTGGACCTGCAGCACCTCCATGCCGGGGAACAGCCGCTTCAGGTGCTCGCCGATGACGTCCTCGAGCGGCACGAACCGCTGGTTGCCCAGCGCCACGAACCGGCTGAACGTCGGCGGCACCTTCACCCGCGCGAAGTGCTCCTTGCCGGTCTTCGGGTTGCGGACGAGGACGGCCATGTTCAGGGAGAGGCCGGAGATGTAGGGGAACGGGTGGGCCGGGTCGACGGCGAGCGGGGTGAGCACGGGGAAGACGCGGTCCTTGAAGAACCGCTTGGCGAACTTCTGCTCCTCGCGGTCCAGGTCCTCCCAGCGCACCAGGTCGATGCCGCTGGCCGACAGGGCCGGCACCAGGTCGTCGCGGAAGAACGTCGGCGTGCCGCTGCATCTGCTCGGCGCTGCGGGTCCAGATCGCCTCGAGGATGTCGCGCGGCATCAGGCCGGACGCCGCGCGGACCGCCATCCCGGCGGCGATCCGGCGCTTGAGCCCGGCCACCCGCACCATGAAGAACTCGTCGAGGTTGCTGGCGAAGAAGGCCATCGACCGCACCCGCTCCAGCAGCGGCAGGCGACTCGTCCTCGGCCATCTCGAGCAGGCGCAGGTTGAAGCGCAGCCACGAGAGCTCGCGGTCGAGGAACCGGTCCTCGTACTTCGCGAGGTGCTCCAGCGCCTCCGGGGCCGGGCACGTACGGCGGCTCGACGTCGAAGGTCTCGTGGACCGCGCCGTCCTCCGGCACCAGGTCGTCGGCGGGGCTGGACACGGTCATGGGGCCAGTCTGGCACCGCGAGGGTGAACGCGCGGTCGGCCTCGACCGGCGCGAGGGATGTCTCGCGGTTGACCCGTCGATCCGTACTCACCGGTACGGTCGACCCAGCGGCCGGACCGGTCTGGTCCCGGGCCGCTCGCGTCGTACGACACCTCGTGGCGGCGCACCATCCCCACTGAGAGTCGACCTCCCTTGTCTTCGAACGTTTCCTTCTACCGACCTCGGCGTGCCCGCGAAGCTCGCGTCCGTCCTGGCCGGCCTGTCCATCACCGACCCCACCCCGATCCAGGCCGCGACGCTGCCCGACTCGTTCGCCGGCCGCGACGTGCTCGGCCGCGGCCGCACCGGCTCGGGCAAGACCTACGCCTTCCTGCTCCCGCTCGTGGCCCGCCTCGCAGCGCCGACCCGCGCCGCATCCGCCCGGGCGCCCCGCGCGCCCTGATCCTGGCCCCGACCCGTGAGCTGGTCGGCCAGATCGAGGCCGCCCTGCGCCCCGCTGGCCGCGGCCGCCGGCCTCACCACCCAGACCGTCTTCGGCGGCGTCGGCCAGAACCCGCAGGTCCGCGGCCTGCAAGACCGCCGACATCGTGCTCGCCTGCCCCGGCCGGCTCGAGGACCTCATCGGCCAGGGCCACGCACGCCTCGCCGACGTCGAGATCACCGTGCTCGACGAGGCCGACCACATGGCCGACCTCGGCTTCCTGCCCGTCCGTACGCCGGCTGCTCGCGCAGACGCCGACCACCGGTCAGCGGATGCTGTTCTCCGCGACGCTCGACAAGGCCGTCGACGGGCTGGTCAAGCAGTTCCTGCGCCAGCCGGTGACCCACGAGGCCGACTCGGCGCAGTCGCCGATCTCGACGATGGCCCACCACGTGCTGCACATCTCCCACGACCAGCGCGCTCCCGGTCCTCGTCGACCTGGCCAGCGCGCCCGGCCGCACGGTCGTCTTCACGCGCACCAAGCACCGCGCCAAGCAGCTCGCCAAGCAGCTCAACCAATCGGCATCCCGACCGTCGACCTGCACGGCAACCTCAGCCAGGGCGCCCGGACCCGCAACATGGCGGACTTCCACTCCGGCCGCGGCCACCACGCTGGTCGCCACCGACGTCGCCGCCCGCGGCATCCACGTCGACGACGTGGCCCTCGTCGTGCACGCCGACCCGCCGTCGGAGCACAAGGCCTACCTGCACCGCTCGGGCCGCACGGCCCGGGCCGGCGCCGAGGGCACCGTCGTCACGCTGATGACCGACGAGCAGGTCGCGCGAGGTCCGCGCGCTGACCCGCGCGGCCGGCGTGCACCCCACGACCACCCGCTGTCGGCAGCACCAACGACGCCGTTCTCGCGCGACGCTCGCGCCCGGCGTGCGCAGCCTGCCCGGCGGGCTCGTCGTCACGACGTCCGCGGCTCCGCGCGGGCCGTCGCAGTCGCGGCGGCAACCGCAGCGCAGCGGCGGCGGCGGCCCGCATCTGCCGGCGCGGGCGGGGTCGGCGCGGCCGACGCGGTGGCCAGGGCGGCGGCTCGCAGGCCGGCGGCCAGGGCGGTGCGCGGCGCAACGGTCGCGGCGGCGGCGTCCGGTGCTCCGGCCCGCGCGGCGCGTCCGTCCCGTCGTCCGGCAGCAGCCGGCCGCACAGCGCGGCGTCGTTCAGCTCGCGGGCGCGCTGACCCGGGCTGCGCGCTCGTACATCACGTGCGTGTCCGCGGCGGCGTGCGTGAAGCCCAGGCTCTCGTAGAGCCGCACGGCCGGCGTGTTGTCGGACTCGACGTACAGCAGCACGTCGTCGAGCCCGACCGACCGCAGGTGCCGCAGCCCGACGTCGACGAGCGTGCGGCCCGAGGCCGCGGCCCTGGGCGTCGGGGTCGATCGCCACGACGTACACCTCGCCCAGCGTGGCGGAGTGCCGCTTGGTCCAGTGGAAGCCGAGCATCCGGTCGCCGTCGGCCGCGACGAGCAGGTCGGCGGGGTCGAACCACGGCTCGGCCATCCGCTCGGCCAGCTCCGCGGCGTCCATCGAGCCCTGCTCGGGGTGGTGGGCGAACGCGGCGGCGTTGACGCGCAGCAGCTCGGCCTCGTCGCCGGGCCGGAACGGCGGACGCAGCTCGGACGCCGCCGCGGCCGGCGTCGCGCAGCTCCTCGATCGCCGGCCAGCGACCGGCGCATCACCCAGAGCTCGCGGATCCGGTCGAAGCCGGTACGGCCGCGCCAGCGCGGCCGCGGCCGGGTGGTCGCCGTGCGACCAGGCCTGCCAGGGACCGTCGCCGCCGGTCCAGCACGTCGTCGAGCAGCCGCCCGCCCAGTCCGTGCCCGCGCTGCGGCGGGGGCGACCACCAGGTGGAGCAGGTCGTCGTCGGCGACCGAGAAGCCGACCCCCTGCTCCAGCCGCACCACGAGCTGGTCGGCGTGGTGGCGCAGCCGGCGCCAGGCGCCCTCGTCGAGGGGCTCGATCCCGTCCGCCGCCGCGCTCGCCCGGGTGATCGCCTCGATCTCGCTCAGCTGCGCCTGGTCCACCCGGCGAGCCTCGGGGGCCGAGGTTCGGCGTCGTTCCTGACCGTTCGCGACCGTTGCAGCGACCCGAAGGGTCGGAACACCCGGTCGACCGGGTGTTCCGCCCGCGGCCCCGCCGGACCGACGGCGGGTCAGGCGTCCTGGCGAGTCCCGGGTGCGGTCGGCGGTGTCCGGTGCCTTCTCGATGGTCGGGAGCACGAACCGGTAGCCGACGTTGCGCACGGTGCCGATCAGCGTCTCGTGCTCGGGGCCGAGCTTGGCGCGCAGCCGGCGGACGTGGACGTCGACGGTGCGGGTGCCGCCGAAGTAGTCGTAGCCCCAGACCTCCTGGAGCAGCTGCTGGCGGCTGAAGACGCGGCCCGGGTGCTGGGCGAGGTACTTGAGGAGCTCGAACTCCTTGAACGTCAGGTCGAGCGACGCGGCCGCCGAGCTTGGCGGTGTACGACGCGTCGTCGACGACCACCTCGCCGGAGCGGATCACGTGCGACTCGGGGTCGTCGGCCTCGCGGCGCGCGTGCAGCCGGCCGATGGCGAGCCGGATCCGGGCCTCGAGCTCGGCCGGGCCGGCGGTGTGCAGCACGACGTCGTCCATGCCCCAGTCGTGGGCGACGACGGCGAGCCCGCCCTCGGTCACGACGAGCAGCACCGGGACGTCGGTGCCGGTGGTGCGGATCAGCCGGCACAGGTCGCGGGCGTGGGCGAGCTCGAGCCGACCGTCGACGAGCAGCAGGTCGGCGTCGGGGGCCTCGAGCAGGGCGCTGCCCTCGGCGGGCAGGATCTTGACCTGGTGGCCGAGCAGGGCCAGAGCCGGGCAGCACCTCGACCGAGGGCTGCAGCGCGTTGGTCAGCAGGAGCAGCGTGCTCATCGGGTTCTCCTCACGCAGAGCGGGCCGAGCAGCACGGGTGGGCTCGGACGTCCTTGGCCGATGGGGAAGGATACCGAGCCATGGGGTCGGTGTCCGACGGAGGCGAGCCGGTTGAGACGCGGGAGCCGTCCGGCGTCGTGACCGTCCGTTACTGGGCGGCGGCCCGGGCCGCCGCCGGCGTCGCCGCCGACGACCTCCCCGTCGACGGGCCGGTCACCCTGGCCGACCTGCGCGAGCGCGCGGTCGCCCTGCACCCCGGCACCCGGCTCGAGGCCGTGCTCGGCGTCTGCTCGGCGCTGGTCGGCGACCGGCCGGTCGGCATCCCAGGACCCGGCCGTCGGTCGTGGTCCGGCCGGGCGAGACCGTGGAGTTCCTGCCGCCCTTCGCCGGCGGCTGAGCGGCCGCTGATCCCGCGGAATGTCCCGGCGCCGCGACGCGGTTGCGCCAGACGTGACGACCGGACAGTGGGTGCTGCTCGCTGGCGTGCTGTTCGTGGTCGGGCTTCGCGCTCTACCGGGTCTGCCACGGACGGCCGGTTCCGCGGCACGCACCGGGTGCGCGGGTCGGCGAGCCCGATGCTGCGGCGCCGCTCGAGACGACCGCGACCGTGCTGGCCGCCGCCGGGGTCGCCGTACCCCTCGGCGAGCGGGCCACGCTGCTGCAGTTCTCCTCGGCGTTCTGCGCGCCGTGCCGCGCCACCCGCGGGTGCTCGGCGAGGTCGCCGCCCTGGTCCCGGGTGTCACGCACGTCGAGGTCGACGCCGAGCACCACCTGGAGGTGGTCCGCGGCGCTGCGGGTGCTGCGCACGCCGACCACCCTGGTCCTGGACGCCGCCGGCCGCGAGGTCTCCCGCGCGGCCGGCCTGCCCCGAGCGCGACCAGGTGCTGGCCGCCCTGGCGGCGCGTGTCCTGATGTCCGCATCGTGGACAGTCCATCCACATGATGAGACGGGCCGTACGGCGCGGGGGTCGGGCGCCGCCTACAGTGGCCGTCATGTCCTCGACCATGCTGACCAAGCGCCGCGCAGTGGATCACTGCCGCGTGCGCTCGGCGCTGTGTCGAATGTCCTGACCGGTCGCGACCCGCCAGACCGGCGTATCTCTACTGACTAAGTAGAGTTCTGCGACCGTCGCCGCCTCCGGACGGGCGCCGTCGCCCTGCCGCACCCGGCCGTGGGCTGCCCGGACCTCAGACCCCAGGAGTGTCATGAGCCACCAGCAAGTCGATCCCGCGCGGACAGCAGTTCGCGGCGGCCATCACCAGCGTCGTGCTCGTCGCGGTGCTGCTGACCGCGCCCGGCCCGGTGGGCGTCGCTGCTGCTGGCCGCCCAGGCGGCGCTGTTCGCCATCGGCGTGGTCCGCGGCGTCCAGCACACGCCGTACGCCGCGGCTGTTCCGCACCGTCGTCCGGCCCCGGCTCGGCGCCGCCGGCCCACCTCGAGGACCCCGCGCCGCCGCGGTTCGCCCAGGCCGTCGGCCTGGTCTTCGCGCTGGTCGGCCTCGTCGGCTTCGTCGTCGGGCGTCGACCTGCTCGGCTCGTCGCCACCGGCTTCGCCCTGGTGGCCGCCCTGCTCAACGCCACCTTCGGCCTCTGTCTCGGCTGCGAGGTCTACCTGCTCGGCCGGCGCGCGTTCGGCGCCGTCAGCACCACCAGTCCGTCGAACCAGTACACCGCCACCGAAACCCGAACAATGAAGGGAGCACCCCATGAGCCGCGAGAACTCTCTCGTCTCCGCCCAGTGGGTCGAGGACAACCTCGACACCGACAGGTCGTCCTGGTCGAGGTCGACGAGGACACGACGGCCTACGACAAGGGCCACATCAAGGGAGCCGATCAAGCTCGACTGGACGACCGACCTGCAGGACCAGGTCCGCCGCGACTTCGTCAGCAAGGAGCAGTTCGAGGCGCTGCTGCTCGCGCGGGCGTCGGCAACGACGACACCGTCGTGCTCTACGGCGGCAACAACAACTGGTTCGCCGCCTACGCCTACTGGTACTTCAAGCTCTACGGCCACGCAGGACGTCAAGCTGCTCGACGGCGGCCGCAAGAAGTGGGAGCTCGACTCCCGCGAGCTGGTCGACCGACGCTGCCCGCCCGCGCGGAGACGTCGTACACCGCGAAGGACCAGGACACGCGCATCCGCGCCTTCCGCGACGAGACCGTCGCCGCGATCGGCGTGAAGAACCTGGTCGACGTGCGCAGCCCCGACGAGTACGCCGGCCGGCTGCTCGCCCCGGCCCACCTCCCGCAGGAGCAGGCCCAGCGCGCCGGCCACATCCCGACCGCGGCGAACGTGCCGTGGAGCAAGGCCGCCAACGACGACGGCACCTTCCGCTCCGACGACGAGCTGAAGCAGATCTACACCGAGGCGGGCGTCGACTGGAGCAAGGACACCATCGCCTACTGCCGCATCGGTGAGCGCTCCTCGCACACCTGGTTCGTGCTCCACGAGCTGCTCGACGAGCCGAACGTGAAGAACTACGACGGTTCCTGGACCGAGTACGGCTCGCTCGTCGGCGTGCCCGGTCGCCCTGGGCGACGAGCCGGGGCGAGGCCTGATGTGCGGAGCGACGCACGGGCGGCCTGTCCCTCGACGGCGTGAACGTCGCCAAGGAGGCGATCATCCAGGGCCAGGTGGTCCGCGCGGACGCCTCGGCCAGCAGGTCCCGGTCGGCAACGCCTACGTGCGGCTGCTCGACCGGACCGGCGAGTTCACCGCCGAGGTGCCCACCACGAGCCGCGGCCACTTCCGGTTCTTCGCCGGCGACGGCGAGTGGACGCTGCGCACCCTGGCGCCCCGGGCCGACGTCGGTCGACCAGAAGGTCACCGCCCAGGTCGGGTCGGTCGCCGAGGTCGCCATCGCCGTCTGAGCTCCTCGCTGGTCGAGGAGGGCGCGCAGCGACGGTCACGAGACCCGGTCGTGACGGTCGCAACCTCGACCGCGGTCTCGTGGACGGTTGCTGCGCAACCTCCTCGACCAGCGAGCGTCAGGGGCTGTCGAGGATCAGGGTGATCGGGCCGTCGTTGACCGAGCCGACCCGCATGTCGGCGCCGAACGACCCCGCGCTCGACGCGGGCGCCGAGGCGCTCGAGCTCGGCGCACACCGCGTCGTACACCGGCTCGCTCACCGGCCCGGGGGCGGCCGCCTGCCAGGTGGGACGGCGGCCCTTGCGCGCCTCGCCGTAGAGCGTGAACTGGCTGACCACCAGCACCGGGGCCCCGACGTCCGACAGCGACTTCTCCTCGCGCAGCAGGCGGAGGTCCCAGATCTTGCGGGCCGTCCACGCGACCTCGGTCGGGCCCGTCGCCGTGGGTGACGCCGAGGTAGACGAGCAGGCCCGGCTCGTCGATCGCGCCGACGCGTCTCGCCGTCGACGCGTGACCGACTGCCTCGAGGACCCGTTGGATGACCGCGCGCACGGGGCCACTCTGGCAGTCGCGCGACGCTCCTGAGAGCATGCGGGGGTGCAGCTGCGGGGGTTGGTCGCCGACACCCGCCCGTTCGCCAACGAGCACTTCCGCCGCCTCTGGTCGGCCAACATCGTCACGGTCATCGGCGCCCAGCTGACGGTCGTCGCGGTGCCGGCCCAGATCTACGAGATCACCGGCTCGTCGGCGTACGTCGGGCTGACCGGCCTGTTCGGCCTCGTGCCGCTGGTCGTGTTCGGCCTGTACGGCGGCGCGCTCGCGGACGTCATGGACCGGCGCACCCTGCTCGCTGATCACCACGGCCGGGCTGATCCTGACCAGCGGGGCGTTCTGGCTGCAGGCGGCCCTCGACCTCGGGAACGTCTGGCTGCTGCTCGGGCTGTTCTCGGTGCAGCAGGCGTTCTTCGCGGTGAACCAGCCGACGCGCAGCGCGATCCTGCCCAAGCTGGTGCCGATCGACCAGCTGCCGGCGGCCAACTCGCTGAACATGACGGTCTTCCAGGCCGGCGGCATCGCCGGGCCGCTCGTCGGCGGAGCGCTGATCCCGATCCTCGGGTACTCGTGGCTCTACCTCGTCGACACCGTCACGCTGCTGGCCACGCTGACCGCGGTGGTGAAGCTGCCGCGCCTCCGCGTGGAGTCGCCGGGCGGACCCGCAGGCTGGCGGTCGGTCGTCGACGGGTTCCGGTACCTGCGCGGCCACCCGGTCCTGCTGACGTCGTTCCTCGTCGACATCATCGCGATGGTCTTCGGCATGCCGCGGGCGCTGTTCCCCGAGGTCGCCGCACCTCGACTTCGGCGGCCCGGAGAGCGGCGGCCTGGCGTTCGCGCTGCTCTTCGCGGCGATCCCCGCCGGCGCCGTGCTGGGCGGCATCTTCTCCGGCTGGGTCTCGCGCATCGAGCGTCAGGGCCTCGCCGTGATCGTCGCGATCGTGCTGTGGGGCCTGGCCATGGTCGGGTTCGGCATCGCCGTCGGGCTCGCGGACGGCAACGCGGGCGTCTTCCTGGCGGCGGCGGTGCTCATGCTCGTCCTCGGCGGCGCGGCCGACATGGCGTCGGCGGCGTTCCGGGTCTCGATGCTCCAGGCCTCCGCGAGCGACCACGTGCGCGGCCGGCTCCAGGGCATCTTCATCGTGGTCGTCGCGGGCGGCCCGCGGGTCGCCGACACCGTGCACGGTGCCGCCGCGGCCCTGGTCGGCACCGCGGCCGCCGCCGCCGGCGGCGGCGTGCTGGTCGTCGTGCTGGCGGTCGTGGTGGCGCTCGCCGTGCCGGCGTTCGTGCGGTACCGGATGGACGCGCGCGACGCCCGGAGCAAACCTGATCCAGTGCTGTCGGTGGTCGCCGTGATGATCTGGAGTCATGGACGACCACAGGCTGGACGGGAAGATCGCGCTCGTCTCGGGCGCCTCGCGCGGGCTCGGGCCGGGCGGTCGCGCGTGAGCTGGCGGCCGCCGGGGCGCACGTCGTGGCCACCGGCCGGAGCACGCCGGGCGGCGCCCACCCAGACCGGCTGTCGACGACCTGACGCTCGAGCGCACGGTCGAGCTGGTCACCGAGGCGGGCGGGTCGGCGGAGGCGGTGACGTGCGACCACACCGACCCCGACGCCGTACGCGCGCCTGGTCGACGACGTGCTCGCCCGGCACGGCCGGATCGACGTCCTGGTCAACAACGCGTGGGGCGGCCACGACCACCACGACGACGTCGAGGGGGAGGAGGTCTGGGACGAGCCGATGACGCAGTTCCGCGACATGCTGCTCGCCGGCGCCTACTCCGACTTCGTCACCGACATGACCGTGCTCAAGCACGCCATGGGCCCGGCCGGCGCGGGCATCATCCTGACCACCACGTGGCACACGCCCGAGCCGCCGGCGTGGGTGCCCTACGAGTCGAGCAAGGCGGCCAAGAACCGGCTCGTCTACGCCCTCGGTCACCACCTGCGCGAGAAGGGCATCCCCTGCATCGCCGTGGCGCCGGGCTGGATGCGCACCGAGCTGATGGAGGCCCACCACGCGCCCGGCGAGCTGGACGGCCGCACCGAGACGCCGCACTACGGCGCGCGGGCGGTGGTGGCGCTGGCCGCCGACCCCGACGCGATGCGGTTCACCGGGCAGACGATGGACGTCGCGGTGCTCGCGCGCGAGTACGGCTTCACCGACCTCGACGGCACCCAGCCGGACCTCAACGCAGGGACGCTTCTGACACGATGCGGCCGTGACCGAACCGCTCCTCATCACCGTCGCGCCCGACCGGCGCGGAGACCGCCAAGGCCGACTGCCCCCAGCTGCCGACCACGCTCGAGGAGCTCGTCGAGACCGCCGTCGCGTGCGAGGCGGCCGGCGCGGCGATGATCCACGTCCACATCCGCGACGACGAGCACCGGCCGACCCTCGACGGCCAGCGCCTCAAGGACACCGTCGTCGCGCTGCGCGAGAGCACGTCGCTGGTCGTGCAGCTCTCGACCGGCGGCTCCGTGCACGACCCGCTCGACGCTCCGGCTGAAGGTGCTCGACGCCGAGCCCGACTCGTGCAGCCTGACGATGGGCACCACGAACTTCGGCGACGACGTCTTCTCCAACCCGTGGCCGTTCGTCACCGAGCTCTACCAGCTCTCGCCAGGAGCGGGAGGTGGTGCCGGAGTTCGAGCTGTTCGACCTCGGCCAGGTGCACGCCCTGACGCGGCTGCTGGACAAGTACGGGCCGCCGTACGGCGGCAAGGTGCACTGCGACCTGGTGATGGGGGTGCCCGGCGGCATGAACGGCACCGCCGACGCCCTGGTCGCCGCGGTCCGCGACCTGCCGGCCTCGGTCACCTCCTGGTCGGCCACCGGCATCGGCCGCTCCACGCTCGCGGTGATGTACGCCAGCCTCTCCAAGGGCGGCCACCTGCGCGTCGGCATGGAGGACGTGCTCACGATCAGCCGCGGCGTCCCGGTCGAGTCCAACGCCCAGCTCGTCGAGCGCGCCGTCGAGGTCGGCCGCCTCGCCCAGCGCACCCCCATGACCACCGCCGAGGCCCGCGAGCTCCTCGGCGTGAAGGACCGCTCCGCCGCCTGACCCCCCGGGAATTCGTGGGACCGTCACGGCGCACGGGTGCGCGAGACCACGACCTGGCCCTACGATCCGGCCATGACTCGATGCCTCGCAGGTCTCGCAGCACTCGCGCTCCTCGTCGGAGGGGCCGCCGGGTGCTCGCGCGGCAACGAGATGGAGACCGTCTACAACGCGTGCATCGACAAGCTTCAGCCAGAGCGTGCCCGAGCAGGCCAATGACGCCGATCTGGGCACCGCCCAGGACTACCTCAGCTACGACAACGACACGATCACCGTCGTGACCCCGACCGACCTGGACTCCAAGGCCGCCGCGATCGGGGCGAACACGGCCGCACTGTGCGTGATGCAGGGGTTGAAGGCCCCCGCCGACGCGACCCAGCAGGCTGCCACTGGTGCGGCACCCGGCAAGGCGTCGTGGGACGGCTACAGCGCCACCTGGGAGACCCAGGGCCCGGACAAGGTGGGTCTGAAGGCCACCAAGGACTGACGGCGCTCTTGCCCGCCTGGGCCGGCGGCCGGCCACCGGCGTCAGTAGACGAGGGCCTGGACCCCGTCGGCCAGGACCTCCTCGGCGAAGGTGGCCGCGCCGGCGATGCGCACGCCCTCGACCACGTCGTCGGCGGTGATGCCGCGGCGCTGGGCGCACTGGGTGCAGAGCGTCACCTGGCCGTCGGCCACGACGGTCGCCAGCAGGTCCGCCACGGCGCGGCGAGCGGTAGGTCGAAGCTCTCCGCCCGGCCCGGGACGCGCGAACCACGCCGCCTCGCCGGTCAGCCAGAGCCCGACGTCCGCACCCGCGGCCACCGCCGCGGCCGCGACCGTGAACGCCTGGTTGCAGCGCTCGGCGTCCTCGGCCCCGCAGGTCACCTTCACGACCAGCTTCCGTGACAACGTCCGCGACGATTCCTGGGTCATTCCCCAACACTAGAGTGGGGCCATGCCGTTCGAGATCCCCGAGAACATCCACGAGCTGTGCGCCCGCTCGCGTGGATCATCGGCACCTGGCAGGGCAACGGCCACGGCGACTACCCGACGATCGAGGGGTTCCAGTTCGGCCAGGAGATCGTCTTCCAGCAGGACGGCCGCCCGTTCATCCACTACTTCAGCCGCGCCTGGATCGAGCGACGAGGACGGCACGTTCGTCCGCAACGCCGCCCAGGAGACCGGTTCCTGCGGCCCCAGGCCGACCGCACGATCGAGGTGGTGATGGCGCACAACACCGGCTTCGTGGAGGTCTGGCACGGCGAGATCCACCCCGACCAGCCGCGGTTCGAGATGGTCACCGACGCGGTCGCCCGCACCGCGACCGCCAAGGACTACGCCGCCGGCAAGCGCCTCTACGGGTACGTCGAGGGCGACCTGCTCTACGCCTACGACATGGCCGCGATGGGCCAGGAGCTGCAGCCGCACACTGTGGGCCCGGCTGCAGCGGGCCAGTGACGCCGGCTCGCACCGGGACCGGGTGAGCGACCTCGCGCGAGCGGCTGCGCGAGCAGCGGCTACCGGCTCACCCCGCAGCGCGAGCTGATCCTGGCCGCGGTCGACCGGCTCGGCCACGCCACCCCGGACGAGGTGCTGGCGGAGGTCCGCCAGCAGTCCCGGCGCGTCAACGTCTCGACCGTCTACCGCACCCTCGAGGTGCTCGAGGAGCTCGGCCTGGTCCGGCACGCGCACCTCAGCGACCGCGCCCCGACGTACCACTCGGTCGACGCGACCACGAGCACTTCCACCTGGTCTGCCGGAATTGCCAGCGGGTGGTCTCGGTTGGACCCGACGTGCTCCAACCGCTGCCGACCGGCTGCGCGACGAGCACGGCTTCGTCGTCGACGTCGGACACCTGACGGTGTTCGGCCAGCGCGTCGAGTGCGAGCCGGTCGACCCGGAGGAGGACGCGTGACCAGCCCGCTGCTCGCCCTGCCCGGCGCCGTCGCCGGCGACGGCGATCGACGCCGGCGTCGCCGCGCACTACGGCTCCTTCAACGGCGAGCAGCGCGCCCTCGCGGCCGGTGACGGCTTCGTCGACCTGTCGCACCGCGACGTCGTGCGGATCACCGGCCCCGACCGGCTGACCTGGCTGCACTCCCTGACCACCCAGTACCTCGAGGACCTGCCCCCCGGCGTCCGGACCGAGGCGCTGATCCTGTGCCCGCAGGGCCACGTCGAGCACGCGTTCGCCGGCGTCGACGACGGCGAGGCGTTCACCGCGCACACCGAGCCGGGCGCGGCGGCGGCGCTCGTGGAGTTCCTGGACCGGATGCGGTTCATGATGCGGGTCGAGGTCGCCGACGTCACCGACGAGCTCGCGGTCACCTGGCGCCCCGCGAGGGCGTGCGGGCCGCACGGCGCTACGAGCTCGTGCCCCGCGACCGGCTCGAGGCGTACGCCGACGCGGCCGGCCCGCCGGCCGGCACCTGGGCCTTCGAGGCGCTGCGCATCGCCCGCGGCGAGCCGCGGCTCGGGCTGGACACCGACCACCGCACCATCCCCAACGAGGTCGGCTGGATCGGCCCCGCCGTGCACCTCGACAAGGGCTGCTACCGCGGCCAGGAGACGGTCGCCCGGGTGCACACCCTCGGCCGCCCGCCGCGTCGGCTGACGCTGCTGCACCTCGACGGCACCGAGAACCGGCTGCCCGCGCGTCGGCAGCGACCTCCTGCTCGACGGGCAAGGTCGTCGGCTTCGTCGGCACCTCGGCGCGGCACCACGAGCTCGGCCCGATCGCGCTGGCGCTGGTCAAGCGCAACGTCGCCGCTCGACGCCAGCTCGACGCCGACGGCATGCCGGCGGCGCAGGAGATCGTGGTCGACCCCGAGGTCGGCCTGCACGTGCGCCCGAACCTTCG
>CAVZFO010000023.1:0-51731 GCA_963774575.1 uncultured Actinomycetota bacterium | reverse complement strand
GCGGACGACCCAGAGGTTGATGAACTTGAAGGCGCGCTTGAAGTGGTCGTTGCCGAGGTACTTGACCTTGAGCTCCTTCTTGCCCGTGTGGTGGAACTTCGGCAGCTTGATCGACACCTTGCCGTCGACGAGCTTGCCCTTGTACTGCTGCCCACCGATCTTGACCGCGGCCCAGCCCTTCGGGGACATGCCCGGGACCTTCACCTCGATGTCGACCACGGTGCGGGTCTTGCCGACCAGGGCCGGCGTCGGCGCCTTGCTGGTCGCCAGGCGGGGCTTGGCCTTGATCTGGTGGTTGAAGGTGCCGTGGAAGATGCCGACCGTGGTGTCGGAGGGTTCGGCCACGACCGCCAGCTGCGAGAACCGGATGTCCGGAGTGCGGAAGTTCACCTTCGCGACGCCGTTGGTGACCGGGAACTCCCCCAGCTTGACCTGCTCCGGCTTGTTCTTCACCACGGCCGTGGCGTAGACGCCCACCTCGGTGTTCTGCGGGCTGCCGAGCGAGGTCAGGTCGAGTCCGGACACGGTGAAGTGGTACTTCTTGTTCGGCTTGACGCTGCGCTTCAGGTTCTTCGCCTGGACCTGCTGGCGGGCGAAGTCCGGCGCGACGGTGCCGGCGCCCTTGAGGTAGCCGATCCACACGTCACGGTCGACCAGGCCGGTGTCCTTGGCCTTGCCGTCCTTGAACGCCGTGAAGTTGTCGCCACCGGTCCCGAGGAACGAGAAGGTGCTGACCGTGTAGGTCTTCGCGTTGTCCAGCGGGACGCCGTCGACCAGCACGTCGGTGATCCGGCTGCCGACGGGCTTGCTGGCGTCCTGGGTCACCCGCACGTTGTCGGAGAGACCCAGCGCGAGGTACGAGCGCGCGGCACCGGCCGGCTGCCACTGCTGCTCCAGCACGTTCTTGAGCTGCTTGCCGGTGAGCTGGACCAGCCAGATGTTGTTGACGAACGGCAGCACCGCGTTGGCTTCCGCGTAGGTGACCGTGCCGTCGGTGTTGGCCGGGTTGGTGGCCGTGCTGCCGGCGTAGAGGAGCTCGTCGCGCAGGCCGCCGGGGTTCACGATCCCGAGGTCGGCCTTGCCCTGGGCGGCGGGGATCCCGTCGCGCAGCGCGTCCGCGACCAGGTCGCCGAGCGCCGACTCAGATCCCCGGTCGTCCCGGGCACCGCCGGTGTACTTGCCGTTGACGAAGGTACCGCCGGTGAACGCCGTCGTGATGTCGCCCGAGACCTTGCCGACCGGGACGTCACCCTGGACCTTGGCGTTGGCCAAGGCCGCGTCGACGGTGTTCTTGACCTGCTGCAGGTCAGCGCCGTACGCCGGGTTTGCGATCAGGTCCGCATCGCTGGTGGTGACACGCGCCGTGTTGCTCGCAGCGTTGCCCGTGACCTTGTCGGTCGGGATGTTGTAGTCCAGCAGGATCTGCCCGACGTTCTCGCCGTACTGCCCGGTCTGCACGATCGGCCGCGTCGCCAGGTCGCCCCCAGTCCAGGGCTGGTTGAACACGTACTTCTGGTGGGTGTGCCCGTTGAAGACGGCGTCGATGCTGGGGTCGAGGTTCGCCATGTCCGCGAACTCACCCCCGGCGGCGAAGGCGTCCGCGTAGTTGGAGGTGACGTTGGAGCCGGCGTGGAACGTGGCCACGAGGACGTCCGCCTCGTCGTTGGCGGCGTTCCCGTCGGTCAGCTGCTTGGCGACCCGGTTGACGGCGGCGACCGCGGGCCCGAAGTCGAGGGTGCTGACACCGCCAGGGCTGACGAGGCTGGGCGTCTCCTGGGTCACCGCACCGATGACTCCGAGCTTGACGCTGTCGCCGTCGGCGTCGGTCAGGTCATAGACCTTGTACTCCGACAGTGCGGGCGTGGTGGTGCCCTTGTTGTAGACGTTGGCGCCGAGGTAGTCCCACTTGGCGTTCGTCTTGTTCGCGATCACGCGGTCGCGGAGATCGGCGAAGCCCTTGTCGAACTCGTGGTTGCCCACGGCCGAGGCGTCCAGGCCGATCTCGTTCATCACGTCGATGGTCGGTTGGTCGTTGGCCACCGCGGAGGCGAACACCGAGGCGCCGATGAGGTCTCCCGCGCCCACGATGCGCGAGGCAGTCAGCGAGGTGCCCGGCGTGTCGTACTCCAGCTTCTTGACCGTGCCGGCCCACTTCACGGTGTTCGCGTCGATGCGGCCGTGGAAGTCGTTGATGCCGACCAGGTTGATCTTGATCTGGCCATCGCCTGCCGCCTGCGCCGGCGCGATGGTGCCGGCCAGCACGGCCAGCGAGCCTGTCAGCAGGCTGGCCGAGGCCATCAGGGCCAGCCGGGTGTTGGAGCGTTGTCGCACAGTTCTACCTTCCGGTCGGGGTGGTCGATCGATCGGTGGTCGGTGCGTGACGACCGCGTCTAGTCCCACGAGCCACTGCACGCACACAGGGTCCGATGCTGCCCGACGACGAAAAGTTCGCCGGCACTGCCCCCGGACGCCGACGGTCCGCCCCCGCAGCAGCGGGGACGGACCGTCGTACGGGCGCTCAGGCGGCAGGCGCTACTTGGTGACCTCCACCTTGACGCTCTTGTTGTCCTTCTTCAGCAGTGGGCTGCCGAGGTAGTTCGCCTTGAGCGTGAAGTCGCCGACCGAGCTGAAGGCCGGGAGCTTGAACACCGCCTTGCCGTCCTCCAGCTTGACGGTGAACTCCTTGCCCGTGCCCTTGATCACCAGCTTGACCTTGCCCTTGACCTTGACGCCGTCGGGCGCGGTCACCTTGACCACGACCTTCCCGGGGTCGGTCTTGTCCAGGGTCTTGTCGACCTTGATCTTGACGGTGGACTCCGCCTTGACCACCCGCGCGGACACGACCGACTGCGACGGGGCGAACTCGCTGGAGCCGAGGTACTTCAGCGTGAGCTGGTGCACCCCCGGCTCGAGTGACTTCGCGGGGATCGTCAGCGTCCCCTGGCCCGCCGTGATCGTCGTGGTCGCGAGGACGGTGCCGTCCTCGTCGACCACCTGGGCCTGCCCGGTGGCGTTGGGTCGGCTGACCACCACGCCCATCGTGCTCGCCTTGCCGTAGACGGTGCTGGCGATGGTGCCACCCACGGTGGTCGTCGCCGGCGACGGCGTCGGAGGCGTCGGCGTCGGAGGCGTCGGCGTGGTGCCGCCGCCCACGGTCACCGGGACCAGGACGTGCGTGCCCGTCGCGCCGTCCACCACCAGCGTGGCGGCGCCCGTCGGCGTACCGGCCGGCAGCACCACGTCGACCGAGGCCGTGCCGGCGTCGTCGTTGCTGTTGGCGTCCGCCGGCGGGCGCGGGGTCGTGGTGACCGGGAAGGTCCCCAGCGTCGTGCCCCCGAGCTTGACGGTCACCTGCGTGTCCCGCTGGTCGAGCGGGTCGGTCATCGACAGCGACGACAGGTCGAACCTCACGTGGTCGACGCCCGCGGCGTACGACGCGGGAGCGCCGGCGGGGAACTGCACCCCGACCGCGTGCTGGGCGTAGTCGACGGCGAGCGGCGTCGCGTTCGGCGCGAACTCGGCCATGAAGTCGACCATGCCCTGCAGGTCGGTCTTGCCCGTGTCCTGCTTGTTCGTGCCGGTCGCCAGGGTGGTGAAGTTGTCACCACCGGAGGCGAGGAACGAGTTCACCGTGACCGAGTAGGTCGTCGCGAGCCCGATCGGCGTGCCGTCGAGCCACATCCCCGTGATCCGCGAGCCCACGGGCTTGGTCGAGTCGTAGGTGAACGTGAAGCCCTGGGAGGTGCCGAGCCGCAGGAACGGACGAGACGCACCGGCGGGCTGCCACTGCTGCTCGAGCGTGCCCTTGATCTGGGCTCCCGTCAGGTCCATGTTCACCAACGTGTTGGCGAACGGCTGCACGTTGGCGGCCTGCTTGTAGGTGAGCGTCTTCGGGTACGACGTCTCACCGGTGATGCCGCCGACCATGTCGGCCCGCAGCCCGCCCGGGTTCATGAAGGCGATCTGCGCCGAGCCCGACTCCGGGTTGCGGGTGGCCCAGCGCTGGGCCTCCGCGACGAGGTTGCCGAGCGTGGACTCGCCACCACGGTTCTCCGCCGTGCCGTTGTCGAACTTGGCCCGACGGAAGCCGTCGGCGATCTTGCCGAGCGGCTGTGCGCCCAGCACGTTCGCGTTGGCGACCGCGGCGTCGACGATCGCCTGCGTGGGCGCGTCGACGGGGTAGTTGAACGGACCCCCGTTGGCGACCTTGAGCCGGAGCACCGCCTGACGCTTCGCCAGGATCTGGTGCGTTGCCGGGTCGACGTCGAAGTTGAGCTGGTTGAGCGCGGCGCCGTACTGACCCGCCGAGACCACCGGCCGCTCCGTCACCGGACGACCGGCCCAGCCGGCCACCGGGAACGAGCAGTTGTACTCGAGGTGGGTGTGGCCGGACACGATGGCATCGACGTTGTCGTCGATCCCGGTGATGATGCTGCCGAAGTCGGACGACGGGTTGTCGTCCATGGCGGCACAGTCGGTGCCACCGGCACCCTCGTGGACGAGCATGACCACGACGTCAGCGCCGTCTGCCTTCAGCTCGTCGGCCTTCGCGTTGACCGAGGTCACGATGTCCTCGACCTCGATGTCGCTGATGCCGGCGGGCGACACCAGCTCCGGCAGGTGCTCGGTGACCGCACCGACGAAGCCCACCTTGACGCCGTTCATCGTCTTGGTCCACGTCGGCGTGAGCGCGTCGAGACCGGACGACTTGAGCTTCAGATTGGCCGCGATGTACTGCCAGTTGGCCCCACCGAAGGGGTTGGTGCTGGCGTTGTAGGGCTTCATGACCCGGTTGACGAGGTCGTCGTAGCCCTGGTCGAACTCGTGGTTGCCCGCGGAGGAGACCTCCAGGCCGGCCGAGTTGAGCGCGTCGATCGTCGGCTTGTCGTGGGCGATGAACGACTCGAACGTCGAGGCCCCGATCAGGTCACCCGCGGCCGCGAACACCGTGTTGGGGTTCTCCGCCCGGAGCTGCTTGACCGCCCCGGCCATCACCGCCGCGCCGGCCGCGGCCGAGCCCGGGTCGTTGGCGATGCGACCGTGGAAGTCGTTGGTCGCCAGCACCTGGATCTCGACTCCCTGGTTGGGGCTCGTGATCCCGATGACCTCGGGGTTGTGGTCGGAAGCGCCGTAGAACGTGGTGCGGTCGTAGAAGTTCGTGACGTCGTAGTTGTAGCGGCTGTAGAGGTTGTAGACGAACTCGCTGGCGTTGATGTCGAGCACGTCGACACCCGTCACGTCGGGCTCGGCGGCGTCGTTCACGAAGATGTGGTCCAGCGAGCCCGAGAGTCCGGAGAAGCTGTAGGACTCGGTGCCGTCCACGGTGTCCTCGAGAGCGGTCCAGTCGTCGGCGGTGTTGGCCGTGTCGTCGCTGCCCTTCTCGATCTCCTGGACCGGGTCCTCCTCGCTGTAGGCGTTGAAGTCGCCGGTCAGGTACTCCTTGGTGATGCCGCGGTCGGCCTTGAACTGGTCCGCGAACGTGAGCAGCGCGTTGGCCTGCGCGATCCGGTCCACGTTGGAGTTGCCCTGGCCGTCCGGGTCGGGCGTGCCCGAGCCCTTGGACTTGAAGTGGTTGACGATCACGCCGAAGGTGCTTGCGTCGCCCGTGCCCCGGATCTTGAAGGCCTGGGCGAGCGGCTCGCGCGCGTTGTTGAACGCAGTCGCACCGACCAGGACCTTCGAGGCCCCGACCGGGAAGATCGTGTGCGGGTTGTAGATGAACCCGGTGCGGATCACGTCCTGCTCCGCGAGCGGAGGCAGGTCGGCCGCGGCCGGAGAGGGGACGTAGGCCCAGCGGGTCGAGCCCGCGTCGGCGTTGAGGGCGGCGACGAGCTTGCTGATCGCGTCGTCACGGTTGCGGCCGAACTGGACGGAGTTCTCGAGCTCCTCCAGCGAGACGACGTCGGCGTCGACGGCGTTGATCGCGTGCACGATCTTGATCCGCTGGCGACGCAGGTTGGTGTCGTCCCACGCGCCGCGCGGGCCGTTGGGCGTGCAGCTGTTGACCGCGATCGGGTTGTCCTCACGGTCGAGGAAGGCCGTGCAGGCGTTGGTCGCCGGGTTGAGGGCGACGTACTCGGCAGCGGAGACCGGGAAGAAGTTCAGCACGTTGAAGGTGGCGAGCTTGATGTCGCCGCCGACGTCCGCGGGGCCTGCCGGGCGGTTGTTGCTGAAGTCCACGCCGGCGCTGGTGCCGTCGTCGGTGACCTGCTGGAGCGGGATGAGCCGGCGGGTGCCGAAGCCGTCGCTGTAGATCATCGGGTCGTTGAACGTCACGCTCTCGCCCACGCGGACCGGGTTGGTCTTGGTGAAGTACGGGAACGGGAGGTCGTCGCGGCCTGTGCCGGTGGTGTTCCAGTAGGTGATGCTGGAGGCGTCGTCGAGGACCAGCTGGTGGGCCTTGTCGTACGCCGTGAGGCCGGCGATGCCGGGAGCGTCCTGCGCGTCGACGACCTCGGTCGGCGCGACGAGCGGCTGGTCGGAGTTGGCGGCCAGCCCGACCTCGCCGAACATGCTGCCCGACGCGGTGGTGCCCCAGGCGTCCCCGCCGAAGGCCGAACCGTCGTACGCGTCGGTGACGGTGACGGCGTCGGAGACGTGCCAGAGCTCGCCCTCGTGGGCCTCCTGGGCCGCCGCCAGGTCGCTGCCGGTCAGGCAGGCGGTGCCCGGCAGGGCGCAGTCGGTGCCGGGGAGCGAGCCGGTGTGCGGGGCGATCGCCGGTCGTGGCGCCGCCGTCGGTGACGGAGCCGCCGGTCGCGGTGGTGTCGAGCTCGCTGAGCCCGTTGAACTCCGTGACCAGGCCGACCACGTCGGCGCTGTGCCCGACGGCCGGGATCGAGCCGACCCCGCCGGCGCCGACGAACACGAAGATCGCGTCGGAGGCGTTCGGCGTCGGGTCGGTGGCGCCGCCGGAGCCGGCGGTCTGCAGGTAGAAGCCGTTGAAGCCGCCGGTGGTGTAGGCGGCCGTGACCACGCCGGTGGTCGTGGCGGTGTAGCCGAGCTTGGTCGCGTTGGTGCCGTTGCCCTGGATCTCGGCGATCGAGCCGGTGAAGGTGCGGCACGGTCGACCACGGTTCACGCGCGTCGGGGGTGAGGGTGCCCTGCGCGGTGAAGTCCGTCGCGTTGGCGTCGGTGTCCGCGCTGGCCGACGTTTCGACCCAGGCTGGTCGTCACGTTGTTACCGGTCGGGCCGGTCCCCGCGGCGCCGCCTTCGGGGGTGTTGCCGGTGCCGTACGACAGCTTGTCGATCACGGCGGACGAGCGTGGCCGGGTCGACGGCTCGCGGTGCCGCTGCACCAGGACCACGGTCCCGCCGCCGGCAGCCATGGCGAGGCCGCTTGTCTGGTCCGACGCCTGGGACGGCGGCTTCCGTTCGCGCCGTTGGAGGTCCCGGTCACGGTGTAGAAGCCGTTGGCGGGGATCGACCCGGTCAGGCTCGTGACGTTGCCGGCGTTCGCGGTGCTGCGTCGCGGAGCGGTACTGGAGCGACCAGTCCGGTGAGGTCGACGGCGCTCCCGGTCAGGTTGCAGAGCTCGACGATATCGGTTGGTGTACGTGGCCCCGGTGGAGCCGCCGTTCCTGTAGACCTCGCTGATGACGATCGTCGGTGCTGGCCGCCTGGGCGGCGGAGGGAGCGAGCACCGTGAGACCGGCGACCGCAAGCGCCGCGCTCGCCAGGGCGGCGAGGCGCTTCGGGGATGTGGACATGCGTTTCCTTCGTCTCGAGAATCAGGAGCGGGCACGACGGGAAGGGCGCACGCCACCGACGCCGGAACTGGCGGCGGGGGTGTGGGCCGGGTCACCCTAACCTGCGGGTACGGGGGTACCGCCCGGCCAGAAGTTGACGAATCAGTGAACGGTCGACTGGCGGATGTTGGCCCGCTGCCGCCAGACGTCGCGGAAGAACTCGTATCCCGACCACATGGTCATCGCGACGGCGGCCGCCAGCGTCACCTGGGCGGCGTAGAACAGCACCAGGCCGACGGTCTCCCACGGTTCGCCGGTGACCTGGCGCAACGGAAGGCACAGCGTCGAGAGGGCGACCGCCTGGAGCACCGTCTTGATCTTGCCCGACTGCGCGGCCGCGACCACGACCTGCTTGAGGATCGAGAGCCGCAGCAGCGTGACGCTCCACTCGCGCAGCAGCACGACGATCGTCACCCACCACCAGATGTCGCCGACGATCGACAGGCCGATGAAGGCCATGCCGGTGAGCGCCTTGTCCGCGATGGGGTCGGCGATCTTGCCGAAGTTGGTGACCAGGTTGCGCGAGCGGGCGATGTCGCCGTCGATCTTGTCGGTGATCATCGCCGTGACGAACAGCACGAACGCGACCGTGCGCCAGAGCACCGAGTCGCCGCCGTCGACGAGCAGGGCCCACCCGAAGAAGGGCACCGTCGCGATGCGCAGGCTGGTCAGCACGTTGGGGAGGTTCCAGTTGCTGATGGCTGGGCTCGCCGGACGCCTGCTCGCTCATGGCCGGGCCACCAGGTCGACGCCCTCGCTCGCCACGACGGTCGCCGCGACCAGGTCGCCGACGGCGACCGGACCGGCGTCGACCAGGGTCGTCGTACCGTCGACCTCGGGGCCCTGGTGGTCGGCGCGGCCGACGACCTCGCCACCGTCCACGGACTCGACCAGCACCTGCACGCGCTCACCGATGCGTTCCTCGGCCCGCTGGGCGGTGAGCTCCTCGACCAGACCGGTGACGTGCGCGACGCGGGCGCGGACCTCGTCCTCGTCGTGCTGGTCGGCGAAGCCGGCGGCCTCCGTGCCGTCCTCGTCGGAGTAGCCGAAGACGCCGGTGACGTCCATCCGGGCCGCGACGAGGAAGTCGGTGAGGACCTCGAGGTCGTCCTCGGTCTCGCCCGGGAAGCCGACGATCACGTTGGAGCGCACACCGGCCTGCGGCGCCAGGCCGCGGACCCGGTCGAGGAGCTCGAGGAAGCTCTCGGCGTCGCCGAAGCGCCGCATCCGCCGCAGCACCGGGCCGCTGGCGTGCTGGAAGGACAGGTCGAAGTACGGCGCCACGCCGGGTGTGCCGGCGAGGGCCTCGACCAGCCCGGGTCGGGTCTCGGCCGGCTGGAGGTAGGAGACGCGGACCCGGTCCACGCCGTCGACGGCCGCCAGCTCGGGCAGCAGCGACTCGAGGAGCCGGAGGTCGCCGAGGTCCTTGCCGTAGGAGGTGGAGTTCTCGCTCACCAGGAACAGCTCGCGGGCCCCCTGCGACGCCAGCCAGCGGGCCTCCTCGAGCACCTCGTGCGGGCGGCGGCTGACGAAGGAGCCGCGGAAGCTGGGGATCGCGCAGAACGAGCAGCGCCGGTCGCAGCCGCTGGCCAGCTTGAGGCTGGCGGTCGGACCCGGGTCGAGCCGGATGCGCAGGCTGGCGGGCGCGTGGCCCGGGACGCTGATCGTGTCGGTGCCGACGCTCGCCGGGCGGTCCACGGGACTGAGCGGGAGCAGCAGCCGGCGGTCCGCGAGGTACGTGCGGCTGGTGGGTCTCCCCCGCCAGGATCCCGCGCAGCCGGTCGGCGATGTCGGGGTAGTCGTCGAACCCCAGCACGGCGTCGGCCTCGGGCAGGCTGGTCGCCAGCTCCGCGCCGTACCGCTCGGCGAGGCAACCGACCGCGACGACGGCCTTGGGCCGTCCGGACGGCCTTGAGGTCGGCGGCCTCGAGCAGCGTGTCGACGCTGTCCTTCTTGGCCTGCTCGACGAACCCGCAGGTGTTGACCACGACGGTGTCGGCGTCGGCCGGGTCCTGGACCAGCGTGAACCCGCCGGCCGCCAGTCGCCCGGCCAGCTCCTCGGAGTCGACCTCGTTGCGGGCGCACCCCAAGGTCACCAGGGCGACGGAGGAAGTCATAGGGCCTCGAGTATGCCGCGTGGGCCGGGCGAGCGGGAATTCACCGGCCGGCCGGTGAATCCATCGGTTGCCCGCTGAAGCATCGCGTGCCAACCCAGAGAGTCAGCGGGCAACCTCAGGCGACGTGGCCGGCCCCAGCGGCGAAGGCTTGACGGACCGTCGCGGCAGTTCGCTCGTGCTGGTCGAGGTCAGGCCAGACGAAGCGGAGGCAGCGCCAGTTGGTGATGCGGCGTACGAGGTCCTCGCGCTGCTTCTCACGCACCACCACGTCTGCCGGCGCGGCGACTCGCCGATGAGGGTCGCCGGCGTACTTGACGAATCCATCGATCTCGACGAACACGCCGTACTCGGGCCACGCGAAGTCGACTCGAGCGACGACGCGGCCGAACCCATCACGGATCTCGACCTGCAGCTGGGGCGCGGGAAGTCCCATCCGCCAGCACAGATAGCGGAACCGGCTCTCGGCCGGCGACTCCGACCGCGGATCACTCATCCGGACCACGAGGTCCGTGGCCAGCGGCGCGGCCAGTAGTGCATCCGTGCGCACATGCGCTCCAGCTCTTCCTTGGTCGTCAGCCCGCGCCTCAACAGGTCGTCGAGGACGACGAGCGCCCGCTCGGTGTCGGTCACGGTCGTGAGCTCGAGCGCGGCCCTGGCCGGTGAGGTGACCAGGACTCCGCCGAGATCCACGACGTCGGCATCGAGAAGGATGCCGCGATGTTGGCGTACGCCGGCAGCGGCCCGGCCCGATCGCTCGTCGTTGCGAGTGACGTGCACCTGGGCGAGGTCGATGTCCCAGACGGTCCGGGTGTGGTGGACCACGGCGGTCGTGTGCGAGAAGACGTGGGGTACCCGCGCCGCCCGCGTCACGAGCCGAGCCCTCACCTTGTGGCGGTCGATGTCGTCGAGTTGGCGCCACAGGTCGGCCATGAAGTAGCCGCCTTGTCGGACGCGCACCCACTCACCTGACCGGACGAGCCGGGCGATCGCATTGTCGTCGTATCCGAGGGCGAGGACCTCACGTCGGAGGAAGCCGTCTCCTGCCGTGCAGCGAGCCCGAAGTACGTCCATCACGGTCACGATGGTGCGTCCTCGAAGGCACTCGGCGCAGCGCCGTGAGCCGCACCTGTGGACGAGCGCGTGAGACGTCACCACCGGCCAACCCGGCGTCGGTGGGTTGCCTGCTGAACCGATTGGTCGGCACGACATGCTTCAGCGGGCAACCCAGGGATTCACCGGCCGGCCGGTGAATCTCCAACAGCCGGCCTCAGCGGACGACGTACGTCCCGGACCCGGGGCACCGGCCTTGCCGAGGGGTCCGTGGTCCTCGCCGTCGACGGAGACGGTGACCGAGCCGTCGGTGGCCTGGACGCGGACGGGCGGGGAGACGGACAGGGTCTTGGTCGCCGCCGAACGCGAGGTCGCCGGTGAAGCCACCGCACCCGCGCCGTCCCGCACGATCACCCGCGCGCCGCTGGACGGTGCGGAGATCACGACCGGCACGGCCGGGGCGAGCGCGGCGCCCTGGTGGTTGGGGCCCCCGGAGCCGTTGAGCACCGGCTCGTCGCGCAGGTCGACCGGCCCGTCCATCACCAACCGGGCGATCGACCACGCCAGCACCAGCGCCATCACCGCGGCGACGAGCACCGACCAGTTCGGGCCGCCCCGGGTCGCGCGGATGCCGCCGCTGTGGGCCGAGCTCCGCCTCGAACACCCGGCGCGGGTTGACCGGCGCGTCCGCGTGGCGTTCGTCGTACGACGCCAGCAGCGGCGCCGCGTCCACCCCCAGGATCCGGGCCAGGGTGCGGATGTGGCCGCGGGCGTAGAAGTCGCCGCCGCACGGCACGAAGTCGTCGACCTCGATGGACTCGATCACGTGCGGGCGGATGCGGGTGCGTTCGGCGACCTGGTCGACCGACAGCCCCAACCGGGTGCGGGCCGCGACGAACTGCGGCCCGATGACCGGCTGCTCCGCCGGCTCGATCGCGAAGTCGTCGACCACCATGGTCTCCAGGGCCTCGCCGGGCACCACGACCGGGCGGACCCGCTCGCCGTAGGAGCCCCACGTCTCGGCGTCTCGTCCAGGTCGACCGCCCCCGGGCGACGCAGCACGAAGGCCTCCGGGAGCGCGCGGTGGCGTCCGCGTCGTCAGTCGAGGTCGGGCTGCAAGGCGTTGGCGCCGGCCACCAGGTCGCGGCGGACCTCGTCGCGACGCCCGGGCACCAGGCTGCGCAACGGGCTGGGCGTGGCGCTGGCGACGACCGGCGCGGGCATCGGACCGGCGCCGTCGGGCGCGTCGACGTCGGGCTGCGACCGCAGCCGCGCGGCCAGCACCCCGATGCCGTGCGCGATCGCCGGACCGGGGTGGGTCCACGCGGGCGTCGGAGCCGCTTCGGCGCCGGCGAGCGACTCGGCGTCGACCGGCACGTCGACCGGCTCGTCGAGCGGCTCTCGCGGTCCGCAGGCCGCGACCCGGCGCGGCCGTCGGCGAGGGTCCGCAGGGTGGCCTCGAGGTCGTCGGTGCCGGAGACCCGGCTGGCCAGCGACAGCGGCACGGCGAACGGCGCGCCGTAGAGGCGGCGGGACAGCCCGGCGACGCCGGGCGCCGGCGTCGAGCCGTCGAGCAGCAGGCTCGGGCGTCGCGGCACCAGCAGCAGGCGGCCGTCACGCAGCCCGCGGCGCGGCGTCACCTCCACGCGTCGAGCGACTCCCACGTCAGGCCGGCCACGAGCGGCCCAGCCGCAGCCGCACCCCCTGCTCGTCCGCCACGAGCAGCGGCGTCCGGGCGTCGAGCAGGACCGCGAGGTACGCCAGCGCGACCAGCGCCCATCGCGGCGCACCAGCACCCAGTCCAGCGCCGCCGCCGGAGTCGACGGCGCGGGCCAGGAAGAGGGTCGCGACGCCGGCCGCGAGCACGCCGACGAGGGCGGCCAGCCCGGCGCGGCGACGTACCTCGACGACCGCCGGCTCCGGCTCCGGTTCCGGCTCGGCTCCGACTCGGGTCACCGGCGCGGGCAACGGCCCGAAGTCGGTCGGCACGTCGAACTCCACGATCTCGTCGTCGCAGGACTCGCGGTCGGTCTGTCGGTCGGGCTCGTCACTCTGTCTCCCCCTGGAGTGTTGCGATCACACCGTCGATCTCGTCGGGCTTGACCAGCACGTCGCGGGCCTTGGAGCCCTCGCTCGGCCCGACCACGCCCCGGCTCTCGAGGATGTCCATCAGCCGGCCGGCCTTGGCGAAGCCGACCCGCAGCTTGCGCTGCAGCATCGAGGTCGACCCGAACTGCGTGGAGACCACCAGCTCCACGGCCTGGACGACCAGGTCCATGTCGTCGCCGATGTCGTCGTCGAGCTCGCGCTTGGCCGCGGCCGGCGCGGTGACGTCGTCGCGGTAGGTCGGGGTCAGCTGCGTCCTTGCAGTGCTTGACCACCTGGTGGATCTCGGCCTCGGTCACCCACGAGCCCTGCACGCGGACGGCCTTGGAGGCACCCATCGGCAGGAACAGCCCGTCACCCTGGCCGACCAGCTTCTCCGCGCCCGGCTGGTCGAGGATGACCCGGCTGTCGGCCAGCGAGGAGGTCGCGAACGCCAGCCGCGACGGCACGTTGGCCTTGATCAGGCCGGTCACCACGTCGACCGAGGGTCGCTGGGTGGCCAGCACCAGGTGGATGCCGGCGGCCCGGGCCAGCTGGGTGATCCGGACGACGGAGTCCTCGACGTCGCGCGGCGCGACCATCATCAGGTCGGCGAGCTCGTCGACGATCACCACGAGATAGGGGTACGGCGCCAGCTCGCGCTCGCTGCCCGGCGGCACCTCGACCTTGCCCGCCCGCACCGCCTTGTTGAAGTCGTCGACGTGACGGAAGCCGAAGTTCGCCAGGTCGTCGTAGCGCAGGTCCATCTCGCGCACGACCCACGCCAGCGCCTCGGCGGCCTTCTTGGGGCTGGTGATGATCGGGGTGATCAGGTGCGGGATGCCTTCGTAGGCGTTGAGCTCGACCCGCTTGGGGTCGACCATGATCATCCGTACCTCGTCGGGCGTGGACCGCATCAGCAGCGAGCAGATCATCGAGTTGATGAAGCTCGACTTGCCGGAGCCGGTGGCGCCGGCGACCAGCAGGTGCGGCATCTTCGCCAGGTTGGCGACCACGAAGCCGCCCTCGACGTCCTTGCCGAGGCCGACGACCAGCGGGTGGTGGTCGGTCCGCGCCGTGCCGGACCGCAGCACGTCGCCGAGGGAGACGATCTCCTTGTCGAGGTTGGGGATCTCGATGCCGATCGCGGACTTGCCGGGGATCGGGGAGAGGATCCGCACGTCGGCGGAGGCGACGGCGTAGGCGATGTTCTTCGACAGCGCCGTGACCTTCTCGACCTTCACGGCCGGCCCGACCTCGACCTCGTAGCGCGTCACCGTGGGGCCGCGGGTGTAGCCCGTGACCTGGGCGTCGATGGCGAACTCGTCCATCACCTGGGTGAGCCGCTCGACCACCTCGTCGCTGGCCTTGGAGCGCGCCTTGTGCGGCGAACCCGGGCGCAGCACGTCGTTGGCCGGCAGCAGGTAGGCGATGTCGCCGGACAGCGCGAGCTGCTCGACGCGCTGCGGCAGCGGGGTGTGCGGGGGCGGTTCGAGCTCGCCGTCGGTGACGGCCGAGACCTCCGCGGTCGCATCCGGGTCGAGGGTTGCGGCGGCCTTGCCGCGACCCCGCCGCCTGACCTCGCGTTCCTCGAGGACGGGGCTGTCGTAGGGCTGGTCGCCCATCTCGGGGTCGATGTCGCCGGTCTCCGTGACCGGGCCCGCGACGCCGCGAGACCCGCATCGGCTGCGTCGGCTCGCCCTCGTCCTGGCCCGCGTCCTCGTCCTCGCCCGACCGGCCGAGCAGCCGGTCGCGCAGCGCGCGCACCCGCGCGGGCACCTGGTAGACCGGGGTGGCGGTGATGACCAGCACGCCGAAGACGCACAGCAGGATCAGCAGTGGGACGACGACGTACGGCGTCCGCAACAGGTCCAGGAGCAGGCTCGCGACCACGAAGCCCACCGCCCCACCGGCCTGCTGGAGGTCGGAGGAGTCGCCGAGCTCGGGCTGGGGGTTGCCGTTGGCGATCTGGACGATGCCGAGCACCCCGAAGGCGAGCGCCACCCAGCCGACGACCTGTCGGCCCGCGGGTCCGTTGCGCTCGGGGTCGCGCATGTTGCGCCACCCGATCAGGACCAGCATCAGCGGCACCAACCAGCCGACCTTCCCGACCGAGCCGGAGACGACCGTGCGCGCCGACTCCATGACGGTGCCGGGCAGCTGCCACCACACGGCGGCCGCCGCGACGACCGCGAGGCCGATGAGGAAGAGGCCGATGCCGTCGCGGCGGTGCTCGGGGTCGAGGTCCCGCGCGCCCCGGCCGATCTTGCGGGCCAGCGCACCCACGGCGTGGGCCAGGCCGAGCCAGAGGGCGGCCACGCCGCGGCCGAGCGCGCGGAAGGCGCGCGACACCGGCCCCGGACCGTTCCGGACCGCGCGCGGCGCCGGCCGGCGCGTCCGCGAGGGCGCGCGCTTGCTCGACGACCGACGACGCTTGGTCGGGGCCGGCTTGCGGGTCGTACCCCGGGATCGCGTGCTCGAACCTGCACCCCCGGACCGGCGGGACCGGCCCGAGGAGGACGTGCTCTTGCTCCGCGAACCCGGCGGGGAAGACGTACGGGTCGCCATGACACCAAACGTATGTCACCGTCACTCCAGTCACACGGACCACAGGGCCGTGTCGGCCCGGTGCCCTCGCGGACCCGGATGCCCGGCAACGACGCATTCCGGTGCAAGTCGTCCCCGGCAGACGTCCCCGGCAGACGTCCCGGCAGACGTCCCAGGCAGACGTTCCAGGGCCCGCCGCACGGCCGACGGAGGCCCTCCCGGAGCGATCCGGCGGAGCCCGGGCCGTCTGCGATGATGGGCCGGAGGTCACCGAAAGGAGTGGTGTGAGCGACCCGGTCCCGGTGATCGCCGTCGCGGTGGACGCCGCCTCGGTGGAGCGCCCCGTCATCGACGCCTGGGCCCGCGAGCAGGACCCACCCGTGGCCGCCGTCCTCGACGCCGTGACGGGGACCGGTGAGGGCCTCGGCGCCGCGCTGGCGTCGTACGACGAGGCCTTGCTCGTGCCGGTCCGGGTGGCCTGGCTGCCCACGCGTCGAGCGGCAGGCCGGCACGTCCCGGCTGTCGGAGCTCGCCCTCCTCGCGACGCCGAAGCGCCCGGCGACGTGGCTCTCCCGCCGGCTGACCGCGCTCTCCCCCGCCCGTCGCCGCGTGCTGGCCGGCGAGCCCGCCATGCTCAGCAACCTGCGCAAGCGGTTCCTCGACACGACGGGCGCCAGTGGCGCCGACGAGGACGACGCCGAGGCCCTGGGAGCGTTCGTACGCCGTTCCGCCGTGGTCACCCTGGAGCGCGAGGAGCGGGCCGAGATCGGCAACCGCTACAAGGTGCCGCACGCCGTCAGCGAGGAGATCCTGGCCCGCAAGGAGTTCCGCGACGAGGTGGCCCGGGTCTCGGCGGAGATGGGGCTCACCGCCGACGAAGGGATCGACCGGGCCGAGGAGTGCCTCGACGAGCTGGTCGCCGTCCAGAGCCGCGCCGCCGTCGACATGTTCTACGCGATGATGTCGCCGCTGCACGCCTCCACCTGGCAGGTACGGGCCGACGAGACCGGGCTGAGCAAGCTGCGCGAGCTCAACAAGCGCCACGCGCTGGTGTTCCTGCCGACCCACCGCTCCTACGCCGACCCGCTGCTGCTGGCCGACGTGCTCGCCGGCAACGACTTCCCGCGCAACCACGTGCTCGGCGGCGACAACCTGCGCTTCTGGCCGGTCGGCGCCCTGGCCAGGCGGGCCGGCGTGGTGTTCATCCGGCGCAGCTTCGGCGACGACGAGATCTACAAGGCCGTGGTGCGGGAGTACTTCGCCTTCCTGCTGTCCAAGCGGTTCAACCTCGAGTGGTACATGGAGGGCGGCCGCTCGCGCACCGGCAAGCTCCGCCCGCCCGCGCTACGGCCTGCTGCGCTACGTCGCCGAGGCCGTGCTGAGCGGCCGCGTCGAGGACGTCTACCTGGTGCCGGTGTCGATCACCTACGACCAGCTGCGCGAGGTCTCGGCGATGGCCGCCGAGCAGGCCGGGGCCAAGAAGCAGGCCGAGGGGCTGCAGTGGCTGGCCGACTACGCCCGCACCCAGCGCGTACCCCGGTCGGCTCGGCCCACGTCCGGTTCGGCGAGCCGATCTCGATGCGGTCCTGGCTGCCGGAGGCCGGGGCCTCGACAGGACGAGGTCCGCACCGCGCTGCAGAAGATCGCGTTCGAGGTCGCCGTCGGCATCAACCGCACCTCGCCGCTGACCGCCAACGCGCTGGTCACGCTGGCCCTGCTGGGCGTCCGCGACCAGGCGCTGACGCTCAGCCAGATCCGCCGGGTCCTCGAGCCGATCCTGGCCTACATCGAGGCGCGCGAGCTGCCCTCGACCGGGCTGGAGCGGCTGAGCGACCCCGAGGGCCTGGCCGCCGTGCTGATGGGCATGGTCCGGGCCAAGGTCGTCACCATCTTCGACAAGGGCGAGGAGCCCGTCTACGCCATCGAGCGCGGCCAGCACCTGGTGGCGGCGTTCTACCGCAACAACGCGATCCACCGCTTCGTCAACCGGGCCATCCTCGAGCTGGCGCTGCTGTGGACTCCCAGCAGGCGGGGAACGGCGACGCGGAGAATCCCGAGCGACCGCCTGGATCGAGGCCAAGCGGTCCGCGACCTGCTGAAGTTCGAGTTCTTCTTCCCCGACCGCGACTCCTTCGAGGCCCAGCTCCGGGCCGAGCTGGCCCTGCTCGCCCCCGGCGCCCCGGACGCCGCCGACCGCGCTCAGCGGCACCGGGGTCCTGATGGCGCACCGGGTGCTGCGGTCCTTCCTCGACGCCCAGCTCGTCGTCGCCGACCGGCTCGCGCGACCTCGACCCCGGGTCGCCGGTCGACCGAGAAGGCGCTCCTCGACGAGTGCGACCGCGTGGGCAGCAGATGCTGCTCCAGGGCCGGCTGCACGGGCCCGAGTCGCTGTCCCGCGAGCTGTTCGCCTCCGCGATCGAGCTCAAGGACAACTCGGCCTGCTGGCTCCCGCGGCCGACGAGTCCCCCGAGGAGCTCGCCCGTCGCCGGCGTGAGCACCTCGCGCTACGTCACCAGCCTGATCGAGCGCGCGCAGGTCATCGAGGCCCTCGACGCCGCCAACCGAGCGGAGGTCACCGGTGTTGTTGTCTGAGCGCTTGGCGGAGGTGTACGACGGTCCGTCGGGGCCGGAGGTGGCCGCGTTCTTCGACTTCGACGGCACCGTGATCCACGGCTACTCGGCCGTCGACTTCTACCTGGACCGGATCCGCAGCGGGAAGGTCGGTCCGCTCGAGGCGATCCGCACGACCGCCCTCGCCCTCAGGGGCGTGGCGACCGAGGAGGACTTCGAGCGCCTCGTCGCGGTCGGGCTCAGCGGCCTCGACGGGCACCACCAGGACGACGTCTCCGCGGTCGGCGAGCGGCTGTTCGCGAAACGGCTCGCGGGCCGCGTCTACCCCGAGGCGTGGCAGCTGGTCGAGGCCCACCGCCGGATGGGCCACACGGTCGTGATGGCCTCGTCGGCCACCCGCTTCCAGGTCGAGCCCGCCGCGCGCACGCTCGGCATCGAGCACGTGCTCGGCACCGCGCTCGAGGTCGGCGAGGACGGCATCCTGACCGGACGCGCCGACGGCCCGCCGCTGTGGCGCGCCGGCAAGGCCGCCGCCGTACGCCAGTTCGCCGCCGACCACGACATCGCGCTCGCGGCCAGCTACGCCTACTCCAACGGCAACGAGGACGTCGACTTCCTCAGCCAGGTCGGGCACCCGCGCGGCCACCACCCCGGAGGACGGGCTGCGCGAGCACGCCACCGAGCGCGGGTGGCCGGTGCTCGACTTCCGCAGCCGGGGCCTGCCCTCGCTGCCCACCATCGTCAGGTCCGCGGCCGCGATGGGCGGCATCCTGACCGGCATCGGCACCGGGGCGGTGTTCGGGTTGCTCAACGGCAGCCGCCGTACGGCGATCTCGTCGATCATGGCGCTCTCGTCGGAGTACTCCCTCGCCGCTCGCCGGCGTGCACGTCGAGACCATCGGCGAGCAGCACGTGTGGGAGCAGCGGCCGGCGGTGTTCCTGTTCAACCACCAGAGCCAGCTCGACGTGTTCGTGATCTGCCACCTGCTGCGCGCGCGACTTCACCGCCGTGGCCAAGAAGGAGCTGACCAAGGACCCGATCTTCGGGCCGGTGTTCCGGCTCGCGGGCGTCGCGTTCGTCGACCGTCAGGGCGGCGGCGACCCGCGCCAGGCCCTGGCCCCGGCGGTGGCGAAGCTGCGGGAGGGCATCTCGGTGGTCATCGCCCCCGAGGGCACCCGGTCGCTGACCCCGACGCTCGGCCCGTTCAAGAACGGCGCGTTCCACCTGGCCCGCGAGGCCGGCGTGCCGATCGTGCCGATCGTCATCCGCAACGCCGGCGAGCTGATGTGGCGCGACTCGCTGACCGTCAAGCCCGGCACCGTGCACGTGACGGTGCTGCCGCCGATCGACGTCTCCGCCTGGCCCGCCGACCAGGTGCGCAACAAGACCCGCGAGGTGCAGGACCTGTTCGCCGAGACCCTGGCCCACTGGCCCGGCGACCCCCGGCCGGCGGCCCATACCCCCGAGAAGGACACCGTCCCCGGCAAGGCCGCCGCGCGGAAGGCCCCGGTCAAGAAGGCCGCCGCCAAGAAGAGCGTGTCCAAGAGGACCGTCTCGAAGAGGACGGTGACCAAGAAGACGGCCACCAAGAAGTCCGCCTCACCGGAGCCGACCGTCGACCCCCCTGCCGCCCCCCTCCCCCCGTCGGAGTGACCGGGGGCGGAACACCCGCTCGGCCGGGTGTTCTGACCCTTCGGCGTCGTTGCAACGGTCCCGAACGTTCAGGAACGACGCCGAAGCTCGCCCGTACGGCGCTCGGACCGGGTCAGCCGCGGCCGGAGAACCAGGGGTCGGTGAGGTCGAAGTACTGCAGGTCGTGCATGGCGCCCATGCCCTGCTGCATCTGCTCCTGCACCTCGGCCGGCATCTCCTGCTTCTCCCCCTCGCGGGCCGCCTCCTGGGAGGTGAAGTAGATCGTCTGGGTGAATCCGCCGTCGTCGGCGACCGCCACGGTGCCGCCGATGATCTCCGGACGCATCTCCCGCAGGCCGTCCAGCGGCGCCTGCATGAACGACCGGAACCCGGCCGCGTCGTCGACCCGGCCCTGCATCACCTGCACGAACCCGGCGTCGTTGCTGCCGCCGTCGAGCATCGTGAACGCGTCGTCGTAGTCGCGGAACGCCACCTCGCCGTCGTAGCAGGTGGCCGTCTCGCGCCACCACGCATCCTGCTCGGCGCGGGACGAGTTGGCGTCGGCCTTCTCGCGCGACTCGAACCGTACGACGGCCACGGCGGTGCCGTCGGCGGTCACTCCGCCCGTCGACCCGAGCCAGCCGTCCGCGCCCGGTGAGATGCTCTGCTCCCAGAGGTCGAGCCGCTTGCGGAGCCGATCGGCGTCACTGCAGTGCCCCTGGATCACCTGGATGAACATCGGTGCCTCCTGTTCCCCCGAAAGGCCGCTCCACCGTGGAGTGGTCAGCGAACGACGCTACGCCGCGGGGGCGCGCGGGGACAGGGCCAGGGTTTCGAGGCTCGCTTCGCTCGCACCTCAACCACCGAACAGGAGCTCGCTTCGCTCGCGCTCGGCCCTCGTGGGCTACGCCTCGATGACCACCGGGATGATCATCGGCCGGCGCTTGTGCTCGCGGTTGACCCAACGCCCGACCACGCGCCGGATGACCTGCTGGAGCTGGTAGGCGTCGTTGTTGCCCTCGGCTCCGGCCCGGTCGAGCGCGTCGATGATCGGCTGCTTGATCTCGTCGAAGGTCGAGTCGTGCTCGGCGAAGCCCCGGGCGTGGATCTCGGGGCCCCCGGCGACCTTGCCGCTGACCGAGTCGATCACCACGATCACCGAGATGAACCCCTCGGAGGCCAGGATGCGACGGTCCTTGAGGGAGGACTCGGTCACGTCGCCGATCGACGAGCCGTCGACGAAGACGTAGCCGCAGTCGACCTTGCCCGCCACCGTGATCGCGCCGTCGACGAGGTCCACCACGACACCGTCCTCGGCGACGATGACGTTCTCGGCGGGGATCCCCGTCAGCCGGGCCAGGGCGGCGTTCGCCTTCATGTGCCGGATCTCGCCGTGCACGGGCATCACGTTGCGCGGCTGGACGATGTTGTAGGCGTAGAGCAGCTCACCGGCGCTGGCGTGGCCGGAGACGTGCACCATCGCGTTGCCCTTGTGCACCACGTTGGCGCCCCACCGGGCCAGGCCGTTGATGACGCGGTAGACGGCGTTCTCGTTGCCGGGGATCAGGCTGCTGGCCAGGATGACGGTGTCGCCCTCCTCGATGTGCACCAGGTGGTGGTTGCGCTGGGCGATCCGGCTCAGGGCCGAGAGCGGCTCGCCCTGGCTGCCGGTCGAGATCAGCACCTGACGCTCGGGCGGCAGGTCGGCGAGGTCCTTCACGTCGACCAGGACGTCCGGCGGCACGTGCAGGTAGCCGAGGTCCCGGGCGATGGCCATGTTGCGGACCATCGAGCGGCCGACGTACGCGGCCTTGCGGTGGTGGGCCACGGCGGTGTCGAGGATCTGCTGGACGCGGTGCACGTGGCTGGCGAAGCAGGCCACGATGATCCGCTGCTGGCTCTTCTGGAACACCCGGTCGAGCACCGGGCTGATGTCGGCCTCGGGCGTGGTGAAACCGGGCACCTCGGCGTTGGTGGAGTCGGTGAGGAACAGGTCCACGCCGCGCTCGCCGAGCCGCGCGAAGGCGCGCAGATCCGTGATCCGGCCGTCGAGGGGCAGCTGGTCCATCTTGAAGTCGCCGGTGTGCAGCACGGTCCCGGCCGCGGTGCGGATCGCGACCGCGAGCGCGTCGGGGATCGAGTGGTTGACCGCGACGAACTCGAGCTCGAACGGGCCGAGGGTCAAGGTGTCGCCCTCGCGGACGACGTGGTGCACGGTCTCCTTGAGCCGGTGCTCGCGCAGCTTGGGGTCGAGCAGCGCGAGGGTGAGCTCGGAGCCGACCAGCGGGATGTCCTCGCGCTCGCGGAGCAGGTACGGCGTCGCGCCGATGTGGTCCTCGTGCCCGTGGGTGAGCACCAGCGCCTCGACGGCGTCCAGGCGGTCCCGGATGGCCTCGAAGTCGGGCAGGATCAGGTCGACGCCGGGGTGGTGGTCCTCGGGGAACAGCACCCCGCAGTCGACGATCAGGAGACGGCCCTCGTGCTCGAAGACCGTCATGTTGCGGCCGACCTCGCCGAGGCCGCCGAGCGGGATGACCCGCAACCCTCCGGGAGCCAGGGGCTCGGGTGAGGAGAGCTCGGGGTGGGGATGACTCAAGGGATTCCTTCTGGAAGTCAGTCGGGGATCAGTCCGGAAGCGGCCAGGCCCTCACGGAGGGTGGCCACCTCCTCGTCGGTGAGCGGCACGAGTGGGCCGCGGACGTTGCGGTTGTCGAGGACGCCGAGCAGCTGCAGGCAGGCCTTCGCTGTGGTGGCGCCGTAGTTGGGGACGTTCATGATGGCCTCGGTCGCCGGCAGCAGCTGCGTGTACGTCGCCAGCGCGGCGTCGTGGTCGCCGGCGAGGAAGCTCCGGATCATGCCCGCGATCTGGTCGCCGGCGGCGTGGCCGACCACCGAGACCACGCCGTGGGCACCGTGGGCCAGCCAGCCGAGGTTGGCCGCGTCGTCGCCGGAGTAGAGCTCGTAGCCGAGCTCCATGATCCGCACCCCGCGCGCGAAGTCGCCGACGGCGTCCTTCACCGCGACGACGGTGTCCCACTCCTTGGCGGCGGCGTAGGTCTCGAGCGCGATCTGGGTCCCGGTCCGGCCCGGCACGTCGTAGAGCATGACCGGCACGCCGGTGCTCTCCGCGACGGTCCGGAAGTGGTGCAGCACCCCGGCCTGGCCGGGCTTGTTGTAGTAGGGGGTGACGAGCAGCAGGCCGTCGGCGCCGAGCTTCTCCGCCTGGCGGGCGAGCTCCACGGAGTGGGCCGTGGCGTTGGTGCCGACGCCCGCGACCACGGCGGCCCGGTCACCGACGGCGTCGACGACGGCGCGCAGGATGTCGCCGTCCTCGGACACGGTCGTGGTCGGGCTCTCACCCGTCGTACCGCTGACCACCACGCCGTCGTGACCGTGGTCCACGAGATGGGCGGCGATCCGGGCGGTGCCGTCGAGGTCGACGGAGCCGTCGTCGTGGAAGGCGGTCGCCATCGCGGTGAGCATCCGCCCGAAGCTGGGGGCGGATGCCGAGGACGTCATGGGCCCCAGGCTAACGGCCCAGGCGTCGCCGAGGCACCGCGCCGTGGTATCGATGGGGCGTGGCGCGGATCGGATTGCTCGGCGGGATGAGCTGGGAGAGCAGCGCGGAGTACTACCGGCTGCTCAACGAGCTCACCGCCGCGCGGGACGGCGGGCTGCACTCCGCGGACTGCGTGCTGCTGTCGGTGGACTTCGCTCCCATCGAGGAGATGCAGGTGACGGGCCGCTGGGACGAGGCCGGCGAGCTGCTGGCCACCCACGCGCGGACGCTCGAGGCGGCCGGCTGCGACCTGGTGCTGCTCTGCACGAACACCATGCACCTGGTGTACGACGCCGTGCAGGCCGCCGTACGGGTCCCGGTCCTGCACCTCGTGGACGCCACGGCCCTGGCCGTGCTGGAGGCGGGCATGACCACCGTCGGCCTGCTGGCCACGGGCTTCACGATGCGGCAGGACTTCTATCGGGACCGGATGAGCACCCACGGCGTCCGGGTGCTGGTGCCCGACGCCGACGACCGGGCGCTCGTGCACCGGGTCATCTACGACGAGCTGTGCCGCGGGGTGGTCCGCGACGAGTCGCGGACGGCGTACCTGGGGGTCATCGACCGGCTGGTCGACGCGGGCGCCCAGGGGGTGGTGCTGGGCTGCACGGAGATCGAGCTGCTCGTGTCGCAGCAGCACACCGAGGTGCGGGTGTTCCCGACGACCCGGCTGCACGTCGAGGCGGCCCTGGAGTTCAGCTGACGTGCACCTTGATCTCCTCGGCCACCAGGCGCAGGTGGTCGAGGTCGTGCAGATCGAGGGTCTGCAGGTAGAGGCGGGTCTGGCCGGACTCGGCGTAGCGGCCGATCTTGTCCAGCACCTCGCTCACGGTGCCGCCCAGCTGCGTGGCGCGCAGGTGGGCCGGGTCGTGCCCGATCGCGGCCGCGCGACGCTCGAACTCCGCCTCGTCCCGGCCGACGCACAGCACCAGCGCGCTGGAGGTGACCAACGTCGCCGGGTCCCGCCCGGCCTCCTCGCAGGCCCGCCGGACCCGGTCCAGGACCGGCAGCCCGTCCTCGAAGGCGGTGAACGGCAGGTTGTACTCGTCGGCGTACCTCGCCGCCAGCGCCGCCGAGCGGCGCTTGCCACCGCCGCCCAGGATGATCGGCGGCTTGGCCTGGTGGGGCTTGGGCAGCCCGGGTGAGTCGGTCACCGAGTGCTGGCTGCCCGCGTAGGAGAAACCTCCCTCGGTCGCCCAGAGACCGGTGATGATCGCGAGCTGGTCCTCGAGCATGTCGAAGCGCTGCGGCACGTCCGGGAACGGGAAGCCGTACGCCGCGTGCTCCTTGCCGAACCACCCCGCACCGATGCCGAGCTCGACCCGGCCGCCGCTCATCTGGTCGACCTGCGCGACCTGGATCGCCAGCAGGCCCGGCGACCGGAAGGTGGCGCTGGTGACCAGCGTGCCGAGGCGGATCGTGCTGGTCTCCCGGGCCAGGCCGCCCAGGGTCACCCACGAGTCCGTCGGCCCGGGCAGGCCGTCCGTGCCCATCGCGAGGAAGTGGTCGGACCGGAAGAACGCCCCGAACCCCAGCTCCTCGCTCGTCCTGGCCACCCGCAGCAGGTCGTCGTACGACGCCCCCTGCTGCGGCTCGGTGAAGACCCGCAGCTCCATGCTCGCCATGCGTTCAGCCTGCCAGGTCGGTTCGGGCGGGGTGGCGGTGAGTGAGGGTTGGTTCCGGCGGGGTGGCGGTGAGTGAGGGTTGGTTCCCGCGCCCCGAACCAACCCTGCCTCACCGCCCCCACGCCCGAAGCAACCCGTGCCGCACCGCTCGACCGCGGACCGTGGTGGCACCATCGCGCCATGACCACCCTCGAGCTCGCCGACGGCCGCCTCCTCGACATCCACGACGCGGGCGGGGACGGCGACCTGCTGCTGTTCCACCACGGCACGCCGGGGTCGGTGGTGCCGCTGCCGCCGATGTCCGAGGCGGCCGAGCGGGCGGGACTGCGGATGGTCACCTACTCGCGGGCTGGGTACGGCGCGTCCTCGCGGCACGCCGGGCGCTCCATCGCCGACGTGGTCGCCGACATGGTGCAGGTGCTCGACCACGTGGGCGTCGACCGCTGCGTGACCGGGGGCTGGTCGGGCGGCGGGCCGCACGCGCTCGCGATGGCGGCGCTGCTGCCCGAGCGGACCGCGGGCGCGCTGGTGATCGCCGGCGTCGCGCCGTACGGCGCGGACGGCCTGGACTTCCTGGACGGCATGGGCGAGCAGAACGTCGAGGAGTTCTCCGCCGCGCTCGAGGTCGAGGCCGTGCTGCGGCGGTACCTCGAGGGGGAGCTGCCCGGCATGCAGAAGGCCGACGGCCCTGGCTTGATCGCGGCCATGGAGTCGCTGCTGCCCGACGTCGACCGGGCGCTGCTGACCGAGGACTTCGGCGAGGCACTCGCGGCCAACATCCGCGAGGGGTTGCGCATCGGCGTCGACGGCTGGCTCGACGACGACCTGGCCTTCACGCGTCCCTGGGGCTTCGACCTCGGCGCGATCACCGTGCCGACCCAGCTGTGGCAGGGCGACGCTGACCTGATGGTGCCGTTCGCGCACGGCGTCTGGCTGGCCGACCACATCTCCGGCGTCACCCCGCACCTGCTCGCGGGCGAGGGGCACCTCTCGGTCGGCGTCGGCGCGCTGGACGAGATGTTCGGCGACCTGGCCAAGACGATCCGCTGAGAGGTCGCCCTCGGCAGTCGCACCGCGCTGCACGTCGGGGCCTGGGTGCACGTCGGGGCTTGGCCTGGACGGTTCATCAAGGTAAGTGGGTGAACCGGCGCTTCCCACGGTGCACACAGCGGGAGAAGTGCAGGCCCGCCCACTTACCTTGATGAAACGGCAGCGCCCGCCGGCCGCCGGCAGCGCCGCCGGCACGCCGCCGCCGGCCGTCCGGTCGACGAGTACGCACGCACGGGTGAGGCGGAGGGGCGGCCTGTCCTCGCTAGCCTCGACGACATGTGGGAGGGAGTCGTCCGGCGGCTGCGCGACCCGCTCTTCTGGAACGACGCGGTGCAGCTGGCCAAGACCGTGCTGGCCGCGGTGCTGGCCTGGCTCGTGGCCACCGTCGGGTTCGACCTGTCGCAGCCGTTCCTGGCGCCGTGGGCGGCGCTCCTGGTCGTGCACGCGACGGTCTACCGGACGTTCTCGCGGGGGCTCCAGCAGGTGTCGGCTGCGGTGGTCGCCGTGTTCGTCGCGTCGGCCGTGGGCCACGCGATGGGCCCGACCACGGCCGCCGTCGCGGCGGTGCTCGTCATCTGCCTGCTGCTCGGGAGCCTGCGGTGGTTCGGGGACGAGGCCACCACCGTGGCCACGACCGGGCTGGTGGTGCTGACGACCGGGTTCACCGACGACGCGATGCTGTTCTCCCGCTTGCTCGACACGGGGATCGGCATCGTCGTCGGGCTGCTCGTCAACGTCGCCGTGTGGCCGCCGCTGCGCTCGCGTGCCGCACTCGCGGCCATGGACCGCATCGACGACGGCATCGGTGAGCTGATGGTGGACATGGCTGCGGGCATGCGCAGCCGGCGCCCTGGGGCTCGAGACCGTCGAGCAGTGGATCGAGCGCACCCGCGACCTCGACGAGAGCCTCGACCAGGCGTGGGCCGTGGTCCGCCAGGCCGAGGAGAGCGCCTGGATGAACCCGCGGCGCCGCGCCCGCGAGGCCCGCGACCCCCAGCGTTGGCACGGCCTCCTCCGCCGCATGGAGCAGGCGATCGCCGAGGTCCGGAGCATGGCGCGCACCTGGGATGCGGAGGTCCGGCGGGGAGGTACCTGGGACACGGACTTCACGGACCCGTGGAGTCGCCTCCTCGGCGATGCCGGCCAAGCGACGGCCGACGCGGACGCCGACGCCATCCACGCCGTACGTGGGCGGCTCGAACGGCTCGTGGACTCGCTGGGCCCCCGCCGGTCGGAGTCGACACGCTGGCCGACCCAGGGCGCGCTGGTGATCAACCTGCGCAACATCCTCGACGCCATGGACGAGGTGGCCGCGGCGAACCCGCTGGGACAGCCGCCCCCGCGCGTGCGGCTACCGCCCCTGCGACCCGCCGGGTAGGGACCGCGTCACGCCCGCTCCCACCACACCCACTCGAGCCCGGGACCGGGCACGCGCTGCGTCTCCACCCATTCCGAACGGTCCCAGTCGGGGTAGCAGGTGTCGCCGTCGGGCGTGAGGTGCACCTCGGTCAGCACCTGCGCGTCGGCGATCGGCAGGGCCTCGGCGTAGACCGTCGCTCCGCCGGCCACCATCACCTCGCCGGGGAGGTCGGCGGCGAGGGCCAGCGCGTCGTCCAGCGACATCGCCACGAGGACGCCGTCCGCCGACCAGGAAGGGTCGCGGGTGAGCACGATGGTCGTGCGGCCGGGGAGCGCTCGGCCGATGGAGTCGTACGTCGCCCGGCCCATCACCAGCGTGTGGCCCAGGGTGAGCCGCTTGAAGTGGGCGAAGTCCTCGGGGATCCGCCACGGGATGCCGCCGGCCGCGCCGATCACCCCGTTGTCCGCGACGGCCGCGACCAGCGTGATGCGGGGTCTCGTGACGGGCGCCAGTGCGCCCTCCTCGACCACCGAGGAGTCAGATGGCAATGGGGGCCTTGATGCCGGGGTGCGGGTCGTAGCCCTCGAGGGAGATGTGCTCGAGGTCGAAGGCGTCGAGCTCGGTGACCGACGGGTCGAGCACCAGCCGCGGCAGCGGCCGCGGGTCACGGGTGAGCTGGAGCCGGGCCTGGTCGAGGTGGTTCACGTAGAGGTGCGCGTCGCCCATCGTGTGCACGAAGTCGCCCACCTCGAGCCCGGTGACCTGGGCGACCATGTGGGTGAGCAGGGCGTACGACGCGATGTTGAACGGCACGCCGAGGAAGACGTCCGCCGACCGTTGGTAGAGCTGGCACGACAGCCGGCCGCCCGAGGGTGACGGTTCGACGTAGAACTGGAACAGCGCGTGACACGGTGCCAACGCCATCTGCGGGATGTCGGCGACGTTCCAGGCCGAGACGATGTGGCGACGGCTGTCGGGGTTGTCGCGGATCTGCGACACCACCTGGGCGATCTGGTCGACGTGGGAGCCGTCGGGAGCCGGCCACGACCGCCACTGGTAGCCGTAGACCGGGCCCAGATCGCCGTCCGCGTCGGCCCACTCGTCCCAGATCGTGACGCCACGGTCCTGCAGCCACTTGACGTTGGTGTCGCCGCGCAGGAACCACAACAGCTCGGCGAACACCGACCGCGTGTGGACCTTCTTGGTGGTCACGAGCGGGAAGCCCTCACCCAGGTCGAAGCGCATCTGGTGGCCGAACACCGACAGCGTGCCGGTGCCGGTGCGATCGCTCTTGTCCACGCCCTCGTCGAGGATCCGCTGGACAAGGTCGAGGTACGCCCGCATGGCGCCAACCTACTCGCCGCAGACCGACCGTCCCGGCGATCGTCGTCCGCGCGTCCCCACCCACCCAGACGGTGTCGCCCTCGCGGTCGACGAACACCCGCCCGCGCCGGCCGAGGGCGGTGCCCTGGGACGCGACGTACGACGCCGGCAAGCGGTCGCCGGCCAGCCACTGGGCGACCCCGGCGTTGAGGCTGCCGGTCACGGGGTCCTCGGAGATGCCGTACCCCGGGCAGAAGGCGCGGACCTCGACCGCGCACTCGCTGCCGTCCGGGTAGGGGCCGACGACGCCGATGTCCAGACCCATCGCGGCCGACCAGTCGGGCTCGATCGCGAGCACCTCCTCGGCCGAGTCCAGCAGCACGCCGACCCACCCGGGGCCGTTGTCGATCCACTCGAGGTCGCGGACCTGCGAGGGGTCGACGCGCAAGGCCCGGACGATCCGCTCGCGGTCCGCCTCGGAGACCTCTCCGGAGCGGAGGAACGGCGGCCCCGCGAAGGCCAGCCGCTCCCCCGACCGCAACCGGACCAGGCCCGCCCCGCACTCCTGCACGAGCTCGCCCTCGGCGTGCGGCACTCCCCCGGCCTCGAGCCAGGCGTGCGCCGAGCCGATCGTCGGGTGCCCGGCGAACGGCAGCTCGGCCCCCGGCGTGAAGATCCGCAGCCGGTAGTCCGCCTCGTCGGTGGTGGGCGGCAGCAGGAAGGTCGTCTCGGAGAGGTTGGTCCAGCGTGCGAACCGTGCCATCTCCTCGTCCCCCATGCCGTCCGCGTCGTGCACGACCGCGACCGGGTTGCCGAGGAGGGGTTCGGACGAGAACACGTCGACCTGGCTGAAGCGGTGCGTGGACGCCATGAGGCCATTACATCGCGCCCGGTGGGTCAGCCGCCCGCGGCCAGCCCCGGCTGGGTCCCGGCGAGCACGGGCAGGCTGTCGACGTCCACGCGCTGCGTGCAGGGCGAGGATCCGGGGTCGAACGAGTCGACCCAGTCCTTGGACGGCTGGCACTCGTACATCCCGTAGGACCGGCCGTCGTGACTGTCCACGACCCACACGACCCGGCCCGCCTCGGTCCAGGCAGCGGCGACGGGGGTCCAGGTCCCGTCGGAGAACCAGGTGCCCTGCGGATCACCCGAGCGGGCGTCGTACGCCGCCGGGTGCCCGTCACCGGAGTGGGTCAGCACGTAGTTGCCGTCGCGGGACAGCTGTCCCGACGCGCCGGGCACCTGGCGCGAGACGTTGAAGAAGGGCTGCACCACCGAGAGCACGCCGGAGTCCAGCCGCAGCTCGGCCCCCGACGCGACATCGAGGAGCACCGACCCGAACCCGCCCTCGGGAGGGGCGACGCGTGAGTCGACGAGCGTGTTGCCCGGGCCCAGGGCCAGGGTCTGGTCGACACCTTCCTGGTGCAGGTAGAGCCGTTCGCGATCCCACCCGATGAGGCGGGCGTCGACGGCGCGGTCGACGTCCTCGGTCTCGCGGCCGCGCGTCACGTCGTAGACCACGACCTTGCCGCCCTCGGGCTCCAACCAGGAGATGAGCCGGAGCGATGGCTGGGCGAGCAGGGGCGTGCCGGGAGCCAGGGTGCCGACGCGCTGCCGGATGCCCTCCTCGGTGACCGTCGTGACCACGCCCTCGTCGTTGGCGTAGGCCACCCCGATACCGGTGTCGACGAGCTGCGCGACGTCCGGGACCCGGACCGTGCCGTGCGCCATGTGCAGCGTGCCCCCGACCCACCAGGAGACGTTGACGGGGTTCTCGACCGGAGTCACCTCGAGCGCGTCCGGGGCGGCACTGGGTTCCGGGAGTGTCACCGCATAGGCCACCGCGGCCGCTGCCGCCACCGCGAGCACCGCGACGGCCGCGATCCACCACTGCCGGCGTTGGCCGGCCCGGGCCCGGGCGAGGACCCGGGGCACGGACGCCGGCGAGACGTCGATGGCGGCGGCCGCGGTGTGGCAGGCCGGGTCCAGCGGCACCAGGCCGAGCGCCAGGGCGGCCTCGGACAGCCGGCGCTGGACCTCCCGGCGGGGTTCCCCGAGCACCTCGGCGACCTGGTCGGTGTCGAGCTCGCCCAGGTGGTGCAGGACGACGGTCACGCGGGTGTTCTCGTCGAGCCGGTCCAACCCGTCGGTCAGGCGTGCGAGCAGCGCGAGCTGGTCCTCCAGCTCCTGGGTCAGCAGCCGGCCGGCGGGCACCGGCACGGGCACCTGCGGCGCGGGTTGCCGGCCGCGCGTGCGCACCCAGCCGTCCAGCACGACGCGCGCCAGCTCGACGTCGACGTCGCCCTCACGGCGCAGCCGCGACCAGTCGGGCAGCATCCGGGCGAACGACGCGACCGCCAGATCCTCCGCGCTCGCGGGCGGTTGTCCCAGCAGCACCAGCACCCGGACGACCGGCACCCAGCGCGCGACCACGTACGACGTGAAGTCAGGGTCGGCGCGCACGCCCCCCATCCTGCCCCGACCCGCCTACCTCGTGGAGTCCTGCGCGATCACGGGTGTCCCCGCCGCGTGCAGCTCCACCGGGTCGTCGCACCGGTGCGGGCTGCAGGTGACGAGCACGTCGCCGCCGCGGTGGCCGTCGACGAACCGGTCGACCAACCAGGCCACCCGGCGCTCCGACACGAACACCGCGGCCCGGACCCGCCACGGTGCGGGGAACGGGGCACCGAGCTCCGCACCCGACCGGCCGTCGAACAGCGACGGCTCGTGGCCCGCGAACGCTCCCGTCAGGACGAACCGTCCGTCGGGCGACAACGAGCCACCGAACCCGGGCAGCAGCACCGCCCGCCGGGTCCCGACGTGCACCACCCGCAGGAAGTAGCCGCTCTGCTCCAGTCGCGTGCCGGCCACCACGTCGACGAGCGCGCTGCGACTGTCGGCCGCGGCGTCGAACCCGTTCCCGGTCTCGCGGGCCGGCCCGCCCTGGGGGTCCCAGGCCCAGTCGATGAGCCCGGTGCCGAAGGTCAGCCACCCGCCGTCGAAGGTGATGGTGCGGGTCCGGGGCCCGGTGACCACGCCGGCCACCCGCTCGTGCGCCGTCAGGTCCCAGACCACGATGCGCGGGGCAGCGGGGTCCGTGACGTCCGTCCAGGCGACCAGGCCGAGCCGGGGCGAGGACACCAGGGTGGTGCGGGGCGCCGGGCGGCCGAGCAGCGTGCGGCGACCGTCGGGCCACACCGCCACGAGGCGGCCCCGGCCGTCGACGTACGCCGCCCCGGTGCCGGCGGCGACCAGCTGCCGGACCTCGCCGACCTCGACCGCGGCGCCGGCCAGGTGGATGGTGCCGTCGGCCCACCAGACCACGTCGGCGGGGTTGTCCGCGGCCACCGCTCGTACCGGCGGCAGCGCGTCGCCCGGTCGCGGCGGTGTCTCCGGCCGGCTGACGAGCACGGCTCCAGCGAGCACCGCGGCGGCGACCGCCAGCACCGCAGCGCCCGCCCACCAGGTCCGGTGCCGTCGCCCGGCGACGACCGAGCGGACCCGGTCCTCGGTCGGTCCTGCCACCAGCAGGTCGGCGACCTCGTCGGCGCGAGCCGCCGGGCCGGCGCCTGACGCGGCGAGCCACCCGCGCAGCTGGGACACCGACGCGCCCAGCACCTCGCACGCGCTCAGCTCGTCCAGGCCGGCGACGCGGCGCAGCGCGGTCGCGACGAGCGCGGGCTCCAGCGGGGGCTCGGACGCCCGGCGCCGGCGCCGGTCCTCGGCAGCCAGCACGGTGGCATAGAGGGCGACGTCGGCGTTGCCGAAGCGGGTCAGCTCGGCCCAGTCACCGCGGACCGACGCGAAGGCCCCGGCGGCGGCCTGCTCGGCGTCCGCCGGGTCGAGACCGAGCAGCACCAGGCAGCGGACGACCGTCGCCCCGCGCGCCGCGACGTACGCCGCAAAGTCCTGCTCGCCCCGCACCTGCCCATCGTGTCCGACCAGCGGTCAGGCGGACAGGGTCAGGCGGGCAGGTCAGGCAGACAGGTCAGGCAGACAGGTCAGGCAGAGAGGGACATCGGTCCGTAGACCGACCGGTCCCCCTCGAACAGCGTCACGGACGCCACGCCCTCCTCGGCGAGCTCGCCCCAGATCTCGCCGACCCAGGACTCGGCGTCGGCCTGGGAGACGAAGCGCTGCCCGGCGTACGGCTCGGACGGCTCCACCTCCTCGCCGGAGGCGTCGTCCAGCCGCCACCACCACGGCCGCTCGGACGGCGTGGGCGGCCGGAAGGTCGGCGGCTGCTCGGGCAGGTTCACGTCTCGCGCACCGACGGGTCGACGAAGGGCAGCTTGGTGGATCGGAAGATCTCGCGCCGGCCGCGGACGTCGACGCCCAGCTCCGCCTCGGGGTCCACGAACGTCGGCACCAGCGCCATCCCGATGCCCTTGCGCAGGGTGGGGCTGAACGTCCCCGAGGTGATCTCGCACAGCGGGACGTCGGGCGCGAGGGAGACGCGCATGCCTGGCCGCGGGATGCCCCGGTCGACCGCGAGGAGGCCGCGCAGCTGCCGCTTCGGCCCGGCCTCCTTCTCGGCGAGCAGCGGCTCGCGGCCCCAGAACCGCTCCTTCTTCCAGCCGACCGCCCAGCCCAGACGTGCCTGGTTGGGGGTGACGTCGAGGCTGATGTCCTGGCCGTGGAGGGGGTAGCCCATCTCCGTGCGCAGCGTGTCGCGGGCGCCGAGCCCGCAGGGCAGGATGCCGTGCTGCTCGCCGGCCGCCAGCAGCCGGTCCCAGAGCTCGCCGGCGACGGAGTTCTCGGCGATCAGCTCGTAGCCGCGCTCCCCGGTGTAGCCGGTCCGGCAGACGACCACGCCCGTGTCGCCGAACTCGGCCTCCACGAACGACATGTAGTCGTGTCCGGCGGGCAGCCCGACGGCGGTGAGCACCTCGTCGGACATGGTGCCCTGGACCGCGAGCACGGCGTACTCGGTGTGGTGGTCGACCACCTTCACGCCCTCGGGCGCCGCGGCCGCGAGCCGGCGCACCACCTCGGCCGTGTTGGCGGCGTTGGGGACGAGCAGCACGTGCTCGTCGTCGTGGTAGTAGGCGATCAGGTCGTCGACGACGCCGCCGGTGGCGTCGTCGCAGCACAGGGTGTACTGCGCCTTGCCCGGCTGGATCCTGCCGAGGTCGTTGCTCAGCGTGGCGTTGACGTGGCCGGCCGCGCCCGATCCGCTGACCATGGCCTTGCCGAGGTGGCTGACGTCGAAGATGCCGACGGCCTCGCGCACCGCGGTGTGCTCCTTGACCACGCCGGAGGGGTACTCCAGCGGCATCGTCCAGCCGCCGAACTCGGCGAACTTCGCGCCCAGTGCGACGTGCCGGTCGTGCAGCGGGGACTGGAGCAGCGCCATGGCGCGAACCTACCCCAGCCGATTCCCGCCAGCGGCCGCACACGCTCTCGCCGGGCGGGGTGGCCACGCGCGCGTGGTTAGAGTGCGCGGGTGACGACGTACCACCTGCGGACCGCCAGCCCCGCCAAGACCCGTTCCGACGTCGTCGTCGTCGGCGCGATCGCGTCGGGGCAGTCGGGACAGGACCTCCGGCTGGCCGACGGCGGCGAGGACGTGGCCGAGGCCTTCGGGCGCCGGTTGCGGCCGCTGCTCTCGACGCTGGGTTTCACCGGCAAGGCGGGTGAGGTCGCCAAGGTGCCGACCGCGGGCGTGCTGTCGTCACCCCTGCTGGTGATCGTCGGGCTCGGCGAGGCGCCCGGGACCGTCGCCCTGCGACGCGCGGCCGGGACGGCCGCGCGGGCCATCAGCAACGCGTCGTCCGTGGCCCTCGCCCTGCCGGCCGACTCGCCGGAGCGGGTGCGGGCGGTGATCGACGGCTACGACCTCGGCAGCTACACGTTCACCACCTACAAGCGCAGCGGCAAGGACACCCCGCGCGGGGCCGTCACCGTCTCCCTGCTCACGCCGATCGCCCGGCAGCAGGCCGCGATCACCGCGATGGAAGAGGCCCTCATCGTTGCCCAGGCGGTCCGGGACACCCGGGACTGGGTCAACCTGCCGGCCGCCGACCTGCGGCCGCCGGAGTTCGCCGACGCGGTCGTGGCGGCGAGCAAGAAGCTCGGCCGCGGCGTCCCGGTCACGACCCGGACCTACGACGAGAAGGAGCTCGCCGACCTGGGGTGCGGCGGCATCCTCGGCGTGGGGAGCGGCTCCGCGGCCGCGCCCCGGATGGTCGAGCTCACCTACGCCCCCGACGCGCCCGTCGCCCACCTCGCGCTGGTCGGCAAGGGCATCACCTACGACTCCGGCGGCCTGTCCATCAAGACCGCGTCCGGCATGACCACCATGAAGTGCGACATGGCAGGCGCCGCGGCCGTGGTCCAGGCGACGTTCGCGATCGCTCGGCTTGGGACTGCCGGTCAAGGTCTCCACGTTCGCCCCGATGGCCGAGAACATGGTGTCCGGCACGGCGATGCGTCCCGGCGACGTGATCACCCAGTACGGCGGGACCACCGTGGAGGTCCTCAACACCGACGCCGAGGGGCGGCTGATCCTCGCCGACGCGCTGGTCCGGGCGACCGAGCAGGAGCCCGACGTGATCCTCGACGTGGCGACCCTCACCGGGCACATCGTGATCGCGCTCGGTGACCGGGTCGCCGCCGTGCTGGGTTCGGAGGAGGTGGTCGGCAACGTGCTCGCCGCCGGCGACGCCGCCGGCGAGGCACTGTGGCCGATGCCGATCCCCGACGCCATCGTCGACCGCGTCAAGGCGAGCAAGATCGCCGACCTGCTCCAGCACGACGGCGTCCGCTGGGGCGGCGGCCTGTTCGCCGCGGCCTATCTCCGCGAGTTCACCGGCGGGCTCCCCTGGGCCCACCTCGACATCGCGGGTACGGCGTTCAACTCCGGCGCGTCGTACGGTCACGTGCCGTCGGGCGGTACGGGCTACGGCGTGGCCACCCTCGTCGACTACGCGCGGGCGCTGTCCCAGCAGTAGGCGCTGGGACCTACGCGACCGACAAGTCGGAGGTCTAGAGGCCCTGCTGCTTCTTCCGGCGGTTGTAGTCGCGCATCCGCTGCGGGACGCCGACGACGGCGGCGTCGTAGGAGGGCACCTGGTAGGTGTTGCAGAACTTGTGCGCCCAGTCGACCGAGGGCACGCGGCGGCGGGTCCACTCGCCGTCGTGGGCCACCAGCAACAGCGTCACGTCGCTGACGGCCGTGCGCGGCTCGACGAATCCCTCGACGCCGCGGCGGGTGGCCACGAACTCGCGCAGGTGCTGCTCGTCGGCCGCGTCGGAGGCGCGGACCCGGGTGGAGCCGGTGCGGGCGGCGTCCTTGGCGGGGGCGCGGGTGCGCGTCGTCGTACCCCTGCGGAACCTGTCGAACAACCCCATAGGCCCTAGTGTGCCCTGCCCGCGGTGGGGGTGGTGCCACGACGAGCAGACCGTTGTAGACACGATGGGCGAAAGTGCAAGGATGGGTCGGGCGGCTGATCGGGCAACTGATCGGGCCGGAGACCACCCGGACGAGCGTGAGGAGCAGCGTGGCCCAGTCATCGACGGAGTCATCGGTCGAGTCATCGGCGGGGACCGAGTTCGACGTACTCATTCTCGGGGCGGGGTCCGGTGGCTACGCCTGTGCGCTGCGCGCGGCGCAGCTGGGACTCAACGTCGGCCTGGTCGAGAAGGGCAACCTCGGCGGCACCTGCCTGCACGTCGGCTGCATCCCCACCAAGGCCCTGCTGCACGCCGCCGAGATCGCGGACGGGGCTCGCGACTCCGAGCAGTTCGGCGTGCGCGCCACCCTCGAGGGCATCGACATGGCGGGCGTCAACAGCTACAAGGACGGCGTCGTCTCCCGGCTCTTCAAGGGGCTGACCGGCCTGATCAAGGGACGCGGCATCACCGTGATCGAGGGCGCGGGTCGGCTGACCGGTCCCCACGAGGTCACGGTGGACGGCACCGCCTACTCCGGCCGGCACGTCGTGCTGGCCTCCGGGTCCTTCGCCCGCTCGCTGCCCGGCCTCGACGTCGACGGAGAACGGGTGATCACCTCCGAGCACGCGCTCCGGCTCGACCGCGTCCCGGCCTCCGTCGTCGTGCTCGGCGGCGGGGTCATCGGCTGCGAGTTCGCCAGCGTCTGGAGGTCCTTCGGCGCGGAGGTGACCATCGTCGAGGCCCTCCCCCGGCTCGTCGCCGCGGAGGACGAGGCCTCGTCGAAGGTGCTCGAGCGGGCCTTCCGCAAGCGCGGCATCACGGTGCGCACGGGCACGCCGTTCCAGTCCGTGAAGACGACCGACGACGGCGTCGCGGTGACCGTCGAGGGCGGCGACGTCCTCGAGGCGGAGCTGCTGCTCGTGGCGGTGGGCCGCGGGCCCTCGACCGAGGGGCTCGGCTACGAGGAGCAAGGTGTCGCGACCGAGCGCGGGTTCGTGCTCACCGACGAACGCTGCCGCACCAACGTGGAGGGCGTGTACGCCGTCGGCGACATCGTCCCCGGGCTGCAGCTGGCCCACCGCGGGTTCCAGCAGGGCATCTTCGTCGCCGAGGACATCGCCGGCCTCGCGCCGGCCGCGATCGACGAGGCGGGCATCCCCCGCGTCACCTACTCCCACCCCGAGGTCGCCTCGGTCGGCCTCACGGAGGCGCAGGCGGGCGAACGCTACGGGCAGGTCGAGACGGTCACCTACGACCTCGGCGGCAACGGCAAGAGCCAGATCCTCAAGACCCAGGGGTTCGTCAAGCTGGTCCGCCGTCCGGACGGTCCCGTCGTCGGCATCCACCTGGTCGGCGACCGCGTCGGCGAGCTGGTGGGCGAGGCCCAGCTGATCTACGGCTGGGAGGGGTACGCCGAGGACGTCGCGCCGCTCGTGCACGCGCATCCCACCCAGAACGAGGCCCTCGGCGAAGCGCACCTCGCGCTGGCCGGCAAGCCGCTGCACGCCCACTCCTGACCGACCGCACCATCCCCGTTCCCCTCCCCACTCCCGAAGGAGCCACATGGCCACCGAAGTCACCCTCCCGGCCCTGGGCGAGTCCGTCACCGAAGGCACCGTCACCCGCTGGCTCAAGCAGGTCGGTGACTCGGTGGCCGTCGACGAGGCGCTGCTCGAGGTGTCGACCGACAAGGTCGACACCGAGATCCCGTCCCCCGTCGCGGGCACGCTGCTGGAGATCAAGGCCGCCGAGGACGAGACCGTCGAGGTCGGCGCCGTGCTCGCGCTGGTCGGCGAGGCCGGCGAGTCCGGTGGCGAGCGGCGAGTCGTCCGGCGAGGAGTCGGGCCAGTCGGCCGACTCCGGCGCCGAGGACGAGGCCGACACGGAGGCCGAGGCCCAGGCGGAGGCGGGCGTGCCCGCGGAGGAGCGCCCGGAGCCGGAGCCCGAGCAGCCCAGTGAGCCCGAGCAGCCCGCAGCCGAGGAGCAGCAGTCCGGTGGCGGCGGTGGCGGTGGGGCCACGACGTCGGTGACGCTGCCCGCGTTGGGCGAGTCGGTCACCGAGGGCACGGTGACCCGCTGGCTCAAGCAGGTCGGCGACCAGGTCGCCGTGGACGAGGCGCTGCTCGAGGTGTCCACCGACAAGGTGGACACCGAGATCCCGTCGCCCGTGGCGGGCACCCTGCTCGAGATCAAGGTGAACGAGGACGAGACCGTCGAGGTCGGCGCCGAGCTCGCCGTGATCGGCGAGCAGGGGGCCGACACGTCCGGCGACGGCGCCTCCGCGCCCGCCCCGGAGCAGGCCGAGGAGCCGGCCGAGGAGCCGGCGCCCCAGGCGGCCGAGGAGCAGGCACCCGAGGCAGCAGCGCCGGAGCCGGAGCCGGAGCAGCCGGCGGCCCAGGCCGCCCCCGCCCCGGCCCAGCCCGCCGCTCCCGCGCAGCCCGCCGCAGCGCCGGCCGCCGGCCGCGAGGAGTCGTCGGGCTACGTGACGCCGTTGGTGCGCAAGATGGCCACCCAGCACGGCGTGGACCTCGCCGCGGTGACCGGGACCGGCGTCGGCGGGCGGATCCGCAAGCAGGACGTGCTCGACGCCGCCGCCCAGCAGGGCACCACGGCTCCGCCGTCCACGGCCGCGGCCCAGGCCGCCGCCGCGGCTCCCGCGGCACCGGCCCCGGCAGCCGCACCGGCCGCCGCACCGGCCGCCGCACCCGCCGCCGCACCCGCCGCTGCTGCCGCCACCGCGTCGACGACGCCGACGTCGTTGCGCGGCACGACCGAGAAGATGAGCCGGCTGCGCAAGGTGATCGCCACCCGGATGCTGGAGTCGCTGCAGACCAGCGCCCAGCTGACCACGGTGGTCGAGGTCGACATCACGGCCGTCTCCCGGCTGCGTGACCAGGCCAAGGCCGACTTCGCCCAGCGCGAGGGCGTCAAGCTGTCGTTCATGCCGTTCTTCGCGAAGGCGGCCGTCGACGCGCTCAAGGAGCACCCCAAGCTCAACGCCGCCATCGACACGGACAAGGGCGAGATCACCTACTACGACCGCGAGAACATCGCCATCGCCGTCGACACCGAGAGAGGCCTGCTCACGCCGGTCATCAAGGACGCCGGTGACCTGTCGATCGCCGGGCTGGCCCGCAAGATCGCCGACGTGGCGGAGCGCACCCGGACCAACAAGATCACCCCGGACGAGCTCTCGGGCGGCACCTTCACGCTGACCAACACCGGCAGCCGCGGCGCCCTCTTCGACACCCCGATCATCAACCAGCCGCAGGTCGCCATCCTCGGCACCGGGTCGGTGGTGAAGCGCGCGGTGGTCATCGACGACGCCAACCTCGGGGAGACGATCGCGGTGCGCCAGATGGTCTACCTCGCCCTCACCTACGACCACCGCCTGGTCGACGGGGCGGACGCGGCGCGGTTCCTCAGCGACGTGAAGGCCCGCCTCGAGACGGGCACCTTCGAAGTCTGATGTTGGTCCTCGTCGCCGGCGCGTCCGGCTTCCTCGGTCGCCACCTGGTCGAGGGACTCCGGGCGAACGGCGACGACGTACGCCGCCTGGTCCGATCCGCGCCCAGCGCACCAGACCAGGTGCTCTGGGACCCCGCCAACGGCTACCTCGACCCGGCGGCGCTCGACGGCGTCGACGTGGTCGTCAATGTCGCGGGCTCCCCCACGCTCGGCAACCCGCACTCGAACAAATGGGCACGCAACCTCCTGGAGAGCCGCCTCTCCACGACTCGCACGCTCGCCGAGGCGATCGCCACGCATCCGGGCCGGCCGGCCTTCCTGGCCCAGAACGGCGTGGGCTGGTACGGCGACCACGGCTCCGAGGTCATCACCGAGACGTCCGACAGCCGGGGCGACGCCTTCATGACCAACGTGTCCCGCCAGTGGCAGGACGCCGCCACGCCGGCCGTCGACGCGGGCGCACGCGTGTGCGTACTGCGGACCGTCCCGGTCTACGACCGCACCGCGCCGCCGCTGAAGCAGCTGCTCCTGCTGTTCAAGCTGGGGCTCGGCACGCAACTGGCCGACGGGCGCCAGTTCTTCCCGGTGATCTCGCTGCGCGACTGGGTCGCTGCGGCGATCCACGTGGGCCACGACACGTCGATGAGCGGCCCCGTCAACCTGTGTGCGCCCCGCACCCCCACCAACGCCGAGTTCACCCAGGCGCTCGCCCGGGCGGTGCACCGCAAGGCGTTCCTCCGGGCCCCGGCTTTCCTGATCAAGCCCGGCGCCGGGCGGATGGCCAACGAGGTCCTCGGCTCGCTCAACGTGGTCCCCGACGTGCTCGACAAGTCGGGCTTCCAGTTCCGCGACCAGGACGTCGACGACGTGCTCGCCGAGGCCTTGAAGAAGTCCTGACTCAGTCCACGGCGTAGGCCTCGGCGACCAGCCACCATCCGTGGTCGCGCACCAGGACCACGCGCCGCGTGGTCGGTCGGTCGTGCGGCAGCGCCCAACGGTCGTGCGCGCGGTCTCCCGCGACGGCGTCGGCGAGCACGTCCGTGACCACGACGACCAGCCGCTGGTCGGTCTGCTCCCGGACCGTGAGCGCGAGCACCTGGGTGTGCATGTCGCTCACCCGGAGGCCGCGGTCGCGGTAGGACCGCAGCAGTGCTCGATCCGCGGCACCCGTCCGTGAGCCGGCGACGTACAGCCTGCTGAGTGCCTGCCCGTCCCCCTCGGCGTAGGCGCGTGAACGGCGGGCGTCCCACTCCCGCAGCACGCGCCCGGCGAACGGCTCCGTCGCCGGTGCCGACGTCGACGTCGTGGCGTCGGGCCGGTCGTGGCCGCCCGTGAGCAGCACCGACACCATCCCCGTCGCCAGGCCCACCACCGCCGAGACCGCCACCACGATCGCCCGACGGTGCCCTGCCATCCGCCCAGCCTGCGCCGACCCGGCGGACGACGTCGGCCGTCATCCACAGGTGGCCAGGCTCACCGCTCCCACGGCCGGGACCGACGGCCCCGGTACCGTGGAGGTCGTGCTGGACTTCCGGATCGCCGGCCTCGGTGACGACGCCGTCGACTACGTCGAGGCGTGGGAGCTGCAGCGGCAGGTGCACGCGCGGGTCGTCGCCGGCGAGCAGCCGCCGACCGTCCTGCTGCTCGAGCACCCGCCGGTCTTCACCGCCGGCAAGCGCACCGACCCGCACGAGCGGCCCGCCGACCCGGGCGGTGCGCCGGTGATCGACGTCGACCGCGGCGGCAAGATCACCTTCCACGGACCCGGCCAGCTGGTCGGCTACCCCATCGTGCCGTTGCCCGACCACGTCTTCGTGGTCGACTACGTACGCCGGGTCGAGGAGGCCCTGATCGCGGTCTGCGCCGACTGGGGCATCGCCACCGCACGGGTGCCCGGGCGCAGCGGCGTCTGGCTGCGGGCCGACCCGACCCGCGGCCTGCCCGAGCGCAAGATCGCGGCCCTCGGCATCCGGGTCAGCAGGGGTGTGACGATGCACGGGTTCGCGCTCAACTGCGACGTCGACCTCGGCTGGTACGACCGCTTCGTGCCGTGCGGCATCGCCGACGCCGGCGTCACGTCGATGACCTCGGAGCTCGGGCGCCGGGTGAGCGTCCACGACGTGCTGCCCTCGGTCGAGCGACACCTGGCCGACCTCCTGGCGTGGGCGCCGTACGACGCCACGCCCGACTACGAGCCGCGCCCCGAGCCCGGGCGCACGCCGCGGATCGAGCTCGTACGGCCGTAGGTGGTCACCGCCGGGGCGGTGAGTGAGGGTTGGTCCTGGCCCGTGGGGGGTGGGTGAGGGTTGGTTTCGTCGCGTCAGATCAACCCTCACTCACCGCCCCCTCGCCGCAACCAACCCTCACCCACCGCCCGTCGGCCGGTCCCGCTGGTCGCGGTAGTGCTCCGCCATCGCCGGGTAGTAGTCCCGGTCGAAGTCGATCGCGGCCAGGTCGCCGCCGGTCTCGACGGCGACGAGCCGGTCGAGGTAGTACTCCCAGCCGGGGCCGACGCTGGGCGCGTCCTCGGCGTCGACGTCCGGCTGGCTGAACGCCAGCGTGGTGACGCCGTCGGCCTCGCTGAGGTCGACGTCGAGGTGCCACCGCTCCTCGCCGACCTGCGAGGTCACGGCCAGCCGCCGCGGCGGCGTGCACTCGCGGATCTCCATCTCGTCCCCAGGAGGCTCCTGCCCCTCGGACGTCATCGCGAACAGCACCCGGCCCGAGGCCGGGTCGCCGGTCCACGTGCCGAGCCAGCGCGCCAGCCGCTCGGGCTCGGTGACCGCCGCCCAGACGTCCTCGATGGGTGCGTGGAACGTGCGGGTGATGAACAGAGTCAGGTGGCCGGCGATCAGGTCGAGCCGGCCGGTGGGAGTGACGCTCATGCGGTCTCCTGTCGTGGGGTGGGCGAGGTACGTCGGTCGCGCGCGGTCCGCCGTACCTCCGTCTCGAGGGCGTCGAGCGCGTGGGCGGTGACCGGCGTGCCGCCGAGCACGAGCCGCTCGAGCAGGACGCCGACCGGCGCCAGCCCTGCCGCGATCAGGGCGTAGTGGCGCTCGCGGCCGCGGTCGGTCGCGGTCACCAGACCGGCCTCGACCAGCACCCTCAGGTGCTTGCTGACGGCGGGCCGCGAGATCGGGCGGCTGGCGGCGAGGTCCACGACCCGAGCCGGGCCGGCGGCCAGCTCGGCGAGCAGGGACCGACGCACCGGGTCGGCCAGTGCGGCGTAGACGTCCACTCGCAAAAGGTAACCGACAGGTTACCGGTTGTCGAGGCACGGCCGATGCCGGAGCCGTTGTCCCTGCGGCGTAGTGTGGGCCGACGTGACCCCCGCTCCGGTGCCCGACGGCCGCAAGCTGCTCCGTCTCGAGGTGCGCAACGCCGAGACGCCCGATCGAGCGCAAGCCGGAGTGGATCAAGACCCGGGCGAAGATGGGTCCGGAGTACACCGCTCTCCAGAGCCTGGTGAAGTCCGAGGGCCTGCACACGGTGTGCCAGGAGGCCGGCTGTCCCAACATCTTCGAGTGCTGGGAGGACCGCGAGGCGACGTTCCTCATCGGCGGCGACCAGTGCACCCGGCGCTGCGACTTCTGCCAGATCGACACCGGCAAGCCCGAGCCGCTCGACCGCGACGAGCCGCGCCGGGTCGCCGAGTCGGTGCAGAAGATGGAGCTGCGCTACGCCACCATCACCGGCGTCGCCCGCGACGACCTGCCGGACGGCGGGGCCTGGCTGTACGCCGAGACCGTGCGCGCCATCCACGAGCTCAACCCCGGCACCGGCGTCGAGAACCTGATCCCCGACTTCAACGGCAAGCCCGACCTGCTGCGCGAGGTGTTCGAGTCGCGGCCCGAGGTGCTCGCCCACAACGTCGAGACGGTGCCGCGGATCTTCAAGCGGATCCGTCCGGCGTTCCGCTACGACCGCTCGCTCGACGTGCTCACCCAGGCCCGCGACTTCGGGCTGGTCACCAAGTCCAACCTGATCCTCGGCATGGGCGAGACCCGCGAGGAGGTCAGCCAGGCGCTGCGCGACCTGCACGCCGCCGGCTGCGAGCTGGTCACCATCACCCAGTACCTCCGCCCCTCGGTGCGGCACCACCCGGTCGAGCGCTGGGTCAAGCCCGAGGAGTTCGTCGAGCTCCGGCGCGAGGCCGAGGAGATCGGCTTCTCCGGCGTGCTGTCCGGGCCGCTCGTGCGTTCGTCGTACCGCGCCGGTCGGCTGTACCGTCAGGCCATGGACGCCCGCGCAGGCGTCGCGACCGCCTGACCCTCTGTTCAACGGGCCGTCCGACCCGTCACGCACCGACTGGAAAGACCAGCGATGGCCAAGACCCGTCGACCGGCGCCGAAGATGAGCCGGCGCCAGCAGTTCGTCGAGACCTACCAGATGGCGAAGAAGCTCCGACCCGGAGCTGGCGTGGTGGCTCCTCGGCGCGTTCGTCCTCGGTGCCGCCGTCGGCTTCGCGCTGTTCTGGCTGCTGCCCGGCACCGGCACCCTGCACCTGGTCTCCGCGATCGTCGGCGCGCTGCTGCTCGGCACTGCTGGCGCCCTGATCATCTTCGGCCGCCGCGCCCAGACAGGCGGCGTACGCCCAGATGGAGGGCCAGCCCGGGCGCGCCGCCGCCGCGCTGCGGATGCTGCGCGCGCGGCTGGAAGACCGACCCGGCCGTCGCGCTTCACCAAGCAGCAGGACGTCGTGCACCGCGTCGTCGGGCCTCCCGGCATCGTCCTGGTCGGCGAGGGCAACCCCAACCGGCTGCGACGCTGATGGCCAGCGAGCGCCGCAAGCACGAGCGGGTCGCCGCCGAGACGCCCGATCCACGAGGTCGTCGTGCGGCAACGGCGAGGGCGAGGTCCCGCTGCCCAAGCTGGTGCGCCACGTGCACAAGCTCGGGCGCCAGGTCAAGCCGGCCGAGATGACCGACATCCTCAACCGGCTCAAGGCGCTCGACGCCAACCGCCCGACCATCCCGCTGCCCAAGGGCCCGGTGCCGACCAGCATGAAGGGCATGCGCGGCAACATGCGCGGTCGCTGACCGCCGGCCGGCGCGGCCGCTCGTACGACGATCAGCCGGCGGGCGGGGTCGATGACCTTGTCGTCGGGCGGCGCCTCGATCGTCGACCGTCTCGCCCCAGTCGAGGTTGCGTCATCGTCGCGAGGTACTGCACCGCGCCGAGGTCCATCTTCGTCTGGACGCATCCGGTCCTCGTCGTCGAGCCAGACGTCGTACGCACGACGCTCGGCAGGCGTGCCGCGCCGGTGCTCGCCACCGTGCTGGCGAGCTTGCTGGGGTCGATGGTCATCGCGTAGTGGTCGAGCTGCTCGCCGTCGACGTCCTCCGAGCCCTGGCGTAGCGTCACCGAGCTGACGGCCTCGGTCAGGGCCTCCATCGAGCTCGTTCGGGTCGAGCTGTTGCGGTGAACGCCGGGCCCAGCGGGTTGTTGGGGTCGTCGAGGTCGATCTTCACGAACTTGTCGCCCTGCTGCGCCGACTGCATGTACATCACCCTGTCGACGCAGCAGCATCGTCATGCGTCTGCCGGCACCGAGCTTCATCGTCATCGCCATCGTCGGGCGGCGTGCGCCGTGTAGTCGACGTCGCCCTCGGCGGTCATCTCGCCGCCCGTCCCGCTCATCGTGACGTCCATGTGGGCGGTGTCGGTGGCCTCGAGGCCCTTCCGGATCCGGGCCACGAAGTCCGCGACGGCGACCTCGTCCCCCGTCGTCCGGGTCGCCGGCGAGTCCGATGCGGTGGGATCGGCTGACGGGGTCGCGTCGGACGCCGTCGACGAGCTGGGCGCGTCGGCGGCCTGGAGCTGCCGGAGCCGTCGGAGCCGCAGGCCGCGAGCGAGCCGCCGAGCGCGAGCGACGGCGAGGGCGCCGGTCAGCACGGGTGCGGAGTGGACGGACGGTCGCGCATGCAGACCCCCGGGATGGCGGCGACGTCGGACGGTGAAGCCTAACCGGGCGGGCCCTGACGCCTGCAGGGTGACCGTCGCCGTGCCGGCCGCGATGTCGTGCAGGCCGCGGCCGTCGGGCCGGTAGACCAGCGGCGGGATCGACCAGGCGATCAGCACGCGCGCAGCAGCGAGCGCAGCAGGTCGAGCGGCCGGCCGCTGCCGTCGACGCGGACCACCCGCAGCCGGGTCGCCAGCTTGCCGAAGGAGCCGCCGACCAGCGCGGTGAGCAGCGCGGACTCGACGACGAAGACGCCAGCGTGTAGAAGCCGGACTACCGGTCGTCGCTCGCAGCCCGCCGGCCCGATGATGCGCGACGACCACCAGGGTCGAGGCGACCAGTCGACGACCAGGGCGAGGATCCGGCGCGCCCAGGACGCGGTCTCGTACGGCGGACACGGCGTCGACGGCTCACGCTCGTCAGCGTAGAGCGGCGCCTGGAGGCCGCCTGGACACCTGTTACACGCCCGAAACAAACGCGATACGGTCGAGAAACTGCCCCTGCGTACGTTGCAGGCAGTCCGGCGCAGCGCCGCACCCGGTCTGACCCGACTCCGCACAGCAACCTGTCGGTCGCGCCAGACCTCGCGCGGCCAAGGAGGACGAATGTTCGCAGAACAGCGACGAGCTGCTCAAGTACGTCAAGGACGAAGGCGTCGAGATGGTCGACGTCCGCTTCTGCGACCTGCCCGGCGATCATGCAGCACTTCACGGTGCCCGGTGTCCTCGTTCGACCAGTCCGTCTTCGACGACGGCCTCAACTTCGACGGCTCCTCGATCCGCGGCTTCCAGGCCATCCACGAGTCCGACATGTCGCTGTTCCCGGACCCGACCACGGCGTACCTCGACCCGTTCCGCGACCGCCAAGACGCTGGTCGTGAACTTCTTCATCCACGACCCGCTCACCGGCGAGGCCTACTCCCGCGACCCGCGCAACATCGCCCGCAAGGCGCATGGCCTACCTCGCCACGACCGGCATCGGCGACACGGCGTACTTCGCCCCCGAGGCCGAGTTCTACGTCTTCGACTCGGTCCGCTTCGAGACCAAGGCCAACGCCGGGCTACTACCACATCGACTCCGAGGCGGGCGCCTGGAACACCGGGCTCGCGAGGACGACAACCGCGGCTACAAGGTCCGTACAAGGGCGGCTACTTCCCGGTCGCGCCGTACGACCACTTCGGCGACCTGCGCGACGAGATGGTCAAGGAGCTCGAGGCCTCCGGCCTGCTCGTCGAGCGCGCCCACCACGAGGTCGGCACCGCCGGCCAGGCCGAGATCAACTACCGCTTCGACGAGCTGCTCAAGGCCGCCGACGACGTGATGAAGTTCAAGTACCTCATCAAGAACGCCGCCTGGCGCAACGGCAAGACCGCGACCTTCATGCCGAAGCCGATCTTCGGCGACAACGGCTCGGGCATGCACGTGCCACCAGTCGATCTGGAACGAGGGCGAGCCGCTCTTCTACGACGAGACCGGGTACGGCGGCCTGTCCGACATGGCCCGCTACTACATCGGCGGCATCCTCAAGCACGCCCCGTCGCTGCTGGCCTTCACCAACCCGACGGTGAACTCCTACCACCGCCTGGTGCCCGGCTTCGAGGCCCCGATCTCGCTGGTCTACTCCCAGCGCAACCGCTCGGCGTGCGTCCGGATCCCGATCACCGGCTCCAACCCGAAGGCCAAGCGCATCGAGTTCCGCTGCCCCGACCCGTCGGCCAACCCCTACCTCGCGTTCTCGGCGCTGCTGCTGGCCGGCCTCGACGGCATCAAGAACAAGATCGAGCCGCACGAGCCCGATCGACAAGGACATCTACGAGCTCCCGCCGGACGAGATGGCCGACATCCGACCAGGTCCCGACCTCGCTCGACGCCGTGCTCGACTCCCTCGAGGCCGACCACGACTTCCTGCACGGTGGGCAACGTCTTCACGCCCGACCTGATCGAGACCTGGATCGACTACAAGCGCACCCACGAGATCCTGCCCGTGCAGCTGCGCCCGCACCCGCACGAGTTCGAGCTCTACTACGACATCTAGGCCCCTCTAGGCCTCTGACCTGGGCTTTTGTCTGAACTTCGTCGCTGTAGTCCGCAAAAAGTCCGCAAGTCGGCCCGTTTCTGTTGCGGCAGAGACGGGCCGACTCGGTTGTTGGCCGGTGATCGTGGCTGCTGTCCGCGACGCCTCCGGGCCAGGGTCTCGGATCAGCTGAGTGTGGCTTCGGACGTTGCCTCGGGACCTCGAAGACGGGCTTCGAACACGGCGTCAATGGCGGCTCGCGTGCTGTCGTCGGTGTCGGGCCAGAGGTGTGAGTACGTGTCCAGCGTGGTCTTGGCACTGGCGTGCCTAAGCCGGGCTTGAACGACCTAGCGGCCCATCACGCTCGTTGCGGGTTTCCCTCTGAGCGCAATTGACAACGGCCACAGCTCACCGCACACACGATTGAGCGGTTGGCGCCGCATCTCGTAGACGAGACCGCGTTTCATCGAATCCTGCGCGCCTGGCGGAACGGCTTCTCCGAGTCTTGGACGGCGGCTTCAGTCCCCCACGCGGCCGGTGTCGTAGGCCCACATCGCGATCTCGACCCTGTTGCGGGCGCCGATCTTGGTCAGCAGGCTCGCGACGTGGGTCTTGGCGGTCGTCAGGCCGATGAAGAGGTCGGCGGCGATCTCGGCGTTCGTGCGGCCACGGGCGACCAGCGCCAGCACCTCCTCCTCGCGGTCGGTGAGCGGCTCGATCGGTTGGGTACGTCGTTTCGACGGTTCCCTGGCGGCCAAGGTGGACAGCAGCCGCCGGGTGATGTTCGGCGCGATCAGGGCATCGCCGGCGGCGGCGGCGTGCACGGCCTGGACGAGCAGCTCCGGCCCGGCGTCCTTGAGCAGAAAGCCTCGGGCGCCGGCCCGAAGCGCGCCGTGGACGTACTCGTCGAGGTCGAAGGTCGTGATCACCACCACCGCGATCGGGTCCGGGACGCCCCGCCCGGCGAGGAGCTCGGTCACCTCGATGCCGTCGAGCCCGGGCATCCGGATGTCGACCAGGCACACGTCGGGGCGGAGCCGACGCGCCAGCTCGACCGCGGCGTGGCCGTCGGCGGCCTGACCGACGACCTCGATGTCGGGCTGGGCGTCAAGGATCATGGACAGGCCGGTACGCACCAGGTCCTGGTCGTCGGCCACCAGCACGCGCACCGTCATCGGCGTACCTCCGTCGGCAGCTCGGCGTCGACCGTCCACCCGCCCTCGGGCGCCGGCCCGGCGCGCAGCGTGCCGCCTAGCAGCTGCACGCGCTCGGTCATCCCCAGCAGCCCGAAGCCGTGGCTCGCCGACCGCGCCGGGTCGATCCGACCGTCGTCGGTCACGCGTAGCCGCAGCCTTCCTCGCACCCTCGACGACCCGGATCTCCACACGCGAGGCGTTGCGGGCGTGCCGCAGGGCGTTGGTCAGCGCCTCTTGCGCCAGCCGGTAGACCGCCGCGTCGACCTGGAGCGGAAGTTCGTCCAGGTCATCCGGCAGCTCCACGTCGACGACCGGGACCGAGTCGCGGCGGGCGAGGGACAGCAGGTCGGCAACGCCGGGCTGGGGGGCGTACTCCGCTGGCGCTCCGTCGCGCAGTACCCGGACCATCGCCCGCATCTCCGCGAGCGTCCGCGATGCTTCCCCTTCGATGGCTGCCAGCGCCTCGAGCCCGGCCTCGGGTCGCTGCCTGGCCATCGCCCGGCCCGCCTGCGCCTGCACAGCGATCGCCGAGACGTGGTGGGCGACTATGTCGTGCAGCTCGCGCGCGAGGGCGACCCGCTCCTGGCTGCGGATCTGGTCCAACGCCCGGCGCCGGCTCTCGGCGCGGTAGCGGAACGCCGCTCCGCCCGCCGCCGCAGCCACCAGAACGCCGAACCCACCGAAGAGCTCGGCCGGCCCGGAGTAGTCGGTCGCAATGCTGACCACCGCAGCGATCAGCACCACCGCCAGCCCGATCACGATCTCGCGCCCTGAGCCCCAGCGGACCAGCGCGTAGGCGAGCACCAGGATGTAGATCATCGTGTTGAGGCCCACACCCGGGATCCCGGCCAGCTGACTCGCCAGTCCCAACGCCATGCCAGTGCCGAAGCCCACCACGACGCAGACCAACGGGTGGGTACGCCGCCACAGCAGCACCGGCGCAAGCCCGACCGCCACGATCGTCACGAACGGCCGCCAGGCGACGTCGTCCCGGAGGACTCCCTCGAGCAGCGCCGTCACCATCAACGCCCCGACCAGCACCCAGTCGCGCGACACCCGTTCGGGAACGGCGGCTGCTCGGGGCTCGGCCCACAGCGAGCGCAGGGCGTTGGTGATCACACACCCAGCCTAGGGACCGCCAAGGCGCCGGGGACCGACCGAAAGAACGAGACCCCGCTCCTCCCGACGGCCGAGGAGGGTCCGGCCTCGACGCCGATGTGCGCACGCCGCGACGCGGCGAGGGTTCTCACATGATCACTGTTGAGTCACTGACCCGGAGGTACGCCGGCTTCACCGCCGTCGACAACGTCTCCTTCACCGCCCAGTCCGGTCGCGTCACCGGCTTCCTCGGCCCGAACGGCGCCGGCAAGTCCACCACGATGCGCGTGATGGTCGGCCTGACCGCCCCGACGTCCGGCACCGCGACCATCAACGGAGAACGGTTCGCCGACCTCCCCAACCCCGGCCTCGAGGTGGGCGTCCTTCTCGACGCCTCCGCCCAGCACGCCGGCCGCACCGGACGCGAGATCCTCACGATCGCCGCCGACACCATGGGCCTGCCCCGCCGCCGCGTTGACGAGATGCTCGAGCTGGTGAGTCTGACACCCACCGAGGCCAAGCGCCGGGTGCGCAACTACTCCCTCGGGATGCGCCAGCGGCTCGGTATCGCCACCGCACTCCTCGGAGATCCCAAGGTGCTGATCCTCGACGAGCCGGCCAACGGGCTCGACCCTGCCGGGATCCGGTGGATGCGCGACCTGCTGACGGGCTTCGCCAGCCAGGGCGGCACGGTGCTGCTGTCCTCGCACCTGCTCCACGAGATCGAGGTCATCGCCGATGACCTGGTCGTGATCGGCAACGGGAAGATCGTCGCGTCCGGCAGCAAGGAAGAGCTGCTGGCGGCAGCGGGGACGCTGGTCCGGTCGACGTCACCGCGCGACCTCGCTGCACGCGCTCGAGCGGGCCGGGATCCCCAGCACGCTCGCCGGGGACGGCTCGGTCCGCACCGATGCCGACCCCGCTCGGGTCGGGGCCGTGGCCCTGACCGCCGGCATCGCCCTCACCGAGCTCCGGTCCGCCGAGGGCGCCGGGCTCGAAGACATGTTCCTGTCGCTCACTGCCGACACCCAACGCGAAGGAGTTGCGGCATGACCGCCACGACCGTCTCTCCCGACACCATCGAGGCCGTGCCGGCCCGACGGACCGCCCGCCCCATCCCGACCACCCGACTCGTCAAGGTCGAGCTGCGCAAGATGTTCAACACCCGCTCGGGATTCTGGATGCTCATCAGCATCGGCGTCCTGTCGCCCATCTCGGCCGGGTCGCTCCTCGTCCTCGGCCTCAACAGCGACGTCACCTACCAGAACTTCGTGAGGGCGAGCGGGTTCCCGATGTCGGTGATCCTGCCGATCATCGCGATCCTGGCCGTCACAGGTGAGTGGAGCCAGCGAAGTGGGCTCACCACGTTCACGCTGGTGCCGAGCCGCGGCCGCGTGATCGGCGCCAAGGCGATCGCGACCCTCCTGGTGGGCCTCGGCGCCGTCTCCGTCGCCTTCGCGGTCGGCGCCCTCGGCAACGTGGCCGGGTCCGCGCTCGCAGGCGTCGACACCGCGTGGGACATTTCGTTGTCCATGGCACTCCAGATGGTGCTCTACAACCTGGTTGGCATGGCCTTCGGCTTCGCCCTCGGTGTCGTGCTGCGCAACTCCGCGGCCGCGATCGTGGGCTACTTCGTCGCTTCACTGGTCATGCCGGGCATCCTCGCGCTCCTGGCTCAGGTGCGTTCGTGGTTCGAGGACCTGCAGCCGTGGATCGACTGGCACTACACGCAGGTGGCGCTCCTCGACGGCGCGACGAACACCGGTAAGGAGTGGGCGATGCTCGGCTCGACCACGATGATCTGGATCGTCATTCCCCTCGTCGTCGGGCTGCTGTCCCTGCGCCGCTCCGAGGTCAAGTAGTCACACACACGGGCGGCGCTATCCGGAACTCATCTGTGCGTTCCGGATACCGCCGTTTCGCGGTGGATCGG
>CAVZFO010000022.1:0-404257 GCA_963774575.1 uncultured Actinomycetota bacterium | reverse complement strand
CCTCCGGTCCCCTGTCACTGTCTGTCAGGCGAACACGTTGGGGATCGTCACCGATGCCAGCCGCTGGCCCGCCACACACAAGTCGAGCATCCCGGCCATCACTATCCACGCTGTTGGGCGCGGCGTATGTTGCCTGAATCTCCGCGCTTCGAGGAGGCCGTCATGGAGTGGTGGGTCTGGGTCATCATCGTCGTCGGCGTTCTCGTGGCTGTGCTCGCGTTCTTCGAGTGGCGGTCAAGAACAAGCCGCTCTCACGCGGGCTTGGGCACCAGCCCTCACAGGCGTCGGCCCTCACAGCGTGCTGCCGATTGCCGATCCTCACGGAGACCTGAAGCGCCCTCACGATTAAAGGCAGAACCGGCGAGGCGTCAGCGCCAACCCGTTGGCCCGCTAGACCTGCCCGCCCCCGCCCCCATGAAAGAGCCGCGTTCACTCCCGTGGGGCCGCCGCAGCCGCCCGCCATCAACAGATTGAGCGACTCCCGTTCGCAGGCGTGGTCATGGTCGGGGTGACTAGCCGGAGTCTCCGATAGTCCAGGCCGATCTCAGGTCCTTGCCGGGGCCACCCGTGTGGTCCTCTTTGCCGCACCGTTGGCAGCGGGAAAAATGGCCAGTGTCCTCCGCTGACTCCACGTAGGGCTTCTTCGCCCAATCGTGGTTGAGCACTGCGCAGACCGTGAAGCGGCATGCCAGATGCCGACATCACTGACCCAGCCATCCGCGCCATGTTCGAAGAAGTCGTTCGCGAAGCTGGACGACAAGGCGCCGCCGGCTACATCGACGACAACCTCGCCGCCGGCCGCGATTGGGGCTTCTCGGTAACCGAGATCGGCCCCCCGACCAAGGTCATGGCAGCCACTGGCGACACCGCCTTCAACAACTTCAGCGCCCGCTGGCTCGCAGATCACATTCCGGGCGCCGAAGGCATCTGGCGGCCAGGTGGACATGTTGGGGCAGGGGGTAAGGAAGAGCAGGATCTCTTCGCTTGGTTGGGGCACGGATCCTTTCCCGACCCACAGCCCACTGGCTAACACTCCCACTTCACACCACTAGACGGCTCGCGCGGCGATGCGCACTCAGCGCACCGAAGGTACCGAAGGCACCGAAGGCACCGAAGGCACCGATCAACCCAGCACCAAGACGCATCTTTCCGCCGCCTGTAGGCGTACCAAACATCCGCTCATGGCTCCCCTCTGTGTCAAGACGCAGCCGGGAGTGGGGTTCTAGGCTCTGTGGTGGCGGGTCCGGGAAGTGACTTGTCCGAAGAGTCGGTGTGGGGATGTGAGCCGGCCGCGCTGGAGTCAGAGTCGTTCCCCGGTTGCCCTCCCGGGCCCGTCCTCGACTGTGCCGGCGATGGCGTCGTCGAGCATGTGCGGTAGACGATGTCGGACAGCCGTCGTTTGAGTGCGCGCATGGCTTCCATCGAGGTCTTGCCCTCGGCTTTGCGGCGGTCGTAGTAGGCGCGGCCTTCGGTGGGGTTGCGCAGCTGGACGGTGGCCATGATGTGCAGGACCCGGTTGATCTGCCGGTTCCCGGCCCGGGAGAGCCGGTGGCGGACCTGGTCGCCGGAGGAGGCGTCGATCGGTGCGGTGCCGTTCCAGGACGCGAAGTGGGCGCGGTCGGGGAACCGGGTGATGTCGCCGACCTCGACCAGCAGCCGGGCGGCGCCGGAGGGGCCGATGCCGTTCAGGTCCAGTCAGGCTGGTGCCGGTCGCGGCGACCAGCTGCGTTGAGCTCCTTGTTCGGCGGCCTTCTTGCGGGCGTAGATCCGCTCCAGGTCAGCGATCAGCTCCGCGGCGACCCGGCGGCGGGTCTTGCCGGCGGCGTCGCGGGGGCGGACCGTGGCCAGCAGCGCCTTGGCCTGGGCGGCGGACAGGTCCTTCTTCGCCCCGCCGGGGATCAGCTCCAGCAGCAGCTGGTGCAGCTGGGAGACCATCCGGGTGTGGTCCTCGCCCAGCGAGCGGCGCCGGTCGACCAGCATCCGCAGCACCGCGAGCTGCTCGTCATCGACCACCGGACGCAGCCCGGCCATGCGGGTCCCGACCAACGCGACCGAGTGCGCGTCGGTGGCGTCGGTCTTGCGGCCCTGCCCGGTGGCGAACACCCGGGCCCGGGCCGACAGCTTCGGCGGCACGTCCACCACCTGCTCGCCGTCGGCGACCAGCCGCTTGGCGATGTGCCGGCCGATGCCGTTGCAGCCCTCGACCGCCCAGACCCGGTCCGGCCAACTGCTCGCACGTAGCGCCAGCATCGCCGGTGAAGCCGGCGTCGTCGGTGGCGATACCGGCCGCCACCGAGGACGTCTCGTCGCCGGTCATCACCTCGATCGTGGCCGACCGCTTGTGCGGGTCCATCCCGATCACCACACGCTCTGCGTTGTGCTCGTGCATGCTCCTCCGAGCTCGATCCAGTACTGGTTGTCGAGCCGGGAGGGCAACGCTACTTCGAGCTGGGCAAACCCCTCTTGAGCCTCTCCCGGCCCTGGCGACGCCCGGCCCGCGCAGGCCAAATGAGAGCCACACGACACAGCGTGGGCAGCCGAAATGAGAGCGACGAGCCCGGGCGCCTAGACCGAGCCTCGCCAGGCACCGGTCCTGGGTCAATGAAACAAGTAGCCGATGAGCGGGCGGTGAATTCCAGCGTGCGATTGGGATGCCGACTCTCTTGTACTCTACCTAGAGGCTAGGTAGAGTACGACGCATGTCGGGAACGTCGCCACGGATGACCATTTCCGCCCAGCTCGTGCTCAGGGCCCTCCTGGAAGACCCCGGCAGCGAGCGCTACGGGCTCGAGATCGGCGAAGGAGCCGGTCTGCCCAGCGGCACCATCCACCCGATCCTGGCACGCCTGGAGCGGCTCGGCTGGGTGGAGTCGCGGTGGGAGGACGTCGACCCGAGCGAGGCCGGTCGTCCCGCCCGCCGCTACTACCGACTCACGACGGACGGCATCGAGCTGGCCCGCGACGGCCTCGCCCGTGCCTACCGCCCCCGCACCGGCTCGGTTCGCCCACTCCCGGGAACGAGCTGACCATGAGGCCGACACCCGTCGCGCTCGGGCTGGTCCGGCTGTCCACCCGGCTGCTGCCTGCCGGCGACACGCGCCAGCGCTACCGCTGGGAGCTGTACGCCGACCTGACCGCGCTCGACCGCTCGCATCAGCTCACCTATGCGTCGGGAGTGTTCTCCACAGCGTGGCAGCTACGTCGCGAGCTCACCCAGGAGACCGACCCCATGAACGACACCACGACCATCCGCCCGCCGCTGCTCTGCAGGCTCAACCTCCCACCACCACTGGGGATTCGTGATGAACCCGGAGGACAACCACCGCTCCCGGGTCTGCACCCGGTGTGGCAAGGACGACCCACACCTCGGCTCTGACCTGGGTCGCTCGCGCCCGACCGCCTGATGCACACGACCGCTCCAGCATCTACAGACGAGTGCATCCGTCCGATCCGGCGCGATGGACATTTTGTGTTTCTCCGGACTTGTGCTGCGCTCCCGCGCAGCCGGAAGCCTGTCGTAAGAGCAGAGGCGTCTGCTCATGCCGCGATCCGCGCGGTCATGCCGATGTCCGGACCCATCCGGTCCTCGACTAGGCCCGTAGGTAGGTCGTCAGTCGAGCAGCGAGGTCCACGGAGGCTTCGATCTCTTCACGACGGATGGAGACACTTTCTACGTTGAGGCCGAAGGGCACTCCGAGGCGGCGGCAGAAGTCGATGAGCTCGACGGCCGTCGCCTGCGCCTGCTCCAGGGAGGCCGCCAACGGGTTGGTCGAGTGCCGGAGGTCGTTCTCGATCCACCGAGGGACGTCGACGCCGAGCCAGCGAAGGAACTCGAGGGTCTTCATCGAGCCGCATACGGAGAACGTGAACACGATCGGGACCGGGGCCAGTCCACGGGACTCGCACTCGTAGCGGTAGTCGGAGACGAGGTTCTGGGCGGCGTTCAGGTCGTAGACGACCTGGGAGACGAAGAACCGGCAGCCCGCCTCCTGCTTCGCGATCAGGCGCAGGTGCTCGTTCTCGCGGCGGCTGTGCCTCTCGGGGATCGCCACTCCTCCGAGCAGCAACTCCGGGTTCAGCTCTGTCCGCAGCGCTTGGGCATCGGCGAGGGACACAGGCGGGGTGCTGCCGCTGGAGGCCGTGCCGACCAGCACGGTCAACGTTCGGCGGGGATCCTGCTCGGTGAGCCACGTTCGCAGTTCTTCGCGCTGGTACTTGCCGACAGCGCGGTAGACGATGGCCGGCGTTCGCCACGCCTGGAGGTGTTCCGCCCGGTACTCGGACGGGTCGACGGTCGGGCTGAAGGGAAAGGGGCGCTCGACCGGGTTGCGGGATCCCTCGTCGTCGATGTCGTACAGGACCAGTCCGTCGAGGTCGAGGTGGTCCAGCCGTTCGACGGTGGCGCGCGCGATCTCCGGGAGCCGCTCGGCGGGCGTCGACTGCCTCGGCGGGGTGATCGCGAAGAGGGCGAAGTCACCTCGACCGGACCTGATGCGCGTGGTGATCTCCACCTCGCGAAGGTAGCGGGCTTCGGCAGCTCCACACACCGGGTCACTCCCTACCGCGGCAGAGGCCTGCACCGGAGGCAGCAAGGCACCGGCCATGCTTGTTCTCGATCGACTCCGCCACCAACACGTGCTGCAACGGCGGGTGCAACGCCGCCACACGGGAGTGCACCCAACCGGCTGCCGAACGTCGCTTGCCCGCCTGAGACCCACATCCGCGCAGGCCTGTGCACAGGCGTGTTCAGCCTCTTAATCAGCGGGTTGGGGGTTCAAGTCCCTCATGGCGTACAGAAAGGGCCGCTGACCTACGGAAACACGGACTGCGGCCCGCCGTGATGCCCTCGTTGTAGCCAAGTTTGTAGCCATTCTCCGGCTCCTCAACAGCCATCCTGATGGCCGCGCGTGTAGGCCATCGGCTCTCGGACTGGCGGTCTCCGTGACCTGCAGGCTCAATGCTCGGTCTCGTGCTTGATGACGTGGAGAACCGCGTTGATGAGCGCGAGGTGGGTGAAGGCCTGGGGGAAGTTGCCCAGATGCTGTCCGCTGTGTGCGTCGATCTCCTCGCCGTACAGCTCCAGGGGCCCGGCAAACGACAGCAGTTTCGCGCACAGCTTGCGCGCCTTGCTGACCTCGCCGATCTCGCACAATGCGGAGACGAGCCAGAACGAGCAGATGGTGAAGGTCCCTTCCTCTCCGTGGAAGCCGTCGTCGGTCTCCTCCACCCGGTAGCGGAGGACCAGTCCGTCGACGGTGAGCTCCTCGCGGATCGCCAGCACCGTTGCCCGGATCCGCGGGTCGTCCGGCGGCAGGAAGCGCACCAGCGGCGCGAGCAGCAGGGAGGCATCCAAGGCGGTGCTGCCGTAGTACTGGGTCAGCACACCGCGATCGTCCACGCCGTTGCTGAGGATGTCCTCCTTGATCTCCTCGGCCGCCAGCTCCCACTCGGCCGCCTTGCCCTCCTCGCCGCTCATCCGTGCCAGTCGGGCACCCCGGTCGACCGCGACCCAGCACATGATCTTGGAGGAGGTGAAGTGCTTGAGCTCTCCCGCGGACCTCCCAGATCCCGGCGTCGGGCTCGCGCCAGTGCTTCAGCGCCTGGCTCACCTGCTTGTCGAGGATCGGCCAGATCCGGTTGTCGAGATGGTCGACCGCCGTGGCGTGCAGGTACACCGAGTCCAGCAGTGCCCCCCAGACGTCGTGCTGCTTCTGGGCGTACGCGGCGTTGCCGATCCTCACCGGGCGCGAGTCGGCGTATCCCGGCAGGTGGTCCAGCGTCGACTCGGTCAGGTCGCGCTCGCCACCGATGCCGTACATGATCTGCAGATCGTCGTCCCCCTCGGCGAGGTCGGCGATGAAGGAGAAGAAGTCGACCGCCTCCCAGTCGAACCCCAGGGAGTACATCCCCCACAGAGCGAACGTCGCGTCCCGGATCCAGGTGAACCGGTAGTCGTAGTTGCGGTCCCCTCCGGGCGTCTCGGGCAGCGACGTCTGCCGGCGGCCGTCACCGCGCCCGTCGGGTGCATAGGTCAGCCCGCGCAGGGTCAAGGCGCTGCGCTGGAGATAGCTGCGCCACGGGTGGTCGGGGAACGTGCCGCGCGCCAGCCAGTGCTGCCAGTGGTGGGCCGTCCATACGAGGCTCTCGTATGCGTCGGAGTAGGTCGTGGGCGGCTTCGCGCCGCCCCAGGACAACGCGACGAAGCGGGTGTCTCCCTGCCTTGAGCAGCGTGCGGGCGCTCGCCTGGCCTCCCTCGAACCCGAGCATCATGTCGGTGGTCAGCGTGAGGGTGACCCGGGAGTCCGCCGAGGCGGCGCGGGCCTGGTGGTAGCTGTCGCCGATGTAGTCCCAGTGGACCGGCACCTTGCCGTACTCGAGCACCGGCTCGCAGTCCATGATCGTCTGCACCTCCCCGGAGACGCAGCGGATGGTGCGCAGCAGGACGTGCTCTGCCTCGTAGTCGGTCGGCGTCCGCCGATAGGTCGCGGAACGGTCGACATCGTGGTGCCAGGGCCCGATGAGCAGGACGTCGCGCACGATCATCCAGCCCGTCGGTGTGCCCCAGCTCGTCTCGAGGATCATCGTCCCGGGCAGGTAGCGGCGAGCGGCCGGCACCCGAGCGTCGAGAGGAGCCACCCTGAACGAGCCCGCGCGCTGGCCCAGGATCGCCCCGAAGACGCTGCGCCGCGTCGAACCGCGGAACGCACATCCAGTCGACAGCGCCCGCCGGGGCCACCAGAGCCGACACCTCGCCGTCGCTGAGGAACCCGTAGTCGCCGATCGGCACGGCACGCGACTGCTCGATCGGATCGGTCAGCTGGGCCGACCTCACGTGCTTCTTTCCCATGCAGGCAGCATCGTCGCGGGTAAGCGCAACCCGCAAGCAACCGCTCCAACGTCGGGTAGCCAACACCTGCGGCGTTGGCTACCGCCGGGCGGACTGGCACTCTGGCGGATCGAAAGTGATCCCCGATGTCCGGGTCAGGTCCGCGCGCCGTCTCCTGCGGAATCCATCTTGCCGATAGGCGGACCCGAACGGGTCTCTCGTCGGCGCGACGCACCGCCAGTTCGCCGAGGTTGACCGATCCGAGGACGTCGGATGCGACGCCAGGCCTCGACGAGCAGACTGTGCTGGTGGTGATTCAGAGGGGTCTGGCCGGGTCGGACGCGGTCGCACGGCCGGTTCGTGCGCATGCTGACTGCCACCGCCGGCCGGGCCGACGCGAGCCATGACCAGCCCGGCCTTGCTGGAGGCGCTGGAGCGCTTCGCTGAGACGGGCCCGGAGTTCGGGGGCTTCCTCGCCAACCATGGCCCCATGGCCGTGGAGGCCATGACGACGATGAACGGCGAGGTGGCCGTCCCCGCGTGGGTCGACCACTACGTCGGGCGACTCGACGACGCACCCAGGCCCGGGCGCATGGTCACCGATGACAACTGGCGTGAGTGGCTCGGGCAAACCCGCTTATTGGGGGACTGGACGACGTTCTTCCTGGACCGCGCCCATGAGATGGGTTGGCAGTCGTTGCTCAGCACCTGGTGGCCGCGGCTGCTCTCCGGCATGGCCGCTAGTGCCACCCACGGGATGATTCGGACGGCCCACGCGGTGCGGACCTTGTCCGCGGCTGGCAAGGCACCCAACCAGCTCCTCACCGACGAGTTGGCCCGTGGTCTGGGCTTGTGGGCGGCGCGCTATCAGACGTTGCCCAGCCCGTCTGGCAGCGCGGGGAAGTGGGACGCCGTCACCGCACTGTCCCGCCTCCCCCGGCTTCCCGCCGAGGCACCGTCCCGGGGCGAGGGCGTGACGGGTCGGCTGGCCGCCTTGGACTCTGTCGCCGGCCTGCCCGCTGGCCTGTCGCGCTGGCACGTCCCGGACGCCACACAGGACGCGCTGACCGAGCTCGTCGGCGCGGCGGCCCGGGTACTCGCGGCCAGACCCGATGCACCCATCGCCTTCTGCCACACCGTCACCGCGCCGGCCGCCGTCCGTCTGGTGCTGCCCCACCTGCCGCCCGAGGTCCAGCGGGACAGCGTGACCGCAGCCTGGCAAGCCGTCGCGGGCATCGTGGCGGCATACGGAGATCCCCGACACCCCAAGGAATCAACCAGCATCACGCTCCCGGACGAGGAGGTCGTACGGCTGCTGGACCGGCTCCCGGCCGCGGCCCTCGACCACGGCGACGAGCACGTGATCAAGCTGTCCGAAGCCGCCATCCGGGAGCACCGCATATCCCAGAACGCGACCCTGCTGGTGGCCGCTGACCGGTTCCGGTCCCGTGTCTAAGCGGGTGCAGACGCGGCGGTGTCACGCATCGAGGTCAGTGGTCCGTGACTTGCTTGTCCGTTGGTGGTGGTAGCGGGCGGCCACCAGGCATCCGGGAAACGGCAGGAGTCCGCGACCGAACTGGCTGCTCCGGCATGGCGCCCAATGCTCACTCCTCGGTCTCGAAGATCGCCTTGCGCTGGCGTGCCGTCGCCATGGCGGTCATGAAGAGTTCGTCGTACTCCGGGTCGCTGACCGGGATCTCGGCGATGACATGCTCGTCCAGCACATGCGTGCCGGCTGGAGTGACCTTCTGCACCACCACCTTGGTGTGGCCGTCGACGTCATAGTGCGCGGTCTGCCAACGCCCGGCGTTCAAGGCCGGATGCAGCTCCTGACCTTGGCTACTTTGCAGCGCCCGGATCGCCAGGTACAGCAGCGCGCCAACGAAGCCCACGACCAGCAGGCCCTCCAACATCGCCACGGTGCCATTGTCCGCGACAGACAAAGCGCATGCATCGCCTCGATCAGGCGAGGGATTCCTCGTGCGCTCCGGCCGATGAGCCATCGTTGCCGTCAGTCGCGGTTGGCACTTCCACCGTTGGCAACTGGGGAGCAAACTGTGCTGGTGCTCGTGTTGAGTCGCACGGAGACCGAGTCACTGCTGGACCTGGATGCGTTGTAGGCATCGCTGCCCAGGACGCTCGCCGCGGCGCGCCTCGCCCTCAACAATGCACGAGAGCGCGGCCTCGGACTCGAGGTCGACTCTCAGCCTGAGTTGGGGCCCCGCAACCGGACGAACCACGCTCGTCACACCACGGCCGTAGGAAGCTGCGACCGCATGCCGGCGGTGGGACGCGGCCCCTCCATCAGGTGCCGTTGACCATGCCTGCCAGCCGCGCCTCGATCTCCTCCACCGGGACCTCCCGCACGCGCTGGTCGAACGCCCACCGGTGGCCCGACGGATCGAGCACCTCTCCCGTCCGCACGCCCCAGAAGGCATCCTGGAGCGGCGAATGCACCGTGGCGCCCGCCGACGTCGCCCGGTCCATGGCGGCGCCGGCGTCCGGGACCGCGAACCGGTAGGCGGCCACAGATGTCGCCGTCGAGCGCGGTGTCGCCAAGACGTCCCGGGCACTGGCGCGGCCAGCGCTACCTGCAGGCCCTCGATGTCCAGGTCGGCGGTCGCGGTGGATCCGTCCGGGAGGTGCAGCACGCGAGTCACCCGCGCCCCCAAGGCACGCTCGTAGAAGTCCACCGCGGCCGGGACGTCCTCGACGACGAGGTGGAGTGCGAAGTCAGTCATCGTCGGAAGCTGCCGCATGAAGAGGCAGGGCCGTGGTGGCGCCGATCCCCCTCGGCCACCGGAGTGCGTTGCGTGTGTCCATGAATCGCCGTTCTGTCGGGTTACGTCCTAAGGCTGACATCTCAAGCGAACTTGAGGTCAAGGCGATGGCCGATGGGAGGGGATGCCGTCGGCAGGCGTCGTCACGATCGAAAGGCAAACCGATCGTCAGACGACCACGGCGCAACGTCGCTGCATCGAAATCCGCGTAGCCAGGGCGTCCCCTCCACAACCCGCAGGTAGAAACCCCTCGGGTAGTCGTACTCGGCACGCAGTCGCTCCGAGGCGACATGCACAGCGCCGGACGGTGGACGCCCGTTCGACATGACTGAGTCCGGAGCGGTCGGCTGGTCAGGCATGGCCAGCCGAAGGTATGGCCCCGTGAATGGCGGGCAGAGCATCAGACCCTGTTCCCGCGCGGAGGCCAAGATCCGTGGCAGCGTGGCGCCGATGGTCAGTCCCAGCTGACCCACGGTGCGTTCAACAATCTCGATGGTCGCGACGGTCTCGGCTTCGGTGCCCTCGAACAGCGGGTCTTCCAGCAGTGTCTCGGCTGACGCATTGAGTCGAACGCCAGCCGCCGCCAGAGCCGATTGCAGGTCTGGGCGCGTGAGTCCACCGACACGCACAGTCCTTCGCTCGATCTGTGGTGAGTCTTCCAATGACCTTCCAACCTTGTTGGACCAGGCGTCGACCTCAGACACCGTATGCCCGTCGGCGACGGGCTCTTGGAACTCCGTCCTGGATGCCTGGCCGAGACGCGCAATCTCAAGCCGCCCCCTGTTGGTCTCGCGCTGGCCGAGGCGACTCCTTGTGCGGGAGCCAGCTCGGCACGCAGTCGCAGTCGTCTGAGCACGGCAGGTAGGTGTGGCTGGGGTGTCCGCATTCGGGGCAGGGCATTTCGTGTGACAGCGGGTTGGGTTGGGCGTCGACTGTGTCCCACATGACGAGCCCTCACTTTCGGGTATCTCGGGGCTTGCAGGCTTGTGCCGGAGGTGTGCCTTCCCTCATCGGAGGGAGGGCCGCAGGGCGCGCAGCGCCATGGCGCTTCGAGGCCGTTCGCGCACGGACGTGGCGGCCGCGGGTTCTCGGGTCGCCCGCACGGTGCGAGCGAGGCGATGACGGGCCGCCGCTTGGGTCCTGTCGTTGCTGTACTGCTGGGTCAGCCTGTTCGCGACCCCGGGGTCCTGCATCTGAGAGAACATGGCTACCTCCTCGGTGTGCGGCCGGAGATTCCGACCACCTTCATCGTCGAGCGCTCCGGCGGCAGCATCTGTTCTCTTGCCGACTCACCGCCGGGAAGTCGCGCACGTCACTGCCGTGGCGATGCGGCTCGATCGCCGTGGGATGGCAGGCCCATGACGCGGCGCTAGCCGACCCGGAGACGAGCCCGATACGGACTCGGTCACCGCCCGGTAACCCGAGCACCGACCCCGGGCAGGGACCCGCCGACCCGGGGTACTCCTTCGTCCTGCAGGCGGCTGGACGAGCCTAGGCGGCAGTGCCCCGCTCAGCCCCTGACCTTGATCGTCCAGACGGCTGATGATTCCGACGTGGTCGCGTTGCCGAGGTAGCGGACGCTGATCTTCACCTTGCCGGACCTGAGCCTGGGTAAGCTTCAGGGTTGCCGTGCCCGCCTTCAGGGACAGCGTCGTCTTCTTCGTGCCGACGGTGATGACGACACTGCCGCTGGCGGCAGCGGACCCGCGCGAGACGACGACCTTGACGACTGGGCGGCTGCCGGCCTTCGCCTTCTTGGGGGCCAGCAGCTTGGTGGTGCTCGTGGAGATGCTCGGCGAGGTGGGAGTGGTCGTCGGGGGGGTGACCGGCGGGGTGACCGGCGGGGTGACCGGCGGGGTGACCGGCGGGGCCGCCACCGTCAGCTCGACCGTGGCCGAGCTCGAGCCGGCCAGGTCGGCCGATCCGTCGAACACGGCGCGGTAGACCGCGGCACCGACGCCGACAGGGGACAGGAGCAGCGTGCCCCTGCCAGCGACGAGCTCGACGGTGCCCACGTCAGTCGTCCCGGACAGCAGTCGCACCTGGCCAGTGGGCACGATCCCATCGTTGCCGCTGACTGCAATGTCCAAGGTCACTGTCGAGCCGTTGACCGATCCGGACAGGCTCGTCGACGTCACCGTCCGTTGCACCGTGACCGTCTGGGTCGACGAGGTGGAGGTGGCGAAGGCGGCCGGGTTCGCCGGCACGTACGTCGCCGTGTAGGTGTGCGCACCCGCGGCGACGGCGTTGCGGGTGAGGGTGGCGGCGCCGTTCACGAGCGGGACGGCGGGGAAGGCCATGCCGTCCTCGGCGAACTGGACCGAGCCGACCGGTGTGCCGCCGGTCGACGAGACGCCGGCCGTCAGCGTGACCGTACGGCGAGTGGCGGCCGCCGTCAGCGTGGTGGTGGTCTCCGCGGCGGGATCCACGTTGGTGACCTGCACCGTCACCGGCTGCGACGAGGATGCCGCGAACTGGTCGCCGGCTGCGTTGTCGTCGTAGGTGGCCACGTAGGTGTGCGCGCCGGTCGGCACGGATGGGAGCGTGACGGTCGCCCTGCCGGACTCGACGACCGCGGTCGTCTTCTCGAGACCGTTCTCGGTGATGGCCACGAGGCCCGTCGGCACCCCGTCACGCTGGTGACACGCACGTCGAAGCTGACCTTGTTGGCGCCGGCAGCCGCCGTCATCGTGGTCGTCGTCGCGCTCGGGGCCAGGGTGACCGTCCGGACCGCCGACGTGGATCCGAGGTAGCGCTCGGTCTCGGCGAACACCGCCTGATAGGTGTGGCTGCCCGAGGCGACGCCGTCGAGGACCAGGGTGGCACTGCCGCCCGACACGGGTGCCGTGTCGACGACGACGTCGCCCTCGAGGAAGCTGACCGTGCCAGTCGGTGTGCCGATCGGCGAGGCAACCGTGGCCGTGAGGGTGACCTGACGGCCGGCCTCGCTCGCGGTCAGCCCGGCGGTGGTCGAGGTCTTGGCGACGACGACGGTGGCGTTGCTGCTCGAAGCCGCGAAGTCGCCGCTCTCGGAGACGTAGGTCGCGGTGTAGGTGTGCGAGCCACCCACGACGTTCGGCACCTCGATGACGACCGGCTCTCCGCTCGCCCAGACGGCGTAGGTCTCCAAGAGGGTGCTCCCCTCGCGGAACTCGAGGACGCCCCCAGAACCGGCAGGACCGGTCTGGGCGGTGACGGTCGCTGCGAGGGTGACTCTGTCCCCGGTCGACTCGGCGGTCAGGGTCGTGGTGGTGCCGGTCTTCGCGATCACGACCGTCCGGGTCGACGACCAGGACGGCGCGAACATGCCGGGGTCGGGGACGAACGTCGCGGTGTAGTGGTGTGTGCCGGCCGTGACGTGCTCGAACTCCCAGGTGACCTGCCCGTTCGTCATGTAGAACGCGGTGTCCTCGAGGACCGTGTCGCCGTCGCGGAACTCGATCGCGCCCTCCGGCGTGCCCTCCAGCGAGGTCACCGTGGCCTCGAGCGTGACCGTCCGGCCAACGGCGAAGGCCTCGAGTGTCGTCGTGGTCGAGACGTCGGCGTCCGACACGGAGACGGTCATGACCGGTGACGTCGACCCAGCGTGGAAGGTCCCGTTCGGGACGAATGCGGCCGTGTAGCTGTGCTCACCGGGCAGCACGTGCTGCAGGGTGGCCACGGCGCCGTCGCCGGTGAGCGGCTCGGTGGCCACCAGGTTGTCGTCCTGGTCGAGGAAGCGCACCTCGCCGGAGAGTGAGCCCGACGCCGTCGCGACCGCCACGGTCAGGGTGACGGTGCGCTCGTCGACGCCGGCCGTGAGTGTGGTGTTCGTGGCCACCCGGCCCACGTGGACCGTCTGTTCCGACGACGAATCGTTGAATCTCGTGGGGTCGGTCGGCACGAACCGGGCCGAGTAGGTGTGCTCCCCAGGCTGGACGTCGGCCAGCGTCTTCGACGCCTGGCCCGACACGACGTCGACGGTGTCGATCAGCTCGCCGTCGGCCCGAAACTCGACGAGGCCCGCTGGGTTGCCGGAGTCGGCGGTGGGGGTGGCGGTCAGCGTGACGGTGCGACCGGTGACGTCGACCGCCAGGTCGGTCGTGGTCTCGATCAGGTCCACCGACGCGGTGGCGATCGGGGACGTCGAGCCGGTGTGGGTGTTGCCGCTCGGCACGAAGGTCGCCCGATAGTCGTGCTGACCGGGTGCGACGGCGGTCAGCTCGAGCACCGCGGTACCGCCGGCCAGGGTGACGGTGTCGAGCAGCGTCGTGCCCTCCCGGAACTCCACGGACCCGGTCAGCGTGCCGGACGCGGCCGACGGGGTCGCGGCCAGCGTCACCGTGCGCCCGGCAACGTCAGCACTCAGCACGGTGCTGGTGGCGATCTTCGCCACCGTCACCGTGCGGGAGGGCGAGATCGAACCAGCGTGCGTCGTACCGGTCGGGACGAACGTCGCCGTGTAGGTGTGGTCACCGGGAGCCACGTTGTCCACCGTCAGGACGGCGTCCCCAGCCGGCGAGGGTGACGGTGTCGAGCAGCGTCGTGCCCTCGCGGAACTCCACGGACCCGGTCAGCGTGCCGGACGCGGCCGACGGGCTCGCGGCCAGCGTCACCGTGCGCCCGGTGACGTCAGCACTCAGCACGGTGCTGGTGGCGATCTTCGCCACCGTCACCGTGCGGGAGGGCGAGGTCGAACCAGCGTGCGTCGTCCCGGTCGGGACGAACGTCGCCGTGTAGGTGTGGTCACCGGGAGCCACGTTGTCCACCGTCAGGACGGCGTCCCCACCGGCGAGGGTGACGGTGTCGAGCAGCGTCGTGCCCTCGCGGAACTCCACGGACCCGGTCAGCGTGCCGGACGCGGCCGACGGGCTCGCGGTCAGCGTCACGGTCCGCCCCGAGGCGGAGGCGGTCAGTGCCGTGCTGGTGGCGACCCTGCCCACCGAAGCGGTCACGAGCGGGGACGTCGAACCGGCATGGGTCGTGCCGCTCGGCACGAAGATCGCACGGTAGTCGTGGTCGCCCGGATCGACGCCGCGTCAGCTCGAGTACGGCGGTTCCACCGGACAGGTTGACGGTGCCGAGCAGGGTCGACCCCTCACGGAACTCCACGGACCCGGTCAGCGTCCCGGAGGCAGTCGTCGGGGTCGCGGTCAGCGTCACGATGCGACCGGCAACGTCGGCAGCCAGGGCGGTGCTCGTGGCGATCCTCGCCACGGTCACGGTGCGTGTCGGCGAGGTGGACCCCGTGTAGGCAGCGGTGTTCGACGGCACGAACGTGGCGGTGTAGGTGTGGTCACCCGGGGTCACGTCGCTCAGCGTGAGCGCGGCTGCGCCGGCGGCGACCGACCTCGTGCCGACCAGCGTGCCGCCCTCGCGGAACTCGACGGTGCCAGCAGAAGAGCCGCCGTCGGTGGTGACCTGGGAGTCCAGGGTCACGTCCCGCCCGGCGGTGCTCGCGGTCAGCGCGGTCGTCGAGGACACCTGCACCGTGACCGTGCGGAGCGGAGAGGTGGAACCGGTGTGGAAGGTGCCCGTGGGCACGAACGCGGCGGTGTAGTCGTGGCTGCCCGGGCTGACCGAGGACAGCTCCAGGACGGTGGAACCGGCGCCTAGAGGCACGGTGCCGACCAGCGTGGCGCCGTCCCGGAACTCGACCGAGCCCGTGAGGGTGCCGACGGACGCGGCGGGAGTGGCGGTGAGGGTCACCGAACGAGCGGCTACCGCGACGGTGAGCCCCGTGGCGGTGGCGACCTTCGCCACCGTCGCCGTGGCGATCGGCGACGTCGAGCCGGTGTGGCTGCTGCCGCTCGGCACGAACGTCGCCCGGTAGTCGTGGCTGCCGGGGTCGACCCCGGTCAGCTCCAGCACGGCAGGTGGCGCCGGACAGGGCGAGGACCCCGAGCAGGGTGGTGCCCTCGCGGAACTCGACGTCTCCGGTGAGCGTGCCCGGACGCGGTCGCCGGCGTCGCGGTCAGCGTCACCGCGCGACCGGCCACCGAGGTGCTCAGCGCCGTGGTCGTCGCGATCTTGGCCGACGTTGACGGTGCGGGTCGGCCGACGTCGAGCCGGCGTGGAACGTCCCCGTGGGGACGAACGTTGCTGTGTAGGTGTGGTCGCCCGGAGCCACGCCGTTGAGCGTGCGGACGGCGGTGCCGGCGGAGAGCAAGACGGTGCCGACGCAGGGTGGTGCCCTCGCGGAACTCGACGGAGCCGGTCAGCGTGCCGGACGTAGCGGTCGGCGTCGCGGTCAACGTCACCGTCTGGCCGGAGGCCGACGCGGCCAGCGCCGTGGTGGTGGCGACCCTGGCCACGGTCACCGTGCGCGCGAGTGAGACGGATCCCGTGTAGGCGGCGGTGTCGGTCGGCACGAACGTCGCCGTGTAGGTGTGGTCGCCCGGGCGCGACGTCGATCAGGGTGAGCGAGGCGGCGCCGGCGGAGACCGGCCTGGTGCCGACCAGCGTGCTGCCGTCGCGGAGCTCGACCGTGCCGGCGGGAGTGCCGCCGTCGGTCGTGACCTGTACGTCCAGGGTCACGTCTCGACCGGAGGAGCTCGCGGTCAGGGCGGTCGTCGAGCGAGACCTGCACGACCACCGTGCGGAGCGGGGAGGTCGAGCCGGCGTGCGACGTGCTGCTCGGGATGAACGTGGCGGTGTAGCCATGGCTGCCCGGGCGCGACCGAGCGTCAGCACCAGGACGGTCGACCCGGCGCCGAGGGGCACGGTGCCCACCACGGTCGGCGCCCTCACGGAACTCCACCGAACCGGCCAGCGTGCCGTTGCCGGTGGCCGGAGTGGCGGTCAAGGTGACGGTGCGCCCACTGGCCGTGGCGCTCAGGCCTGTGGTCGTGGTGGTCGCGACGACGGTCGCGTTGTGGACCGAGGAGACCGATCCGGCGTACGAGGTCGGGGCGCTCGGCACGAACGTCGCGGTGTAGGCGTGGCCGCCGGTGGTGACGTCGTCCAGGACGACGAGTCGCGGTGCCGGCCGAGACGGCCGAGGTGGCGACGAGGGTGCGTGCCCTCACGGAACTCCACCGAGCCGGCGGGACTGCCCGCGCCGCTGGTGACGGTCGCGGTCAGGGTGACCCGGTGGAACGAGACGGACGAGCCCAGGGCCGTCGAGGTCGGCGTCGCCAGCACGGTCGGCGTCTTGGCCGACGAGGTCGACGGCGCGTTGCGCAGGTCGTCGGCCGGGACGAACGAGGCGGTGTAGGTGTGGTCTCCCGCAGGCACGTTGGGGAGCGTGACCTGGCCGCAGCCGGCTGCCAGGGCGACGGTGCCGACGACCGTCGCGCCCTCGCGGAACTCGGACCGTGCCGCGCCACGGCGGGGCTGACGGAGGCCTGCAGGGTGACCGAGCGGCCGGTCACTGACGTCGTCAGGGTCGTGGCTGGTCGGTGTTGCGGCGATGTCCACTGGCTGGTCGCTCGACTGGGACGGGGCGTACGCCGACGGGTCGGTGGGGACGAACTCCGCCGTGAAGTGGTGCGTGCCGCGGAGGAGGTCGTTCACCGTCGTCGAGGCAGTACCGGTGGCGAGGGTCACGGTGGCGACGACGCGTGCTGCCGTCGCGGAACTGGACCGTGCCCTCCGGCGTTCCGGAGGTGGCGGTGACACTGGCGGTCAGGCTGACCGAGCGACCGGTGGGCGTGGCCGTGAGGCCGGTGGTCGTCACCTTGGCGACGGGCGGAGCGGTGACCGTCGCGGTCTTGGACGGCGACGTCGAGCCGTCGTAGCGCTGCGTGTCCGACGGGCACGAAGGTCGCGGTGTAGGTGTGGTTGCCGGCGTGACTCCGGTCAGGGCCAGCGAGGCGTTGCCCCCGGAGACGATGCGCTGCCCACGGAGGTGGCGCCCTCCTTGAACTGGACGGTGCCCGTCGCGGTACCGGCCGAGGGAGTGACGGCGGAAGCGAGGTTGACGGTGTTCACGCCGCCGGTGGCCGTCAGGGTGGTCGTGGTCGTGCGTGGCGACGATGGTCGAGGTGACGATCGACGACTGGGAGGTGGTGAAGAGCGCGCTGTCGGTCGGGACGAATGTCGCGCGGTACGGGTGGTCGCCCTTGACCAGGTCGGACAGCGATGACGCGAGGCGGCTGCCGGAGGCCACCGCCTGGGTGCCGACCAGCACGCCGTTGTCGCGGAACTCGACGTTGCCGGCCGGGGTGCCGGCGGGGGCGGTGACCGTGGCGGTCAGGGTGGCGGACCGGCCGGTGACGACAGGCGCGAGCGTGGTCGTGGTGACGGCCGCCGGAGGCGGCGCGGTGCCGGCCCAGCTGAGGCTGAACGCGCCGACACCGGTGGCGAAGGTGCGGTAGCCGTTGACGCGCGATCGCGTAGGTCGTGCCGGCGGTGGCGGTGAACGACACGGCGGCGAGGTGGGAGGCGCCACCCGGCTCGTCGTTGCCGACGACCCGTGTGAGCCCGGAGACCGCGGTGCCGGTGTAGACGTCGAGCGTGGTGTCGCGGTCGGTGACACGCTGAGGTGGTGCTCAGGGTGACCGGCCCGGCCGCCGCCGCCGTCCAGGAGTACCAGAGCGAGGCACCGCCGGGGTTGACGCGGGTGGCCGTCGGTGCGGGCTCGCCGGACTCGCCGGACGACTCGAGGTTGTTGCCGGCGATCGGTGCCGCTGACACCGGCCAGTGTGGTGCGCTGGGCGAACGCGTCGTTGGCGGGGCGTGCGGGCATCACGATCGAGGTCTGGGCGACGGGACCGCGCCCGAGCGAGTTGACCGCCGCCACTCCCATGACGTGCGTGCCCGGCGTCATCGGGATGATGTAGGTGCCCGCTGCGACTACGTTGTAGGTGTGGACGCCGTCCACGAAGATGCTGTAGCTGCTCACGGCGGTGCCGCCACTGCTCACCGGGGCGCTCCACCCGAAGAGGGCCCGCTGGCCGAGGCTGTCCCAGCTGCCGGTGACGTTCTGCGGCACGCTCGGGGCGGCGGACACCGTGGTGGCGGTCGCGGTCACTGAAGGACCAGGACCCTGCGCGTTCAGGGCGGTCACGGTGAAGGAGTACGCCGTTCCGGACTCCAGCCCGGTCCATACGTTGCTCGTCGTCGTCGGTCCGACCTGGACCGGGGTGTCGCTGCCGCTGCGGGTCAGGATGTAACCGGTCACCGCACTGCTGCCGGCGCTGGCGGGCGCCGCCCAGGTCACGGTGACGGTGGGGTCGCTGGCGTGTGCGGCAGCGGTGGTGCTCGTGGGGGCCGACGGCGTGCCGGTCGGCGCCACGCCGTTGCAGCCGGTGGCGCCGAGCGTGTAGGCGCCCAGCGAGCCGTAGTCGTCGTAGCCGGTGCTCCACGGACCGTTGCCGACGCCGTCGACGGAGGCGTAGTAGGTGCCGGAAGCCAGTGACTGGGTCACCGAGGCGCTCATGTTGGAGGCCACGCTCTCGCTGGTCTGCCCGGACGGCACGTCGGCGCTCGCGACCAGTTGGCCGGCCGCATCGAGGAGGGAGAGCTTGATGTCGAGATCGGCGAACGCGTCGGCCGTGGCGTTGACGGTCACCGAGCCCGTGCACGTGCCGAGCAGGTAGGTGTCCACGTCCGTGCGGCGCGGAGACGTAGGCCGTGCCGCTCGGGAGCGCGGGCGCCCCCGCGATGCTCGTGCCGGCCTCGTCGGCGCGCGCACCGGTCACGCCGCGGATGATGGCGACGTCGTCCTGCGAGGTGTTGTTCGCGCCGGCGTAGTCGCCCTTGCTCCACTGGCTGATCGGGTGGTCGTAGCCGACGCCCATGATCGGCGCCCACGCGCCGTGGCCGCCGTCGTAGCCCTCGGTCGCGTTCCCGTCGTGGTTCAGGCCGAAGTTGTGGCCCACCTCGTGCGAGACCGCCTCGGCGATGTTCTTCGGCGAGTCGCCGAGCTTGTGCGGGAACACCCAGGCCGGCTGCATGTAGCCGTAGCCGTCGCCGGCGGCGCCACCGCCGTTGCCGTTGACCGTGTCGAAGACGTTGATGTACGCCACCCCGCCGCAGCCACCGCAGATCGCGTCGTGCGCACCGACGCTCGGGGTGATCAGGACGTGCGAGCCGAAGGCCTGGTCGGCAGCGTTCGTGCGGAAGATCCCGGCCGCGCCGGGGTCGGCGGTCGTCACGTCGACGTCGAAGGGCGCGTAGTCCTCGGCGACCGACTGCCAGACGGTCTGGATCTTGGTCAGCTCGGCGTTGTCGAACCCGGCTCCGTTGCCGGACGGGTCCCAGGCGGGCTGGGTGGTGGGCGTCGCGGGGTAGTTGGCGTGCCAGGCCGTGCCGCTCGCCGTACCGCCGTCGAAGTCGAGGTAGATGGTGCGCTGGGAGAAGGGCTTGCTGTGCAGCAGGAAGGTCTGGTCGAGAGGTGCCTGCGCGCTGACCGGGTCGACGGCAGGCGCGACGGCGACCTCGTCCTTGTAGAAGACGAACCCATCGGAGTCGAGCCAGGCGGTCGGGTCGGAGCGGAGCATCTCGACGAGCTTCGCCTCGGTCACGTCGTTGAGCGCTGCGGCCTCGTCGAGCTGGTCGCCCAGCAGACGGACCGCGGCGGCGCCGCGGACGGGGCGCGGCAGCTCGACGCGCGCGGCTGCCCTCGCCCGAGCAGCGCTCACCCGACGCACCTTCGCAACGGGTGCGTCCGCCTCGTCGGCGACCGGTGTGGGTGCTGAGCGGGCGTGCTGCTGGTCCCCAACAGGCGGCTCCCCGCGGTCGCGGGTGGGCCAGCAGCGGCACCCACGCCCAGGACGAGGGACAGCGAGACCAAGGCGCCGAGGCGGCTACCTGCCAATCGACGCATTGAGGCGCTCCTGGGGGGGTGGGGTGCGACACGTTAGGTGTCAGGAGCGGGCAATGCAGCCGAACACGAAAGCCCGGCAATCATGGGGTGTGATGCGCCTCACCCCCCGCCCGCGAGACGCCGTGAGACAGGCGGCGAAAACCCCGGGTTCCGCGATTGAGATCAGTCGCGTGACGTTCTCGACCCGAGGACCGGCGGAAGCCCGAACCAAGCGGGACCTCTCGGGTCGTCCCGGCATGTCCTCCCCAACGACGCCGTCTCGTGTTTCACCCTGGACCGGTGCCCCCTGAGCCGACGCGTCGCCGAGCGCTGCTCCGCGCGATGGCGGCGGGAGCGGTCGGGGTGGGCGGGCTAGCGGTGGCCTCGCGTACGGGCTTGCTGTCCGGCGACAGCGGACCAGGGCCCGGACTCCCCCGGCTCCAGCTGAGCGCCGACGGCGACTCGGACGTCGCCTCGCTCGAGGTGGCGCTGGGCGACGAGCTGCTCCCGTCCGTGGGCAGCCATCGCTGGCGCTCGGCCAGACTGCCAACAACCACCCACTCGATGGTGGGGTTCGTCTGGCCGCGCGAGGAGGCGGAGCCACGCCTTCTCGTCAGCTCGCGCCGGTCGGGCACCTGGGCGCCGTGGCGGCTGGTCCCGCTCATGCACGACCTGCCGGACGAGGACGACGAGGAGTGGCACGGCCGGGCAGGCACGCAGCTGGTGTGGATCGGCCCGGCCGACGGCATCCGCATCAAGGCGGAGGGCCGCCGGCCCGACGGGCTCATCCTGGTGCTGATGCACCCCCGCTCCCGTGACGACGACGCGCTGGTCCGAAGCCCGCTCGCCCGCGCCGACACGGGCATGACCGTCGTGGCGCGACCCCCGATGTCGGGCCGGGAGGTGTGGGGTGCCGACGAGTCGTGGCGCAACGGCGGCCCTCGTTACAACGCCACCATCGAGCAGGTGCACGTGCACCACACCGCCAACAGCAACGACTACGCCGAGCAGGACGTACCGGCCCTGCTGCGCGGGATCTACCGCTACCACACCCATTCCCTGGGCTGGTCCGACATCGCCTACAACTTCCTGGTCGACCGGTTCGGGCGCGCCTGGGTGGGGCGCGCCGGCGGGGCGGCCAGGCCGGTTCGGGGAGCCCACACGCTGGGCTTCAACGCGACGTCGTCCGGGATCGCCGTCATCGGCAACTACGACCTGGTCGCGCCGAGCATCGAGACGCTGACCGCCGTGGTGAACCTGGCCGCGTGGAAGCTGTCCATGTACGGCCGGGACCCGGAGGGCACCGCCGCGGTCATCTCCGAGGGCAGCGACAAGTACGCCCGGTCCCAGGTAGCGGTCCTGCCCGTCATCGACGGCCACCGCGACACCAACGACACGGCCTGTCCGGGGCAGCTGCTCTACGACCAGCTGCCCGAGGTGCGCCGGCTCGTCCAGGAGCGGATCCAAGCGGCGCAGGTCCCTCCGGTGACCATATCGACGCCGTTCCAGCTGACGGGTGATCCTGTCGTCGGTGGGACGATGACCGTGACGCCTGGCGCCTACTCCCCCGCCGACGCGGCCGTCACCTACACCTGGCTGCGCAACGGCATCCCCACCGGTGACGACCCGGCACTGACCGTCCGGACCGTCGCGCCCGAGGACCTCGGCCAGCAGATCGCCGCCGTCGTCGACGTCCAGCACGACGGCTACACCGGCGCCACCCAGACGCTCGGACCGGCCGCGGCCGTGGAGACCCAAGCGGTCCTTCGTGTGCGGGCACGCGCTCGGCGCGGCAAGGTCAAGGTCACCGTGGTGGCCACCGCCCCCGGCGTACTCATTCCCCTGCCCGGCCTGCTGCGCATCCGCGTCGACCATCGGCCCTGGCGCACGATGCCCGTCGGAGCCGGGCGCACCGTGGCCCGCTTCCTCGACGTCGGCCCCGGCGAGCACGAGGTCAAGGTCCGGTACCGCGGCGAGGGCGTGGTCCGGTCGGTCCGCTCACGCACGACGGTCCGGGTGAAGAACTGAGTCTCAGGACATCATGGGTCTCAGGGCGGTTGAGGCAGCACCTTGGTGCGGTGTCCCCAGAACGCCCTCCAGCACTCGCTGGCATAGTCGTCCGGTGCATGAGGCTCGGGTTGCCCTCGACGCGGACTGACGCACTCGCCCGGCCACCATGCAATCCCGTGCCCGGCAGGCAAGTGCTCGGGCGCGGTGGTCGGCGGTGAGGCGTACGACGTCTCCGGTCCGTTGACAGCAGCGGCGGCCGTCCTACAGTCACGGAGTGACCGCGACTTCGTCCCCGCTGCCGATCCTGCCGACCTCGCTGGTGGGCAGCTACGCCCAGCCGGACTGGCTGATCGACCGGGCCAAGCTCGCCGGCCGCTTCCCCCCGCGGGTGCGCGCGAAGGAGCTGTGGCGGGTCGACCCGGAGTACCTCGAGCAGGCGCAGGACGACGCCACGGTGCTGGCCATCCGCGCCCAGGAGGAGGCGGGACTCGACATCATCACCGACGGCGAGATGCGGCGGGAGTCGTACAGCAACCACTTCGCCACCGCCCTCGAGGGCGTCGACATCGACAACCCTGGGACGGCCCTCGATCGCAGCGGGCATCCCAACCCGGTGCCGCGGATCGCCGGACCGATCGTGCGGCCGCACCCCGTCGGCGTCCGCGACGTGGAGTTCCTGAAGGCGCACACCGACCACACGGTCAAGATGACCGTGCCCGGCCCGTTCACGATGTCGCAGCAGGCGCAGAACGACCACTACCCCGACCTCGCGTCGGCGGCGCTGGCGTACGCCGCCGCGGTCAACGCCGAGATCAAGGACCTGCATGCCGCCGGCGCCGACCTGGTCCAGATCGACGAGCCGTACATGCAGGCACGGCCCGAGGCGGCCCGCGAGTACGGCCTCGCCGCGCTCAACGCCGCGCTCGACGGCGTCACCGGCACCACCGCCGTCCACATCTGCTTCGGGTACGCCGCGATCATCCACGACCGGCCCGAGGGGTACTCGTTCCTCCCCGAGCTGGCCGGCTGCTCGGCCGACCAGATCTCGATCGAGACCGCACAGTCGGGTCTCGATCTCGGCGTGCTGAAGGACCTCAGCGACAAGACCATCATCCTGGGCGTCATCGACCTGTCCGACCACGAGGTCGAGTCCGCCGAGCTGGTCGCCGACCGGGTGCGCCGAGCCTTCGCCTACACCTCGCCGGACCGGATCACCATCGCCACCGACTGCGGGATGAAGTACCTCCCCCGGGCGAGTGCCGAGGGAAAGATGCGCGCCATGGCCGGCGCTGCGTCGATCCTGCGCGCCGAGCTCTGAACGGGACCGATGCGGCGTGACGACCAGGACTCAAACCGAACTGTCAGGAACGCTCACCGACGACTAGGGCCTGACCCTCCCATGGGCGGCGACCCTCACCGCAGCGTGTGCTACTCCGTTCGCAGCGCTGTCGCGGTACGGGTGCGCGCCGCCCACCCGGCGGGCAGCAGCGCGCCGGCCGTGGCGAGCACCAGCCCGCCGAGCGCGAACACCGCGAGCTCCCACGGTCCGAAGACGCTGAGCACGACCTGGGGCAGCTCGACGCCGGCGCCGTGTCCCATTGCCGGCATCAGGATGCCGTGCAGCAGCACCCCGGCGGGGACGCCGACCAGGCCACCCACGAGCCCGATGAGAACGACCGACGAGAGCACCGTCGTCAGGGTCTGTCGCGGGGTCATGCCCAGTGCCTTGTGGATCCCGATGTCGTGCACGCGGTCGCGTACGTCGAGCACGACCGCGTTGAGGACTCCCAGCCCCGCGACGGTGACCAGCATCAGGGTCAGCAGGCCGGCGAGAGCGTCGATGATGACGAGCAGCTCGTCGGCGCCGTCGGTTCCCTCCGGGTGCGCCGTGAGGTCCAGCGGACCAAGAGCCTGCTGGAGGGCGTCGGCGTACTCGCCGGGGTCGGTGCCATCGGCCACCGAGACGAGCCAGGTGGTCAGTGTCGTGCCGGCGTCGGCCTGGGTGAGGACGAGGCCGTCGTTGTTCCCCGGGTCGAAGACCTCCCCGACGATCGTCAGGGTCACCGGCGTCCCGTCGTGGGTGAGCGTGAGCGAGTCCCCGATCTCCCGGTCGGTGGACCGCAGCACCTCGGTGGGGACGACCGCCTCTCCCGGGCGGGTGAACCAGCGCCCGGCGACGAGCTCGTAGCCGACCCATCCGGGGTCCTCCGTGTACTCGACCAGGGACGAGCCGCCCGTCAGTCCGGGCACGACCACGTCGGTCTCGGCGTACCCCAGCCACTGCGCGGTGCCGGGCTCGGTGTCCAGCGCGGCCGCGACCGCCACCGGGTCGGCGGGTTCCGGTTCCGTGCCCGGCTTCGCCGTGTGCTGGGCTCCCGGTGGGCCGTCGTCCCCGAACCCGTCGACGACGACGTCGGCTGCCGAGTGGTCGGCAGCGACCTGGACCCGGTTCAGCGACGTCGCCAGACCGGCCGCAAGCGTGACGGCCGCGGCGCCGAACGCGATGGCGAGGACCATCGCCGCCGCGCGCGCTGGTGCGCTGAACGGCCGGGCGAGCCCCAGGGTCATCGGCCGGGGCAGCGGAAGCCGCGCGGCGACCCGCGCGGGGTATCGTCCGCGGCCGGCGGCCGGCGTCCGCCCGACCGCGAGCGCGTCCACGGCCGAGAGCCGCCCCGCGCGTCCCGCGGCGGCCGATGCCGTGATCGTGACCACTGCGAGCGCACCGACGAACACGGCGGCGTCCACCCAGGGAGCGATGGTCAGGGCGACGGTGCCATAGAGGCCCTCCGTGTCGGCCAGCAACGGCACCGCGACCAGGTTGCCAGCCACGACTCCCAGCACCGCCCCGGCCGATGCAGGCAGCAGCGCTTGCGCGACGTACGCCCGTACGACCTGGGACGGGGTGAAGCCGAGCGCCTTGAGAATGCCGATGCGCCGCGTCGTCGAGCCGACCGCGCCGGCCACGACCGTGCCGACGATCAGCACGGAGAGGAGGAGGCTCAGAGCGCCGAACGTCAGCAGGAACGGGACGAACAGCGCCGTCTGGTCGTTGGCCTCCTTCTTCACGACCAGCCACGACCGCGCGCTGGTCACCGCCCCGTCCGGGAGAGCGGCCGTGACGGCGTCCCGCACGTCGCCGACTCGAGAGGCGGTCCCGGCGTCGTCGAGCCGGTACAGCATCTGGAAGCCGCTGGACATCGAAGGCAGGGCAGCCAGGCCGCCGGGAGTCATCCAGGCATCCGCGGTGTCGCTCACCGACCGCGCCAGGCCGACGACGGTGACGTCCCGGGCGTTCGTGCCGTCACCCATGGTCAGGGTGTCGCCCACGGCGACCCGGAAGTCGCCACCGGCGGCCAGCAAGGCCTCACCGGGCTTCTGCGGCCAGCGTCCCTCGACCAGGGTCACCTGGTCGACACCGGTTCCCGGACCGGTCCGGGCGGCGACGGTCAGGACGGGGCCATGAGCGCCCACGGGCGGCTCGCTCGACCCCGGCGGGGAGGCGGCAGCACCATGACCTGCGCCACTGCGAACGGGCCGGAGGCCTCGGCGACGCCGTCGGCCCCGGCGCTAGCCGCCAGCTGCGCGGGCGTGGCCTTCGCGGGGTCCGTCAGCACCGTCAGGTGTGCCCCGCGCTGGGCGGCGAAGGCATGGTCGAAGGGCGCGTTCGACGCCACCAGCAGGCCGATCCCCAGGACACCCGCGGTGACGGCGGCGGCGGTGGCCAGCATGATCACGACGGTCTGCACCCAGCGGCGGCTCACGCCGGAGCGGACGACCCGGCTCAACGCGCTCATCGCAGCGGGGCCAGCGCGGTGTCGGCGGCGATCCGGCCGTCGACGACCTCGATCGTCCGGGTGGCGCACTCGTCCGCGAGCGTCCGGTCGTGCGTGACGAGCAGCATGGTCTGCCCGTCGGCATGCAGGTCGGTGAGCAGCCGCCGTACGTCGGCGCCGGACGCGGTGTCCAGGGCTCCGGTCGGCTCGTCGGCCAGCAGCAACGCCGGCCGGTTCATCAGCGCCCGGGCCACGGCCACCCGCTGCCGCTCACCGCCGGAGAGGCGGCCCGGGTAGGCGCCTGCGTGGCGCTCGATCCCCAGCGTCCGCAGCAGCTCGGCGGCCCGGCGGTTCGACTCCCCGCGAGCGGCGCCGGCCAGCTGGGCCGGCAGGACGACGTTGTCGAGAACGGTGAGGTCGTCCAGCAGGTTGAAGAACTGGAAGACCAGGCCGATCGTGGCGCGCCGGTACTTTGCCGAGGCGGCCTCGCCGAGCGCGTCGATGCGGCTGCCGCCGACGGTCACGGTGCCCGCAGTCGGCCGGTCCAGGCCGGCGACCAGGTTGAGCAACGTGGACTTCCCGCTGCCGGACGGCCCGAGGACGGCAACGGCCTCGCCGGTGGCCACGGTCAGCGACACGTCGTCCAGGGCGGGTGGGCCGCCGTCGTACCGGCGGGTCACGCCGTTCAGCTCGATCAGCGGTGCGGTCATGGTCTGCTCCCCGGTTCGTCGGTCACTCGTGGGCGACAGGAACACTAGGAGCGCATGAGGGTGGAGCGCGTCGCTCGGGATGGGGCTTTCCGGTCCTCCGTCAGGAGCACTCCCGCGGCCCGTCATCATCCCGGCGTAGTCCGCTGCGGCGGCTGTCGTCCCCGAGAAGGACGCGGTGGGTCCACGCAGGGCGGACAATGAGCCGGTGGGACCTGGGCCTCTGCGCGACCTGACCGGGCCGATCCGCGCCCTGCCCACGTGGGTCCTGCGCCGTCGCGGGACGACGGAGCAGCTGAGCCCGCCGGAGCTGGTTGCTCGACATCGGCCTAGCGGCCGGGCTGGCGCTCGTCGCGATCCTGAGCCACGACCAGTCCGACCAACCGGACCTCCGGCCGCACGTCGGGCCGGGAGGTGTGCCGGTGCCGCCGGACCTCCCCCCTCCGGGGTCAGGGCTGACCGACCAGACGTCGGCCTGGGACTGGGCCGGGCCCGCCCTGCTGCTCGTGCTGGTCGCCGCCCCCTTGGTCTTCCGCCGTCGCTATCCGCTCTCGACGCTGTGGGTCGTGTTGCTCACGGCCACGATGGTCACGGAACAGCCGGACGCGCTGCGGCTGTCGTTCTACGCGTGCGTGATCGCCGCCTACAGCGCCGCCGTGTACAGCCCGTACCGCGTCCTGGCACTCCTGAGCCTGCCGGTCACCGCCTTCCTCATGGGGTCGCTGCAGGACGACGTGTCCCAACCGGCCTTCGGCGGGACGATCAACGCGGTGCCCCCGGGCGCGGTCCCGTTCCTGATCCTGGCGCCGATCGCGGTCGCTGCGTGGGGCCTGCGCACCCTGCAGGCCCGCGCCGACGCCGAGCAGGCTCACGTGGTCACGCTGCAACGGGAGGGCGCCGAGGCGGTCCGCCGCGCCGCCGAGGAGGAGCGGGCCCGGATCGCGCGGGAGCTGCACGACGTCGTGACCCACAACGTGAGCGTGATGGTGATCCAGGCCGGGGCGGCGCGCAAGGTGCTGGAGACGTCGCCGGGTCAGGCTCGTGATGCGCTGCTGTCGGTCGAGGCGAGCGGCCGGGCGGCGATGACGGAGCTGCGACACGTGATGGGGCTGCTGACCGCCGACGGCGAGACGATGGAACTGGCGCCGCAGCCCGGGATGGACGACCTCGAGTCCCTGGTCGGCCGGGTCCGGGCCTCGGGACTGCCGGTCGAGCTGGTGGTGACGGGCTCACCCGACACCCCGATGCCGGACGGCGTCGTCCTGGCGGGCTACCGGGTAGTCCAGGAGGCCCTGACGAACGTGGTGAAGCATGCGGCCGGCTCGACAGCGACCGTCCGTGTCGACTACGGGGACACCCGTCTGAAGATCGAGGTCACCGACACCGGCGGCACGCGTCCTCCGTCGGCCGACGCCGGGAGTGGCCGGGGACTGATCGGTTTGCGCGAGCGGCTCGCCGTCTACGGGGGACGCTCGAAGCGGGCCCGCGCATCCGCGGTGGGCACCGGCTCGAAGCGGACATTCCCCTCGCGCCCGCCGCCACCCACGACCCGGTGGAGGTCTGATGAGTGACGCCATCCGGGTCGTGGTGGCCGACGACCAGGCCCTGGTGCGCACCGGCTTCCGGATGATTCTCACCGCCGACGGCATCGACGTCGTCGCTGAGGCGTCGACCGGCAACGAGGCGATCGACGCCGTGCGGCGTACCCGCCCCGAGGTGGTGCTGATGGACATCCGCATGCCGGGTCTGGACGGACTCGAGGCGACACGCCGCATCCTGGCGGCCGACGGCGACGCGCCACGCGTGCTGATGCTGACGACCTTCGACCTCGACGAGTACGTCTATGCGGCGCTGGCGGCCGGGGCCAGCGGGTTCCTGCTCAAGGACGTCTCGCCGGAGCAGCTCACCGCCGCCGTGAGACTGGTGCGCTCCGGGGACGCACTGCTGGCGCCGTCCATCACCCGTCGGCTGGTCGAGAGGTTCGCGCGCCGCAGCCAGGAAGAGCCAGCTGTGCACCGGGACCTGGCGACGCTGACCCCCCGAGAGCGGGAAGTACTGCAGATGCTCGCCCGGGGCCTGAGCAACGCCGAGCTCGCCACCGCGTTCCAGCTGTCGGAGGCGACCGTCAAGACCCACGTGGCGCGGATCCTGGGAAAGCTGCAGCTGCGCGACCGGGTCCAGGCGGTCGTGATCGCCTACGAGACGGGCCTGGTCGCACCTGGGGAGTCGTGAAGCCCGCCTAGCACTGAGGCCAGCGAGTCGATCCATGCCTGGTGGAGGTCGGAGCACCAGCCGCCACCGTCGGCGATCGGGTCGGCCGGGGTGCCGTCCTCGACGATCAGCATGCTCGAATGCCCGGTCGTTCACGCCCAAATGCGGTAATACCGACGCGTTGTGTGACGCCGTGTCCTTGAAGGACGCATGCTGGCTGCAGAGCAGGGGGACTCATGAGTCTGCGGTGGCTGAGGGTCTGGGTTGGACTCGTGCTGGGTGGCGCAGGTGCACTGATGTTCGCCGCGTCCTGGCAACGATGGACGCGGTGGTGCTTGAGCGACACCGGCGTGCCTCTCACAGGGTGTGCTGGACGGGAGGATCCTCTCTACGCCTTCCTTCCTCCCGCCGAACCGTGGGTACCGGTGGGCAGTTCTGCAGAACTGGGCGGCGCTTCTCTGCTCGTCCTTGCGCTCGTCGTTCCCCTGCTGCCCTGGGCACTGACTGGACGGCGCCCAGGCGCATTCTCCGCCGTCGCGCTCGTCGCCGCAGAACTGGGCTTGGTGGCGGTGGGGGTGGCCACGCTCCAGTCAGGGCTGGCCGGTGAGGTGGTCGAGCCGTGGTTGGGCGGGTGGTCGACCTGGGCGTGGTTGTTGGTGCTGCCCAGCTTGCTTGTTCGCTTCTCCATAGGTTCCGCGGGGTGGGCTCGCGCAGCCTCCGTGGCCCTCGTCCTCTCGACGCCGCTGGTTGCCGCGTTCTCCTATGCCGTGGGTGACTACGACGAGCGGCCGTGGTGGGAAGCAGTCTCAGGGGCACTCATGGCCACGGCCGGTCTATGCCTCTTAGCGGCCGCAGCGTGGCCAGCCCGAACACGCCCGGCGCAGCAGCAGCCCATCGAGGTCGCCGCCAAGTCGTGAACCGTCGCCCCACAGGTGCCGGTCGGCGACTGAGTCGGCGTACGGCGGGGTGCATCGTCGCCAGGCAGCCGGCGCGATGCCGCCGCTCCCCCGCGCAACCTCAGACTGGCCGCAGTGGGTGGATGGTGATGTCACCGACAACGTGACCATCGGACGCGGCGAGCGCGGCAGCGATGTCCTGGGTCTGCATATGGGCGTCGTGGTCGTCCTGACTCTCCCAGGTCTCGACGGTCACGAAGGTGCCGGGTGCGGTCGCGGACTCGTACAGCTTGAACTCGATGCAGCCGCGGTGGCCCTGGGTGGCCGCCGCCAACTTGGCGAGCGCCTCGCGGATGATCTCCTCGGACCCGGGCTTGGTGGTGAGCTGGGCGACGACGCGCAACTGGGGCATGGGCACTCCTTCGAGGCAGTGGATGCAGTTCTCCCTCACGCTAACGGCGATGCTGCGGGCAGGGCTAGGTGAAATCGCTCACCGGAAGGTCAGTGACGGGGGGTTGTCGCAGAGCTCGGGCTTGGGCGCGTCGCGCGGGGATTCGCGCCCAGGCGTTGCGCACCGAGAGTGCGCACTCGTCGTACCCGAGTGTGTTGTGGGTGTTGTTGGGGGCGGTGAAGGCCCATACGTGCTCCCACGCGCCGCCCTCCGCTCGGGACCACTCCGGGCGGGAGAAGGAGTCGAACTGCCCCGGGATCAGCAGCAACGGTGTGCCGTGGGGGTCCGCCGAGAGTGGCTCGGCAACACCGGGGGTGTCCCAGGCGTCGCACGCCTCCGCGTACGGCGAGTGCTCGAAGACCTGCTCGTACGCCGCGTCGCCGGCCACGGCGTCGCGCAGGCAGTCCTCGTCGAGGCCAGGCAGCTGCTCCTTGCACAACGACGTGAGATAGACGCCGAGCGCGAACGGCTTCCATGTTCAGGCACTGGGGTCGGTAGCCGGCACAGAACAACGGATCGTTCGCGACCAGGTCGGCGAGGTGTGGGTGGAGGCGGCCCGCGGCCGCGTCGGTGATGACCCGTGGCAGCCAGGAGAGGTTGTTCGTGCCCTCGCCGCCGAGTGAGTAGCGGACGAAGCGCAGGAGCTTGGCGTCGTCGACGACGACGTCGACGGGCCCGTCGGCACTCCGGCCACGGCCGGTCAGGGGTCGGGTGGCGGTGCGGGTGAGCGCGCGGTCCCACGCCTGTTCCAGGTGCGGGTAGTGGGCGGCGCATCGATCGTCGGCCGCGCACGCGGCGAACAGCTCGGCCAGCGCGGAGCGAGTGCCGAGGGCGCCGCCGGTGAGGTCGTCGGTCTCCGGGAACCACGGCGAGTCCAGCCACGCGGACTCGAGCCGCCCGGGGAAGTCGTCGAGGTAGCGGTACAGGACACGGGACTGGGTCCCGTAGGACCCGGCACCCGACCACGAGTCCACGCCCATCGCCAGCCGGAGATCCTCCAGGTCGGCTGCGGCAGCGGTGCTGTCGAAGTCAGCGGGTTCGGTGCCCGATCCCCGGAGGCGGGTGGCGCACGCGGACACCGCCCGGAGGAACTGTCGCCTGAGCCCAGCGTCGTCGTCCGGACGACCGGCCGCGCGGCCCGCCAGCGCGTCCACCTCGGGGCACGACAGCGAGGGTGATGACGGGTCGGTACCCCGGGACGCGATCTCCACCACGACGCTGCGCAGCCGGGTGGCACCAGCGGCCATGCCGCCGCCGAAGGCTCGCGGGTCCCCCACGTTGGTGCCGAAACCCGTCACCAGGCCTTCGCGTGGCTCGACACCAACGGGCCAGACCTCCACGACGGCCAGGTCGAGCGAGCCCGTCCCGCCTCCCTCGCGGTCCTGCGGGACCACGAGGGTGCCGCACCGGTGCCGGGAGAGGAAGCTGGCCTCGATGTCCGCGGAACAGTCGTGCCAGCTCAACGGCGAGGCGCGTCTCGACCTGTCGCACTCGTCGGCTGCGAGCTCTGCTCGGCGGCGTCGTGGGTGCACCCCGTGACGAGCAGCGCGACCGAGAGCGCAGCCAGCTTGACGGCCGTCCGGGTCATGGCTGCCTCGTGAAGGCACCCTCGGTGACGAACCGGACGATGACCACGTCCTCGGGAGTGTCGGTGGACTCGTGCCCCACGAGGGTCAGGGTCAGCTGGTCGCCCACCAGTGACCAGTCGTAGGAGTAGACGCAGCCGGGGCACCCATCGCTCTCGCTGGTCATCACGACGTTGTCGTTCGCGTCGTACTGGAGCGGGCCGCCGTCGCCGGGCTCGGGCACCTCCTCGACGACGAACTGCGTCCAGCGGTCGCCCTGGAACTTGTACACGAAGCTGGTCGTTTCGTCCTCGCCGAGCTGGCGGAGGAAACCCTTGTCGGTGATGCCCATGGCCTTCGCCTGGTCCACCGTCACCGTCTTGCCATAGCTGCCGTCGGGGATCACCTCGCCGGTGGCTGTGGGCTCCGAGGCGTCATCGGGCGTGGTGGTCGACGTCGACCCGTCGGCCGTGGCCGTAGACGCGGGACTGTCGTCACCGCAACCGGCGAGAACGAGGACGAGGAGCAGGGTGACGACGGTGCAGCGCTGATCACGCATCGGGTGCCTCCCGGTTGTGGGACTGGTTCACCCAGATCACAGCCCCGAAGGCGGTGTGCGGTTGACGACCCACTCGTTCTCGGAGAAGAACCGCACGCGTGCCTCGCACGGGTCGTTGCTGACGGCGAGCACGAGCCGGTCTCCTATGCGAGACCAGGCGTACTCGCCGTTGCCGAGGTCCGAGCACACGTCCTGGGCAAAGAGATTGATGCGCAGACGCGAACGATCGGCCGTGAAGATGGTGCCGGAGACCACGCCGGCGTACCCCTGGGGCGCGGTGACCACGACCGACCCGTTGCCGCGGAGCTCGAGGCCCCAGTGCCCCGCCAAGCGCTGCGGGCGGGTCACGTCAGCTGTGTACCGGCTGAACAGCTCGGCCGTCGGTGACGGCGAGGCCACCGAAGGAGCGGGCGAGGGATTCCCAGGGACTCCTGGTCGTACGACGAAGGCCACGAGGGCCGCGACGGCGACGGCCGCGGCGACCAGGACACCCGTGCGTGCCATCCGAACCCGACCCGCTCGCCGGCCGCGACGGCGTACGTCGTCCAGCCGCGTCTCCACCTCCGGCTCGAACGCCGTCGCGTTGGCACCGAGTCCCTGGCGCAAGCCGATCGTCAACGGACATCGCCGCTCACCTCCTCGCCGAGCAGGTCGGCCAGCCGTGCCCGCGCGCGGAACAGGTGCTGCTTCACGGTGGACTCCGAGACCTCGAGCGCGTGCGCGATGTCGAACACCGACTGGTCCTCCCAGTAGAAGAGCACGACCACGGCGCGCTGCATCGGGCTCAGCTGGCCGACACTCCGGGCGACGTCGGGGTCCGGCAGCGACTCGGGACGATCGCGAACCACCGCGAGCCGTTCCCGCTCCCGGCCCATCCGCTCCCGCTTGGACTGCTTGACCGCCATCCTGATCGCGACACGGCGGACCCAGGCATCCGGCCGCTCGTAGCTGCGCACGCTCGACCAGTGCTGCAGCAGCTTCGCGAAGGCGTCCTGCGTGATCTCCTCGGCATGACCGCGGTCCCCCGTGACCAGGAAGACCGTGCGCGCGATCGACGAGTAGCTGGCGCGGAACCACCAGTCGAACTCAGCGCTCGCCTCTGCCCTCACGCGACCCACCTGTCGTCGGCATCTACCCCATCACAGTCTCGACGACCCGGTCGGGTTGACACCGGGGCAAAGGATTCCGCTGATCGGCCAGGCAACATCGCGATGGCTCGGAGACCGGTGGAACCCGTGGTGGACGGCGGTCTCGTGACGTGCCGACTTCCCCAGTTCCGGGAACCGGATCCCGAACATTCGGGACACGGAAGCGAAGGTCAGGAACGACGACCCCCGACGCCGGCGACATCCGCAAGCCAAGGTGGTGGTCGGGGATGTGCTCGCCCAGGCTCGTCCCTGAAAACGCTGACCTCGATGCGAGGAGTCGAGCATGAACACATTGGAGGGGGACCACGCCCCGCTCCCTGGCACCGATCTGGACCGCAGCGAGCGCTACCGCGGCACGCTCTTCAAGTTCGCAGCGCGGCCCCGGAGTCGGCCTCGGTCGCTCCCCCTCGCCATGATGATCGCCGCCGCCTGCCTCACCTCCTGCAGCAACGACAACGACGAAGACAGTCACTCCGCCACAACGATCGCGCCGAGCCCCGACGTCGACAATTCCTCGGGGCCGAGGCTCGAGGGCGAAAGGATCGTCATCAAGACGCGGATCGTCGAGTTCACCGGCAAGGTCCTCCCCAGCTCGGTCCTAGGCGGCGCAGCCTTCTGCCCGGGTGGAACCCTTCGCCACGAACACGGCAGCCCCGAAATCGGGTTTCCGGCCGTCAATGTCTTCAACTGTCGGGCTGGGGCACTGAGAATCGGCTTCGGACCAGGCCCCGAACAGATGGACCAAGCGGTGCAGACGAGCGACTGGCGGGTTCTGGACGGCACCGGCACCTTCGCCGGTTCCACCGGAGAGGGCACGATGCGGGTGAAGTTCGAGCCGGGAGATGCCGCAATCGGGCACGAGACCTTTACAGGTGTAGTCGTCGTTCCGTGAACGCGTGCGCCAGGACGAAGGATGCCCAGGTCAGGGCCAAAGGACCCTGGGCCGGTCGTGTGCACTGGGTCACGCTGAGGTATCCGGACGCCATCAGGTGCCCCTTCATCTAGGGGGTCGGAGATGCCAGTCATCGCCGCTCACCCCGTGTGGGCGATCGCCACGACGGGGCACTATCTCCACTGGGGCGTGATCAGCGTCAGCATCACCAACCTGCTCATCGTCGTGGCCATGCTCGTGCTCTTCGGTCTCGCCCTGGTGGTGCCGTTCCCCGGACACCGCACGACGGCCCACTCGACGGGCGACCTACCTGAGGACAGTGCGTCATGACCACCGCGCCACGCGCGGTCGTGCCGCATCCCGACGACACCAGCTGGACCGTCCGCCTCCGCGGACGGGTCGGAGGATTGGTGCCCGCGGGCGAGGCCCTTCCCGAGAACCAACCGTCGTACGTCTCGTCGTGGATCTACGTGTTCGGGGTGCTCACGATGGCCGCCCTCACGCTGGTGCTCGGATCCGGCATCCTGCTCACCCTCGGGGGCTCGGCCTGGTGGCACGTCTCGTCGGTGGGCCACTTCGTGAACTCGCTCCACCTGTGGAGCGTGGAGCTGTTCTTCATGTTCATGGTGATCCACCTGTGGGGGAAGTTCTGGATGGCCGCTTGGCGCGGCCGGCGCACGATGACCTGGGTCACCGGCGTCGTCGCGTTCGTCGCCTCCATCGGCACGGCCTTCACCGGCTACCTCTCCCAGTCCAACTTCGACTCGCAATGGATCGGCGCCGAGGGCAAGGACGGCATCAACGCGATCGGTGCCGGAGCGTTCTTCAACGTCCTGAACCCAGGACAGATGCTCCTCTGGCACGTGGTGCTGCTCCCCCTCGTGGTGGGCGCTCTCACCGTCATCCACATCGTGCTGGTCCGGCGCCACGGCGTCGTGCCGCCCATCGACGCCACTGAGGGTGACTGACATGACCACGACCCGGCCTCGCGAGCACCCCCGACGCGCATGACTTCTCCAAGCGGCCCTACGACCTGGTCAAGGAGTTCGTCATCGCGCTCAGCGTCGTCAGCCTCCTCACCGTCGTCCTGGCGGCGGTCTTCTCCTCGCCGGACGAACCCGCGATCACCATGTCCGCCTGGGCCCAGGCGGACCCGGCCGACGTGATCGCGACCGCCACCGGCGAGCTGGCCGGCACCACGACCAGCGCGACCTACGGCCCGCCCTACAACCACAACGCCGACGGCCAGAGCGTCCTCGGTGTCCCGCTGCAGAAGATGGGCGGCGTCCGGATCCCGGTCGACAGCGCCGAGCTCGTCCTGCAGCCCCTCGCCGACCAGGCCGGCGACGCCGCCGTGACCGCCGCCCTCACGCAGTGGCAGTCGGCGGCACCGAGCCAGCGCACGGCATGGGCGACCGCATACGCCGACGCCCTCGCCGCCGCCCCGGACGGGGACCCCGCCCAGGTGCCCGCCGGCGACTACGGACCGGTGCCGACCCTGGCGGCAGCCTTCCTCGACGTGGCTCGGTCGGGTTACCTCGAGGGCGTCGCTCACCTCGTCGGGCAACTTCTACGGCGGCGACCAGACCAGGAGCCTGCTCCTGCTCTCCGACGGGGCCTACCTCGAGGACCGCGCCGTCGCCCGACAGCTCGGCGGCGACCAGTGGGGCATGATGAACGAGACCGGCAACTACCCCGGCCAACCCTGGATGTGGCTCTACACGTTCTGGTACCAGGTCCGGCCATTCTCCACCTCCGAGAACGCCGACGCCCAGGTCTGGGCGCTGATGATGCTGCTGACGCTCGGACTGATGTTCCTGCCGCTCATCCCCGGCCTGCGCGACATCCCGCGCTGGATTCCGGTGCACAGGCTGATCTGGCGCGACTACTACCGAACCCACCCACGGGCCTAGCGGGGCGACCCAGCGGGCTCGGCCGAACCGAGCCGGGGCGTCAGGAACAGCTCGGAGGCTGAGGTACTCAGCGCCAGCGCTGACCGTTCCAGTGCTCGATCAGCGTCTGACAGTCGTTGATCCGGCACTTGGTCTGTCCGACCGCCCAGATGTTGTGGGGTGACGTGGCGGCCAGGGACTGGAGGGACGGACTGGTGCCGGGGGTCGGGGCGGGAAGCTGCGTCCACCCGGAATTCTGGTGCCGGAGGATGAGGGTACGCGTGGGTCCGTCCCCGCTGCCGGACTCGCCGACAGCCCAGACCGTCCGAGCGCCGATGGCGATCACGCCGGTGAGGATGGTGCCGCCATGGGGCGTCGGGCTGTGCACCCGTCGCCAGTGACCGTGGGCCCAGTGCAGGACGAGGCTGACCCCGGGCCCGCAGCCGCAGCTCACATCGCCGACCGCCCACGCCCGACCGTGCGGAGCCACGGCGACGCCAAGGAGAACCTTCTCCAGGCCTGCAGTGCGAGGCACGCGGACGGGGATGCGGCTCCACGTCTGACCATCCCAATGCAGGATCTGCGCCGCCAGGCCATGGCCGATCCCGACCGCCCACGCGTCATGCGCCGAGCGCACGGCGACCCCCAGCAGCTCCCCGGCGAACGGCACGTGGAGGCGCTGCCAGGTCGTCCCGTCCCACCTCAGGATCAGGTCCCGCCCGTGCGCGGTCGAGCCGACGGCCCACGCCAAGTCATCGCTGACGGCGGCAATGCCGGCGAGCCTGCCGTGGCCGGCGTTGTACTGCGGCGTCCAGGCGACGCCGTCCCAGTGCAGGACCAGCACCATCGGGTCCGAGAACGACCCGCTCGTCCCGACAGCCCAGGCGTTGGTCGCCGAGGTGGCGGCGACCCCGTTGAGGCCGCCTGTTGGAGGATTCGCGACCGACATCGCGGACCAGGCGCCCCGACCGCGGTGCAAGATCAACGGTCGGGAGTCCTGCGTCGAGCCGACTGCCCAGGTGTCGTCGCGGGAGGTTGCCGCGACACCTCGCAGGGCTCCGGCCACTGAGTACGACGTGGGCGCGTCCGCAAGCCCCACAGGCGCGGTCACGCGGGCCGTAGCGACGCCAGGCAACGTCGCCCCAACCGCGAGCGCCATCGCCGACAGCCCCGCGGCCCATCGCGTCACGATGAGGCCGCTCACCGGACCACGGATCCGGTGCAGTAGTAGGCGTCCTGATTGCCGGTGACGCCCTTGCCGGCTGCGCTGTAGGTGCCGCCCTTCCCGTCGAAGATCCGGACGAACGGCTTCGTCCAGACGAGGTAGGGCCGGATCTGGTAGCCGGGGACCTGGGGCGGGAACTCCGACATCGAAGGAAACTGCTCGACCCGCACTCTGAGGGTGACCGAAGCCCTTCGGGAGCCCGCCCAGCAGGCATTGGCCTGCTTCTGGTGCTTCGCGAAGCCGGCCGGGACCCGCTCGCCCACGTCGAGGCCTGGATAGGCAACGACGATGTCGGTCATGAAGTCCAGCGCGACGGCGTTCGGATCAAAGATGTCAAAGCTCATGCCCGCCGTGCGCCGCTGCCCCATCGTCCAGTGGACGAGCCCGTTCGTGACGGTCTTCATCTTGCCCCGCCATACGGGCTTGGACCCGCCTCGCGCCTGCACCGGCTGAACCGTGCAGCCTTCGCAGCCGTGGACTCGCAGCGTCAGGCTCGTTGTCGCGGGCGCTGCCGGTGCGGCCGCCCTGACGTCTGCCACCGCTTGATGACCCGCCGGAACGACCAGCGCGGCCGTGAGGGTGACAGTCGTCAGTCCACGCACCACCCAGCGACGCGCGCCATGGAGCGAAGCTCTTCCGCGCATCCAACCCCCCTCGATGGCGTCCCCGGCAGCCGAACACCCCGATCGGACGCTATGACGGCGCTAGGCGCCCTGCAAGACACATATGGGCCACGGGACGCCACCGCCGCCTCGGTCGCGGGGCTCGTCTCCAGGGCGTAAGGATTGAGGGCTGGGCGAACCTGGCGCGGGCGAGGACCATGGGCCCATGGACCGTGCGGTTCTTGAAGGCATTCTCGAACGTGCACCGGTCAACGACGACGGTCGTTCGGGAGCGGTGCTGGAGCGCGTCGTCCTCGCTGACGGTTCCCGGGTCGTGGTGAAGCGCTTCGACCCGAACGGTCGATCTGGTCATGCGCCTCTCCGGCGACTCGACGGGCCGGGAGGTGGAGCTCGTCCGGGCGTGGCGTGCTCGACGGCCTGCCCCCGACGGTGCTCCATCCGGTCATCGACGCGTGGTACGACGACGACGGCCGCGGCGTGCTGGTGATGCGGGACCTCGGTGACGCGGTCCTCACCTGGACGTCCATCGTCAGCCGCGACCAGGCCAGGACCATGTTCGCTGCGATCGCTGACCTCCACGTGGCGTTCCTCGGCTCCGCGCCGGACGGGCTGACACCGCTCGACCTGCTCCTCGGCCTGTTCGAGCCGCGGCGGATCCGGCCCTACGCGGGCAACTCCATCGTCGACTACGCCTTGCGGGGATGGGAGTACTGGCCCGAGGTCGCGCCTGGTGAAGTGGGAGAGCGGGTGCTCGCCCTGGCCCAGGACACCGCGCCTCTGATGGCGGCCTGCCGTGCGCTGCCCTCGACCCTGCTGCACGGCGACCTCGCGACCGTGAACATGGCCCTCGAACCCGACCGGCCCGGATCCCTCACGCTCATCGACTGGGGGCTGGTCGCCGCGGGGCCGGCCGAGCTCGACATCGGGCGGCTGCTGGCGGGCTGCGCGCAGCTGTTCGGCCCCGTCGGACCGGATCGCGAGCGCGACGATCGTGGCCCGGCTCGACGGGCTCGTCGCCCTGCAGCGCGAGGTCGCGGGCCCGGCGTACGACGACGACGCCATGCGGCTGGGTCTGCTCGCCGGGATCTCCTGGCTGGGGTGGAACAAGGCGCTCGACATCGTCGAGCACCCCGACCCGGCCGTCCGCGAGCGCGAACGCGCGGCGCTGCCGTGGTGGCTGCGCCAGGCCGAGCTGGCCCTCGAGACAGGCCTCGTGTGAAAGGAACCAGATGATGGACGTGAACACGCTCTACCACCGGGCCGTCGAGTTCTTCGCCGACCGGGTCAACGCGGTGAAGGACGACCAGTGGGGAGACCCCACGCCGTGCACCGAGTGGACCGTGCGTGACCTCGTCAACCACGTCACCTACGAGAACCTCTGGACCGTCCCGCTCATGGAGGGCGCGACGATCGAGGATGTCGGTGACCGGTTCGACGGTGACGTGCTCGGCGAGGACGCGATCGGCGCGGCCTTGGCGGCCGCCCGGAACGCGATCTCCTCGGTGGCCACCCAGCTCCCTCTCGGTGGCACGGTGCACCTGTCGTTCGGAGAGACGCCGAAGCAGGAGTACGCCATGCAGCTGGCCGCCGACCACCTGGTCCACGGCTGGGACCTGGCCGTGGCCACCGAAGGCGACACGCGGATGGATCCCCACCTGGTGCACGCGATCGCCCAGTGGTTCGACTCCCATGAGGAGGCCTACCGCGACGCGGGCGCTGTCGCCGCACCGCGGCCCCTCACCGGCGACGCTCAGCACGACCTGCTGGCCCGCTTCGGTCGCGACGCGGGATGGGGTCCCCACCATCGGACCCTGGTGCTGTTCAACGCGGCATTCGGCGACGGGGACGTTGACGCCGCGCTCGCCCTGGTCACCGATGACATCGTCTTCGAGTCCACGTCGCCGGCGCCCGACGGGCAGCGCGTCGAGGGTCGCGAAGCCGTCCGGGCGGCCTGGACCGAAGTCATGCGCACGCCCGGGATGAGCTTCACCGAGGAGGAGTCCTTCGTGTCCGGCGACCGCGCCGTCGTCCGCTGGCGCTACGCCTGGGGCGGCTCGGACTCCGGCCACGTGCGAGGAGTGGACGTTCTCCGCTTCCGAGACGGGTTGGTCAGCGAGAAGCTCTCCTACGTCAAAGGCTGACCGAGCCCGGGTTCTCCGTCGGTGTGGGACCTAAGCAGGCAACGCTGTCATGACGCGATGCGTCTCGTGCCAGATCCGGACGTCTCCGGAGTGGCCGACGCGCCAATTGAAATGCCGCCGGGGCTCGAGGTGGGGGTCGTCACGGTCCCGCGCAAGGTGACCGGGCTCAGCCGGTGGGCTTGGCGGACTGCTGCATCCGGTCCACGACGTACTCCGCGATGGCGAGGCTCGACGTGGCTGCCGGGGATGGCGCATTGCGGACGCTGGTGATGCCGTCCACCTGGTGGATGACAAAGTCGTCGACGAGTGAGCCGTCACGCTCCACGGCCTGGGCGCGGAGCCCGAGACCGCCCCGGACGACGTCGGCCGCCCCGATGTCGGGCACGTACCTCTGTGCGGCCTTCATGTACGAGCGCTTGGACAGGACTCCTCGCAACTCGGTGAGTCCGGTGCGCCAGTGCTCGCCGGCGAAGCGCCAGAATCCCGGCCAGCCCAACGTGTCACCCAGGTCCCGGGGCGATTCACGGCCAGTCGTCGGTACGCCTGACGGCTGAGGGCCAGGAAGGCGTTGGGGCCGACCTCCAGCCCGCCGTTGACGCGTCTGGTGAAGTGCACTCCGAGGAACGGGTAGCGAGGGTCCGGGACCGGGTAGATCATCCCCCGGACGTACTCCTGCTTCGTCGCCACCACCGACATGTACTCGCCGCGGAACGGCACGATGCGCGGCGCGGAGGTGCCACCGACCAGCTCACCGAGTCGGTCGGACTCCAGCCCCCCGCATATCACCAACCGGCGACACCGTGTGCCGGTCCTGACCGCACACGACCGCCAGCTCACCCGGTCTGCGTTCGACGCCGGTCACCTCGCTCGACAGCAGGATCTGCCCACCGCCGAGCTCGATCTCCCGGCCCATCCTGTTCGCGATGGCGACGTAGTCGGTGATCGCCGTCTGCGGCGAGTGAGGGCAGCGATGCCAGCGGCGTGGGGCTCGATCTCCGGATGGCCGACCCCTCGATCCGCCGCAGACCGGGCACACCGTTCGTGCGTGCGGTGCGTTCCAGGTCGTCGAACCTGCCCATCTCTCCGCCGTCGACAGCGACGACGAGCTTGCCGCACTCGTCGTACGGCAGCCCATGCTCGGCGCAGTAGTCCCGGAGCACTGTCGCCCGTGGGTGCACAGCTGCGCCTTGAGGCTTCCGGGTTTGTCGTAGATGCCTGCGTGGACAACACCGGAGTTGTGGCCCGTCTGGTGTGCGGCCAGTCGGTCCTCTCTCTCGAAGACCAAGACCCGCGTGCCGGGGCGGCGACGCAGCAGCTCCCGTCCGACCGCGAGCCCGATGATCCCTCCGCCGACGATGCCGATGGTCTCGTCACCCGACGCCACGTCAGGCCCCCCATTTGCGACCGTGGGCGGGGCCGTCGACGTCAGTCCGGGCGTGGCCGGGGATCCGTTCGTTGCGGGTGAGCACCTAGGCATAGTGCACGGTGCGGTCCTGGAGTAGGGGCCGATATCCGCCCACGATGACCCCCGCGCGCCAACCCGGATCATTGTCCGCCGGGGGCGCTGCGGCTTCTCCGCCCCTGGCCGCCTGCTTCGGCGCCTACAGCCCCTTCACGTCCCCGCACCGTTCACAGTGCAAGCAGGACACCGCGCTGACCGGCTCTCCGCCCCAACGCTGCGCGACACCGACGACCCGCCCGTGGAGTGGGTTCCCGCACTCGCAGACCGGCCGGCTCGTCTCCGCACGGCGCTGACGCAACCAGCGCAACATTCCATGACGATGCCACAAACGTTCCCGTGACTCCAGCGCCGGGGATGTTCGACGTGACGCGAGTCAGCGGTCCTTCTCGACCGTTGGTCGCTTGCCGAGCCCGATAGGCCCGAGCTCCCGATCCGGGTGGATCACGTCGAGCGCAGGTAGGCCAGCACGGCGAGCACGCGGCGGTTCTGCTCGGGCGATTCGTGCAGGTCGAGCTTGAGGAAGATCTGGGAGATGTGGGCCTCGACCGTCTTGCGCGACAGGAACAGCTGCTCGCCGATGGCGCCGTTGGAGTGTCCCTCGGCCATCAGCGCGAGCACCTCGCGCTCGCGGTCGGTCAGCACGTCGAGCGGGCCTCGCGCGCGCTTGCGCGCGACCAGTCGCGAGACGATCGTCGGGTCGATCACGCACTCGCCGTCGGCGATGCGGCGCAGCGCGTCGGCGAGGACGGCGACGTCCGAGACGCGCTCCTTGAGCAGGTAGCCCGCGCGCTCCGGGACGTCCTCGAGCAGGCGCGCGGCGTAGCGCGAGTCGAGGTAGTGCGAGAGCACCAGCACGCCGACGTCGGGGTGGCGGCGGCGGATCTCCTGGGCCGCGAGCAGCCCGTCGTCGCTGTGGCCGGGCGGCATCCGGATGTCCACGATCGCGACGTCGGGCTGGCGCGCGTCGACCATGCGCAGCAGCGCCTCGGCGTCGCCGCACCGGCCGACGACCTCGAAGCCGCGTCCTCGAGCAGCCGCGCGAGGCCCTCGCGCAGCAGCGCCTCGTCGTCGGCGATCACGATGCGCACGGCATCTCCACCCTCAGCTCGGCCGAGCGCACGGCTCAGCCGTCCCGCCGACCGCACCGACCCGGTCCTGCGATCTGCGCCAGGAGCGTCACCGGATCGGCCGCCGGCGATCGTCAGGCGCAGCCGGCCCGCTCGGCGACCGCGTCGACCGTGACGTCGCCGCTCGGTCGGCCGCAGCGACTCGCGCGTCGCGAAGTACGCCGCCGACTCGACCGCGCTGGGGAAGCGACCGGCGGGCAGCTCGCCGGGCACCAGCCGCGGCCCTGCTCGGACGAGCTCCTCGAGCGCCGCGGCCAGCCCCTCGTCGGCGAGCACCGCCGGGAACAGGCCGTGGGCGACCTCGCGCAGCGCCACCGACGGCGGCGCGGACGCCGGCCTCCGCTCGGCCAGCGCGCGCCTCGAGCTCCGGTCGTCGTCGGCGATGCTGCGGCGCGCGAGCCGGACGGCCAGGGCGACGCGACCAGCGCTGCTGCGCCCCGTCGTGGAGGTCGCGCTCGAGCTCGCGGCGCTCGGCAGTCGGCCGCGGCGACGATGCGGCGCCCGCGACGCGCGCAGCTGCTCGAGCTGGGCCCGGCAGGCAGCGTGCAGACGCTCGTGCTCGAGCGCCAGGCCGCGCGGTCGTCACCAGCTCGGCGAGCAGCGTGGGGTCGTCGAGCAGCCCGCGGCCGGTGGACGACGGCGAAGACGTCCTGCGCCGCCGACGCGTACCAGCGTGACCTCCGCGTCTCCGGCGACGGCGACAGCGGTCGCGCCGGCCCTCGGCGTCGATCCACTCGCCGCCCTCGAGGCGGTACAGCAGCGCGATCGTCGGGTCGCCGAGCGTCGTCCGCCAGCCAGCGCGCGCAGCCTCGCCCGGCGCGGGCGCGGCGCCGATGTCGAGCACGAGCCGCGCGAGCGCCGCCCGGGTGCGCCGGGCCCGCAGCCGCGCCGAGCGCCACCCCGGCCGCGACCAGCGCGAGTGCGCCCGCCTCGGCGAGCCACAGCGCGCGGTCGGTCGCGTCGTTGGAGACGAAGCCGCGGCCGAGCCCGTGCACGGCGTCGGCGCCGACAGCGAGCAGGCCGCGACGGCCGGCGCCAGCACCGGCGCCGACCACCGGCGCCGCGCCGGCGAGGCGAGGCGAGCCGCGCGAGTGCGAGCAGGGCGAACGCCGCGTCCACGCCGCCGTCAGCGCGAGCCCGACCTGCCCGAGTGAGCGCCAGGTCCGGGTGCGTCCGCGACGAGCAGCAGGTTGGTCGGGGCAGGCGGAGCAGCCCTGCGCGCCGGGTCGAACACGGCGGCGGACGCGAGCCCGAGGAGGCCGACGCCGGTGCCGAACGCCAGCGCCAGGAGCGGCGCGGCCGGCCGGTCGAGCCGCCGCTCGTCGAGCCCGCGCAGCGCCGCCGCGGCGAGCAGCGGCGGCCAGGCGGCGTACAGGACGAGGCCCGGGGTGAACGCCGCGCCGGCGACCGGCGTGTTCCACTCGCGACCAGCCAGGCCAGCGCCGCGGCCGCGAGCAGCACCGCGGAAGGCGCGCGCCGCCGCGCCAGGTCGCGGCCGCGGCCGCGACCAGCAGCGCGGCGGCCGCGCAGCTCGACGGCCAGGCGGCGCCGAGTCGCCGGCCAGGGAGAGCGCCGGTCGCGTCGCACGATCGCCACGGTGATCGCGCCGACGACGCCGCGGCGCGGCGACCGCCGCCCAGGGGCCGCGACGCTGGCCCGGAGGCGATCACGACGGCCTCCGGCGCGAGCGGCAGCTCGGCCTCGAGCACGGTGCCGGCGCCGGCGGGGCTCGCGACGCGAGCCGGCCGCCGAGCGCCTCGACGCGGTCCGCCAGGCCGCGCAGGCCCGAGCCGCGAGCCGGGTCCGCGCCGCCCGGGCCGTCGTCGGCGACCAGCACGACGAGCCGCCGACCCGCGTCGATGACCTCGATCGAGACCCGGAAGCCTCGCGCGTACTTGGCGACGTTGGCCAGCGCCTCCGAGCAGACGAAGAACGCCGCCGCCTCCTGCGCCGGCGGGAACCGGCGCGGCGGCACGTCCGACGCTCGACCGGGCAGCGCGTGGCTCCGCCAGCTCGCCGAGCGCCGCGGCGAGGCCGGCTCGGTGAGCGCCCGCGGGTGGACGCCCTGGGCGAACCGCGCGAGGTCCGCGCGCGCGGCTCGAGCTCCTCGACGAGGCCGTCGAGGTCGCCGGTCGGCGCGCTCCGGCGGCACGCCGCGAGCGCCGCCAGGTCGGCGACACGTCGGCCAGCGTCTGCTCGGCGCCGACCCGCAGCTGCTCGCGCAGCCGCCGACGCTCCTCGTCCCCGGCCTCGACGAGCCGCCGCCGCGACGCCGCGACCTCGCGCATGCGCGCGGCGTCCTCGGCCTGGAGCCGCACGTTGGCCAGCACCAGCCGCACCGCCGCGCCGACCGACGCGCCAGCGCGGCGGTCGCGCAGCGCCGCGGGGTCGTGGACGAGCGCCGCCACGGGCGTCCGCGTCGTCGACGAAGGTGACCACGCGCTGTCGCTGTCCGTCCGGGACGGGCAGCGTGCACCGGCTGGCCGGCCTCGTCCACCCACTCCGTCGTCCACGCGGTAGGCGACCTCGAGGCCGGGGTCGCCGACCGCTCTGCGACAGCGCGGCCCGCAGCGCCCGGGGCTCCTGCGGTCGGCGAGGTCGACGACGAGCCCGGTCGCCGCCGCGCGCACCGAGCGGCCGAGAGAAGATCGACGCGAGCGCGCACGGCCGTGACGACGACCGCGGCCTCGTACGTCCACGGTGGCGAGGGCGTCGGTGTCGGACCCGGTGAGGCGCCCGATCGCCGCCAGCGCGAGCGGGCCGCCGACCAGACGGCGCACACGAGCGGGACGAGCAGGGCCCGCCGCTCGAGCCCGGTGCGCCGCGCCCACCGCCATGCGGCCGACGCCATCGACCGCCGCCATCAGCGCGAGCGTCGGCCACGGCGCGCGCGCGAGCGGCGGGCACGAGCCCGTCGACGTACGCCAGCGCGATGACGCCACGACGAGCCGCGAGCGCATCCGCCCGGTCGGGAACGTCAGCAGGGCGTGCACCAGCGGACCGCGGTGCGCGTGAGACGAGTGCGCCCGACGACGTCGCCGGCCAGCCACGCGACACCGGCGAGCACGAGCAGCGGTCCCGTCCGGCTCGGTCGCGCGCGCGGGTCCACGCGCCGCCCCGGCCGCCACGAGCACCAGCCGGTGGCGACGTCGCCGGCCGCCGTCGGCGAGGGTCAGGCCAGCAGCAGGCTCAGGCACTCGCCCGAGAACTCCGCCTTGGTGATGAACCCGCGCGCCGGCGTCGTCGGCCAGCCGCGCCGCGGAAGGCGCCCCGGCCCGCGGCTCGAGATCAGCACGACCGCCGGCGCGGCGGGCTCGCGCGGCGAGCCGCTCGGCCACCGCGAAGCCGTCCAGCCCCGGCAGCTGCACGTCGAGCAGCACGACCTGCGGGCGCAGGCGGCGGGCCTGCTCGACGGCCGACTCGTCCGTCGGCCGCCTCGCCGAGCACCTCGAACCCGTCGGCCTCGAGCAGCGCCCGCGCGCTCGCCCGGAACCCTGCGTGGTCATCCACGATGAGCACGGTCCAGGCCACGGCGGCATCGTCCCACGGCTCGCTGAGTCGCGCTACGAGAGCGCCGCGCAGACGCCGTCGAGCACGCGACAGTCGCCGTTGTCGAACACGTCGACGAACGGCTGCTGGCCGGACGCGGCCAGCAGTCGCCGTCCGGGCCGAACACCGTCCGGCCGGCGCTGCGCAGGACCTTCTTGTGCGTGACCGGGTCGGTGTAGACGTTCTCGCCCGACCTGGGTCTCGACGGTCGAGCCGAGTCGCCCGGCACGGTGAGCACGTCGGTGATCGTGCCGCGCTGCGTGTACGGCACGGTCTTCCCGCTGAGCGGGTTGCTCCAGATCGCGTCGTCCAGTTCTCGTGGATCACGCGCTCTGCGAAGTTGCCGTCGGCGTCGTACCGGCGCGTGAAGCGCGAGTCGACGTGCGCCGTTGTCGTGGATGACGAACGCGTCGGCGCCACTGCCGCAGACGACCGGGTGCGGCTCCTCGACCTTGACCTCGTCGGGTTTCCGCGTGCAGATCGTGCCGGCGCCGAGCGGCTTGCAGGTGTAGAAGTCCGGCGGCGGCGGGTTGAGGTCCTGCGCGAGGCGGGGCGGCGACGGCCGCCCGGCGCCAGGGCCAGGACGCCGATCGCGCGCGGCGGCCAAGGCCGGGGTCAGCTTGCTAGGTGGTTCATGGAAGGTCCTTCTGGGTCGGTGGTGGTGATGCCGAAGCCAACCGCCGCGGTGCCCGTCGCGGTAACCGGGCCGGCTCCCCTCCACCCCCGGGACAACCCTGTGTTCTGCCGGCAGAACCGGGGAGGTTGCCCGATGCCCAGCACCGCCGCGTGCGGCGTACTTTCGCCGCATGACCCGATCGCCGGCACTTCTCGCTCGCCGCGCCCTGACGGCCTGGTGGCGGCCCTCGCCGGCTGCTCGCTGGCGGCGGCGAGCGGGTCGGCGGCGAGCCCGCGCCGGAGGCCCACGTGCTGACGATGCTCACCATCTTCGCACGAGGCCAGGCACGTTCGCCGACGAGGTCGCGCGGTGTCGGACGGTACGCTGCGGATCCGGCTGGTCCCGGCGAGCACGGCGGCGTCGACTACGAGGCCGCGTCCTCCGGCGACGTGCAGGCGGGCGAGCCGACCTTGGCTGGTCGGGCACGCGGGCCTGGGACGACTTCGGGGCCCCGGACTCGCGCGCTCGGCGCGCCCTTCCTGATCGACAGCTACCCGCTCCAGGAACGCGTGCTCACCAGCGACCTGGTCGACCCGATCCTCGCGGAGCTGCGACCCGCGGGTTTCGTGGGGATCGGGATCCTCCCCGGTCCGATCCGACGGCCGCTCGGTCTCGCCGGCGCGCTGGCGGCTCCCCGTGACTTCCCGGGGCCGTCGATCGGCACCCAGCAGTCGAACGTCGCCGACGCGACCCTGCGAGCGCTCGGCGCGCGCCCCGGCGCCTTCCGATCGACGTGGCCGCGCGGACGCTCGCCGGCCTCGACGGAGTCGAGTTCCAGGTGCCCGGCGTCGAGAACGGCCGTCTCGACGCGCCGGCTCGCACCTGATGACCAACGTCAACCTCTGGCCGCGGCCGCTCGTCGTCTTCGCCGGCGAGGCGGCGTACGAGCCGGTTGACCGACGACGAGCGCCAGTCCTGCGCGCGGCCGCGCTGAACGTCGTGCGGCCAGAAGGCCGACGGCGACGCCGGGCTCGAGGCGGAGTCCGGCGCGAACCTGTGCCGCAAGGGGAACCCAGCTTCGACGCCGCGAGTCCGCAGCAGCTGCGCGCGCTGCGCCGCGCCGTCGAGCCCGTGTACGCCGAGCTCGAGCGCGATCCCGACGGCCCGCGCCGTGATCGAGGCGATCGAGCAGGTCAAGGCGAGCTCGCCGAGCCCCCGGCGGCAGTCGCCGCCTGCACGCCGCGGACGCCCCCAGCGCCGGCGAGAGACCGACCTCGACGGCGTCTGGACGATGGACACCGACCGGAGCGCCGCAGCCCGGACTACTTCGACGAGAACTGGGGTCACTGGGTCTTCGTCTTCGACCGCGGCAGGTTCGCGATCACCCAGGAGAACAAGACCTCGTGCACGTGGGGCTACGGCACCTACGCCGTCAACGGCGCCCGCACGTCCTGGACGTTCCTCGACGGCGGCGGCATCGCCCCCAACGGCGCCACGAACAGGCCCGGCGAGTACTTCGTGTTCGACTTCAGCGCCTATCGCGACACCCTCACGTTGTCGCCTGTCGGGGTGAGATCTCTCCGCTCAACTTCCGGGCCCAGCCTTGGCGTCGGGTCTGAGCGGCCTCGTCCCGCCTCTCAGCACCCGCTGCCCACCACCGTCGGAGCGCTCAATCCGTAGCCGGGCGTTGCCGTGCGCCAGGCATGCGCAAGCGACGACATGAGGCAAGTTCGCGGACGCGCGGCGGGCACGCACCCCTCGATCCCCTCCCCTCAGGCACTGGGACGCTGAGGTGTGCGTATCGCGTCCTCTTGCCCGTCGTCACGAACGGGGCATACGTTGTCGGCCATGGAGCTGCTCCCGTCGGCCCACGTCGACACGTTCTGCCGTGACCACCTCCCGCCGGCCGAGCAGTGGCCCGAGCTGACCTTCGACCTGCCCGAGCTCCAGTACCCGGAGCGCCTGAACTGCGCCACCGCCCTGCTCGACGACGTCGCCGCGCGCCACGGGGCGGACCGGCCGTGCCTGCACCAGCCCGGCCTCCCGACGTGGTCGTACGCCGAGCTGATGGCGGCGGCGAACCGGGTCGCGCGGGTCCTCGATCGAGGACCTCGGGATCGTGCCCGGGAACCGCGTGCTCCTGCGCGGCCCCAACAACCAGTGGCTGTCCGCCGCCTGGTTCGGCGTGCTGAAGGCCGGGGCCGTCCTGGTCACCACGATGCCGCTGCTGCGCACCGGCGAGCTGCAGACCATCCACGAGATCGCGCACCTGGACGCGGCGCTGGTCGACCACCGGTTCCTCGAGGCGGTCGAGCCGCTGGGTGTCCCCACGATCGCCTACGGCGACGACGGCTGGGCCGAGCGGGTGGCGGCCAAGGACCCGACCTTCGACGACGTCGCGACCTCGAGCGACGACGTCTGCATGCTCGCGTTCACCTCCGGCACCACCGGCCGGCCCAAGGCGACGATGCACTTCCACCGCGACGTGATGTCGATCTGCGAGACGTTCTCGCGGCACGTCTTGCAGCCGATCGGCAGACGACGTCTTCACCGGGACGCCGCCGTACGCGTTCACCTTCGGCCTCGGCGGCGTCCTGCTGTTCCCGCTCCACGCGGGCGCGTCGACGCTCCTGGTCGAGAAGGCGACGCCCGTCGAGCTCGCCGACCTGATCGACGAGCACGGCGTGACGATCTGTTTCACCGCACCGACGGCCTACAAGGCGATGCTCGCGGCGGGGAAGACCGTCTCGTCGCTGACGAAGGCGGTGTCGGCGGGCGAGCACCTGCCGAAGGCGACGTGGGAGGCGTTCCGCGAGGCGACGGGCGTCGAGATCATCGACGGCATCGGCGCCACCGAGATGCTCCACATCTTCATCTCTGCCTCAGGAGCCGACATCCGGCCCGGCTCGACCGGGCGCGCCGTGCCCGGCTACGCCGCGACGATCCTCGGCCCCGACGGCACCGAGCTGCCTGCCGGGCCAGCCGGGCCGGCTCGCGGTCAGGGGCCCCACCGGGTGCCGCTACCTCGACGACCCCCGCCAGGCGGCGTACGTGCAGCGACGGCTGGAACCTGACCGGAGACACGTTCTCGCGCGACGACGATCAGCTACTTCTGGTACCAGGCGCGCAGCGACGACATGATCATCAGCGCGGGCTACAACATCGCGGCCCCCGAGGTCGAGGAGGCGCTGCTCAAGCATGCCGCTGGTCGCGGAGTGCGCCGTGGTCGGCATCCCCGACGAGGCGCGGGGCCACATCGTGAAGGCGTACGTCGTGAGCGCCGGCGAGGTGACCGCCGAGGAGCTGACAGGACTTCGTCAAGGCCGAGATCGCGCCCTACAAGTACCCGCGTGAGATCGAGTTCGTGGCCGAGCTGCCCAAGACGGCGACCGGGAAGCTGCAGCGCTTCCGGCTCCGCGATCGGTCGTCGGTCGAGCCCGCCGACGCCCCTGCGGCTGCCGCTGATGGCTGACCACTCCCCGCGTCATCTGATCCTGTCGCTGTTCGGGCTGTACGCGCGCGACGGGGCGAACTGGTTGTCCGTGCGCTCCCTGATCGCGCTGATGGACGGACCTCGACGTCGACTGCGTCCGCGACCCGGTCGTCGGTGTCGCGGCTGAAGAAGCGCGGGGTGCTGGAGCCGGCGAAGGCCGACGGTCAGGCGGGCTACCGGTTGTCGGCGTCCGCGCTGGCGCGTGCTCCGCGAGGGGGACGCGCGCATCTGGTCGCGGCCCCGGGCATCGGTCGGGTGACGGGTGGCTGATGGTCGTCTTCTCGGTCCCCGAGGCCGAGCGCGGCAAGCGGCACGAGCTGCGGTCGCTGCTCACCCGGCTGGGGTTCGGCACCGCGGCCCCCGGCGTCTGGATCGCGCCCGGCACGGCGTACGACGAGACGCTGGCCGCGCTCGACCGCGCCGAGCTCACGTCGTACACCGAGCTGTTCCGCGGCGCCTACCTCGGCTCCGGCCCGCGCCGACGTACGGGTCGGCGAGTGGTGGGACCTGCCGGCGATCGCCGCGCTGTACGACGAGTTCGTCGCCGACCACAGCTCCCTGACCCGGCTGGAGCTCTCCGGGCCCGGCCCGGGCGTTCACGGCGTACGTCCCGATGCTGACCGCCTGGCGGCGTCTCCCCTACCTCGACCCCGGCATCCCGCTCGAGCTGCTCCCGGCCGGCTGGCCCGGCGTCCACGCCGGGGATCTGTTCGCCGAGCTCGACGGGCGCCTGCGTGGCACCGGCGGCGAAGCACGCGTACGCGCGGTCTGGAGGCCTGAGGAGGCGCCGCCGCTGTCGCGCCGACTACAGGACGGCGAACCCCTGGATCTCCACCAGCGCCTCGGCGTCCCAGAGCCGCGGGACTCCGACGCCGGCCATGGCCGGGTAGTCGGTGCCGACCAGTCGTTTCCAGACCGCACCGATGTCGCGCGCGTGGGCGCGGTAGTCGTCCATGTCGACGATGTAGACCGTCAGCGCCGCGAGGCCGTCGGGGGAGCCGCCGGCCTCACGCAGAGCGGCGAGCACGTTGGCCAGCGCCTGCTCGAACTGCGCGACCACGCCGCCCGGACGATGGCGCCGTGCGGCATCCATCCCGGTCTGCCCGGCGAGGTGGATCGTCGTGCCACGGGCGATGACGGCGTGGGAGAAGCCGGAGGGCTTCGCCAGCGACGGCGGGTTGACCCGGACCAGATCGGCCATCAGCTCTGCACGCTCCCACCGTCGACGTTGATGCCCTGGCCGTTGATGGCGGCGTTGTCGACGCACAGCATCACGGCCGCCGCGACCTCGTCGACCGTCACCAGCCGGCCGATGGGCTGCATGTCGGCCAGGATCGCCCGGGCCTCGTCCGGAGAACGGCCGGTGCCGGTGGCGATGCTCGCGCGACGGACTGGTCGGTCATCGGGGTGTCGACGTAGCCCGGGACAGACGGCGTTCACGGTCACGCCGCTGCGTGGCGACCTCGCGACGCCGCCGCGCGCACGAGTCCGAGCACGCCGTGCTTGCTCGCGGTGTACGCCGCGATCCGCGCTGAGCCGGCCTTGGCCGCGATCGACGCGATCACCACGACCCGGCCGGCTCCGGCTCGAGGTCATCGACGGAAGGGCCCTCCGGAGGCAACGGAACGGCGCGGTCAGGTTGAGGTCGAGCATCCGCTGCCAGTCCTCGTCGCTCGTCTCGCACCAGCGGGCGCCGACATCGCGGCGCCGGCGTTCACGACCAGGATCTCGACGGGCCCCCACTCCTCCTCGACGCGGGCGAAGGCGGCGTCGATGGCAGCCGGGTCGAGCATGTCGGCGGGTACGACGAGGGACTCGCCGGGCAGCGTGGCGGCCACCTGTCTGCAACGCCTCCTCGTCGCGGGAGACGAGAGCGACCCGGTGACCGGCCGTCGACAGCGCGAGCGCACACGCCGCGCCGATGCCCTTCGAGGCACCGGTCACCAGGGCGATCCGCGACCGGGCTCACCGGCCGGTCCACTCGGGCGGCCGTTTGGCGTTGAAGGCGGCGTGGAACTCCGCGTGGTCGTGGGTGGTCATCAGCAGCGCCTGGGTCATCGCGTCGAGCTCCATGGCCGGCCCGACCGGCATGTCCAGCTCGCGCGTGATCAGCGACTTGGTCTGCTGCAGCGCGAGCGTGGGCCCGTCCGCGAGCCGTCGCGCGAGGGTCGCGCACGGCACCGTCGAGATCGTCGTCGGTGAGCTGGGTGACCAGGCCGTAGCGGTCGGCGGTCTCGGCGTCGATCGTGTCCCCGAGCATGAGCAGCTCGGTGGCGCGGCCGAGCCCACCAGGCGCGGCAGGAGGTACGCCGCGCCCATGTCGCCGCCGGACAGCCCGACCTTGGTGAACAGGAACGCGAACCTCGCCGGGGCGTGCACGATGCGGAAGTCGGCCGCGATCGCGACCACGCTCCCGGCGCCGGCGGCGATGCCCTGGATCCCGGCGATGATCGGGATCGGGCACTCGCGCATCGCCCGGATGACGTCGCCGGTCATCTTGGTGAACCCCATCAGACCCGCGGCGTCCATCTGGATCAGCTCGCCGATGATCTCGTTGACGTCACCGCCGCCGCAGAAGCCCTTGCCCTCGCCGCGGATCACCAGCACCCGGATGTCGCCACGGTGCGGGAGCTCGGCGAGCAGGTCGCGCAGGTCGGCGTACGACTCGAAGGTCAGCGGGTTCAGCTTCTCGGGGCGGTTCAGGGTCACCGTGGCGACGGCCCGTCGGTCACCGAGAAGTCGAAGTGCTGCCAGTCCTCGGTGATCCGCGGGCGCGGAGGCGCGGAAGCGGCTCACGGGGTGTTCACTCCGTCCCTTTCATGAGCTCCGCGGGCGATGATCGTCCGCTGCACCTCGGAGGCGCCCTCGTAGATCCGCGGCGCCCGCACCTCACGATAGAGCCGCTCGAGCAGGTGACCGCGCTGCAGCGCCGCGCGCACCGTGCAGCTGCACGGCCTGGTCGACCACCCACTGGGCGGTCTCGGTGGCGAAGAGCTTGGCCTGCGCGGCGGTCGTGGTGATCTGGTGCGACGGTCGCGCCGGCGTCGTAGGCCGCGGCCGCCCGTGCGCACCAGCAGGCGGCCGGCCTCGATCCGCGTCGCCATCTCGGCCAGCGTGTGCTGGGTCGCCCTGCAGGTCGACCAGCTTCCCGCCGAAGCGCTCGCGTTCCGTGGCCCAGGCCAGGCTGGCGTCGAGCGCGGCCTGACGCCATGCCCACGGCGAAGGCGCCGACGCTGGGGCGGAACAGGTCCAGCGTCCGCATCGCGACCCCGAAGCCGCGGTCGACCTCGCCGAGCAGGTCGTCCGTCGTCGACGCGGACGCCGTCGAAGTGGAGCGTGCCGAGCGCGTGGGGGGCGAGCATGTCGAGACGCTCACCCGTGAGGCCCGGAGCGTCGCCCGCAACCGCGAACGCCGAGACGCCGCGGGCACCGGCGCCCGCGGTGGTGCGGGCGAACACGGAGTAGACGTCGGCATCGGGCGCGTTGGAGATCCAGGTCTTGGTGCCGTGCAGCGTCCAGCCGTCGCCGTCCGGCCGCGCCTCGAGCGAGAGCGCGCCGGCGTCGGAACCCGCGTCGGGCTCGGACAGGGCGAACGCCGGGACGACGTCACCGCTCGCGACGCCGGGGATCCAGCGGTCACGGGTGGCGGCGTTCCCGGACTGGAGGATCGGGTAGGCCCCGAGCCCCTGCAGGGCGAGGGCGGTCTCCGCCTCGGTGTTGACCGTGGCGAGCATCTCGCGGAGCAGGCACAGCTGCATGGCGGCCGCATCGCGAGGGGGCTCGTCGGCGCTCCCCCGAAGAGCCCGCGCAGCAGCCCGGCCCGGCCCATCGCTTCGACCAGCGGCCGGTTGACCGCACCGTGCACGGGCTCGATGCCCTCGAGGCTGACCGCCACCGACCGCACCCACGCGGCGTACTCCGCCTGCGCGGCGGTCAGCCCGAACGTCGCCACGGGCTCGACATCCGGGTCGGCTCGGTCGCGAGGATCCGCTCACGCCGCCGGCCATACCGGCGACCGTATTGCGCCTTGACAACGCTCGTCAAGAAGACGCAATGTTGCGGAACATCATCCAGTCGGGTCGGAGGGCAGATGCGGATCGCGGTGATCGGAGGCGGCCCCGGCGGTCTCTACTTCTCCGCCCTCGCCCAGCAGCTGCGGCGACCACCGGACAGCAGCACGAGATCACGGTCTGGGAGCGGAACGCCGCGGACGACACCTTCGGGTTCGGCGTCGTGTTCAGCGACGAGACGCTCGGCGGCATCGAGCACGCCGACCCGGTGGTCTTCGCGCAGATGCAGCGCGAGTTCGCGAGCTGGGACGACATCGACGTCCACTTCAAGGGCGAGGTCATCACCAGCGGCGGCCACGGCGTTCGCCGCGATGAGCCGCCGGCGGCTCCTGGAGCTCCTCCAGGAGCGCTGCCGCGAGCTCGACGTGACGCTGCACTTCCGGACCGAGGCGCCCGACATCGACGAGCTCGCCGGCGACGCACGACCTGGTCGTGGCCGCCGACGGCCTGAACTCCGGCGTCCGCCAGCGGTACGCCGACACCTTCCGGCCGACCCTCGACGTGCGCGACTGCCGCTACATCTGGCTGGGCACCGACCGGGTCTTCGACGCGTTCAAGTTCTACATCCGCCAGACGCCGTACGGCGTGATGCAGATCCATGGCTACCCGTTCGACGCGACCGGGTCGACGTTCATCGTGGAGATGACGAGCGAGGTCTGGCGGCGCGCGGGTTTCGCCGACTTCGCCGACCGGGACCTGGTCGCCCGGCGAGTCCGACGAGAAGTCGATCGCCGCTGATCCGCGAGCTCTTCGCCGACGTGCTCGACGGGCACGCCGTGATGGCCAACAACTCGCGCTGGATCTCGTTCACGACGGTGCGCAACGAGCGCTGGGTCCACGCCGAGGCCGGCAAGCGGGCGTCGTGATCCTCGGCGACGCCGCCCACACCGCCCACTTCTCGATCGGCTCCGGCACCAAGCTCGCGATGGAGGACGCCCTGGCCCTCGCCGCGTGCCTGCACGAGGAACCGACCACCGAGGCGGCGCTCGCGACGTACGAGGAGGAGCGGAAGGCGGTCGTGCTCTCCACCCAGCGGGCGGCGCAGGCGAGCCTCGAGTGGTTCGAGAACCTCGCCCAGTACGTCCACCAGGAGCCGACTCCAGTTCGCCTTCAACGCCATGACCCGCTCGCGACGGGTCACCTACGACAACCTGCGCGTCCGCGACCCGGAGTTCGTGGACCGCTGCGAGGCCTGGTACGCAGTCGACTGCGGGGGCCGCCCCGACACCCCGCCGATGTTCCAGCCGGTCACGCTGCGCGCGCTGCAGGGTGCCGGGCTCACGCTCAACAACCGGGTGATCGTCTCCCCGATGGACATGTACGTCGCCGAGGACGGCGTCCCGACGGAGTTCCACCTCGTCCACCTCGGCGGCAAGGCGCTCGGCGGCGCGGGGCTGGTGATGACCGAGATGATCTGCCCGTCAGCGGTGGGACGCATCAGTCCCGGGTGCGGCGGCCTGTGGACCGACGAGCAGCGCGACGGCTGGAAGCGCGCGGTCGACTTCGTGCACGCGAACACCTCGGCTGCCATCGGCTGCCAGCTCGGCCACTCCGGCGCGAAGGGCTCGACGAAGCTGATGTGGGAGGGCATCGACGAGCCGCTGCCGACAGGCAACTGGGACGTCGTGGCCGCCTCGCCGGTCGCCTACTCGCCGCAGAACCAGACGCCCCTCGAGCTCGACCGCGCCGGACTCGACGAGATCCGCGACGAGTTCGTCGCCTCGGCCCGGCGCGCGGCCGAGGCGGACTTCGACCTGCTCGAGCTGCACTGCGCGCACGGCTACCTGCTGTCGGGCTTCCTCTCGCCCGTGACCAACCGCCGCACGGACGAGTACGGCGGCGACGTCGCCGGACGTCTGCGCTTCCCGCTCGAGGTGTGGCAGGCGATGCGCGAGGTGTGGCCCGCCACCAAGCCGATGACCGTGCGCATCTCCGCGACCGACTGGGTCGAGGACGGCCAGACGCTGGAGGACGCGCTGGCCGTGGCCGCTGCCTTCGCGGCGGCGGGCGCCGCAGCGATCGACGTCTCCACCGGGCAGGTGACCAAGCGCGAGCGGCCGGCGTTCGGCCGCAGCTACCAGACGCCGTACGCCGACGCGATCCGCAACCGGCTGGGCATCCCGACCATCGCGGTGGGCGTGATCTCGTCGTACGACGACGTGAACTCGATCCTGATGGCCGGCCGCGCCGACCTCTGTGCGCTCGGTCGCGCGCACCTCTACGACCCGAGCTGGACCCTGCACGCCGCCGTGGAGCAGGACTACGACGGACCCGGCGCGATCTGGCCCGACCCGTGGCGGGCGGGTCGCCGCAAGCCGCAGACCGGCCGCTCCGACGGGCCCAAGCCCCGGCTCGAGCTCATCCGGTCCGGCAAGACGGGGACGTCGCACCGACGGTGGCGCCCGGACCGCTAGGCCTGGGGGTGCGCTGCTCGTTGCGCGTCACTAGTGTCGGATCGGCCATTCGTCGTCCGGTTGGAGCGCGCCATGTCGCAGGTACAGCAGCACAAGTTCCAGCTCGACGAGAGCGAGATGCCGACGCGCTGGTACAACGTGCTGCACGACCTGCCGACGCCACCGCCGCCGGTGCTGCACCCGGGCACCGGGCAGCCGGTGGGACCCGACGACCTGGCGCCGCTTGTTCCCGATGGACCTGATCCTCCAGGAGGTCTCGACCGAGCAGTACGTCGACATCCCCGACGAGGTGCTCGACGTCTACCGGCTGTGGCGGCCGAGCCCGCTCTACCGTGCGCACCGGCTGGAGAAGGCGCTCGATACGCCGGCGCGGATCTACTACAAGTACGAAGGGGTCTCGCCGGCCGGCTCGCACAAGCCCAACACCGCGGTGCCGCAGGCGTTCTACAACGCCAAGGCCGGCATCAAGAAGCTCACGACCGAGACGGGAGCCGGCCAGTGGGGCACGGCCCTGGCGTTCGCCTGTGCGCAGTTCGGCCTGACCTGCGAGGTCTGGCAGGTGCGCGCGTCGTACGACCAGAAGCCCTACCGGCGGATGATGATCGAGACGTTCGGCGGCACGGTGCACCCCAGTCCCGTCGGAGCTGACCGCGGCCGGGCGCGCCATCCTCGCCGCAGCACCCCGACTCCACCGGCTCGCTGGGCATCGCCATCAGCGAGGCGGTCGAGGTCGCGGCGCAGGACCCGACGACCAACTACTCGCTGGGCAGCGTGCTCAACCACGTGCTGATGCATCAGACGATCATCGGCGAGGAGGCGCTGCTCCAGCTCGCCCAGGCCGGCGAGACACCCGACCTCCTGGTCGGCTGCACCGGCGGTGGCTCCAACTTCGGCGGGTTGATGTTCCCCTTCCTGCGCGAGAAGTGGGCGGGCGGATGAGCCCGACCGTACGTGCGGTCGAGCCGGCCGCGTGCCCCTCGCTGACGCAGGGCACCTACGCCTACGACTTCGGCGACACCGCAGGGATGACGCCCCTGATGAAGATGCACACGCTCGGCCACGACTTCGTGCCGGACCCGATCCACGCCGGCGGGCTGCGGTACCACGGGATGAGCCCGCTGATCAGCCACCTCTACGAGACGGGCGAGATCGAGGCGGTCGCCAAGCCGCAGACCGAGTGCTTCTCGGCCGGGGTCCTGTTCGCGCGCACCGAGGGCATCGTGCCCGCCCCCGAACCGACGCACGCGTTGGCCGCGGCGGTCGAGGAGGCGCTCCGCTGCAAGGAGTCGGGCGAGGAGAAGGTGATCCTCACCGCGCTCTGCGGGCACGGCCACCTCGACCTGCCCGCGTACGACGCCTACCTGTCGGGCCAGGTCGTCGACCACGCGTGGGAGGACGCCGACATCCAGGCCGCCGTGGCCCGTCCTGGCCTGACTACCAGTCGTTCCGCGGGAGTACCGCCCGGCGCGGTCGGGCGCGGAACAGTTGGGTGATCCGGCTTGGAGCATTTCTCCACGTGGTGTCGGCCATCCAGTCGTTCGGCAGCGAGAGCCGGAAACCTTCTTCCAGGCGGAGGCGACCTGGCGTGGCAGCGAACCCGTCGTGTAGGCGAGGTCGCGCTTCTCGAGGACCGACCTTCACCTGGGCGCGATCTCGGCGTACCGGTTGCTCGGGCAGGTCGGGGAAAAGGTGGTGCTCGATCTGATGGCTGACAGGTTGCCGGCCATGAAATGCATGCGCTTGCTGGCCGGTGATGTTCGGCAGACCCCAGCATCTGGCGCAGGTACCACTCGCCGCGACGTACTTCCTGGTGGGTCGAGCGACTCTTGCGCGAACGTCTCGACACCCTCGGGGAAGTGTCTCACACATGATCACCGAGTGACTCCACACGTTGCGCAGCACGCAAGCCGTCAGGTTGGCGGTGAAGGTACGGCGGAACGAAGGGCCCGAGCAGCAGCGGCCACACCACGAAGTCCTTAGTCGCTTGCGCGCAGACCTTCTTGAACGTCAGCGCGAGGTCGGCACGCACCTGCGGCGTTGCCGAGCTCTCCCGCCTGACCAGACCGCCGAAGCCGGCGTCGTAGGCAGCGATGCCGTACTCGAAGAACAGCGCATTCAGTGCGTTCAGCAGTGGCTGCGCGAGGTGGCGGCGCTGCCAGGGCTGGTCCTGATCGACCCGCAGTATTCCGAATCCCAGGTCATTGTCCTTGCCCAAGATGTTGGTGAACACGTGGTGGCCCTCGTTGTGAGTCCGCCTCCACAGCTCGGCGGGCGTCGCGGAGTCCCACTCCCAGGTCGTTGACTGGATGCGTGGGTCCCGCATCCAATCCCACTGCCCATGCAGCACGTTGTGGCCGATCTCCATGTTGTCGAGGGTCTTGGCCACAGCGAGACCCAAGGTGCCGACCAGCCAGGCGGGATGGAACGAGCTGGCCATCAGGACCGCGCGGCTGCTCAGCTCCAGACCACGTTGGACGCGGATCACACGTCGGATGTACGCGGCGTCCGAGGCCCCGCGACTCTCCAACACCGCCTCGCGGAGTTCGTCCAGCTCGGCTGCGAGGGCGTCCACCTCGGCGTCGGAGAGATGCTGCAGGGGGTGGTCGCTGTCGGGGATGTGGCTCACTAAGACCTCGATCGGCGTCGGAACCGCGGGGTCTGGGCGGGGCACAAGTGGAAGCGTTGGCTTGTCAGGCAGTTCGAGCATAGATCCTCACCAGACGACCGTGAGACTCCAACGTGACCGCACTCTCCGCTGCGGATCAGGGCGGCTCCTCGATCGTCGGAGCGAGGGTGCGGTCCGAGACGTTCGCGGAGTTGGCACACCCGGTCGAGGGCCTGGTGTTCGCGGGTGAATGGAGTGCACCCGCCACGGAGGGACCGGGCCGCTCCAGGACATGGAAGCCGGCTGCTGTAGCCGCTTCCGGGGAGGAGATCAGTCATCTGGTCGAGAAGGTGCCGACATGGCAGGGAAGGCCGGAATCGGCCGTTGTCCTCGGTGATACCCCATCCGGGCTGCGGTGGCCGTTCCACGTCGGCGGGCAGTTTGGTCAAGGGGCCAACGAGCGCGCCGCGGATCTGCTCGGACGTGAGTCCCGTGACTCAGGGACAGATCGGCCCCACGCAAGTTGGCGCCGGTGAAGTCCGCAGCGGCCACGTTGGACGTCCCGAATTTCGAGGACTGCATGTTCGCGCACGTGAAGAAGGCGCTCGACAACGACGGTTGTTCCACCGCTGCGAGGTCCCAGCCGGTGACGGTCGCGGCACGGAAGTCGGCCGCAATCGCGAGGAAGCTGCCCGAGGGCGCGAAATCCGACACGCCCACGCCGTGGAAGTTTCCGCGCGTGAGATCGACGCTCAGTTGAGGGAACGACACCGTGTCGTCGTCCGCGTCATGGGCCAAGCCGGTCAACTCGAACAGCTGGTCAACCGCCCGACCCACCACCACCGGCTGGGGGTCGCGGTAGTCCGTCAGTCCCTCACGCCCCGTTTCCGAGCTCTCGTCCTCGATGAACGCGGCCAGGGTTTGAGCGGCGTTGACGGCAGCCTGCTCCTGCAGCTCGGTTGTCTCAAAGTTCTTCGGCTCGACGACGTACTGGACGAGTCTGCGGATCGAGTTTGACCTGTACGGCGACCGAAGAGCTGGCCTGCCGCCGACGATGTCGGAGTACTGGTTCTGACGAAGTGTCCGCTCGAACTGCGCTGCCGAAGCTTGTTGGTTGTCGTCGAACTGCTCCCGAGAGGTGTTGAGCTGTCCCTGCGATATCCAGATCGTCACGCCGATGCCGACCGCGCTCAGAGCCACCGTCACGGGAGTCGCGTAGCGCTCCCAGAAGCCTCGCCTCTGGCTGGGCTGCTGCAGGCTCCTCTCCAGAGCCTCGACAAGTCGCGCGAGGAGCGCATGGTCCTCGCTCGACAGACCATCTCTGCCGGCCATTCTCGACTCCCCCGTGAGACGAATGGCCAGCGTCTCTCCGCCTCGCGATGTCTGTCAACGGATGTCCTGCCTCGGAGAGCACTGAGGCTGATACCGGGCCGGGTCGAGGCACCAGGAGCCGCGCAGACGGTGGTCCGTTCGGCTGGTTTTCGGTCATTCCTCGAACAGCAACAGGACGGGCGAGATCTACCGCGCCAGGACCCTCACATCACCGGCGCACCGGAGCAGGAGGCGTCAGTCATTCCAACTGCCTTGCGGGTGCGGTCGTCGAGGCCAGGAGGCGCCGCGCCCGACGCCCAAGGTCGCTCAGGTCGACCCGACCCTCGTCGGCCGCGGCCGCCAAGCGCGCAGCCAGATCCAGTGCTTCGTCGAGCCCGGGCCCTGCGATGGCCGACTCCTGGCCCATGTCGCGAAGAATGGTGAGCTCGGTGCGCGAGGCGATCAACGGATCGGCGACTCCATCGATCCAGACTCGGGTGCGGCGGCCGTCACCGCGTTCGTCGCCGATGATCCGCTCGAGCGCGAAGATACGGTCCGCGCGAGCGAACTTCCCGAAGCCCAGGGCCACCATGCGCGAGTCCGCCGCCACGAAGCCATCCTGGCACTACCCACCGACACCAGTCCCGTGCTGCTTCCAGGTTCGCGGCGGTCTCCAGAGCCGTTTCTCCCAGAGTGCTCGATACTGAGGCGTGGCTCCGTGATGGGCGACCGTCCGGAGCGGTGCCAGGGGCGTGTGCCTGCGGGTGGGCCTCCAGGGAGGACGCACATCACGATGGGAGTCGGCGATCGTCGGCCGGGACGAGAGCGCGTACGGTGGCCGCGTTCGTCGCCCAAGTGCCGCACGCCCCGTCCGCGCTGGTGCTGGAAGGGGAGGCGGGCATTGGCAAGTCCACCCTCTGGCTCGATGGTGTCGACTCGCACCGCCCGTGGGATCCGGGTCCTCGTGTCGCGTCCGGCCGAGCCGAGCAGGCGCTCGCCCACGTCGGCCTCGGCGACCTGCTCGAGGATGTCCTCGACGACGGCACTGTCGCGCTGGCGGCGCCCCGCCGGCGCGCACTGGCGGTCGCGATGCTTCGAGACGACGCCTCAGGGGCTCCCGTCGACCACCGAGCGGTAGCCCTCGCAGTACGCGACGTGCTCCAGCAGCTCGGCGCGGACCAGCCGGTTCTGATCGCGGTCGACGACGTCCAGTGGCTCGATCGTCCTCGTCGGCCGCGCTCGCCTTTGCGTTGCGCAGGCTCCCCGCCAGCCAGGTTCTCCTCCTGCTCGCCCGGCGGGTCGGCCGGGGGAGGCCGGCCGTCGGGCTGGAGGACGCGCTCCCCCGCGACAGGTCCGAGCGCGTGCTCGTGGGGCCGCTCAGCGTCGGCGCCCTCCACCGCCTGCTGCGCGATCGGGTCGGTTCCAGCTTCGCCAGGCAGACGCTGCTGCGCATCCAGGAGCAGTCCAGCGGGAACCCCTTCTTCGCCATGGAACTGGCCGCAGCTCTGGGAACGGACCTCAGCCCGCTGGATACCTTCCCCGTGCCGAAGACCCTCGATGACCTGCTCGGGCGCGGATTGCCGGACTGCCCAGCCGGACCCTGGAGGCATTGGCCTTCGTGGCAGCACTCGGCACCCCCACCGACGCGCTGCTCCAGCGGGCAGGCGTCGAGCCGAGCGCCCTGCAGCCTGCCGTCGCGGCCCAGGTGATCGACCGCGTCAACGGGACCATCCGGTTCACCCATCCCCTGCTGGCATCGGTGCTGTACCGCGACCTCGGCGAGGGTCGCTGGCCAGTGCACGCGACGATCGCTCGAAGTGCCGACGACCCCCTGGTCCGCGCGCGCCACCTCGCCCTGTCGAAGGACCAGCCGGATGCCGACGTCGCAGCCGTGCTCGATGACGCAGCAGGCCTGGCCCTGGAGCGCGGGGCTGTGGCCGCCTCGGCCGAACTCGCCGAGCACGCCGTGCGGCTCACCCCGGCCGAGGACTCCGAGGCACTCTGTCGCCGGACACTCGCGGCAGCCCGCGCGCACCTGGTCGCGGGCGAGTGGACTCGCGCCGGGTTCCATGGCGACGGATCTGTTGGCGCACACGAAGATCGGCTCGTGGCGCGCGGAGGCGCTGATCCTCTTGGCAGAGCTGAGCGTCGACAGGGTGGCCGAGTTACTGCGCGAGGCGCTGAGGGAGGCGACCTCCCCCACGCTCCAGTCGGTCATCCATTGCCGGCTCGCGTGGGCGACCCGCTTCAACCCGGACTTCGACCACGCCGCTGCCGCGCTCGAGCTGGCCGACCGGCTGGACGACGCCAACCTTCGCGCCGGTGCCGTTGCGGTGCAGGCGATCCTGGACTGGTTCGCCGGCGCTGGCCCGGCGCCACGCGACCTGGCGGCGCTCACACACGAGCTGCCGAGCTCCCTCGGCGGTGAGCGGCTCGTGCAGGAAGCAACCCAGGCGATCGCGAACACTCTCGCGCCCGCCCCGCGAGCGGGCCACGCACGTTCCCTGTTCCAGGGCGAGTACGACGAATGGCTTGAGCGGGACGAGCAGCGCAGCGCCCGTGCCCTCTGGGGCCTGGCCTGGGTCGAGTTCTGGGACGGGCGCTGGGAGCTCGCGGCGGAGCACGCCGCCCGCGCGCACGAGATCTCGACGCTGTACGGCCACGAGGTACCGCAGGACCTCCTTCCGATCGCCGTCATCGCCGTCCATCGAGGTCAGCTCGAGCTCGCCCGCGAGCATTCCCTGCAGGCACTGGCCCTTGCCGACCAGCAGTTCGGCTTCCACCCTCCCCAGCACGTGGCAGTCCTGGGGCTGCTCTCCCTCTGGGGTGGCAACCCGGCTGACGCGCTCGACCGTTTCGCCGAGGCGGGCCTGCGGGCGGCCACCCTCGGCTGGGGGGAGCCGAGCCTGCGCTGGTGGACGCCTGACCACGTCGAGCTCCTGCTCGAGCGGGGCCAGGTCGACGACGCCGTCGAGGTCCTCGAGCCGTGGACGGCGGACGCGATCCGTACCGCCCGTCCGTGGGTGCTCGCAGAGGTGACCCGGTGCCGCGGTCTCGTTGCCGCGGCCCGCGGGGACGTCGAGGGCTCGCTCGACCTCCTGGAGCAGGCCCTCGACGAGTACGCCGTCGTCGGCAACCCCTTCGGGAGCGCCCGCACCCTGCTCGCGCTCGGCGCCGTACGGCGACGCGCCAGGCAGAAGAGTCCAGCCCGTGACGCGACGGCGGCCGCCCTGCACGGCTTCGAGTCGCTCGGCGCGTCGTGCTGGGCCGACAGGGCACGCAGCGAGCTCGGGCGGATTGGCGGCCGGACACGCGAGGAAGGGCTCACCGCGGCAGAGCGGCGCGTGGCCTCGCTCGTGGCGGAGGGCAAGACGAACCGCGAGATCGCCGGCGAGCTCTTCCTGGCTGAGCGGACCGTCGCCAGCCACCTGACGCACATCTACGCCAAGCTCGGCGTCCGCTCACGCACCGAGCTCGCCGGCCGTCGCAGTGGAGTGACGGCGTAGGCGGCATCAGGCCGCAGTGGATGCCGCAATGTTCGGAGGTTCTGACGATTCCTCGGGCCGCCGCTTTCCCTAGCGTCAGGCCCGTGCGAGCTACCTCGTCGAAACCTTCCTCACCCGAGGCCAGGCGCACGACCGCCCGGCCGGTGAGGACCGGGCCCGCTCGGCCGCCGCCGAGCTGGCCCAGGGGGGCGCCAGCGTCCGATTCAGGTTCGCCATCCACGTTCCCGACGACGAGACCTGCTTCTACGTCTTCGACGCAGCGTCGGCTCACGAGGCTGTGCTTGTCGCGCAGCGCGCCGGGCTCGACCCGATCCGCGTGGTCGAGGCGGTTTCTTCGGAAAGGTGCCGACATGCGACGGAAACTGATTGTGGGACTTGCCGTGGGACTCGTGCGGTGCCACGGCATACGGCGGGGCCGCGGTCGCGACCCCATCGACGGGCGTCACCAACCCCTCCTGGTCGCCGGTCATCGGCCGATTCCAGAACGGGATCCACGCCAAGACCAAGACGGACATCGACCCTTCGCGCCGCAAGGACTTCTGGAAAGTCAACATCACTGCCAAGGGCGCCACCGACGTCCAGGTCATCGAGAACATCATCGCGCCCGGCGGCAGCTTCGGCTGGCACAGCCACCCCGGACCGAGTCTGGTCATCGTGAAGTCGGGCACGCTGAGCGTCTACCACGGGCCCGAACTGCATGAGGAGGAGTACGGACCGGGCTCACCGCTGGGATCGACGTTCGTCGACCAGGGTCACGACCTGCACCTGGTGCGCAACAACACCACTGCCGTGGACGACGTCTACGTGGTCTCGTTCCTCCCGGCGGGCTTCGCTCGGCGCATCGACGAGCCGAACCCCAACCCTAGCAGTCTGCCCTAACTGAGGCGGGGGCACCCGAATTTAAGGGCACCAGCAGCGGCCGACCAAGCGCCGGGTCGCTGGTGGTATCCGCGCGCCGGTACCAGCGAGCGCCGCCGCGAGCACCCTGAGCTCATGCCGCAGTAACCTGACCGGCAGGACTCGGAGACGCGAGGAGCAGGCACGTGAGCACCCTGATCCTGCTGCGGCACGGCAAGTCGGACTGGTCGGGCGGCGAACCCGACCACCTGCGACCGCTAGCGCGCACGGGGACGGCGTCAGGTTCCCGAGGCCGGCCGATGGCTCGCGGACAACGTCGGCGTCATCGACCTGGCTGTCGTCTCGCCCGCCGAACGCACCCGTGAGACCTGGCGACTCGCGGCCGCCGAGCTCGCGGTCCCTCCGCCGATCCGAGAAGACGATCGCGTGTACGGCGGCTCCGCACGCTCGCTCCTCGGCGTCTTGCAGGAGCTGCCCGGCGAGGTGGCGACCGTCGTCCTGGTTGGCCACAACCCCGGGGTCGAGGACCTGGTGGCGAGCCTGACCGGTCGCTGGGTGCCGATGCCGACGTCCGCGCTGGCCGTCATCGACCTCTCAGGGCCCTGGTCTGACGCGGCGAACACTGCCGCTGATCTGCGAGCACAGGGACGCCCGCCCGCGGGCTGAGGCTCAGAGAACCTTCGTGCCGTACATTTCCCCGAGCGGATCGGCGAGAAGCTCGAGCCGCGCGCCGTCGGGGTCGCGGAAGTAGATCGACTTCTCCGACTCGACGATGTACTGGACGCCTGCGTCATCGAGCTTGCCGCGCAGGTGGTCCCACTTCTCCTGGTCGACCGATATGGCGAGGTGGTGGAGCCCGCCCAGCACCTCGGCGTACGGGCCGAGGTCGAGCCCTGGCAGGTCGAAGAACGCGAGCAGGTTGCCATTGCCGATATCGAAGAAGAAGTGGTTCGAGCCGGCGTAGTCGCGGTTCTCGAAGATCTCGGTCAACGGGAACTCGAGCAAACCCTGATAGAAGTCGATCGTGGTCGGACGTCGGAGCAGATGAGCGCGAAGTGGTGCAGCCCCTGCGCACTACTCTCGGGCCGATCGTGCCGCGTCTTGCAGGTAGTCGGCCTTGATCCGCTCACGCTCCGCGTTGACGGCGTCCAGGTCGATGGTCATTGTCGCCCTCTCGTTCAGATGCGGAAGAAGCCGGCCAAGAACCGATGCGCCAGCTGCTGGTCGCCGTAATGGTGCCGGCGTTCATTCGACCGTACGCAGTCAGCACGAAACTGGCCGGGTCGAAGTCGATGACCGCAGGGTCGATGACCCAGGCTCTTGTGCGGGAAGTTCCGCGACCCCAGACTGAGGTCCTCTCGCGTCGAGAAGGGCGCCCGATGGACACCGTGACCAAGCAGCAGCTCACCTTCGAGCCGCCCGGACCGGGCTCGTGGGACCTCGACCCGGTGCACTTCCCTCGGCCGGTCACGGCCTACTGGGCCGAGATGCATCCGGAGCCGTTCAGCCTCGGGTACGCCGACATGATGGCGTTCTACGGCGCGCCGTTCCAGACCAGGCGTGACCGCCTACGTCAACGGGTTCTGCTACGGGCAGATGGAGCCGGTGCCGCCCGAGGCGTTCCCCGACCGGGTCCAGCGCGCCGCGGAGGTGTTCGAGCGCAAGCTGTGGCGCGAGCAGGCGCACGGAGTGGCACGAGGTCCGCAAGCCGGCCTCGGTGCAGGCCCACCGCGAGATCCAGGCGATCGATCCCGACGCGCTGAGCGACGAGGAGCTGGTGGACCACCTGCGCCGCTGCCGCGACCACCACGCCGCGATGATCCGGCAGCACATGGCGTTCACCGGCACCGCGGTCATCCCCCCGGGTGACTTCCTCGTCCACGCGCGGCAGTGGACCGGCCTGCCGACGGTGAAGCTGCTCGGTCTGATGCGCGGCGCGTCCCTGATCTCCGGTGGCGGCTCGGCGCAGCACGCCGCCCTGGTCGCGGCGTACCGCGCCGACCCGGCCGCGCGCGAGGCCCTCGACTCGGACGAGGACCCGGGAGCCCTGCTCGAGCGCCTGCGGCGCGAGCCCACCGCCGACCGGCCGGGCGCTGAACGACTACCTCGACTTCGTCGGCTACCGGCTGCTCGACGGGTTCGACATCTCCAACCACTACGCGCTCGAGATGCCCGACGTCCTGCTGCGCTCCATCCGCACCGCGATCGACGAGACCGGACGCGGCCTCGGACGTCGACGCGCGAGGTCGCCGAGGTCCGCAGCCACGTTCCGGAGGAGCACCGCGAGGAGTACGACGCGCTGCTGGCGGAGGCGCGCGTCGGCTACTGCGTGCGCGACGAGCGCGGTGTCTACTGCGACATCTGGGCGTCCGGGCTGATGCGCCGTGCCGCGCTGGCCGCGGGCCGTCGCCTCGCGGCGCGCGGCCGGCTCCACGACGCCGAGCACTTCGTCTTCGCCGACATCGACGAGATGTGCGCCCTGGTCGAGGGAGCGTCGGCGCCGACGGCCGACGAGCTGGCCGAGCGGCACGCCTACCACAAGACCTACACCGCGAAGGACGCCCCGGCGCACCTGGGCGACGACCCGCCGCCGATGCCCGACCCGTCGGCGCTCCCGCCGCCGATGGCGCGGCTGATGGCGGCGATGGGGACCGCGATGGGCGAGATGTTCGGCGTCTCCGAGGAGGCGCACGAGGAGACGGTGATCCGCGGCCTCGGCGCCAGCTCCGGCATGCGGGAGGGGATCGTCCGTCGCGTCGCCGGGCCGAGCGACTTCGACCGGATCCAGCAGGGCGACGTCCTGCTCACCGAGGCGACCACCGAGGCCTTCAACATCCTGCTGCCGTTGCTCAGCGCGATCATCACCGACAGCGGCGGCGCCCTGTCGCACGCGGCGATCGTCTCGCGGGAGTACGGCATCCCCGGTGTCGTCGGCACCCGCGACGCCACGGCGCGGATCGCCGACGGCACCCGCGTCCGGGTCGACGGTGACGAGGGCACGGTGACGGTCCTCGAGTGAGCGGCATCGTCCCGCTGGTCGAGGCGGACACCGAGGAGCTGTACGGCGCGAAGGCGGTGGGCCTGGGCGACGCCCTGCGGGCCGGCCTGCCGGTCCCTCCGGGCGTCGCCCTGCCCGGACCGCGGTGGACGCGATCGCGTCCGGCGAGCCCGCCAGCACGGCCGCGCTGCTCGAGGCCGTGCGGGCGCTGCCGACGCCCCTGGCCGTGCGGTCGTCCGCCGTCGGCGAGGACAGCGCCGGGGCCAGCTTCGCCGGGCAGCACATCACCGTCCTGAACGTGCCGTCGGCCGACGACGTCGAGGCGGCGGTCCGGGAGGTCTGGTGGTCGGCCAACTCCGACTCGGCCATCACCTACCGCAAGCGGCTCGGCGTGTTCGCCCGGCCGAGCGTCGGCGTGGTCGTGCAGTCGCTGCTCCAGCCGGACACCGCCGGGGTGATGTTCACGCGCAACCCGATCACCGGCGCGGACGAGCGGATGATCGAGGCGAGCTGGGGCCTGGGCGAGGCGGTGGTCTCCGGCCGGGTCATCCCCGACTCCTTCCGGGTGGCCCGCGGGGCGAGGTGCTCGCGTCGCGCGCCGGCGCTCAAGAAGTTCGCGATCCGCTCCGGTCGCGGACGGCGGCACCGTCGACGAGGACGTCGCGCCCGAGCTGGTCGAGTCGCTGTGCCTGAGCGACGAGCAGCTCGCAGGCGCTGTCCGACCTGGCCGCCGACTGCGAGCGGGTCTACGGCCCGGAGCGTGACATCGAGTGGGCCTTCGCCGACGGACAGCTCTACCTGCTGCAGTGCCGCGCGCTGACGACGTCGGCGGGCGCCGCGGCGCCGGCGCCGGCGAAGGCGCCGGAGGTCCTGGCCGAGTCGCTCGTGCGCGTGCCGCTGCTCTCGAACCTCCCCGAGGCCGATCGCGACGCCATCGCGCGGCTGTTCACCCAGCGGACCTTCGCGGCGGGCGAGACCGTCACCAAGGAGGGCTCGGACGCGGCGGCGTTCTACCTCATCGAGTCGGGCACCGCGACGGTGACCGTGCGCGGTGAGTTCCGCCGGACGCTGGGCCCCGGGGACCACTTCGGCGAGATCGCCCTGATCGACGGGGGCGCCCGCTCCGCCACGGTGACCGCCGACGGCGAGCTCGTCTGCCAGGGCATCACGCTGTGGGACTTCCAGCCGCTCGTGCAGCGCAACCCGACCATGGCCTGGACCCTGCTGCAGACCCTCGCCGGCATGCTGCGCCAGGCCGGTGAGGCACACCCCGCCGTAGCAACTCAGGGAGTCGGCGTCGCCGCGGGGACGATGTGTTTCGGGTCCTGCCAGGCGCGGATCCAGTCGACCGTCATCGTCTGGGGCAGATTGTTCTTCTCGTCCCGGTCGGGCAGCTTGGACAGCTCGTAGTCGGAGCTGAGGACGCTCAAGATCGGGAACTCGGGGACGCCGGAGACGCCCTTGTTGATCCGACCCGTCTCCTGGCCGTCGATGCGGAAGATGTAGCCCGACGGGTTCCACTCCACGGAGAACACGTGGTAGCGCTTGTACCACTCGTCCTTCTCGTTCGTGAGGTACTGCTCGGGCTTCTTGATCCAGCCCCCTTCGCCCCCGAGCGCGATCTTCTTGCCGCCACGGCTCGGGGCATAGATGAAGCTGGTCAGGCCTCCGTTGGGGACGTCCTTGCCGAACCACTCGATGATGTCGATCTCGGTCCCCTGCTTCGCGGCGCTCGTGGAGTCACTGGCGTAGGTCGGCTGCATCCACAGGGAGGCATGTTGGCCCTGCAGCGGCTGGAATTTGATGCGGGCCGCGACCACGCCATAGGTGATCGATGCGTGCTGCCGATGTGGCCGTTCAGCCGGTACTTGAACTTGCCGAAAATCTTGTCCGGATTGTCGGGCTTCTTCGGCTTACAGAGCGAGTTGCGCTCCTTGTCGACCTTCACGCTCAGCTGAGCGGTGCCGCCGACGACCTTCACCGCCTTGGCGTCGCCCTTGGCGCACGTGCGCTTCGCTGTGGGCTCGTAGGACTGCTGGCGGTGCTGCCACTGGGTGAGATCGAGCTTCGACCCACCGAACTCATCGCGGAAGTCCAGGTCGGTCCCCCAGCTGTCGGTGCTCACGGGGGTGCTCGTCGAGCCCGGGCCGTCAACGCGGTAGCTCACCGGGCTCCCGCTCGACGGCTTGGGAACAGCGAAGACGACACGACCCTTCTTGTCGATCTTGCCCTTGTCGGCAGTCACCCAGCTGGAACTGGTGCCGGAGCGCCGCTGGAGGACGACCTTCTTGCCTTCCTTGGACGAGTCGTACTTGCCGATGACGGCCCACTTGGCGCTGCCGGAGCCCTGCACACCATTCCCGGGTCCGATGATGCCGGGCACGATCGAAACTCCGACGGTCGCTTTCTTTGTGCGGGCTGTTGGGCGGGCGAGGACGGCATCTGCGCCGTGGCGGCCCCTCCCATGGTCGCCGCGAGGACGCCCACGGTCATCGCGACAATCGTCGAGCCGATGGACGGCATTCGCCTTCCTTCCGAAAAGGTGTCATTGCGAGGTCCGTCGATCATGTTACGCGCAGGCGCGGGCGAGCCCGGATCCAGCCCTTGCCTCCACCACAACAATCGGTGGACGCGACGTCGCCGCGGTGACATCGTGGATCGATGACGAGCACCCTCGACGCCGACTACCTCGTGGTGGGGGCCGGCGCCATGGGCATGGCGTTCACCGACGCCTTGATCGACCACGCCGACGTACGGGTGACACTCGTCGACCGTCGCCACAGCCCGGCGGTCACTGGCTCGAGGCGTACCCGTTCGTCCGCTGCACCAGGCCTCCGCCTTCTACGGCGTGGCTTCGACCCTGCTCGGCGGCGGCCAGCGCAGCAGCGCGGACCTGAGGCAGGGCCTGCACGAGCGGGCCACCCAGCCGGAGATCTGCGCCTACTACGCCGCGGTGCTCGACCGGATGATGGCATCGGGCCGGTCGAGTTCCTCCCCAACAGCGAGTACGTCGGCGACGGCAGCGTCGTCTCGCGCGTCTCCGGTCGAGCGGTTCGACGTGCCCGGAGTTGCCGGGTCGTCGACGCCCGCTACCTCGCCCCCAGCATCCCCGCCGAGACGCCGCCTCCGTTCGACGTCGCCGGACGCCCGGGTGCTGCCGGTCAACGAGCTCGCCCGACTGGAGGCGGCGCCGAGCCAGTACGTCATCGTCGGGTCGGGCAAGACCGCGACCGACGCCTGCATCTGGCTGCTCGTCGCGCGGGGTGGACCCCGACGCGATCTGCTGGGTGCGGCCCCGCGACCCGTGGATGTTCAACCGGGCCGTTGTCCAGCCGGATCCTGCGATGTTCATCGGCATGGCCGCCGACACCATGCAGGCCGCCGAGGCGCGACTCGCTGGAGGACCTGTTCCTGCGGCTGGAGGACGCCGGGGTCATGCTGCGCATCGACCGCACGGTGCCGACGATGGCCAAGGCGCCCACGCTGGCCGACCTGGGAGCTGGAGCAGTTGCGGACCGTCGAGAACGTCATCCGCCGCGGACACCTCACCGCCGTCGACCGGGCCGGCTCACCTTCGCCGAAGGTCGGTCGCCGTCGCCGACGACGCCCTCGTCGTGCACTGCGCGGCCGACGGACTGAAGTATCCGCCGCTCGTCCCGGTCTGGCGCCCGGAGGCGATCACGCTCAGCCGATCCGGGCCGGGTTCCCCTGCTTCGGCGCGGCACTCGTCGGCTACGTCGAGGCGACCCGCGAAGAGGACGCCGAGAAGAACCGACTCTGCCCGCCGTCGCCCTACGGCAACTCGATGGCCCAATGGGCACGGATGAACGTCCTGGGCACGCGGGCCGCCTGTCCTTCTCGGCCGAGCCGGACATCAAGGAGTGGCGACCGGGTGGCGCTGAACCCGGCGCGGATCCCGCCCGGACATCCCGGATCCGCAGGCCTGGACGACGCCCGCGAACGGCTCGCCGAGGCACGGACCGGCCGGGGTGGCCAGGCTCACCGAACTCATGTGAGCCCGACGTCCGGGAGTCTTCACTCGGCGACGTCGACGTAGACCAAACCCAGCTGGTCGAAGAAGAACGTGTAGTAGTCGGTGACTCAGCCCGACCAGCTGGTCCAGCGACTGGCCGATGCCGTGGCCGCCGGACTCCATGCGCAGCAGGATCGGCTGGTCGGAGGAGGTGGCCGCCTGCAGCCGGGCGACCATCTTCTTGGCGTGGTAGGCCTCGACGCGCGGGTCGAACTCGCCCGCCGTGAACAGCACCGGCGGATACGCCGTGCCGTCGACGACGTTGTGGTACGGCGAGTAGGCGTAGAGCGCCCTGAACATCGTCGGGGTCGCGGACGCGTGCCGAACTCGGTCACGTTGAAGCGCGCCGTTCGGCGTGAGCTCGCTGCGCAGCATGTCGAGCACCGGCACGGCGCAGACGACGGCGGCGGCGATGTCGGGGCGCTGCGTGAGCACCGCGCCCATCAGCAGCCCGCCGTTGGAGCCGCCCATGATCCCCAGGCGCTCGCGGCTGGTCACGCCGGTCTCGACGAGGTGGTCGGCGCAGGCCGCGAAGTCGTCGAAGCAGTTCTGCTTGGTCGCGAGCCGCCCGGCGTGGTGCCACTCGCTGCCCGTACTCGCCGCCGCCGCGGAGGTTCGCGACGGCGTACACGCCGCCCTGCTCGAGCCACAGCAGCCGTGACGGCTGAAACGACGGCTTGAGCGAGATCGCGAAGCCGCCGTAGCCGTAGAGCACCGCCGGCGCCGAGCCGTCCTTCGGCGTGCCCGCCCGGCGATGAGGTTGATCGGGACTCGGGTGCCGTCCTTGGAGGTCGCGAACACGCGCTCACCTCGATGCCCGCGAAGTCGATCGGCGTGATCGTCGTCCAGCGCGGTGCGGCGCGGCGCTCGTCGTCGTCGGCATGCACCCACCACGAGCGCGGCGAGACGAACGTCTCCACGCCCAGGCGACCGCGCCGGCGCCGAGCTTGCGCGGCCGAGTCGACGCGAGCTGACCGGCGGCACCTCCGGCAGGCTGCGGCCGGCCGTCGTGATCGAAGGCCCGGATGCCGAGGGGCCGCCGTCGATGTCCACCACCCACAGCCGGGCGTCGGTCGCGACGATCTCCTCGATCGCGAGCTCGCCCTGCGGCACGACCACGTCGGCATCGGCGACGGTCGCCGCGTCGTCGAGCTCGAGGCGCAGCACCTGCCGTGCGGGGCGCCGCGCAGCGAGAGAGGAACAGCGTCCGCCGCCGAACACCGCGCGGATGCACTCGTCGCCGAGGTCGGCGACCATCCGCCACCCTCGCCGTCGCCCTGCTGGCGGCGCACGAAGATCTGCCACTCGCCGCCGTCACCCTTCTGGACGAGGTCCATCGCCCAGCGCCCGTCGGGCGACGCGGACAGGAAGTTCTCGGCGATCCGGTCGTCGGCGAAGACGCCCGCGAGCTCCCGCCGGTCGGCCGCTCCGCCGAGCTCGTGAAACCACACCTCCTGGAAGAAGCCGGCCGGGTCGGCGATGCACCGGGTGTACCAGAACCCGCCCGTCCGCCGCGCCAGGCCAGCGAGCCGCCCATCGAGTTGACGTGCGGGAGGGCTCGTCGACGACCTCGCCGGTCGCCACGTCGAAGACGTACAAGGTGCCGTCCTCGGTCCCGTGCTCCGACAGCGAGACCGCGAGCGCGGCCCCGTCGGGGGACGGGCGAACCAGTCGATCGTGGTCTCGCCCGACGCGTCGATCGCGTTCGGGTCGACCACCACGCGCTCGCCCCGTGTCGTCCAGGTCGGCGAGGGCCACCAGGAACGGCTGCTGGAGCGGCGGCTGCGTCTTCAGCGCGAAGTACGTGCTCCCGCCCGAGGCCAGGCTCGGGTACGACGTGTGTTCGGCCCTGAGCAGCCGCCCGACGCGCGCTCGCAGCGCGTCGCGCCACGGCAGCGACTCGAAGTAGGTGCGAGTCAGCTCCTGCTGCGCCTGCGTCCAGGCGACGGTCTGCGGTGACGACGCGTCTTCCAGCCATTGGTAGTCCTCGGTGACGTCGACCCCGTGGTAGCTGGTGGTGACCGGGATCCGCGGCGTCTCCACGACGGGCAGCGTTGCCATCCGGTCAGTCAACCGCTGTGGCAGGTATCCCACAACGAGCCGTGATCGCGACGCCACCGTGAGCTGCCCGTCAGGGGCCCAGCCAGTCCAGGAGCGCCCGCCGTACGTCGGGATGGTTGAGCAGGCCGAAGTGGTCGGCGCCCGCCACGTGCAGCAGGTCGGCGTCCGGGAACAGCCGCCCGCCTCCCGTCGCCGAGGTCTGGCGGACCAGGAGGTCGCCGAGCGCCCGCGTCGCCAGCCGACCCATCGGTGCGCCCGGACGGCCGACCGAGCCGGAGACGAGCCGCATCCGCGCGTGCGGCAGGGCCGGCGCCGCGTCGAGGTCGAGACCGCGTTCGAGGTCGGCGATGCCCACCGAGCGCTGGTCGAGGATCCGGCCGAACGCCGAGGTCTCCGGCAGCCGGGCCAGGCCAGCCGACCCGCTCCGCGCCCATCCCGCGAGGGGCGCACCGAGGTGAGGCGTCCCGATGGTGACCACGTCGGTGACCAGCGGCGACCACGACTCCGGCCCGGCGGCGTCGATCGCGCACGCGGCCCGGGCGACCAGGCCCCCCATCGAGTGGCCCACCAGTGCGACCCGGCCCACCGGCACCGGCCACGCACCGATCACGTCGGCGAGCAGCGCGGCCAGGAGAGCGCCGTTGTCCTGCACCGCCAGCCCGGTGTTGGCCCGCAGCATCAGCGGCGACCACCCGGCGGCCGCCAGCGCCTCCGGGTACGTCGTCCCCTGGCGGTCGGCCTGCCGGTCCCAGGCCGTCTCGTCCTCGCACAGGCCGGGGAGGAAGACGACGAGATCGGGTCCGGCCGACGGGTAGGCCTCCGCGAGCGACGCGCGGTCGGCCCGCACGTCCGCGCCGCCACGACGCAGCGACATCGCCCAGGCGAGCGTCGGCCGGTCGCGGGCGAGGCGGTCACCGACCAGCCCGGTGACCGAGCGGCTGAGGAACCGTCCCGCCCGGCTGTCCTCCAGTCGCGGCCCACGCCCGGTGGTCGCCACGGCGCCCAGGCCCAGGGAGGCCCCCCTCATGCCGACTCCGATGCCGGCGTAGACCGCACCCGCGATGCCGTGGTCCACGACGCGCGGCACCCCGGCGACACCCCCGGTCCGGCGCCCGACGGCGGCGTACACCCGACGTGACCACGCCAGGTGCGTGTCCCGGACGGTGCGCACGACCAGCTCGTCGGCGACCTCGCCCAGGAACGCCAACCCGTCGAGGAGGCCAGGACCCGCTGCGGCACCCCGATCGCTCACCAGGGCACTGTGCCACGCCGTGCCGATGACGTGAGTCACCCCGACCGGGACGCACCCGGACCGTTCTCCCTCCGTTCACCTGGCCGCCGTCCTCCGGCCCTACGGTGGGAGAAACCGTGCGGCCTGGTCCGGCCGCCCAGCGGCCACCGAGGGGGAACGGCGTGGAGGACCTCCCGTTCCTGTCCCGGTTCACCGTCCACGAGCTCCGCGACATCGAACGCGCGCTGGCTCGGCACCTCCGGGTCAGCATCGAGCACCTCGACGAGGACGGGTTCACCGTCGTGCCCGACTCGGGTGCCCTGCTGCGGGTGACCTGGCGCGGCTCCGCTCCCATCACCATCGACGACTTCCAGGCGATCGTCGACGAGGCGACGTTGGAACCGACCAGCACGGGACGCCAGCCGCGACCGGGCCGAGGGGCCGAGGTCCCGATCCTGACCCGTCGCGCCTTCCGCCGCAGGCCTCGGAGCGGGACCGAGCCTTCCTAGCTGGTGCGGTCGGCGTACGCCTCGCCGCGGCGTAGACGGCGTCGACGTAGGCCTGGGCGTGGTTGTAGGCGAAGACCGCGTCCGCCCAGCCCGGGCCGGTGGTGAGGTCGTGGCCGTCGGCGCAGAGGTAGCGGGCGGCGGCGAAGGCCGCGTCGTCGAGGTCGTTCGGGTCGGCGACGCCGTCGCCGTCGCCGTCGGCGCCCCAGGTCTCCCAGGTCGACGGGATGAACTGGAGCGGGCCGACCGCGTGGTCCCAGGCGGGTCGCCGTGCCAGGCGGTGCTCTCGGGGTGGCGGGGATGGCGGCGACGTCGCCCTTGCCGTCGAGCGCCGGGCCGAGGATCGGGGTCGAGGAGTGCCCGTCCGCGCCGAGGTCCGGCCGTCGATGGTGCCGTGCTGCGACTCCACCCAGCCGATGCCGGCCAGCGTGGTCCAGCCGACTCGCAGCCCGCGGGCGCCGCGAGCTGCGCGTCGGCGTAGGCCCGGACGGCGGGCTCCGGGATGCCGGCCGCTGCGGCGGTCGTCGGCGACCCACGCGCGGGTCGACCTGCGTCGGCGCCGCCGGCGGCGTCGCCGGGCTGCGGTGGCCGAGCGTCGGGCGTCGGGGCGCGGGCGCCTCGACGTACGGCGGCTGCTGCTGCGACGCACCAGCGGCGGGCGCGCCAGCACCGTCTGCGACAGCGACGTAGCCCGAGGCCCGCGACGAGCACCAGCGCGGTGGCGAACGCGGCGATCAGGCGACCAGCGTCACGCGCGCTCATCCGAAGCGGCCGTTGACGTAGTCGCTGGTGCGCTGGTCCTGCGGGTTCTGGAACATGGCAGCGGTATCCCCGTGCTCCACGATCACGCCGGGGGTGCCCTGCGAGGCGAGGAAGAACGCGCACGTGTCGGAGACCCGGGCGGCCTGCTGCATGTTGTGGGTGACGATCACGATGGTGACCTCGCGGGCGAGCTCCATCATGGTCTCCTCGATCACCCGGGTCGAGGTCGGGTCGAGGGCCGAGCAGGGCTCGTCCATCAGCAGCACGCGCGGCCTGATGGCCAGCGAGCGGGCGATGCACAGCCGCTGCTGCTGGCCGCCGGACAGGCCGCCGCCGGGGGCGTCGAGGCGGTCCTTGACCTCGTCCCAGAGCCCGCCCTTGCGCAGGCAGGACTCGACCAGCTCGTCGCTTGGTCGGAGCGCGAGGCCCTGGTGCCGGTGAGCTTGAGGCCGGCCAGGACGTTCTCGCGGATCGACATCGCGGGGAACGGGTTCGGCTTCTGGAACACCATGCCGATCGAGCGGCGCGCGTCGATCAGCTTCTTCGCCGGGTCGTAGATGTCCTCGCCGTCGAGCAGCACCTCGCCGGCCGAGCTGGGCCGAGGGCACCAGCTCGTGCATCCGGTTGAGGATCCGCAGGAACGTCGACTTGCCGCAGCCCGACGGCCCGATCAGGGCGGTGATCCCGCCGGCCGGCATGGTCAGCGAGACCCGGTCGAGCACCTTGTGGTCCCGAACCACGCGGTGATGTCGCGGGCCTCGATCTCGGCGAGGGCCGGTCGCGCGGCGGTACGCCGGGAGGACGGTGGTGTCGTCGGTCGAGTGCTCATCGTCGTTCCTGTACGTCGGTGGTGGCGTGGAGCGGGGTCCGGCGCCGGCCCGCCCGGAGCGGTGGACCGGCGCCGAGCGTGGTGCGGGCTAGCGTCACTTGACGACTTGATCGTGAAGGTCTTGCTGTGCCCGCCAGGTGCTTCGCGTCGCCGGCGTAGGTGACCGTCAGCTTGTTCGTGCCCTTCTCGAGCTTGGGCAGGGTGATGCTTGACCTTGCCGGCCTTGAGCGTGGCGGTGCCTGAGCGGTCTTGGTGCCCTTCTTGATGGTCACCTTGCCGGTCGGCCTTGTCGACGGTGCCGGCGCCCGTGACGGTGACGACGCCCTTGGCCTTCTGCCTTCTTCAGCCGACCGAGGCCGGGAACGACTCGGAGATCGACGGGCTGGCCTTGACGACCGTGGCGACGACCGTGCGGTCGAGGCGATCGAACGCCGAGTCCGACGGCCCGGGGTGAAGACGGCCGTGTACGGTGTGGCTGCCCGGCGCCGACGGCTCGGCGGCGGGGTCGCGGTCGCCGGCCCGAGACGAGCGGGACGTCCGAGGCGAGGACCGGTGTGCGCCCTCGATAGAAGGCGACCGTGCCGGCGGCGGCGGGGTCGAGCCGCCGACACGTGCGCGATCAGGCTGTAGCGCTCGTTGGCCGTGCTCGGGCTGGTGACCGTGCAGGTGGTCGTCGGTGGCGACCGGCTCGTTGAGCGTGAAGTTGGTGCGTCGCGCGCCTGGGTCGCCTGGCCGCAGACGCCGCCGTGGGCGGCGGTGGCGAGCTGCTTGAAGCCGGCGGCCTCGATCAGGTCGTGCGCGGCGGTCGGAGCAGACGAAGCCGTCCTCGCCGAAGGCGCCTGGATGCGGCGCGTTGCCGAGGTCGGCGCCGCGGACGACGTTGTAGAGCGCGCGGTCGGCAGCGAAGCCGCGCCTCGATGACGCAGGACGCGTGCCGGCCAGGCCGGCGCGGCCCTGGGAGAACGGCGCGATCGCGTTGGGGTCGCTCTTGATCGCGGCGGCGTCGTGCTCCTGGACCGTCGGTCGACGCGTGCCGGCCGAGGGTGACCGCGACGCCGCCGTTGGCAGCCGTTGAGCTGGGCGGTGAAGAAGGTCCGGGTGCCGGAGCCGGCCTGCGGGATCTTCGGGGCTGATCGACGCCGGCGGTGCCGCCGATCTGGTTCCAGTTGGTGATGGTGCCCTTGTAGATGTCGACGATCTGCGCGGGGGTCAGCGCGGCCGGGGCGTGCGACGGCGACCGTTGTTGCGACGACCGCCATCACCAGGGTGTCGAGCGCGAACGGGAACGACTGCAGGCCGGCCTGGGTCTCGGCGGCGTTCGGCGCCGACGAGGAGCGGGCGAAGTCGACGTCGGGGTTGTTGCCGGCGCCGTACAGCGTGCGCCTTGCCGGCGCCGGAGCCGTTGGGCCGGTTGATCGCGCTGCGGTCGGGCAGCGGTGATCGGTGCCGCCGCCGGTGGCGGCGAAGCGTCGCGACGTCGAGGCGCGGCCGACGGCGTGGCGCGCCGCTGTTCCAGGCGTCGGCGCAGGAGCTTGAGCGCGTGCTGGCTGGTGTCGGAGCCGACGCCGATGATGTCGGCGGTGATCGGGGTGAACGTGGTGTCGTCGGGGTCGACGTGTAGGCCGCGGAGGCCGGGCCGGCGGACAGCGCGAGCGACGGAGCCGGCGACGCGGTCGCGACGAGCGCCGCGAGGATCTTGCGTACAGACATCTGGGTTCGCTTCCTGTGATGGTGGTGCGGTGTGGGTCCGTGCGGTGGTGCGGTGGTGCTCGCTCGCCGCCCCGAGACGGCGATGTCGGAGGTCAGATCAGGTTGGGCAGCAGCCGCATCACCACGTCTGTGGTGGCCCAGGACAGCGCGAGCGCGAGCGGGCATGCGACCACCCACACGAGCGCCGTCGACCATCGCTGACGGGCGGCGACGACCCCGAGGGTCAGCGCCAGGAGCAGGGCCAGGCACAGCGCAAGCAGCGGCAGTGCGCCGTTGTCCGGCCCATCGCCAGCTCGGACTCGGGTACCGCCGCGGGCCGGCCGGGCGGTGCGGGGAACGCCTTCTTCGGCGTCGGCGTCGACGTAGACGACCGTCGGGCGCGATCGCGCCGAGGCGCCCGCTGCCCTCGGCGGTGACCAGGGTCAGCCGCGCGGCCCCCTCGGGCGCCGGCTGCGGCAGCGGGTCGCCGGCCCGGCGGACGCCGATGACCTTGAAGACCTTGCGCCCTGCGCCGTCGACGACCTCGATCTTGTCGCCGGCGCCGCAGCTCGGTCGATGTCGGCGAACGGGCCGCCGTACGTCGCCGCGCGGCCGTAGACGACCGAGGTGCCGGCCTGCCCGGGCAGCGGGGTGTCGCGCCGGTGGCCGGGGCCGGCCAGCATGTCGCCGGACGCGGTGCCCTCGACCACGACCTGCTCGAGCCCGATGCTCGGGATCGTCGAGCAGCGCGACCGGGTCGCCGACCGGGACGACCGGGCCGACCGGCGCCGTCGGAGCCGGCGAGCACGTAGCGGAACTCGTCGTAGAGCAGGTCCTGCGCGCGGTGCTGCGAGATCGAGCCGAGGAACAGCATCTGGACGCGCCACCCAGAGGCAGACGATCGCGACCATCGTGAACGCCGACGACAGCACCGACGCGCGTGCCACGGCGCCGCCGGCGGGCCGCGCGGGCGGCCGCGGCGGCGCGGCGTGCGCGGCCGGGTCCGGCCGGCGCCGGCGGCTGCGGCGTCGGCGCGGCGCGGTGCCGTCGCCGCGGCGTGCTCGGCGCGGTCATGGTCACCGTCACGACGCCTCCCGGAGGACGGCCGGCGACCCGGACACCGCGGTCGCGCGACGCAGCCGATCGCGCCGAGCAGGATCAGCAGCGGCAGCAGGCCGCCGGCCAGTGTCGGAGCCGACCGCCTCGGTCGCCGGCATCGGCGACGGCCGCCGGCGGCGCCGACGGGCGCCGCCGACGGGCGTCGCGTGCCGCGGACGGCGTCGCCGTCGGCGGGGCACGTCGTCCGGCGGCGTCGACGGCCGCCGCCGGTGCCGCGGCGTGCCGCCGCCGGTGCCGCTCGGGTCGTCGGCGGCTCGGCCGGTCCGGGCGGCTTCTGGGCCTCGATCGCGTCGGCGACCTCCTGCGCCGAGTCGTAGAGCTTGGCGCGTCGACGCCGGTCTTCTGATCGGCAGGAAGCCGTCGGGCAGCTCACCGTTGCCGCTGCCGGGCCGCTGGCCCTCGGTGGTCGAGACCCGGATGAACTGCGCGACCTTGGCGGCGTCCTCCTGGGCGAGGTTCTGCAGCCGGGCCGCGGTGTAGACGACCATCGTGCCCGGGTAGGCGTGCGCGACCTGCGGACGTCGGCCTGGTCGAGCACGAACGGCCAGTACGGCTTCGTCTGCTGCGCTCAGCTGCACGCGCCGCGCCGAGGCGACGCGTCGGTCGGCGCGACGTACGTGCCCGTCCTGGTCTGCAGGGCCGCGGTGCGCAGCCCGTAGCGCGCCGCGTCGCCGAGGCTGATGATGCCGAGCATGAAGCGGGAGCCGTACGACTGCCGGTCGATCCGGCCGAGCTTGTAGCAGCGGGTCGGTGCTGGTGTCGAAGTCGCACCGGGTCTGCACGTTCGGCCAGCGCGTCGAGCAGCGCCTCGGCGATCTTGCGCAGCGTGGTGACCGGCGCGGCGAGCTGGCTGAAGTAGACCGCGGGTTGTCCTGCCGGCAGTCGCTCTGCGGTCTTCGGGACGTAGGTGTCGAGCAGCGGCCACTCCGGCGCGCGGCAGGCTCGAGGTTCTTGTACGCCGGGTTGACCACCATGCCCCACGGGTCCGGCTTGCCGCCGATGAAGGCCATCGCGTCCTGGTCGTGGGCGATGTAGTCCGGTGAGCTGCTCGATGATGTCGGAGTAGTTCGACAGCGACAGCAGCGTCGCGCCGGCCTCCTGGCGTGATCTGGCTGAGCCCCGGGTTGAGCTTGCTGAACTCCGGGTCGTTCATGATCGCCAGCGGGTTGTCGCCGATGCCCGGGTGGCCGCGGCCGAGGTCGGAGCCGAGGTAGGACTGGGTCAGCAGCTTGGCGAGCAGCCGGGCGTTGAGCTCGCAGGTCGGTGTACTCGCCGGCGTTGTCGGGCCTGTCGATCTGGTAGCCGATCGCGAAGCCGGTCACCGCGGTCGGCGCGTAGCCGACCGGGTCGGCGCCGCGCTGCTCGTGCTCGGACGAGACCTCGCGGCCGCGCCGCCGCCGCTCTCCATCAGGTTCCAGCCGGCCTCGTCGGACATCTGGTTGTGCTGGAACTTGAACCGCTTCTTGTTCAGGCAGTACGCCGGCGCCCACTGCAGCGCGGCCTGGGCGAGCAGCTCGGAGCCGTAGAAGCCGGTCGGCGCCCGCGGGTCGAGCACGTCGCAGGCGTCCGGCGGCAGACCGAAGGTGATCGGGATCGAGAACCGGTTGCGCCAGTTCGACGCCGACCACCACAGCGCCGGGCGAGACGGCCTGGTCGACGCCCTCGTTGGCGAAGTTGCTCGAGCCGGGCAGGAACCGGCCGCCCTTGCGGCAGGCCTGCGTCGGCGCGGGTCGTCGGCGGTCGCGGCTGGTCGCAGCTCAGGCCCGACGATCGGGATCACGACGATCGAGCAGGCGACCTTGTGGTTGCAGCCGAGCGACTCGTTCTCGACGTCGCTGCGCACCTCGAACTGCACCTCGCCGGTGCCGTCGGTGTCGGTGAACGCCGCGATCTCGGCCGGCGGGAACGCCGCGCCGACGGCCGCCTCGGGCGGCATGTGGTCGGCGTCGCAGGCCGGGTAGGTCGTGCCCTTGGCGGCGACGAACGGCGTCAGGCGGGTGAAGTACGGCGCCGATGTCGCGCGGTCGGGCACTCCTCGGCCGTCGGGAACGGCGCCAGCCCGCTGACCGCGCTCCTTGTCGGCCGGGTCGGCGTGAGGTCGTGGCGCCAGGTCGCCTCGCCCTCGGAGCGGGTGATCTGCGAGCGCTGGGCGACCGAGGCGGTCCAGCAGGTCTCGGGGCGCAGCTGCTTGGCCTCCGGGAGCGCGGGTCGTCGATGCCGCGGCACTGCAGGATGACGACCGGGTACTCCTGGTTGAGCCCGTTCTCGCCGTACGGGTTGCTGGCCCGGCCGCCGCTGGGCTGGGCGCCCTTCCAGCTGATCTGGATCCGCTGGCGGCCGCGCAGGTTCTTGGTCTGGTCGGCGTTGACCGTCACCTTGTAGGCTCGGGAACGGCGTAGCGTCGATGCCGTCGGCGTCTGGACGAACGTCGCGGGTGAGGGTCTTGGTCGCGCTCCAGCCGTCGCCGGCGGCCGTCGGCCGCCGGCGCGCCGCGCTCGGCGCGGCCGCGCGGTGCGGCGCGCGCGACCAGGCCGAGCGCCGCGACGGCCAGCACGCCGACGCGCCGAGCAGGACGCCAGGCCGCGCGACGCGGCGGGCGCTCATCGCGCGCTCCCGTCTGCGCGACGGCGGCGCCGCATCGGCGACGACGTACAGGCCGGGCAGCAGCACCAGCGCGAGCAGCTCGAGCACGGCGAGCCAGCCGAACGTCGGCTGGTCGACGGCCCGGTCGGCGGCCAGCTCGGTCGGGTTGGCGTAGATCGCGTCGCCGGGTGCCGTCGTGGTGCGTGCCCGCCGACGACCGCGCCGGTCTCCGGGTCGACCGGCGGCCGGTGCGCGCGGTCGCCGCCGGCGCGTCCCGGTGCCGCCGCCGGCGCCGCTGCCGCCGCTCGGCGTCGCACCGCCGCCGCCGGCGCCGTCGGTGCCGCGGCCGTCGGTCGGCGGCTGCCGTCGTCGGTGCGACGGCTGGTTGGTGCCGGTGTCGGTGCCGCACGGGCCCGCGCCCGGCCTTGTCGCAGGCGGCCGGCTGCGGCGCGATCTGGGCGAGCACGTTCTTGTCGAGGTTCTTGCCGTCGAACGTCGGGTTGTTGCACGAGCGCACGTCGCGGTCGGTCAGGTCGACCGTCGGGGTCGGCCGCCTTGAGCTTGGCGATCTGCTCGAACCCGGCCTGCACCAGGTTGAGCGGCAGCGGCGAGTAGCCGTACGGGCCGGCCTTGGTCTGGCCCGCGCACAGCGAGTAGTACATGAAGTCGGCGAGCGTCTGCCGCTTGGCGGTCGTCATCCGCGGGTCGTCGGCCGCCGGTCGGGATGATCATGTAGGAGTACGACGAGATCGGGTACGCCCGCGGGTCCGGGTTCGTGTAGACGCCGTCGAGGATCTGGGTCAGGTAGAGCTGGCTGGCTCTTGTCCTGGTTGATCTTCGCCTTGGTCAGCGCGACCGCGATGTTGTACTGCGTCGGCTCGACGTAGTAGCCGCGCCTTGTTGAGCGACCTTGACGACCGGGTAGTCCGCGTTGAGCGGGTAGGAGTACTCGACGTACCCGATCGTCCCGTTGCCGGCGAAGCCCGTGATCGTGTTCATCACCTGGTCGGAGCCGGCCTGGCTGATCATCCGCGTGCCCTTCTGCGGGTAGTACGACGTCAGCCCGGACTGGCCGAAGTAGGGCCGCCAGATGGTCGGGTACTGCGTTGTCCAGCCAGGTGGTGAACTGCGCCGTCGTGCCGGAGCCGTCGGAGCGGACCACCGGGGTGATCGGCAGCGACGGGAACTTGCGGCCGTTGTTGTCCTTGGTGATCGCCGGGTCGTTCCAGTTGGTGATCTGGTTGGTGAAGATCTTGGCGATCGTCTCGCCGGACAGCCGCAGGTTGCGGACCAGCTTGTCGCCGACCTTGAGCTGGTAGGTGAACGCCGTGCCGCCGGCGACGATCGGCAGGTAGGCGAAGTCGCGGCCGTTGCTGGTGTCGGCCTGGCCGCGCTCGTCGGTGCCCTGGTAGGGGATCTCGGAGATCGCGAAGTCGGTGCTGTCCTGCGAGAAGTCCTTGCGGCCCTTGGTCGAGCCGCCGCCGGTGTAGACGACCTTCATGCCGTTGGCGTCCACGTCGGCGATCCACTGCTGGACGATCAGCTCGGACCAGGTCGAGCCGGTGCCCTCGATCTGGGCGTAGACGGTCGCGCGCGGCCGTGGCCGGGCGCCGATCAGCAGGCCATCGCCAGGGCGAAGGCGACCAGGCGCGCGGGTGGCGACTCGGACGGGGCGGTTCACGAGGTTCTCCTCGATGCGTGCGGGCAGGCTGGACGGGGCCCATCGCGACGAGCGGGTCGGCCATGACCAGGTCCACGGCGGGACGTCCGCGAGCGGCTGGCGGGGTCTTGGTGCGCTTGGGCCGGGCGAGCAGGCGGGCGGTGACGAAGAGGACCAGCACGATGGCGAGCAGCACGGTGGCGGCGGCGAAGGCGCGGGTGATCGCGCTCGGCTCGCCGCTGCGGACGGTGCGAGTAGATGAAGAGCGGCAGCGAGTTCATGACGCCGTCGGTCGGGTTGGTGACGATGAACGTCGCGGCGCCGGAGGTCAGCAGCACCGGGCTGGTCTCGCCGATGCCGCGGGCGACGCCGAGGATCAGGCGGTCGCCAGGCCCGGGCCGGGCGGTCGGCAGCACGACGTGCCAGACCGTCCGCCAGCGGCTCGCGCCGAGCGCCAGGCTCGCCTCGCGCAGGCCGCCCGGCACGACGCGCAGCACCACGTCGGCGGCGCGGGCGATGATCGGCAGCATCATCACCGCGATCGCCAGCGCGGCGGCGAGACCGGAGCGCGGGTAGCCGAGCGCGACGATGAAGACGGTGTAGATGAACAGGCCGGCGACGATCGACGGCAGCGCGGTCATCGCCTCGACGACGGTGCGCACGACCGTGGCGAACCGGCCGCCGACCTCGGTCATGAAGACCGCGGTGCCGATGCCGAGCGGCAGCGTGATCGCGACCGCGATGCCGAGCTCGATCAGCGAGCCGACGATCGCGTGCAGGATGCCGCCCTGGTCGAACGGGTCCTTCGGGCCGACGCCGGACATGTCGTCGGTGAAGAAGTTGAGGTGGAGCAGCGGCTCGCCAGCCGCTTGACCACCACGAAGACGATCGTCGCTGACCAGCGCGGCGCCGACGACGAGCGCGGCGCCGGTGGTCAGCGACGGCCGCGGCGACCCGGTCCCGGACGTCGACCAGCGCCGCCGGTCATCGCCGGCGGTGACCGCGGTGACGACGCAGGCCGCAGGCGAACCAGGCGATGAGGAACCACGGCAGCCCGGCGAGCGGGAGCAGCCGCTGGGTGATCAGCCAGGCCAGGCCGAGGGCCGCGACACCACGAGCCGACCCGGACGAACTGCTCGTCGGCGGTCAGCCGGCCCAGCGAGGCACGGGGTACGGCGGGCGGCCGCGTCGTCGTCGTACGTCGGGCAGGAGGGTCGTGCCGACGAGCCCGGTCGGCGGCGTCGGTCTCGGGTGCAGCGTCATCAGGCGTCCGTCCCGGCGCCCGAGCGGCTGCGGTTGACGATCATCGCGGCGAGCGTGTTGACCACGCAGCGTGATCAGGAAGAGCACGAAGCCGGCGGCGAGCAGCGCGGAGAGCTGCGACTGGGCTGGCCTCACCGAAGCGGCCGGCGATCAGCGCGCTGACCGGTGTTGCTGCCGATCTCGAGGATGCGCGGCTTGATCTCGAAGGCCGGCGAGATGATCAGCAGCGACGGCGATGGTCTCGCCGAGCGCGCGGCCCAGGCCGAGCATCGTGCCGCCGATGATGCCGCCGCGGCCGAACGGCAGCACGACCGAGCGGATCATGCCCCACTGGTGGCGCCGAGCGCGAGCGCGGCCTCCTGCTCGCCCGGCGGGGTCTGCGAGAACACCTGGCGCATCACGGCGCACGCCATCGGCATCACCATCATCGAGACCGCGATGCCGGCGCAGAACGCGCTGGCGCTGTAGCGGCGAGGCGTCCGGCACCGGCGGCGTTCGGGTCGGCGTCGACCTCGAAGATCGGGATCCAGCCGAAGTCCGGTCGCAGCCAGAGCGCCAGCTCGGCGGCGTGCGGCATGATCAGGAAGAAGCCCCACAGGCCCGTAGATGATCGAGGGCACCGCGGCCATCAGGTCGACCAGCGAGACCAGCGTCGGCTTGATGCCGCGCCGGGGCGTACTCGCTGATGTACAGCGCGGTCAGCAGCGCCAGCGGGAACGCGATCGACCATCGCGACCAGCGCGACCGAGACGGTGCCGACCAGGACCGCGGCGATGCCGACGATGTCGGCCTCCGGCTGCCACTGCGTCTCGGTGAAGAAGCTCCAGCCGTAGTGCTGCAGCGTCGGGATCGCCTGCCAGCCGAGGAACAGGCCGACGCCGCCGGTGATGACGAGCACCGTCGCGCCGATGGCACGCGAGACGTGCACGAACACCGCATCGGAGCCGGTCTGGCGATGGCTGAGCCGTCGCGGCGTCGGCTCCGCCCCGGTGACCGGGGCAGGGGCGGTCGTCATCAGGGCGCTGTCTTCTCCGGGCGATCGATGGGGGACCGGTGGCCTCCGAGGCGGCCTCCTGGGTCAGGCAACTGCATCGTGGAGGTGAGGACCGAACGACCAGGATGTCTGCGGTGAACGGCACCTGAACACCTCGGAGACGGACCATGACAAGCGCTCCAGGCACCCCGTACCGACCCCAGGTCGCAGTGACCCGTTTGCCCTTCACCGCCTGGGGTTCCGGCCCCCGCCGCGGCACCTACGCGGACTCAGCCGGGTCATCGCAGCCCGTCAGTCGTGCGCGCGCAACGGCCCGATGCCGAGGTCGGCCGCCGAGCCGAACGAAGCCTGGGCACCCGGACTCTGCACCGCGTGGGTACCGGCTCGTACGGCGACGCCCACCGCCGAGATCAGGTCGTGTCCCGCGCTGAGCGCCGCCGCGAGGGCACCGGCGAAGGCATCCCCCGCGCCCGTCGAGTCCACGACGTCCACCCGCTGGGCCTCGACCATCTCGAGTCCGCCGCGATGAGCCACCACGGCCCCCGACGCCCCGGCGGTGACCACGACGGATCGACACAGACGGAGCAGGTCGGCCGCGGCGTCCCGGGCCAGGGAGGCCCCGTGCACCCGGCGTCCCAGCAGGCCGCCGGCCTCGGACTCGTTGACGACCAGCGGGTCGCACAGGGAGAGCACGGCGTCGTCGACCGGCCGGTACGGCGAGAGGTTCACCACCGCACGACAGCCCACCTCCGCCGCCGTCCGGACCGCGGCGTCGAAGGCAGGCGCCGGGATCTCCGCCTGCGTGACCAGGACCCCGGAGGCCGCGAGGCGCTGCCGGACCGCCGTCCTCACGGAGGCAGGATCGAGCCGATCGTTGGCCCCCGGTGCGACCACGATGGAGTTCTCGCCGTGCGCGTCCACGAAGACGAACGCCGTCCCGGTCCGCGACTCCGTGACCGCCACATCGGTGGTGTCCACCCCCGCCGCGGCGAGGTCGGCGACGAGCGCACGACCGTCGTCGTCACGGCCCACGCTGGCGACCAGGGCGGTGCGCGCCCCGAGCAGGCTCGCGGCGACCGCCTGGTTGCCACCCTTGCCGCCCGACCCCACCGACGCCTCGCCCCCGAGCACCGTCTGCCCTGCTGCCGGCAGGGCGTCGACGCGGCAGACGTAGTCGCGGTTGACCGAACCCACCACCAGCACGTCGACCCTGCACTCTGTCACGGGAGTCATCTCAGCGCAGGATGCGCGCCCGCTCCGGGTCGAAGAACGGCTTCAGCGACACCCGGGCCGGCACCCGGGTGCCGGCGACGTCGATCTCGAAGGAGCCCGCACCCAGGTCGGCCGCCGTGATGCCGGCGTCGCGGGTGATCCCGGCGATCCCGCACGCGGCACCCAGGGAGTGGCCGAACCCGCCGCTGCGGACGTGGCCGACCGGCTTGCCGTCCCAGTAGACCGGCTCGTCCCCGACCAGGTCGTGGTCGGCCGACCCGAGCAGCACGTTGACCAGCCGACTGGTCAAGCGGGCCCGACTCGCGCTGCTTCATCAGGGCGTCCCGCCCGACGAAGCCGCCGGGCTTGTCCCACGCGACGGCGAATCCGAGCCCGGCCTCGAGCGGGGTGTCGGTGGAGTCGATGTCGTGGCCCATGTCGCGGAACGCCTTCTCCAGGCGCATCGTCTCCAGGGCGCCGACGCCGGTCGGCCGGAAGCCCACGTCGGCGCCGGCCTCGCGCAGCTGGTCGTAGAGCGTGGCGCCGAACTCGGTCGGCACCAGCAGGTCCCAGCCCAGCTCGCCGACGTACGTCACCCGCAGCGCCCACAGCGGCGTGTAGCCGAGCTCGACCTTCTGGGCGGTGAGGTAGGGGAAGGCGGCGTCGGACCAGTCGTCCGGGCTGAGTCGCTGCAGCACCTCGCGGGACCGCGGCCCCTGCACCGACAGCAAGGCGTGGCCGCTCGTGACGTCGGTGACGGTCACGAGCTCACCGTCGCGGGTCTGACGGCGGATCCACGCCGGGACCCGCCGGTGGATGGTGTCGCCGCTGATCACGACGTACCGATCCTCGGCCAAGCGGGTGACGGTGACGTCCGCGATGATCCCGCCGCGGGCGTCGAGCCACTGGGTGTAGACGACCCGGCCGACCACGGTGTCGACGTCGTTCGCGCAGACCCGGTTGAGCACGGCCATCGCGTGCGGCCCCTGCACGAGGTGGTGCGACATCAGCGACAGGTCGAAGATCGCGAGGCTGTCCCGGGCCTGCAGGTGCTCCTCCCGGGTGCGTTCGAACGCCTCGCCCCGGTCGAAGCCCCACACGACGGTCGGCGTGACGCCCGGCCCGGCGAAGTAGTCGGGGTACTCCCAGCCGCTCGTGGCGACGAAGTGGGCGCCGTCGGCGACGTGCTGGGGGTGGTACGGCGACCGCCGGACGTTGCGACCGTGCTCGTTCTGGGCGTTCGGCCACGACAGGTCGTTGAGCAGGAAGCCCAGCCGCTGCACGGTGCGCTCCTCGCGGAAGCGCCGGGTCGCCTGGAACTCGTGCGCCCGGTCCACGCCGACCCCGGTGACGTCGAGCGGCGGGTGCCCCTCGATCAGCCACTGCGCCATCATGTGGCCGAGCCCGCCGCCGGAGAGGATCCCGACCGAGTTGAGGCCGCAGGCGAGGTACAGGCCGTCCACCTCGGGCGACTCGCCCAGCATCGGCGACAGGTCGTCGGTGAAGCTCTCGGGCCCGCAGAAGAGCGTGCGGATCCCGGCATCCTCGAGCGCCGGGAAGCGCCGCATCGCGACCTCGAGGAACGGCCCCATCCGGTCCCAGTCGGGCGGGAGCACGGCGAACGCGCTGTCCCGCGGGGTGCCGTCCAGCGCCCAGGCCTTGGCGACCGGCTCGAACATGCCGACCAGCAGGCCGCCGCCCTCCTCGCGGTAGTAGCCGTAGGCCTCGCCGTCCTCGATCACCGGCACCGACTCCGGGGTGACGCCGGCGATGGGCTCGGTGAGCAGGTAGTAGTGCTCCGCGGCCTGGAGCGGCACGGTGACGCCCGCCTTGGCCGCCAGCTCGCGGCCCCACAGCCCCGCGGCCAGCACGACCTTCTCGCACTCGATGTCCCCGCGACCGGTGCGGACGCCGACCACCTTGCTGCCGTCGAGGACGAAGCCGGTCACCTCGGTCTCCTCGAAGATCCGCACGCCGCGCTGCCGCGCACCCTTGGCCAGCGACATCGTCACGTCGACCGGGTTGGCGCGACCCTCGTCCGGGGTCCAGAAGCCGTGGACCACGTCGTCGGTGCGCATCAACGGCACCAGGTCGGCCACCTCGCGCGGGGACAGCACCTCCTTGGTCATCCCCACCGAGCGCATGTACGCCGTCTCGCGGCGCAGGCTCTCGTCCGCGCGCGGCGTCGTGGCGAGCTGGAGGTAGCCGCACTGCCGGAAGCCCGTCGAGAGCCCCGTCTCCTCCTCCAGCCGGGCATAGAGCTCGGCGGAGTAGCGCGCCATCCACAGGGCGTCCTCGGTGGTGCCACCCGAGACGATCTCGCCCGCCGCGTGCCACGTGGTGCCCGAGGTGAGCTGCTTGCGTTCGAGGAGCACCACGTCGACGGCACCCAGGAGCGCGAGGTGGTAGGCGATCGAGGTGCCGATCACCCCACCGCCCACGACGACGTACTGCGCGCGGCTCGGCAGGTCGCCGGACGACTGGGCTGCCCCCTCCGCTCGGGCGGCGGAGGGGTTGATGGCGGCGACGTCGAGCGACATGCTGGCATCGTGGCACCGCCTGACTGATTGTTCAATCAGGCTGGCCATGTGACGATGGAGCCACCCATGCCGACCACCCGCGCCGTTGCGTCACCAGCAACCCCGAACACCATTCGCAACCCGGCGGCCCGCGACTCCTCCCGTCCGGGCCACCGCCGCACTAGCATGACCAACGTCCACCACCTCGCCCGGAGCTGCCCATGACGACCGCGTCCGCGACCGATCGGGTCGCGCTCGTACGCGCCATCGCCGGCCACCACCTCGCCGAACGCGGCGCCCTGATGCCCGTTCTCCACGAGGTGGTCGACGAGCTCGGCCACATCGCCCGCGAGGACGTCGAGGCGATCGCGGCAGTGCTGAACCTCTCCGTGGCCGAGGTGCACGGCGTGGTGTCCTTCTACAAGGACTTCCGCACCGAGCCGCCCGCCGCGCACGTCGTCGCGCTCTGCCGGGCCGAGGCGTGCCAGTCGGTCGGCGCGGAGGCGTTGTACGCCGAGACGCGCGGCCGCGCCGCCGAGCTGGGGGCGGGCGTCGAGGTCGACGAGGTCTTCTGCCTGGGCAACTGCGCGCTCGGCCCGTCGGGGACCCTCGACGGCCGGCTGCACGGCCGGCTCTCGAGCGAGCGCCTCGACACCCTGACGGAGTCCTGGCGGTGACGGCTCCGGTGAAGGTCTTCGTTCCCGGCGATGCCGCCGCCGTCTCGGTCGGCGCCGACGAGGTCGCCGCCGCCTTCGAGGCCGCGGGTGTCACCGTCGTGCGCAACGGGTCGCGCGGGATGCTGTGGCTCGAGCCGCTCGTCGAGGTCGAGACCGACCGCGGCCGGGTGGGCTACCCCCAGGTGGCCGCCACCGACGTCCCGGCCGTGCTCTCGGGCGAGGCGACCGACATCGGGGTCGTCGCCGAGCACCCGTGGCTGGCATCGCAGCGGCGGGTGAGCTTCGCCCGGGTCGGCGTCGTCGACCCGTCGTCGATCGCCGACTACCAGGCCCACGGCGGCTGGGCCGGACTGCGCCGGGCGCTGTCGCTGTCCCCCGCCGAGGTCGTCCAGGAGGTCACCGACTCCGGGCTGCGCGGCCGCGGCGGCGCGGGCTTCCCGGCCGGCATCAAGTGGAAGACGGTGCTCGAGACCGCCTCGGACCTGAAGTTCGTGGCCTGCAACTTCGACGAGGGTGACTCCGGCACGTTCGCGGACCGGATGATCGTCGAGGGCGACCCCTTCACCCTGATCGAGGGGATGGCGATCACCGCCTACGCCGTGGGCGCGAGCGAGGGCTTCGTCTACGTCCGCTCCGAGTACCCCCACGCCGTCGCCGCGCTGCGCCGGGCGGTCGACGCGGCGTACACCCACGGCTTCCTCGGCCGCGACGTCCTCGGCCCGGGCCTCGACTTCGACCTGCACGTGCGGGTGGGCGCCGGCGCCTACATCTGCGGCGAGGAGTCCTCGATGCTCGACAGCCTCGAGGGCCGTCGCGGGGAGGTACGAGCCAAGCCGCCGATCCCGGCGATCAGCGGCCTGTGGGGGCGGCCGACCGCCGTCAACAACGTGCTCACGCTGTGCGCGGTGCCGATGATCCTGGCCGACGGTGGGGCGGCGTACGCCGGGCTCGGCACCGGCCGGTCCCGCGGCACCCAGGTCTTCCAGCTCGCCGGCAACATCAAGCAGGGCGGCATCGTGGAGCTGCCGTTCGGGGTCAGCCTCCGCGAGCTGGTCGAGGGCTACGGCGGCGGCACCCTGACCGGACGCCCGGTGCGCGCGGTGCAGGTCGGCGGTCCGCTGGGTGCCTACGTGCCGCCGGCAGAGTTCGACGTGTCGATGGACTACGAGGCCCTCGCGGAGTCGGGCGCGATGCTCGGCCACGGCGGCGTCGTGGTGTTCGACGAGACCGTCGACATGGCCCGGATGGCGCGCTTCGCGATGGAGTTCTGCTCGATCGAGTCGTGCGGCAAGTGCACGCCGTGCCGGATCGGCTCCACGCGCGGCGTCGAGACCATCGACCGGATCATCGAGGCCAGGACGACCGGACAGGACGTCGAGGCCGACCTGGTGCTCCTCGACGACCTCTGCGAGACGTTGACGAAGGGGTCGCTGTGCGCCATGGGCGGGCTGACCCCGATGCCCGTGCAGAGCGCGATCAGGCACTGGCGCGAGGACTTCGAGCGGGAGGGCGCGGACGTATGACTGCGACATTCGAGCAGAGCATCTGGGATCCCGAGGTCGACTTCGGCACGCCGAAGGTGCAAGCCGCGGACACCGTCTCGGTCACCATCGACGGCCGCCGGGTCGACGTCCCCGCGGGCACGTCCGTGCTGCGGGCGGCGACCGAGGCCGGCGTACCCATCCCCAAGCTCTGCGCGACCGACTCGCTCAAGGCGTTCGGCTCGTGCCGGATGTGCCTGGTCGAGGTCGACGGGGCGCGCGGCGTCCCCGCGTCGTGCACGACGCCGTGCGCGGACGGCATGGTCGTCAGCACCCAGACCGAGACGGTCCGCGACCTGCGCCGCAACGTGATGGAGCTCTACCTCTCCGACCACCCCGAGGACTGCGACGGCTGCGCCCGCGGCAACTGCGAGATCCAGGCGCTGGCCGTGCAGGTCGGCGCCGCCGAGGTCCGCTACGGCAGGCCCGAGTCCCGCGCCGACGTCGCCCACCCGCAGCCGGTCGACCTGAGCAACCCGTACTTCGCCTTCGACGACTCGGCCTGCATCGTCTGTTCCCGCTGCGTGCGCGCCTGCGCCGACATCCAGGGCACCTTCGCGCTCACCGTCGAGGGCCGCGGCTTCGACTCGAAGATCAGCGCCGGCGGCACCGACTTCATGTCGTCCGAGTGCGTCTCGTGCGGCGCCTGCGTGCAGGCCTGCCCGACGTCCGCGCTGCAGGAGAAGTCGATCGTCGAGCTCGGCATGCCGACCCGCTCCGTCGAGACCACCTGCGCCTACTGCGGTGTCGGTTGCTCGTTCCGCGCCGAGGTCCGGGGAGAGGGCCAGGACGCCCAGGTCGTGCGGATGACCCCCTCGAAGAACGGCGGCGCCAACGAGGGCCACAGCTGCGTCAAGGGCCGGTTCGCCTACGGCTACGCCTCCCACCGGGACCGCCAGCTCTCCCCGATGGTGCGCGACACCATCGACGACGAGTGGCGCCCGGTCTCGTGGGAGGAGGCGATCGCCAAGGTGGCGACCGGGTTCCAGGCCCTCCAGGCCGAGCACGGCGTCGGCGCGATCGGCGGCATCTCCTCGAGCCGGTGCACCAACGAGGAGGTGTACGTCGTCCAGAAGATGGTCCGGGCGGCGTTCGGCAACAACAACATCGACACCTGTGCCCGGGTGTGCCACTCCCCCACCGGCTACGGCCTCAAGCAGACGTTCGGCACCTCGGCCGGCACCCAGGACTTCCGCTCGGTCGACGCGGCCGACGTGATCCTGCTGATCGGCGCCAACCCCACCGACGCCCACCCCGTCTTCGCCTCGCGGATGAAGAGGCGGCTGCGGGCGGGCGCCCGGCTGATCGTGGCCGACCCGCGCCGGATCGACCTGGTCCGCAGCCCGCACGTGGAGGCGGCGTACCACCTCCCGGTGCTGCCGGGCTCCAACGTCGCCTTCGTCAACGCGATGGCGCACGTGATCGTCACCGAGGGCCTGCACGACGAGGAGTTCGTGCGCGAGCGCTGCGAGGACGCCGACGAGTACCTCGCCTTCATCGCCGACCCGGCCCACTCCCCCGAGGCGATGGCCGGGGTCATCGGCATCGAGCCCGACGAGCTGAGGGCCGCCGCCCGGCTCTTCGGCTCGGGCGGCAACGCCGCCATCTACTACGGCCTCGGCGTCACCGAGCACTCCCAGGGCTCCACGATGGTGATGGGCATGGCCAACCTGGCCATGGTCACCGGCAACATCGGTCGTGAGGGTGTCGGCGTCAACCCGCTCCGGGGGCAGAACAACGTCCAGGGCTCCTGCGACATGGGGTCCTTCCCCCACGAGTTCCCGGGCTACCGCCACGTCTCGCAGGACGACGTACGCGCCATCTACGAGCAGCTGTGGGGGCTGACCCTCGACCCCGAGCCGGGCCTGCGCATCCCCAACATGTTCGACTCCGCGCTGGCCGGCACGTTCCGCGGCCTCTACATCCAGGGCGAGGACATCGCCCAGTCCGACCCCAACACCCAGCACGTCGAGGCGGCGCTGCGGGCCATGGACCTGGTGGTCGTCCAGGACCTGTTCCTCAACGAGACCGCGCGATTCGCCCATGTCTTCCTGCCGGGCACGTCGTTCCTCGAGAAGGACGGCACCTTCACCAACGCCGAACGCCGGATCAACCGGGTCCGTCCTGTGTTCGCCTCGAAGGTCGGCATGGACGAGTGGGAGATCACCTGCGCCATCGGCCGGGCGATGGGCTACGACATGTCGTACGCCGCGGCCTCGGAGATCATGGACGAGATCGCCGCCACCACCCCGACGTTCGCCGGCGTCTCGTTCGCCCGTCTCGACGAGCTCGGCTCGATGCAGTGGCCGGTCTACGACTCCGCCTCGACGGGCACCCCGATCATGCACATCGACGAGTTCGTGCGCGGCAAGGGCCGGCTCATCGAGACCGTCTTCGTGCCGACCACCGAGCGCTCGACCCGGAAGTTCCCGCTGATCCTCACCACCGGCCGGATCCTCAGCCAGTACAACGTCGGCGCCCAGACCCGACGTACGGCCAACAACACCTGGCACCCCGAGGACGTCCTCGAGATCCACCCCGCCGACGCGGAGATGCGCGGCATCTCCACGGGCGACCTGGTCGACCTGTCCAGCCGGGTGGGCTCGACGACTCTCCGGGCGCTGGTGTCCGAGCGGATGCCGGCCGGCGTGGTCTACACGACCTTCCACCACCCGGTGACCGGTGCCAACGTGGTGACGACCGAGAACTCCGACTGGGCCACCAACTGCCCCGAGTACAAGGTCACCGCCGTCCAGGTCGGTGTCGCCAACGCCCGCGGGGACCTGTCGGTGACCGAGACCCGCGAGCCCGCGGAGACGCACGCGTGAGCGCTCCCGTGATCCCCGCGGAGGCGCGGATGGGCAACGACATCGCCCGGCAGTTCGCCCACCTCCCCGCGGCCGAGGCGGCCGAGGCGGTCGCGCGGCACATCGAGACCTTCTGGGACCCGCGGATGCGGCGCCGCCTCGAGGTGCTGGTGGCCGAGCACGACGACGACCTCGACCCGGTGCTGGTGGATGCCGCCGGACGGCTGGCGGCCCACGCCAGCCGCTCGGAACCCGACGCACACGCTTAGAGGCGTCGGTCAGACCGCGCGACCGCGTCAGGATCGCGTCAGGATTCCCGCCGATGTCTTGACCCGCGTCGGGTCCGGGCAGTTCATGGAGGCATGGACCCTCGTTCTTCACCCGTGCTGGTCACCGCGGCCCTCACGGCGCCCCTCGCGGTAGGCGCCGTCCTCTCGACCGTGCGCGACCAGGTGCCCAACGCCAACGCGGTGCTGGTCCTGGTGGTCGTGGTCGTGGCGATTGCGGCCGCCGGGTCACGGGTGGCGGGCGTAGTGGCCGCCCTGTCGGCGGCGGTCTGGTTCGACTTCTTCCTGACCGAGCCCTTCCACCGCTTCGCCATCGACCAGCGCGACGACCTGGAGACGGCGGTCCTGCTCACCATCGTGGGGATCGGCGTCACCGAGATCGCGCTGTGGGGTCGGCGCCAGCAGGCGGGGCTGAGCCAGCGCGACGGCTACCTCACCGGTGTCATCTCGGCCGCCGACATCGTGGCCCGTGGGGAGGCTTCGCCGGAGACCGTCCTCGACTTCATCGGCCGACAGATCGCCGACGTACTGACCATCGACTCCTGCCACTACGCTGCCGGCCCCGTCGGCCCACACGCCCGGCTGGAACGAGACGGTTCGGTCACCCGCGACGGTCGCGTCATCGACGTGGACCGTTCGGGTCTCCCCGTCAACGACGTCATCGAGCTGCCCCTGGGACGCGGTGGGCAAGCGACGGGCAGGTTCGTCCTCGTCGCGTCGACGCGCGTCGTGTGGACCACCCTCGAGCAGCGGCTTGTCGCCGTCACCCTCGCGGACCAGGCAGCGTCAGCCCTGGCAGCACGGCGGCAGCCGGACCAGCACTGACCCAACCCGCGCGCGTCAGAGGTCGGTGCTGACGACGGCTCGGAGAGCTGGGCGCAGCTCGGGGACCGGCAAGGGATGCGGCACTGCGACCCAGGGCCGGCCCGGGCAATCCCGCTTGCCTTGGACCGCGACGTACGACGTCACGCATGGTGACGGACGCGCGCACCAAAATCTCCTCGAACCACCCCCACGGGTGGGCCCGCCTGGCCAGGGTCGACCCAGACTGCGAGTCCCAGATCCCCTCAGCAGAGCGGTGCCACCTGATGTCGACGAGAGCCGCACACCGAACGGCCACGCGTGGCCCGGCGCCTGCGGCTCAGTACGAGCGGTGCGGCATGGCGCAGACGGTGAGCACCCGCTGCGCGACCGAACCGGCGGCGGCCGCCAGCTCGAGGTTGCTCCCCGCCGAGTCGAACTGCTGGGTGGCCTTCGCCAGGACGCCGACCGCGGCACTGGGGAGGTACGTCACGCCACTCAGGTCCAGGACCAGGCCGCTGGTGTATCCCTGGCTGTGCTCCTCGAGCGCGGCCCGCAGCGCGGCCGCCGGCTCCTCGTCGAGCTCGCCGGAGACGGCCAACACGCCCGAGGCGGCGTCGAAGTCGAGGGCGAAGGGTACGTCAGGCACGATGGGACCCTACCGGAGCGGTCTCGGCCAGCGGCGCAAGACCCAGGTCGACGAGGAGCCCAGGTGAGTCAGGACGAGGAGCGCGACGACCTCGACCTCGTGACGACCCTCCAGGATGCGGTCCAGCCCGCCGGCGTACCCGTGCTGCCGATGTTCGACCTCGACGGGCACTGCCTCGTCTCGAGCGACGCCTCCGAGCCCGGCGGGAGCTGGTTCGACGTCGTCGTCCTCCCCGACGACCGGCTCGCCCTCGTCGTGGGAGAGGCGCCCGGCCTCGGGCTGACGCCGGCGATCACGGCGGCGCAGATGCGCGCCGTGATCCACGCCGGGTTGCGTCGCGACGGCGACGTCGTCACCGCCCTCCAGCTCGCCGACCTGCACGCCGACGACGTGGCCGCCGCTCGCGGCACCACGGCGGTCGTCGTGGTGCTCGACCCGGACCGCCGGACCGCGACCTACGCCACGGCGGGACACCCGCCGCCCTTGCTGGTCCCGGCCCTGGGGTCGGCCGAGCTGCTCAGCGACACGGGAGGCGGGCCGCTCGGCACCGGCGGGGGCACCGGCTACGTGGCGGCCACCAGCCCGTTGTCCCCCGGCGACGCGTGCTCCTCGTCGGCGCTCCCGGCCACCGAGCCGCGCTGCTCGCACCGGCGGGGGGCATCGCGGGGACGCCTGGTCGCCTCACGACGTTCGACGACCTGCAGCGGACCGCCGACGGGCTCGCCGCCCGAGATGACCGTCGACGACACGGTGTGCCTGGTCGCCGCCCGCTTGCGGGCCGCGTCCCACCGGGCGCTCGTGGTGGCGCTGCACGGTGCGGCCGACCCGGTGCGCACGGCCCGCGAGGAGCTGGACACCTGGATGGCCGAGCTCCGGGCCTCGCCGATGGACCGGATGGCGCTGACGCACGCGGCGGCGGAGCTGGTCACCAACGCCGTCGAGCACGGCAGCCGGGGCGACGACCGGTCGGTCGAGCTCCGGGCCCGTCTCGGCTCCGACGGCTGCGTGCTGATCGAGGTCGTCGACCACGGTGCGTGGCAGGTCCCCTCCGAGGACCTCGAGCGCGGCCGCGGCCTGGCCATGGCGGCCGGGCTCGTGGACCACCTCGGGGTCTCGATCCGGCCGTCCGGCACCCGGGCGCTCCTGCAGCACCGGCTGGTGCGCCCCGTCGCGATCGACGCCACCGAGCTGGAGCGGGGCGATCAGTTCGCCGAGGCCATCTCGGTGGGGCACCCGGCGCCGCAGACGATGTCCCTGCACGGCACCTTCCGCCACGACGACGTCGAGCGCGTCGCGGCCGAGATCCTGCTGGCCACCCGCGGCGGGACCGTGCCGCTGTCCCTGGACCTCACCGGCGTCACGCGCCTGAGCACCAGCGCCGTGCGACTGCTGGCCGACCTCACCTCGGTCAACCGGGGTGTGGGCACGCCGTCGGCCGACATCGACATCGTGTCGACCGAGAACTCGGTCGTGCACGCAGGCCCTCGAGATCGCGCGCAGTTCCCCAGCATGGGGGCTGACCCGACCGGTGGCGCGCCCACGATGAGGCTGGCCATCGCCCCGGACGCGCCCGTCGTGGTCGCCGGCACCGCGGCGATGCTGGCCGCGAGCGGCGCCGGAGATCGACGTGGTCTGCCTCGTCGACCTGCTCACCGAACCGGGCCGGTTCGAGGTCCTCCTCTACGACCCGCACAAGCACGTGCTCGCCGATCTCGCGCGGGTACGCCGGACCTCACCGCAGGCGCTGGTCCTCGCCTACTCCTGGTCGACCCGCGCCGACACGTCGACGAGGCACGCCGCGACGGCGCCGCCGCCTTCTTGTCCAAGGACCTCGACGCGGAGGAGCTCGTCACCGCGATCCGGGCTCTGCGAGCCGGACACCACGGTCGCTTCGTGATCCTGCCCTACGCGCCGGTGCCGGCGTCCTCGGTGACGCGCCCGCAGGGCCTCACCGAGCGGGAGCTGGACGTCCTCGAGCTGATCACCGCCGGCTACAGCAACGACGAGATCGCCCGGCGCCTGTTCCTCAGCATCAACTCGGTGAAGTCCTACATCCGCACCGGCTACCGCAAGATCGGCGCCACCCGCCGCGCCCAGGCCGTGCTGTGGGGCGTCGAACAGGGGCTCACCGACCGCGGTGCCCCACGCGCCTGACCGGTCCTCAGGGTTCAGCGGGCGGCGAACGTGACGATCGCGATGTCGTCGCTGGCGTCGTCGGACTGCCACGCCAAACCGCCTGGGCGATCGCCTCGACGATCGCGGCGGGGTCGTGCGGCAGCCCCGCGACCAGCAGGGCCAGCCGCTCCTCGCCGTACAGGCCCCGCGGTGACCGCGCCTCGGTGACCCCGTCGGTGTAGAGGGTCATGGTCTCGTCCCCGAGCCGTGTCGCACCGTGTGGAACTCCGGCTCGGACATCAGGCCGACCGGCGTCCCCGGTATGCCGAGCTCGTAGGTCCGACCGTCCGGCCGGCGGACCAGGGCCGGCGGGATGCCCGGCCAGGGCGAGGCCAGCTCCCATCGCCCGTCGACCCGGTCGAGCCGGACCGCGACGACGGTGCAGTAGTGCTCGGTGCCGTCGTCCGCATCGCCCGGTCCAGGGCGCGCGAGCAGGTCGGCCGGGTCGCCGGTGGGCGCATGGCCAGCGATCGCACGGTGTAGCCGGACGAAGGACGTCACCACCGCGGCCGGGATGCCCTTCCCGCTGACGTCGCCGAGGACGACCACCCACGCCTCCGGGCCCGACCTGGAACACGTCGTAGAAGTCGCCGCCGACCTCGCGGCCGCTCCCCGCCGGCCGGTAGGCGGCCGCGATGTCGAGGTGCGGGATCGTCGGCGGCTGCGGCGGGATCAGGGTCTGCTGCAGGGTGGCGGCCAGGGAGGCGGCCCGGCGCTGGCTCGCTCGGCGGCCCGCTGGCGCACCGAGGAGGTCGTCCTCGTAGCGGCGCCGGTCCCGGGTCTCGAGGACGACGACGAGCACCGTGCGCGTCTCGGCGTCGAGGACGCGCGCGTTGAGCAGGACCGGCACCCGGCCGCCGTCGGGGCGGACCAGCTCGAGGGCGATCTCCCGCACGACCCCGCGTGCTCGAGGATCGGCCGCACGTGCGTCTCCAGCGAGGATCCGCCCGCCGACCGACACCAGGCTGCTGAACGGACGCAGCCGACGACCTCGCCGCGCGCGAGCGCCGAGCATCCGGAGGAACTCGGCGTTCGCCCGGACGATGGCGCCGTCCCGTCCAGCGACGACGTACCCGCACGGAGCCGCCTCGAAGAGGTCGGCCGACCGTCGCGACCGGCTCAGCTTCGTGCGTCGACACCCATGAACCCGCCGATCGCGGCGACCACGTCGTCGGGGTCGGTCAGGTGCGGGGCGTGGCCCCGGGTCTCGAGCACCCCGCAGCGGGACCCGGCGATCTGCTCGTGGACGTACTCGCCCGCCGACATCGGCGCGATCACGTCGTCGCGCACCTGGAGGACCAGGGTCGGCGCCGTCACCCGCGCCAGGTCCGCGCGGTTGTCACCGCGGAACGTGACGGCGGCGAACTGCAGCGCGACCTCGGGGCGGGTGCGGCAGAACGCGTCCTCGAGCTCGGCCGCGGCCGCCTCGTGGTCCGCGCCCGCCACCATGCCGGACAGCGCGCCCTGCCAGCCGAGCTGGTTGCGCTCCATCGTCGCCAGCAGGTCGTCGATGTCCGCGTGCGCGAAGCCGCCCCGGTAGTCACCGTCGTCGAGGTAGCGGGCCGACGGCGCCACCAGCACCAGCCGGGTGACCACGGGGGCGCGGCCAGATGGGCGAGGACGCCGATCATCGAGGCGACCGAGTGACCCACGAAGGTCACGTCGTCCGAGCCCGAGCTCCTCGAGGAGCCGCAGCACGTCCTCGGCGTACCCCTCGAGCGAGGCGTGTCGCTCGGGGTCGTACGCCGCCGGGTCGGCGTCCGCGGCACCCGGGCAGGTCGAACAGCACGACCCGGTGGGCGGCCGCGAAGGCCGGCGCGACGTAGCGCCACATCTCCTGCCCGCACCCGAATCCGTGCACGAACACCAGGACCGGCGCACCGGCCGGGCCGGTGACCGTGGCATTCAAGCTGGACGCCAGTGGCACGGGGCGCATCGTAGGCGCTCCGGGGCGCATCAGTGACCTTTGGCGGTCACGACCGGCTCAGGGCAGCCGTCGGTCGCCCTTCGCGAGGATGCGCAACCACCGGAAGCCGTAGCCGTCCAGCGTCAGGTCGACGCGGCCCCGCGGTCCCGCCTGCGTCGACCAGCCGTCCTCGAGCAGGTCGACGAGCACGGTGCCCTCGGGGCAGTCGTCCACGGTCACCGTCACGGGCCGGCCCTCGCTGGAGAAGTTGTGGACGGCCAGCAGGCGGCGCTCGTCGCGTGCGCAGAGGTGGGCGAGGACGTCGGCGTGCGGCTGGTCCAGGGGAGCGAACGCCGACCAGCCCAGCTCGGGCGACTCCCGGTACGCCGGATCAGCAGCCGGATGAAGCCCAGCAGCGAGTCCGGGTCGCTGCGCTGGTCGGCGACGTTGACAGCTCGGGCCCGAAGCCGCCCTCGGCCAGCGGGCGGCGAGCTCGCGACGGCGCGGCGTCGGAGAAGCCGCCGTCGCGGCCGTCCGTCCACTGCATCGGGGTGCGCACGGCGAGGCGGCCGGGCAAGTCGAGGTTCTCGCCCATGCCGATCTCCTCGCCGTAGAAGAGCACGGGCGTGCCCGGCAGGCAGAACGCAGGCTGTAGACGCATGCGCAGCCGCCGAGGGTCGCCGTCCAGCATCGGGGCCAGCCGGCGGCGCAGGCCGCGTGCCGTAGAGCTGCATGTCGGGCTCGGGGCCGAAGGCGGCGAACACCTCCTCGCGCTGGTTGTCGGTTAGCTTGTCGAGCGTCAGCTCGTCGTGGTTGCGCACGAAGTTCGCCCACTGCGACTCGCGCGCGGTCTCGCGGCCGCCGGCTTCAGTGCGCGGACCGAGCGGCCGGCGCTCCTCCCGCGCGAGGGACAGGTAGAGGGCCTGCATGACGATGAAGTCGAACTGCATGGTCAGCTCGTCGCGCGTCGTCGCCGCCGAAGTACTTGCGCTGCTCCTCGTAGGGCGAGGTTCACCTCGCCCAGCAGCGCCGCCTCGCCGACCCGGCCGCCCAGGAAGCGACGCAGCTCGCGCAGGTGGTCGTGCGGGTCCCCGAACCTCTGCTGCGTCTCGGCGTCGAGCCCTCGGGGTCCATCAGGAACGGGCACCGCGTCGACGCGGAAGCCCGAGACGCCCAGCTCGCAGCCAGAAGCCCATGATCTTGAGCATCTCGTCGCGCACCGCGGCGTCGGTGATGTTGAGGTCGGGCTGGGTGCGGTAGAAGTGGTGCAAGTACTACGCGCCGGCCTGCGTCGTCGTACTGCCAGATGCTGTCCTCCTTGTCCGGGAAGACCACCTGCGCCAGGCGTCCGGCGGCTCGTCGTTGCGCCAGACGTAGAAGTCGCGGTACGGCGAGTCCGGGCTGCGGCGCGCGGCCCGGAACCACGGGTGCTCGATCCGAGGTGTGGTTGAGGACGAGGTCGATGATCACGCGCATGCCCGCGGTCGCTCGCCGTGCGGATGAACTCGACGAAGTCGCCGAACGTGCCCGAGCCGCGGGTCGACGCCGAAGTAGTCGGTGATGTCGTAGCCGTCGTCCCGGTCGGGGGTCGGGTAGAACGGCATCAGCCACAGGCAGGTGACCCCCAGGTCGGCGAGGTAGTCGACCCGCTCGGCGAGCCCCTGAAGGTCGCCCATGCCGTCGCCGTCCCAGTCCATGAACGTCTCCACGTCCAGGCAGTAGAAGACGGCGGTCTTCCACCACAGGTCGCTGGTCTCGGTGATCCGCACGGAGCTCCGCCGCAGGCTGCCGGCGGGCGGCCGGCCGATGCCAGCCGCCGCCGCGAGCGCCCAGCGCGAGGCCACGGCGGTGCGTGGCCGAGGCCCACGCCTGCGGGCAACGACCGAGCGACCTTGTCGTCGAAGCGCCGTGCGCGCCGATCGCGGCCTCCTCGCCCTCCACCGGCGCGAAGAGGTTGTCGGGCCGGTCGGCGGTCGCGGGCTCGTCCGTCTGCTGGGCCTTCACGCTGGTCCTGCCGAGGTAGCGGTCGAGCAGACCCGGGGCCAGGGCGTTGGCCAGAGGATCGCCGCGATCGTCTCGCCGCACCCAGTACTCGCGACGGCGCGTGCGCCGGCGCCCAGACGATCGCCCGCGCCGCCACCTCGGGCTGGTAGATGGGCGGCACCGGCTGCGCGTGGCGCGGCAGCCGCGAACGCACCCACGAGAACTGCGGGGTGTTGAGGGCCGGGCAGCTGGACCATGGTCACGTGCACCGCGCTGCCGTCGTGGAAGAGCTCGGTCGCGCACCGACTCGGGGAAGCCCTGGATCGCGTGCTTGGAGCCGCAGTACGCCGACTGCAGCGGGATCCCGCGGTAGGCCAGCGTCGAGCCGACCTGCACGATCGTCCCCCGGTCGCGCGGGCGCATCCGCCGCAGCGCGGCCCGGGTGCCGTTGACGAAGCCGTGGTAGTCGACGTCGGTGACCCGCGCGGAACTCGTCGGGCTCGATGTCCATGAAGCTGCGCGAACACCGAGGTGAAGGCCACGTTGACCCAGACGTCGATCTCGCCGAGCTCCTGCTCGACCCGCTCGGCCGCCGCTCCACGGCCGCGGCGTCGCTGACGTCGACCTCGACCTGCATCGCCGTCCCGCCGGCAGCACGCACCTCCTCGCACGCCGCCCGCAGACCGACGCTCCCGCGGGCCAGCAGCGCCACGGACCGCCCCTGACGACCGAAGGCCACGGCGCTGGCACGACCCACGCCCGCCGACGCTCCCGTGACGACGACCACCCCGGCGGCGCCGTCGCTCGTCCCGTTCAACCCGTTCACTCCGGCCCCGACCGGTCCTCCTCGCGATGGCGTGGCGGCGCCGGAAGGTCACGGCAGCAATAGAACAGTGCCATCACGATCAGTACGACGAGGAGCCACATGGACACCCGGTACCCACGGACCGTCGCCCGACACCTGGCCCCCAGGATCAACTGCTTGTGGACGGTGGCCCCTATCGCAGCAATGCCGGGTGGGCGGCCGCCGTCACCGCTCCGGTGTAGGCCTCGTAGCCGGCCTCGTTCGGGTGGAACGGCGCGGGGTCGAAGGCGCCGTTGATCCACGGCTCGGGAGCGTTCGCGCCGTGGTCGACGAAGCGCTGTCACGTCGACGAACTCGAACCCGGCCGCGGCCGCCGCCGCCATCACGCCGTCGAGCCGTCCGCGCCGTCGTTCAGGGCCTGCTGCTCGGCCGGCGAGGCGCCGAGGTACGCGCCGTACTCGGGCGAGAACAGCCGCGGGTAGCCGGTCACCAGCACCGGGCGTTCGGGGCGTCCGCGGCGACCTGCCCGTAGAGCTCTGCAGCCGGGCGGGCAGCACCGTGGTGACCGACGAGGCTGCGCAGCGCGCCCGCGCACTGGGCGTCGGTGCCGACCAGGCACGCGCCCACGACGCTGCTCCAGCCGATGTCGTTGCCGCCGATGGTGAGGGTGACCAGCTCGGTGTCGGCGTCCAGGGCGGTGAGCTGCCCGCCGCTGACCAGGGAGGTCGTCGTCGCGCCGGCACACGCGACGAAGTCGTCGAGCGCGATGTGCTTGCGGCCGTCGAGCTGCACGGCGTAGCCGCTCCGACCGGCCGCAGGTGGCGCTGTACGGCGGCACGCCGTAGCCGGAGGCGTAGGAGTCACCCAGCGCGTCGTACGTCACCGGCGCGGGCTTGGCGCCCGAGGCGGGCGCGACGGCGAGCAGCGACGGGACGACGAGGGCGAGGGCGGCGAGCGCGACGGTGCGCAACGTCCGATGAGAGGTGGGCATGGTCCGCGACGTTAGCCACCGCCGCCAGCCGGCGCCACCGACGGCGTGACGACGCGGCCGGAGTCGAGCGACTCCTCGACGGCGGCGATGAGGCGCTGGAGATGCACGCCGGTGTGGACGTCGGGGGCGTCCGCCGCGTCGCCGTTCACGGCGCCCACGAAGCTGTCGGCGATCGCGCGCAGAAGCGCCGCGGGATCGTGGGTGACGGGTCGGCCAAGGTCGTCCGGCCGGTGTCCGTGACCGCGTCGGCCTCCAGCCTTCCGTCTACGTCGGGCGTCGTCGCGGAGATCGCGATCTGCCCCACCGCACCGCTCTCGTGGAGGGTCGAGACGGACAGCACGCCACCGGCCTCGGCGGCCCTCAGCTCGCGGATCGGCCCTGCGGCCAGCTCGGCCAGGTCGAACGTGTGGGGGCCCAGGTCGAACAGCACGGCACCCGGCTCGCGTCGCCACGGTGTCGCGAACGGGCCACCCAGTGCGCCACCGCCGATCCAGGCGCTCCGGAAGTAGGCGATCCTGCCGCGTGACACCTCCTCCAGGAACGCCTTGACCGGGTCGGTGAACCGGTAGGTGAGCATGAGGTGCGTCGCCACGCCGGCCGCGTCGGCGGCGTCGGCCACGGCCTCGGCGTCCGCGACGGTGAAGGCCAGCGGCTTCTCGAGGAGCAGGTGCTTTCCCGCGGCCGCGGCCCTCACGGCGAAGGACGCCTGGACGTCGGGGGGCACGTTGAACGCCACCGCGTCGCACCGGTCGAGCAGGTCCTCGAAGCTGTCTGCCGGGGAGCCGCCGTGGTCGCGGGCGAGCTGGGCGGCCGCCTCCGGCCGCCGCGCCCACACGGCCGCGAGCGACAGGTCCGGTGACGCGGTCAGCAGCGGCGCCGTGAACATCCCGGCCCACGGACCGGCGCCCACGAGCCCGACCCTGATCATGCGTCAGCCCCGCCGAGGAGTGAGACCGCACCGCGCGCCGGTGCGACCACGCGAGCCGTGCCGGTCACCTCGGTGTCCGCCTGCCCTGGCAGGCTCACGACTCCGGTCACGTCCGGCGGCGAAGCTCGACGTCCACGCCGGAGCTCCTCGCCGTCGAGGTGCCACCGCACGCTGACCGGCCCGTGCGGGGTCTCCAGGCTCGTCGACGCCCAGGTCAGGCCGCCGCCGGGGCGGGGCGCGATGCGGACCCGGCGGTAGCCGGGCTCGAGCGGCGCGATGCCCGCCGACCGTGCGGTGCATCCAGTCGGCGACCGCGCCGAGCGCGTAGTGGTTGAAGCTGGTCATCTCGCCGGGGTTGATGCGTGCCGTCGGGCAGCATCGAGTCCCAGCGTTCCCAGATGGTCGTCGCGCCCATGGTGACCGGGTACAGCCAGGACGGGCACTCGCGCTCGAGCAGCAGCCGGTAGGCCGTCGTCGAGGTGCCCGGTCGTCGTGAGCGCGTCGGTGACGAACGGCGTGCCGGCGAAACCGGTGGCGATCGCGGTAGCCGTTCTCGGCGACGAGCTCGGCGAGCCGGTCGCCCGCCCGCGCGCTGCCCGTCGTCGTCGAGCAGGCCGAAGACGATCGCCAGGGCGTAGACGGTCGGCGCGTCGCTGGGGACGTGCCGTCGTCGTGGACGTAGTGCTCGTGAAGGCCGCGCGGGTCCGGTCGGCCAGCGCGTCGAAGCGCGACTGCGTCCGCGTCGTGCCCCGGAGGGCGGCCGCCTCGGCCACGATCCGCGCGCTGCGGTAGAGGCAGGCCGTGGCGACGACGCCGTTGTCCGCCTGGGCCTCGAACGGCTGGTCCGGCGGCGCCTGCGGGTCGAGCCAGTCGCCGAACTGGAAGCCGGTGTCCCACAGGCCCGAGGGCGAGAGCAGCGACTCGACCCGGCGCACGTGCGCGGCCATCGAGTCGTACTGGTCCGCGAGCACGGCCGGGTCGCCGTACGCCTGCCACAGCGCCCACGGCACCCACACCGCGGCGTCGCTCCAGATCGCGGCGGTCTCGGGCGCCGGGAACTCCGTCGGGTGCTCCTCGTACTTGAGGACGTCGGGCACGACGAACGGCACCAGCCCGTCCTGGGCCCGCTGCTCGAGCGCCGAGGTCGACCAGCCAGTCGCGGAGGAACCTGCCGACGTCGTAGAGGAACGCGGCGGTCGGGGCGAACACCGCGATGTCGCCGGTCCAGCCGAGCCGCTCGTCGCGCTGCGGGCAGTCGGTGGGCACGTCGAGGAAGTTGCCGCGCAGCCCCCAGACCACGTTGCGGTGCAGCTGGTCGAGCAGCGTCGTCGGAGCACGCGAAGCGTGCCGGTCCGCCGCAGGTCGGAGTGCACGACCACGGCCTCCAGCGAGTCGGCCGTGAGCTCGCCGGCCGACTCCGTGGCCACCCGGTGACCTCGGCGTAGCGGAACCCGTGGAAGGTCATGGTCGGCTCGAAGACGTCGTCGTCGCCGCTGAGCACGAACCGGTCGGTCGCCTGCGCCGTCCGCAGCGGCCGGACGCCGAGCTCGCCGTGCTCGAGCACCTCGGCGTGCCGCAGGGTGATCTCCTGGCCGGCCTCGCCGCGCACGCTGAACCGCAGCCAGCCGACCAGGTTCTGCCCGAAGTCGACCAGCGTCTGCCCGGACGGCGAGGTCCAGATCTCGACGGGACGCCGGGTCTCGTGACGGACGACGGGCGGGCCGACGTACGGCGCCAGGCGCTGCACGTCGAACGGCAGGACCTCGACGCCCACCCACCCGGCAGGGGTCGGCCCCGGCATCCGCCACCGGTCGTCGCGACGCCGGGCGTCGATCGTCTGCCCGTCGTAGAGGTCGTCGGCCAGGGTCTCCGACGGCCCGGCCGTCCAGCGTCTCGTCGGTGACGACCACCTGGCGGTGGCCGTCGGCGAAGACGACCTCCAGCTGGGCGATCACGCCCAGTCGGTCGCCGTAGAAGTCGCGCTGGCCGTTCCAGGACAGCCGGCCGCGGTACCAGCCGTTGCCGAGGGAGATCCCCAGCACCGACGTCGCGTGCAGCAGCTCGGTGACGTCGTAGCTGCGGTAGCGCAGCCGCCACTCGTAGCTGCTCCAGCCCGGGGCTCAGCACGTCCGTCGGCCCACCGGGCCGCCGTCGACGAACGCCTCGAAGATGCCCTGGCTGGAGACGTGCAGCTCGGCGGAGGTCACCGGCCCGTGGCCCTCGTCCAGCGTCGACCTCGCGGCGCAGCAGCGGAGCCGTCAGCTCCTCGACCGGCGAGATCATCGACGCCGACCAGGAGACGGGGGTGCGCGGCATGTCAGGTCCTGTCGATCGGCTGGCGGGTGAAGACGTAGACGCGGGGCTCGCCGAGCGGGTCCTCTCGAGCAGCTCGCCCAGCGGGTCCAGCACCGTCTGCTCGACGACCTCGCCCGTGCGCGGGTCGAGGACGGAGAGGTGGCGGGGCAGGTCGCGGGTCCGTCAGCTTCACGATCCGGCCGCCTCGCGGTAGAGCAGCACGAGCTCGCCCGGCACGCTGAGGCCTCGGCTCGCCGAGCGAGCTGGTCCAGTCGGGCTCCATGTCGACCGAACGGGCAGATGCCGCAGGATGCGGCCGACCAGCGCCGACGTAGGTCGACCCCTCGAAGTCCAGCGCCTCGCGCCAGCCGGCGTCCGGGCCCAGGAAGTACGTCGGTGTGGCCGGGCTCGTCGGCGTGAAGACGCCACTGCCACAGGCTCGCCGCGCCGTAGCCGACTCCCATCGTGCCGCCGGCGCACAGGTTGCTCCATGCCTCGTGGCCCTGCCACCACCCGGCGGCCCGTCCCCGTTCGCGGGTGTTCTCGTAGGTCGGCTCGAGGTTGAGCACCCCCTTGGCCGGGGTGTTGCGCCACATGTCGGCGACCCGCTCCGGGAGGTGCTCGCCGTCGTGCCCGGTCTGGCAGCTCTGGAAGTCCAGCCAGTCGGCGTCCTGGTGGGCGTGGTTGGTCGCGTGCGGCCGGTAGTGGATGCCGGTCGGCTGGCCGTAGGCGTCCCACGCGTGCACCTCCTCGCCGCCGGCCGCCACCTGCGGCTCCTCGCCCGACCCGTCGGCGCCCACGAGGTAGACCGCCGGCCGGGCGCCGTAGCGGGCCACGAGGTAGCGGCAGTACCGGGCGTAGTCCTCGGGCGGGACGACGGTCCCGGCCACGTCGAGGCCCTTCCAGCCGAACCCCTGGAAGACCGGCTGCAGCACCGGCACCAGGTCGTGGGCCAGCAGGATGTCGACCAGCACGTCGAAACGGCCGAAGTAGTCGGGGTTCAGCTCGCGCAGCCGGCCGTCCGGCAGGTCCTCGAAGGCCGACGTCGAAGCCCTCGTCGGGCGTGCGGTCGCGCGGCCCGACCGCGCGCATGTCCGGCTGCACCGTCATCAGCAGGACGGCGTTGAAGCCCTTGGCCTGCCGGTCGCGGGCGTACACCTCGACCTGCTCGGGCGTGGCCCGCCAGGGCAGCGCCCACGCCGTGTCGGCGACCATCAGCGCGGGAGTGCCGTCGGCGTGCACCAGCTGGCGACCCGACGGCGACATCCGCCAGAAGCCGTGCTCGAACGCGCGCACACCCGTCCCGGTGCCGGCAGTCCGTCGACGCAGACGACCGTGCCCGCGCGACCGGCCAGCCCGGGGTCGTCGACGTTCGCCGCCGTCGCCCACTCCCAGTCGCCGGCGTGCGGCGCCGCGAAGCGCAGGCGCCACCGGTCCCCGCCGTCCCAGAAGGCCGGCCGCCGCAGCACCTCGTCGCCACACGCGAAGTCGGCCCACACCTCGACGTCGGTGTACGGCGCGGTCCACGCCGCGTCGGCGGTCAGCTCGATCTCCACCTCCTGCCAGGGTGCGCTCCGGAAGGGCTCGGTCATGAGGCCAGGTGGTGCACCAGGAAGGCGACGCTGCGGCGGACGACACCGTCGACGTCGTCGTGCCCGTCGAAGATGTGACCCGCACCGTGGACCGCCTCCAGCTCGACCGGCACCCCGGCCTCGCGCAGTCGCGCGGCGAGCAGCTCGGACTGGTCGAACGGGACCACCCAGTCCGCGGTGCCGTGCTGCACCAGGAACGGCGGTGCCCAGGGCGTCACGTGGGTGACCGGGCTGGCGTCGGCCAACGCGGCTCCCTCGAGGCCCCGCACGAGGAGCCCCTCGGGCGACTGGGTCAGGACCGGTGGCAGGCCGGGCGGCATCAGGGCGGCGCGGTCCAGACCGAGCATCTCCCCGATGTCGGCAGGCCCGTACCAGTCGACGACCACGTCGACCGCGCTGCTCGGGCCGACCACTCCGAGGTCGCCCTCCAGGTCGGCGCGGCCGCCCGTGAGCCCCACGAGGGTGGCGAGGTGGGCGCCGGCGGACTCGCCCCAGATCCCGATGCGCGAGGCGTCGACGCCGAGCTCGGCGGCGAAGGTACGCAGGTAGCGGATCGCCGCCTTCACGTCATGGAGCTGGGCGGGGAACGGCGCCTCCAACGAGAACCGGTAGTCCACGCTCGCCACCGCGAGGCCGGCCGCCACGAGCTCCTCGAAGAGCTGGTCGGGCCGGAGCGTCTCGGGGAGCACCCTGCGGTCGCCGAAGAGCCAGCCGCCGCCGTGCACCCAGACCACCAACGGGGGGGCCTCGGGGCCGGCCGGCACCCTCACGTCGAGCTGGAGCGGACGGTAGCCCGGGACGGCGGCGTAGGTCACCGCGTCGTACCGGCGACTGCCGTCGCCGGCGACGACCGGCTCCGGCGGCGGCAGGAACCGGGCCGGGCCGGCCCACTCGGTGACGGTCACGACCCGTCGGTGCCGCGAGTGCGGAAGGACGAGACCGTGACCGTGCCCTCGGTGGCGAAGACCCCCACGACCCGTCCGGTGAACGACGCGGACGTCTCGGCCGTCCAGTACCGGCCGTCGAGCTCGGTCAGCACGACCTCCTCGCCGCCGGCGGCGGCGACCAGCCGGATCCGGTCGCCGCCCATCGCCTCGGCGGTGAAGCCGGGGGCGGCGGCGCGTCATCTCCATGCGGAGCTCGACCTCGCCGGCGGGCACGGTGGCCGTCCAGGTCTGCGCGAGGCCGGCCACCGGGCCGCGGGCGGTCACGACCGTCGACCCTCCGTCGCCGCGCGCCTCCAGGGAGAACCAGTGGTGCGCTCGTCGTAGCGGAGCGGCCAGCCCGCCCGCGCCCGCCGTAGGCGTCGACGGTGGCGGACACCGTCGCGGTCAGGTGCCGCTGGCGGCGGCCGACGAACTGCGGGTGCGGGTCGTCCAGCGCGCGGCCGTCGCCGGTGATCGACAGCCGGCCGGGTGCGCGGTCGACGCCACCGTCCGCGGGCGGCGTGCGGACCGCCAGCCAGCCCGGGTCGTCCAGCGACGCGGGGTCGGCGAAGTCGAAGTCCTCGACCTCGACGCCGGTCGCGCGGGCGCCAGCACGACCGGGTCCGGCTGCGGCCAGCCGTCGACCCAGGCGACCGGCGGTGATGAACGTCTCGCGGCCCAGCGGCGGAGAACGCCTGCGTCGCCGCCGAGCGGGCGCATGCCGAGCAGCACCAGCGCCGTGCCGCCGTCGGGCGTCTCGACGAGGTCGCGCGTGCCCGGTGTTCTGGATCGGCCGCGACGTGCTGCGCGCGCTGAGCACCGGGTTGGCCGGGTCGCCCTCGAACGGCCCCTCGGGCGACGGCCCGCGGGCGATGCTGACGCCGTGGCCGCGCTCGGTGCCGCCCTCGGCGATCATCAGGTACCAGTGGTCGCCGCGCCGGTAGAGGTGCGGCGCCTCCGGGAACTTCAGCCCGGTGCCCGACCACAGCGAGCGCGGCTCCTCGAGCGCCTTGCCGGCGTCGAGGTCGACGCTGCACCTGCTGGATGCCGAGGTGCTGTGCCCAGGTCGCTCGCCGATGGTGACCAGCCCGGAGTACGTGACGTAGGCGGTGCCGTCGTCGTCCCACGCGAGGTCGGGGTCGATGCCGCCGACCCCGTCGATGGTGGTGCCGTCGCTCCACGGGCCGGCGGGGTCGGTCGCGGTGAAGACGACGCAGCCGCGCGGGCCCATCGCGATCGGTGACGATCGACGTAGAAGACGCCGTCGCGGTAGCGGATCGTCGGCGCCCACACGCCGCCGCCGGTCGGCACGTCTCCGACGCCGACCTGCTCCGGGCGGGTCGCCACGTTGCCGATGTGCGTCCAGTCGACCAGGTCGGTGCTGCGGTAGACCGGGATGCCGGGCAGGTACTCGAACGTCGAGGTCGCCGAGGTAGTAGTCGCCGTCGACGCGCACGACGCTCGGGTCGGGGTTGAAGCCCGGGATCGAGCGGGTTCGGGTAGCAGGCGGTCATGCGTCAGCTCCAGCTGCGATGCGTCGAGCGGCAGGTCGACGACGCTGGTGCCGACCCGGAGCGTGTAGGCGCCCGGGCTCGTAGGTCCAGCCGTCGTCCCAGTAGGCCAGCAGCGCGGGTCGGGCACGCTCGACGTCGACGGTCGCGCGTCTCGCCCGGCGGCGACGCCGGACCGGCGCGAAGCCGACCAGCCAGCGCACCGGGCGGTCGACGGCGGAGTCCGGCGCGCTCGGCGTACACCTGCACGACCTGCTTGCCGGCGCGCTCGCCGCGGTTCGCGACGTCGACGCTGACCGTGACGACCTCGCCGGCGCCGGCGGCGGCCGGCGCCGTCGACGCCGGTCAGCGCGATGTCGGTGTAGCCGAGCCCGTGGCCGAACCAGTACGCCGGCGCGGCGTCCTGCCTGCAGCCAGGCGCGGTAGCCGATGTGGATGCCCTCGGCGTAGTCGAGCACGCCGTCGACCGGCGTGCGTCGACAGCACCGGGACGTCGGCCTCGCGGCCGCCGGCCAGGTGGTGGGCAGCCGCCCGCCGGGCTCGACGACGCCGAGCAGCACGTCGGCGACGGCGTCGCCGAACTCCTGGCCGCCGAAGTAGCCGACGCAGCACGGCGGCGACGTCGTCGCGCCACGGCAGCAGCACCGGCGAGCCGGCGTTGACCACGCACGACCGTGCGCGGGTTGGCGGCGGCGACGGCGCGCGACCAGGTCGTCCTGGCGGCCGGGCAGGGCGAGCGATGTCGCGGTCGTAGCCCTCGGACTCGACCTGCGAGTTGGTGCCGACGACGACGAGCGCGACGTCGGCCGCGCGCGGCCGCCGCGGCCGCCTCGGCGATCAGCGCGTCGGGGTCGGCGTCGTCCGGCTCGATGCCGAACGTGCAGCGACAGCGCGCCGGCGAGCGGCGCCGTCGCGGCTCGCGAGGTCGAACTCGAAGCGGAGGTCGACCGGCGTGCCCGGCGGTCACGGCGACCGCGGCGGTCGACGGCGGCGGCGTCGAGGAACGCGGCGCCGAGGTCGGTGCCCTCGGCGACGAGCGTCCTCGTCGACGAGAGCTCGCCGTCGACGTAGACCCGGCCGCGGCCGACCGCGGCGAAGCCGAGCCGGACCGCGCCGCGTCTCGTCGGGGTGTAGCGGGTGGTCGAGCTCGAGCGTCGCCGACGTCGCCGATCGGCGCGTCGCCGCCGAACCAGACCAGCGCGGTCGCGCGGCGGTCCTCGGCGAACAGCTCGGCGCCGTCCGCGTCGAGGAACCGCACCCGCAGCGCCGGGCTCGCCGGTCACCGGGTTGGTCAGCTGCGTCGAGCGGCAGCTCGGCGACGCCCTCCTGCGACGACCGCGCCGACGCGGTAGCGTGACGTCGGCGCCGGGCAGCGCGGCGCGCAGGCCGTCCAGCGGCGAGACGATGTCGCTCGGGCAGCACGGTGGCGCTGCCGCCGCCCTGGGTGCGGGCGTCGGCCGCGTTGTGGCCGATCACCGCGACCGAGCCGCAGCGACGCCGGCGTCCCACGGCAGGCTCGCCGTCGGTTCTCCAGCAGCACCGTGCCCTCGGCGGCGGCCTCGCGGGCGAACGCGACGCCGTCCTCGACCGTGCACCGGCTCGGCCGGGCCGGTGCCCGTCCGAGCGCGCCGACCCGCGCGGCGAGCGCGCAGGATGCGCAGCACCTTGCGGTCGACGACGGCCTCGTCGACCTCGCCGGCCGCGCACGGCCGCGACGAGCGCGTCGCCCCACGGCCCGTCCGGGCCGGGCATCACCAGGTCCTGCGAGGCGCGGGCGCTGTCCAGGCTGCGGACGGCGGTCCAGTCGCTGACGACGACGCCGTCGAAGCCCCACTCGCTGTTCAGCGGCGTCTCGAGCAGGTCGTTCTCGGTCACGGTGACGCCGTTGACCGAGTTGTAGGCGCTCATCACCAGCCAGGCGCGCGCCTCGACGACCGCCTTCTCGAAGGCCAGCAGGTACAGCTCGCGCAGCGCGCGCTCGTCGACCCGGACGTCGACGGTGAAGCGGTCGGTCTCGGAGTCGTTGGCGACGTAGTGCTTCGGGGTCGCGCCGACGCCGTTGTCCTGCACGCCCGCGACGTAGGCGGCGGCGAGCTCGGCGGTGAGCACCGGGTCCTCGCTGAAGCACTCGAAGTGCCGGCCGCCGAGCGGCGAGCGGTGCAGGTTGATGGTCGGGCCGAGCACGACGTCGACGCCCTTGCGGCGCGCCTCGACCGCGGCGGCCGCGCCGTAGCGGCGGGCGATGCCCGGGTCCCAGGACGACGCGAGCGCGGTCGCCGACGGCAGGTTGAGCGACGGGTCGCGCTCGTCCCACGTCTCGCCGCGGACGCCGGACGGGCCCGTCGGAGACGCAGGATGCGGCGCAGCCCGATCTTCTCGCAGCGGCCAGGTGTTCCAGAAGTCGCGGCCGGTGAGCAGCTGCACCTTCTCCTCGAGGGTCAGCCGGGCCAACGCCTCGCTGGCAACTGCGGTTCCGGTGTCACCGTGTGGTGGTGTCGGTCATCGAGATCACATTCCGTTCGCTGGGAGTTGCTGGAAGACGCGGACGTCCCAGGCGGCGAGCCGGAGCGTCGTGCCGGGGGCGACGTCCTCATCGGTGCCGGGGTCGGACAGGAGGTCGCGGAGCGGAGCGGGGGCGAGGACCGATTGCGGTTCCCAGCCCCAGTTGTGCAGGACGTGCAGCCGGCGCCCGTCCGCGTCGGTGGAGGTCGCCACGGTCACGGGGTCCGGGCAGCCTGCCACGGCGCCACCGGTTCGGGCACCAGCCAGCGGACCAGGCTCTCGGCCAGCGCCTGGTCGGGCACGGTGCCGACGACCGTGATCCGGCCGGCGCCGACCTCGCGCGTCGTCACGGCGGCCCAGCGGCCGAGGTGCGGGTGGACGTAGCGGGCCAGCACCTCGGCGCCGTCCCGAGTGACCACCTCGAGGAGCTCGGCGACGAGAGTCGCCGCACCGGTGCAGCGGTCCGCCGCTCGACCGGTACGGGGTCAGGGAGGTTCGCGATCTCGTCGTAGCCGACGCCGGCCGGCGTCGCTCAGGCCCGCGGGCTGCCGGGTCGCGCGCGGCCGGCCCTCGCGGTCGGCGTACGCCGGATGCGCGGTCCGAGCACGAGGTGCCCGCCGCGCTCGGCATAGGCGATCAGGAAGTCCAGGTCGTCGTCGCCGGCGCGTGTAGAACGCCGCGACCACCAGCACGGGGTAGCGCGCCGCGGCCTGCTCTGCGGAGAGCTCGCCACCCCGGCGTCGGCAGCAGCTGCTGCGGACGGACCAGGCGCTGCTGCCGCTTGGCGTCGAAGACGCCACGGGAGAAGGCTGCCGACGATCCGGCGGTAGGCGTCGGGGTCGAAGAACTGGCCCGGCGCCGAGAACGGCGCCTGGGTGACCAGCGCGAACTTGCTGTCGGAGTCGTAGAGCACGGCGACGTCGAAGTCCGGCTCGGCGTCGGCGAAGGCGTCGCCGGCGCGGCCGAGCTCGGCGCCGATCCGCGCGAGCTCGCGGTAGACGCGGCCGGGCTCGCCGCTGTGCGGCAGCACGCCGCCCCAGTAGGTCTCGGCGCCGAAGGCCAGCGTGTTCCAGTGCCAGTACGAGATCATCCGCGCGCCGCGGGCGACCAGCAGCCAGGCCGCCTGCCGCCACTGCCCGTCGTACGGCGACTGGTTCAGCGACGAGAACCCGATCGAGCCGGCGTTGGTCTCGGTGACCAGGAACGGCGCCTGCCGCGAGGAGTACATCAGGTCGGCGAGCTGGGACACGGCCCACGGCCCCGGACGACCCAGCCCATCGGGCCGGCTGCCATCGGAGAGTCGTTCGGGTGCGCGAGCGAGTCCTCCATCTCGTAGTAGGCGTTGCCCGACGCGACGTCGAGCCGCGCGGACAGGTCGACGTCCTCGACGCCGGGCTGCTCGTAGGAGATGCAGGTCGTCACGAACCGCGCCGGGTCGGCGAGCTCGCGGACGATGTCGGCCTGCCAGCCGATGAACTCCGTGACCAGCTCGGTCTGGAAACGCCGCCAGGCGAGGTCGTACTGCGGCTGGAAGTTGCCGTCCGGCCGCCACAGGTCGGCCCAGGTCGAGAGCCGGTGCGACCAGTAGACGAGGCCCCACTCCTCGTTGAGGTCTCGACGGTGCCGTAGCGCTGGCGCAGCCAGTCGACGAACCGCTGGAAGACGCTCTGCGTTGTGGAGCAGCCGCAGGCCCGGCTCGTTGTCGACCTGGTAGCCGATGATGGCGGGTGCTCGCGGTAGCGGGCGACGACCGCGCGGATGATCCGCTCGGCGTGGAAGAGGTACGCCGCGTGGGTGAAGTCGACCTCCTGCCGCGCGCCCCAGCCGATCGGCTGTCCCGTCGCGCTGTCACCCGGCGATCTCGGGGTAGCGGCGCTTGAGCCACATCGGGATCGCGTAGGTCGGCGTGCCGAGGATGACCCCGATGCCGCGCTCGTGCGCCGCGTCGAGGACCGGCTCCAGCCAGTCGAGGTCGAAGCACGCCGTCCTCGGGCTCCCACGTCGACCACACCGACTCCCCGACGCGGATCACCGTGAACCCGGCCTCCGCCATCAGGTCGAAGTCGGCCTTGAGGTCGGGGTGCGCTGGTACTCCGCGTAGTAGGCCGCCCCGAAGCGGACCCCCGGCGGCTTCTCAGACACCGGCACCGGCCTGCGCGAGGAGGAACTCCTTGCGCTCCGCGCGGCGCCTGGCCTGCCGCTCCGGGTCGGGCACCGGGCGAGGCCAGGAACAGCCGCTGGGTGTAGGGGTGCTCGGGGTCGCGCGGTGACCTGGTCGCCGTCGCCGGACTCGACGATCTCGCCGTGGTACATCACCGCGACCCGGTGGCTGAGGTGCCGGACCACGGCGAGGTCGTGCGAGATGAACAGGTAGGCGACGCCGGTGCGCTCCTGGATCTCCATGAACAGGTCCAGCACCCGCGCCTGGGTCGACAGGTCGAGCGCCGACACGGGCTCGTCGCAGACGATCAGCTTCGGGTCAGAGCGCGAGCGCCCGGGCGATCGCGACCCGCTGGCGCTGGCCGCCGCTGAACTCGCGCGGCAGCCGGCCGGCCGGCGTTGGCCGGCAGCTGGACCTGGTCGAGCAGGTCCTCGACCCGCTGGATGGCCTCCGCACGCGGCACCTTGCGCGACCGTCAGCGGCTCGGTGAGGATCTGCTCGATGGTCATCGCCGGGTTGAGCGAGGTGTAGGGGTCCTGGAAGACCACCTGATGTCGCTGGACAGCGCCCGCCGCTCCGACTCGGGCAGGTGGCTGATGTCGCGGCCCTCGAAGCCGATCGTGCCCGCCGGTGACCGGGGCGAGGCCGAGGACGGCCCGGCCGAGCGTGGTCTTGCCCGACCCGGACTCGCCGACCAGGCCCACGGTCTCGCCGGGCAGGATGTCGAGCGAGACGCCCTTGCAGCGCCCGGAAGGGCTTGGCCCGGAAGCCCTTGGCCGGGTATTCGACGACGAGGTCGTCGACGTCGAGCAGGCGGTCGTTCATCGAGTGGCTCCTTCGTCGGTGCGGCGGATCGCGCCGGCGGCCGTGGCCGGCGGCGTGGCGCCGGCAGTGGCAGGGCGCCGCGGGGCTCGCTGTCCTCGAGGATCGCGTCGAACAGCGCCTGGGTGTACGCGTGCTGCGGGCCGGCGAAGATGGACCGGGCCGGGCCCGTCTCCACGATCCGGCCGTTGCGCATGACCGAGACCCGGTCGCAGAGGTCGGCGACGACGCCGAAGTTGTGCGTGACGAGCAGGACGCCCATGTGGAGCTCCTCCTGCAGGTCGCGCAGCAGGTCGAGCACCTCGGCCTGGACGGTGACGTCCAGCGCGGTGGTCGGCTCGTCGGCGATCAGCAGGTCGGGGTTGCACGAGACGGCGCCGGCGATCAGCACGCGCTGCGCCATGCCGCCGGAGACCTGGTGCGGGTAGGCCGCGAAGGTGCGCTCGGGGTTCGGGATGCCGACCCGGGCCAGCAGGTCGAGGGCGCGTTGCTTGGCCTCCGCCTTGCCGATCCCGAGGCTCGACCCGCATCGGCTCGGTCAGCTGGCTGCCGATCGTGAACGACGGGTCGAGGTTGGACATCGGCTCCTGCGGGATGTAGGCGATCTTGCGGCCCCGCAGCTTGGTCATCTCCTTGTCGGAGGCCGACTCGAGCTCGACTGCCCTCGAACTCGACGGTGCCGGCGGTGATCCGGCCGCCGGGCGGCAGCAGGCGCAGACGGAGAACGCCGTCTGGGTCTTGCCCGATGCCGGACTCGCCGATCAGGCCGTGGACCTCGCCGCGGCGGACGGTCAGGGACACGTCGTGGACCACGGTCTTCACCGAGCCGTTCGCCTGGTCGTAGCCGACGGCGAGGTCGCTGACGTCGAGCAGCTCCTCACCGTCGGTCGAGCCGGGCAGCTCGTCGTGCACGATCACCGGCTCGCGGGTCGACCTCGGCCGTCATGGCCGCGGCGCCGGCGCGCGCGGCGCCGGCGCTTGGGCGGCCGCGGCGCTGCGCTCGAGCTCGTCGCGCAGCGCGTTGCCGAAGCAGGGCCAGCGCGACACAGGTCAGCCCGATCGCCAGGCTGGGCCAGAGCAGCTTGATCGGCTTGGTGTAGATGTTCGCGAAGGCGTCGTTGAGCATCCCGCCCCAGCTGGGCTTGCTCGAGGTCGCCGAGGCCGAGGAAGTCCAGCCCGGCCTGGACGGCGATGGCGATGCCGGCCACGCCGGCGGCCAGGATGATCGCGGGCGCCCGCACCACGCTCAGGATGTGGCGGCCGATGATCCGGGCGTCGCTGAGGCCGAACACCCGGGCGGCGTCGACGTACAGCTCGTGCCGGACCCCGGTGACCGCGCCGTACACGACCCGGTAGAACGCCGGGGAGACCAGGATCCCGAAGATCACCATGATCATCCAGATCGAGGGGCCGAGCACCGCTCGCGCCGCCAGCAGCACCACGATGGCGGGCAGCGCCATCAGCAGCGCTGGCCAGCCAGGAGAACGTGCTCGACCACTGCGGCCGTAGTAGCCGGCGACCAGGCCGGCGGTGATGCCGATGACAGCGGCGACCACCAGGGCGACCAGGGCGGCCGCGACGCTCGTCCGGGTGGCGCACGAGCAGCCGCGAGAAGATGTCGTGGCCGGAGCCGTCCGCGCCGAGCCAGTGCGCGCCGCTGCGGCCGGCCAGGATGTCCAGCGCCGAGGCGCGGTTCGGGTCGTGGGGCGCCAGCCAGCGGGGCGAAGATCGCGACCAGCAGCACCAGCGCGAGGAAGGCCAGCGAGACCACCCCGGTCGGGTTCTCCAGCAGCCGCCGGAACAGCGAGGCGTGGGCGGTCTCCTCGAGGGTCTCGACGCCGGGGACCGCGCCGACGGGCATTGGATGTGCTCATGACAGACGCACCTTCGGGTTGAGCCAACCCTGCAACAGGTCGACGACGAGGTTGAGGATGACGACGATGACGGCGGTGACGAGCACGACGCCCATCACCAGGGGGATGTCGCCCTGGGCGGTGGCTCCGACGATGACCTGGCCCAGTCCCGGGGATCGCGAAGATCTGCTCCACGATCACGGCGCCGCTCGAGCAGGCCGACGAACTGGAGGCCGAGCACCGACAGGGCCGGGCCGGCGGCGTTGCGGAGCACGTGCTTGTAGACGACCCGCCGTTCCGACAGCCCGCGGCTGCGCAGGGTGCGCACGTAGTCCGAGCCGCAGCGCGTCGATCATCGAGCCGCGGATCTGGGCGGAGACCCCCGCGATGCTGCCGAGGGCCAGCGCGATCACCGGCAGGGTGATGGACTGCCAGCCAGCCGCTCGGAGACTCGGAGAACTGGGTGTAGCCGGTGGGCTTGAACCAGCCCAGGTTGATCGCGAAGACCAGCACCAGCCCGACCGCGACCAGGAAGCCCGGGATCGCGAAGCCGAGCACGGCCACGACCTGGACAGACCCGGTCGACCCAGCCCCGGCGGGTCGCGGCGCAGGACCCCGAGCACCACGGAGACGACCGCGGTCAGCACGGTGGCGCCGATGACCAGCGACAGGGTGACGGCGACCCGGCTGGTCATCGCCTCGGTCACCGGCTGGCCGGTGAACCAGGAGACGCCCAGGTCGCCGTGCAGGGCGTTGGACGCCCAGTCGCCGAAGCGGGTGAGCAGGGGCTGGTCGAGGCCGAGCTCCTGCTTCTTCTGCTCGACGGTGGCCTCGGTGGCCGTCTGCCCGAGGATGTTGCGGGCGATGTTCCCGGCGGAGATGTAGAGGAGCAGGTAGGCGAGCGACGACAGGACCACGACGAGGATGGCGCCTGCGGCGAGCCGTTTCAGTACGAATCGAAGCATTGGAGTTCCTTCACCACGCAGTGGATGGGGCAGTGGAAGGGGATCGGGTGGGCCGCCGCGGCGTCGCCGTCGCGACGGCCCACGAGTCCGATCCGGGCTCTGGTCAGGCCTTCGGCTTGATGTTCCAGAGGTAGGGGTAGGCGTTGTCGCTCTGCTGCACGACGTCGGTGTCCGCGTTGGCGGCGAAGTTGCCCTCGATGCGGTACCAGGGGTCGAACCAGGCCTGGTCGACGACGTACTTGTTGAGCTCCGCGGTGGCGCTGTCCGCGTCCGACTCGTCGCCGGTCTGGATCGTGGAGACGAGGCCGGCGACCGTGGAGTCGGGCTGGTGGAAGGGGTTGAACGTCGCGGTCTGGGTGAGCACGAAGTTCGCCTCCTGCCAGGCGGTCGGGTCCATCTGCAGCTGGAACCACGAGGCGGGGTACTTGGCGCCGATGATCGCCGTCGATGGCGTGGTTGATCTGGACGTCTGCGTGTAGTTGACGGTGATGCCCACGTCGCCGAGGTACTGCTTGACCAGGTCGTAGACCGTGGTGGAGCCGGCCTGGATCAGCGGCATGTCGAGGGTGAACCCGTCGGCGTAGCCCGCGTCGGCGAGCAGCTGCTTGGCCTTGTCCGGGTCGAAGGGGTAGGTGTCGTTCAGCGCTGCGTCGTAGCCGGGCGAGGTCTCCGGGAAGATCTGGCCGGTGACGGTGCCGTGGCCCTGGGCGACCGCCTTGAGCATCGCGTCGCGGTCGATGGCGTAGTTGATCGCCTGCCGGACCTCGACCTTGCCGAGGGCCGGGCTGAGCGTGCCGGCGCGGTCCATCAGCATCAGACCGGTCCAGTCGAGCTCGTGGGGGAACAGCGTGAAGCCGGCGCCCTGGATCTGGGTGAGCGTGGTCTGGTCGGCGACGTTGAGGCCGGTCACCTGGCCGCCCTTGATCGCGTTGACCTGGGTCTGCGAGTCGGCGAGGACCGATGATCACCAGGTTGTCGTAGTACTGGGTGTCAGGAGCCCAGTAGTCGGGGTTCTTGGTGTAGACGTACTTGGACCCGACGACCGTCTTGCTGGTGTCCAGGATGTAGGGGCCGGAGCCGACCGGCGTGGTCTGCTCGTCCTTGGCGCCGAACTGCTTCGGGCTCTCCATCAGGCCGGCGTTCTGGCCGAGGTAGGTGAGCATCGCGGGGTCGGGCTGCGATCAGGGTGATCTCGAGGGTGGCGTCGTCCACGGCCTTGGCGTCCTTGACGTTGGCCAGGTTGGAGGCGTTGGGCGAGGTGCCGTCCCGGAAGCGCAGGATGTTCTGCGCCGCGGCGTCGGCGTTGAACGGCGTGCCGTCGGTGAACTTCACGTCGGTGCGGAGCGTCATGGTCAGCACCGTCTTGTCCTTGTTGCAGCGACCACTCCGTGGCCAGCCACGGCTCGGGCTCCGCCGTCGGGCTGAGGTGCACGAGCGAGTCGTAGACCGCCTGCATGTACGGCGACTCGTTCGCCCAGCGGGAGTCGGCGGCGGACTGGGTGCTCGCCGGGACGACCGCCCCGAGGGTCAGGGTCCCGGTGCCGCCACCCCCTCCGCTGCTGCCGCTGTCTCCGCTGCCACCGCAGGCGGCCAGCGCCATCGTCAGAGCGGCGGCTGCTACGCCCGCCGCGATCTTCTTCGCTACCACTGGTCGGTCCTCTCGTTGGCGCCACTCGCCTGGAGTGGCCTCGGTCACAGGAACGGTAATCTAAAAACCGACCGAGCGCAAGGTTTGTTTTGAAGAAATGTTAACGCTCACTATTTGCTGGTTCCGGGTAGGCGCGGGGTCGTCGCCGCCCGCGCGCTGGGACTCCAGCCGTTCGCAAATCCAACCGAGCGCATGGTTTGTTTTCGCGTGCTTGTCACCTACGCTTCGGCCATGGTGCAGGCGAGGGCTCCGCGCGGCGAGTACGCGAAGTCGGCCCGCCGGCGCCAGGAGATCGTGGCCGCCGCGCTCGAGGTGTTCTCCGAGGCCGGCTACCACAAGGGCTCGATCCGCGACGTGGCCGACCGCGTCGGCCTGAGTCAGGCCGGGCTCCTGCACCACTACCCCTCCAAGCACCTGCTGCTCGAAGCCGTGCTCGACTGGCGCGACCAGGACGCGCTGGCCCGGATGGGCGCGGAGCAGCCGCAGGGCCTCGCGATGCTCGAGGCCCTGGTCGCCCTGGCCCAGCACAACGCGAGCACGCCGCAGGTCGTCGAGCTGCACGTGACCCTGTCCGCGGAGGCCACCGCGCAGGACCATCCGGTGCACGACTACTTCGTACGCCGCTACGCCTGGCTGCTGGAGATGGTCGCCGACGCCTTCGAGCACGCGGCGGCTCGAGGCCTGCTCGAACCGGGCGTGGATTGTCGCAGCGCGGCGATCACCCTGGTCGCCTTGATGGACGGGCTGCAGGGACTGTGGCTGCTCGACCGGGCGTCGGTGGACATGGCAGAGGAGCTGCGCCGCTACCTGCGCCCGCTGGTCACCGTGGACCTCGACAAGTCCCACTAGGTCACCGCGAGGCCGCGCGACCGGCGCACCGCCCGCGCCCAGTGCTCGCGGGCAGGACTGCGGTCGATCGGCCCTGGGGACACCTGCCTGGTGACCGCCGATGTCGACCCGGCGTGGCCGAGGGTCCGCGCGGCCAGCAGGGCCGCGCCGAGCGCCGAGGCCTCGGGGACGTCGGCCACGTGGACCGACCGACCGAGCAGGTCGGCCTGGAGCTGCATCAGGAGTCGTGATGCCGTGGCCCCACCGTCGGCCTCGAGGACGTCGATCCGGGCCCCCCCGTCGGACTCGACAGCCTCCACGACGTCGACGACCTGGTGGGCGACCGCCTCGAGCGCGGCCCTGGCGATGTGCGCGCGCGTCGTACCGGCCGTGAGACCCGTCAGGATCCCGCTCGCGGCGCGGTCCCCGTACGGCGCGCCCAGGCCCGTGAAGGCGGGTACGAGGCAGACGCCGTCGGCGGAGGAGACCTGGGCGGCCAGGTCGGAGAGGAACGCCCCGCCCTGGACCTCGCCGGACGAGCCCAACGTGACGGCGGTCCAGTCAAGGGCCGAACCGCTGGCCAGGATGTTGCCCTCCCGCGCGTACGTCGGTGTCCCGCCGATGTCCCAGGCCAGCGTCGTGGCGATCCCGTCGGGTGCCCCGCCCGGTTCGGCGACGGGGGTCATGACCGAGGACCCGGTGCCGTAGGTGACCTTGCCCGTCCCCGGGACCGTGCAGCCGTGGTGGTACAGCGCGGCGTGGGAGTCGGCCAGCACGGCGACGACGGGGACGCCGGCCGGGATGCCGCCCTCGCCGAGGGTGCGACCGAAGCCGGCGTCCGACGGACGGACCTCCGGCAGCACCCCGACCGGGACGCCGAAGAGGTCCAGGAGCTCCGGGTCCCACTGCCGTGTCCGGAGGTCGAGGAGCAGGGTGCGGGAGGCGTTGCCGGCCTCGATGGCGAAGTCTCCGGTCAGCCGCGACACGAGCCACGCGTCCACGGTGCCCACCGCGACGTCCGCCCGGTCGACCCCCGCCGCGGTTGCGGCGTCCAGCGCGTGGCGCATCTTGGGGGCCGAGAACATCGGATCGAGCGACAGGCCGGTCCGCGAGCGCACGAGCGCCGCCGCCCCCGGATTCCTCTCGGTCAGTTCCCCGCACCAGGCGGCGGTGCGGGCGTCCTGCCACCCGAGCACCGGACCGATCGGACGCCCGGTCGAGCGCTCCCAGCAGACCACCGACTCGCGCTGGTTCGAGATGGAGATCCCCACGAGGACCGCGTCGGGTCGCCGGGCCAAGCACTCCCCGACCGCCGAGAGCGTGGCACTCCACAGCTGGTCGGCGTCCTGCTCGACCATGCCGGGGGCCGGGAAGCGGACGTCGACCGGGCGTGAGGCGGCCACGACCACGGCGCTGCTGGCGGGATCGACGAGCATCGCCTTGGTGTTGGTGGTGCCCTGGTCGAGGGCCAGGAGCACCCCGTCGGTGAGGTCGGGCACGCTTCAGCGACCCAGCAGGTCGTGGACCGCCGCCTGGATGCCGGGCGAGCTGATCCCGAAATGGTCCAGGAGCCACCCGACGGCACCGGTCGGAGCGAAGGTGTCGGGCACCCCGACGAACCGCATCCTGGTGGGGTGCCGGGTCACGACCGCCTCGGCGACGGCGCCGCCGAGGCCGGAGGTGAGGGCCTCCTCCACCGTCACGATCCCACCCGTCTCGCGCGCGGCCACCTCAACGGCCTCGGTGTCGAGTGGCTTGATGGTCGGCATCGACAGCACCCGGGTCGAGATGCCCTCGCGGGCGAGCGCGTCGGCCGCTTGGAGCGCGCGGGCGACGGTGATGCCGGTCGCCACGACGGTCACGTCGGTGCCGTCGCGCAGCGTCACGGCCTTGCCCGGCCGGAACCGGTAGCCCTCCGGGTTGACGTCCGGCACGGCCATCCGGCTCACCCGGATGAAGACGGGCCCCGGGTGCGACGCCGCCCAGGTCACGGCTTGGTAGGTCTCCGTCGGGTCGGCCGGGACCACGACCGTCAGGCCCGGGATGAGCCGCAGCCACCCGAGGTCCTCGATCGAGTGGTGCGTCGGGCCGAGCTCGCCGTACGCCATGCCCGGGCTCTGTCCGACGAGGACCAGGTGGTGCTGGGAGTAGGCCGCGTCGACCTTGATCTGTTCCATCGCCCGCGCGGTGAGGAAGCAAGCGGCGGCGGACACGAAGGGGATCTTGCCGCCGTTCGCCAGGCCGGCGCCGATGCCGACCATGTCCTGCTCGGCGATGCCGACGTTGACGAGCCGGTCGGGGAACCTCTCCTGGAACGGTCCGAGCTTGGACGACCCGACGGAGTCGTTGACGACGGCGACGATGCGGTCGTCCGTCGCTGCCAGGTCGGTCAGCGCGGCCACCCAGGCATCGCGACAGTCGTGCTCGGCTGCGACGGGGGGTGCCGTTCCGGTCGTGGTCACGATGCCTCCAGCTCGGCCAGCGCCTGCGCCACCTGCTCGGCGGACGGCACCTTGTGGTGCCAGGCGACGTTGTCCTGCATGAACGAGATCGGGTAGCCCTTGTGGGTGCGGGCGACCACCGCGGTGGGCCTCCCCGAGGAGGCGGGCACGGACTCGAAGACGTCCAGGAGCGCGCCGTGGTCGTGGCCGTCGACCTCGACGACGTCGAGGCCGAAGGCCGCCAGCTTGTCGGCGAGCGGCTCGAGGTCGTTGGTGTCGGAGACCGTGGCGCCCTGCTGCAGACGGTTGCGGTCCACCACGACGCACAGGTGCTCCAGCCGGTGGTTGCCGGCCGTCATCAGCGCCTCCCAGTTCGAGCCCTCCTGGAGCTCACCGTCACCGACCACGACGAACGTACGACGGTGCGACCGGTCGAGCTTGCCCGCGAACGCGGTCCCCACCGCGATCGGCAACCCGTGTCCCAGCGGCCCCGTGCTGGCCTCGACGGCCTCGATCTTGGTCCGGGCGGGGTGACCGTTGAGCAGCGAGCTCGGTTGCATGAAGGTCGCCAGGTCCTTGGCAGGAAGGAAGCCGGCCACGGCCAAGGTCGTGTAGAGCGCGGCGGCTGCGTGACCTTTCGACAGGATGAAGCGGTCCCGCTCCGGGTCGTCCAGCCGGCCAGGGGACACGTTCATGGCGTGGAGGTACAGCGTCACCAGGATGTCGATCACCGAGAACTCGCCGCCGACGTGCCCCAGGCCCGCCGCGTGCACCATCTGGATGTCCCGCCGTCGTACCTGCCGCGCCGCCTCGGCCAGGTGCGCCACGGCCTCGTCGCGCGAAGCTCCCGCCGGGACTCGTCCCAGCACCGGGAGCTCCCCGCCAGGGACGGCCGAGGGGTCGACGTGGGGGACGAGGTCCTCTTCCTCCTCGATGGTCATGACTCGTCCATGCCCGCGAACAGGGCGTCCTGGACCACGCGTTGCGCGCCGAGCGCGTCCTCGCGTGCCTGGGCAGTCCGCAGGGCCTCGATGTCGAGGCTCTCCAGGGCTCGGAAGATCCTCTTGAGGAAACGGATGGAGAGCCGCGCCGCCTCCACGGTGTCCTCACGGAACGGGAACTGGTCGAGCTGCCAGACCCCCTCCCAGCCGTTGCTCTTGAGCGTGTAGAAGAACTCGAACAGCTCGACCGGGTGGACCGTTCCGACGACCATGTCGTCGTCCCAGCTCCGGAGGTTGTCGTTGACGTCCATCGCCCACAACAGGTCGTGGTCGATCAGCAGCTGGGCGGCCGCGGCAGGCGACTCGCCGCCGAACAGGGCGTGCCCGAAGTCGAGCAGCACCCCGACGTTGTCCACGCCCATCGCCTTGATGCCCAACGCGGTCTTGGCGGCCGAGTCCCAGAACATCTTGTTGCGCGGCTCGCGCGGCTTGTACTCGATGACGATCTTGAGATCGGGGTTGGCCAGGGCAAGCTCGCGCATGCCCGAGACGGCCAGCTCCCACTGCTGGTGGTGGTCGACCTGGAACGGGTAGTCCCAGCCGTCCTGACCGGGCCACACCTTGAGGTAGCGGGCCCCGAGCTGGCGCACGACGTCGGCCGCGCGGTTCAGGACCGCCAGCGCATCGGCGCGGATCTCGGCGTCGGGGTTGGTGAAGGCGCCCTTGGAGAAGTGCCGCATGTAGATCTCGGGTGTCACCCCGATGGCCTGCAGCCCGTGATCTGCGAGGGCCTGCTTGACCTGCTCGACCGTGACGCCCTCGGTGAACGGGTACGGCACGTCGACGTAGGAGAGGTCGCCGACCTCGCCCGCTCGCTCGATCTGTTCCAAGCGTCGAGACCGGCGGCGCGTAGCCGTCGGTGGCGTAGCGGTCCAGGTAGCTGGCGAAGTGCCACAGCCCAGCACCGAACGGCGGGTAGTCGGTCATCGGGTGACTCCGATCCGGATCCGGCTGGTAGCGGCGCGATCCGATGTGAATATGCATTCAAGCACGAATGAGTAGTCGCACTTTACGCAGGACGCGACCATCAGGCAAGGCCTCACCCGACTCGTGGTGGTGCCCTGGGCCAGGGCCGCTAGGAATCCGCCAGCAGACGGGCGGTGTCCAGGTCCGTGATCAAGACATTGACCCAGCCGCCGGTGAGCGCCGCCCGGATGGCGGCGTGCTTGCGGCGGCCGCCCGCGACCCCGATCCGCCGGGGCACCCCGAGCAGCTGTGCGGGGGTGATGCCCACGACCCGCTGGTCGATCTCGGACTTCACGAGCGCACCGTCCTCGTCGAAGAACCGGAAGCAGACGTCACCGACGGCGCCCAGTCGGCGCAGCTCGGCCAGGTCGTCCGCAGGCAAGGCGTTCCCACTCTGCACGAGCAAGGGCGAGGGTTCGATGCTCCCGATCCCGACGAGCACGTCGGTCAGGCTGTCCCATGCCGAGACGGCCTCACTGACCGAGCGGTCCTTCATCATGGCCCGTCGTACCGAGGCCGTGTCGACGATCCCGGGCGCGGGAAGGAAGGTGGGTTGCGCGCCGGTCCGGTCCGCCAGGTCGCTGGTGAGCCTGGTGGCCTGGACCTGGACGGCCGGAGCCCCCAAGCCGCCGACGAGCTGCACGACCCGGCTGACGCTGGAGCCCCTCTTGACGGGGAGGCGGCGCACCGCGCCCACCAACGTCTCGCTCCACGACGAGACGCCCAGCACGTGCTGCGAGGTGAGCGTGACGTCGAGGTAGGTCGCGGTCGCCCCACCCAGCGCCGGCAGCACGTCGTCGCCGGCACCGTCGGCATCGACCACCACGGCGTCGCGCAGGTCGTAGCGACGCTGGAGCGCCTCCTCGAGGTCGGTGTGGACACCGGCCGGAAGCGTCACCACCGTGCGGACGATCCCCAGCTCGTGAGCCTGCTTGAGCAGTCGGGAGACCCGGGCCTGCGACATGCTGAGCTTCTGCAGCGATCTCGGGCTGCCGGACGCCGTGCTCGTGGTAGAGCCGGGCGACCTTGCCGAGCAGCCGCAGCTCGTCCAACGACGGTGGCGTGGTCCTTCTCTGGATCTCGCCCCGCATGATCACCCCCGACTCGGCACCGCAGGACGACGGTAGCATCGATATTCATCGACGAACGTCAATGCACGCTACGGCCCGCCTCGGCGCTCCGGCTGCGGCGGACGACGTGTCGGCGGAACAGCTCGGCCGAGGGCAGCAGCCGGCGCTCGGACAGCCACGCCATGCCGACCTCACGGCTCGCACCCTCGTCAGCGATCCGCAGGTGCCGCTCCCGGCCGTAGGTCTCCCCCGGCGAGAAGCCGTCGGCCGGCACCACGGCCACCCCGAGCCCGGAGGCCACGAAGCCGCGGACCACGGCCAGGTCGTCGGACTCGAACGCCGACCGCGGGGTGAACCCGGCCGCTCGGCACAGGGCGTCGGTCTGCGAGCGCAGCTCCCACGACGGGCGGAGCATCACGAAGTCCTCGTCGGCGACCTCCTCGAGGCGCGACGTCGGTGCGGCCCGCGAGGCGATGGGTCAACGGCACGGCCAGCACCAGCGGCTGGGTGAACAGCCGCTCCCACCGCACGCCCTCCTCGGTCGGTCGTCGGGCGGTCAGCTCGAGGTCGAGGTGCGCCGTCGGCGAGCACCATCGACCCGCGGGCGTCGTCGGAGGAGTGCAGGCGGAACCGCACCCGGTGGTGGTCGCGACGGAAGGTGTCGATCAGGTCCGGGACCAGCCAGGCGCCCAGCGACAGCTGGAACGCGATCGAGACAGATCCGGTCTCGGGGTCGATGAGCTCCTCGACCGCCGCGAGGCCGTCGTCGAACGAGTGCAGGGCCGCGTCCAGGTGCCGCTTGAACACCGCCCCGGCGTGGGTGGAGCGCAACAGTCGTCCGCTCCTCACCAGGAGCGGCGACCCGACCTCCTGCTCCAGCCTGGCCAGCGCGCGGGAGACCCCGGGCTGGCTGACCATGTGCAGCTCGGCGACCTCGGTGACGGTGGCACCGTCGGCCACGAGCTGGAACCAGCGGAGGGTCTGCACGTCCATGCCCATGACGCTAGCGCATAGATAACTGTGCCAAACTACATTGGACGTATGGATCGGGAACTGGAACGCTTCTTCCATGACCAAGAACCCGAAGATCTTCGGCCGCCGCGGCGGTCGCCACGCCATCCGCACCTCCGGTGCCGTGTCGGCGCTCCTCGAGAGCCCCGTCGTGCCGGACGAGGGGATCGACCCGTGGCACACCAGCGACTCCACCCGGACCGTGCTCGAGCACACCACCACGCAGTGGAACGCCCTGCGCCACGCCGTCTGAGCGAGGACGTCGGCAAGTACCGCGCACGGGACTAGATGTCGACGGTCAGCAGCAGCTGCAGGTAGCGACGCAGGTCGGCGGCCATGTCGACCTGCTCGCGGTGCAGCAACCACTGCAGCTGCAGACCGTCGAGCAGCGCGATGACCGCCTTCGCGGCGCTCGAGGTGTCGACCCCCTCGCGCAGGTCGCCTCGTTCGGCCGCCTCCTCGAACGCGTCACGGATCATCACGTAGACGCGCTCGTACCGCTCGACGAAGTACGCATGCAACGGGTGCTCGACCGAGGCTCCCTCCCCCGACAAGATGACGTGCAGCTCCACGAGCTGGGGACGGCCGGAGTTGTGGCCGGCCAGGAAGACCAGGAAACGCAGCAGGTCGGTCCCGGTCGGCTGCGGCTCCCCCATCAGGGCGCGCGCGTCGTCGTCGCGCCAGGTCAGCACCGCCTGGAGCAGGTGCTCCTTGCTCGGGAAGTGGTGCAACAGCCCGGCCTGGCTCATCCCGACCCGGTCGGCCACGTCGCGCAACGAGCCCTTGTGGTAGCCCACGGTGGCGAACACCTCCACCGCGGCGTTGACGATCTCCTGGCGCCGGGCGCGACTCTTGCCGTACTCACCGCGCGGCTTGCGCACCGTCGTCGTCATGGCGCCACCCTACGCGAAGACCTAGCGCATGGTCGGGATTGGCTGGCTTCCCGAGATCGCGGCCCGTCTCAGAGGCCCGCCGCCAGCCGGTGGTACGCCGCGTTCCACCGCAGCTCGTGCACGAGCGAGCGGATGCGGGTGCCGGCATCGATGAGGACGAGCTCGGTGCCGGTCATCTCCGCGAGGTCGTCGAGGTGCTCGGCGGTCAGCGCCGTCGAGAGCACCGTGTGGTGCGGCCCGCCGGCCGTCAGCCAGGCCTCGGCGGACGTGCGCAGGTCCGGCTGCGGCTGCCAGACCGCGCGCGCGACCGGCAGGTGGGGCAGCGGCTCGTCGGGCGGGACCACGTCGATCTCGTTGGCGACGAGCCGGAACCGGTCGCCCAGGTCGGCGATGCCGACCACGACGCCCGGGCCGGGTGCGGCGTCGAAGACCAGCCGGACCGGGTCCTCGCGACCGCCGATGCCGAGCGGATGGATCTCGAGCGTGGGCCTGCCGCCGGCGATCGTGGGGCAGACCTCGAGCATGTGCGCGCCGAGGATCTTCTCCTCGCCGGGGACCAGGTGGTAGGTGTAGTCCTCCATGAACGACGTGCCGCCGGGCAGCCCGACCGTGGCACCGGCACCACCTTCAGGGTCCGCAGCAGGACCGAGGTCTTCCAGTCGCCCTCGCCGCCGAAGCCGTAGCCGTCGGCCATCAGCCGCTGCACGGCCAGCCCGGGCAGCTGCCGCAGCCCGCCGAGGTCCTCGAAGTTGGTGGTGAACGCCGTGAAGCCGCCGTCGGTGAGGAACTCCCGCAGCCCCAGCTCGATGCGGGCGCCGTAGCGCAGCGACTCGTGCCGGTCCCCGCCGGGCAGCAGGTCGGCCTGCGACGTCGTACGTGTCGTCGTACTCCGCGACCAGCGTGTCGATGTCGCGCGTCCGTCGACCTGCGTCGACGACCGCGACCAGGTCGTTGACGCCGTAGGTGTTGACCGAGACGCCGAAGCGCCGCTCGGCCTCGACCTTGTCGCCCTCGGTGACGGCGACGTCGCGCATGTTGTCGCCGAACCGGGCCAGCCGCAGGTCGCGCATCTCGGCGCGCCCGAGGGCGGCGCGCGCCCAGGCGCCGACCCGACGGGCCACCTCGGGGTCGGCGACGTGACCGGCCACGGTCTTGCGGGCGACGCCGAGCCGGGTCTGGATGTACGCCGAACTCCCGGTCGCCGTGGGCGGCCTGGTTGAGGTTCATGAAGTCCATGTCGATCGTCGGACCACGGCAGCGCCTGGTTGGCCTGGGTGTGCAGGTGCAGCAGCGGCTTGCGCAGCGCGTCGAGGCCGGCGATCCACATCTTCGCCGGGCGAGAACGTGTGCATCCAGGCGATCACCCCGACGCAGTCGTCGTCCGCGTTGGCGTCGAGCAGCGCCCGGCGGATGGCGTCGCGCTCGGTGAGCACGGGCTTCCCGACGACCCGGACCGGCACGTCCGACGACGGCGTCCAGGACCTCGCGACGATGTCTGCGGACTGCTGGCGGCCACCTGGTCGAGGATCTCGGGGCCGTAGAGGCCCTGGCTCCCGGTGAGGAACCAGACCTCGGTGCGTCGGGGTCGGTCACGGTGCTGGTCATCCGGTGGACCTCGCCTTGTCCGTAGACGTTCTGGTAGCGGTCGTAGAGCGCGTCGATGTCGGCCGGGTCGATCGGCACCGGCTCGCCGAGCTGCCGGGCGATGTGCACGGTGCGGGCGACGTCCTCGCACATCACCGCGGCCTTGACCGCGGCGCGGGCGTCCGTGCCGACGGTGAACGGCCCGTGGTTGGCGCATCAGCACGGCGCGGGCTGCGGTGCCCGCGCAGCGTCTCGACGATGCCGCGGCCGATCGAGTCGTCGCCGATCAGGGCGAACGGGCCGACCGGGATGTCGCCGCCGAACTCGTCGGCCATCATCGTCAGCACGCACGGGATCGCCTCGCCGCGGGCGGCCCAGGCGGTGGCGTAGGTCGAGTGGGTGTGCACCACGCCGCCGACCTCCGGCAGGTGCCGGTAGACGTAGGCGTGCGCCGCGGTGTCGCTGACGACGGCTGCGCGCTCGCCCTCGACCAGCGTTGCCGTCCAGGTCGCAGACGACCATCGCCTCGGCGTCGAGCTCGTCGTAGGAGACGCCGGACGGCTTGATCACCATCAGGTCCTCGCCGGGCACCCGGGCCGAGACGTTGCCGGCCGTCCACACGACCAGGTGGTAGCGGATCAGCTCGGCGTGCAGGGCGGCGACCTGGGCCCGCAGGTCGGCGACGGTGTTGTGGACCGTGCGGGTCACGCCGACACCCCGCTGCCGCAGCGCGCCGTCGGCGGATCGCCTTGAGGCGATGCATCACGTCGTTGCCGCCGCGGCCGAAGTAGTCGTGCAGCGCGCGGTACTCGGCGTACAGCTCGTCGTACGCCACGCACGTTCGCCGCGATCGGCCGGAAGACGCCACGGTTGACGCGGCCCATCGCGTGCGCGGCCGCGGCGACGTCGGGGTAGGCGCCGGCGGCGACGGCGGCGTGGATGGCCGAGCCGAGCGCCGGGCCCTGGGCGGAGTCGATGATCGAGAGCGGCAGGTCGAGGACGTCGGCGTAGATCTGCATGAGCAGCTCGTTCTTCAGCAGTCCGCCGGCGACGACCAGCTCGGTGACCGGCACCCCGGCGGACTTGAACGCCTCGACGATCATCCGGGTGCCGAACGCGGTGGCCTCCAGCAGCGCGCGGTAGATGTCCTCGGGCCGGGTGGCCAGCGTCTGGCCGACGACCAGGCCGGACAGCTCGTGGTCGACCAGGACCGACCGGTTGCCGCTGTGCCAGTCCAGGGCCACCAGGCCGTGCTCGCCGATCGCCTGGGTCGCGGCCCGCTCGGTGAGCAGCTCGTGGACGGAGATGCCTCGCTCGGCCGCCTCGGCGACGTACGCCGGCGGGACCTGGCTGGCGACGAACCACCCGAAGATGTCGCCGACGCCGCTCTGGCCGGCCTCGTATCCCCACAGCCCCGCGGTGATGCCGCCGTCGACCACGCCGCACATGCCGGGCACCTCGCGGAGGGTGTCGCCGTTCATCACGTGGCAGGTCGAGGTGCCCATGATCGCGACCATCTGGCCGGCGCCGATGGCGTCGGCGGCCGGTGCCGTCACGTGCGCGTCGACGTTGCCGACCGCCACGGCGATGCCCGCCGGCAGGCCCGGTCCACGCGGCCGCCTCGGCCGTCAGCGTGCCGGCGACCGCGCCCAGCTGCCCGATCGGGGCGTCGAGCTTGTCGTCGACGAAGCCCGCGAAGCCGGGGTGGAGCTCGGCCAGGAAGTCCCGGGTCGGGTAGCGGCCGTCCTGGCGGATGCCCTTGTAACCGGCCGTGCAGGCGTTGCGCACGTAGCTGCCGCACAGCTGCCAGACGATCCAGTCGGCCGCCTCGACCCAGTGCGCCATCTCGGCGTAGACCTCGCGGCGCCTCCTCGAGCAGCTCGAGCCCCTTGGCGAACTCCCACTCCGAGGAGATCAGGCCGCCGTAGCGGGGCAGCCATGCCTCGCCGCGCTTGCGCGCGAGCTCGTTGATCCGGTCCGCCTGCGCCTGCGCGGCGTGGTGCCTCCAGAGCTTGACGTAGGCGTGCGGGTCGGCGGCATGGCCCGGGAGCTCGCACAGCGGGGTGCCGTCGGCGGTCGTCGGCAGCATCGTGCAGGCCGTGAAGTCGGTGGCGATGCCGATCACCTGGCCCGGGTCGACCCCGGCGTCCGCCAGGGCGGCCGGCACGGCGGAGCGCAGCACCGCGACGTAGTCGGCAGGCACCTGGAGGGCCCAGTCGGGCCCGAGTCGTACGTCGGTGCCCGCGAGGGTGCTGGGCAACGCGTGGTCGAGCACGCCGTGCGGGTAGTCGAGCACCGCGGAGCCGAGCTCCTCGCCGTCGCGCACCCGGACCACGACCGCCCGTCCCGACAGGGTGCCGTAGTCGACGCCGATGGTGACGGCGTCCGGGTCGAATGTGTGAGCGCTCACATCGATAGTGTGAGCGCTCACATGGCTCGCGTCAAGGCGGCCCCGACGATTCGTCAGAGACGCCGAGCGGGGGAAACCCCGTCAGACCGCAGACGAATCGGGCGGGGGCGCCGTCGAGGAGCGGACGACGAGCGTGGTGGGCACCAGCTCGACCGAGGCGTTCTCCTCGCCCGCGAGCACCCGCTCGACCAGCGCCATCGCGCGCCGGCCGAGCTCCCCGAAGTCCTGCCGGATCGTGGTCAGGGGCGGGGTGAAGAACTCGGCCTCCGGCAGGTCGTCGAACCCCACCACGCTGACGGCCTCGGGCACCGGACGGCCGAGCTCCCGCAGGGCGGCGCTCAGCCCGAGGGCCATCTGGTCGTTGGCGGCGAAGACGGCCGTCAGGTCCTGTTCCCGGCCCAGCTCGAGTCCGGCGCGGTATCCGCTGCGCGCGGACCAGTCGCCGCTCCACCGGAGCGGAGGCACCTCGAGGCCGGCGTCGAGGAGCGCGGCCCGCCACCCCTCCGCACGGGCGTCGGCCTCGTTCCACCCGGACGGACCGGCCAGGTGCACGACCGAGCGGTGGCCGAGGTCGAGGAGGTGGCGGGTGGCCAGCCGCGCCCCCTGGGCGTTGTCGACGCCTGCCGTGAGCGGCGTACGCGAGAGGTCGCCCTCCAGCACCACCGTCGGTACGTCGCCGGCGAGGTCCTGGGCCAGCCGGCTCACCGCCTCGTGGGGGACCACCAGCACCAGGGCCTCGGGCTTGTTCTCCATCAGCTGGTCGAAGGCCGACCGGACGGTCTCCGCGGTGGTGTCGGCGAGGGAGACGTAGGACAGCCGGTAGCCGGCCGCGCGCGCCGCCTCCTCCAGGCCCAGCACGACGTGGGAGGGCCCGAACTGGCCGGTGCCCCACGTCATCACGCCGATCGTCCGCGACCGGGTCGAGGCCAGCAGGCGAGCGGCGATGTTGGGGCGGTAGCCCAGCTCCCGGATCGCCTCGCCGACCCGGTCGGCGGTCTCGGCCCGGACCCGAGCGTCGCCGTTGACCACCCGGGACACCGTCTGGTGCGAGACCTGGGCGAGCGCCGCGACGTCGGCCATCGTCGCCGACCGGCCCCGGGGCTGCGTCATGCCGCGGAACTGTACGCCGGCGGAAGGGTCAGGCCCGACTCTTCCTGAGGGCACCCCAGGCCACCGTGACCAGCAGCGCCCCCACGACCGAGCCGATCAGACCGCTGGGGTGCAGGGCGATGCCGTCGCCCGCCAGCAGGCTGGCCAGGAGGCCGCCGACGAACGAACCGATCATGCCCGCGATGAAGGCCTCGCCCCAGTTCACGTCCGACATCCGACGCCCGAGGATGAGCTGGGCAAGGCCGCCGGCGAGGAAGCCGAACACGATGATCGCGAGGATGAGCATGGGCTGACGCTAGCGGGTCGGGCCCGCCCTCCCACTCCCGGCGGCAAATGACGGCGTTCTGGCCGCCGGGGGATGCATGCTGGGCCTGCACCCATCCGAGACGAGGAGACGACATGGCGCCCGACCCCAAGCCGAAGCCGAAGCCGAACCCGAAGCCCAAGCCCACTGGTCCGCGCCCGCCGTCACCGCGGCCGTACGACGAGCCGCACTGACCGAGGGCTCACCCGCAGGTCAGCGAAGCTCGCCGACCGGCCGCCAGCCGGCCGGCGGGTCCTCGCCCACCCGGCCGTCGACCGCCTCCCGGATCAGGTCGGCCTGGCCGGTGTGCCGCCCGTACTCCTCGACCATGTCGCACACGACCCGGCGCAGGCTGATCGGCCGGCCGGCCCGCTTGGCGTGGGCGACCTGCTGGTCGAGGCCGCCGTCGGCGACGCGGGCCTCGAGGCGGCGTCTCGCTCGCTCCACGGCCGCGTCGTACCGCGCGTAGAGCTCGGCCGGCGGGTCGGCGGCCGCCGAGCGGAACTCCCAGTCATCGTCGTCGTCCCACCCGTTGTCCGCCCACTCCGGGGGCATCTCCTCGCCGTCCATCTTCACCGCCGTGGCGTAGTCCTCCTGCACGGCCAGGTGTTTGAGCAGCCCGCCGAGGGTCAGGCTGGACGACCCGATCCCGGTGTCCAGCCCCGCCGCGTCCAGCTCGTCGGCCTTCCAGCGGAAGGTCCAGCGCAGCCGGTCCAGCGCACCGAGCACGTGCTCGACCTCGGTGCCCGAGAAGGGCGGCTCCCACGGAGTGTCGTCGAGGGTGGTCTCTGCCGGAGTGTCCATGAGGCCGACGCTAGACAGCATTCCGGACGACCGCCGTCCGGAGTGGTGATGCGATTCAGACGGTGAGGGACTCGCCGTGCCGTCCGGGGGTGGGATCCAGGAAGACGTGCCGTACCTCGGGGAACTCCGCCCGGATCCGGCGCTCGACCTCGTCCGCGGCCTCCTCGAGCTCCTCGGGCGAGAAGTCGCTGGCCAGGTCCACGCGCGCCGCCACCAGCACCTGGTCCGGCGCCAGCCGCATGGTCATCAGCTCGATGACGCCGTCCACCCCCGCGGAGTCGTGGATCAGGTCGACGATGCCCCGTTGCATCTCGGGGGCGACCGCCTTGCCGATCAGGTGCTCCATGTTCTGCCGGCCCAGGCCGTAGGCGACGAAGACCAGCAGCGCCGCGATGGCGAGGGAGGCCAGCCCGTCCCACACCTGGGTGCCGGTCAGCTCGTCCAGGGCCAGTCCCGCCGCGGCGAGCGCCAGGCCCACCAACGCCACACCGTCCTCCCAGACCACCGCCCGCAAGGCGGGCTCGGCCTCGTGCCGCAGGTGCGTGGCGGGCGAGCGACCCGCCTGCTCCGCCTCGCTCCGCACCTGCCACACCGCCCGCACGAACGACGTCCCCTCGAAGCAGAACGCCGCCCCCAGCACGACGAAGGACCAGGTCGGCGACCCCGTCTCCCCCGGGTGGATGAGCGTCGAGATGCCCTCGTACGCCGCGAAGCCGGCGCCGAGCACGAAGATGCCGACCGCCGCGAGCAGCGACCAGAAGTACCGCGCCATCCCGTAGCCGAAGGGGTGCTCGCGATCGGCGGGCCGTCGGCTGCGCCGCAGGGCGGTGAGCAGGAGCGCCTGGTTCATGGTGTCCCCGAACGAGTGCGCCGCTTCCGCGAGCATCGCCGACGAGCCGGAGACAAGCCCGGCCACCAGCTTCGCGACGGCGATCAGGAGGTTCGCCGCCCCGGCCACGACGACCGTCCTGGCGGACTCGTCCTGGTCGTCGCTCACGCCTCCATCCTCACCAGGTGGGGACCCGGGCGGCTCACCCCAAGAGCGGGGGCTGCTCAGGCCCGTCCGGCCGTGACCAGCAGGTACTCCCACTCCAGGACCAGGTGGCCGCTGTCACCCACGTCGAACCGCGCGGCGAGGCCGTCGAGGTCGGCGTCCAGCGCGGCCGCCCGCTCCGCGTCCGGCTGCTGGGCGTAGGCGGAGATCGTCGGCCCGTAGTTGGTCTTGAAGTACTCGCGGAAGTCCGCCGGCTCCGCGAAGTGCGTGATCCGTACCTTCCGGCGCTCGACGCGCAGGTCGGTGACCCGGTCGCCCAGCAGGCCCGCGGACGTGCTCCTCGTCGCCCCACAGCGGCGGCGGCTGCACGCCGGCCGGCGGCGGCGCGACGTACGGCTTCATGGTGGCGAACATCTGCCCGATGAAGCCCTGCGGGGTCCAGCTGGCCAGGCCGATCCGACCACCGGGAGCGACCACGCGGACCAGCTCGTCGGCGGCGGCCTGGTGGTGCGGCGCGAACATGATGCCGACGGCGGAGACGGCCACGTCGAACTGGCCGTCGTCGTAGGGCAGGTGCTCTGCATCGGCGACCTGCCACTCGAGCACCGCCCCCACGGCGGCCGCCCGGCGGGCGCCCTCCTCGAGCAGCTCGGGCGTCAGGTCGCTGGCGATGACGCGCGCCCCGGTCCTCGCGGCCGGGATGGCCACGTTGCCGGAGCCGGCCGCGATGTCCAGGACCAGGTCGCCCTCGTGGATCCCCGTGGCGTCCACGAGCGTCGGCCCGAGCTCGGAGATGAGGTCGGTGGCGACGGCCTCGTAGTGTCCGGACGCCCACATCGCGGCGTGCTTCTTCTTCAGCTCCGCGTCGGCGGTGCGGTCGATGACCTCGGTCATGGTGGGTCCCCTCCCGTGCGTGGCCCGGTCGGTCCGGGCGGCTTGTCGGGAACGATGCCGCGGGCCGGGGGCCGGCCACATCGGCGCCGACGCGCAGGTCGTGACCGTCCCGGAGGGCCGGGACTACGCGTGCACGCGTACGCCGGCGCGCAGCCGGGCGACCGCGGCGGTGCGGGCGTTGCGACCGGTCAGGTCGAGCTTGGCGTAGACGTTCTGGAGGTGTCGCTCGACCGTGCGCACGCTCAGCGTGAGGGCCTCGGCGATGGCGTCGTTGTCGAGCCCGTCGGCGGCGAGACCGAGCACCTCGAGCTCCCGCGGGGAGAGCAGCCGGTCGATCGGGTCCGGGGCCACCGGGTCCGCATCGGGCGCCAGGAACCGGGTGACCTCGTCCACGAACACCGACCACGCCGGCTCGTCTTCCAGGACGATGTGGTTGCTGCTCTCGAGAGGCACCAAGCGGGCGTCGGGGATGCCCGAGGCCAGGGTGCGGGCGTACTCGAAGTCGTTCATCCGGTCACCGACCGAGTGCAGGATCAGGGTCGGCATGCCCAGCCGTCCGAGGTCCCCGGTGGCGTCGGCGAGCACCCGCTGCTGACGCGCCCGGAAGAGCGTGTCGGCCGTGACCGCGACCCGTTGCAGCTCGTCCAGCCAGGCCATCTGCTCCTCGGTCGCGCCCGGGATCATCATGGTCGTGAAGACCCGGCGGAACTCCGCGGTGGGCCGCGACCAGCCGACCTTGATGATCCGGTCGATCGCCTCCTGCATCTCCAGGTCCTCCGCCGAGGGGTCGGGCATCGCGCCGGCGTAGGACCCGTAGAAGATCACCCGGGTGACCCGGTCCGCGTGGTCGGCGACGTAGCGGATGGCGACCGGTCCTCCCTGCGACATCGCCATCACGGCGAAGCGGTCGATGCCGCTGTGCTCGATCACCGCCTCCAGGTCGCCGATCCGAGCCTCCAGCGAGAAGTCCTCGACGTCGCGGTCGGACAGCCCGTGGCCGCGTTCGTCGTAGCGGATCACGGTGGCCACCCGGCCGAGGTCCGTCAGGAAGTGCCGCCACACGGGGCTCTGCCAGTCGTGCTGGAGGTGACTGAGCCAGCAGGTGGTGATCACCAGCGGCGGACCGGAGCCGTGCACGGCGTAGGCGATGCGGGTCCCGTCCGGCGCACGGCAGAACCGCACGTCCTGGTGTGCGTCGCCGATGCTCGCCACCAGACGATCGTAGTCGGCGTGACGCAGGACACGTCCGGGCCGCCGTCCAGGACGCCTCCTTCGGTGCGACGGCATTTCTCGCTGGCTCGTATCAGCGGAGAAGTGCGATGCTCCTGTGGGGAGTGATGACGATGCGGGACACCGCTGAGGACCCGGCCTCCGTCTGGGACGCCGCCGCCACGTCGTTCGCGCGCTGGCGCGCCGGGGACCCTGCTGCCCTCGACGAGCTCGTCCACGTGATGAGTCCGATCCTGTGGCACGTGGTCCGGGCGACCGGCCTCGACCGCGAGCAGTCGGAGGACGTCGTCCAGACCGCGTGGCTCGCCCTCGTGCGCAACGCCCACACGGTCGGCGACCCGCAGGCCGTGGCGCGCTGGCTCTGCACGACGGCTCGCCGGGAGGCCTGGAGGGTCAGCAAGACCTCCGGACGCTCGTCGGCGGTGGAGGACGACACCCTCGAGTGGCACCTGCCCAACCAGCCCTCTCCGGAGTCCGAGGTGGTGCTCAACGACGAGCAGTCCCGGCTCTGGGGATCCCTGGGGCAGCTCTCCGAGCGCTGCCAGAAGCTGCTCCGCATCGTCGCGATGGAGCCCCGGCCCGACTACGCGAGAATCGCGGGCGAGCTGAAGATGCCCATCGGCAGCATCGGCCCGACCCGTGGCCGGTGTCTCGACAAGCTCCGGCTCGAGCTGGAACGAACGGGGGCGGGACGATGAACCCGACTTCTGACAACACTCCCGGCCACACCACCGGCCACGACTCCGGTGACGAGGAGCTCCTCCTCGAGATCCGCCGGCTCTGGCAGAAGCTCGACCCGCCGCCCGGCGACCTGGCCGACGGTGTCCTCGCGACCCTGGCGGCCATCGACCTCGAGTTCGAGTTCGAGCTGATGACCCTGGTCGACTCGCACGACGCGCTCGCCGGCACCCGCGCCTCGGCCGCGCAGCTGGCCGAGGTCGGCCAGTGGTCGCTGGAGTTCGCCGGCCCCGACTTCCGGGTCCTGCTCCGCGTCAGCACCGTCGACGAACGCCGCCGCGTGGACGGCTGGGTGCTGCCCCGCCTGCCCATGCGGATCCAGGTCGCCAGCGCGTCCGCGGGCCACCCGGCGTACGACGGGGTGGAGGTCGACAGTCACGGCCGGTTCGAGATCACCAACGTCTCCCCCGGCCTGTCCCGTCTGTGGTTCATGCCCGAGCCCGGCGGCTCCGCAGGCGACACCCGGCTCCCCGTCGCCACCCCGCCCTTCTGGATCTAGCAAGGAGCACGACCTTGGCCGAGGCGCCCCGCCCCGATCGCCCGCAGACCCTCCCCGACCGTCAGCCGCCACCCACGTCCAACCGCGAGCCCCGCCTCCCGGGTCGATGGGCCCTCGAGCTCGTCAACGGCCGGGTGCTCGACCCGAGCACCGCGCTGGTGGTCAAGGGGGTCGTGCCGCGCACGACGGTGTACGTCGGTCCACGGCTGCTGGTCTCCAGGGGCCCGCAGGACGAGGCGAACCTCGGTGCTCTCGAGCGGGTCGCCACCCGCCTCAACTGGTCCTTCACCGTGAGCCGCGCCCGGACCGAGGTCACCCGCGACAAGCAGGGCCGGGTCGTGCGGGGCGGCCCCGTGTGGGAGCCCGTCGTCCGCGCCACGGACGGCCGCTGGTTCGACGACGAGAGTCCGGGCGAGGTCGTCCGTCTCGACCTCGACGTGGTCGAGGGGGTCGCCGCGAACGCGCCGGACGGCTGGGTGCTCCTCCAGAACGCTCGGGCCGAGGCCGACGACCTCTCGGAGCTCCGCAACGTGGGGCTCGACCACGTGGTGCTGGTGCGCGAGGCCGGCGCCAACCCGTACGACGAGGGCCACCCCTACGACGAGGGGCACCCGTACGACGAGGGCCATTCGCGCCGCGATCGGCACCTACGGCGTCCGCGGCAGCGGCGGACGGCAGCCCGTGGCGTACGTCGGACCACCGCCCGTCCGCAACGCCACCGTGAAGGGCCGCCGCCCGGTCGTCGCCACGCTCGACACGGGTTGTGGCCCGCACCCCTGGTTCACCGGCCTGGACATCGTGCACACGGACGTCACGCTCGACGGCGACCCGATCGGCTACGTCGACCCGGCGACCGACCCCGAGACCCGGCCCGACCAGGTGGGACCCCTCGACGGCGGCCTCGACGGGCTGGCGGGTCACGGCACGTTCATCGCCGGCCTGATCCACCAGGTCTGCCCGGACGCGGACATCGTCGCCTGGAGGGTCTTCGCCTCCGAGGGCCCGATCGTCGAGAGCGACCTGGTCAAGGCGCTCAAGGACATCAGGGACGTGGCCCGCCGCCATCGTGACGGCAAGCCGGGCGGCCACCCGATCGACGTGCTCAACCTGTCGCTCGGCTACTACCACGAGACCCCGCAGGACGAGCTGTTCGACCCGACGATGTACGGCATCCTCCGCGAGCTCGGCGAGTGCGGGGTCGCCGTGGTGTGCTCGGCCGGCAACGACGCCACCGACCGACCGTGCTTCCCGGCCGCCTGGTGCCCGTGGCCCGACCCGGCGCAGACCCTCGTCGCCATCGACCCGGCGGCGGTGCCGATCGTCACCGTGGGCGCGCTGAACCCCAACGGGACCGACGCGCTCTTCAGCAACGTCGGCCCCTGGGTGCGCGCCCACGAGCCCGGCGCGTCGGTGGTGAGCACGCTGCCGCCGTTCCAGGGCGGGCTGCTGCCCGTCGCCCGCCTGCTCCTCGACGGGCGCACCCGCGAGTCGATCGACCCCGACGACTACACCGGCCACTTCGCCGTGTGGAGCGGCACGTCGTTCGCCGCGCCGCTGTTCGCCGGCCGACTGGCCGCGACCCTGGCCCCGATCGACCCGGCCCACGACGGCCGGGCGGACGCCGTCTCGCGCGGTTGGGACGCGGTGGCTGCGCTCACGGACCTCACGCCATGATGGGCTAGTGCCCGACGCCGCTGACCTGCATCAGCGCGCCGTCACGCGCATGAACGACGGGGACTACGTCGGCGCCTCGACCCTGCTCGACAGGCCCGGGACAGACCGATGACCCGGACCTCCTCGCCAGGATCGACCTCACCGCCGCCTACATCACTGCCCAGAAGGGCTCCATGCGAGCCGGGTTCGCGAGCTGTCGGGCGTTGCTGGAACGGCGCGGGCTGAGCGCCGAGACGCGCGGCCTGATCTGGTCCCAGCTCGCGCTGATGCACAAGTACCTCGGTGACCACGGCGGCGCCCTCGCCGACTACACGATGGCCATCGGCCTCCTCGAGGGCAGTCCCGGAGCTGAGCCGGGCGCTGCTCAACCGGGCGAGCCTGCACCTGTAGCGTGGCGACGCCGGCCAGTCCGTCACCGACCTGGGGACCGCGATCGACCTGTTGCACGACGAGGACGCCCCCGAGCGGCGGGCGCGGGCCGAGCACAACCTCGGCTACGCCCGGCTCCTTCACGGCGACCTGGTCGGCGCCCTCCAGGCGATGGACGCCGCCCGCATCCGTGCTCGCCCCGCTGTCACGCGGTCAGCCGGGCCGTCGGCGAGCAGGACCGGGCGGAGGTGCTCACCGCGGCCGGCCGTGCCCACGACGCCATCGTGGCCTTGGAAGACGCCGCATCCGCGTACGGGGCACGCCGGCTGCGGACCTTCCAGGCCGAGTGCGAGCTGACGCTGTCGCGCACCCTGCTGCGCGGGGACCCCGCCCAGGCTCGTCTGGTCGCCCGCCGCGCGGCCCGCCGCTTTCGCACCCAGGGCAGCGAGGTCCAGGCGCTGCGCGCCGACGGCGTCGCGACGGTGGCGGAGATCGCGATGGGCGGTCGGTCGGCCGCGCTCCTGGAGCGAGCGGACCAGCTGGCCACGGACCTGATCCGCCACCAGCACCGCCGCGACGCCACGATCCTCCGGCTCCAGGCGGCCCGCCTGACGCTGCGCCGGGGCGACCTGGACGACGCCCGGTCCAGGATCAACCGCGTCCACGTCGACGAGGACTCCCCCGTGGCCACTCGCCTGCTCTGGCGGGAGGTGCGCTCCGAGCTGGCCCGGGCGCGCGGCGACGGGCGCCGCGCCCGCGACCACGTGCGGGCGGGGCTGTCCGACCTGCACGCCTGGCAGTCGTCGTTCGGCAGCCTGGACCTGCAGAGCACCCTGGTCGGCCACGGCCGCGACCTGGCCGTGCAGGGGATGCGACTGGCCCTCGAGGACGGGTCGCCGGCGCTGGCGTACGAGTGGTCGGAGCGCGCCCGAGCCCTGGTCGCGCGGGTGACGCCCGTGCGGCCGCCCGCGGACGAGGGCGTGGCGGCCGAGCTCACCGAGCTGCGGGTCCTGCACGCGGCCCAGCCCTCGCCCCACTCGGCGGACGGCCGACGCCTGGACCAGCTGCGCGACCACATCCGGGAGCACAGCTGGTACGGCGACGGCGGGGGCCACGTCGGCGAGCCGGCCCCGTTGGAGGACGTCCAGGCCGAGCTCACCGCGACCGACGCGTGCCTCCTCGCGCATGTCGTGGTCGACGACACGATCACCGCCGTCGTCGTGACCGGGACCGACGCCTACGTCGTCCCGCTGTGCGAGGCCCAGCCCGTGCGCCAGGACCTGGACCGGATCGCGGCCGACCTGGACATGGCGGCCTCGCAGCTCGCCGGACCCTTCGCGGCCGCCATCCGCGGCTCGCTCGACGAGCGGCTCCAGATCGTGTCGGAGCGGCTCGTCGGTCCGGTGCTGCCGCTGATCGGCGAGCGCCGCGTGGTGCTCACCCCCTCGGCGCAGCTCGCCGGCACCCCGTGGACGCTCCTCCCCGGCCTCACCGGTCGTCCGGTGACGGTGCCCCCGTCGGCGACGCGGTGGCTGGAGCTGCGGCGGGCCCGCAGCCCGCGTCGCCAGCGGGTCGGGCTCGTGGCCGGCCCCGGCGTGGACCGCGCCGAGGAGGAGGTCACCCGGGCCGCGGCCGCCTGGCCGGGCGCGACCCTGCTCACCGGCGACGCCGCCGTCGCCCGCCGGGTGGCCCGGCTGGCGAGCCGGGTCGACATCCTCCACCTGGCCGGGCACGGGCGACACCCGGGCGACAACCCGCTGTTCTCCGCCGTCGACCTGGCCGACGGGCCTTGGTTCGGCTACGACATCGACCAGCTGTCGCACACGCCCGGCATGGTGGTGCTCTCGTCGTGCGAGCTCGGTCGGGCCTCGGTGCGCAGCGGCGACGAGGTGGTCGGCATGACGGCGGCCTGGCTGCACGCCGGCGCCCGGTGCGTGACGTCCTCACCCACCCTGGTGGCGGACGACGTCGCCTGCGAGGTGCTCGCCGGCTGGCACGGCCGGGTGGCGCGGGGCGAGTCGCCGGCGGACGCCCTGGCCGACGCGACCGCCGAGCTGCCCACCGATGCCGCCCCCTCGCCCTTCCTCAGCTTCGGCGCCGGCTGGTAGCGAAAAAACTTTCTCCGGATCCGCGTATCAAACCCCGGGAGGACCGCTCCTTCATGGTCAGGGGAATCCGGTGAGTGTGTCGGAATCGGGGGATCCGATGCACCAGCCGTGCCGGGAGCGGGCCAGCGAACTCACAGGCGCTGGCCCGCTCCGCGCACCCTTCGGCTGGCTGAGCTTGCGAAGCCAGGCGAAGTGTCGGTGCGCGGATTGAGGAGGCTCGGCGCAGCACCGGAGCTTAGCGACGGGACGCAGCGACGCGTCTCGAAATCCGGTGAGCGAACAAGCAGGCTCAACCCCGGGGTCGACCTCGGGTCCGACGGTGCCGCACGCCCCCTCACCAGGTCTCGTGACGGTTGCCAGGGCAACCTCCTCGACCAGCGAGGCGGTCTCGTGACGGTTGCCAGGGCAACCTCCTCGACCAGCGGGCTGCCCTCGACCAGCGACTGCCGCGTCAGTCGAAGTCGACGATGCCCTGCTCGCCGCGCATCGGCTCGCCGTTGACCTTCGCCTTCACGTACGACAGCAAGGTGGCGGCGCGACCGCCGGGCGCCTTCCAGTACTCCGCCGACTCGGCGTCCACCTTCAGCAGCACCAGGTCCGGGTCGTCGGGTCCGTCCGGGAACCACGCCTCGACGACGGGGTTCCACATCTCCTTGACCAGGGCCCGGTCGTCGACCACCGTCGCCCGGCCCGCGACCGAGAGCCAGTCGGTGGACCCGTCGAAGGACAGGTTCACCCGCGGCCGCCGGGCGACGTCCGCGGCCTGCTCGCTGCTGCGCGAGACGAAGAACCACGCCTCGAGCTGGTCGGTGACCTGCTGCGGCGTCATCGGCCGCGCGTGCAGCGCGCCGTCGCCGGCCGCGCTGGTCAGCATGCAGAAGCGCGCGTCCTGGGCGATCTCGACCGCTCGCCGTCTGGCCCGCTGCTCGGCCGACTCGGGCGCGCTGTGCTCGCTGGGGTCGGGCGTCCAGTCGTCGTGCTGGCTGTCCTCCACGGGGCCTCCTCGAGTGGACCGTCGGGTCAAGGCTCTGGTCAAAGTCTGGAGCCCGACCGAGGGTTCCAGCCACCTCCGAACGCTGCCACACCCCTAGGGAGAGAGGACGGCGCCGGGCTCGGAATGAGATCCTGGGACGCGGAAGACATGTAAGTCGAGTGGTTCGATAGATTTGGCCCCGGGAGGAACCATGACTCGACCCGCGGCACCGGACTTCATCATCATGGGCGCGCCCAAGGCCGGCACCACGGCCCTGCACGCGGCCCTGATGCGGCACCCGGACGTCTTCATGTCCGTGCCCAAGGAACCGAAGTACTGGATGTGCGACGACGCCCCGCCCCCGCACTGGCGAGGCCCCGGCGACAAGCACTCCCAGCAGGAGTGGGTGTGGCGCCGCCACGACTACGAGCGGCTCTTCGACGCCGCCCCGGCCACGTCCGTGCGCGGCGAGAGCACGCCGTTCTACCTCTGGCACCGCGCCGCCCAGCGTCGCATCGCCGAGCACCTCCCCGACGCCCGGCTGGTCGCGGTGGTCCGCGACCCGATCGACCGCGCCTACAGCAACTGGATGCACCTGTGGTCCGACGGCCTCGAGCCCGAGGCGGACTTCGAGGTGGCCTTCGCCAAGGAGCACGAGCGGATCGCGAAGGGCTGGGCGCCGTTCTGGCGCTACGCGCAGCTCGGCAGGTACGGCGAGCAGCTGGCCCACCTCTACAGCTACGTCGAGCCGCACCGGGTGCTGGTGCTCCGCTACCGCTCGATCGTCGAGGACCCGCGCGGGGCGGTCGACCGGACGTGTGAGTTCCTCGGGATCCCCCCCGGCCAGGTGGAGACCATTCCCCCGGACAACAGCCGGGTGTTCGTCGAGCCGGGTCCGCGCTCAGCCGTCCTGGGCCGTCTGGTCCGCGCCGGGGCCTGGGCCGGCCAGTTCGCCCCGCCGCAGGTGTGGCGCAAGGCGAGCAAGCCGCTGGTGCGCACCCTCGCGGTCGCCGGCGACGTGGCCCGCCCCAAGCTCGCGCCAGAGGTCCGGGCCCGGCTGCTGCCCTACTTCGCCGACGACATCAACCTGCTCGCCCAGATCACCGGGGAGAGCTTCGACGACTGGCTCTCGACCGAGAGCCGGGGTTCGTTCCGCGAGCGCCGTCGGGCGTCGTAGCAGCGAGGTCAGCGCACGAACGTCACGAGGTCGTGCGCCCCGTCGTCGCGGGCGGCCTCGACGTAGTAGCGGGTCCGGCCGTCGCCGAGGTCGACGGACGAGGCGTAGCGGAAGGCGCCGTCGGAGTACGGCGAGACGATCGGCGCAACATTCGGGTCGGGCACCAGGCGCTCGCCGTCCCAGACGGCGACCCCTGTCGTCTCGAACCAGTTGGAGATCGCGTCGGGCCGGCCGTCGTACAGCACGGTCCACGGGTCCCGGCCGATCACGGCCGTCACCCGGGCACCGCGGGCGTCCCACTCCCCCGGCCGACCCGCGAGCACCTCGCCGCGGTCGCTCCACGCCAGGCCGTCGGCGCTGGTGAGGTAGCGGGTGGTCATCCGGTCCTCCTGACCGGGGTCGTCGAGCGGGTGGCAGCACAGCCACAGGTGCCAGCCGCCGCCCGACGAGGCGTCGTCGACCACGATGACGGGATCCTTGACGGCCGTGTGCGCGTCACCGGCGAGCACGACCTGCTGGTGGCCCGCGGCCAGGTCCTCGACGGTCGGCGCGGTCAGGCTGTCGAGCCACCAGTGCTTGGAGCCCGGGGTCGCGCAGGAGAGGTAGAGCCGCCAGCCCAGGTCACCGACCGGCACCAGCACCGGTCGCTCGAAGGACTCGGCGCCGAAGGTCTCCCGGGCCACCTCCGCCACCTGCTCGAAGTGCTCGCCGTCCTCGGAGCGGGCCACGACGACCGCGACCCCGCGACCGTCGGTGAGCGGGCGGCGTACCCGCCAGGTCAGCCAGAAGACACCGTCGACCAGCACCGCGCTCGCGGCCCCGGCCCAGTTGCCGGCCCCGATGCCCGGTGCCGCGGCCACCACGTGGAGGTCGTCGCCGTAGGACGGCAGGTGGCCCACCGTGGTCGTCGTCATGCTGGCATGTTAGTCGACCGCGACGGTCGACATTGCTTCGACGCCCGGGGTCTCAGAGGTAGAGGCCCGTGTTGTCGGAGTCGCCGAGACGTTCGGCCGCCACCGCGTGCACGTCGCGCTCGCGCATCACGACGTAGGTCTCCCCCTGGACCTCGACCTCGGCCTTGTCCTCGGGGTCGAAGAGCACCCGGTCGCCGACGACGACCGAGCGGGCGTGCGGCCCGCAGGCCATCACGCGGGACCAGACCAGCCGGCGGGCCCCCATCGCCGCCGTGGCGGGGATGACGATGCCCCCCGACGAACGCCGTTCGCCGGACTCCCGGTCGATCTCGACCAGGAGCCGGTCGTGCAGCATCTTGATGGGGGCCCCAGAGGTCGATTTGTCGGGCACGGCGACTCGTCCGGGTGGTCGAACGCTCAGCGGACGACGCGGCGGATCAGCACGAAGAGCGCAACCACGCCGACCACGCCTCCGGCCACCTTGAGGATGTTGTCGGTGCGCGGGTGACCCGTCGCCCGGTCCACGAACAGGCCTTTGAAGGAGTTGACCTCGCGCATCACGATCGTCTTGGGGTGGGCCCGGTAGACGAGCTGGTCGATCGTGTCGGCCAGCCGATCGCGGGTCGACTCGATCTCGCGCTCGAGCGAGGACACTTCGATCTCGTTGGTCACGCCGGAAGGCTACCAACGCAACCGCCGTGGCTAGGGTGCGGTGGTGACCGACAACACCTGCTGGCCGGCTCTCGCCCGGCGACACCGCCCCCGACTTCACCCTGCTCTCGGACACCGGCGAGGAGGTCTCGCTCTCCGCTCTGCGTGGGCGCAAGGTGATCGTCTACTTCTACCCCGCCGCGATGACGCCCGGCTGCACGACGCAGGCCTGCGACTTCACCGACTCGCTGTCGTCGCTGAAGGCCGCCGGCTACGAGGTGCTGGGCATCTCTCCGGACTCGCCGGCCAAGCTCGCCAAGTTCCGCGAGAAGGACGGGCTCACCATCACCCTGCTCTCCGACCCCGACCGGGCCGCGCTCCTCGCCTACGGCGCGTACGGCGAGAAGAAGCTCTACGGCAAGACCATCGAGGGCGTCCTCCGCTCCACGTTCGTGGTCGACGAGGACGGCAAGATCTCCCTCGCGCAGTACAACGTCAAGGCCAAGGGCCACGTCGCCAAGCTGCGCAGGGACCTCGGCCTCGCGGCCTGAGCGCCTCAGTCTGGCTCCCGCGCCGGAGTGGTGGAACTGGCAGACACGCAGCATTTAGGATGCCGTGCCTTCGGGTGTGCGGGTTCGAGTCCCGCCTCCGGCACGCGGGCGGCGGGCGGAGTGTTGGTCACGGCGGTGGGGCGGTGGTGAGTGTTGGTCACCGCACCACGAACCAACCCTCACCCACCGGGCCCGCCCCAGCCAGGGCCAGCCGGCCAGGCGCCGCGATGAGCGGCCCGATCTCGCGCAGCGCCTTGCCGCGGTGGGAGATCGCGTCCTTGTCGTCGGGGGTGAGCTCGGCCGTGGTGACGCCCGGCGCCTCGTCGGCCTCGAAGACCACGTCGTAGCCGAAGCCTCCACTCCCCCGGGCCTCGTGCACCACGCGGCCGGGCATCTCGCCGCGGACCAGTGCCTCGGTGCCGTCCGGGTGGCAGAACGCGACCACGCAGGCGAAGTACGCCGTCCGCGCGCCCGGCCGGCACGTCGGAGAGCTGGGCGAGCAGCAGGTCGTTGTTGCGGGAGTCCGAGCGGGGAGGGCCGGCCCAGCGGGCCGACAGCACGCCCGGCATGCCGTTGAGCGCGTCGACGCAGAGTCCGCTGTCGTCTGCCACGCTCGGCAGCCCGGTGGCGGCGAGGCCGGCGCGGGCCTTGAGCAGGGCGTTGCCCTCGAACGTCGCGCGGTCCTCGACCGGCTCGTCGTACGGCGGCACGTCCTCCAGGCCGACCACCTCGAGGCCCTGGGCGTGGACGTCCAGGATCCGCCGCATCTCCAGCAGCTTGCCGGCGTTGCGGGTGGCCAAGAACAGTGTCACCGGCTGAGAGCCTCCACCTGGAGCCGGGTCAGCTCGCTGCACCCCTGCTCCGCCAGCGCCAGCAGGGCGTCCAGCTCCGCCCGGTCGAACGGCGCGCCCTCGGCGGTGCCCTGCACCTCCACGAACCGGCCGTCCCCGGTCATCACGACGTTCATGTCGGTCTCCGCGCGCACGTCGTCGTCGTAGTGCAGGTCCAGTCGCGGGGTGCCGTCGACGATGCCGACGCTCACCGCGGCCACCGAGCCGGTGAGCGGCTCGCCCGTCAGCGAGCCGGCGGCGCGCAGGTGGGCCACGGCGTCGGCCAGCGCGACGTACGCGCCGGTGATCGCGGCCGTGCGGGTGCCGCCGTCGGCCTGGAGCACGTCGCAGTCCAGGACGATGGTGTTCTCGCCGAGGGCCTGGTAGTCGATGATCGCCCGCAGCGAGCGGCCCACCAGCCGGGAGATCTCGTGGGTGCGACCCCCGATCCGGCCGCGCACGGACTCGCGGTCGGTGCGGGTGTTGGTGGAGCCCGGGAGCATGGCGTACTCGGCCGTCACCCAGCCCTGCCCCGAGCCCTTGCGCCAGCGCGGCACGCCTTCGGAGGCCGAGGCGACGCACAGCACGCGGGTCCGGCCGAACTCGACCAGCACCGACCCGGCCGCGTGGTCCAGCCAGTGCCGGGTCAGCGTGACCGGACGGAGCTGGTCGTCGGCCCGGCCGTCGGATCTGCCGTCTGATGGGGGCGTGGCGGTCATGCCCGCCACGCTAACGGGTGCTACTTCACCTCGGCGCGGAGCACCCGCCACACGCCGATCACCAGCGGCACCACCAGCCAGATGAAGGCGGACGTCGCCAGCTGCGCCCACTCCTTGCCGCTGACGTCCGCATCGATGATCGGGTTCTGCGCGTTGGTGAAGTCGATCCACGGCCGGACATCCTTGAACCACGTCATCAGGTTCGCGCCGAGCTCGAAGAGCCCGGGGAAGATGAAGGAGTAGACGAAGTAGATGACGATCGCCGCGGCCGTGTTGAGGAACAGCATGCCGAACGCGAAGCCGGTCGCCATGCTGAAGACGTAGAGCAGGAAGTAGCAGAAGATCCGGAACGGCCCGAGCTCCCAGGTCACCGGGTTGTCCGAGAACGCAGCGTAGAGTCCGTTCGCGATGATCGTCAGGACGAGGCCGACCACCACCGCGGCGAGGGCCACGATGAGGGTGCTGACGAACTTCGCCGCCAGGAAGCGGGCGCGCGACGGCTCGAGGGTGAAGGTCACCATCGCCGTCCGCTGACTCCACTCGCTGGTCACCGACATGATGCCGAGGACCGGCAGCAGGATGTTCATCGGGATGTTGGCGCCGCCGGCGAAGTCGTTGAAGTGACGGTCTCGTCCTGGGCGAGCACCACCCACAGCTGGATGACGAGCACCAGGGCCGTGAAGGCCGCGATCGAGATCACCAGCCACCGGCCTGCGCGGGTGTCGAACATCTTGCGCGTCTCGACGCTACACCAGCCGGCCGAAGGGGACGCGTGGGGTCTGGCTGACGTCGAGGGTCATCGGTACGGCGGTCATGCGGTGGCTCCTTCGTGGACGACGGGCGCGTGGGCGAGGTCGTCGCGCTGGGTGTCGGACGTGAGCTCGAGGAAGAGGTCCTCGAGGCCGCCCTCGACCGGGCGCAGGTCGGAGAGCACGACAGACCTCTCGACGGCGAGCCGGCCGATCTCCACCGGCATCGCGTCGACGCGGTACCCGAGCCCGACGGAGTGAAGGTCAAGCCCTTCTCTGTGAGTGCCGCGGACAGTCGCTCGTTGTCCTCCGCGACGACCAGGGTGCCGGTGCCACCGGCGCCGGCGAGCAGCTCGGCCTTGGTGCCGCGGGCCACGATCTTGCCGCGGCCGATGAGCAGCATCTCGTCGGCGATCTGCTCGACCTCGTGCAGCAGGTGGCTGGACAGCAGCACCGTGCCGCCGCGATCGGCGTACCCACTCAACAGTCCGCGCATCCACCGGATGCCGGCGGGGTCCAGGCCGTTGGCCGGCTCGTCGAGGATCAGCACCGACGGATCACCGAGCAGGGCGTGGGCGATGCCGAGCCGCTGCCGCATGCCGAGGGAGTAGTTGCGGATCCGCCGCTCCGACTCGGTGTCGTCGAGCGCGACCAGCGCGAGCATCTCGTCGACCCGGGACATCGGCAGGCCCATGGTCTTGGCCCCGATCGTCAGCACCTCGCGGCCGGTGCGACCGGCGTGCTGGGCCGACGCGTCCAGCAGGACGCCGACGTGCCGGCCGGGGTTGGGGATGTCGTGGAAGTGCAGGCCGCCGATCGTGACCTCGCCCGCCGTGGCCGGCGTCAGCCCGACCATCACCCGCATGGTGGTGGTCTTGCCCGCGCCGTTCGGCCCGAGGAACCCCGTCACCGTGCCCGGCTTGCAGACGAAGCTGATGTCGTCGACGGCGACAAAGCTCCCGTACTTCCTGGTGAGCCCTTCGACTTTGATCATGGGCCCATCCTGTCAACCGGTCACGCGGCCCGGCATCGGCCCTCGGCAGGGGCGGGGCGCGACCAAAGTAGGGGGTGGCAGGGGTACCGCGGACCGCTGCTCCGCGACGTACGACGCCCCTAACCTGTGAGCATGGAACGCCCCGACCCTGCGGTCGTGCAGCCGCCGGTCACGCGGTGGGGCGTCGCGGTCCGGCTCGTCGGCATGGCCGCCATCAGCGGAGCGGCCCTGTCGGGGGTGGCCGACCGGAGCGCCACCTGGTTGTGGGTGGACGTGCCGCTCGGGCTGGTGGCCCTGGTCCTGGTGTACTTCCGGCGGCGCTGGCCGTTGACCGTGGCCCTGGCCACCGCCGCACTCAGCGCGGTGTCCGCCCTGGCCGCCGGTCCGGCCGTGCTCGCGGCCGTCTCGTTGGCCACCCGTCGCGTCTACTGGCAGGTCCTCATCCTGGGCATCGCCAGCGTGGTCGCCGGTCAGACCTTCGTCACCGTACGTCCGGGGCAGGGCACCCCGGTGTGGCTCGACCTCGTGATCAACACCATCGTCACCGCGGCCGTGCTCGGCTGGGGTCTCTACATCGGGTCGCGGCGCGAGCTGGTGTGGACCCTCCAGCAGCGGGCCGAGCGGGCCGAGGCCGAGCAGGAGCTCCGAGCCGCGCAGGCCCGCGGCAACGAACGGGCCCGGATCGCCCGCGAGATGCACGACGTGCTCGCCCACCGCATCTCCCAGATCTCCTTGCACGCCGGGGCGCTCGGCTTCCGCACGGACCTGGACGCCGACGAGCTGCGGGCCAACGCGACCGTGATCCGCGACCTCGCCAACGACGCACTCACGGACCTGCGAGGCGTGCTCGGCGTGCTGCGCGACCCCGAGACCGGCGAGCCGACCGGGGCGCCCCAGCCCACGTGGGCCGACCTGCCGGCGCTCGTCGACCAGGCCCGCGACGCCGGGCTGCACGTCGAGCTCTCCGACCAGCTCTCCGGCCAGCTGTCCGGGTCCGCGCCGGTGCCCGACGTGGTGGGCCGCACGCTCTACCGGATCGTCCAGGAGGGCATCACCAACGCCGGCAAGCACGCACCCGGCGCCGTGCTCCGCATCGAGGTGAGCGGGTCACCCGAGGACGGCGTGGACATCGTGCTGCGCAACCCCATCGGGTTCGGGCCCACGCGCACGCCCGGTGCCGGGCTGGGCCTGGTCGGTCTCGTCGAGCGCGCCCAGCTGCGCGGCGGCCGGCTCGAGGGGCACCGGGACGGCGGCCAGTTCGTGCTGCGCGGCTGGATACCGTGGGCCGCGTGACGATCGCGACCACCCGGCTGCTGATCGTCGACGACGACCCCCTGGTGCGCTCGGCCCTCACCTTCATGCTCGGCGGCCAGCCCGACCTGGAGGTCGTCGGGGAGGCCGGCGACGGTCACGCGGGCCTGGCGCAGGCGGCCGAGCTGCGTCCCGACGTGGTGCTCATGGACATCCGGATGCCGCGGCTCAACGGCCTCGACGCCACCCGCGAGCTGCTCGACCGGACCGACCCGCCCCGCGTCATCGTGCTCACCACCTTCGACGCGGACGAGTACGTCGTCGAGGCGCTCGCCGCAGGCGCCGACGGGTTCCTGCTCAAGGACACCCCGCCGCCCGACGTCGTCGCGGCCATCCGCAAGGTGGCCCAGGGCGACCCGATGCTGTCCCCGACGGTGACCCGCTCGCTGATCCGCCGGATCGCCACCTCGAACCGCTCGACCGAGGCGGTCACCCGGCTCGAGGCACTCACCGACCGGGAGCGCGACGTCGCGCTCGCCGTCGGCCGCGGCCTCAGCAACGCGGAGATCGCCACCGAGCTCTTCCTCTCGGTGCCGACCGTCAAGTCGCACGTCTCGCGGGTCTTCGACAAGCTGGGCGCCACCAACCGGGTGCAGGTCGCCCTCTGCGTGCACGACGCTGGGTTGGTGTGACTCCCCGGAGCGTCAGCGCCCGCCGTCGTCGTAGTCCTTGAGCACGGGGAGATTCGCTCGACGTCAGGGCGTCGAGCGGGCCGGGGTCTAGTGTCAGGGCGTGCTCTTGGCCGTCGAGCGCGTCGCCCTGCTCCGCCACGTCGACCTGTTCGCCCAGACGCCGGGGCGCGTCCTGGCAGGGATCGCGCGCGTGCTCGAGGAGACCGAGTACTCCGAGGGTGCGGTGCTGATGGAGGCCGGCGCCGTCGAGGACTGGCTCTTCGTCATCGTCGAGGGTGACGTCGAGGTCGTCCGCGAGGACAGACGGGTCCGGATGGGGCCGGGCAGCGTCGTCGGGGAGATGGCGGTCCTGGACCCACAGCCGCGGTCGGCCACCGTCAGTGCCACGACCCCGGTGCGGGCGTTCCGGCTCCGCAAGGCCGCGTTCGACCAGGCCCTGCGGATGCGCCCCGAGATCGCCGCGGGCGTCATCACGGAGCTCGTCCGCCGGCTGCGCGAGTCACACCAGCAACCTCCGGCCCGGTGAGGACGAGACTCCTCCTGCTCGGGGGGCAGACGGTGGGGTTGGGCCTGCTGATGGCCTTCCTCGTCGTCCCGGTGAGCGCACTCTTCCTCAACGAGTACGGCGCCGGCGCCCTGGCCTACGTCTACCTCACGGTCGCGGCGGTCGGGGTCGCGGTCTCCGCGTCGCTCTCCCGGGCACAGAGCCGGGTCTCCCTCGCCACCTTGACGGCAGGCGTGTTCTGGATCTACCTGGCGGTGGTCGCGGCGGGCTGGTTGGTGCTCACCGCCTGGGACGGCGTGTGGGTCACGTTCCCCCTCCTCGTGCTGTTCCCGCTGACGATCCCGATCGGCTTCGCGCTGGTCGGCGGCCAGGCGGGCCGGCTGCTCGACGTACGCCAGATGAAGGCGCACTTCCCCCGCGTCGCTGCCGGGTTCTCGGTCGGCTTCGCCCTGGGAGGCATCGCCGCGGCTCTCCTGGTCGAGCCGCTCGGTGGGCCGAAGCGGCTGATCGGAGTGGACCTGCTCGCCTCGCTCGTGATGGTGGGCCTCGTCGTCGCCACCGGGCGGCGCTATCCCGCCGAGCTCGCTGCGACACCCGAGCCCGCGCCGCCCGGGCGATCGGTGGCGGACCGGCGTTCCCTGCTGCGCAACCGGCTCGTGGTCCTGATCTTCGGCTACCAGGTCCTCTCGGCCGCCGTGACGCAGCTGCTGGACTTCATGGTGTGGGAGCGCGCAGCTGCGCGGTATCCCGACCCGAGCGACCTGGCGCGATTCCAAGGTGTGTTCGCCGCGATCATCAACGTCTCGAGCATCGTCTTCATCTTCGTGTTCGCCGGATGGATCCTCACCCGCTTCGGGATCGGCGTCGGTCTGGCCCTCAATCCCGTCGCGGTGTTCGTGCTGCTGTGTGTCACCAGCGCGACCGGGGTCGCCCTCGGGCCGGCGGCATTCGCCTTCTTCGCCCTCGTCTGCATCCAGCAGGTCACCGACATCACGCTGACCGACGGCACCACCCGCACGTCGATCAACGCGACCTATCAGGCGCTGCTGCCGCGGCTTCGACTCCAGGCGCAGACGATGACCGAGGCGACGGGCATCCCCATCGCGCTCGGCCTGGTCGGCGTGCTCCTGATCGTGAAGGACGCGCTGGATCTCGACGTACGTTCCGTCGTCCTGGTCACCATCGTGCTCACCGCGGTCTGGGCGGTCGCCGGCGTGATCGCGTACCGCGAGTACGGCGCCAACCTCCGCGAGGTGCTGTCCCGTCGGGCCTGGGACCCGGTGGCGATCCGGATCGACGACGACGTCTCGCGCTCCGCGGTCGAGTCGCTGCTGCACAGTGGGGACCTCCGGGACACGGAGACGGCGCTCGAAGCCCTGGCCGACGCCGGCAGCCCGACCGTCGCGGCTCACGTCACCGCCTTGATGTCCTCCCCCGACGCCGAGCGCCGGGCCCTCGCCGCCAAGGTCGCCGGCGAGGCCGGCCTCCTGGGGTCCCCGTCCGTCGCCAGCTCGCTCGAGCGGCTGGTCGAGGACGACGATCCCTGGGTGCGGCTGTCAGTCGCGGCCGTCCTGGCCCCGCACGACGACCACGCGCTGGACACCTGGCTCTCGGCCCTGGACGGCGACGCGGACTCGGCGCGGCTTGCTCTCGCGGCGGCAGCGGGGTCGCCGGCTCCCTGCTTCGTGCCACACCTGGTCGAGCTTGCCGCTCATCCCGCGGCACCGGAGCAGCTGGTCGACGCCCTCGTCGCCCACGGCGAGGGGCTGGTCCCGACGCTGGGTGAGACGGGCTTGCCGCCCTTGACCAGGCAGCGGGTCGTGTTCGCACTCGGGGAGGCCGGGACCGACGGATGTCGTGCCGCGCTCGTGGCACACCTCGACGACGGCGAGCCCGATGTGGCCGAGGCGGCCGCCCGCGCACTCGCGCTCACCGGACACCGAGAGACGCCGGCGGCCTCTGAGCTCCGCAATGCCCTCGCCTCGCAGGCCGCCCGCGCTCACCGCTCGCTCCAGCTCGTCGCGTTGCTCCCCGACACTGCGGGGTGCGAGCCGCTGCACGGCGCACTCCGCGACGAGCTGACGACTGCGGGTCGGCGCGTCGAGGTGCTTCTCGGCCTTGCCCACGAGCCGCGCGTCATCGGTGCGGGCATGGCCGGCCTCGCCTCGAACAACGAGCGCGATCGCAACACCGCGACCGAGATGCTCGAGGTCACCGTCGGCCGACCCCTGGCCCGCCTGCTCCTCGGGATCATCAGCCCCGCCCTCGACGACGGCACGCGCATCCAGCTGGTGGGTGAGTACGCCGCTACCGACCAGGAGCCGCTCAGTGACTGGCTTCGCGTGCTCGTCCTCGACGAGACCGACTACTGGCGCGAGCCGTGGCTGCGCGCCTGCGGTCTCTATGCCGCACCGACCGTCCTCCCCCAGGAGGCTCGAGACCTCGCGCTGCGCTTCACCGACGACCCGGATCCCGTCGTCTCGGAGACGGCGCACTGGGTGGTTGCCTCGACGGTCGGCGGCTGAGGTCGCTCACAGCCGTCCGGCGCGCATGTCCATCAGCCGGCCCAGGACGCGGGGGCCATCGGCGCGGATGCCGTCGTGCTCGAGCTCGTTCGTGACCCAGGCCCGCACGTTCCCGACGTACCCGGCCGTCTCGAGCTGGAGGCCCGAGTCGACGTACATGTCGTCGAAGTAGACGGCCGCGAAGACCGGCACCTCGTTGGCGGCCAGCCGGCCGAGGTCGTAGAGCGGCCCCCAGTCGTCGTACGCCGCCAGCTCCTCGGCCGCGCCCCGGAACGGCGCCAGGGCGCGGACCTCGTCGAACATCCAGCTGTAGAACATCTCGCCGGTGAACAGCAGCGGGTCGTGGTCCTCGGCGAAGTCCGGGTGCTCGGCGATGGCACGCTCGGCCGCCCAGGCGCTCGCGCCGGAGCCGGGTTGGCCGTAGATGTACTCCTGGAGCGCGAACAGCGGCCCGTCGACGTGACCGGTCTGCCCCATCGCCGCGTAGAGGAAGACGTCCGAGAGCCGGTCGCCGTGCCAGGCCTCCTCCAGCAGCCAGTGCAGCCGGTCGAACCCGTAGCTCATCCCGAAGCCGCTGCCGAGCCGACGGAACCGCCTGGTGGTCAGCCTGTCACCGTCGGGCAGCAGCACCTCGTGCGACGCCAGGTGGTCGGCGATCCGGCGCACCAGAGCCACGTCGTCGGGGTAGCGGGCGTAGAACTCGGCGTTCTTGCCCGCGACACGGGGGTAGGTGCGCGCATAGACGTCGTCGGCCGTGGCGGTGAGCCCGGGAAGGCCGCCGACCACGTAGCAGGCGTCGAGACCCTCGGGCGCCAGCGAGAGGTAGGTCATCGTGACCCACCCGCCGTAGCTCTGGGCGAGCATCTCCCAGGTCCGACCCCCGGCGACCCGCTCGCGCAGCACCTCCGCGTCGCGCACGATGCTGTCGGCACGCATCAGCCTGAGGTACGCCGCGATGTCGGCGTCCGGCCAGCCCTCCACGGTGAGCCGGGTGAGCGGCGTGCTCCGCCCGGTCCCTCGCTGGTCGAGCAGCAGCACCCGGTGCGTCTTGGTCGCGTGCTTCAGCCATCCGTCCCCCTCCCCGGGGCGCGGCGACTTGCCGCCCGGACCGCCCTGGAGGAACAGCAGCCACGGCAGGTCGTCGTGCTCGCGATCGACGGCGACCACCTCGCGCGCGAACACCTCGATCGTGCGGCCGTGCGCAGCCGCATGGTCGAGCGGCACCTCCGCCACGTGGTCGGTGAGCAGGTAGCCGGGGATCCGCGTCGTCATGGCCCGACTCTGCCAGGGCGGTCAGGACCCGAACCGCGAGCCGACGGCCTGCCACACCGCCTCGCCACGGTCGTGCCCGCCCAGGCCCCGGGTGAGGTACGCGGCGCCGTACCGAGCCGCGGGCTCGGTCCACGCGGAGCAACCGCCGGCACCCCCCATGCCGAGCTCCATCCGTCCGTCCTCCTCGTCGATCTGGAAACCGAGGGTCCAGGTCACCGACCGGTCGAGCACCAGGTCGTGCCCCGTGGCGGCCGGCTCGGTGTAGGCCCGCCACAGCTCGTGGCCCAGGCGCGTGGCGACGAAACCGTCGGGTCGGACGAGGTCGTCGTAGAAGACGGCCAGCGACAGGGCGCCGGCGTGCAGGGCGACGGCGGGGAACGCCGTACGCCGGAACCGCTCGGAGTTCAGCACGTCCGCGTCGAGCAGCCCGAGAGGTCGACCCAGGGCAGGTCCCCATCGTGGGTCGTCCAGGTAACCCGACCGCCAGGTCGCGTCGGCCTCGACGAGAGTGGCGACGCGGCCGAGGTCGTGCTCCTCCACGCGCAGGTGCAGGTCCCAGCCGGCCTCGTCGGCGATGCGCGCGAAGCGTTCGGCCAACGGTTCCCCGGTCGCGCGGCGGAGGACCTCGTCCAGCAGGTGGCCGTAGGTCAAGGCGTGCTCGGCGACCCCGGCACCGGGTCGGTGGACCGGGACGGCGTTGGCGAGCAGCTCCACGAGTGCGTCACGGTCGTCGAACGGGACCTCGAGCGCCTCCTGGGGAAACGCCGGCAGGCCGGCCTGGTGCGAGAGCAGGTGGCGCATCGTCGTCGCGTCCTTGTCGGAGCGTCCGAACTCGGGCCAGACGGAGGCGACCTGCTGGTCGAGGGAGACCGCGCCCTCGCGGACCGCGTCCAGGAACGCCAAGGCGGCGAAGGGCTTGGCCACGGAGAAGGTCATCACCAACGTGTTCGACGCCCACGGCGACGACCCGTCCCGGGTCCCGGCTGGGTGGTCGACCTCGACGACACCGTCCCGGACGACGGCGACCGCGCCGCCGGGATCCTGGCCGGACTCGACCAGCCGGTCGAGCACGTCGGCAGGGTGGGTGTCCACGGCACGCCAACCTACGCGGTCGTACGGCGCGACCCCGCGCTCGGGAGCACGTCTCGTGCTCCCGCGCTCGCGATAGTTTCGCGGTGGTTCCACATCGCCACGACGCACACCCCCTAGAACCGGGAGAGACCTTGAAGCTGCTGCTCACCTCCGCGGGCGTCAAGAACGCGAGCATCCGCGACGCCCTGGTCGACCTGCTCGGCAAGCCGATCGCCGAGTCCAACGCCCTCGCCATCCCCACCGCGCAGTACGGGCACCCCCAGGTCGGTCCGGGCGAGAAGCCCTGGCAGTTCATCAGCGGACACGAATCCAGGACGCCCATGGTCGAGCTGGGGTGGAGGTCGGTGGGCGTGCTGGAGCTCACCGCGCTGCCCAGCATCGACGAGGAACGTTGGGTCCCCGTCGTCCGGGACGCCGACGTCCTGCTGGTCGCCGGGGGCGATGCCCTGTACCTCAGCCACTGGATGCGCGAGTCCGGACTCGTGGATCTCCTGCCGTCGCTGACCGAGACGGTCTGGGTCGGGCTGAGCGCAGGGAGCATGGTGATGACCCCCCGGATCGGGGAGGACTTCGTCCAGTGGCGGCCAGCCACGGGAGGCGACGAGACCCTCGGGATCGTCGACTTCTCGATCTGTCCGCACCTGGCTCCGGACGGGATGCCGGGCAACTCCATGGCCGAGGCCGAGAGCTGGGCCGCCACGATCGAGGGTCCGGCGTACGCCATCGACGACGAGACCGCCATCCAGGTGACCGACGGCGAGGTCGAGGTCGTCTCCGAGGGGCAGTGGAGGCTCTTCCCCTCGTAGCGGTCCCAGTCTGCGATGCCATGCTGGGGTCCATCACGCGAGCCACCTGGAGGTCGTCATCACCGAGTTCCTGACCGTCGACGACGGCACCATCGCCTACGACGTCACCGGCAGCGGGCCGTTGGTCGTCCTCGCCCACGGCCTGGGCGACAGTCGCGCCGCCTACCGGTTCCTGGTGCCCCAGCTCGCCGCGGCCGGCTACCGCGTGGCCGCCGTCGACCTGCGCGGGTGCGGCGAGTCGAGCGCCGACTGGCCGGCCTTCACCCGCACCGACATCGCGGCGGACCTGATCGCGCTCGTCCGGCACCTCGGGGGGCCCGCCGTGCTGGTCGGGCACTCGATCTCGGGAGGCGCGGTCACCATCGCGGCGGCACAGGCGCCCGAGCTGGTCCAGGGCATCGTCGAGATCGGCCCGTTCACCCGCAAGCTGTCCTTCAGCCTGGGCGGCCTGCGCGTCAAGCGATACCTCCTGGGCTCGACCTGGTTGGGGATGAGCGCCGTCCTGGGCAGCGTGGGGTGGTGGCACCGCTACCTCGACCTCGCGTTCCCGGGTCGCAAACCCGACGACTGGGCCGAGCAGCTGGAGTGGAACCGCGCCGACCTCGAACGGCCGGGCCGGATGAAGGCGATGCGGCGCATGGTCCAGTCGTCGCCGGCCGACGCCGGAGAACAGCTCGGCAACATCCAGTGCCCTGCGCTGATCATCGAGGGCTCCCTCGACCCGGACTGGGCCAATCCCGTGGCCGAGGGAGAAGCGATCGTGGCCGCCATGCCACCGGGACTCGCCCGGCTCGAGGTCATCGAGGGCGCGGGGCACTACCCGCACACCCAGTTCCCCGACGAGACGCTCGCGCTGCTCCTGCCCTTCCTCGAAGCCCACGCCCACGGCTAGGTCGGCCTCGGTTCGCTAGCGCGCGCGGACCGCCTTGGTGCGGATCGAGCGCGGGCCGGTGCCGACGAAGTTGGTCGCGGCCACCGTGAACCGGTACCTCGCGTTGTCCAGCACCAGCTTCAGGCGCCTGCTGGGGGCCTCGACGGAGTAGGTCCCGGCACGGACGGCCTTGCCGCTCGCGGTGACCCTCCAGACCCGCACCTCGTACGCCGTGACGGGCGCACCGCCGCTGCTCGCCGGTGCCCGCCAGCGCAGCAGGAGCGTCCGCGGCCACCCCGCGTGGCCGGGCTTCACGGACCGCACCACCGGCGCGGCCGGCACGGTGAAGCCGGGGTCGCCCGGACCTGCGGTGGGCGTGGCGGTGGCCGTCGCGGTGGCCGTCGCGGTGCCCGTCGCGGTGCCCGTGGCCGTCGGGCTCGGTGAGACCGACGGGTTCGCCGAAGGGGAGGCGGTCGCCGTCGGGGTCACCGTCGGGGTCACCGTCGGGGTCACCGTGGGGGTCACTGTCGGCGTGCACGGTCGGGGTGGCCGTCGGCGACCCGGCGCAGCCGGTGACCGAGAGCCCGTACCTCCCGACGCTGCCGTAGTCGCTGTAGCCGAGGGTTGTGTCGTCAAGGCCGACCCCGTCGACCTCCAGGTAGTAGGTCCCCGCCGCGAGGTCCTGCACGATCGAGGCACCCATGCCGGTCAGCACCGGTGACCAGGTGCCGCCGCGGGCGCTCGCCGGTGCGGAGACCGCAAGCGCCGTGCCCGCGGAGTCGAGGAGCCGCAGCCGGGTGTCCAGGTCCGGGCCGAGGGCGGCGGGCGTCAGCGTGGCCGTCATCGTGCCGGCGCAGGCCCGGGTGACCTGGAAGGTGTCCACGTCCGTGCGGCTGCCGATCAGGCCGGTGGCCGACACGTCCCCCGCGCCGAGCTGATCCGCGGTGGCCGTGGTGCCGCCGTACTCGTCCGCGATCAGGGACGGCCCGTTCTGGCCGATCACGACGAAGTCGTCCTGGGTCTGGGTGGCGCCGGCGTAGTCGCCGTTGGAGAACTGTGTGAGGGGGGTGTAGCCCGCGCCCATGATCGGCGACCAGATCTTGGTGCCGGTGCCGTCCTGGTAGTACGACGCGGACCCGAGCCCGTCGTGCGAGAGGCCCAGGTTGTGGCCGACCTCGTGGCTGACGATCTCGGCGATGAAGGCGGCGGTGTAGGACGGCGACGGCAGCACGAAGGCGGGTTGGTAGTACTCGGCGTACTGCCCCCCGGACATCACCGCGTCGTAGGTGCCGATGTAGGCGACGCCGGCACAGCTGCCGCCGCAGCCGCTGATCGTCGACCGCAGCGAGGTGTCCGTGGTGATCGAGGCGCGGGCGCCGTACGCCGTGTCTCCCGCGGAGGTACGGGCCAGGCCCGCCGTCCCGGGGTCCTGGGTCGTCACGTCGATGTCGAAGGGCGCGTAGTCCTCCGCGACCCGGGCCCAGACCTCCTGGACCACGTCGAGCTCGGCGTTCGAGAAGGCCGGGTCGCCGTCGGCGGTGTACGCCGGCACGGTCAGCGCCGGGGTCCCCGAGGCGTTCCAGGCCGTGTCGTGGAGGTCGTAGCCGTCGAAGTCGAGGTAGATCACCCGGGTCGCGCTCGGCCGCGAGTGCAGGAGGAACGTCTGGTTGTAGGGGTACGTCGCGGCCTCGGTCGGGGGCGCCTGCCCGGCGAGGGCAGCGGCGTCCTGGGCCGGGTCCACGTAGAACAGGTGGCCGGCGCGGTCCAGCCACGCGGTGCGGTCGGAACGGAGCACCTCCGTCAGCGCGGTCGGACTGAGGCCGCTCTGCGCGGCGGCCGCGTCCAGACCGTCACCGACGGCCGCCAGGGCGACGCGCCCGTGGGCCGGCTCGTCGAGCAGCACCGGGGGCGCGCCCACCGCCGCCCCGGAACCGAGCAGGCTCGCACCAGCCGGCACGGCGAGGAGCAGGCCGATCCCGGCGACGAGGGGGGACGTCGCGCGCACGGGCAAATCGTGACGGGCAGCGGTCCCCTACGTCTGCCGTTCGGCAGAAACTTGCACCGACGCCCGCCACTCACCGGGTCTCGTGACAGGCGCTGGCGCGCCTTCCTCGACCAACGAATGCCCGAGACCGGCCCGCTGGTCGAGGAGGTCGCGCAGCGACCGTCACCGAGGTCTCGTGACAGGCGCTAGCGCGCCTTCCTCGACCAACGGTGTCCAGACCGGCCCGCTGGTCGAGGAGGTCGCGCAGCGACCGTCACGAGACCCCCGGCAGGTCCGCGGTCGTCCCTCACCAGGTCTCGTGACAGGCGCTAGCGCGCCTTCCTCGACCAACGAACGTTCAGACCGTGAAGACCGCGCCCGCGGTGGCCAGCTCGATGGGACCGGAGTACTGCGCCTTGGCCTCGGCGACCGCCAGCGCCGGGTCGTACCACGGCGGCACGTGGGTGAGCACGAGCCGGCCGGCGCCGCCCCGGGCCGCCGCCCGGCCGCCGTCCGCGCCGGTCAGGTGCATCCCCGGAGGGTTCTTCGCGTCGGAGAGGAACGACGCCTCGGCGAGGAGCAGGTCCGCGCCCGCGGCGAGAGAGTCCAGGCCGTCGCACGGCCCGGTGTCGCCGGAGTAGGCGAGGGTGCGTCCGCCGGCCGTGACGCGCAGGCCGTAGGCCGCGACCGGGTGCACGACGGGGACGGGCTCGACGGTCAGCGGACCGACCTGCACCGGGCCGGCGTACGGGTGGAACTCGAACTCGCCGGTCATGCCGGGGTCGGCGGGCAGCCCGTACGCCGCGGCCATCCGCTCTGCGGTGCCCTCCGGGCCGTGGACCGCGAGGCGCGGCTGCGGGCCGTCGGGGTGGTACTTGCGGAGCACGTGGTAGCCGCACAGGTCGGCGCAGTGGTCGGGGTGCAGGTGGCTGAGGAACACCGCGTCGATGGCGAGCGGGTCGGCGTGCCGCTGCAGCGCCCCGAGGGCGCCGGAGCCCAGGTCGAGCAGCACCCGCCAGGTGCGGCCGGGTACGTCGGGGTCGTCGGCCTCGACGAGGTAACAGCTCGCGGCCGAGTCGGGTCCGGGGTAGCTGCCCGAGCACCCGACAACGACGAGCCTCACCGCGGAGCCACCGGCCCGGCCGCCAGCCCGCCGACGAGCTGGGTGGCGTCGCCGAGCTCGGGCCCGAGGAACCGGTGGCCGATCCGTTCGAACTCCGCCGGGGCGCCGGTCGTCAGGAAGCGGTGCACGGGTTCGCCCGACTGCCGCATCAGGTCCGTGGCCACCAGCATCTTGTAGACGTCCTTCGCGCACTCCTCGGCACTGCTCACCAGGGTGACGCCGTCGCCCATGACGTAGGAGATGACGCCGGTCAGCAGCGGGTAGTGCGTGCAGCCGAGGATCAGGGTGTCCACCTCGGCGTCCACCAGCGGGTCGAGGTACTCGTGGGCCACGCCGATCAGCTCGTCGCCGCCGGTCACGCCGCGCTCCACGAAGTCCACGAACCGCGGACACACCTGGGTGGTCAGCGTGACGTGCGGCGCGGCGGCGAACGCGTCGTCGTACGCCATCGACTCCGCCGTCGAGCGGGTGCAGATCACCCCGATCCGGCCCGAGCGGCTCGCGGCGACGGCGCGCCGGGTGGCCGGGAAGATCACCTCGACGACCGGGACGTCGTATCGCTCGCGGGCGTCGCGCAGCATCGCGGCGCTGGCGGAGTTGCACGCGATGACCAGCGCCTTCACGCCGAGGGCGACCAGGTGGTCGAGGCACTCGAGGGCGTACTCGCGGACCTCGCCGATCGGCTTGGGTCCGTAGGGCTGGCGCGCCGTGTCGCCGACGTAGAGCACCGACTCGTGCGGCAGCTGGTCGATCACGGACCGGGCGACGGTGAGGCCACCGAAGCCGGAGTCGAAGATGCCGATCGGCGCCTCGCGGTCGCGGGGACGCGCGTCGCGGGCCGGCCAGTCGTGCTGCACGACGGAAAGGCTAGGGCGGCGGCGTGGGGATCGCATGCCGACGCGACCGAGATCCCCGTCACGCCGCGGCGCGGCCGGTCGGGAGATCACCTCCCCCGTAGCCTGTCGCCCATGCCTTTCCTGCGCCGAATCCCGCGCCCAGTCCTGCGCCCGGCGCTCTCGGTCGCCCTCGTGTCCCTGGTGCTCAGCGCCTCTCCGGCCCCGGCCGCGACCCCACCCGGGGCGGAGGCGGCCCGCGCCTCGGCGGGCGAGATCACCCGCGTGGTGGTGATCTCCGTGGACGGGCTCGCCTCCGGCGCGATCACGCAGCTGGGCGCGACCGGCACCCCGACGCTGCACCGGCTGATGGCCGAGGGCGCGTCCACGCTCAACGCGCGCACCGACGTCGAGATGACGGTGACGCTGCCCAACCACACGAGCATGGTCACCGGGCGGCGGGTGGACCGGGCGCTGGGCGGGCACGGCGTGACCTGGGACGACGACCGCCTGGTGCCGCGGACGGTGCAGGCGGCCGCCGGCCACCCGGTCTCCTCGGTGTTCACCTCGCTGCGGGCGGCAGGGCTGGAGAGCGCGCTGTTCGCGGCGAAGACCAAGTTCTCGCTGTTCGCCCGGTCCTGGCCGCTCGGCCTCCAGCGCACCACCATCGACGCCGACAACGCCGCCCTGGTGCGGGCGACCCGTCGCGACCTCGCCACGCAGGACCGGGCGCTGACCTTCCTGCACCTGTCGCTGCCGGACCTCGCCGGGCACGCCCAGGGGTGGATGTCACCGGCCTACCTGACCGCCGTACGCCAGTCCGACGCGCTGATCGGCCGGGTGCTCACCACCATCGGCAAGACCGCCGAGTCGCGCGACCACACGCTGGTCATCGTCACCACCGACCACGGCGGCCAGGGTTACGGGCACTCCGACCCCCGCCGCCTCGCCGACTACCGGATCCCGTTCCTGGTCTGGGGCCCCGGCGTCGCGTCCGGTCGTGACCTCTACGCCCTCAACGCCGACCAGGCGTACGCCGACCCGGGCACCCGCCGCGTCGGCTACGCCGCCCCGCGCCAGCCCGTCCGCAACGGCGACGTCGCCAACCTGGTCCTCGACGTGCTCGGCCTGCCCGCCGTCCCGCAGAGCGAGCTCGACGCCGCGCAGGACCTCGAGGTGCTGGCCGACTGATTCGGTGGTCGAGCCCGCGAGCGCCAGCGAGCGGTGTCGAGACCCCGTGACGCGACCGGGGTCTCGACACGGGCTCGCCTAGCGGCTCGCCCGGCTCGACCACCGAAGGTGGGCTAGCGCGACCAGAGCTCGCTCGGGAGCGGCCACGGGTTGGCCCGGCAGCCGTCGAGACCCTTGGACTGCTGCATCATCACCGGCGCCAGCCGCCCGGCGCCGGGGCAGCCGAGGTGGCCGTGGCCGAGCCAGTGGCCGGTCTCGTGGTCGACCACCAGGTTGCGGTAGTCCCGCAGCGACCGTCCCGCGCCGTACCAGGTGGTCGAGGCGTACTTCCAGCGCATCTGGTTGATGACGACGTAGCGCCCGGCCCGGCAGCTCCACTCCGCGCTGCAGGTGCCGGAGAACCGGGGCAGCCAGCTCGCCTCGGCGAGTACCAGCGAGAAGTCGCTGGCCCCCTTCACCCGTCGGAACTCCACGCCCGCGTTGCGCCAGCCGCGGGGGTCGGCGTAGGTCTGGGCCGCCAGCCGCGCGAACTCCCGCACGCTGGTCGTCAGGTGGCCGCGGGTCTCGATCCGGTAGGTGACCGTGCGCCGCACCGGCACGCGGTAGCCGACGCTGGTCCCGCCGCGAGCGGTCGCCTGGGCCCAGGCGAAGCCGTGCTTCTTGACGAAGACCCGGGCCTTGATCCGCTGCCCGACGTCGGCGACACCCAGCCGGTAGGCCTGCCCCGTGGCGCCGGGGATCTCGCTCTCGTTGCGGAACCACTGGAAGTGGTAGCGGTCGGGTGTCCGGTTCCAGGTGCCGCGGGAGACCTTCACCGTCCGGCCGTACCTCAGCACGCCCTCGATCGCGATGTGGTTGCGCAGGTGCAGCTCGGCCTGCGCGTCCCGCGTGCCGACGACCGGCGCGGCGCTCGACGAGGGGACCGACGCCAGCAGCGCGGTCAGCAGGATCCCCAGCAGCAGCGCACGCATCCCGCCACCCTACGGGCGTCTCGTTGGTCGATCTCGGGTCGAGCCCGCCGAGCCGCTAGGCGAGGCGGTGTCGAGCGCCGTGACCGGCGCACTGGGTCTCGACGCGGGCGCCCAGGGGCCGCCCGGCTCGACCGACGAAAGGGCTGCTCACGCCCAGAGCTGCCCCTCCAACGCCTCCTCGGCGTCGTCGACGGTGCCTTCGTATGCTCCGGTGGACAGGTACTTCCAGCCGCCGTCGCAGAGCACGAACGCGATGTCGGCGCGCTCGCCGGCCGTGACCGCTTTCGCGGCCTGGGCGAGGGCGGCGTGCAGGATCGCGCCGGTGGAGATGCCGGCGAAGATGCCCTCGATCTCCAGCAGCTCGCGGACGCGGCGCACGGCGTCGCGCGGGCCGACGGAGAAGCGTGCGTCGATCAGCGTCTCGTCGTACAGCTCGGGGACGAAGCCCTCGTCGAGGTTGCGCAGCCCGTAGACGAGCTCGCCGTACCTCGGCTCGGCGGCGACGATCCGCACCTCCGGCCGGTGCTCCCGGAAGAACCGGCCCACCCCCATCAGCGTGCCGGTGGTGCCGAGACCCCCGACGAAGTGGGTGATCGAGGGCAGGTCGGCGAGCAGCTCGGGACCGGTGGTGTCGTAGTGCGCGCGGGCGTTGGCCTGGTTGCCGTACTGGTAGAGCATCACCCAGTCGGGGTGCTCGGCGGCCACCTCCTTCGCCATCCGCACCGCCTCGTTGGAGCCGCCGGCGGCCGGCGACGAGATGATCTCGGCGCCCCACATGTGCAGCAGCTGGCGTCGTTCCTCGGAGGTGTTCTCGGGCATCACGCACACCAGCCGGTAGCCGCGCAGCTTGGCCGCCATCGCCAGCGAGATGCCGGTGTTGCCGGATGTCGGCTCCAGGATCGTGCAGCCGGGCCGCAGCAACCCCTGCTTCTCGGCGTCGAGCACCATCGCCAGCGCGGCCCGGTCCTTGATGGAGCCCGTGGGGTTGCGGTCCTCGAGCTTGGCCCACAGGCGTACGTCGGGGCTCGGCGAGAGCGTGGGCAGTCCGACGAGCGGGGTGTTGCCGACCGAGGAGAGCAGGTCGTCGTACCTCGTCATCGCAGGAAGTCCTCCGGGTCGAAGTCGGCCAGGGGGATGATCCGCACCCGCGGCAGCACGGAGGTGAAGGCGCCGACATCCGACTCGAGGTCGTAGACGGGCACGCCGAGCCCGCTGAGCTGGTTGCTGGTGAACTCCGGGAAGGCGATCACGCCGACCCGCCGGCCCTCCCCGAGGAGCCGGGACAGGTTGTCGGCGAAGTCCGCGTCGTGGCTGATCAGCAGGATGTCGGCGTCGTCGTGACCGACCAGGGCGTCCAGGGTGCGCTGGATGCCGACGTCCACGACCTTCTGGTCGGCGTCACCGGAGAGCGGGATGACGCGGTACTTCAGCGCCAGCAGGGCCTGGACGAACGGCAGCGGCAGGTGCCCCTGGCTGGCGTTGATGAAGAAGAGCCCGGTGACCGGCTGCTGCCACAGCCCGGCGGCGAACTCGGTGACCCGGTCCCAGCGGGGACGTTCCTCGGGGTTGGGCCGTCGCTGGAGGATCGAGGTGCCGATCGTGGCGTCGATGTTCTCCCCGTCGACGACCACGAAGGTGCGGCGACCCTCGGGCCCCATGGTCAGCCGCCGGCGACGGCGGGGAGGACGACGACCTGGTCGCCGTCGGTGATCTCGGCGGCCAGTCCCCCGATGAACCGGACGTCCTCGTCGTTGACGTAGACGTTGACGAACCGACGCAGCCCCGGCGCGTCGCCCGCCCCGTCCTCGAGCAGCCGGCCCTTGATGCCCGGGTGGTTGGCCTCGAGGTCGTCGATCACCGCCGCCAGGGTGGCGCCCTCGGCGGTGACCGCCTTCTGCTCGCCGGTGTAGCTGCGCAGGATGGTCGGGATGCGGACCTCGACGGCCATGTCACTCCTTCTTCCGGGGGGGCGAGCTCGGGGACGACCGTGACCTCTTCCTCGGTCACCTCGCCGTCCACGATGCTGTACGACCTGAACTCGACGGGACCCTCGTTATTCCCGTGCTCGCGGGTGCTCACCAGCACGTAGTGCGCCCCGGGCTCGCTCGCGAGGCCGATGTCGGTGCGGCTCGGGTAGGCCTCGGTGGCCGTGTGGGAGTGGTAGACGACGACCGGTTCCTCGTCGCGTGCCCACATCTCCTTGTACAGCGCGAGCAGCTCCGTGGAGTCGAACTCGTAGAAGGTCGGGCTGCCGGCGGCGTTGACCATCTCGACCATCCGCTCGGCCCGGTCGCAGCCCTCGGGCCCGGCCACGATGCCGCACGCCTCGTCGGGGTGGTCGCGCTTGGCGTGCGCGACGATGGCGTCGTACGTCGCCTGGTCCAGGATGAGCATCTCGGGTCAACACTAGGCGAGTCCCGGCGTGAACCCGCGCCGGCATCTGAGCGTCGGACAGGCATGGGTCTCCTCATGACGTACGTCGCTGCCGCGCTGCTCGCCACCCCGCTCCTCGCCGTCTCGGGGCCGGCCGCCGCGGAGCCGCAGGGCGACTGCGCCGGCCGGGCCCCGACGATCGTCGGCACGGCGGGTGACGACGTGCTCGTGGGTGGCCCCGGTCGCGACGTGGTCATCGGCCTCGGTGGCGACGACACGATCCGCGGTCTGGGCGGGGACGATCTGCTGTGCGGCGGCGAGGGCACCGACGTGGTCCGAGGGGGTGCGGGCGACGATCTCCTGCTCGGCGGCCTCGGCGCGGGCGTGCTGAGCGGCGGGGCGGGCGACGACCGGCTGATCGGCTCGATGATGATCCCGGCCCCGGGCCTGGACTTCGGCGCCGACGGGCAGGCCGTGGCGGGCGGCTCCGGGCGAGACAGCTACTTCATGCGGTTCGTGATGCAGGGGGTGGCCACCTTGGGCGACGCCACCGGCAGGGTCGACCTGCGGCGCGACGAGGCGTTCGCCGACAACGGGTTCCAGGACGTCACGATGCCGGTGCGGGGCATCGAGCAGGTCGAGGTCACCCGTGGCCGGTGGACGCTGGTCGGCGGCCCCCTCGACGAGACGCTCCTCGGCGGCGCCACCCGGGGCGCCCACGTCGACATCCACGCCGGAGGTGGTCGCGACGTCCTCAGGGGAACGCTGAAGGACAACTTGCTCGACGGCGGTCGCGGCGTCGACACGGTGCTGGTGACCGCCGGCGACGACACCTGCGTGTCCGTCGAACGCTTCGTCGACGGGCTTGTCTGCTAGCGGACGAACCTCGCCGCCTGCTCGTCCGACAGCGCGTCGGCGATCCGCCGTCGCATCACCGCCGCCATCTCGGGTAGCTCACCCAGGGGGAACCACCGCACGTCGACCGACTCGTCGTCGGCCACGTGCGCCTCCCCCGACACGTAGGTGCAGGCGAAGGTCAGGTCGAGGTACGACGCCAGGTCGCCGTTGGCGTGCACGACGCCGGGATGCGCCCCGGTCGAGGCGAGCCGGTCGACCGTGACGACCACGCCGGTCTCCTCGAGCGCCTCACGGGCGGCGGCCACGGCCGGTTCCTCGCCGGGCTCGGGAATGCCGGTCACCGGCGTCCACGCGTGGTTGTCCGCCCGTTGCACGAGGAGCACGTCGTCCCCACGGCGGACCACCGCCGTCACGCCCGGCAGCCACATCTCGTGGTGGCCGATCATCCGGCGCATCTCGACGACGAAGTCCGGGATCGGCATCCCGCCACCCTACGAGGAGAGGGCGTCCACCAGCGTCTCCTGGAGGTAGCCGAGCCACTGGTAGATGTCGTGGGCCTGGCCGCGCGGGTCGTCCTCGTCGAGGGTCTCCCAGTAGTCCTCGTCGCCCTCCTCGACCTCCAGCCGGGTCGCGAGCGCGAGCCGGATGTCGGTGAAGGAGCGCAGCCAGGTCTCGGCGGTGGACTCGTCGAGCTCGACGTCGATGACGAGCCCGTCCTCGGAGAGCTCGGGCGGCAGCCCCGCCTCCTCCAGCCCGTCGATGACCGTCACGGCGGCGTCGGCCTTGCCGTCGCGCAGCGCACCCTCGGTGAAGCGGCGGAAGTCGCCGGCGGCCTCGGGGTCGTCGGTGTAGGCGGTCGGGAACAGCCGGGCGAGCACCGGGTCCTCGGGCTCGTCGGTCGGGCCCGAGAAGTCGAGCAGCGCCTCGAGCGGGTCGGCCACGTGGGCCGGCACGGCGCGCTCGTTGCGCAGCAGCTCGACGAGCTGGGAGGCGAGCGAGCGCAGCAGGTCGGCCTCGAAGCCGGAGAAGTTCGCGATGACCAGGCGGCTCCGGCGGTGCCGGGCGAAACCCGTCACTGCTTCTCCATCGTCGCCCACAGGCCGTACTCGTGCATGGCCTGCACGTCGCGCTCCATCTCCTCGCGGGATCCCGCGCTCACCACCGACTTGCCGTCGTTGTGCACCTCGAGCATCAGCTTCTCGGCCTTCTTCTTCTCGTAGCCGAAGTACTTGGTGAAGACGTAGGTCACGTAGGACATCAGGTTGACCGGGTCGTTCCACACGATGGTCACCCACGGCGTGGCCAGCACCGTGATGTCGTCGGTCTCCGGCGTGGTGGTGGGGTCGACCTGGACCGGACTTGCTGTCGACACGTGGCCAATGTTGGCATACGTTCCCCGCTGGTCGAGGAGGGCCCTCTTAGGACCGTCTACTCTGGCCGCGTGACGTCGACGGCCCTGCTCACCGACCACTACGAGCTGACCATGCTCCAGGCGGCACTGGGGAACGGGACCGCGCACCGGCGCTCGGTCTTCGAGCTGTTCCCGCGGCGGCTGCCGGAGGGCCGCAGGTACGGCGTGGTGGCCGGGGTCGGCCGGATGCTCGACGCCCTCGAGGACTTCCGCTTCGACCAGGCCGCGCTGGCCGCGGTCGAGGGCATCGTGGACGAGACGACGCTGGCCTGGCTGGCGGCGTACCGCTTCTCCGGCGACGTCTGGGGCTACCCCGAGGGCGAGGCGTTCTTCCCGTACTCGCCGCTGGTGATCGTCGAGGGCACCTTCGCCGAGGCGGTGGTCCTGGAGACCCTGCTGCTCTCGATCTACAACCACGACTCGGCGATCGCGTCGGCGGCGTCGCGGATGACGATGGCGGCGGGCGACCGGCCCTGCATCGAGATGGGCTCGCGACGCACCCACGAGGAGGCGGCGGTGGCCTCGGCCCGGGCGGCGTACCTCGCCGGCTTCGCGAGCACCTCCAACCTCGCGGCCCGGCAGCGGTACGGCGTGCCCAGCGCGGGCACCAGCGCGCACAGCTTCACGCTGCTGCACGACAGCGAGGCCGACGCCTTCCGCGCGCAGGTGAGCTCGCTGGGCCCGGGGACCACGCTGCTCGTCGACACCTACGACGTGAAGGAGGCGGTGCGGGCCGCCGTCGAGATCGCGGGCACCGGGCTCGGCGCGGTGCGCCTGGACTCCGGCGACCTCGGCGTGCTCGCCCACCAGGTCCGACGGCAGCTCGACGACCTCGGCGCCACGGGGACCCGGATCGTGGTGACCAGCGACCTGGACGAGTACGCCATCGCGGCACTCGCGGCCGCGCCCGTCGACGCCTACGGCGTCGGCACCCAGCTGGTCACCGGGAGCGGGCACCCCACGTGCGGGTTCGTCTACAAGCTCGTCGCCCGCGAGGACGACAGCGGGACGATGATCTCGGTCGCCAAGAAGAGCGCCGACAAGATCTCCGTGGGCGGCCGCAAGTTCGTGCTGCGCCGGCTGGACCCCGACGGAGTCGCCGAGGCCGAGGTGATCGGCATCGGCACTCCGCCCGAGAACGACGGCAACGACCGATCCGTGCTCGTCGAGCTGGTCCGCGGCGGAGAGGTCGTCGGCCGCGAGCCGCTCGGCGACGCGCGCGCCCGCCACGCCGACGTACGCGCCGAGCTGCCGTGGTCGGTGCAGCAGATGTCGAAGGGTGAGCCGGTCATCCCGACGCAGTTCCTGGAGTGATTGGCTGGTCCGATGGCCCTCGTCACCTGCGACTTCTTCTCCGACGTCCTCGAGGTCGGCTGCTCGATGACCGTGGTGCTCCCGCAGCCGACCGAGGAGCAGATCGGCGTCGAAGGGAACTCGATCCCCCACACGGACTTCCCCGTGCTCTACCTGCTGCACGGCCTCTCCGACGACCACACCGCGTGGCTGCGCTACACCTCGGTCGAGCGGTACGCCGCCGCGGCCGGCGTGGCCGTCGTGATGCCGGCCGTCAACCGCAGCTTCTACGCCAACGAGCGGTCGGGCGGCCGCTACGGCGACTTCGTCGCCGATGAGCTCCCCGAGATCGTCGGCAACTTCTTCCGCGTCTCGCAGGACCCGGCCGACACCTACGTCGCCGGCCTGTCGATGGGCGGGTACGGCGCGATGAGGCTGGCCCTCACCCACCCCGGCCGCTACGCCGCGGCGGCCACCCTGTCGGGGGCGCTGGACCTCGACGAGCTGTCGTCCCGCCCGGAGCGGGTGGGCCTCTTCGACCGGATCTTCGGCGACACCATCCCCGACGACGCCGACGTCTTCAAGCTGCTCGACGCGGCGGACGTCGACACCCTCCCCCGCTTCCACGTCTCCACCGGCACCGAGGACTCCCCCGGCCTGGTCGAGGGCAACCGCCGGTTCGTCGCGGCGCTGGAGAAGAAGGGCGCCGACGTGACCTCCGACTTCCGCCCGGGCGAGCACGTGTGGCAGCTCTGGGACGACCTGCTCCCCGAGGTCATCGCCTGGATGCTGCACCCCTGACCCCGAGCTCGTTATCTGACCTCGCTCGCGCCATGAAGCGGGCCCTGATCGTGGTGGACGTGCAGAACGACTTCTGCGAGGGCGGCTCGTTGCCGGTGGCCGGCGGGGCGCAGGTGGCGCACGAGATCGCCCAGCTGCTGCACCGCTGGATGGAGAAGGGCCCGGACTCGCCGGCGTACGACGTCGTGGTGGCCTCCAAGGACCACCACGTCGACCCCGGGGACCACTGGGCGCGCGAGCCCGACTTCCTCGACTCCTGGCCGGTCCACTGCCAGGTCGGCACCGACGGCGAGGCCTTCCACCCCAACCTCGACCCGCAGCCGTTCGACGCGATCTTCCTCAAGGGCGAGCACCACGCGGCGTACTCCGCGTTCGAGGGGCGTACGACGGCGGACGAGGGGCTGGCGGAGTGGTTGCGCGGGCACGGGATCGAGGAGGTCGACGTGTGCGGACTGACCACCGACTACTGCGTGCGCTCCACCGCCCTGGACGCCATCACCGAGGGCTTCACGACGTCGGTCCTGACCGAGCTGTGCGCGGGCGTCGCGCCCGCCACGACCGAGGCTGCCCTCCTCGAGATGGCCGAGGCCGGGGTCACCGTCGAGTAGCGCGTCTGCTCAGCCGACGTCCTGGCCCTGCTCGGCCAGCACCCGCTCGATCGCCGGCACCATCGCCTCCATCAGCGCCTGCAGCGCGGAGTGCGGGCGCACCAGCACGCGGAAGTCGTTGACCTGGCCGTGGGCGTCGAAGCGCAGCAGGTCGATGCCCTCGACGTCCCGGTTGCCGATCTTCGCCTCGAACAGCAGGGCCATGCCCTGGGCGTCCTCCTCGATGAACGTCCGCACGTAGCGGAAGTCCCGGAAGACCCGTGCGACGGCCTTCAGCAGCACCACCGTGGCCGGCTTGCCCTGGTAGGGCTCGAAGACCGCCGGGCTGCGGAACACCACGTCGTCGGCCAGCATCTCGGCCGCCGTGTCGACGTCTCCGCGCTCCAGCGCGGCCTGGAAGACCTCGGGTGTCACCAGCTGCTCCCCCTCGCACTCCGGTCGACGTGCTGCGCGGACAGTCTGCCCGGTCCGCTCGCGTTCGAGGGCCATTTCCGGGTCTCCCCGCGGGTCAGCCGTCGCCCCACTTCTCCGCGAGCGTCCTGACGACCGTGAGGTTGCGGTTGGTGGCCACGCCCGAGGGTCTTCTCGACCACCGCGTTGCTCAGCCGCCCGCGTGCCGACGGCGTGACCACGAGGAGGTGGGCGCCCCGGCCGCGCACGACCGCGAGGTCCTCGCCGTGGTCCATGGCCTCGAGCTTCTTCACGTCCGCCGCCTTCGGCTTCTCCTTGAGCAGCGAGACGTAGTGCGCACCGGTGTTCGGGTGGCGCTCGGCCACCCGCACGGCGTCGGCGGCGATCGCCTCGAGCTCGGCCGGCGTGAACACGATGGTCGGCACCTCGAAGCCGGCGTGCTTCGCGAAGGACTTCTCCAGCGCCGGCTCGATCTTCGCCCGCGACCGCATCGACGTCGTGAACCGGACGTTGCCGGTGTTGATGTAGGTCTCCACGTCGGTGAACCCGCAGTCCTCGACGGCCTCGACGATCGCCGCCTTGGGGAACTTGCGGGTGGCGCCGAGGTTGATCGCGCGCAGGAACGCGACGTACGTGGGCACGCGTCACATCCTGCCCGATGGCATATCCATAGGTTCCCTATGTAATCTTGGAGGACGTGCCGACCCCGGAGCCCACCCTCCAGCAGCTCAGCAGCGACCTGGTCGTCCACGCCGCCCGGCTGGTGCGCGCCGTACGCCGGCGCGACGAGCAGCCGGCCGGCATCCGGGTGCTCTCCCTGCTCGACGAGCTCGGCCCGACGGCCGTGTCCGCGCTCGCGCGGGCCGACCGCTGCTCGCAGCCGACGATGTCCCGGCCGTGGCCCGGCCTGCTCGAGCCGCGGCTAGGTCGCCAAGGACGCCCACCCGTCCGACGCCCGGAGCATCCTCGTGACCTCACCGCCGCAGGGCCGCGCGGACCCTCACCGACGTCCGACGCGTCAACGGCGCCGGCGTGGCCGAACGGCTCCCGCCCACGCACACCCACACCCGCGAGGACCTCGCGACGGCCGTCGCCGTGCTCCGCGACCTCGTCGACCCCGCCCACCCACCGACCTCGGAGAGACCAGCTCCGTGAAGCCCCAGCAGCAACGACTCCTCGAGCAGCCGCGCGCCGTCTGGGCGGTCGCCTTCGCGTGCGTCATCGCCTTCATGGGCATCGGCCTGGTCGACCCGATCCTCAAGCCGATCGCCGACCAGCTCGACGCGACGCCGAGCCAGGTGTCGCTGCTGTTCACCAGCTACATGGCGGTCATGGGCGTGGCGATGCTGGTCACCGGGGTCGTGTCGAGCCGCGATCGGCGCCAAGCGCACCCTGCTCCTCGGCCTGGTGCTGATCATCGTCTTCGCCGCGCTCGCCGGGTCCTCCGACACCATCGGCGCCATCGTCGGCTTCCGCGCCGGCTGGGGCCTCGGCAACGCGCTCTTCATCGCCACCGCGCTCGCGACCATCGTGATGTCGGCCCGGGGCTCGACCGCGCAGGCGATCATCCTGTTCGAGGCCGCGCTCGGCCTCGGCATCGCGGCCGGCCCGCTCGTGGGCGGCGCGCTCGGTTCGATCTCCTGGCGCGCGCCGTTCTTCGGCGTCGCCGTGCTGATGTCGGTCGCCCTGGTCGCGACGGCGTTCCTGCTGCCGTCCACGCCGCCGGCCGGGCGGCGTACGTCGCTGGCCGACCCGTTCCGCGCGCTGCGCTACCCGGGCCTGCTGACCATCGCGCTGACCGCGCTGTTCTACAACATGGGCTTCTTCACGCTGCTGGCGTTCGCGCCGTTCCCGCTCGACATGACCGCCCAGCAGGTCGGCTGGATCTTCTTCGGCTGGGGCCTGCTGCTCGCGATCACGTCGGTCTGGGTGGCGCCGGTCCTGCAGCGCCGCTTCGGCTCGGTGCCGACCGTGCTGGCCTCGCTGACGCTCTTCGCCGCTGGACCTCGCGATGATGGCGGTGCTTCACCGACGACAAGGCCGCGCTGGTGGTCGGCATCATCGTCGCCGGCGCGTTCCTCGGCATCAACAACACCGTGATCACCGAGGCGCGTCATGGGTGCCGCCCCCGTCGAGCGGCCGGTCGCGTCCGCGGCGTACTCCTTCGTCCGCTTCTCCGGCGGCGCCATCGCTCCCTACCTCGCCGGCCGGCTGGGCGAGGACGTCAGCGTGCACGCGCCGTTCTGGATGGGCGCCGCCGCCGTGATCGTCGCCGTGGCCATCCTGGCCGACGGCCGCCGCTACCTGCCCGACGTGACCCCCCGGGCGCACTCGCAGCAGGCCGCCGACCTGGTGGCCGTCGGCGACCTCGACTGACCCTCCGCACGTCGCTGCTGCCGATCCGGCGATGTCTCCGCCGTGCGGGCGACCGGGAGCCGACACTGTCGGCATGAGGACCCTCCGCCGTCCCCTCCGCTCAGGCCGCGACGGCCGCTCGCTGGCGCCGCCCTGGGTGCCGGGCTGCTGGCCGCACCACCCGCCGCCGACGCCCGCGAGGGCCTCGGACCCGAGCTCAGCCACCTGACCTCACCGACCGCGCGATCCACGCGGTCGGCGTGCACCGGGCACGCGCGCTGCCGAGGAAGACGCATGCTGCTGGTCACGCCATCGACGTCGACGCCACGCTCCGGGTGCGGGTCAAGGACACCGACCCCTACGGCCTGAGCCGGGCCTTCAACGTCGACCTCCCCGCGGGCGACTCGCCGGGTCCCGATCACCGCCCGCGTCGACGGCACCAAGATGCCTCCCGGGAGGTACGTCGTGGTCGTCAAGGCGCACAGACTCCGCCGGCTCCAGCGACAAGTTCCGCCTGCACCTGCGGATCGTCGGCAGGCACGGCTGACCCGCTTCCTCCACAGCCGTCTCCGATAGTCCGCGACGAAAATGCACCTATGAAACCGGTTCCAGAGGTGCCTTTCGTCGGGGACTATCCGGAAATGGCGCCGATCAGAGGTTGCCGCGCAGGTCCTGCTCGCGCTCGATGGCCTCGAACAGCGCCTTGAAGTTGCCCTTGCCGAAGCCGAGCGAGCCGTGCCGCTCGATCAGCTCGAAGAACACCGTCGGCCGGTCGCCCAGCGGCTTGGTGAAGATCTGCAGCAGGTAGCCGTCCTCGTCGCGGTCGACCAGGATGCCGCGCTTCTGGAGCTCCTCGATCGGCACCCGCACGTTGCCGATGCGCGCGCGCAGCTCGGGGTCCTCGTAGTAGGAGTCGGGGGTGTCGAGGAACTCCACGCCGTTGGCGCGCAGCGCGTCGACCGAGGCCAGGATGTCGTTGGTCGCGACCGCGAGGTGCTGGGCGCCGGGGCCGCGGTAGAACTCGAGGTACTCGTCGATCTGCGACTTCTTCTTCGCGATCGCCGGCTCGTTGAGCGGGAACTTCACCCGGTGGTTGCCGTTGGCGACGACCTTGCTCATCAGCGCGGAGTAGTCGGTGGCGATGTCGTCGCCGATGAACTCCGCCATGTTCACGAAGCCCATCACCCTGTTGTAGAAGCTGCACCCACTCGTCCATGTGGCCGAGCTCGACGTTGCCGACGATGTGGTCGAGGGCCTGGAACAGCCGCTTCGGCTGGCCCTCGCGCTTGGCTCCAGGTCGGGGTCGCGGCGACGTAGCCGGGCAGGTAGGGGCCGTCGTAGCGGCGACCGGTCGACGAGCGTGTGCACGGTCTCGCCGTACGTCGCGATGGCGGCGATCCGCACCGTGCCGTGCTCGTCGGTGACGTCCTCGGCCTCGCGGACGACGCGGGCGCCGGCCTTGACGCGCCTGGGCGATGCACCGGTCGACGTCGGGCACCTCGAGGGCGATGTCGACGACGCCGTCGCCGTGCTTGCGGTGGTGGTCGACCAGCGGGCTGTCGGGGTCGACGGCGCCGTTGATGACGAAGCGGATCGAGCCCGAGCGCAGCACGAACGACTTGTGGTCGCGGTTGCCGTTCTCGGGGCCGGAGTAGGCCTCGAGCTCGCATGCCCCACGCGGACTGGTAGTAGTGCGCGGTCTGGGTGGCGTTGCCGACGCACGAAGACGATCGCGTCCCAGCCGGTCACCGGGAAGACGTCGCCGCTCCTCGTCGTACTCCACGAGGCCGACGAGCTGCTGGAGCTGCTCGAGGGTCAGGTCGGCCTTGAGCTCGTCCTCGGTCAGCGCGCCGCCGGTGGTGGGGGTCTCGGAGTCGTCGTCATGGGTCCTACCATGCCCCGAGCAGGGCAGAATGTGCAACAGTACGTCGAAACGCTAGGCAACTTGTCCAGTCACGGAGGCGCTCGTGGACGCTCTGGACCGCAAGGTGATCGACCTGTTCGCCGCCGAGCCGCGCATCGGCGTGCTCGAGGCGTCGCGGCGGCTCGGGTGTCGCCCGCGGCACCGTGCAGGCCCGGCTCGACAAGCTCGCCGCGACCGGCGTGATCACCGGCTGGGGCCCGGACCTCTCACCCGAGGCGCTCGGCTACCCCGTGACGGCCTTCCTGACCCTGGAGATCCGCCAGGGCGCCGGCCACGAGACCGTCGCGGCCCACCTGGCCGAGATCCCCGAGGTGCTCGAGGCGTTCACGATCACCGGCGCCGGCGACATGTGGGCCCGCGTCGTGGCCCGCTCCAACGCCGACCTCCAGCGGGTCATCGACCAGGTGCTCCACCACGACGGCATCGACCGCTCGACGACCGTGATCGCGCTGGCCACCCAGATCCCGTACCGGGTGCTGCCCGCTGGTGACGTCACTCGCGTGACCCGCGCTTCACGCGCGTGACGCCCTGCTCGCGCTCCTCACCTGAGAGCCCGGGCAGCCGGCGGTCGAGCCACATCGCGCCGAGGGCCAGCAGCAGCATCAGCGCCGAGATCGCCACGCAGTTGAGGAGCACCACGCCGAGCCCGTGCTGGTCGACGTCCACGAACGGGTAGGGGTACCAGTCCACGAACGCGCCGCGCACCAGCGTGTAGACCAGCCACCCCACCGGCAGCACCAGGAACGCCGCCACGTCGCGCCGCGTGACCAGCCCCCGCGGCCCGAAGACCAGCCAGCCGACCAGGCACAGCAACGGCACCACGATGTGGAGGAGCTTGTCGGCCAGGTAGTCGGCCCCGTGGAGGTCGAGCAGCGGCCGCAGCAGGAACCAGTGCACGGTGCCGCCGCCCACGGCCAGCACCAGCGCGTCCAGGCGCAGGGCCCGGAAGACCCGGCCGCCCGAGCGTTCGGCGTTCGCCGCGAGGAGCAGCTCGGTGCCGGCCACGAGCACGTTGAACCAGATCGTCAGGTAGCTCGCGAACCGCACCACCCGGGTGCCGAGGTCGGGGCTGCCAGCGGCGTCGACCTCCGGGTCGGTGTCGCCGAGGTGCTGGCCGCCTTGCAGGACCAGCACCAGCTGCAGCACCACCGCCCCCGCCGCGACCAGGAACACCACGAGGTGGAAGGCGCGCGCGGTGCCGGGCGAGCGGAGAGCCATGGCGGCGAGCCTAGGGCGCCGCCGACTGTACGCGGTGTTCGGTTGGCTACCCACGGGTCCTGACACGTGCATAGCCAACCGAACACCGCGTTACATGTGCCGGATCACCCGCGCCGACCGGACCCGTGCCCGGCGCGGACGGGGTGTGCGTGGACGTGGGCGAGCTGCGGAACGGCGACGTCGACGACGAGGGCCTTGTGCGGCGCCTCCGACCCCGGCGAAGTTCGTCGGCAGGGCGATGGCGCCGGAACCCGTCGTAGCCGAGCTCGGGTCGGGCCGAAGATCTCGTCGATCGCTCGAGGTGTCGTCGCGCGCCGGCCGGGCCGGGCGGAGGTCGGCGGTCGCCATGGCGTGCTCGGCCGGGGTGCCGCCGCTGCCGGTCATGTGCTCGTTGAAGTCACCGATCCGGAAGGGCAGCCGGCCGGCCCGGCGGGCCTCTCGCGCGGACGCCGCGTAGGCCTGCAGCTGGGCGCGGTGGTTGCTCAGGATCGACCCCCGGATCCGCCGTACCTCCCGCGACCCGCGTCCACAGGTGCACGCAGCCGATGTCCAGCACCCGCCCGGTGGCCCGGTGCCGGTACTGCCCGGTGGTGAGACGCCGTTCGGGGTGCTGCGGGTCGTGGAAGGGCGTGAGCCGGCAGGTTGGAGGACCGCAACCGCTCGAGCACCGACCGGCGGGCGAAGTCAGCGTCCCCGACGACCCCCGGCCCCGGGACAGCGGGAGCAGGCCCACCGACGACCAGACGTGCGGGAGGAAGAGTCGCCGGGCCGACGCGCGCGCCGGCCGCGACTGGACCTCCTGGAGCAGGACGAGGTCGCGGTTCCTCGCTGCTCCAGGAGGAACGGCACCGCTCCCCGCAGGGTGGTCCCCACGTGGGTGTTGTAGGTGAGGATCCGCAGGCGCGGGATCGAGGCCCGTCACGGCTGGGCCGCCTGCCGCAGGGCCCGGCGCACGCTGGTCTCGGGGTCGTCGTCGACGGGCGCGTCGAGGAGCGCCTCGACGATCTCGGGCGTGGCGGCCCGGATGCTCGCGTCGAGCAGCTGAGTGATCTTGTCGAAGTCCTTGTCGTTGAGCGGCATGTCTTCCTCCTGTGGTGTCCACGGCCACACCGGCCGTGGGATCGGGGTGAGGCGGGGGCCGTCGTCCGGCCCCCTGAGCGGGGGGTTGGGGAACCCGTTCATCCGGGCCCGGTACAGCACGACCTGCGCGGCCGCTTCCGGGTGCAGCAGGCGGGTGGTCGACCACGACGGCGTGGATGTGGTCGACCGTGAAGCCCTGGGCGGTGGTGCGGTGCCAGGCCGCCATGCCCGCGAGCCGCAGGTTGCGGACGCAGGTGACGTGCCCGCACCAGGCGATGTCGATCGCCCCACCTCTGTCATGCGTGTGTCCCGACGGGTTGTCGTCCTCCGGCGGTTGGTAGCGAGCCCTTGATCGACGTCGAAGTCGTGGGTGAAGGGGCGGGCGGCGCCGACTCCTCGGCGTGCTCGACGCAGGCGATGGTCAGGGCGTCGACGTTGGTGCGTCCGCGCCACAGCGGACGGGCGAGCTTCGGGTCGGTCACGGTGGTCCCCCAGGCGTCGCGTGGGTGCGTGACCGTCCTGATGCCCGCCGGCAGCGGGTGGATACGTGCGCGAGGCGAAGGTCGGCCGTGCCGGACGCGCCGCTCGGCGCTAGGAGGAGCGGCGGGCCGCCATCTCGCGCAGGCGGACGATCCGCTCGCGGAGCTGGTCGGCGGTCGCGACGGCCGCGGCGGGTCCCCCGCACGACCTTGCGCAGCTCGGCGTGGGTGATCCCGTGCGCGGTGCCGGTGCGGTGGTGCCAGGCGGCGACCAGCCCGTTGAGCTCGCGACGGAGGACGGCGAGCTGTTCGTACGTCGAGACCTCGGCGACGTCGTCCGGCTCGGGGCCGGCGGCGGGGCGGCGCGACCGCTGCCTCTCGTGCAGCAGCGCACGTACCTGGTCGGGCTCGAGGAGTCCGGGGATGCCGAGGAAGTCCATCTCCTCCTCCGACCCGACGTGCACCTCGCCCTCGTGGCCGAACGTCGCGCCGTCGAAGAGCACCTGGTCGAACCGCGCCTGCGAGCCGAGCGCCTCGAAGGAGCCGAGCAGGTCGTCGGAGGCGCCCTCGCCCGCCTCCGCCCGGGCCAGCAGCGCGGCCTCGGCGTCCATCAGGTCGGCCTCGGAGTCGATGCGCCGACCGAGCACGTGGTCGCGCTGGCGTTCGAGCTCGGCGGCGTAGCCCAGCAGGTTCGGCACCGACGGCAGGAACACCGACGCGGTCTCGCCGCGGCCCCGCGCGCGCACGAACCGGCCGACGGCCTGGGCGAAGAACAGCGGCGTGGAGGTCGTGGTCGCGTAGACGCCGACCGCGAGCCGCGGCACGTCCACGCCCTCCGACACCATCCGCACCGCGACCATCCAGCGGGCGTCGGAGTCGGTGAAGGCGGCGATCTTCTTCGACGCGGCCTTCTCGTCCGACAGCACGACGACCGGCGGCTCCCCCGCGATCTGCTTGAGCAGCGCGGCGTAGGCACGGGCGGAGTCCTGGTCGCGTCGCGATGACGAGGCCGCCCGCGTCGGGCACGTGCCGCCGTACCTCCGAGAGCCGCTTGTCCGCCGCCGCCAGCACCGCCGGGATCCAGGACCCGGCCGGGTCGAGCGCGGTGCGCAGCGCCTGCGCGTTGAGGTCGTTGGTCAGCGGCTCGCCGAGGCGGGCGGCGATCTCGTCGCCGGCCCGGGTGCGCCACTGCATCTCTCCGGAGTAGGCCAGGAAGAGCACCGGGCGGACCACGTGGTCGGCCAGCGCCTCGGCGTAGCCGTAGCTGTAGTCCGCAAAGCTCGACGCGGAATCCCGTCGTCCCCCGGCGCGTAGGTGACGAACGGGATCGGGTTGATGTCCGACCGGAACGGCGTGCCCGTCAGCGCCAGCCGCCGGGTCGCCGGCTGGAACGCCTCGCGGACGCCCTCACCCCACGACAGCGCGTCGCCCGCGTGGTGCACCTCGTCGAGGACCACCAGCGTCTTGTAGTTGCTCGGTGCGGATCCGCATGGCGAGCGGGTTGACCGCGACGCCCGCGTAGGTCACGGCGATGCCGACGTAGTCCTTCGACGTCCGGCCCTTGCCCGCGGCGTACGTCGGGTCGACCGGGATGCCCGGCGCGGGCGGCCGCCTCCGCCCACTGCAGCTTGAGGTGCTCGGTCGGCGCGACGATCGTGATCCGGTCGACGATCCGGCGGCCGAGCAGCTCCGCCGCGACGGTCAGGGCGAAGGTCGTCTTGCCGGCGCCGGGCGTGGCGACCGCGAGGAAGTCCGCGGGCGAGCTGGGCGACGTATTCGTCGATCGCGGCCGTCTGCCAGGCGCGCAGGGACGGTGCCGTCCCCCACGCTGCTCGCTCGGGCCAGGCGGGTCCGAGCCCTGGGTCACTCCTTGTCGGCCTCGCTGCTGTCCCCGCCGCTGTCTCCGCCGTCGTCCTTCAGCGACTCCCAGATGTCCTTGCAGTCGGGGCAGACCGGGAACTTCTCGGGCGCCCGGCTGGGCACCCAGACCTTGCCGCAGAGGGCCACCACGGGGGTGCCCATGACCATCGCCTCGGTGAGCTTGTCCTTCTCGACGTAGTGCGAGAACCGCTCGTGATCGCCCTCGTCGGTCGGGACGGTGCGGCTGTCCTCCTGGGTCGTCGTGGAGGTCGAGAAGCCGATCGTGGTCACCGAGGCAGTCTACGGCTCGACCTGGACAGGTCTCGCCCCGACGGGCCAGGGTGGTGCGCTATGCGCACTCACACCCGTACCGCTCTCGGGGCGGCCACCGCTCTCGCCGCGGCCGTCGTACTGGCCCTGTCCCTCTCCCCCACCGCCACCTCGGCCGACGCGTCGCAGGCGCCAGGCCAATCGTCGGGCCTGCTCGTGGAAACGGGTCGACCTGCCGCACTCCCACCAGAGCCTGCGCGGCCTGGATGCCGTCGACGCGAAGACGGCGTGGGTGAGCGGCGACGACGGCGGCGTCTGGCGCACCACCGACGGCGGGAAGACCTGGAAGGACCGGCGGCCGGACGCCGAGAAGCCGCTGGCCTACCGCGACGTCGAGGCCGACAGCGCCCAGGTCGCCCAGGTGCTGGCCATCGGGCCGCGCGGGCAGAGCCGGATCTACAAGACCACCGACGGCGGCAAGACCTGGGACCTGACGTTCAAGAACGCCGAGGCCACGGCGTTCTACGACTGCCTGGCGATGTTCCCCGACGGGGAGCACGGGTTCGCGATGAGTGACCCCGTCGACGGCAAGTTCCGGATCATCGTGACCAAGAACGCCGGCGACACCTGGAAGAAGGCCGACCCGGCCGGCATGCCGAAGGCGAAGGACGGCGAGTTCGGGTTCGCGGCCAGCGGCACGTGCGCGGTCACGGCCGGCATCCAGGACGCGTGGATCGCGTCGGGAGGTACGGCGTCGCGGGTCTTCCACTCCACGGACTACGGGCTGACCTGGACGGTCGCCACGACCTCGATCCCGCCGAACGCCGACGGCGGCGGCGTGTTCTCCCTCGCCTTCCGGAGCAGCAAGGTGGGCATCGCGGTCGGCGGCAACTTCCTCGAGGAGGACAACGGCAAGAAGATGACGGCCCGCACCTCCGACGCCGGCAGCACCTGGGCCCGCGGCGGCAACGTGTCCGGCTACCGCTCCGGCGTGGCGTGGGTGCCGTTCTCGACGACCGCGATCGCCGTCGGCCCCAGCGGCACCGACGTCTCCACGGACGGCGGCAAGACCTGGACCCCGATCGGCAGCACCGGTTTCCACGCCGTCCAGTGCGTCGGCACCCTGTCCACGATGTGCTGGGCCAGCGGCCCCGACGGCATGGTCGGCAAGCTGGTGGGCCTGCCCAAGGGCTGACCGTCGCCGCTGGTCGAGGAAGGCGCGCCAGAGCGCGGGCACCGCTGGTCGAGGAAGGCGCGCCAGAGCGCGGGCACCGCTTGTCGAGGAAGGCGCGCCGCGCCTGTCGAGACGCCGGCGGCGCATCGGTTGCGGGGTCTCGTGACGGGACTTCGTCCCTCCTCGACCAGCGGGAGCGCGGGCACCGCTGGTCGAGGAAGGCGCGCCAGCGCCTGTCACGAGACCCGGTGACCGGGCGGATCGGTTGCGGGGTCTCGTGACGGGACTTCGCCCCTCGACCAGCGGGAGCGCGGGCACCGCTGGTCGAGGAAGGCGCGCTAGCGCCTGTCACGAGACCCGGTGACCGGGCGGCGGATCGGTTGCGGGGTCTCGTGACGGGACTTCGTCCCTCCTCGACCAGCGAGTCAGTTGAGGTCGGGGTCGACCGGCCGGGTCGAGTGCCAGGCGAGCTCGCCGGGCTGGCGGCGCAGCACGTCGCGCCACAGGCCCAGGGTGTCGCCGCGGAAGGCGTCGAAGGGGAGCGACGGCACGACGTACCAGCTGCCCTCCTCGACCTCCATCTCGAGCTGGCCGGCGCCCCAGCCGGCGTAGCCCGCGTAGATCCGCAGCCCGTCCAGGCTGCCGTCGACCAGCTCGACGGGGGTGTCCAGGTCGACCACGCCCAGGTCGTCGGTGACCTCGCGGAATCCGACGGGCGCGTCGTCGGGCGAGCGCAGCCGGCCCACCGCCAGCGCCCCCTCGGTCGAGACCGGGCCGCCCTGGAACAGCACGTCGGGCTCGGCGACCACGTCGCCCCACCCCTCGAGCACGTCCGACACGGGCACCGCGGACGGCCGGTTGAGGACGACGCCGAGGGCGCCGTTCTCGTCGGCGTCGAGGAGGAGCACGACGGTCTCCGCGAAGTGGGGGTCCAGCAGCAGGGGCGTGGCCACCAGCAACTGCCCCGCGCGGAGGTCGGCCATGCGACCAGTGTGCCCCATCCGCCAGGCCCGCCGAGGGCGTCGTACGACGTTCCGACCCGGTCGGGGGTGAGCAGCGTCACCGTAGGGTGACGGCATGGGGAAGCCGGTCACGACCCTCCCGCCCGAGGCGCGACGGGTCCGGGGCCGGGGCCGCCGCGCGGAGTACTCCGCGGCCACCAAGCGGGAGCTGACGGACGTGGCCGAGGGGCTGTTCACCGAGCACGGGTACGCCGGCACCTCGCTCGACGCGATCGTGGCCGGGGCACGGGTCACCAAGGGTGCGCTCTACCACCACTTCACCGGCAAGCAGGCGCTCTTCGCGGCGGTCTTCGAGCGGGTCGAGCGCCGGGCGTCGCTGGTCGTGCACGAGCAGGTCAAGGACGAGCAGGACCCGTGGGAGCAGGCCCGCGCCGGCCTCCGCGCGTTCCTGGTGGTGGTGCGCGACCCGACGTACCGACGGGTGGTCATCCAGGACGGCCCGGCGGTGCTCGGGTACGAGCGGTACCGCGAGCAGGAGGAACGCTCGACCTTCGCGACCGTGCTGGCGATCGTGACCTCGTTGCTCGGCGCCGGCCACCGGGGACGGAGGCCGACGAGCCGATGCGGCACACCTTCGCGCGGATCTTCTTCGGCGCGATGTCCTCGGCCGGCGAGTCGGTCTCGCTCGCCGAGGACCCGGAGGCGGCCGCCGACCGGGTCGAGGCCGCGATCGGCCTCGTCCTCACCGGGCTGCGGTCCCTCGCCCAGTCCGGCCGTCGGCCCAGTCGTCGGCCCCCTGTCCTGGACGAGACGCCTACTTCTGCCAGGTGACGTTGCCCGGCCCGGCCGGGACCAGCTCGAGCCAGACGTGGCCGGCGGGCACCGAGATGCTGCCGTCCTTGGCCTTCAGGCTGAGGATCGAGGTCAGCTTGTCCTTGTGCCACGTCGCCCGCACCACGCGACCGTCGTGGAACAGCCAGGCCGGCCCGTCGCCGACGAACTCGGTCTCCGGGACGTGGTTGCCGGCCGGGTCGAGGTACCCCGCGTCGCCGACCTTGACCTGGAGCGCCAGCACGGTGTCCGCGGGGAACTGGTCGTCGGCGCCCGCGTTGCTGTTGAGGTTGGTGTAGCCCTTGCCGTCGTAGGACCACTCGTGCGGTGCCCGCCGGAGAACGCCGCGGCGAAGGTCGTCGCCTTCTTGCCCTCGGGCAGGTCGCTGCCGTCGCCCCAGGGCAGGTAGTCGGCGGGGCGCACCCGCGCTGCTCGATCGACTTCGCGGTCTCGGTGAGGTGCGCGAACAGGTTGTAGGGCGCGGGCCGCGCGTGTCGCGATAGGTGCCGGCGCCGCCCTCCTGGAGAACGGGATCTTGGCGCCGCTGATCCGGTTGATCGTCACGCGGGCGGCACCGGAGGTGACGACGGTGGCGTCGTCGGGCGGCACGATCCCGATGTCACTGGCCCGCATCGACCGCACCGGACCGGCGTTGTCGGGGACCTGCGAGTAGAAGAACACCGCCAGCCGGGTCAGCCCGCCCTCGACGAGCTCCTCGACCACCAGGTCGGCCTTGCTCAGGCCCACCTGCGGGGACTGGAGGTGGTGTTGTCCATCTTGGTGACCAGGATCGGGTGCTTCGCCACCGCCTGTCGCCGTCGGCGACCGGGAGGCCGGTCAGCGGCCAGGTGTCCGGTTCGACGACCTCCTCCGCGCTGGCCGCGACGTAACGGCGTCGACGGGTCGGCCTGCGGGGCCGCCGCCGTGCCGGAGTCGTCCCCGCCGCCGCAGGCGGTCAGGGTCGCGGCCGTCAGGGACGCCGCGAGGAGCAGGGCGAGCGCGCGGGGGAAAGAGCGCGAGGATCACGCACAGGGGAACTCCGATCGGGGCAGACCACGTCGTCGCTCCATTGTTGTTGTCTAGGGGGATCCGGTGGACCCCGATGGCGCGTCGGCGTGGCGATGTCCATCGGGAGGCGCGCCGAGGATCACTGACGATCGCGGACGATCGCGGGCGTGGTCTAGCCGAGCGTCGCGCCGCCGTCGACGTACAGCATCTGCCCGGTGATGTACGACGCCTCGTCGCTGCACAGGAACGCCGCCACGGCCGCGATGTCCTCGGGATAGCCGACGCGGCGGACCGGGTTGCTCCCGGCGGCCGCGTTGCGGAAGTCCTCGACGCTCATGCCACCCGCGCGCGGTGGCGTCGGTCATGTCGGTGGCGATGAAGCCGGGGGCGATGGCGTTGACGTTGATGCCGAACGGACCGAGCTCGATGCCGAGGGTCCGGGTGAACCCCTGGATGCCCATCTTGGCGGCGGAGTAGTTGGCCTGGCCGCGGTTGCCCAGCGCGCTGACGCTGGAGAGGTTGACGATCTTGCCGAACTTCTGGGCGACGAAGTGCTTCTGGGCGGCCCGGCTCATCAGGAACGCGCCGCGCAGGTGGACGTCCATCACCAGGTCCCAGTCGTCCTCGGACATCTTGAACAGCAGGTTGTCACGGGTGACGCCGGCGTTGTTGACCAGGATGTGCAGCCCGCCGAGCTCCTCGACCACCCGGGTGACGGCGGCCTCGACCGAGGCGCTGTCACCGACGTCGCACGCCAGGCCGAGTGACCCCCGGCGTCGGCAGCGCCGAGCCGTGCGGCCGCCTCCTGGGCCTGGGCCTCGTCGAGGTCGAGCACGGCGACCCGGGCCCCCTCCTCGGCGAACCGTTGTGCCGCGGCGAAGCCGATGCCTCGCGCCGCCCCGGTCACGACGGCGACCCGTCCGTCGAATCGGCCCATGTGAGTGCCTCCTGCCTTCGATGGTTTCGTCCTCGAGGCCGAGCGCTAGCGCCCGCCGACTCGCCCTGAGGAGGTCGCGCAGCGCCCGTCTCGAAGGACCCCGTCACTGTAGGACGGTCCTGGTCGCTCTCGGCCATCGGGACCGCGGCCGGCCCCTCGCCGTGCGTGGTCCCGACCCGCCCCGACGCTGCGATCGCGGCGATCACGAGCACGATGCCCAGGACGCCGACGGGGCCCAGCCGCTCGTCCAGGAAGGCGGCCGCGACCACCGCCGCCGTGACGGGCTCGACGAGGGTGGCCACCACCGCGGCGCTGCTGCTCGTGGTGCGCAGGCCGGCGTAGAGGAGGCCGTAGGCGAGGGCGAAGGTCACCGCACCGAGGTACAGCAGGGTGGCCAGCGCCACCGGGTCCGTCGTCGTCCAGGGCCCGCCGGCCAGCAGCGCCACCGGCACCAGGCCGCAGGCCCCGCAGACCGTGGTGGCGGTGGTGAGGACCAGCGGGTGCGTGCGGCGGGCCAGCGGCTCCCCCACGGCGGTCGCCACGGCGTAGGCCGACCCCGACGCGAGGGCGGCCAGCACGCCGGCCACGGGGTGCGGGCCCGTCTCGCCGACCCCCGCGGCCCCGCTGACCAGGACCAGCCCGGTGAGCGCGGAGACCACCGTCACGACCTCGCCGAGCGTGGGGCGCGACCGGCGGCGTACGGCGTCCGCGCAGGGTCAGCGCGACCGGCGCCACGCCCAGGCTGACCACGGTCGAGCACGGTGACCCCGACCCACACGACGGAGGCGAAGTACAGCGCCTGGTAGGACGCGGTCGCCAACCCGACGAAGACCGTCGGGCCCGGTGCGCTCCGCGAGCAGCCGGCGTACGTCGCCGCACGCGGCGGGCCGCCAGGCACACGGCCAGCAGGACCAGGGCGGCGATGCCGGTGCGGTAGGCGCTGATCGTGATCGGGGACAGCGGGGCGTGGTCGCGGATCACCTGCACCGCCAGGCCACCGGTGCCCCAGAGGACGCCCGGCGAGGCAGATCTGGATCAGGCCCGCACGCCGGCGGAGGGCCGCCGGTCACGCCAGGGCCGTGCGGAGCCGGTCGGCGTACGCCGCGATCTCGGCGTCGTCGGCGTACCTGGTGCGCGGCCAGAAGAACCCGCGCAGCCCGTCACCCTTGGTGCGCGGGACCACGTGCAGGTGCAGGTGGGGCACCGACTGGCTGACGGTGTTGTTCATCGCGACGAACGACCCCTGCGCGCCGAGCCCCTCGACCATCGCCGTCGCGAGCCGCTGGGCGTGGGCGAGGAAGCCGTCCCGCAGACCCGCCGGAAGGTCCGGCAGCGTCACCAGGTGGACGCGGGGGACCAGGAGGACGTGGCCCTTGAACACCGGTCGGTGGTCGAGGAACCCGACGAAGTCCTCGTCCTCCAGCACGGTCGCGGCCGGCGTCTCCCCCGCCACGATCGAGCAGAACAGGCAGTCCACGAGGTCACGCTAACCATCCACGGCCGCTCCGCTGCCGTAGGGACGGGTGATGATCTCCAGCCAGTGGCCGTCCGGTCCCTGCCAGTACAGACCCCGGCCGCCGTCGCCGTGGTTGATCTCGTTCGCCTGCCGCTTGAACGGATCGGCCCACCAGGTGCGGCCGTCGTCCCGCAGCCGACCCAGGACCAGGTCGAACTCCTCCTCGCTGACCAGGAAGGCGTAGTGCTGGCCGTGGATCTCGCCTTCGGTGTCCATGAAGTCGAGGCTCACGGCGTTGCCCAGCTTCAGCTCGGCGAACGGACCGTAGGCCTGCGCCTCCGGCAGACCGAGCACCCCGCCGACCTCGCGAGCGGCGGCCCACCGGTCCTTCACGTGCACGATGGTGTGGTTGAGCTCGACGGTCATCGGCGCCTCCAGGTCCGGGGTCGTTGACGGGAAACGCTACGGGCGCCGGCGGTGTGCCCGCACGTAGGCGAGGGCGACTGCCAGCGCGATCGCCACCGCGACGTACACGACGAACGACTCCGTCATCGTGACGACGTTGCTCGACCCGGCTCCGCCGTCGGGGGTGGACCACTCGGCGGGATCCTGGTGCAGCACCTCGTAGCCGAACGCCAGCACGAGTGGCCCCGCGATGCCGACCGCCGCGAGCCACTCGCGTGCGGACACGGTGGTCAGGCCGCTGACCCCCACCGCCAGGACGACGCCGGCCGGCAGCAGCGCGGGCAGGCCGACGACCGACACCAGGCAGATGGGGAGGGCGGTCGCCCCGGCGACGACCATCAGCCACGGGCAGCGGGCGACCGAGCCGATCCACGCGATCATGCCGGTCGCGAGCAGCGGGAGGCCCATCGAGACGTGCTGGGGCCAGCCCTCCGGACCGGACGCATCGCCGGCCACGGCGTGCACGACCATGAAGACGGCACCCGCGGCGACGAGCAGCACGGCGGCCGCGAGACCGGCTACGCGCGCCGACCGGGGCGGTGCCTCGACGATGTCGGTCATCCGCGCTCCGATCGGTCACGGCCAGTCTTCCACGTCGCCGGGAGGTGCTCATCCACAGCCAGCTCGGATAGTCCCCGACGAAAATCATCACGTGAGGGCCTCGGGTGATGATTTTCGTGGGGACTATCGGGAACGGCCTCGCACCCCCGACCACCGAAGGGTCTCGGTGGTCGGGGTACGAGCGGAGGCCCCCCGGCTCCGCTAGTCCCAGGACTGGGCGATGGTCTGGCTGGTGATCCGGCCGTCGTCGACCCGGGCGACGGCGACGCAGACGACGCGGTTGCCCTCGGGGTAGCGGCAGTGCTGCTCGAAGGCGACCCCGTGGGCGTCCGCGACGAGCCGCGGCACGGTGTGGTCGATGTTGCGGCCGCAGATGTCGCGGAAGTACGCCGTCGATCTCGGCGCGGCCGGACAGCACCTGCGGCGCCGGCCGGCGGGTGGTCGCGGTCGACGATGGTGATGGTCGCGTCGGCGGCGTACAGGCCGGACAGGGTCTCGGCGTCGCGGCCCTCGATGGCCGACACCAGGGTGCCGGTGTCGAGGCTGGTTGTGGTGGTGATGGCGGTGGTGGTCATGGCGGTGCTCCTTCGGATGGTGGTGCGGGATGGGTACGGCGGATGGTCGTGCGGATGGTCAGCGCCGGGCCTCGAGCACGAGGTTGACCGGCGTGGTGGTGGCCACGCGGACCCGGCCGAAGCCGGCGTCGCGCAGCACGGAGGTGAGCACGGCGGGGCCGGCCTGGGCGCCGAGGGCGCGCTGCCCCGGCTGGGCGAGCGAGCCGGGCGTGCAGATCAGCGTCGAGGCGCCGTAGAAGACCCGCCCGACGGGGTGCAGGTTGTCCTCGACGCGGTCGCCGGCCATCGGCTCGACGACCATCAGCATGCCGTCGGGCCGCAGCACCTCGCAGCGCGGCGCGGGCGGCGGCCACCGGGTCGCCCATGTCGTGCAGGCAGTCGAACATCGTCACCAGGTCGGCGCCGGCCGGCGGGCAGGTCGGCGGCGTCGGCGACCTCGAAGCGCGACGCGGTCCGCGACCCCGGCGGCGTCGGCCCGCCGGCGGGCCACCACGATCGAGCCCTCGTGGTAGTCGAGGCCGACGAACGTGGAGGCCGGGAACGCCTGGGCCATCAGGATCGTCGAGGCGCCGTGGCCGCAGCCCACGTCGACGACGTCGGCCGCCGGCCTCGAGCTCGGGCACCACGCCGTCGAGCGCGGGCAGCCAGGACGACGACCAGGTTGGCGACGTACCCGGGGCGGAAGAACCGCTCGGTGCCCTCGAACAGGCTCGGCGTCGTGCTCGTGCCAGCCGAACCCCGCGCCGGTGCGGAACCGCTCCTCGATCGCGGGCACGTCGCGCAGCGTGCCGAGCGGCGAGCTGCATGCTCGCCGGCGAAGAACGCCGGGCTGTCGGGCTGCGGCGAGCGCGAAGGCCTGCTCGGGGGTCATCGACCAGGTGTCGGTCGGCGGCGTCGTACTCGACGTACCCGCCGGCCGCCTGGTTGGCCAGCCACGGCCGGAGGTAGGCGACGCGGGTGCCGGTGCGGTCGGCCAGCTCCTCGGCGGTGACGGGCTCGCCGTCGGCCATCGCGCGGTAGAGGCCGAGCCGGTCGCCGAGGACGACGCAGCCCGGCGCTGAGGGTGGCGCCGAGGTCGCCGATCATCCGGCCGATGAACGCGTCGAGGCAGCTCCGGGTCGAGCTCGCGGGCTGCGGTGGTGGTGGTCATGAGTGGTGTCCTCTCGTGGGGTCGGGTCGCTCCCGGACCGGTCGAGGTCGAGCGTTGCTCGCGGCGCCGTCGGGCCAGCGTCAAAGCAGCGTCAACGGGGTCGCGGGCCGCACTAGCCTGGTTCCGTGCTCCGCTTGCGGCTCTGCGGACCGCTGGCCGCCGAACAGATCGCACCGGGATGCCGAGGGCGCCCGCTGGCGATGCCGACCAGCGAGCGGGCGCGCGCCCTGATCGGCTGGCTGGCCCTGCACCCGGGCCGCCACCCCCGGGCGGTGGTCGCCGCGCAGCTGTGGCCGGACGCCTCGCCCGAGAGCGCGCGGGCCAACCTGCGCACCGCGGTGTGGGCGATCCGCACGGCGTGGGGCGAGCGAGCGACGTCGCCACCTGGAGGCGACGCGGACCACGCTCGGCGCTCGGCCGACGCCTCGGTCGACGTGGACGACGAGCCGTCGTCGGACGGAGGGCTTCGCCGAGCTGCTGCCCGGTCTGGACGACGAGTGGGTGACGCCGCGCGCGAGCCGAGCTGCGGCGACCGCCGGGCCAGCGAGCTGACCGGCCTGGCGGAGCGGGCCGAGGCCGACGGCGACCTGCCCGGGGCGGTGCGCTGGTCGCGCCGCCTGCGCCGCGCTGCGGCCGCTGGACGAGGCCGCGCACCGGGCCCTGCTGGAGCGGCTGCTCCGGGCCGGCGAGCGGGCCGGGGCCGTGGTCGAGGCCCGGGAGTTCGCCGAACGGCTGCGCGAGGAGCTCGGCGTCCGCCCCTCGCCCGCGACCCGGGCCGTGCACGCCCGCGTGTCGGCGCGGGACGGGCAGCGAGCCGCGCCCGCCGGTGTTCGGCCGGGCGGAGCGAGGTCGGCCGGCTGACCGAGCGCTGGCGGGCGGCGGCCGACGGTCGCGGCCAGGTCGTGGTGCTCACGCGGCGAGGCCGGGATCGGCAAGACCACCCTGCTCGCCGAGCTGGCCCGGCGGGTCGACGGCGGCTCGGCGGCCACGCCGCCCTGGCGGCCGGCATCGACGTCGCGGGCGAGACCCCGTTCGCCGCGTGGCTGGACCTGGCCCGGTCCCTCGCCGGCGGTCGTCCGGCAGCCGCCGGCGTCGGCCACCTGGCCGGCCGAGCTCAACCGGCTCTCGCCCGGACTCGGCGCCCGGCTCGGCCACCCCGAGCAACCGCCGCCCGCGACCGCCCCGGAGCTGGAGCGGCTGCGGGTGTTCGAGGCGCTGCTGCGGCTGGTCGAGTGGTCGTGCGCCGAGCGGCCGACCCTGCTCGCGATCGACGACGCCCACCGCGCGGACCGCGCCAGCCTGCGGCTGACCGCGTACGTCGGCCGCCGGCTCGCCACGCTGCCCGCCCTGCTCGTGCTGGTGCGCCGCGAGGGCGTGCGGCGCCCCGAGCTGGACGAGCTGCTGGCCGACCTGGCCGGGCACGGCGTGACGGTCAGCACGCTCTCCGTCGCCGCCGATCAGCGACGGCGAGGTGGGCGCGCTGGCCCGTTCGCTGCACGCCCTCGACGGTCCGGCCGTCGACCAGGTCGTGGCCGCCGCGGAGGGCAACCCGCTGCTGGCCGTGGAGGCCACCCGCGCCCTGGTCGCCGGCAGCGACGGCCCGCCGCCCAACCTGCGGGCCGCCGTCGGGGCCACCCTCGGCCGGCTCCCCGAGACGACCCGCGCCCTGGTCGAGCTCCTCGCGGTGGCCGGGCGGCCGCTGTGGCCCGAGGAGCTGCGCCGGTTGGAGGTCGCCGACGGGGGCGGAGACCGTCGCCGGCTCCGAGGGGCTGCTGGTCCGCCGCGAGGGCCGGGTCGGCTTCCGCCACGAGCTGCTGCGGGCCGCCGTGTACGCCGGCCTGCCGGACGCCGCGGGCCTGCACGACCGGGTGGCCGACGGCATCGACCCGGCCGAGCACGTCGAGCGGGCCCACCACCTGGCCGCGTCGGGACGGGCGCGCGAGTCGGCCCGGGAGCTGGCGGCCGCCGCCGCCCAGGCGCGGGCGGTCGGCGCGCTCGACGAGGCGGCCGAGCTGCTCCAGGGGGCCGTCGCGGCCGATCCGGCCGAGGGCGCCCTCTGGCTGGAGCTGGAGGAGGTCTACGCGTGGGCCCACCGGCAGCACGAGATGGAGGCCGCCTGGGCCGAGGTGCTGCTGCGGCTGCCCGCCGCCGACCTGCCGGAGGCCTGGTGCCGCCGCGGCCGCCAGTTCCGGACCGTCACCTGCCATCCCGAGGAGTCGCTGCGCGCCTACCGCACGGCCGAGCTGCTGGCGACCGCCGTCGACCGATCCCGCCGTCCTGGCGGAGGCACTGATCGGGGTCGCCTGGGGCGACACGGTGGCCGGGACCGGCACGGAGGTCGAGCGCCTGCTCCGGGAGGCCGCCGCCCTCATCGACCTCGGCCCGCAGCTGCGGGCCGACGCGATGGAGATCCAGATGCAGAGCCTGATCCGACAGGCCCGCTTCGCCGAGGCTGCCGCCCTGGTCGCCGACCCGCGCGACCCGACCGTGCGCATCATGGAGGCCTTCCCCGACCGCGCCTACAGCGTGCTGGTCAACGCCGCCTGCGCCCTGGTCTGCATCGGCGAGGACGAGGCGGCGCTGGCGCTGGTCGACCGGGCGCTGGTGGCCACGACCGCCGTCACGGGGCTGGCCCTGAAGACCCTGTCCGCCCGGGCCCAGGTGCTCGCCCGGCTCGGCCGTCACGAGGAGGCCGTGCCGCGACGCCCAGCAGGTGCAGGAGTGGGCCGACCGGCTCGACGACCCCGCGGATGGCCGCGACGGCGACCCACGACCGGGGCCTGGTCGCGCTGGCGGCCGGTCGCTACGCCGAGGCCGCCGACCTGCTGCGCCGCGCGCTCGACGGCGGGTGCCGACGTCAGCCGCGTCGCGGCGGGACTGACCCGGGCCGAGGCGCTCGCCCTGGCCGGCGACCCCACGGCGGCGACCGCCCAGCTGCGGGCCGCGCTGCTCGAGCCGGTGGGCCGGGCCGACCAGCCCTGGGCCCTGGTGCCGCGGGTCGCCTGGGTGCAGGCCCTGGTCGCGCACGCCCGGGGCGACGACACCCTCGCCCGCAAGCGGCTCGACGAGTGCCTGGCGGCCTGGCACCGCGTCGCCGACACGGCCGAGGACGACGCCGGCGAGGAGTACCTCGCCAGCCTCGTCGACCTCGGTCGCCCGCCCATCGTCGGCCTGGTCGAGCCCGCCCGCGAGCTCGCCCGGATCGCCGAGCTGTCCGCCGTCCTCGTCCCGTCATCCGTCCCCGCAGCACCGGTGAGGTGAACCCATGCCCACGTTCAGCCTGTCCACGCGCAGCAGCGGACCCGTCGAGGAGGTCTGGAAGCTGGTGCACGACCCGGCCCGCTTCCCCGAGTGGTGGGCGGGCATCGAGACCGTCGAGGTCGGGCAGATCGCTCGCGGCGAGACGGCGTACACGATCTGGCCCGACGGCTACCCCGACTTCCCGATGGGCCAGCACCTGCAGGAGGCGCCGGGACGGGTCACGATCTCCTGCCTGGTCTCCGACCTGATGTACGTCTGGCAGCTCAGCGAGGCCGGCGCCGGCACCGACATCGACGTCACCGTCGAGCTCCCGGAGCGCGAGGCCCACCGGCTCCCGGTCCAGCGACAGCTCATGGTGTCCTCCCTGGACGCGCTGGCCCGGCTGGCGGCGGCCTGATCAACGGGCTGGTCACCGGGGCCTGACCCGGGCGGCCTCCCGGAGCAGGTGGTCGCGCTCACGACGGTCGCTGGTGCGCTCGGCGGCGGCCCGGAGATCGGCGTACGCCGCGTCGGGGCGGCCGGCGAGCTCGTGCAGGTGTCCCCGGACCGCCAGCAAGCCGCGGGTGGCCCGGCAGCTGCGGCTCGACCTCGGCCACCAGGGCCAGGCCGGCGTCCGGACCCTCGGCCATCGCGGTCGCGACCGCCCTGTTGAGGGTGACGACGGGGTTGCCGGTGACCTGCTCGAGCAGCCCGTAGAGCGCGACGATGTGCCACCAGTCGGTGCGGTCGCCCGACGGCGCACGGTCGTGGACGGCGGCGATCGCGGCCTGGAGCTGGTACTCCCCGACCGGCCCGGACCCGACGGCGGCGTCGAGGATGCTGGTGCCCTCCGCCACGGCGGCCCGGTCCCAGCGGGACCGGTCGTGGTCGGCCAGCGGCACGAACCGGCCGTCGGCGTCGACCCGGGCGGGACGCCGGGCCTCGACCAACAGCATCAGGGCCAGCAGCCCGGCCGCCTCGGTGTCCTCGGGCAGCACGCGGTGCACGAGCCGGGCCAGTCGGATCGCCTCACGGGAGAGCTGCACGCGCTGCTCGTCGTCGCGCGCGGGACCGGCGTAGCCCTCGTTGAAGAGCAGGTAGAGCACGCGCAGCACGCTCGGCAGCCGCTCCCGCTGCTCCTCGGGAGTCGGCGTCTCGAACCGTGCGCCGGCCTTGCGGATGGTGGCCTTGGCGCGCGAGATGCGCGTGGCCATGGTCGCCTCGGAGACGAGGAACGACGCGGCGATCTCCGCGGTGGTCAGGCCGCCGACCGCCCGCAGCGTCAACGCGATCGCGCTCGCGGGCGTCAGCGACGGGTGGCAGGCGAGGAAGAGCAGGGCGAGGCTGTCGTCCCGGTCGAGCACGTCGGCGTCCGCCGGCTCCGCCTCGGCCACCCGCTCCTCGCGGGACCGGCGGCTGGCGTCGCTGCGGTAGTGGTCGATCAGCTTCCTGCTGGCGGTCTGCAGCAGCCAGGCCCGCGGGTTGTCGGGCGTGCCGTCGGCCGGCCAGTGGCGGTAGGCCGCGATGAGCGCCTCCTGCACGGCGTCCTCGGCGCCGTCGAAGTCGCCGTACCTGCGCCCGAGCACGCCGAGGACCTGCGGCGCGAGCGTGCGCAGCAGGTCCTCGATCCGGGGCGCGGTGTGGGGCTCGGTCACGTGCCTCGGGCCGTGCCCAGGTACTCGCCCATGGCGGCGGCGTCGGAAGGCCCCTCGTCCATCACCTGACGGACGTGGGTCGGCTGCCCGGTGGGGACGCCGCGGCGGCCGGGTACGGCGGACACGAGCGCAGCGATCTCGAGGGCCCTCGCCTCGTCGGCGACCTCGACGATCAGGTAGCCCGCGAGCCACTCCTTGAACTCCTGGAACGGCCCGTCGGTCACGATCATCTCGCCGCCGGGCCCGGAGCGCACCACCTTCGCGCGGTCCGGACCGGTGAGGATCGTCCCCTCGACGAGCTCGCCGCTCTCGCGGAGCTTCCGGCCCAGCACCTCGTAGTAGTTGAGGTGCGCCGTGACCTCCTCCTCGGTCCACTCCTCCATCGGCGTCGGGTCGGCACCGGGCTCGAAGGTGGTGCCCAGCAGGTACTTCGGCATCGCGGATCTCCTCTCGTGGCGCCCCCGTGGCGCCCTTCAGGGGAAGGACGGAGCCGATCGGCGGTCCTCGACATGCTCGCACCCTTGGCGCTCAGGCGACCGAGGCCGCCGACCCTCCGGTGCGCAGCCACCACCGGCGCCACGCCTCCACCAGCTGCGGGGTGACACCGAGCTCCAGGGCGAGCCCGGCGGGGTGTGCGCCGACGCGGTCCTCGGCGGCGGCGTACTCCTGCGGGGTGATGACCAGCGCGGCGGCGTACTCCCAGGCCTGCCGCTCACCGGCGGGCGTCGTGGCGCCGTGGCCGAAGCGGTGGTGCCCCAGCTCGTGGGCCAGGCACGCGACGGCCTGGGGGCCGGTGAGCCGCGGGCTGAGCACGATCCTTCGCTCGGCACTGCGGTACTCCCCGCGGCGCAGGTCGCCGAGGTCGCGCCACTCGACGTCGACGCCCAGGTCGGCACAGTGCCGGAGCAAGCGGTCCAGCCGGTCGCGTGCCGCTCCCCCGTCCTGACGGTCCAGCACCCACCTCCGTGAGTCGCGGGGTCGTCGGTCGGCCTCCCCGAGCCGAGGACCGTCCCCGGCGGGCAGCCTGCCACGACGCGCCGACAGGGTCGGGCGGCCGGGTCACGATCAGGTCACCGTCAGGTCACCATCAGGTCACCGTCAGGGCTCCTCGGGCGCGCCCTGCTCCTCCTCGATGGCATGGGACTCGTCGTACGCCGCGATCGACGGCGCCAGGGCCGCCTCGGCCTCCGCGATCACCGCACGCGGAGAGATCTCCAGCGCGTCGCAGACGGCGAACAGCTCGGCGAGGTCGATGACGGCCTCTCCCCTCAGCAACAGGTAGAGCTGGCTGCGCGAGACCGAGGGCACCGCCTTGGCCAGACCGTGCACCGACCGGAGCGGTGAGGCGTGCAGGCGGCGGTTCAGGACCTCGACCACCGCCAGGCTCAGGGCCGTCTGCTCGGATCGGGGGCCGGCTCTCACGGGGCCTGAGCGTACACATCCACAACACCGATCCCCACTCTTGCACTAGTCCACGTTCTTGGATATACATGCGTCCATGAACATGGATCCCGGGACCTGGTCGGCCCGCGTTGCCGGCGCGATCCGCGCCGAGATGGCCGCCCAGCTGCGGTCGGCCACCGCCCTGGCCGACCACCTCGGGGTCGCCCGCCCGGAGCTGGTCCACCGCCTCGGCGGCCACCGCCCCTTCGACCTGGTCGAGGTCGAGGTGGTGGCCGCCTGGCTCGGCGTGCCTCCCTCCGAGCTGCTCGCCCGCGCCGACGGCCCCGACGCCGTCGGCTCCCGCACGTCGCCCACCCGTCCACCCAGGAAGGCACCACGAAAGAAGAGGAGTGTCATGAACCGCCATCACCCCACCGCCCGCTCGCGGGCGGGGATCGGGATCGTCGTCGTGAGCATGGTGCTCACGTTGCTCGGTCTCGGCGTCGCGCCCGCCCAGGCCGCGGGCACCACCACGACGGCTCCCGCCGCCCACGCCACCACGACCCACCGGACGCCCCTGGACGACGGCCGGTGCGAGGCGGGCGACCAACGCGTCGCCCGGTGGTGCGCCCCCGGTCCCCAGCAGTTCTCCGAAGGAGGATGTGGCTTCCTGCAACGCTGCGTCTACTTCAACCGGACCGAGCAGACCTACCTCATCACCGGGAGCAAGTGGATCGTCCAGGCGGCCCTGTGCGCCGCGGGCCTGGGGTTCGGCTGCATCGTGGCGGGCGTGCTCGTCGAGATCGGGGCGCAGTACCTCCTCGGTCGGGGCGGCATCTGCCCGACCAGCAAGCCGAGGCTACGGGTGCAGTGGTTCCCCGCCCCGCAGGTCGAGGGATGCGTAGCGTGATGGCCGTGGAGTCGCCCGTCCGCCGGATGATCGTCGTCCTCGGCGTCCTCCTGGTGGTCGGGGTCGCGGCGTCGATCTGGCGTGGCGACAGCCCCGCCACCACCCTGGGCCTCAGCCTGGTCGGGCTCGCCTGCGGCGGGTTCGTCTTCGGCTGCTACCTCTGGGTGCGCCGGTCGCGCACCGATCGCCCGTAGCCGCCGCAGGCATGACGATGGCCTCTGGCCTGCGTGAGTCGCAGGCCAGAGGCCACGTGCATGGTGGAGCTGGCGGGAATCGAACCCGCGTCCTCGAGCGTCGAACCAGGTCTTCTCCGGGTGCAGTCAGTGATGGCGTTTTCTCGGCCCCGGCGCTCGCACTGACACGTCGCCGACAGGCCCAGTCACGAAAAAGTCCCGATCGACCCTCGTGACAGGGGTTCGATCAGCAAGTCTCCTAGATGAGGCCAGGGTCCGGGACGGAGACGGATGCCCGGTCTGACCCTTCGATCACCGCTCAGGCGGCGAGAGCGAAGTGACTGCGCTTAGCGTTGGCAGTTGTTGGTTTCCAGCGATCGTTTACGAGATGACGCTGGCTCCTCGACCCGCTTCTCCTGGAACTGACGTCCCCAGTCGAAACCGATCAGCCCCTCTTGAGTTGTGACCCCACTCTAGCGGGGAGCGCCCCCTCGGTTCACACCGAAGAGTCGGACGCCGTTCTCCCAACACACCGGCTCGGTCAATCCATCCCCTTCAACCGGCGCCCGAGGGCCTGCTCCTTCTCCCGGTCGGCCTGGCGAGCGGCCAGCGACTGGCGCTTGTCCCAGGTCTTCTTGCCCTTGGCCAGCGCGATCTCGACCTTGGCGCGGCCGTCCTTGAAGTACAACGCGACCGGCACGATCGTGAAGCCCTTCTCACTGACCTTGCGCTCGATCTTGTCGATCTCGTCGCGGTTGAGCAGCAGCTTGCGCTTGCGGCGGGCGGAGTGGTTGGTCCAGGTGCCCTGGGCGTACTCCGGGATGTGCACCCCGTGCAGCCAGGCCTCGTGCCCCTCGATGTCCACGAAGCCGTCGACCAGCGAGGCCCGGCCCTCCCGCAACGACTTCACCTCGGTGCCGACGAGCACCAGTCCCGCCTCGTAGGTGTCCTCGAGGTGGAAGTCGTGGCGGGCGCGCCGGTTCGACGCGACCACCTTGCGCCCCTGCTCCTTCGGCATCCCGCCATCCTCTCAGGGCGCCGAAACGCTGCTCGAGGAGGTTGCGCGATTCGGTGGTCGAGCCGGCCGAGCCGCTAGGCGAGGCCGTGTCGAGACCCACCGACCGCAGGCAGCCGCGATCAGGTCACCGGGTCTCGAGACGCGTCGCTCGTTCCTCGCAGGCTCGGTCCGAGCCGACGCTCCTCGACCTGACCCGCTGCGGCCTTCGCAGGCTCAGCCCGTGCGGGTCAGAAGTACTTCATCGGGTCGACGGGGGTGCCGTTCTCCATCACCGTGAAGTGCAGGTGGCAACCGGTCGACCAGCCGGTGGTGCCGACGTACCCGACGACGTCACCGCGGCCGACCGTCGCGCCGGTGCCGACGTTGTAGCGGGACAGGTGGTTGTAGATCACGGTGATGAACTTGCCGTTGACCAGCCCGAGGTTGAGGTAGAGCCGGTTGCCCCAGACCGAGGAGTAGTACTCCGTGAGCACCTCGCCGCCGTTGACGGCGTACAGCGGCGCGCCGCACGGGGCGCCGAAGTCGTCCCCGTCATGCAGGCCCCAGTAGTGGTAGATCGGGTGTACCCGATAGCCGAACGGCGAGGTGATCGGGCCGTTGACCGGGTGCAGCAGCAGCCCGTTGGTCTCGACGGGCGGGCCGCCGTGGTTGGCCTTGCGGGCCTCGCGGGCGGCCTTGCGGCGGGCCCGCTCGCGGGCCTTGCGGATCGCCTCCTGGATCAGCTTGTCGATCCGCGCCTCCTGCTGCTTGGCCTTGCGCAGCGCCCGGCGGTCCAGCTGCCTGGCCCTCGCGGCCATCGCCTCGGCGTCCTTGCGGTCGCTGACGAAGCCCATGACCTGGTCCTTGGCGGCCAGCGCCTCGTCGGTGAGGTCCTGCATCTCGACGAGGTGGTCCGCGGCGGCCTGGCGCTTCTCGGCCACCTCGGCGGTGGCGTCCTTCACCTCGTCCTCGTGCACGCGGAGCAGGACCTCGGCGGCCCGGAGGTCGTCGTACGCGTTGTCCTGCTTGTCGACGACGGAGGCGTTCGCCTCGCGGCGTCGGGTGATGTCGGCGGGGCTCTGCGCCTCGAGGATGGAGGTGAAGGCCAGCAGCGACGGGTCACCCTCCTCGTAGATCGAGGTGATCGTGTCGACCACGTTGTCGTGCTGGACGTTCAGCGCGTCCTTGCCCTCGGCGACGTCGGTCTGGGCCTGCGCCAGCCGGGCCTCGGCGTCGGCGAGCTCCTGCCGCATCTCCTCGTCGCGCTGCCGTGCGATCGCCAGCCGCGCGCGTACGTCGCCCAGCTTGGCCCGCGCCTCGATGAGCTGGTCGCGGGCGTGCGAGAGGGCCTGGGTGGCCTGCCGCAGCCGCGCCGACGACTCGTCGAGGTCGTGGTCGGCCTTCTTGACCTTCTGCTGCACGGTCCGCTGCTTGTCGCGCAGCTCGCCGGCGGTCGCCGAGGGTCCCGGAAGGACGCTGATGGCTCCGATGCCGACCGCCAGGGCAGCAATGACTGCGGCCAGGCGTCGACGACCGGTGCGGGGGAAGGAACGCACCTGTTCGCCTTTGGGTGTTCGGGGAAGTGAACACCAGTGACGCTAACCGAGCGCGATCACACTTTGAGGTATTTGCGCGTCAACACGAGTGTCGGAACCAGCGTGAGCACCGGGCCGAGGATGGCGATGACCACGATGGCGTACTGGACCTCGGGCCAGCCGATCCACGGGATGAAGTTCAGCTCCCCCTGGATGTGGTCCTGGATCCCGAACTTCTCGAACGCCGCCAGTGCGGCCGCCGCGAGCACCACCCCGAGGAATGCGGTCACCACCGCCTCCATCAGGAACGGCAACGCGATGTAGAGGGTGGAGGCGCCGACCAGGCGCATGATCCCGATCTCGCGCCGCCGGGCGAACGCCGCCAGCCGGATGGTGTTGGCCACCAGCAGCAGGGCCGCGACCACCAGGAACAGGGCGGTGCCGAGGGCACCCCACTTCAACGCGTCGATGGTGCCGTAGATCGGTTTGAGGGTGTCGCGGGCGTCGCGGATCCCGGAGACGCCGTCCAGGCCGACCACGGCGCTGGTGATGCCTTCGTACTGCTCGGGGTCGTTCAGCTCGATCCACAGCGACTGGGGCATGTCGTCGGCGGTGATCACCGCGTTGGGTCCGTCGAACTTGCCCGGGGCGTAGGTCTCCTTGAGCTTGTCGAAGGCCGCTTCCTTGGACTCGAAGTGGTAGCCCGCCACCTCGGGGTTGGCCTGCGACGACCTTCTCGATCGCCTGCTTCTGCGCCTCCGTGACCTCGCCGACGCAGGCGGGGTTCTGGTCCCGGTCCTTGCACAGCCACACGGTGATCTGCAGCTCGCTGCCCCAGTGCTCGGCGGCCTTCGCCGCCTGCTGGTTGAGCAGCACCCCCATGCCGACCAGGGTCAGGGACACGAACAGGGTGAGCACCACGGCCAGGTGCATCGACAGGTTGCGACGCAGGCCCTGGGCAAGCTCGGTGAAGGTGTAGCGCACGGGGGAGGTGTCTCTTTCGCAGCAGGGTCAGGGAATCAGTGGGAGAAGCCGTAGCCGCCCTGGGCCTGGTCGCGGACGACCTGCCCCGCGCTCAGCTCGACGACCCGCTTGCGCATCTGGTCCACGACCCCGTTGTCGTGGGTCGCCATCACGACGGTGGTCCCGGTCCGGTTGATCCGGTCCAGCAGCTTCATGATGCCCACCGACGTGGTGGGGTCGAGGTTGCCGGTGGGCTCGTCGGCGATCAGGATCATCGGCCGGTTGACGAACGCCCGCGCGATGGCCACCCGCTGCTGCTCGCCGCCGGAGAGCTCGTCGGGCATCCGCTCGCCCTTGCCCTCGAGGCCGACCAGCTCGAGCGTCTCGGGCACCACCCGGGTGATCTCGCCGCGGGACTTGCCGATCACCTGCAGTGCGAAGGCGACGTTCTCGCTCACGGTCTTGTTGGGCAGCAACCGGAAGTCCTGGAACACCGTGCCGATCTGGCGGCGCAGCCGGGGCACCTTCCAGCCGGCCAGCCGGTTGATCTCCTTGCCGGCGACGTAGACCCGCCCCGCGGTCGGCCGGGCCTCGCGCAGCACGAGCCGCAGCGCCGTGGACTTGCCCGAGCCGGAAGCGCCGACCAGGAAGACGAACTCGCCCTTCTCGACGTCGATGGAGACGTTGTCGAGGGCGGAGTGGCCCTGGCCGGGGTAGGTCTTGGAGACCTTTTCGAAGCGAATCACTGGATCGAGGTTAGACGAGGGGGCCTCGGGTTCCGGAAACCCCGCCGTGGCACCGGCCCCTACGCTGTCCGGCATGTCACGCGGACGACCCTCACGTGTGGCCCACGTCACGCGCTGCGCGGTGACCCTGGCGCTCGCCGGTGTCGTCCTCGCCGGCTGCTCGGGCTCGGAGGACTCCTCCTCCACCGGCCCGACCGCAGTCCCCGGCTCGGCCACCGACGAGTCCACCGACGGGCCCACGGATGGGGGGACCCCGCTCGCCGACGTCGACACCACCGCACTCGTGGTGCCCCGCGCGCCGTTCTGCGACCTCGTCGACCCCGCCGCCGTCACCCGGGCCCTGGGCCAGGAGGCCGCCGACGTCTCGGAGCACCGCAGCGGCCAGCGGATCCGGATCAGTCGACGACGTGGCCGACGTGGTGCACGAGTTCGGCTGCCGCTGGACCGCCGGCGACGACACCGCCGAGGCCTGGGTCTTCGCGCCGCCGGTGACGCGGGGCCGGGCGGCGGCGCTGGTGCGGGACGCGCGCGGCGCAGCGGGATGCGAGGACTCCGCGGCCGCCGCCCCGGCCTTCGGCCGGCCGTCCGCGGCGTGCCTGTCCCGCGCGCAGGGCGCCGCGACGATGACCTTCCAGGGCCTGTACGGCGACGCGTGGCTGTCCTGCTCCTTGACCCTGGCCGGGAAGCCCGACCGGGAGGTCGCCGACCGGGCCGCGCGGTGGTGCGCCGCGGTCGCGACGGGGGCCGCCGGCAGCGCCGGCTAGGGCTAGTCCTAGGCCTTGGGCGGGATCGTGACCTGCGGCAGCAGGGAGGCCGCGGCCGCGACGCCCGCGGCGTCGTCGGCGGCACCGACCACGGAGACGGTGACCAGGACCCGGTCCTCGTAGAGCTGGCCCTGCGGCCCGATCCCCATCACGCAGGCGAACGCCACGTCGCCGGTGTCCACGTCGGTCACGTCACCCTGGCACAGCGCCCGGGACTGGGTCGCGTAGTCGGTCGGGTCGATCTGGACGTCGATCCTGCTGAGCATCACGCTCGGGCCGCTGCCGCCGCCCTCGGGGTCGAAGAAGCAGGCGTGGACGGTGCCGGCCGTCTCGGTGGTCGAGGCACCGACGGCGTCGGAGACCTGCTCGGCGGTGAGGTAGGGGCACCCGTCGGCAGCCGGCTCGGTCGCCGCCGAGGACGAGCCGCCGGACGCCGTGGTCGATGTCGAGGAGGTCGGGTCGTCGGCCGCCCCGCTGCTCCCCGAGTCCCCGCACCCGGCCAGGCTCAGCGCCAGGACGGCGAGCACGAGGGTGCCCGCGACGCCAGTCCAGCTCCCCCGCATCCCGCGTCGTCCCCCTCCGTGGTGTCCGGCCCGATCCGTCCGCGCATGCTATCCGTCGCCACCGACGACGGCTCTCCTTCTACCCTGCCCGCATGACGACCTTCGCGGAGGTGCTCGCGCGACGCATCCGGGACGACCCGGGCCGACCCCTGGTCACGTCCTACGACCTCGGCAGCGGGGAGCGCGTCGAGCTCTCCGTGACGACGTACGCCAACTGGGTCGCCAAGACGGCGTCGCTGCTCGCCGAGGAGCACGACCTGGAGCGCGGCGCGAGCCTGCGGGTCGACCTGCCCACGCACTGGCTGGGCCCGGTCTTCCTGGGCGCCGCCTGGGCGCTCGGCCTGGTCGTCACCGAGGAGGAGCGGCCCGACGCGGTCGTCTGCGGTCCCGGCTCGCTGGAACGATGGGCGGCCGAGGCCGGCAGGATCCCCGTCCTGGCCTGCTCGCTGCTCCCTCTCGGGGTGCGGTTCGCGGACGCCCTCCCGGCGGGCGTGCACGACGTGGGGGTCGAGGTGTGGTCGCAGCCGGACGCCTTCTCGGCGTGGGACCCGCCCGGGGACGCGGACCGGGCCACCGACCGCCTGACGCAGGCGGACCTGTGGAGCCGGGCCGCCGCCGAGGCCTCTCCCCCCGGCGGCGGCCGGCTCCTCTCCACGGCGAACCCGGCTTCCCCTTCCGGTCTCACCGCTTTCACGGGGCCGCTGTCGAGCGGCGGTTCCCTCGTGCTGGTCTCGGGCCTCCCCGCCGACCCGCAGCGAGTCGAGGAGGCGTTGTCGTCGGTCTTCGCCGAGGAGCGGTGCACCGACCGGTTCGTCGGCTGACCGTGCCCGGCTCGGGCCTGCCGTCAGCCGGCCAGGTCGTAGCCCTTGAACCCCTGCGCCAGGAACATCCGCGGCGCGAAGCCCGTCGTGCTCGCGGGCAGGAACCACAGGTAGCCCGTCTGCTTCTCGCGCACCACGACTCCGGAGTGGCCGTTGACCCCCATGTCGCCGACACCCAGCATCCAGTCGTAGCGCTTGACGTTGAGCTTGAGGGCTCGCGGGCCCGTGAAGCCGCCCGGCCCGTTGCCGGGGTACAGCGCGACCTTCTGCCCCTCGCGGAACAGGCTGTCGGGAGCGCCGTCGGTGTCCCAGCGGCCGACGGGCACCTGCTCACCGGCCTTGATCCGCTTGAAGGCGGCGTACGGCGCCGCGACACCGCTGGTGCCGTTGCCGGGGTAGATCATCATCGAACCGCCGCTCGGCTGGCCCATCAGGTCGGGCCAGCCGTCGCCGGTCATGTCCCCCACGGCGGCGAGCAGGGAGACGCCCTTGAAGCCCTTGGCGATCTTGGCGGGCGCCGCGAACCCGCCCTGGCCGTTGCCGCGGTAGAGCCACAGGGCGCCCGAGTTGCTGTTGCGCACGATCATGTCGGCGGCACCGTCACGGTCCCAGTCCCCGGCGCTGAGGATGTCGCCGGCCTTCGGCAGGACGACTCCCGTGGCGATCGGCGTGCCGGTCTCGTAGGTCCCCGGGTTGCGGAACAGCAGCAGGGTGTCGCCGCTGCGCGCCAGCAGGTCGGGGGCGGGGCCGCCGGAGGCGGAGGCGCCCGCGTTGAGCCCGCTCAGGCCGCCGAGACCGTTGACCGGTCCCAGGGCGTGGCCGAACCTTCCGTTGCCGCGGTTGGGCTTGACGTAGACCTGGCTCGACCCGGTGGCGCGGACCAGCAGGTCCACCTTGCCGTCACCGTTGAAGTCGCCATGGCCGGTGATCGTGTCGTAGCCGGTCCAGTTGCCGCGGATCCGCACGGGCGTGCCGAAGCCGACGCCGGCGACCCCCGGGACGAGGTAGAACGCGCCCTCGGTGCCGCGCGCCACGAGGTCGGGCCGACCGTCGCCGTTCACGTCGCCGGGACCGTCGACCAGGTTGTACTTGCCCCAGCTGTCGCCGAGCTGCTTGACGGTGAAGCCCGACTGGCCGTTGCCCAGGTAGGCGTCGAGCCGACCGGTCGCGGCGTCGCGGGCCACCAGGTCCGTGTGTCCGTCGCCGTCGAGGTCGCCCGCGACCGTGACCAGGTCGTGCCCGGCGAGACTGCCGAAGGCCGCCACCGGCTCACCGAAGCCGCCGGCTCCGTCGCCGGGACGGACCTGGGTGCTGCCGTCGGCGCCGACCCGGGCCAGGATGTCGGCATTGCCGTCGCCGGTGACGTCGGGGACGAGCAGCACCTGGTCGAACGCCGACCAGCCCGCACCCAACGAGGTCGCGGCGCTGAGCTTGGTCATGCCGTTGGTCGGCACCACGAACACCTGCTGGTCGGACTTCCGGCGGACGAGCAGGTCGGGGTACGCCGATCCCGCCAGGCTCGACTCCAGCTCACGTCCCGCCCAGCCCTGCTGGGCGGCCGCGGCGTACTGCCGGATGAGCGGGATCTTCGCGTAGAGGTACTTGCCCGGACAGAGTGTCGAGGCGGCGTCACGATGCCCGTTGATGGCCTCGAACCACTTGCTGCCCACCCACTGCTGGGTGGAGGACGCGGTGACGCCGTGCAGGCTCAGCTTCCAGGCGAAGAGCACGCCGTAGGCCTGCAGCATCGCCGCACTCGGCTGGGCGGTCTCGTAGTTGCCGATCGCCGACATCGCGAAGGAGTAGTCGTTGTAGTTGAGGGTGTGCGCGCCGACGACGGGGCGGTCGACGCCGCCGTACCGGCCCTCCCAGATGCGGCCGAACTTGTCGACGAGGAAGTTGTAGCCGATGTCGCTCCAGCCACGGGACTGCGTGTGGTACGCGTAGATGCTCCGCAGGATGCCGGGCACCTCGTCGGGCGTGTAGTCGTTGGCGTTCACCGTGTGGTGGACGAAGCCGGCGTGCACCTCGTAGTAGTGCAGCGAGCTCTTGTCGCGCATGTTCTCGTTGGCGCCCCACTGGGCCCGCGAGTAGATCACCGGCTGCGGCGTGTACGTCGCCGCCGCGAGGCCGAGGTCACCCTGCGCGGCGTCCTGCTCGGCCGCCTGCAGTGCCGCGGCGTCGTAGGCGGAGCTCGAGCCGTCGTTGCCGTCCATGGTGCTGGTGTCGATCGCCGCACGCTGCTCGACGGTGTGCTTCGGCTTGCCGGGCGCGACCACCGCGAGCTTCATGTCGGTCGGCAGGAAGAGCCGGGCGTCGGCCCGGACCTGGACCTGGTCGACGCGACCCACGAGCATCGGGTCGGTGCCGGGGCGGGCGTGCCGACCCTCGGCGCTGTCCGGGTCGGGGCCGTGGTCGGCGTCGTACGGGAGCGTGGCCCAGTCCGACCAGGCGGTGCCGGTGCGGGTGCGTACGGAGAACTGCAGGTCCTTCCTCGGCAGCGCGACGCCGTGGGCCCAGGTGACCCCGACGGCGCCGTAGCCGACCACGGCCTGCGGGACGCTGGTGAGCGGGCGCCGCCGCCGGGCGCGACCGCGACCCGGGCCTGGGGCGTGGCCGCGGCCATCCGGCCCGGGTGTTGAGTGTCTTGCCCGCCGGCCCGGCGGGCCGGGTGAGCGCGACCTCGCGCAGGTGGGCCGTGACCGGGCCGCTCGGGAGCTTCGAGGTCTTCAGGGCCTCCTGGCCGTAGGCCGCCATCAGCACCCCGGAGGTACCGGCCGCCTGGCTCGCGGGAGCCTCCGCCACCACGTCCAGGCTGATCACGCCGAGGGCCGGGGTGAGGCCCGCGCAGACGACCGCGAGCGCCAGCACCTGCTGGCACGCCGTCACGAATCGCGAGCGGGCGCGGACCTGGACATGGGTGGGACCGGAAGGCATGAGGGGCTACTCCAGTGCGCTGGGGAAGAGTCACACGAGTAGCAACTTTCACACGCGTCACAGGGGTGCTGAAAGGGTTTCTGAGTAACTACAAACCTGTAATTTCCAGTCGACACGCCGAGCACCTGCGATTTGTCAAGAATCTCGGGCGATCGCTGGTCGAGCCGGGCGAGCCCCTGGGCCAGCCCGCGTCGAGACCCCGCAACCCATCGCTGGTCGAGCCGGGCGAGCCCGCGTCGAGACCCGTAGCGGCGCCAGGTACCCAGGCCGGCCGAGTCGGTCTCGGCCTACGGTCCGGCTCGACCGGCGAGCAGCGTCAGTACCGGGTCTCGACACCGCTCGCGCGACCTCGTCGCCTCGGTCGCGTGCTCGCTCGACCTGGCCGAGCCCACCCGGCGAGCTCGACCACGCGCGCCGCGCTCGGCTCAGACCTCGGAGCCGAGCTCCTCGTCGGTGCCCTCGGACTCGTCGTCGTACCCGACGTGCTTGATGCCGGCCATGACGTCGCCGTCGAACGTGAGCACGCCCTTCTCGAGGACGAGCACCCGGTCGCACATCTTCTCGACGGACCCGGCGGCGTGGCTGACGTAGAAGATCGTCACGCCGCTCTCGCGGATCTCCTTGAGCTTCTTCATGCACTTGACCTTGAAGGGCTTGTCGCCCACGGAGAGCGCCTCGTCGGCCAGGAAGATGTCGGCGTCGACGTGGATCGCGATGGCGAAGCCGAGGCGGGCGTACATGCCGGAGGAGTAGTAGCCCACGGGCGAGTCGAGGAAGTCGTCGAGGGCCGCGAAGTCGGTGATCGCCTCGAACTTGCGGTTGGTCTCGGCCTCGCTCATGCCGAGGATGGCGGCGTTGAGGTAGATGTTCTCCCGGCCCGTGAGCTGCGGGTGGAAGCCGGCGCCGGTGGCGATCAGGCCGGAGATCCGGCCACGCGTCTTCACGGTGCCGGTGTCCGGCGCCATCACGCCCTGGACGAGCTTGAGCAGGGTGCTCTTGCCGGAACCGTTGAGGCCCATCAGGCCGATCGACTCACCCTGCTCGACGCGGAACGACACGTCGTTGACCGCGAGGAAGCTGTCGGTGACCGCTGGCGCTTCGCCATCGCCACCGTCACCTGCTTCAGGGTGCGGTGGTACTGCTTGGTGAACTTCTTCGAGACGTGCTCGACGATGATGGAGTCGGACATCAGAGCCTCTCGGGGATCCTGTTCTCGAACCGCCTGAAGATCAGCTGTCCGATCACAGCAGGATCAGGGCCGCCACCGAGGGCGATCAGGCCGCGCTCGAAGAGATGGTCGGGCATGGCCACGCGATGGTGAGCTCCGGGTCGGTCGTCGTCGGCACCCAGAAGCACCGCTGCACGAGCAGCACCGCGATCGCGATCGGGTTGGAGAGGTAGAGCTCGGTGTGCCCGTGGAACCGGATCGCGACGATGGTGTACGGGTACATCATCGGCACGCCGAAGCGGACGAAGTTGTTGAGCACGGCGACGATCTGGCCGGTGTCGCGCAGGAACACCTGGCTCACGCTGAGCATCAGCGAGAGCGCCAGGGCGAAGATCATGATCAGGGCGTAGCCGAGCAGCCGGCCGCGAAGGCGGCCGGCGTGGGGGCCCAGCCGGTGAAGAACAGCGCGACGCCGAGGATCACGAACTCCGGCCACAGGTGGTAGACGGAGACCAGCAGTCGAGGCCAGCGGGAAGGTCTCCCGCGGCATCGCGCTCTTCTGCAGCAGCGAGGCGTTGCGCACGATCGACCGGGTGCCGGCCGCGACGGTCTCGGTGAAGAGGCCGACGACCATGATCGAGGCGAAGACGTGGATCGCGAAGTGCTCGATCTGCTGCCCGCGCCCCATCAGCAGCGTGAAGATGAAGATGTACATCAGGAACTGCGTGAGCGGGTTGATGTAGCTCCACACCATCCGAGGAACGAGCCGGTGTAGCGGGCGGTCACCTCACGCTTGACCAGCAGGTGCAGCAGGTAGCGGTGCTGGAAGATGCCCCGCACCCCGCCCTGGGGGCGGGTGACTTCAGGGGTACGTCGGCCAGCGCGGCCACCCGCTGCTGCAGGTCACGCGGGCGCTCCTGCGGGGCCGTGGGTTCGAGCACGTCAGTCATCACTCGCCTCCGGATCGGGGCCGTCGTGGTCATCGGTGGCGCGCCAGGGAGCCAGAGTCTGCTCCCAGGCCTGCGGCGAGGTGATCTCGCCGAGGGCGGCGCGGTACTCGGCGGCCAGCCGGGGCCACTCGCGGCGCAGCTCGGCGTGGATCGCCACGGTCTTCTTGAGCAGCTCGCGGTAGTGAGCGGGGTCGCGCCGGTAGAGGGCGGCCGACGAGCCGTCGTTCATGGAGACGATCGCGGAGTCGTAGCCGGCCAGCCGGTACCACTTGGCGTCCATCGCGGTGAGCTCCGCCTCGGGGTGCTCCTTGGACAGCTCGCGCACCGGACGCAGCTGCCGGATCGGCGCCATCCCGGCGGTGAGCAGCTGGGAGACCCGTCCCGGGATCTCCGTGCCGGGTCCCTTGCCCTTGCGCGGCGGCTTGGTGCGACGTACCGGCGGGAAGGTGTCGGGGTCGGCGTGCAGCTGGGCGTCGGTGAACTGCTTGCGGAACGCGTTGACCTCGCCGAGCTTGCCGGGCAGCTGCTCGTGCAGGCCGTGCGGCCCGGCCAGCACGTCCAGCATGGCCTGGTGGCGGATCTCGACGGTCGAGTACTGCAGCGAGACGAGGTGCTTGATCTGGTGGTTGAGGCTCTCGCGCACCAGCCGGCCGCCGCCAGGGTACGGCGAGTGGAGCAGCGCCGAGATCAGGCGGTTGCGGTGGTGGAAGTAGGCCTGCCAGTCGACGGCGTCGTTCTTGTCGGTCCACGGCACGTGCCACACGGCGGCGCCGGGGAAGGTGACCGTCGGGAAGCCGTGCTCCTTCGCGCGCAGGCCGAACTCCAGGTCGTCCCACTTGATGAAGATCGGCAGCGACAACCCGATCTGCTCGAGCACCACCCGCGGGATCAGGCACATGAACCAGCCGTTGAAGTCGACGTCGACGCGCTTGTGCAGCCATCGCGAGGAGCGGATGTTGCGGGCGGCCAGGTCCCAGTCGGAGTAGCCGTCGAGCGGCGTCTGCCACCAGAACCGCCAGGGCTGCACGATCTCGCCGAACGAGTGCAGCCGCGAGCGGGAGAACAGGGAGAACATGTGGCCGCCGACGATCGTCGGGCGGCGCGCGAGGTCACCGAAGGTGATGGCCCGGACGATGCTCTCGGGCTCGCAGACGACGTCGTCGTCCATCATCATCGCGTAGGTCGCGGTGCCCTTGCGCACGGACTCGAGCTGGCCGCGGGCGTAGCCGCCGGAGCCGCCGAGGTTGCCCTGCTCGTTGATGACGAGCAGGTCGCCGAGCGCCTTCTCCGCGAGCGCGAAGAGCTCGTGGTCGGCGACCTTCTGGGTGCCCTGCTCGGAGACGAAGACGGTGTCGAGGTAGGGCCGCAACGTCTCGTCGTCGCCGATCTGCGTCAGCAGCTTGGCGCAGAAGTCCGGCTTGTTGACCGTGGTGATGACGATGTCGACGGTGCCGTGCTGCTCGCGGTCGGCGGGCACCTCGGCGGTCCACTCGGCGGACTCGACGACGGCGTCCTCGTCGCCGGCGACGACGTCGTACCAGTACCAACCGCCGTCGACGAACGGCGTCAGCGTCAGGTCGAAGTCGAAGGTGGCCCGGGCGTCACCGGTCTCGACGGTCGCGGCGTCGACGCGCTGCGAGCGGCCGTTGGCCATCGACTTGTAGATCGTCACGCTGGCGCCCTTGCCCGCGATCGTGATCGACAGCCGCACCTCGCTGACGACGCTCCACCGACGCCAGTACGACGCGGGGAACCCGTTGAAGTAGGTGCCGAACGACATCTTGCTGCCCTGGCGCACCCGGAAGCGCGGTGCGCGACAGGATCTGGTCGGGGTGCACCGCGCGGCCGGTCGAGGTGGACTGCCGGATGGCGGCGTTGTTGAGGTCCTTGGCCGCACGGTTGCCGCCGATGTCGTAGCGGTCGGCGTCGAGCTTGGGCTCCTCGGGGTCGACGTAGAGGGCGAACACGTCGGTGTCGCGGTCGATCGGGAGGATCTGGCGCTGGAGGAGGCGGCGTACCTTCGGCGCGCTCGCGTCGACGGTCTCGGCTGTGGTGGTCGTCATCCTTCGACTCCTCCGCTCGTCAGGGTGGCGCCGTCGGCGAAGTGCGGCTTGAGCTTGTTCTCGTACATCGACAGCGCCGAGCCGATGGCCATGTGCATGTCGAGGTACTTGTAGGTGCCGAGCCGGCCGCCGAACAGCACCATCGGTTCGGCCTTGGCGAGCTCCCGGTACTTCAAGAGCTTCTCGCGGTCCTCGGCGGTGTTGATCGGGTAGTACGGCTCGTCGCCCTCCTCGGCGGAGCGGCTGTACTCGTGCACGATCACCGTCTTGCCGGGCAGGTAGGTCTTCACGCGCTCGGGGTGGAAGTGCTTGAACTCGAGGATCCGGGTGTACGGCACGTCCTCGTCGTTGGCGTTGACGACCGAGGTGCCCTGGAAGTCGTCGACGTCGACCACGCTCTGCTCGAGGTCGACGGTCCGCCAGGAGAGGCGTCCCTCGGAGTTGCCGAAGTACTCGTCGACGGGGCCGGTGTAGACGATCGGGACCTTGCCCTTGAACTCGTCGACCACCTCGAAGAAGTCGGTCTCGAGCCGCACCTCGATCTGGGGGTGGTCGGCCATCCGGGTCAGCCACGCGGTGTAGCCGTCGGTCGGCAGTCCCTCGTAGGTGTCGTTGAAGTAGCGGTTGTCGTAGGTGTAGCGGACCGGGAGCCGGGTGATGATGTCCGGGCTCAGCTCCTTGGGGTCGGTCTGCCACTGCTTGGCGGTGTAGCCCTTGACGAACGCCTCGTAGAGCGGGCGGCCGATGAGGCTGATCGCCTTCTCCTCGAGGTTCTGGGCGTGCTCGGGGTCGATCTCGCTGGCCTGGCCGGCGATCAGCGCGCGCGCCTCTTCCGGGGTGTGCGCCTGGCCGAAGAACTGGTTGATCAGGCCGAGGTTCATCGGCAGCGAGTAGACCTGCCCCTGGTACTTCCCGAAGACGCGGTGCTGGTAGCCGGTGAAGGTGGTGAACCGGTTGACGTACTCCCAGACCTTCTCGTTGGAGGTGTGGAAGAGGTGCGCGCCGTACTTGTGCACCTCGATGCCGGTGGTCGGCTCCTTCTCGGAGTAGGCGTTGCCGCCGAGGTGGTGGCGGCGCTCGAGGACCAGTACCTTCAGCCCGAGCTCCGTCGCGCACCGCTCGGCGATGGTGAGGCCGAAGAACCCGCTGCCGACGACCAGCAGATCTGGGAGGTCGGGACCTGCCTCGGGGGGGTTCTGCTCGGACACGAAAGGGCTCTCCTGATGATGGGCGGCGCGAGTTTCACCTGGCGTTGAATTGCGCCGGTCAGTCTACCGATCGGCTGGCGGCCCACCCGATTCCGCGCGCCCGCCCGCGCCGCCCGCAGCGGCCGGTTTCCGCATGGTCCGGGCCCCGCGAATGGCGCGGATCACATTGCCCGCCTCCGCCCGGCCACCGCGCAGCGGGCTGAGCGCCACCACCCCCGCCGTGATCGCGTAGGGCTTGGCCCGCACCCAGGCGTTCTCCCCGTGGCGGAAGTGCACCACGAAGAGGTTGCGGTACATGTAGAAGCCCTTCCACGTGTCCAGCGCGAGCTGCTGCGAGAACGCGAGCTGCCGCACGAGCACCGCGTCGCGCACGGCCCAGATCCGGAACCCCGCCCGGCGGGCCCGGAGGGCGAAGTCGGCGTCGTCGTAGAAGATGAAGAACTCGGCGTCGGGCAGGCCGACGGCCTCGATCACGCGCCGTCGGACGAGGAAGCCCTCGAACGCCACCACCTGGATCTCGACGAGCGGCGGCATGGCCTCACGGGTCCCGTACGTCGACTCGACGCTGGCCGTCTTCGGCCGGACCGCCAGGGGGTTGCGCAGGTCGAAGACGGTGGCGCTCTTCTCGACGAGGTGGCCCTCGAGGTCCTCGCGCACGCACATCAGGCAGTCGGCGTGCTCGGGGTCGACCGCCATCAGCGTGGCCAGGCAGTCGGGGGCCGGCACCACGTCGTCGTCCATCAGCCAGATGCGGTCCCAGCCGCCGTCGTACGCCGTCGCCATCCCGATCCGGAACCCGCCCGCGCCGCCGACGTTCTCCTCGCTGCGGATCACCTGCATCGGCAGGTCCCCGATCGATGCCCAGCGGTCCAGGACCTGCTGCGTGTGGTCACCGCTGGCGTTGTCGACCACGATCACGGTGGCGATGGGGTGGGTCTGGACGACCAGGGCGTCGAGCATCCGCGCCAGCAGGTCGGCCCGGTTGTGGGTGACGACGACGACGGCGACGGACTCGGGCTCGCGTCACTTCAGGTACCTGCGGTGGCCGGTGAAGTCGCCCCGCAGGCCGGCCAGCATCGCCCGGGCGCTGAGCACCAGCCGCCGCGGACTCGGCCGGGTGAACGTGTAGAACCAGGCGGTCTTGGCCACGAAAGCCAGGGCGGCCGGCCACCCGCGGTAGTCGCGGAGGTTGACCAGGTTGTTGCGGGCCATGCAGTAGTGCTTGAGGTCGCTGGGACTGTGGTTGTACGTCGTCCGGCCGAAGGCCATGGGCGTGCCGAGGTCGTCGGTCGCCGGGTGCAGGAACCGCGCCGCCACGACCGTGCCGGTGCGGGCCCCCGCCTTGCGGGCCCTCCAGAGGTACTCGACGTCGTCGCCCCAGATGAAGAACTCCTCGCGCGGCGTGCCGATCCGCTGCACCAGCTCGCGGGTGACGAGCACCCCGTTGAAGGGGATGACCACCTCGGCGATCACGCCGTCGCGGGCCGCCAGCTCGACCTCGGCCATCCGGTGCACGACCGCCGCCCGCCCGGGGAGCCGGATGGGGAAGCACAGCCGGGACGGGTCCTGCTCGGCGAGCACGGCCGGGCCCCAGAAGTCGAAGCCGTCGTGGTCGAGGAGGACCTTGAGACAGTCGGGCTCAGGGATCCCGTCGTCGTCCATCAGCCAGACCAGGTCGGCGCCGTCCGCGACCGCCGCCTCGAGGCCCGCGTGGAAGCCGCCCGCTCCGCCCCGGTTGTCGGGGAGGCGCAGCGCGCGCACGGGAGCCGGCTGCGCCGCGAGCCACTCGCCGGTGCCGTCGGTCGAGGCGTTGTCGACCACCAGGATCTCCGCGAGGCCCTCGGTCTCCCGCAGCCTGGTCACCAGCCGCTGCAGCAGCGCCAGTCGGTTGAAGGTCACCACGACCGCGACGATGCGCAGGGTCGCGGGTCCTTCGGTCACGCGGGCCAGTCTGTCAGGCGGCTCGCTCCTGCCGACGCGGCGTGTGGCCACCCTGGATCAGCGTTCTCGCCCTCAGCGTGCGCGCAGGCCGAACTCGTTGCCGTCCGGGTCCGCGAGCTCGATGCCGTCGACGAGATCGGTCAACCGAGTCGCGCCGAGTGCGATGAGCCGGTCGGCCTCCCGGCCGGGGTCTGCGGTGACCAGATCCAAGCGCTGCCGGTTCCGCCCGTGCTTGGGTGCGACGGGTGGACCGCCCCACGAGACCTTGGTGCCGCCGAGCGGTGACTGGACTGCGGTCTCCTCGTCCTGGTCCCACACCAGCGGCCAGTCCAGCGCACGGCTCCAGAACAGCCCCACGTCTCGGGTGCCGTCGCAGGTGACCTCACCGAGCTGGCCCGTGCCGGCCAGGAACCCGTTGCGCGGCTCGATCACGCAGAGTTCGTTGCCGCCCGGGTCGGCCAGCACGACGAAGTCATCCTCGGGAGCTTGGCCGACGTCGAGGTGGCGACCGCCGAGTCGCAGTGCCGACTCGACCGTGCGCTGCTGGTCCTCCAGGCTGGTGCTGGTCAGGTGCAGGTGCAGACGTCGTGGGCCGGTCTGTTCGGTGTCGGAGGTGAGGAAGCGAAGCCCGACCTGCGTGGGGTCACCCGGCACCAGCACACCGCCTGCCTCGTCGAGCAGGTCCCGCTGGAGCAGCCCAGCCCAGAAGGCCGCGGCCGCGGCAGCGTCGGCCACCTCGAACGTCACCGCCTCGAGCTGCACCACCACGTGTGCACCGTAGATCCGGGATCGATGAGTCAGCCACCGGGTTTCTGCTTGCCCTTGTTGTCGAGGCGTCCCCGTCTGGCTAGGAGCGGCCTAGCGGGTGACCCGATTCGAGCACTCTCTCCACTGGCCGGGCGAGATGGGGGTTCGGCCTGTGGTCATCACGCCAGACGACGACAAGCGACCCCACGGCCGCCATCGAGAGCAGTACGCACACACCGATCGGTACCGCATTCTCCACACGACGAGTGTGCCTCCGCTGGTACGCGCTGGGAAGAGTGGCCTCGTTGCGAGCGCACGCCCAGCGACCGGGTCGCGGGCCTGCAAGGATCGGCGTCGTGAGCGTGGCTGGTGGCGACGGTCGGAACGTCACCCTCTCCGACGGGCGGGTCACCTTGCGTCCCTGGTCAAGAGACGATGCGCGGTTCATGGCGCTGGCGAGTGCCGACCCGGCGATCCGACGCTACAACGGGGTTCACGACCGGCAGGGACGCCCGGCTCCGCCTCTCTCGATCGTGGAGGCCGAGGCCGCCATCGATCAGTTCGTGCTGAGCTGGCGAGAGTTTGCTGCGACGGGGACTCCGCGGGGAGTCGCGTTTGCGATCACGGACGCGGAATCCGGCGCGCTGGTGGGCTGCTGTGGCGTCGACGATTGGACCGAGGAGGACGTGGCGCAGTTCGGATACTGGATCGCGGCAGATGCGAGAGGGCGTGGTTTCGCCACGCGGGCGGTCGTCCTGTTGGTGCGCTGGCTGTTCGAGCTTGGGGCAGCGCGTGTCTTCCTGACGATCGTCGCGGGCAACGAGGGTTCGGTCGCGGTCGCCCGTCGAGCGGGGTTCGTGTACGAGGGGACGATGCGCGCCCACAGCGTCTGGCAGGGCGAGCGTCATGACGTGATGCTGTTTGCCGCGTTACCGGGTGAGTGGTCGGGCTGAGCCCACCGCCCATCGGCTGCGAGCGCGTCCGGCGATCAGCTGCGTGACACCTTCGGTGACCGACAGCGACGCAGCCGTAGTCTCAGCGCACTGTCAGAAGGAGAACGCGATGTGGGCACAACTCATCAAGGTGCGGGTGCAGCCTGGGTTCGACATGACCCTCATGGCCGACGTGCTGAAGAAGTTCGAGCAGCCGGACTCGGGTCTCCTCCGAGAGTTCTTCATGCAGGACACCAAGGATGCGGATTCCGCCTATGTTCTCGCGCTCTTCGAGAGCGAGGAGAAGGCGCGTGATCGTGAGCAGGACCCGCGCCGGGCCGAAGGCCAAGCAGCCCTCCAGGAACTGATGGCGAAGGCCGTCGCCGGTGCGCCGGAGTTCACCGACCTCACCGTCGTCGCTGAATGGGCACCCTGAGCTCAGGACTCGGCGCGCTCCTGGGCCTCCCGGGCCCCGGCCTCCACGCGATCCCGGTAGGCCGCCCAGTCATAGGCGTCGTCGATGTTCCCGTCGCCGGCGTACCTGCCGACGGCACCGTCGATCGACTCCCGCACGATGTCCATGTGTCCCGCGTGGCGGGCGGTCTCGTCGACCATGTGCACCAGCATCTCGCCGAGAGTGACCTTCGCGTACGGCCTCGTCGGGATCTGACCCGGCGAGTCCAGGTCGAGCGCCGCGATCGTCTCCTTCGCGTGCTCCCAGGTCGCGCGGTGCAGCCCGACCACCCATTCCGACGTCGCCCCCGGCCAGACCCACAGGTCGTCCTGCTGGTCGGCGTCATCGTCGTTGCGGTAGTAGAACTCGTCTTCCCGCGGGAAGGGTCGGCCGAACGTCTCCCCGAAGTACTCCGCCTGCAGGCTGGCCAGATGAAACGCCACGCCGAGCAGGTTGGTGGCGGTAGGCGTCATCGGTCGGCGCAGGTCGTACTCCGAGAGGCCCTCGAGCTTGTGCAGGACAGCCTGGTTGAGCCGGTCGAGATGATCGATGAGGTCGGACTTCAGCTCCGGTGCCGGCACCCGGTCAGGCTAGTGGCTTGGAGATGTCGTCGGGCAACGAGTTTGCCGACGCCTCGCGCGGAACCCGACCGGCGGCTCGATCCCGTGTCATCGGTCGGGGGCGAAGGCCAGCAGGTCCGAGGTGGGCGGCACCCAGTAGTAGCTGCCGGTGAGCGGAGTGGTGTAGCGGGTGAGTGCGTCCCGCGGCCCGTCGACACCGGCCATGCTCTCCACCATCGCGTGGAGTGGCTTCTTGCTGCTGGCGAAGCCGACGAACACGGTCCCGTGGTCGCTGACCGTGCCGTACGCCGTGTTGCGTCGCAGCACGTGGCCGAAGTCGTCCTGGTCGGTCCGTGCCGCGTGGGAGGTCTCCGGCTTGGGGTCGAGCTCGATGCTGTCCGTCTTGGTTCGGCCGATCACCTGCCCCTGCGCGTCGTCGCCGAGGGCCCACCAGGCCTCCGCGTCGTGGACCCACTGCTGCAGGAGCAGCACCGAGCCGCCGGCTCCGGGTGACCCATCGGGTACGAGGGCGTAGCCGGGTGCGCTGGCGAGCGTCGGGTTCTCGGTGCCGTCCTCGAAGCCGGTGAGGTCGCGGTCTCGGTGGTAGGCTCCAGCCCCGCACCTCGCTGACCAGGGCGGCGTACGGCGCCAGCTTGCGCACCGCGTCGAGCGTGGCGTCGAAGACCACGTCGTACGAGCCCGCCGCGAACCAGAGCGCGAGGTCGTGCTGGGTGGCCGGCATGGTGAATCCGTCCGAACCGACCACGACGGCGTCGAAGCCAGTCAACCCGGCGGGCAGCGTCCCGGGCGACACCCGCTCCCAGACCTCGGGGCGGACGCCCACGACGAGGTTGGTCGCGCCCATGGTGGTCTCGCGCTCGGCCAGGTCGGCGAGCACGGTGACGGCGGCGACCGGATCGGCGCCGCCGACCAGATCCAGCTCGAGGTAGGCGTGCGAGGAGGTTCCGACGGCGAAGATGCCGGGCTGCGGGAGGACCACGACACGTTCCTACCCGATCACGCACCCACCTGTCCGGTGAGGGAGACCGGTGTCAGCAGCTGGACCCGAGGTCGTCGCTCTGGTTGGCGGCGTAGCCGTTGGACAGGGTGCCGACCGAACCTCCGGTGACGACGTCGGTGGAGGGCGCCGAGTCGGCCGGGGTCGAGGCCGGGGTGGAGGCCGGCGTGGAGGCGGGCGTGGAGGCCGGCGTGGAGGCCGGCGTGGAGGCCGGCGTCGAGGCCGGCGTCGAGGCGGGTGCCTGGGCCGGCGTCCGTCCCTCGGCCCGGGCGATGGCGGCGTTCACCATCCGCCGGATCGTGGGGATGTCCGGGTGGGCGGTCACCACCATCGGCGGCACCAGCGAGACCGTGGAGACCTTCTGGTTGCGGGCCTTGAGGGCCAGGCCGATGAAGCGGTCCACCTCGCTCGCCGGGATGTCGGTGGAGATCATGGCGGACGACGCGTTGGCGATCGCCTCGAAGTTGGTGAGCGCGGTCTGCGGGCTGATCTGCTTGAGCATCGCGCCCATCACGCACTTCTGCCGGGCCATCCGCGAGTAGTCGTCGGACCCGTCCCGCGCGCGGGAGAACCACAGCACGTCGTGACCGTCGAGCTTGCGGGTGCCCGGCTGGATGTAGCCGGTCACGTCGCTGCCGAGGCCGCCGACCGGGATGGGCTGGCGCACGTGCAGGGTCACGCCGCCGACCGCGTCGACCAGGTCGCGGAAGCCTTCCAGGTTGACCATGGCCCAGTAGTTGATCCGGACACCGGTGATGCCCTCGATGGCCATGATCGTGGCGTCCACGCCCGGGTGCTGGGACTTGCCGAACAGCTGCGTGTGGTCCCCCGCCCAGGTGCTCACTCCGTTGAGGTAGCACCCCTCGCAGGAGAAGCCCTTCGGGAACTGCTTGGCCATCACCGAACCCTTGGCGAACGGGAAGTTCGCCATGTTGCGCGGCAGCCCGATCAGCACGGTCCGCCCGGTCTCCTCGTCGATGCTGGCGATCGTCATCGAGTCCGGGCGCAGTCCCCACCGGCCGGCGCCGGAGTCGCCGCCGAGCAACAGCACGTTGAACCGGCCGTGGTGGGCCGAGCTGACCTGGTCCCCGGCGAACATGGTGAGGATGAAGTCCCGCTGCACCCCCACCAGGTGCGCGCCGAACAGCAGGGTGCCGGCGACCGAGAAGCACAGCACGCCGTTGACGCCGACCACCGCCCTGCGGTGGGTCAGGGAGAGGCTCAACGGCTGGCCGAGCCGCCAGGCGTCCACGAGCAGCGCCGCCCAGCCGACGGCCAGGGCCATCAGCACGAAGCGCAGCACGTTGAGCAACGCCGTGTCCGAGGCCAGCCAGAAGACGTACTCGTGCCAGACCAGGCCCAGCGGCACGCTGACCACGGCGAAGACGACGAGCCCCAGCCAGATCCGCAGCGCCACCCGGCCGAGCTCGCGGTTGCCCGCCACCAGCTGTGCCGACCCCGGCAGGACCAGGGTCATCGTCATCAGCATCAGCGCGCGCCGGTAGCGGATGTGCGCGGCGCGGTCGCGCGTCGATGCGCGGGCGAGCGAGCCCGCTGACCCGGGGAAAGATGCGGGCGCCATCGAGGCTTGCCTCTCTTGCTGGGGAAGGAGCGTGAGGAGTGCCTCGCCAGTATCACCAGTCCCACCCGTCCCATCGCGGCACGACGCGCCGAGGCGGCTTCGCGAGGGCTCACGCTGTACCGTCACGGCCATGACGGCTACTCCCCCCGGGCGTCCGCCCGACTCTGGCGCGCCCCGGGAGGGGACGCCCGAGTACGAGTGGCTGTACGGCGCGGGGGGCGCCGCCGACTCCGGCGACGGCTCAGGGGGGTCCGGCAAGCACCGGTCGGACGCGACCAGGGCCGTGCCGCGCCAGACGCCTCCGCCCGGTCGCGAGCCCCCGGCCACCCGGGCCCGCCCGGCCGCGGAGGAGGCGCCACAGCGTCCCGAGGAGACCCGCGTGATGCCGATCCTGCCGCCGTCCCAGGCCCAGGCGGGCATGTCACCTCGCGAGCGCCGCGCCCAGCTCAAGGCCCAGCAGGACCGGCTCGACGCCCAGCGCCGGACCACCCCGCCCACGCCACCGCCGGTGGCCCCGCCCCCGGGCGCCGGCCGCTCGCGCCGCGGGTTCCGGTTCCGGTTCCGCTACGTGTGGCTGCTGCTTCTCCTGTGGCTGGTCTTCCTCCTGCTCGTCCCGCTCCTCGCCTGGAACAAGGTCTCCAAGATCGACGCCATGCCCGACGGGGACCGCCCTCCCGACCAGCCGGGCACGACGACGCTGCTCGTGGGCAGCGACTCCCGCGCCGACCTCTCCCCGGCCGAGCGCAAGAAGCTCAACACCGGCGGGGACGTCGGCCAGCGCACCGACACGATCATGCTGCTGCACACCGGCGCCGGGCCCAACCTGCTGATGTCCATCCCCCGCGACTCGCTGGTGCCGATCAAGGGCCACGGGACCACCAAGATCAACGCTGCCTACGCGTACGGCGGCCCTGCGCTGCTGATCAACACCATCGAGAAGGCCACCGGCATCCGGATCGACAACTACGTCGAGATCGGGTTCGGCGGGTTCGTCGACCTGGTCGACGCCGTCGGCGGCGTCCAGATCTGTCCCAAGGAGGACATGGTCGACGCCGACGCCAACCTGCACATCAAGAAGGGCTGCCAGGACGTCGACGGCACGGTCGCGCTCGCCTACGCACGCTCCCGGCACGCCCAGCAGCTCGGCGACCTGGACCGTGCCGCCCACCAGCGCGAGGTGGTCTCGGCGGTCGGCAGCAAGGCCCTGTCCCCCTGGACGGTGCTCAACCCCTTCCGCTACTGGCGGCTCAACATGGCGGCCTCCGGTGCCGTGGCCATCGACGACCAGATGAGCCCGATCTCGGCCGCCAAGTTCGCCGCGGCGATGACCCGGGTCAACGGCGACAACGGCCTGACCTGCGGCGTCCCGATCTCGGACCTGGCCGTGCACTGGGACGAGGAACGCGCCCAGGAGATGTTCCAGCACATCATCAAGGACGACACGGCCGGCATCGGCAAGGCCCTCTGCACCCCGTCCGGCCTCCCCGGCTGACCGGTCAGGCGAACGAGCCGCCGATCTCGCGGCTGTGGCCGACGAAGGTGGCGACCACGGTCTCCCCGTTGCCGACCTCGACGTCGTAGACACCCGAACGGCCCTCGCGGCTGCGCTCGACGGCGGTGGCGGTGAGGACGTCGCCGCGGTGGGTCGGGAGCCCGGAACCGGATCTCCGCGCCGGCGGCGACGGTACGGCGGTCGTAGCTGTTGCAGGCGAAGGCGAAGGCCGAGTCCGCGAGCGCGAAGGTCAGGCCGCCGTGCCCGATGTCGTGGCCGTTGACCATGTCCTCCCGGACGGTCATCCGCAGCACCGCGCGGCCGGGGCCCACCTCGACGATCTCCATCCCGAGGGCCTGGCTGGCGCGGTCGCCCGCCCACATCGCGGCCGCCGCCTCCTCCGCCAGCGCCTGCGGATCGGCGTTCACGGGCACCTCACCGCAGGGTCCGGCCCAGCAGCTCCTCCAGCACGCGGTAGTGACGCTCGGCCGCCTCCTCGTGGTACATCGAGGTGTCGTTCATCGTGTAGCCGTGCGGGGCGCCGGCGTAGACGTCGTTGATGAAGAGCAGCCCGGCGTCGGACAACGCCTCCCCGAGCCGGCCGACGGCCTCGGGCGGCATCGACCGGTCGTTGTCGGCGTGGCCGAACGCGAACTCGGCGCGGGCGGTGGCGAGGCCCAGGTGCGGGCTGTCGTCCTCGTCCGTGGCGAGGCCGCCGCCGTGGAAGCCTCCCGCGGCCGCGACGTCGTCCGGCCGCAGCCCGGCGGTGCGGACCGCGAGGCGGGCGCCCATGCAGTAGCCGGTGGTGCCGATGTCCCCGGCAGCACAACGCTCCCGCAGGGCCGCGACGTACGCCGGGATGTCGGCGACCGCCCGCTCGGCGGTCAGCGCCTGGATGCGGGGGCCCACGTGCTGGAAGTACGCCGCCCGCCGCTCGTCGGTGTCCAGCGGACCGTCCGGCGCCATCTCTTCCGCCCTGCCCGAGCGGTAGAACACGTTGGGCGCGAGGACGGCGTACCCCCACTCGGCGATCCGGTCCACCATCTGCTGGATCTGCGGCCGCAGGCCGATCCCGTCCATGAAGAACAGCACGCCGGGTGCGCTGCGGTCGGCCGGGCCGGCGACGTACGCCTCGGCCGTGCCGTCGGGAACGGGGATCTCGATGGTCGTCACGCGGTCAGGCTATGACGTGACCCAGGCGCGCCGCTCACGGCAGCTCGGACTGGATCCCCGGCGAGCAGCTGGCGGGCCATCACGATGCGCTGCACCTGGTTGGTGCCCTCGTAGATCTGGGTGATCTTGGCGTCGCGCATCATCCGCTCGACCGGGTAGTCGCGGGTGTAGCCGTAGCCGCCGAGGACCTGGACCGCGTTGGTGGTGACCTCCATCGCGACGTCGGAGGCGAAGCACTTGGCCGCGGCACCGAAGAACGTGAGGTCCTTGTCGTCGCGCTCGGACCGGCCCGCGGCGGCGTAGGTCAGCTGGCGGGCGGCCTCGACCTTCATGCCCATGTCGGCGAGCATGAACTGCAGGCCCTGGAAGTCCGCGATCGGCTTGCCGAACTGCTTGCGCTCCTGGGCGTAGCCGAGGGCGTAGTCGAGCGCGCCCTGGGCGACCCCGACGGCCTGGGCGGCGATGGTGACCCGGGTGTGGTCGAGGGTGCGCATCGCGGTCTCGAAGCCGGTGCCCTCCTCGCCGATGATCCGGTCCGCGGGATCCGGACGTTGTCGAGGTAGACCTCGCGGGTCGGGCGAGCCCTTGATGCCGAGCTTCTTCTCCGGGGCACCGAAGGAGACGCCCTCGTCGGACTTCTCGACCACGAACGCCGAGATGCCCTCGCGCCCGCTGCTCCGGGTCGGTCACCGCCATCACCGTGTAGTACTCGGAGACGCCGGCGTTGGTGATCCACCGCTTCACGCCGTTGAGCACCCAGCCGTCGCCGTCGCGCACGGCCCGGGTCTTCATCGCCACGGCGTCCGAGCCGGCGTCGGGCTCGGAGAGGCAGTAGGAGAAGCCGCCCTCGCCCGCGGCCAGCGCGGGTGAGGTACTTCTTCTTCAGCTCCTCCGACCCGGCGAGCAGCACCGGCAGCGAGCCGAGCTTGTTGACCGCCGGGATCAGCGAGGACGGACGACGCAGACCCGGGCGATCTCCTCGATCACCAGCACCGTGGCCAGCGCGTCCGCCCCGGCGCCGCCGTACTCCTCGGGCACGTGCGGGGCGTGGAAGTCCGCGGCCTGCAGGGCGTCGGCCGCCTCCTGGGGGTAGCGGGCCTCCTCGTCGACGTCGGCGGCGTACGGCGCGACCTTGGCCGTCGCACAGGTCCCGCACGGCCTCGCGGATCGCCTGGTGCTCCTCGGAGAGGCGCGAAGAGCGGGAAGCTCGGTGCTCATGGGTCCAGCGTTCATCGGGGTCAGCCTAGGCTGGCGGACGTGTGACGACTGGCAGCCTGGCAGGAGCCGGAGTCGATCGCTGATGCTCGACGAGTGCGAGACCTGGGCCGTCGTCGGGCTCTCGGCGACCCGCGCGCACGGCGTACTCCATCGCCGCGCTGCTCCAGCGAGCCGCGGCAAGCGGATCGTCCGATCCACCCGGCCGCGCCGACGCCGGTCCTGGGCGAGCAGGCTACGCCACGCTGGCCGACGTGCCGTTCCCGATCGACGTGGTGGACGTGTTCCGGCGCTCCGCGGCGGCCGGCGAGTTCGCCGACCAGGCGGTCGCCGTCGGGGCGCCGGCGGTCTGGTTCCAGCTGGGCGTCATCGACGAGGACGCCTTCCGAGCGGACCGTCGCCGCGGGGGTGCCGATGGTGATGGACACCTGTCCCGCGATCGAGTGGCGGCGCCGCTGACCCGACCGCGACCGCGCCGACCAGGCTGACCGGTCGAGGTCGCGACGCGCCGACGTCGACGTCGCGGCGGGCGACGCCCGGACCGGCCGATGACCGCGACGATGCCATGACCGAGGACGGACGCGGCTCCTCTGACGATGTGGCGGTCCAGGTCGGGCGTCTCGGGTTCGCGCACACGTGCAGGGTGGTGCAGTGCGCAGGCGTGCCAGAGGCTTCGTCACGGCCATCTTCTCGACGCCACTGCTGCGCCGGATCGGCTACCACGTGACAGTCGATGACCCGGAACGTCGACCGGACGTTCTTCATCCGGCTGTTCGCGGGGCTGTTCTTCGTCGTGATGGTCGCGGCCCTGCTCGTCACCGCCATCGAGGGCGCGCGAGACAGCGGGCGTTCTTCCGGGAAGCTCGGCGACCAGCTTCTACTGCGGCGTGACCGACGGTCATGGGTGCCGGCGACGCGTCGTACGTGACCTCGCCCGTGGGCTACGTGATCAGCTGGCTGCTGGTGCTCTTCGGCGTCGCCATCGTGGCGACCATCACCGGCGCGCTGGTCGGTTTCCTCATCGACTTCTTGCTCAAGGAGGGTCAAGGCATGGGTGCGTCCGGGTACCGCGACCACATCGTCGTCTGCGGCTGGAACTCCACCGCCCGCGAGCTGATCGCGGAGCTGGACGGGGACGACTACGACCGCAAGATCGTGCTGATCCACGAGTCGGACAAGAACCCGCGCGGGCAGCGGCGTCTACTTCGTCAACGGCGACGTCACCAACGGGGACGACCTCAAGCGGGCCGGCATCGAGGAGGCGATGGCCGCCGTGATCTGCCCGGCGGACGCCTCCAACGAGGCCGACATGCGCTCGATCCTCACGGTGATGGCGATCGAGTCGATCGCCCCGCAGGTGCGCACGGTGGTCGAGGTCAACAACCCCGCGCACGTCGAGCACTTCCGGCGGGCCAAGGCCGACGAGATCATGGTGACCTCGCGGATCGCCTCACGGTTGCTGGCCCGGTCCTCGCTCTACCCCGGCCTCGCCGAGCTGGTCACCGACATCGTCTCGGGCGGCGAGGGCTCCGAGCTCTACCGGGTGGCGCTCCCCGACAGCTACATCGGCCACTCCATCGACGACCTGTCGGCCAAGCTGCGGGCTGCCCACTCCGCCACCCTGCTGGCCATCGGCCGCGGCGGCCGGGCCTTCGTCAACCCGCCCCCTGACTTCCGCCTCGAGCTCGGCGACGACGCCCTGGTGGTGGCGGAGTCGCTCGGCACCCTCGAGCCCATGGACGCCGACTACACCGAGCCCACCCCGGCGACCTGAGCGTTCGGTGGTCGAGGAGGTCGCGCAGCGACCGTCACGCCCAGCAGCGCCAGGCCGCGCGCCGTCGTTTCGTGACAGGCGCTGGCGCGCCTTCCTCAACCGCGACACGCTCAGAAGCCCAGCTTGGTCGACCCGCCGGCCTGGCGACGGACGACCGCCCCCTTCTGCTGCGCCTCGGTCTTGAGCCCGGCCTGGAACTCGACTCATCTGCTGACGCAGCGCCCTCGTCGGAGGCGGCCAGGATGCGGACGGCGAGCAGGCCGGCGTTGCGGGCGCCGCCGACCGCGACCGTCGCGACCGGGCACCCCGGCCGGCATCTGCACGATCGACAGCAGCGAGTCGAGGCCGTCGAGGTTCTTCAGCGGCACCGGCACGCCGATCACCGGCAGCGGGGTCACCGAGGCGAGCATCCCGGGCAGGTGCGCCGCTCCGCCGGCACCGGCGATGATCACCCGCAGGCCGCGGCCGGCGGCGTCCGAGCCGTAGGCGAGCATCTCCTCCGGCATCCGGTGCGCGGAGACCACGTCGGCCTCGAAGGGGATGTCGAACTCCTCCAGCGCCTCGCCGGCCGCCTTCATCACCGGCCAGTCGGAGTCCGAGCCCATCACGATGCCGACCACGGTGCGCTTCAGGTCGCTCAGCTGCCGTCGCTCAGTCGCTCACTCGCTCTCGTCTCCCAGCTCGCCGCGAACCACGCCGCCGCGTGCCGCGCCCGCTCCAGGCAGTCCGTCGAGGTCGTCGCCGTAGGCGTTGACGTGCCCGACCTTGCGGCCCGGGCGCAGGTCCTTGCCGTAGAGGTGCACCCGCAGGTACGGGTCCCGCGCCAGCGCGTGCGGGTAGCCGTCGTACAGCCGGCCGACCTCCGTCGGCGCCGCCGAGGATGTTGACCATCACCGTCCACGGCGCGCGCGGCGCCGGCGAGCCGAGCGGCAGGTCGAGGACCGCGCGGAGGTGGTTCTCGAACTGCGCGGTGACCGAGCCGTCCTGGGTCCAGTGCCCGGTGTTGTGCGGCCGCATCGCGAGCTCGTTGACCAGCACCCGGCCGTCGCGTGGTCTCGAACAGCTCCACCGCGAGCACGCCCGGTGACGTCCAGCTCGCCGGCGATCCGCAGCGCGAGCCGCTGCGCCTGCGCCGGCCAGCGCCGGGTCCAGGTCCGGCGCCGGGGCGACCACCTCGCGGCAGATGCCGTCGCGCTGCACCGACTCCACGACCGGGTACGCCGCCGCCTGGCCGCTGGGCGAGCGCGCCACCAGGGCCGACAGCTCGCGCCGGAAGTCGACCCGCTCCTCGGCGAGCAGCGGGACGCCGGTCGCCGGCCGCGGCGAAGGCCTCCGCGCAGTCCTCCGGCGAGCGCGACGACCCAGACCCCCTTGCCGTCGTACCCGCCGCGGGCGGTCTTCAGCACGCACGGGAAGCCCGAAGGCCTCGACGTCCGCCGCCCGACGCGACCGGCGCGTTGCGCGGGCACGGGACGCCGAGCTCGGCCAGCCGGGCCCGCATCACCGCCTTGTCCTGGGCGTGCACCAGCGCCGCGGGGCCCGGGCGGCAGGCGATGCCGTCGCCTCCAGCGCCTCGAGGTGGCCGGTGGGCACGTGCTCGTGGTCGAAGGTGACCACCTCGCAGCCGCGCGAGACCGCGCGCAGCACGCTCGAGGTCGCGGTAGTCGCCCACCGGTGGTCGGGGATCACCTGGGCGGCCGACACGCCCTCGGCCCTCGGCCAGCAGCCGCAGCGGGATCCCCAGCGCGGCCGCCGGCTCCGCCATCATCCGGGCGAGCTGCCCGCCGCCGATGACGCACACGACGGGCGCACGTCGCGGCGGGACGGGTGTCGCGGCGGTCGGGTCGTCGGGCGGCACGGGCGCCAGCGTAGTGACGGCCGTCAGGGCCTGCGATCTAGGCTCTCGGCGTGACCACCCTGGGCTCGGGCGGCTCGGTGGAGCGCGCGGACGACCACGAGCGGAAGCGACGACCGCTCTGGCTCGAGACCCTCGTCCTGCTCGTCGGCGCCCTCGGGCTGGCGATCCTCATCAAGACGCTGCTGCTCCAGGCGTTCTACATCCCCTCGGAGTCGATGGAGCCCGGGCTGGTGCGCAACGACCGGATCCTGGTGCAGAAGGTGTCCTACTGGTTCGGTGGCTCCCCCCAGCGGGGCGACGTGGTGGTGTTCAAGGACCCGGGCGGCTGGCTGCCGCCCGAGGAGGCCACCGGGCCGACCGGCCCGATCGCCCGGATCCTGGCGAAGGTCGGGCTGTACCCCTCGGGCGGCCACCTGGTGAAGCGGGTCATCGGCGTCGCCGGGGACACCATCCACTGCTGCGACGCCCACGGACGGATCACGGTCAACGGCGTCGCGCTGCACGAGCAGGGCTATGCCCGCAAGGGCGGCGGCGGCTGCTGGGGCCCGATGAAGGGGTGCGGCTGGACCGCCGGCCCGGTGCCCGAGGGTGACATCTTCGTGATGGGAGACAACCGCAACGACTCGGCGGACTCGTCCTACCACCTGTGCCGGACCCCGGGCTGCGACCAGTCCGACGCGTTCGTCCCGGTCGACCTGGTCGTGGGCAAGGTGTTCGTGCTGCTGTGGCCGTTCAGCCACCTGGGGTGGCTGCACCGGCCGGACACCTTCGCCGCCGTCGGCGCCGGCAGCTGAGCGGACTCTCAGGCGAGAGGCTGGATCCCGACGGGGGCGGCGGCCTCGAACCGGAGGCCGCGGCCACGGATGGTGCTGATCAGGACGGGACGGCGGGAGTCGTCGCCGAGCTTGCGGCGCACCCAGCCGAGGTGCACGTCGATGGTCTTCGAGGAGGTCCAGAAGCTGGCGCCCCACACGTCGCGCATCAGCTCCTCGCGGCTGACGATCTCCCCGGGCCGGGACACCAGGGCGTGGAGCAGGTCGTACTCCTTGCGGGACAGCACGATCTCCCGCTCGGCACGCCACACCCGGCGAGCCTGCGGGTCGACGCGGACATCCTGGACCTCGAGCACGGTCACAACGTAGGAAATCCATCCGTTCGGCGCTTGAAAACGCCGAAACTGGTGCTCCTGGTCCGGACACCCGCTGGACACCCCCTGGGACACCTCTGGGGCGCCGCGGGGGGCGGCAGGGCTCAGTGGCGACGTACGGCGACCGGCTCCAGCAGCCCGAAACCGCGCACCGGCCGGGCCGGGAGGCGGCGCCGCTCGAACTGGTCCTCGGGGAGCAGGTCGGCGGTCGCCGCGTCCACGATGACCCGGTTGCGGCGGGCGACCGCCGGTGAGCCGCGCGGCCAGGTTGACCGGCGGGCCGAAGACGTCGCCGAGCCGCATCACCACCGAACCGCTGGCGAGCCCGACGCGCACGTCCGGCATCCGGGCGTCGCGGCCGACCACGCGGATGATGCCCTCCGCGATGTCGTAGGCGCGGATCGGGTCGGCGGTGCACGAAGAGGACGGCGTCGCCCAGGGTCTTGATCACCCGGCCGTGCTGGCCGGCGACGACGTCGGCGCAGCGCGACTCGAAGGTCTCGACCAGGTCGCCGAGCCGGTCCTGGCGAGCTCGTTGGACAGCTCCGTGAAGCGCGACGATGTCGGCGAAGCCCACGGTCATCTGGGTGGCTGCAGGTCCTCCTCGTCGGCGCCGAGGGCCTCCATCCGCGCCACCGCCGCGGCCAGGTGCCGGCGCCAGACGTAGATCAGCAGCTCCTCGAACGGCCCGTTCATCGCCTCGATCAGGCCGAGGCCGGCGCGCGGCTCGGCTGCCCGGGCGTCCTCGCCGGCCTCGATCTCCTGCACCCGGTGCACGAGCGTGGCGACCTCCCAGTCGGCGAGCCGGGCCATCGTCTGGCCGACGGCCCGGGTCAGCGCGACGGCCAGGTCGAAGTCGATGTGCCCGGCCTCGACCTGGCGGACCAGCGTGGAGACGGCCTCCGCGTCGGCCCGGGTGAACGCGACCTCGGTGCCCCGGTCCGGGAAGCCGAGCGCCCGCCACAGCCGGCGCGCCTCCTCGAGCGTCACCCCCGTCTCGGCCGCCACGTCCGCGGCGCTGTAGACGGGGTCCTCGCCGAGGATCGCGTGCTCGAGCTCCTCGGCGCCGGGGCGGGTGGGCCTCGGGTCGGGCGGTCGCTAGATCCCTTCATTGCCGGGGATGCCGTCGTGGAGGCGGTGCAGCAGGTCGTTGAGCACCCGCTGCCGCTCCTCGACGCGCGGGATGTCGTGCAGCGGCACCTGCCCGTGGGTGCTCGCGTCGCTGATCACCAGCGTGCCGCAGCCGAGGAACCGGTCGAGGAGGTCCTTCTCGTAGGCGACGTCGCTGATCCGGGTCAGCGGGATGTCGTGACCGCGGCGGGTGATCACGCCGTGGCGGGTGATCAGTCGCCGGCTGGTGACGGTGTAGGTCGCCACCAGCCAGTTGAGGAACGGCCAGATCGAGAGCCACACGATCACCGCGAGGGCGATGATCCACACGACCAGGGACGCGATGCCGTCGTCGATGGCCCTGTCCAGGAACACCGCCACCGCCAGCATCACGATCAGCGCCAGGAACGGCAGGAGCAGGGCCTTCGGGTGGGTGCGGGTGTCGAAGACGATGGTCTCGCCCTCGTTGAGCAGGTTCTTCGAGATGGCCACGGCGGTCATTGTGCCGGACGGCGCTCGTCACGGGTGGTTTCGAGGCTCGCCGGCGCTCGCACGTCAGCACCGAGGATGCTCGCGTGCACCACGTCCCCGGCGGACACGGGCACCAGGCCGTCCGCGTCGACGAGCAGCCGCCCGCCCTCGTCGATGCCGCTCGCCCGCCCGGTCAGCGTCTCCCCCGTCGGCAGCTCGACCCGTACCTCCCGCCCGACGGTGGCGCAGGCGTCGGTGTACGCCGCGCGCAGCGCCGCGAGCTCGCCGCGCCCGAACGCGTCGTACTCGACGCGCAGCCGCTCGAGCAGCGCCCCCAGCAGCGTCGGTGCGGTCGACGACGACGCCCTCGAGGGCCAGCGAGGTGGCCGCTTCGAGCGGCAGCTCGGCGCGGGTCTGGTCGACGTTGAGGCCGACGCCGACGACGACCGCCGGGCCGCGGGGCGCGTCGATCCGCTCGGTCAGGATGCCCGCCCACCTTGCGGTCGTCGAGCAGCACGTCGTTGGGCCACTTCAGGGCGGCGTCGGCGCCCGGCCGGCGCAGCGCCACCGCGGCGGCGTACCCGGTCAGCAGCGGCAGCCACGGCCACTCCGAGGCCGGGGCGCGTCGGCACCAGCAGCACCGAGACGGTCAGCGCCGACCGGGCCGGCGTCTCCCAGGTGCGGTCCAGCCGGCCCCGGCCGGCGGTCTGGTGCTCGGCCACGACGACCAGCCCCTCGCTGGCCCCGGCGCGGGCCCGATCGGCCACCAGCGCGTTGGTCGAGGGCGTCTCGTCGACCACCTCCACCGACCAGTCCACGGGGGTGGCGAGGCGGTCCGGGTCCAGGGGCGGGCGCGGGACGGCGGCGTGCATCACACGCACTAGATTGGCCCAGATGAGCGCATCCGTGCAGCCCCCCGTCAGCCGGCCGGCGAGGGCACCGAGGTCCCCCGACGGCTCGGGCATCGACATCCACACCACGGCCGGCAAGCTGGCCGACCTCGACCGGCGCCTCGACGAGGCCGTCCACGCCGGCTCCGCCAAGGCGGTCGAGAAGCAGCACGCCAAGGGCCGCAAGACCGCCCGCGAGCGCATCGAGCTGCTCTTCGACGAGGGCTCCTTCGTCGAGCTCGACGAGCTCGCCCGGCACCGTTCGACGGCCTTCGGGCTGGAGCAGAACCGGCCCTACGGCGACGGCGTCATCACCGGCTACGGCACCGTCGACGGTCGCCAGGTCTGCGTGTTCTCCCAGGACTTCACCATCTTCGGCGGCTCCCTGGGCGAGGTCTACGGCGAGAAGATCACCAAGGTCATGGACCTCGCGATGAAGACCGGCTGCCCCATCATCGGCATCAACGAGGGCGCCGGCGCCCGGATCCAGGAGGGCGTGGTCTCGCTCGGCCTGTACGGCGAGATCTTCCGCCGCAACGTGCACGCGTCCGGCGTGATCCCCCAGATCTCGCTGATCATGGGCTCCTGCGCGGGCGGCCACGTCTACTCCCCCGCGGTCACCGACTTCACGGTGATGGTCGACGGCACCTCCAACATGTTCATCACCGGGCCCGACGTCATCAAGACGGTCACCGGCGAGGACGTGACGATGGAGGAGCTCGGCGGCGCGCGCACCCACAACACCAAGTCGGGCAACGCCCACTACATGGGCTCCGACGAGGAGGACGCGATCGAGTACGTCAAGGCGCTGCTGTCCTACCTGCCCCAGAACAACCTCGACCCGGCCCCGACGTACCCCGAGGACCGCCGACCCCGAGTTCACCGACCTGGACCGCACCCTCGACACCCTGATCCCGGACTCGCCGAACCAGCCCTACGACATGCACGACGTCATCACCGCGACGCTCGACCCGGAGTCGGATGCGCCGGGGAGTTCCTCGAGGTGCAGGCGCTGTTCGCGCCGAACATCATCGTCGGCTTCGGCCGGGTCGAGGGCCATCCCGTCGGGGTCGTGGCCAACCAGCCGATGCAGTTCGCGGGCACCCTCGACATCGACGCCTCGGAGAAGGCGGCGCGGTTCGTGCGCTTCTGCGACGCCTTCAACATCCCGGTGCTCACGTTCGTGGACGTGCCCGGGTTCCTGCCGGGCACCGACCAGGAGTGGAACGGCATCATCCGCCGCGGCGCCAAGCTCATCTACGCCTACGCCGAGGCGACCGTGCCGCTGGTCACGATCATCACCCGCAAGGCCTACGGCGGCGCCTACGACGTGATGGGCTCCAAGCACCTCGGCGCCGACATCAACGTGGCCTGGCCGACCGCGCAGATCGCGGTGATGGGCGCGCAGGGCGCGGTCAACATCCTCTACCGCAAGGAGCTCGCGGGCGCCGAGGACCCGGAGGCGCGCCGGGCCGAGCTGGTCACGGAGTACGACGACACGTTGGCCAACCCCTACATCGCCGCCGAGCGGGGCTACATCGACGCCGTCATCTCGCCGCACGAGACCCGCCTCGAGGTGGTCCGGGCGCTGCGCCTGCTGCGCACCAAGAGGCAGAGCCTGCCCGCCAAGAAGCACGGGAACATCCCCCTCTGATGGCCGGTGAGAGCGAGCGGCCCGTGCTCCGCATCGTCCGCGGCGACGCGACGCCGGAGGAGGTCGCTGCGCTGGTGGCCGTGATCGCCGCGATGAGCGGCCGGGCCGCGCCGGCGAAGCGGGTGCCACGCAGCACCTGGGCCGACCCCGCCCGTGGGATGCGCACCGCTCACACGCCCGGCGCCGGCGCCTGGCGCGCCTCCGGCCTCCCCCGCTGACCGGACGCCGCGTGCTCACCGAACCCGACGCCGTACGCATCCTCTGCTTCGGCGACTCCAACACCCACGGCGCGCCGTCCGACGACCCGGAGTTCGTGCGGCTCGGACCGGACCGGCGCTGGACCGGGCTGCTCCAGCAGCGTCTGGGGCCGGCGTACGAGGTGGTCGAGGAGGGCCTCAACGGCCGCACCACCGACGTCGACTACGTCGACCGCCCGCACTGCAACGGCCGCTCCTACTTCCCCGCCGCGCTGATGTCCCACCACCCGCTCGACGTCGTCGTGGTGATGCTCGGCAGCAACGACCTGAAGGCCTGTTTCGAGCGCACCGCGGCGACGATCGCCGACGCGCTGCACGGCTACGTCGACGACGTCGCGGCCTACGTGACCGACCGCACTGGCGCGGTGCCGGCGGTGCTGTTGCTCAGCCCGATCCACGCCGACGACCGGGTGCTGGACTTCGTGGACGCGGCCGGCAACGGAATCGACGCCCGAGGAGTCGCCGAGTCGCGCTCGTTAGGGGCCGAGATCCGGCGCGTGGCGGCGGAGCGCGGCGTGCTGTTCGCCGACGCCGCGTCGGTCGCCCACGCCGGAGGCGACGGGCTGCACCTGACCGTCGACTCCCACCCCCGGCTGGCCGCGCTGGTCGCCGGCCTCGTTCAGGACATGCTCAGGACATTGCTCAGGACATTGCTCAGGACACCCGCACCCCACCGACCTCGTAGTCCCACACTCCGCCGTCGGTCAGCTCGCGCACGATGCTCAGGTGGCCGGCGTGCGCGGCGTTGTCGGCCAACAGGTGCAGCAGTACTCCGAGCACCGCGTCCTGCCGGTAGCCGCCCCACGCGCCCTCGGGCCACCACCGCGGCTGCTCGTCCGCGCGGAGCCCGGCCGACCGGGCCGCTGCGACGTCCGCCCGGCACCCCGCCAGGAACCCCGCCACCACCTCCTCGCCCCGCTCCGCTGGGTCGTCGGGCCACGCCTCGTCCTCGTCGAGGGCCGTCGGGTGGCCCAGCAGCACGTGGTGCAGCCAGAAGTGGGTGCTGTCCTGGACGTGGCCGAGCAGCCCGAGCATCGACCATCCCGAGGGGAGTGGCCTGGCCCGCAGCTGGTCGTCGGTGAGGCCGGCCACGAAGCCGGCCATCCGGCGGGTCTGTCCGTCGATCCAGTCGAGGACCTCATCGGTGGTGTTCATGTCCGGGACGTCGGAGCGAGCGGCGCGTTCTCGACGTGTCGCCGGCGTAGGGTCGCGGCGTGGACGCGGGGCGCCTCCGAAGGATCGTCGAGGAAGGCCTGTGGCCCCTGGTCGAGAGCCTGGTCGGCACGCTCGACGTGGCGGGCCTGGCCGTGGCCGTGGTGCGCGACGAGGAGGTCGTCTCACGGGGGTTCGGCGTCCGTGACGTCGGCACCGGTGCGCCGGTCACCTCCGAGACGATGTTCCACCTGGCGTCGGTGTCCAAGCCCTTCGTCGCGACAGCGATCGTGTCGCTCGCGGCGTCCCGCGACGCGGGTGGACCGGCGCTCGACCTGGACGCTCCTATCACGGACTGGGTGCCGGAGCTCGCGCTGGCCGACGGTCGCGCCACGGAGGTCACGGCCCGGCGCCTGTTGAGCCACACGAGCGGTCTCCCCGATGTCGCGGACTACGGCTGGCACGACCCGCGGCTCGACGACGACGCCCTCAGCGAGTTCGCTCGCAGCCTGTCGGGCTGGCGGCTGCAGTCGGAACCGGGCTCGACGTACTCCTACTCCAACGCCGGGTACGCGGCTCCTCGGGCTGCTGCTGTCCCGGGTCACGGGCACGACGTTCGAGGAGGCCATGCGCCAGCAGGTGCTGATCCCGCTCGGGATGCGGCAGAGCACCTTCCTGCGCGCCGAGGTGCCCGCGGAGCTGGCTGCCTCGCCGCACGTGGGCATGCCGCTGTCGGTGCCGACGGGTGCCTATCCCTACACCCGGAGCCACGCCCCCAGCTCGTCAGCCTGCACTCCAACCTGGTCGAGCTGTGCCGCTGGATGGTGGCCGACTGCGAGCCGGTCGCGGGTGACGCCGCCGGGCAGTGGTCACGGCTGGACGCCGACCTGCGCGACCTGATGAGCAAGCCGGTGGTGACGCTGGACGACCCCCCGTGGGAGGAGGCGGCGTCGCTCGGTTGGGCAGTCGGCAGCCTCGGCGGGCACCGGACCCTGAGCCACAGCGGCGCGGATCCCGGGTTCCAGACGAGGGTCGTGGTGGTGCCAGAGCGGCGGACCGGAGTGGTGGTGCTGGCCAACTCCAACACCGTCCCCACCGGCCTGATCGCGAGGGCCGCGCTCGACGTCCTCGCCGGGAGGCCCGATCAGGGCGAGGGGGTGGCGGCCCTGCGCTCGGCCCTGCTGCGCCCGGTGGTCGGACCGGTCGACCTCGACGACGACGGGTTCGAGAGCGCCGTGTGGGGAGCGATCGAGCTGCACCGCACAGGCATGGTCTGGCCCCTCCTGCGGATGTGGACCGAGCTGCGTCCGGACTCGTCCGCCGCCTGGACGATGACCGGCTGGGCCCATCAGGTGGACGGGCACCCCGACCTGGCCAGGCCGCTCCTCCAGCGCGCCCTCGACCTCGACCCCGAGAACCACGACGCCGCCCTGATCATCGAGCGGCCTTCCCGCGGCGTGACCCGGCCGTCGGCGTGGTTGCCCGGCCCCGTCATCGAGGTTACGTTGCGGGCGTGGCGGACCCGGAGGACCCTGTGGCAGGCACGGAGACGTCGACTACCGGCTGGCCGCCGCAGGACGGGAGGCCGCGGAGGACGAGCGGCTCGACCTCCTGGAGCAGATCTACGATCCGACCTCGCGCCGACGCCGCGCGCTGGTCCAGCCGGGCTGGCGCTGCCTCGAGGTCGGGGCGGGTCGCGGCTCGATGGCCGTGTGGCTGGCCGAGCAGGTCGGTCCGACCGGCCACGTGGTCGCGACCGACGTCGACACCCGCTACCTGTCGAGGCTCGAGATCCCGAACCTCGAGGTCATCGAGCACAACGTCCTCGAGGACCCGCTCGACGCCCTCGGGCCCGGTTCGTTCGACCTCGTCTGCTCGCGACTGATGCTGTTCCACCTCCGGGGCCGCCAGGAGCGGGCGATCGAGCAGATGGCCGGGTGCCTGCGCCCCGGTGGCTGGCTCGTCGACGAGGACGCCGACTGGCGGACGGCCGGGGAGCCCGTCGACCCCGCACACCCGAGGTACGACGACTACCACCGGGTGTGGCGGGACGGCGACTGGTGGACGGTGCGCGGATACGACAAGACCTTCGGCCGGAGGCTGCCGGCCCTCTTCGAGCGCTGCGGCCTCGAGGACGTCCACGCGGAGGGTTCCACCGAGGTGGTGCGCGGAGGCTCGCCCTGGCCGACCTGGTGGATCCCGACACTCGAGGTCATGAACGAGCTCGGCGGTGCCGACGAGTCGTCCCGGGGGGACGTCGCGGTGATGACCGCAGCGCTCGCCGACCCGACCGTCTGGGTCCACCGCGAGGTGCTGCACGCCTGTTGGGGCAGGCGGCCGTCCGGCTGACTCGAGCTCGGGTCCTCGATCAGCCCGATGGCGTGGCCCTCGGCGTCGCTCACCACGGCGACCAGGCGACCCCCGCCGACGTCCTGGGGTGCCTGCTGCTGCGTGCCGCCCGCTCCGGTCACGGCGGCCACCGCCGCGGCAATGTCATCGGTGTGCCAGTAGGGCGTCGGGCCGGTCGCCGGCTGGTCGCCGGCGGGCGTGAGCCCGACCTCGTGGTCCCCGAGGGTCCAGCCCACGTAGTAGGGCGAGTCGTTGGTCGGGGCGCCCAGGAGGGCCGTCCAGGTCGCCTTGGCGGCGTCGAGGTCCTGAACGCGGGTGAGCACGGTCCTGAACATGGTGGTTCCTCCTTGGTTGTCACGTTCCTGCTCGGTGGTGCGTCACTCGGGTGACGGACCAGCCGAGGAGGATGTGACCGATGACCGACGAGATTCTGCTCGCGGAGCAGTTCGAGACCGAGCGCCCCCGCCTGCGCGGCTTGGCGACGCGGATGCTGGGCAGTGACGCAGCCGCCGACGACACCGTCCAGGAGGCGTGGATCCGGCTGGTGCGGACCGACCACTCGGGCGAGGAGATCGCGAACCTCCCGGGCTGGCTGACGACCGTCGTGTCCCGCATCTGCCTGGACGTGCTGCGCAGCCGCACGTCGCGGCGCGAGGACGCGTGGCCCGACGAGGTCGATGTCGCGGACGCCGGGCCGACCCCCGAGCAGGAGGCCGAGCTGGTCGACGCGGTGGGCCAGGCGATGACGGTCGTGCTCGACACGCTGTCGCCGGCCGAGCGGCTGGCCTACGTGCTCAAGGACGTCTTCGCCGTGCCGTTCGAGCAGATCGCGCCCATCCTCGGCCGCTCCGAGGTCGCCACCCGACAGCTGGCGAGCCGGGCCCGGCGCCGGCTGCGCGAGCCCGAGCCGCGGGAGGACCTGGCGGCCGCCGACGCAGCGGTCGTGGACGCCTTCATGGCGGCGTCGCGCGACAACGAGTTCGCTGCGCTCCTCGAGCTCCTCGACCCCGAGGCCGAGGTGCTGACCGACCAGGCCGCCGCGACGATGGGGTCGCAGGCGACCTATCTCCAGGGCAACCGCGAGATCGCCGAGTTCTTCGCGGGCCGCGCGAAGGCCGCGCTGCCCGCCACGCTCGACGGCGGCGCCGCCTCCTGCTGGCAGCACCTCGGCGAGGTCAAGGTGGTCTTCGCCTTCACCGTGGTCGACGGCCGGGTGCGGCAGATCGAGCTGCTGGCCGATCCGTCCGTGCTCATGCGTGTGGGCCGACGCTCACCGGGCCGACGGTGAGGCTGGCCTCGGCCTCGACGATCTCGCCCAGCCGACGTACCTGCTCCTCCAGGGCCGCCAACCGGGCCTTCGACAGCCGTCGCAACGGCTCGACGGTCACGGTGACGCGGCGACCCGAACGCTTCTGGTGCCACACGCCTGCCACGACGCCGTCCACCAGCAGCACGGGGTAGTTGCCCGCCTGGCCCGACGGCACCAGGGCGCGATGTGCCGCGCGGCCCGGGAAGAGCAGGTGCCGCGGCCGGCTGCCCACGACGAACGCGTCGAAGTACGGCAACAACCGCACCCCGTCGGCGGCCGGGAGGTCGGCCGGCGCGTCCGGCAGGTCCCAGGCCTGCTCGCCGTCGAGGTCCACGGGGACCAGTCCGGGGTGCGCCGCCATCCGCTCGCCGGCCCAGGCCGCCGGCGCCCCGACCCACAGGGCGAAGGCCGCGGACGTCGCGGGGCCGTAGGACCGCAGGTACTGCTCGACCAGCCACGCCACCGCCTCGTCCGCGTCGACCGGACGCTGCTCCCCCGTCCACCGGGCCGGATGGGTGTAGGTGACCTTGCGGGCCCGGTCCGGTCCGTAGCAGAGCACGCCCGCGTGGGCCGCCGTGCCGACGGCCTGCCGCCAGCGCGGCCACATCGTCTGGAACGCCGGCATCACCGGCTCGGCCGCCCACGGCCCGGCCAGCTCGCCGACGGCCTCCGTCAGCTCGTCGACCGTCAGCTCGCGGTCACGCAGGGCCTCACCGACCGCCGCCACCACGGCGTCGGTCTGCTCCGGGGACAGCCGCACCTCGTCCGGGAACGGGCTGCGCCACGGGATCGCACCCAGCGCGGCCATCCACCGCCCGAGGTCGGCCGACGGCAACAGGTGGACCGTCCCGCGCGGCCCGAAGGTCTTCACGAGCGTGCGGTCCTCCCAGAGCGCGCGGCGTACGTCGACGCGGGTGCCGCCATCGACCCGCAGCGCCGCAGAGACCTCGGCCGCGGAGAGGATCTGGGCGTGCACGCCGCTCGTCGCGGCCGCGACCGTTGCCGGGTCGGTGCCCTCCGGGAACGGCTGCGCCAAGCCGTGCTGCGCCAGCCGGCGCGCGTTGGCGGCCGGCCAGCGGACCACCGATCGGGTCACCGGGACGCCCTCGCGTAGCGCCCGGCGAGCCGCTCGACCGCCTCGGTCAGCTCTGGGGATTCCACGACCTCGAAGTCGGCGTCGAGCACTCCGATCCAGAACGCCAGGTCGGCGTGGCTGCGGGCGCCCATCGTCAGCAGGCAGGCGTCGTCGCCGCGGGGCTCCACGCCGCCGCCATCGAGCCACGGGCCCATCCGCGCCACCACGTCCTGCGCGGGCAGCCGGACCAGGACCTTGCCGGTGGCCTGCTGCTGCACCGCGCGGATCTTGGAGGCGACCCAGGAGGCGATGTCGTCGGCGGGCAGGTCACGGAGGCGGAAGCGGTGACCGGTCGAGCGGGTCTCCCTGAGCCGGTCGACGCGGAAGGTGCGCCAGTCCTCGCGTTGGGGGTCGAACGCGACGAGGTACCACCGGCGGCCCCAGTTCACCAGCCGGTAGGGCTCGACCTTGCGCTCGGACCCCCGCCCCGACCGGTCGCTGTAGTCGAAGCGCACCAGCTCGCGGTCGCGAGCGGCGTTGGCGAGCAGGGTCAGCAGGCCTCCGTCGACGGCTGGCCCCTTGGAGTACGGCGCCACGCGGGCCGTGTGGGACTGGAGCGCGTCGACGCGGAGCCCCAGCCGCTTGGGCAGCACCTGCTGGAGCTTGGTCAGCGCGCGCAGCGCGCTCTCCTCCATGCCGCTCACCGCACCGCCGCTCGCCGTGCGGAGGGAGACCGCCACGGCAACCGCCTCCTCGTCCTCGAGCAGCAGCGGCGGCATCGCCGTGCCGGCCACCAGCTTGTAGCCGCCGACCGGCCCGCGCGTGGCCTCGACGGGGTAGCCGAGCGAGCGCAGCCGCTCCACGTCGTTGCGGACTGTGCGAGTGGTCACGCCCAGGCGGTCGGCCAGCTCGGGGCCCGGCCACTCGCGCGGCGTCTGCAACAGGGAGAGGAGCGACAGCAGTCGCCCCGAGGTCTCGGACATGCCTCGAAGAATACTCGTAATGAGGAACGAAACGTTCCTGATCCGCTCCTAGGTTCGGGGTCATGAGAACCGACGAACAGCCCCACGAGAACTCGGGAGCGACGATGACGACCACCCTCGAACGACCCGTCGAGACCACTCGCCCGGACGCCGGCCCGGACGCTGGGGACACCCCGCGCGGCGGGAAGTGGATCGGCTTCACGGTCATCCTCAGCGCGATGATCCTCAACATCCTGGACTCGACGATCCTCAACGTGGCGGCGCCCTCGATCCAGCGGGACCTGGCGCTGTCGGCGTCGGAGCTGGAGTGGATCGCGGCGGCGTACACCCTGGCGATCGCGGTCGGCCTGCTGGCCGGCGGACGTCTCGGCGACGCCTACGGCCGCAAGCGGATGCTGATGACCGGGCTGGTCGGCTTCGTGGCGTCCTCGGTGCTGTGCTCGGTGGCGTGGTCCGGGGACGTGCTGGTCGCCGGCCGGGTGGCCCAGGGGCTGGCCGCGGCGCTGATGATCCCGCAGACCTTCGGGCTGATCCGCGACATCTTCGGGCCGGCCGACATCGGCAAGGCCTTCGCCGCCTTCGGGCCGGCGATCGGGCTCTCGACCGTGCTCGGGCCGGTGATCGCCGGCGCGTTGATCAAGGCCGACCCGTTCGGGACCGACTGGCGCTCGCTGTTCCTCATCAACGTCCCGGTCGGGCTGTTCGCGATCGTCGTCGGCCGTCGGGTGCTGCCCGCGAGCAGGCCTGCCCACCACGGCGCGCGTCTCGACTGGCTGGGCATCGCGATGACCGCCGCGGTCAGCTTCCTGGTGGTCTTCCCGCTGGTCGAGGGCCGGACGCTCGGCTGGCCGGTGTGGCTGCTCGGCGTCGTCGCGGCCGCGGTGCCGCTGCTGGTCCTGGTGGGCAGGCGCCAGCAGGCCCGGATCGCCCGCGGTGAGTCCCCGCTGGTCGAGCTGAGCGTGCTGCGCAAGCGGTCCTACGTCTCCGGCGTGGTGTTCACGATGGTGTTCTTCGGCAGCATCGTCGGGTTCTCGCTGACCACCGGCCTGTTCCTCCAGATCGGGCTGGGCCTGACCCCGATGAAGGCGGCGCTGTACCTCGCCGGCTTCGCCGTCGGCGCGTTCTTCGGGTCCGGCGTCGGGGCCTGGGCCACCACCGCGGTGGGCCGCCCGATCCTGCACGTCGGTCTCGCGATCATGGCGGTCGGCACCGTGGTCCTCTACGCGTCCGTCCGCTCAGCCGACGGCGTCGGCTGGCTCCAGCTGGTCCCGGGCATGGTCGTCTACGGCCTGGGCATGGGGATGATCTTCGTCCCGCTGTTCAGCATCATCATGGGCGAGATCGAGGACCACGAGGTCGGCTCGGCCTCCGGCCTGCTCGAGTCGTTCCAGCAGCTCGGCGCCTCCCTCGGCGTGGCCGCCCTGGCGACGCTGTTCTTCGCGACGATCAGGCTGGAGGACGGCGGGCCGGTCGCCGCCGCGCTGGCCGGGCGCCACGTGCTGGCCGTCGAGCACACCCTCCTGGCCTCGCTGGTGCTGATCGCGGTCGCCTTCGTGCTCGGCTTCCAGCTGCCGCGGAAGGCCCGCGAGATGGGCCACTGAGCCGACCCCGGTCGCCGATTCGTCTGCGGTCTCCCGCCGGCGACCACCCGGTCAGACCGCAGACGAATCGCGTCGCGGCCGACCCTAAGGTGGTCGCCATGACCACCGAACGCGCCCCGTCGACGCCCGCGCCGACCGCTACGTCGAGGAGGCGGCGGTGCTGCACCCGGTCCTCGCGACGTTCGCGGGGGTGCCCGGCTACGACGACCGTCTGCCCGACCTCTCGCCCGACGGGTTCGCCGGCCGCGAGCGAGCTGGACCGCCAGGTGCTGGCCGACGTCCGCGACGCCGCGCCGGTCGACGAGCGCGAGCGGGTGGCGCAGGAGGCGTTCGTCGAGCGGCTGACGCTCACGGTGGAGATGGCCGACGCGGGGATCCCGCGCAGCGAGCTGTCGGTCACCGCCAGCGAGCTGCACGACCTGCGCGGGGTGTTCGACCTGATGCCCACCGAGGGCGAGGAGGCGATGGCCGCCATCGACGCCCGCCTCGCGGGGGTCGCCGAGGCGCTCGCCGGCTACCGGGTCACCCTGCTCGAGTCGGCCGATCGCGGCCGGGTGTCGGCCAAGCGGCAGCTGCGGGAGATCGCCGGCCAGATCCGCCGGTGGACCGGGCAGGAGGGCGCCGCCGGCGACCTGTTCAAGAACCTCGTCGCGTCCCTGGACGCCGAGGGCGCCCTGGCCGGCTCCCTGGAGCGGCACGCCGCGGAGGCGAGCGCGGCGGTGGCGGGGTTCGGCACCTTCCTCACCGACGAGCTCGGCCCCCGCGGCCGGGACCGGGAGGCGGTCGGCCGTGAGGAGTACACGCTGTGCAGCCGCTACTTCCTCGGCGCCGCCGTGGACCTGGACGAGACCTACGCGTGGGCCTGGACCGAGCTCAAGCGGCTCGACGACGAGATGGTCGCGACGGCCGCCCTGATCGCTCCGGGCAGCACGGTCGGTGAGGCCGTCGTCGCGCTCGACACGGACCCCGCCCGCGCGGTCGAGGGCCGGGAGCGGTTCCGCGACTGGATGCAGGAGCTGGCCGACCGCACGGTCGCCGAGATGGCGGACGTGCACTTCGACATCCCCGAGCCGCTGCGCCGGCATCGAGTGCCGGCTCGCCCCCACCAACGACGGTGGCATCTACTACACCGGCGCCGAGCGAGGACTTCAGCCGGCCCGGACGGATGTGGTGGTCGGTGCCCGAGGGCATCGACACCTTCGCGACGTGGCGGGAGACGACCACGGTCTTCCACGAGGGCGTCCCAGGCCACCACCTCCAGTGTGCGCAGACGCTCTACCGCGCCGACCTGCTCAACCGCTGGCAGCGGCAGATGCTGCTGGGTCAGCGGACACGGCGAGGGCTGGGCGCTGTACGCCGAGCGGCTGATGGACGACCTCGGCTACCTCGCCGACCCGGGCGACAAGATGGGCATGCTCGACGGCCAGGCCATTCCGCGCCGCCCGGGTGATCGTCGACATCGGCATGCACTGCGAGCTGGAGATCCCGAAGGACAACCCGTTCGGCTTCCACCCCGGTGAGACCTGGACGCCGGCCCTCGGGCTGGAGTTCATGCGGCAGCACTGCCTGATGGAGGACGAGTACATCAAGGTCGAGGTGCTGCGCTACCTCGGCTGGCCCGGCCAGGCGCCGGCGTACAAGGTCGGCGAGCGGATCTGGCTGGAGTGCCGCGACGAGGTCAAGGCCCGCCGCGGGGCCGCCTTCGACCTCAAGGAGTTCCACACGCGAGGCGCTCAACCTGGGCTCGCCCGGCCTGGACCCGTTCCGGCGGGCGATGGCCCGCCGTATGTGACCCGCCTGTGACCCGCGCACCGCTGACCCTCGTCCTCGGGTCGGCCTCGCCGGCGCGGCTGGCCACCCTCCGCTCCGCGGGGGTCGAGCCCGTCGTGATCGTCTCGGGCGTCGACGAGAGCCAGGTGGACGGCGTGCCACCGGCCGAGCTGGCCCTCCAGCTCGCCGAGCTCAAGTGCGCCGCGGTCAGCCGCCCGCGAGGACCTGCCCGAGCCGGCGCCTGGTGCTCGGTTGCGACTCCGTGCTCGAGCTGGACGGCCAGGCACTCGGCAAGCCCGACGACGCGGAGGAGGCCCGGGCGCGGTGGCGGGCCATGCGTGGCCGCTCGGGCGTGCTGCACACCGGGCACGCGCTGCGGGACGGCGACCGGGTGGCGGCCGCGACGGCCTCCACGGTCGTGCACTTCGCCGACCTCACCGACGAGGAGATCGACGCCTACGTCGCGACCGGCGAGCCGCTCCAGGTCGCGGGAGCCTTCACCGTCGACGGGCTCGGCGGCGCCTTCGTCACCGGCATCGAGGGCGACCACCACAACGTGGTGGGCGTCAGTCTGCCGCTGCTCCGGGACCTGATGGCCGAGCTCGGCCACTCGTGGACGAGCCTCTGGCGTCCGGCGGGGTAGCCCGCTCGTCGTCGTCGCCGCCGTCCCAGTGCATGAAGTTCGGGATGTCGAGCGGCACGGGCTGCTGGAAGACGTACTCGCGGAAGAGGTAGAACCGCGCGACCTGGCCGAGCAGCGTCCCGATCACCACGGCGGCCAGGTTGTCCGAGACCGGGTCGTCCAGGTGGAGGAAGTTGCGGCTGATCCAGAGACAGGCCATCGGGATCAGCATCGTGGCCACGTTGATGACGAAGAACGCCGTCCGGCCGCCGTCGGCGTGCTGGGGCGGCCGGTGCTTGAACGTCCAGCTGCGGCTGAGCCGGTAGTTGATGACCATGCCGACGAAGTTCGCGATCACGAACGCGGTCACCGGGTGACCGCCGCAGCCAGGGGTCGCTGGTGACGTAGAGGCCGTGCAGCAGGAAGTTGAACACCACGAAGGAGGCCAGGGTGGCGATGCCGCCCACGGCCATGAAGCGGCCGATCTCGGCCAGCAGGTGGTCCCAACCCTCTCCCACGGGGATGAACACTACCGAGCCCGCTCCGCGTGCCAGGTCAGGACGCTGTCGTCCGTGCGGCGCACCGTCACCCGAGGGGGACGTCCTGCGTGAGCGTCACCCGCCGCGAGCCCGGGCCCGGGTCGGAGGGGCCGTCGCTGTGCAGCGTGGTGTCCAGGGTGACGGTGAGGTCGCCGAGGTGCGCGGCGTCGGCGTCGAAGGCCCAGGTGCCGCGCACCGTGTCGGGGCCGGACTCGGGGGTGCCGTAGCGGTCGTCGGCGGGCAGCGGGTCCTGGCCGTCCAGGGCGAGGCCCAGGTCGACCGAGGTGACGTCGTACGACGTCCCGGCCGACGTCCACGCTGTCCAGGGCGATGTCGACGGGCACCAGCACCCAGGTGCGCCCGTCCTTCGCCCAGCCGTGGCCCGGGAGGTACGGCGTGCGCTGCGGGGCGTTGACCAGGCAGGAGACCGCCGGCGTCGACCGGGCCGGAGGCGAACCCCTCCGAGGTGCACGGCGCCTCGATGCCCATCGTCTTGTCCTCGTAGAGCGGCGCCGCGGCGCCGGCGTCGCGCTCACCGGTCGCGGGGTTGACGGTCTGGGTCAGCCCGTCGTAGGTCGACGGCGAAGGAGACGTCGCCGACGTCGTCGGGGGCCCCGTCCACGGCGACGTACATCGTCGCGACGCCGCTGCCTCCCGTGCCCTGGTCGCCGACCACGTCGTAGGGCGACCCGAGGTCGACGCTCGGTGTCGTCGACGACCAGCGAGACCGCTGCCTCCTGCGGCTGGGCACCCATCACGCCGACCGGAACGGCGCCCTCGCCGAAGGGGTCGTGCTCCCAGCGGACCGGCAGGAAGCTGCCGCCGTCGGGCGCCGAGTGCGCCTGGCCGTCCCCGGCCTGGTCCGCGGACACCTGGTCCGTGGGCGTGCCGACGGTGAGGTCGAGCCGGCCGGTCGGGAGCAGCACGTAGGCCGAGTCGCCGGAGACCTGGTCGGACACGTGTCCGGCGACCACGTCCCCGGCCGAGCCGGCGGCGGTGTCGTCGCCACAGCCGGTGAGGCCGGCCCCCAGCAGGAGGACGGCGCCGGCTGCGGCGAGCGTCGGCGGCGGGTGACCTGGTCGGGTCACTGGTCGGGTCACTGGTCGGTCACTGGTCGCCGTACACCTCGCGCTTGAGCGCCTTCACCTGCGCGAACTGGGACTCCACCAGGTGCGTGGCGGCCTGTGAGACGGCCTCGCAGAAGGCGTGCTCGTCCATCCGCCGTCTGGACGTCACGGTCCAGGTGCACGGCCCAGGAGTCCATGCCGACCGCGACTGACCCGGATCGGCTCCACCGGCCGCCTCGCCCTCGACGTGCAGGCTGGGACCGGGCGCGCACGTAGGCCTCGTCGCGGGGACTGGTCGGTGGCGACTCCCGGGTGAAGGTCTGCCCGAAGTCGCTCGCTGCGGGCGACGTAGTAGGCCTTCATCCGGGCCACGAACAGCAGCCGCGCCAGTCGGGTCAGCTGCCGCTCGAGGTCGGCCGCCGACGCCCACCCGTAGTAGCCCGCTGCCAGCGTCACCCGGACCTGGGTGCGCCCGGAGATGGTCGCGAAGGCCCGCTCGTCGGGCGTCGCGGCGGAGGCCTGCAGCTCGGCCAGAGCACTGGTCATCGTGGTCGGCTCCACTGTCGTCGTCTCAGTCGTTGTCCGGACGGCCGACGTCCGGGTCCTGGGCGGCTGCCCTGCTGGCCGGCCAGCGTCGGCCGCGGGGCGACGAAGTCGGTCGCGTGCGACGCCCACGATCCCGCTGCTGTTGGTCATCGCGTCGACGACCTTCTGCTCGGCCTTCTGCGCCAGCCTCGCTTGAGGTCGTTGATGCCCTGCTTGGCCTTGTCGATGACGCCTTCGACGGACTCCGCGGAGTAGTCGTTCTTCGGCTGGTCCTCGATCTGCCCGGCGAACGTGTTGGCCACCTCGAGCCGCCGAGGCGACCGCACCGAGCGCGATCGCGCGCTGGCGCCCCCGGTCAGCGGGAGGGCGGCGATGGCCACGACCGCACCGACGACGGAGAGGCCGATCTCCCAGTCGTTCTTGCCGCAGTCGTCGTAGTGCTCGAGCGCGGACTTCGCCTTGTGCGCGATGTCGTCGATGTTCTTGCGCGCCCGGTTCCACAGCTCCTTCTCGGCGTTCAGGGCGTTCATCAGGATGGAGGCGACGATGAACTGGTTCTCGGTGCGGTCCTTGAACGGGATGATGAAGTTGTCGGTGAACGCCTGGGCCGCCAGGCCGTCCCACTCGTCGATGGCTGTTGCCGGCCACCGTCATCGCCTGACAGCTCGGTGTTGACCGGGTGCGGGTCGCCCTGGATCGGGTCGGTGAACGCCTCGGTGCACAGGGCGTTCATGCAGCCGTGTGACCTGCTCCATCGGGCCGTCGAAGTCGCCCGGGTCGGGCAGCACGAGGAAGTCGTTGAAGAGCGAGTGGATCTCGTTGAACTTCATCTCCGCGTCCCAGACCGTCTTGCTGAGCACGTCCTCGGTCATCATGCGGGGTGCCGCTCATCGGGTCGATCCGGGGCGTGGAACATCCCGTCCTGCTTCTAGATCTGGAACTCGTCCAAGAGGTACTTCTCGACGGCCATGTCGTAGATCTCCTGGGCGTGGAACCCGAGTTCCTCGAAGCTCATTGGACGTGTCCGATCTCGTTCTTGCGGCGCTCGAACTCGGCCTGGGCCTCGGCGTCGGTCTGGGCGTAGTGGTTGGCGGCGTAGACGAGGGCCGCCCCGGTGTCCATCAGGTTGTCGGCCGTGGTCGACAGGTGGCCGGACAGGGCGGCGGCGAGGGCCTCCCAGGCCGACGACGCGCCGTACGAGCCGCCGGCGCCGACCGGCGCCGCTGCGGTACATGATCCCGGTGATCGACGTGGGCAGGGCGTTGACCGCCTTGGTGAACTCGCCGGCGACCTTGGGGCAGCTGGTTCTGCCCGGCGTCCCACAGCTCGGCGAGGTCGACGCCCAGCTCGTGTCCTGACTCCGACATGGCTCTCCTCGAAAGGTCGGCCTGGATGGTCGTGTGTCTCTGCGACAGTCGGTCCCTACCCACGGCCGGACGCGCCGCCAAACCTCGGAGCGCCGAGCGAATCCCTTGCAGATCTTGGGGTTTGGGCTGGCTACTCGACGGGTAGGCCCAGACCGCGGGCGATCAGCATCCGCTGCACCTCCGAGGTGCCCTCGCCGATCTCGAGCACCTTCGCGTCGCGGTAGAACCGCACGACGGGGTACTCCTCCATGAAGCCGTAGCCGCCGAAGACCTGGGTGGCGATCCGGGTCGCGGTGACCGCCGACTCCGTGGCGTGCAGCTTGGCGATCGATGCCGCCTGCTTGAACGCCCTGGTCCTCTCGGCCGCGCCGGCGTCCTTCATCGCCGCCGCCTTGTAGGTCAGCAGCCGCGAGGTCTCCGCCATCACCTGGAGGTCGGCGATCTGGAAGGCGACGCCCTGCTTGCGGCCGATCGGGCCACCCATGGTCTGCCGCTCGCCGGCGTACTGGACGCTGACAGGTCGAGGCAGGCCTGGATGCAGCCGACCGCCAGCGCGGCGATGGCGACCCGGCCGTCGTCGAGGGTGGCCAGGAACTGCGCGTAGCCGCGCCCGCGCTGTCCCGAGCAGGTTGCCCTCGGGCACCCGGCAGTCGGCGAAGGTCAGGCCGTGGGTGTCGGAGGCGTGCCAGCCGAGCTTGTCGTACGCCGGCTCGACGGTGAACCCGTCGGTCCCGGCCGGCAGCGACGATCGCGGAGATCTCCGGGCTGGCCGTCCTCGCGCTCTCCGGTGCGCGCGGTCACGCGTCACCAGCGAGGTGATGTCGGAGCCGGAGTTGGTGATGAACTGCCTTGGCGCCGTTGACGACCCACTCGCCGCCGTCGAGCACCGCCTTGGTGCGGGTCGCGCCGGCGTCGGAGCCGGCGCCCGGCTCGGTCAGGCCGAAGCCGGCGAGCGTGCGGCCGCTGACGAGGTCGGGCAGCCAGCGGTCCTTCTGCTCCTGGGAGCCGAAGGTGAGGATCGGGTTGATGCCGAGCCCGACGGCCGCCTCGAGGGTGATGCCCATCGACTGGTCGACGCGGCCGATCTCCTCGATCGCCACGCACAGGCTGGTGAAGTCGCCGTCCTCGCCCGCGCCGCCGTACTCCTCCGGCGCCGTGAGCCCCATCAGCCCGAGGCCGCCCATCTTCTGCACGACGTCGGCCGGGAAGTGGTGGTCCTTGTCCCACTGCGCCGCGTGCGGGGCGATCTCCGCCTCCGCGAACTCGCGGACGCTGCGGCGGAACTCCTCGTGCTCGCGGGACAGCTCGAACGTCATGTCCGGATGCTAACCCGACAGGTTAACGATCGCTAACTCGCTTTCGTTGGTCGAGGAGGGACGAAGTGCGAGGCCGTCACGACCGAGCTCGAACCGTGAGCCGATCGAACGATGACCGTCACCGAGGTCTCGTGGCGGGCGCTCGCGCACCCTCCTCGACCATCGGCGGCGCAGCACCCAGACGGCGAAGTCGTCGTCCGGACCGGGCGGGCGCAGGTCGAACGTCGCGAACCGCGACTCGACGACCAGCCCGGCCGCGGCCGCGTCGGCCGCGAACTCGTCGGCCGGGTAGACCCGCGACCGCGGCGGGCGCGCCGACCAGCGAGAAGCCGACGAGCACCCGGCCGCCGGGAGCCAGCAGGCCTCGGAACGCCGCGAGCACGGCCCGCTCGGAGTCCTCGGCCAGCAGCACCATCACGTTGCCGACGCAGACGACCAGGTCGTACGCCGTCGGCATCCCGTGCGCCGGCGAAGAACGCCGGCTCGAGCTGCTCCAGGCGAGCCTGGGCGACGGGCAGGTCCGGGTACGCCGCCCGCGACTGCTCGAGCAGGCCGCGTCGAGGTCGACGCCGTACGCCTCGTGCCCGGCGCGCCGCAGGGCCGCCGCCGATCCGGCCCATGCCCGAGCCGGCGTCGAGGATCCGCGCGCCGCGAGGCGCCAGCGCGTCGGCCAGCCGCGCCTCGCCCTCCACGTCCGCACCGGAGGCGATCAGCTCGGCGAAGTGCCGCGCCGTACCCCCGGCCGACGTCGGTCACTGCCCCTCCCACCGGGTCGGCGGGAGCGGGTCAGACGAGGCCTCGGTCACCGGAACGCGCGCTCGCCGGTCAGCGCCTGGCCGATGACGAGCTGGTGCACCTCGGAGGTGCCCTCGTAGGTCAGCACCGACTCGAGGTTGTTGGCGTGCCGCATCACGGGGTGCTCCAGCGTGATGCCGGCGGCGCCGAGGATGGTGCGGCACTCGCGGGCGATGGCGATCGCCTCGCGGACGTTGTTGAGCTTGCCGATGCTGACCTGCGTCGGCGTGAGCCGGCCCTGCGTCCTTGAGCCGGCCGAGGTGCAGCGCGAGCAGCATCGCCTTGCCGAGCTCGACGGTCATGTCGGCGAGCTTGGCCTGGGTGAGCTGGAACGACGCCAGCGAGCGGCCGAAGATCTCGCGCTCGCCGGCGTACGCAGCGCGGTCTCCAGCGCTGTCGCGGGCCGCGCCGAGCGAGCCGAAGATGATCCCGAACCGCGCCTCGGTCAGGCAGGACAGCGGACCCTTCAGCCCGGTCACCTCGGGCAGCACCGCGTCGGCGGGCAGGCGGACGTCGTCCAGCACCAGCTCGCTGGTCACCGAGGCGCGCAGCGAGAGCTTGCGCTTGATCTCCGGCGCGCTGAAGCCCGTCGCTGTCGGTCGGCACGACGAAGCCGCGGATCCGCCTCCTCGTCGCGTCTGGGCCCAGACCACCGCGACGTCGGCGATGGAGCCGTTGGTGATCCACATCTTCGAGCCGTTGAGCACCCAGTCGGTGCCGTCGAGCCGCGCCCGGGTGCGCATCGACGCCGGGTCGGAGCCGGCGTCCGGCTCGGTCAGCCCGAAGCAGCCGATCGCCTCGCCGGTCGCCATCCGCGGCAGCCACGCCTCCTTCTGCTCCGTCGGAGCCGTGCTTCCAGATCGCGTACATCGCCAGCGAGCCCTGCACGGAGACCAGCGAGCGGACGCCCGAGTCGGCGGCCTCGAGCTCCAGGCAGGCCAGGCCGTACGCCGTCGCGCTGGTGCCCGCGCAGCCGTAGCCCTCGAGGTGCATCCCGAGCAGCCCGACCTTGCCCAGCTCGACCGCGAGCTCGCGGGCCGGCAGCGACGCCTCGTCGTACCACTGGGCGACGTGCGGCCGGACCTGCTTGTCGATCGACCTCGCGCACGGTCTGCTGGATGGCGCGCTCCTCCTCCCCGACGAGGTCGTCGAGGTCGAAGAGGTCCAGGGGGCTCGGGTGGGGCTCATTGCTTGATCGCCTCCTCCAGGGCGGCCAGGACCAGCAGGACGGCGTCGGGCGCGCGTTGTGGCCCATCAGCCCGATCCGCCAGACGGTGGCGGCGTACGCCCCGGCGCCGGCGCCGATCTCGATGCCGTGCCGCTCGAGCAGGCGCTGCGGACGGCCGCGGAGTCGACGCCGTCGGGCACCTTGACGGTGGTCAGCTCGGGGAGTCGGTGGCCCTCGGCGGCGAACAGCTCCAGGCCCATGCTCTGCAGGCCGTCCTGGAGCAGCTTGCCGGCCGCCTCGTGGCGGGCCCAGACGGCCTCGAGCCCCTCCTCCATGATCCGGGCCGAGGCCGGCGTGCAGGCTGACGACCATGGCGACGGGGGCGGTGTGGTGGTAGGTCCGGCCGCCGCCCTGCTGCTCGCCTCGCCGACGTAGCCGCCGAGCAGGCCGAGGTCGAGGTACCAGGACCGCGGCTTCTCGACCCGGCGCTCGAAGGCGCGGTCGTTGATCGTGAACGGCGCCAGGCCGGGCGCGACGCCCAGGCACTTCTGGGTGCCGGCGTAGCCGACGTCGATCCCCCAGTCGTCGGCGCGCAGCTCGATGCCGCCGATGGACGTGACCGCGTCGGTGACCAGCAGCGCGTCGCCCTTGGCCGCGCCGAGCGCGGCGATGTCGGAGCGGACGCCGGTGGAGGTCTCGGCGTGCACGGCGGCGTACGATCGCCGGGCCGGGTGCGCGTCGAGCATCCGCTGCGACGTCGACCGGCGTGCCCCACTCGTGCTCGACGGCGACGACCTCGGCGCCGCAGCGGGCGGCGACGTCGCACATGCGCTGGCCGAAGAGCCCGTTGACGCCGACCACGACCACGTCGCCCTCGTGCACGGTGTTGACGAACGCCGCCTCCATGCCGGCGCTGCCCGTAGCGCTGATCGGGAGGGTGCGCGCGTTGGTGGTGCCCCAGGCCTGACGGAGCAGCTCGCAGGTCTCGTCCATGATCCGGAGGAACTCCGGGTCGAGATGGCCGAGCAGCGGGAGCCCGAGGGCGGCCGTCGCCTCGGGGTACGGGTTGGAGGGGCCGGGCCCGAACAGGTGGCGCTCGTGGATCACGGTGCGACGTTACCGCCGCGTTCGGTGGTCGCGCCGGGCGAGCCCGTGACCTTCGCTGCTCGAGCCGGGCGAGCCCCGTGACCTTCGCTGGTCGAGCCCGGGCGAGCCCCGTACCTTCGCTGGTCGAGCCAGCCGACCCCTGCGTCGAGCCTGGTCGAGCCGGGCGAGCCCGCCGACCTTCGCTGGTCGAGCCGGGCGAGCCCCTGGGCGAGCCCGTGTCGAGACCCGGTGACGGGCCCGCGGACCCCTCACCGGGTCTCGACGCGCTCACGCGACCTCGTTCCTCGGTCGCGTCGCTTGCTCGACCTGGCCGAGCCCACGCCGACGGCTCGTCCCTCGCCGTCGACTGCTCGTCTCAGAACCCCGCGCCGGGGTTGAGCAGGCCCTGCGGGTCCAGGGCGTCCTTGATCCGCTGGGTCAGGGCCATCACGTCGGGTCCGAGCTGCTCGGGCAGCGCGGCGCGCTTGGCGCGACCGATGCCGTGCTCGCCGGTGATGGTGCCGCCCAGCGCGATCGCGGCGTGCATGACCTCGTCGAAGGCCTGCCGGGCCCGACGCTCGGAGTCCGGGTCCGACGCGTCGTACACGATGTTGGGGTGGGTGTTGCCGTCGCCCGCATGGGCGACGACGGGGATCTCCACGTCGTACTTCTCGGCGATGGCCGCGATCGCGTCGAGCAGGTCCGGCAACAGGGGCACCGGGGCACCGACGTCCTCCAGCAGCAGCGAGCCGCGCTGCTCGAGGGCGTGGAAGGACGACCGCCTCGCCTGCACGAACATCTCGCCCTCGTCGGCGTCATCGGTCACGAACACCTCCGCCCCCTGCGCCTCGCAGGCGGCCTGCATCACGGCCACCTCCTCGCTGCGAGCGGCGCCGGGCGCGTCCGACTGGGCGATCAGCAGGGCACCCGCGTCGCGGTCCAGGCCCATGGGCTTGAAGTCCTCGACGGCGTTGATGATCGGCCGGTCCATCAGCTCGAGCATCGAGGGCCGCATCACCGAGCGCATCGCCACCACGGCGTCCGCGGCGTGGCGCACGGTCGCGAAGCTGGCGACCAGTGTGGACTTCGCCGCCTGCGCGGGCACGAGTCGGAGGATCGCCCGGGTGACGATCCCCGAGGGTGCCCTCGCTGCCGACGAAGAGCTTGAGCAACGGCAGGCCGGCGACGTCCTTGATCCGCTTGCCGCCCAGCGTGATCAGCGTGCCGTCCGCGAGGACCACGTCGAGCCCGAGCACGTAGTCGGTCGTGACGCCGTACTTCACGCAGCACAGGCCGCCGGCGTTGGTCGCGACGTTGCCGCCGATCGAGCAGATCTCGTACGACGACGGGTCGGGCGGGTACCACAGCCCGTGCTCGGCGGCCGCGCGCTTGACGTCGGCGTTGAACGCTCCCGGCTCCACGACCGCCACCTGGCTGGCGGGGTCGATCTCGACGGCGTCCATCCGCTCCAGGCTCAGCACGATGGCGCCGTCGACCGCCGTCGAGCCGCCGCTCAGGCCGCTGCCGGCTCCGCGCGGCACGATCCCCACGCCGTGCCCGGCCGCCCACCGGACGGCCGTCTGCACCTGCCCGGCGTCCTCCGCCCGGACCACGGCCAGCGGGTTGCCGGCGGACTGGTCGCGGGACCAGTCGAAGCGGTACTTCTCCATGCTGTCGACGGCGGTGAGCACGACCCCTGCGGGGAGCGCGGCCACCAGGGAGTCGACGGGTTCCATGGGGTCATGCAACCACCCGGGGTACCGCCCGGACACTCGGCTGTCCAGGGCGGTACCACGGCTGATGGACATCAGGGCAGGACCTGGACCAGCGCCTTGACCTTGTACCGCGCGTCTCCGTTGTCGAAGACGAAGTCCCGCGTGGTGTCCTCGCAGGGGACGGTGTCCGAGCCGACGCCGATGCTGGGCCCTCCGCCGCCCAGGATCTCGACCCGCAGCTCGACCCGCGCCTCGTCCGAGAACCACTCCTCTCCGTCGAGGAGCAGGTTGCGCGTCTGGGGCACGGCGTACGAGCGAGTCGTGGTCACCGAGTTGCCGATGTTCACGAAGGCCTGGTCCACGCCGTCCACGTCGTGCTGGAGGTCGAGGACCCGCACCTTCTCGATGCGGAGTCGGCACTGGTCGACCGACGCGCCGAAGGAGGTGTGGGCCGCTGCCGGTACCGACGCTGCCGGTGCCGAGACGGCCGGGGCGGAGACGGCCGCGAAGCCGGCCACTCCGAGCGCGGAGCTGGCGATGAGTGGGGCGATGATGCGCAGAGCGGACATCGTGATTCTCCCTTGCAGGTACGCCGGACCCGGTGGCCCGACTGGTCCCGTCAGGTTGGGTGCGGCGGCATCCCACCCACATGGGGACCGGCCCCTAGACGCCGACCGGGGCCACTCAGATCTCGGAGCCGGTGGCCTAGGCAGAGCGGGGACGGCTTGAAAAGTTCGCTACCGGGGTGTCGGATCGACGCGAGTTCGTTCGTGGAGCAGGTGAGCGGCAGCCATGTGGGCTGCTCATGAGCAGAGGAGCTGAGATGGCGAACTACCTGATCGCCTTCAACGACGAGTGGACGCCCGACCTCACGATGGACGAGCTGCGCGAGAGGGCCGCGGCGGCCAGGGTCGTGATCGACGAGATGAAGGCCGCCGGTGTCTTCATCTTCACCGACGGCGGCCTGGACGCCTCGACCGTCGTGTGCAGCGTGGACCCGAGCAGCGGCTCGCCCGTCTTCACCGACGGGCCGTTCGTCGAGTCCAAGGAGCACTTCGGCGGCTTTGCCGTCATCGACGTGCCCGACGATCACCGGGCCAAGTACTGGGCCGGCAGGATCGCGGTCGCGGTCGGCTGGCCGCAGGAGGTGCACCGCTTCCCGCACCGCGTGGGAGCCCTGACCGGCGCCTAGCCCCGGGCCTTGAGGTTGTGCCGCGCTGGGGCCTCACGTCCTCCTGTGGAACGTGGTGGAGCCGTTGGAGTGGTGGCGGGCCTCCCAGCCTGGGTCGTGGGCGCGGTGGTGGTGGAAGGAGCACAGAGCTTGCAGTCTTTGAGGCTGGTCTTGCCGCCTCGGGACCAGGGGACGACGTGGTGTGCTTCGCAGAATGCTGCGGGCATCGAGCAGCCGACCTCCGTGCAGCCGCGGTCGCGGAGGTTCAGGGCCTTGCGGATCGCGTCGGTGACCAGCCGTCTGGTCCGGCCGACGTCGAGGATCTCGCTGTCGGCGCCCAGGACGACCGGGATGATCCCGGCCTGGCAGGCGAGTCGTCTGGCCTGGCCCGCGGTGACCCGTTCACCGGTGGTGGTGGTCGCGATCCCGGTCGCGTCGACTCGGCGAGCAAGGTCTGGTAGTCGAGGACCACCATCACCGCCGTGGCGGTGCCGCCGTGCCGGGGCAGGCTGGTGGCGGGGATGTTCTCCAGCAGCGCGACGAACGCCTCCCCGCGTTGCCGGGCCAGCGGCAGCTGGGCGACGTCGTCGGGGGCGGCGGGGCGAGCGGCCCGTACGGCGTCTCCACCGGGCCTGATCACGGTGGAGGTGGTGGCGTCGGGGTGCGGTGTAGGCGTCGAGGTAGGCGCGCAGGCGGCCGGCGGCGTGGTCGGGGATCCGGGCGTGCAGGTCGGCGGACCCGTCGCCGCGGCGGCGGATGGAGAGCCGGGTCGCCGCGGAGGCGCGGCGTTCCTCGGCGAGGAGGCGCCGGTAGTCGGCTTCCTCGGCGATGTCGGGGGCCAGGTACTCCAGCAGTCGGGTCCCGTAGACCCGCAGCTCCCGGGGTCCCAGGGTGGCGGCCTCGGTCGACGATCAGCGTCTCGGCCTTGGCCCGCAGGTCGTCGCCCAGATCGGCCGGGAGGGCGTCGAGCGCGTCGGTGATCACCCGGACCTGGGCCAGGTTCAGGTCACCGGTCGCGAAGGCGTCGGCGACCCCGGCCCAGCGTCGGTCGAGGGCGTCGGCGAGCGCGGCGTGGCGTCGTACGGCGCCGGGGTTGTCGCGAGTCGGGTGGCCAGCCAGTGGGCGGTGGACCGGTCGCCGGTCTCGATCGGCGATGTCGTCGGCGGCGGCGAGGACCCGCAGCTTCACCGAGGCGATGCGGGTCTCCAGGCGCGAGCAGCCCAGCAGGGTCTGCTGCTTCTCGCTGGTGGTCAGGTAGATGGGGTCCACTCCGGCGACCTCGTCCAGGGCCGCGTCGAGGGACGCGATCGTGGCGAGGAGCGGGTGGTTCATGGACCTAGCCAAGCATCGACCACCGACACCGATGAGGCTCAGAAGCCCTTTGTGCACAGGGTTCTGAGCATTTTCTTGGAGACTTTCTGGCGGGGTGGTTTCGAGGCTCGTCGCTAGCGCTCCTCGCACCTCAACCACCGAAGACGCCGAGCGCTCCTCGCACCTCAACCACCGAGAACGAGCGCTCGTCGGACCCCAACCAGCGAACTCGGGGCACCATGTCGGGGTGAAGGTCGAAGGCTGCCCGTTCTGCTCGGTCGACCCGGCGGACGTGATCGCGCGCGAGGGCGCCTGCCTGGCGATCTGGACCGGCGAACCTCCCGAAGGATCGGCGATGATCCTCCCGCTGGCGCATCGCGTCGCCCCATGGGACCTCACGCCGGCGGAGTGGACCGACACGCACACGTTGCTGCGATCCCTCAGGGATCGCCTCATCGAGAGCCACCAGCCGGCCGGCTTCACTGTCGGATGGAACGTCGGTCCGGTCGGGGGCCAGTCCGTCCCCCACGCTCACTGCCACCTGGTCCCGCGGTACGCGGACGAGCCGTACGCCGGCCGCGGCCTGCGCTGGTGGTTCAAGCAGCCGGAGAACCTCCGCCCGGGCTGAGCTGAAGCCCGGGTCACCCGGCGACGTGGGTCGCCAGGACGTTCCAGGTGTTGGGCGACGCGGGGAGCGCGCTCGGCGCTAAGCCGGCGGCGACCAGCAAGGCGTCGTACTCAGCCTGCGTGCGCTCCCGGGCCCCGAACATCACCAGCATGTGCAGGTCGACCAGGTGCACGTCGCGCTGCTGTGACGGGGTGCGCCCCGGTGCGTCGAGGACGTTCTCGACGACGAGCAGGCGGGCGCTCGGACCCATCGCCCGGTGCACGGTGCGCAGGATCGCCAGTGCCTCGGCGTCGTCCCAGTCGTGGAGGACGTTGGAGACGACGTACACGTCGCCGCCGGAGGGCACGGAGTCGAAGAAGTCGGAAGGTTCGGCCCGCGCCCGACCCCCGAGGCCCTGGCCCTCGAACGCGGCGTTCGCGGCCGCGGCGACCTCGGGCCGGTCGGCGACGATCCCGTGGAGCGACGGGTCGTCGGCGAGGAGCTCGACCACCAGGGCCCCCTGACCACCCCCGACATCCACGACCACGCCAACCTCGGACAGGTCGACGGCGGCGCGGATGGCCGCGGCCTGGAGCGCAGCCCGACGAGCCATCGCCGCGTTGAAGACGGCCTCCTCCTGCGGGTTGGCCGCCAGCCAGGCCCAGGGTGACAGCCCGTGCAGGTCCTCGAAGACCGCGCCGCCCGTCCGGACGGAGTCGGCCAGGTGCTGCCAGGCGGTCAGGTTCGGGACCACGGTCTGCATCAGGGCCAGGTTGCGGACGCCACTCGGATCCCCCACCCGCAGCAGCCGTCCCCGTGGCGTGGCGGCGTAGCGGTCGTCGACCACGGAGAGCAGCCCCAGGTCCACCAGCACCCGGAGCAGCCGGGCGAGCGTCGCCCCGTCGGACGACGTCCGGGTGGCGAGCTCGGTGAGCGTGCGCGGCTCGTCGAGTGCGTCCATGATGCGCAGCTCGCACGCCGCGCGCACGCAGAGCGACACCCACGCGCCGCGGACCATCCAGACGACGTCGTCCACCTCGGCCATCTCCGCCTCCCGATCAGAGCGTCGCACGCAGACGGCGGCTCCGACAGGGCCGGCGCCCTTGATCTCAAGTGAACTTGAAGTTGCACTCTCGACAGCATGACTCGTGAACACGCACCCCTCGCCCTCGTCACCGGCGGCTCGGCCGGCCTCGGTCGGGCCCTGGTCCGCGCCCTCCACGACCGCGGCTGGACCGTCGTCACGGACGGCCGGGACGCCACCCGGCTCGCCGAGGCGACCCACGACCTCGACCGCGTGACCGCGCTGGCCGGCGACATCGCCGATCCGGCGCACCGCCAGGACCTGGTGGACGCCGTACGCCGCCTCGGAGACGGCCGCGGTCTCGACCTGCTCGTGCACAACGCCAGCACGCTGGGACCGCTCCCGATGCCCGCGCTCGAGCACCTCGAGACCGAGAGCCTCGCCGCGATCTGGGAGACCAACGCCGGCGCACCCCACGCCCTGACGAGACGCCTGCTTCCGGACCTGCGCACCGCGGACGGGGTCCTGCTCAGCCTCAGCTCCGATGCGGCCGTCCAGCACTACCCCGGATGGGGCGGGTACGGCGCGGCGAAGGCCGCCCTTGACCACCTGACCCTGACCTTCGCCGAGGAGAGCGGCGTGCCGGCCTACGCGGTCGACCCGGGCGACATGGACACGCAGCTGCACCGCGACGCCGAGCCGGGCGAGGACCTCTCCCACCTCCCGAAGCCGGCCCAGGTCGTCCCTCACCTGCTGGCGCTGCTCGACGCGCGACCCACGAGCGGCCGGTACCGCGCCGCCGACATCTCCCCCACCCCGCACCTGACAGGAGTGGCATGAGCACGCTGACCTCCCATCCGAGCACCCACTTCCCGGCGCCCGCCGACACCACGGCACCGGCGCCCGCCGAGCACCGTGGCGTCGCCCGGGACGCCGTGCGGATGTTGGTGGCACGGAGCCCACGGGACATCCGACATCGCGTGTTCCGCGACCTGCCCGACGAGCTCGAGCCCGGTGACCTGCTCGTCGTCAACACCAGCGCGACCATCGCGGCGCAGGCGGACGCCACCGGCGACGCCCTCGGCCGGATCGTGGTCCACGTCGCGAGCCGGCTCGACGACGGCACGTACGTCGTGGAGCTGCGCACCGCGCCCGACGCGCGGCGCGCGATCCTGGACGCCGCCCCCGGCGAGACCGTCGCGCTCGACGGCGCCACGCTGACGCTGGTGGCGCCGTACCCGCGGGAGCACTCCTCCCCCACCGGCGTGGGCAACCGACTCTGGCGGGTGTCGGTCAGCGGCGACCTGTCGCTGGCGCTGGGCCGGGTCGGCCGGCCGATCGCCTACGGGTACCTCGACCGTCGCTACCCGCTGGCCGACTACCAGACGGTCTTCTCCATCGATCCCGGCAGTGCCGAGATGCCCTCCGCCGCGCGGCCGTTCACCACGGACCTGGTGACGACCCTGATCAGCAAGGGCGTCGGCGTCAGCCCGGTCACCCTGCACACGGGCGTCAGCTCGCAAGAGGCGGGCGAGGCACCGCAGGCCGAGCGCTACGCCGTCCCCGCGGTCACGGCCGAGGCCGTGAACGCCGCCAAGGCACGCGGCGGGCGCGTGGTCGCGGTCGGCACCACCGTCACCCGCGCCCTCGAGTCCGCGGTGGCCGCTGACGGCCTGGTCCGCCCCAGCAGCGGGTGGACCGAGCGGGTGATCACGCCCGACGACCCGGTCCGCGTGGTGGACGGCCTGGTCACCGGCTGGCACGACCCCGAGGCCTCGCACCTGATGCTCGTGGAGTCCGTGGCCGGTCGCGAGCTGACGCAGGCGGCGTACGACGCCGCGATCGGGGCCGGGTACCTCTGGCACGAGTTCGGGGACTCCGCCCTGCTGCTGCCCGTTCGGTGACACCGGTCCGCGACCCGGAACGACCGCCGAAAGGTGAGCGATACGCTGCCCCGGTGCCTGAGATCAAGCCTCTCCAGAAGGTCCTGATCGCCAACCGCGGCGAGATCGCCGTCCGCGTCATCCGTGCCTGCAAGGACGCCGGCATCGGCAGCGTGGCGGTGTACGCCGACCCCGACCGCGATGCGCTCTTCGTGCGGCTGGCCGACGAGGCCTACAGCCTGGGCGGCGCGACGCCGGCGGAGTCCTACCTCGACATCGCCAAGATCATCGCCGTCGCGGAGCGATCGGGCGCCGACTCCGTGCACCCCGGCTACGGCTTCCTCGCGGAGAACGCCGGCTTCGCCCAGGCCGTGCTGGACGCCGGGCTCGTGTGGATCGGACCGTCCCCGGAGGCGATCGACGCCCTCGGCGACAAGGCCAAGGCCAAGCACATCGCCCAGAAGGCCAACGCTCCCCTCGCCCCCGGCACCAAGGATGCGGTCGAGGACGCCGACGAGGTCGTCGCGTTCGCGAAGGCCAACGGGCTCCCCGTCGCCATCAAGGCGGTCTTCGGTGGTGGTGGCCGAGGCCTCAAGGTCGCCCGCACCCTCGAGGAGATCCCCGAGCTCTACGAGTCGGCGGTCCGCGAGGCCGTCGGTGCGTTCGGCCGGGGCGAGTGCCTGGTCGAGAAGTTCCTCGACAAGCCGCGCCACGTCGAGACCCAGTGCCTGGCCGACCAGCACGGCAACGTCGTGGTCGTCTCCACCCGCGACTGCTCCCTCCAGCGCCGCCACCAGAAGCTCGTCGAGGAGGCGCCCGCGCCCTTCCTCACCGAGGACCAGGTCGGCCGGCTCTACGACAGCTCCAAGGCGATCCTGCGGGAGGCCGGATACGTCGGCGCGGGCACCTGCGAGTTCCTGGTCGCCAAGGACGGCACCATCTCCTTCCTCGAGGTCAACACCCGGCTCCAGGTCGAGCACTGCGTCTCCGAGGAGGTCACCGGGATCGACCTGGTCCGCGAGATGTTCCGGATCGCGGCGGGCGAAGAGCTCGGGTACGACGACCCGGAGGTCCGCGGCCACTCCATCGAGTTCCGCATCAACGCCGAGGACGGCGGCCGCAACTTCATGCCGGCGCCCGGCACGCTGTCGGCCTGGCAACCGCCGCAAGGCCCCGGCGTACGTCTCGACGGCGGCTACGAGAACGGCGAGACGGTGCCGGGCTCGTTCGACTCCCTGATCGCCAAGCTGATCATCACCGGTCGCGACCGCACCCAGGCGCTGGAGCGGTCGCGCCGTGCCCTCGCCGAGTTCGTCGTCGACGGCATGCCCACCGTCATCCCGTTCCACCGGGCGGTCGTCGACGACCCGGCGTACGTCGGCGCCTCCAACCCCAACGGCACGGGCTCCTTCGACGTCTACACCACGTGGATCGAGACCGACTTCGACAACCAGATCGAGCCGTACGCCGGGCCTGAGGACGGTGGTGAGGGCGTCGAGCCCACCGAGCGGCAGCGGGTCACGGTCGAGGTCGGCGGCAAGCGTCTCGAGGTGGTGCTCCCGGGTGGGCTCGGAGGGCTGGCCTCCGCTGCGGACGGCGCCGCGAGGAAGCCCAAGCGGGCGGCCGGCAAGAAGGCCGGCGCGGCGGCCTCCGGCGACGCCGTCACCAGCCCCATGCAGGGCACCATCGTCAAGGTCGCCGTCGAGGAGGGCCAGACCGTGGCCGAGGGCGACGTCGTGATCGTGCTCGAGGCGATGAAGATGGAGCAGCCTCTCAAGGCCCACAAGGCCGGCACGGTCACCGGGCTCAACGCCGAGGTCGGCGCGACCGTCACCAACGGCGCGGTCATCTGCGAGCTCAAGGACTGACCGCCAGCGAGGAGGCTCGGCTCGTGACGGCCACGCCCTGGATGCACGTCTTCGTCGATGTTCCGCAGGAGCGGCTCGGGGAGGCCCAGCATTTCTGGGCTGCGGCCACTGGGGCCGAGGCGTCCGCACCGTGGCCGGGCCATCCCGAGTTCACCAGCCTGCGGGTCGGAGACCGGCGACCCGTACGTCCACGTGCAGCGGATCGACGACGGGGAGGCTCGCGTCCACCTCGACCTGCTCGCCGACGACATCGACCTGGAGACCGAGCGCCTCGCGGCCCTCGGCGCCCGGCGTGGGGACCGGCACGAGTGGTGGCAGGTGATGCGGTCGCCGGGCGGGTTCCCGTTCTGCGTGTGCGGCGACCCGGTGCGCACCAAGCCGCTGCCCGTCACCTGGCCGACCGGTCACCGGAGCCGCGTCGTTCAGCTCTGTCTGGACGTCCCCGCCGGGGACTTCGAGGCCGAGGTGGGCTTCTGGCGAGAGGCGACCGGGTGGGCGTTCGAGCGCACGAGGCGAGCGCGAGTTCGAGTCCCTCGTGCCGCCATCATCGAGTCCGGTGAAGCTGCTGCTCCAGCGCCTCGGTCCCGACGACGGGCGCACCTCGACGACCGCCCACATCGACCTCGGGACCGACGACGTCGACGCCGAGGTGGCGCGTCTCGTGGACCTCGGCGCCACGGACGTCGAGCAGCCTGCGGACCGTGGTGGGTGGCACGTGCTCGAGGACCCGGTCGGGCTCCGCTTCTGCGTGACCGGACGTCCCCCGGACTGAGTCGTCACTTCAGGTCGCAACCGTGGGCGTTCTCCACTGAGAGGCACCGATCCGTGCCGCCGTACGCCCACACGGTGTCGACGCCAGCACCGCCGTCGACGACGTCGTCCGCGTCGCCGGCCCGGACCACGTCGTCGCCGCCGTACATCGAGGCGTGCAGCGGGCTCTTGCCCCGCGGGAACACCGTCAGGTCCTCCGGTGAGTCCGAGCCCACGAACCGGAGGTCGGCACCCCAGACGGATGTCCGTTGAAGACGACGACCAGGTAGGACTCGAAGTCGCCCAACGTCGCCGTGACGTCCACCCCGCTCGTGTCCAGCCGCCCGCGCCGGGCGTCCACCGTGATGCGGCCACCTTGGGGGAAGGGACGCTCCGCATCGACTACCAGCGTGTCCGCCCCGGGTCCGCCGTCGAGCTCGGCCGTCATCGAGCGACGGACCTGGACGACGACCCGGTCGTCCCCAGGGCCGCCGAGCATCGAGCTCGGACCACGTAGGTTCGTCGAGGAGAGCACGTCGTCGTCGTCGCCACCGTCCAGGTCGTCACGGCCGCGGGAGCCGGTGAGCTCGTCGACGCCCGCGCCACCGCGGAGGGTGTCGTGGTCGAGCGGCCCGAAGCCGCACGGCGCCTCGACGCAGTCGTTCTCCCCGAAGAGGGTGTCATCGCCGGCGGCGCCGTCGATGGTGTCGTCGCCCGCCATGCCGGTGATCTTGTCGTCCCCCGGGCCCCCGGTGATGTTGTCCGAGAACGGCGAGCCACGCACCTCCAGCAGCGCCGGGCTGGAGACGGCCGGTGCCACGACGGTGTCCGTTCCCTCGCCCGTCACGGTGAACACCCCGCCGACGGGCGTCAGGTCGGCCACGATCCCGACGGCGGACGTGGAGTAGTCCACGACGTCCGGCCGGGCGCCGCCCACCCAGTCCGGGAGGGTACGACGGGGATCGAGACCAGCGTCGACCAGGTCGTCGCCCGGCCCGGGCACCATCACGTCGCCGCGCAGGAAATTGTCGCCTTCGTCCAGGTCGTCGCCCCCGAAGAGGCGGTCGTTGCCCGGGCCGCCGGTCACGGTGTCGGCGCCCGCCCGCGCGCAGATCACGTCGTCGCCGGCCAGGCCGTCGATGATGTCCGAGACGTCCGAGCCCAGGATCACGTCATCTCCAGGTGTCCCCAGGACCTCGCCACCGGTCGGGGGGGCCAGGATGGTGACAGGCCTGCCGTCGCAGCTCGGAGGCGGGGGTGGCCACGTGCTGTACTCACAGCTCACGGCCACTTCCGTCTGCAGGCAGGCGTCGAGCCCGAGACCGCCGTCCACCGTGTCCTCGCCGCCTCCCGCGTCCACCACGTCGTCCGCGTCGGTGCCGACGACGTGGTCGTCACCGTCGTGCAGAGAGGCGGTGAGGCCGGCCGATCCGTAGGCCGTGACGTCGTCGGGCCCGTCCGTCCCTCGCATCTCGACCGGGGCTCCTGATGCGTCGAGGTCGTAGCCCTCCAGGGCCACCAGGGAACCGCAGAAGGGCTCGGCCGGGAGCACGGCGACCCGACCCGCGGCAGCGTCGACGACGATGCGTTCCGCTTCGCCCGGGACCAGCTCGTGGCCGCCCAGCCTCAGGCGATCGACGCCCGGCCCGCCGTCGACCCGGGGGCAGTCGACCCGGCCCTGAGCTGGTCGTCACCGGCCCCCGAGACGACCAGGTCCTGTCCGTGGTCCGAGGTGACGACGTCGTTGCCGTCGCCCCCGTCGAGGCGGTCGCCGCTCGCGGGGCGACTCCCCTGGTCCCCGTCCTCGAGCACATCGTCCCCGGGCCCACCGCCCAGGCGGTCGCGTCCCTCGTGGCCAAGGATGACGTCGTCCCCGGAGCCGCCGACGACGCGGTCGGCGAACCGGGTGGCCACGATCTCCAGTCGTCGTTGACCCAGCACCACATCGCGACCTTGTCCGCGGACTCGTCCCTCGAGGCCGGGGTCCCCCAGCCTGGCGCGGATGCCCCGGTGGGCGGAGGCGAACAGGACGGCGTCCGGTTGGCCGCCGCACGGTCCTTCCTGCGCACGGTCGTAGCCGGCGTCGACGTAGTCGTCCCCGGCGCCGGGCGCGATCCGGTCCCCGGGTACGTACCTTCCTGACGCACAGTGGGAGTCCGGGTACCGTCCGTCCAGCTGCCCGAACAGGCGGTCGTCACCGCCCCCACCGGAGATCCGATCCGTCCCGTCGCCGCCGCAGATGACGTCGTCGCCACCTCGGCCCTGCACCACGTCTCCGCCTCCGAGAGCGGCGATGACGTCGTCACCGCGGGTGCCCTCCAAGCGATCGGGACCGTTGGTGCCGACGATGGTGGCGGCCCGTCCGTCGCACCGCACAGGTGCGACCGAGTTCGCGGGCGATGTGACGAGGAGTGCCACCAGGAGGACCATGGCCGGCAGGAGGGCGTGCGCACGCATACCCCCGAGGATGGACACCGACACCCCTGGTGGACAACCCCTCACCCTCACCGCTTGGTCGTCCGGCGACGTCGGTCCTGTGCTCATGCGTGTCCTCCCCCGCTCGTCGCCGCGCCCACTCACTCGCCCACCCGGTACGACGCCCGCGCCGGGACGGAGGTTCGCCCACCGGCCACCGTAGGCTCGGCGCCATGGAGACAGCCGCGGACGTCTCGGCCTCCCTGCCCCGGCTGCGGGACCCGGCCGAGCGGGTCAGCCCCCGCGCCCGGCTGATGTGGCTGGTCGGCGGCCTGGTCCGAGCGGTCGTGCTGATGGCCGCGCTGCTGGTGAGCTCGCTGGTGTTCGACTGGTTCGACCTCCGCTGGTGGATGCCGGTCGTGCTGGGAGTCGTCACCGTGGGCGCGGCCGTGGCCATCCCCCAGTGGCGCTACGCCGTGCACCGCTGGGAGATCACCGACACCGCCGTCTACACGCAGACCGGGTGGTGGACCCGGGAGCGCCGGATCGCGCCGATGTCCCGCATCCAGACCGTCGACTACGTCGAGGGAGCGATCTCCCGCTTGTTCCGCCTCGCGTCGGTCACGGTCACCACGGCGTCGGCGGCCGGGGCGCTGGAGATCGCCGGCCTCGACCGCGACCGCGCCCGGGCCGTCGTCGACGAGCTGACCATCAAGGCCGACACCGTCCCCGGGGACGCCACGTGAGCGAACCCGCGCCGCCGGTCCAGCGGGTGAACCCGTACGCCGACGCCCCGGTCGACCACCGCGAGTGGCAGCGCCTCGATCGGATGATGCTGCTGGTGCACCCGATCCGCGAGCTGATCCGGTTCCTGCCGGCCCTGATCGGCCTGGTCATCGCGGGGTCGGCATCGGGCGGGAACGCCTGGTGGTGGAACGTGCTGGGCATCGGCACGCCGATCGCCCTCGGCATCGCCCGCTACCTGACCACCAGCTTCCGGATCACCGACGGCCGGGTCGAGCTGCGGCGCGGGCTGCTCAACAAGCACGTGCTCTCCACGCCGATCGACCGGGTCCGGACCGTCGACGTCACGGCCTCGCCGATCCATCGGGTGCTCGGGCTGAGGACCGTGCGGATCGGCACGGGCACCTCGTCGAAGAAGGGGGAGGACGAGCTCGACCTCGACGGCGTCCGGGCCGATGGTGCCCAGGCCCTGCGCGACGTCCTCCTGCACGCGACCCCCGAGAAGCGCGAGCGGGCCGCCGCCCCGGACGATGCGGTCATCGTGGTCATGTTCGAGCCGCGCTGGCTCTGGTACGCACCCTTCACGACCTCCGGGGTGATCCTCGCCGCCGCCGTCCTCGGCGCCGGCAGCCAGATGCTCGACGGGCTCGGCCTCTGGGACCACCTCCGGCTGGACACCGCGGCCGAGCGGCTGGCCCGGTTCTCCGTGCTGGTGCTGGTGCCGGCGCTGGTGGTCGGCCTGCTCGTCGTGGCCGCGGTGATGGCGGTGCTCGGCTACCTCGTCACGAACTTCGGCTTCGGCCTCACCTACACCCGCTCCGACCACGCCTGGCACCTGCGACGCGGGCTGTTCACCACCCGCGAGACGAGCATGGACGCCGCCCGGCTGCGCGGCATCAGCCTCGGTGAGCCACTCGGCCTGCGGCTGGTGTCCGGGGCGAGGCTGTCGGCGATCGTCACCGGCCTGGACCGCAAGCAGCAGGGCTCCTCGGTGCTCGTCCCGCCGGCCCCGCGCGACGTCGTCGAGCACGTGGCCATCGGGGTGATCGGCGCCGACGCCCCGATCACCGCCTCGCTGGTCGACCACGGTCCCGCGGCGAGGCGCCGCCGCTTCACGCGCGCCCTCACCCTCCCCGCGGTCCTGACGGTGGCCCTCGTGGTGGCGGTCGCCCTCGCCGACCTGCCGCCGATCTGGCTGCTCCTGGGCCCGGTCGCGCTGGCCGCGGGTGCGGGCCTCGCGGTCGACCGCGCGCGGGGCCTCGGGCACGCGCTGGTCGACGGCCACCTCGTCGCGCGCTCCGGGAGCCTGACCCGGCACCGGGTCGCCCTCGACACGCACGCCGTCATCGGGTGGCACGTCTCCGCGAGCTACTGGCAGCGCCGGGTCGGCCTGACCACCCTCGTGGCCACGATGGCCGGTGGCCCCCAGTCGGTGACCGTGCTCGACGTCCCCGAGGAGGTCGGCACGGACCTCGCCCACCGGGCCGTGCCCGGGCTCGTCGAGCAGTTCCTGGCCGTTCCTCAGGCGTAGAGGACCGGTCGCTCCTCGGCGGGGACGACGACCCGGCCCGCGCCGTGCAACGACTCCACGGCACAGAAGGCGGCCCGGTTGGCGAGGTAGCCGTCCCAGGCCGACGGTCCCGCCGGGCGGCCGCTGCGGATCCCCTCGACCCAGGCCCCGACCTCGATCCGGTAGGCGTCCGCGAACCGCGCCGTGCCGTCCGCCTTGACCACGCGACCGTCGAGACCCTCCCGGCGCACGGAGACGCCGTACGGCGACATCAGCGAGACCGTGCCGCGGGTGCCGGCGACCTCGGTGTGGATGTCGTAGCCGTACTGGGCGTTGATGGAGACCTCCACCGTCACGACGACTCCGCCCGCCGTCTCGATGACCGCGACCTGCACGTCCTGGAGGTCGCCGGGGGGCACCCGCGCCGGGAACACCGTCACCGCGGCGATCGGGTCGTCGAGCATCCACGGCACCGAGTCGAACTCGTGGATCATCGAGTTGACCAGCAGACCCTCGGAGGTGTGGCTGGGGTGGGAGTGCGCGTTGCGGTGCAGACAGTGGGCGACGCGCGGGAGCCCGATGCTCCCGTCGGTCACCGCCTCGCGGAGCTCGAGGTACGCCGGGTCGAACCGGCGCATGAACCCGAGCTGCAAGAGCCGCCGACCGCCCGCGACCTCGGCGTCCACGACCCGGCGCGAGCCGTCCGGCGACGTGGCGAGCGGTTTCTCCAGCAGGGTCGGCTTGCCGGCGCCGAGGCAGGCCAGTGCCAGCTCCTCGTGCAGCGGGTCGGGCGCCGCGACGAGCACGGCGTCGACCTCGTCGTCCGCGATGACCCCCTCGGCGGACGGCGACGGCAGCGCGCCGATGCCCGCGGCGATGTGCGCGGCCCGGTCGCCGTCGAGGTCGTAGACCCTGCTGACGACGGCTCCCGGCGTCCACCGGGACAGGTTGTCGACGTGGGCGGCCCCCATGGCCCCCACGCCGATGACGCCGACCCGGACCGGCCCCGTGGCGCCCTCACTCGCCGGCTCACTCATGGGCTCACCCATCGTCTCTCCTCGTAGGACCTCACCATGGCCTCCACCAGCTCTGCGGCCACGACCGCGTCGTCGATCGTCGGGCCGTGCGGCTCGCCGGTGTGGATGCTCTCCGCCAAGCAGGCGGCACTCGACGACCTTGAGGTCGTCGTAGCTCATCGCGATGCCGGCACCCGGCTGGAACGCCGCGAGCTCGCCGTCGCCGGGACGGACCAGGTGGGTCCGCCAGGTCGCGTCCTGGTGGTCCTGGTCGAGGCACAGCCGCAGCTCGCCCATCCGTCGGAAGTCCCAGGCCAACGCCCCGTGCGTCCCCCGGACCTCGACCCCGTAGCTGCACTGCTCCCCGACCGCGACGCGCGACGCCACGAGCCGCCCCTTGGCCCCGGAGCGGAACCTCAGCAGCGCGGAGGCGAAGTCCTCGTTGCCGACCGCCCCGCGCGGACCTTCGCCGCCCCTGGCGAAGTGCGACACGGCGCCCGTGGCGACCGGGCGTTCGGGGATGAAGGTCGCCTGGTCGGCCACCAGCTCGGCGACGGCACCGACGGCGTCGCCGCCCACGTGCAGCGCCAGGTCGAAACCGTGGCTCGCCAGGTCGCCGAGCACGCCGGTCCCGGCGAGCTCCGGGTCGAAGCGCCACGACAGCAGGCCGTCGGGGTGCGCGGAGTAGTCGGCGAGCATCTGCACCTCGACGCTCTCGACCGTGCCGAGCCGCCCGTCGGCCACCAGCCGGCGTGCCAGCTGGACCGCCGGGGCGTGGCGATAGTTGAACCCGACCGCCGACGCCACCCCGGCCGCGTGCACCGCCGCCGCGATCTGCGCCGTGTCCGTGGCGTTGCGGCCCGCGGGCTTCTCGATCCACAGGTGCCGGCCGGACTCGGCCACCGCGACGCCGATGTCACGGTGCGCGAAGTTCGGGCCGCACACGCTCACCACGTCGATGTCGTCCCGCTCCAGCAGCTCCGTGTGGTCCGCGACGGCGGCCTCGAATCCGTAGGCCTGCATTGCCTGTTCGCGGCGCCCGGCGTCGGGGTCGGCGACCGCGACGAAGCGCGCACGCAGCGGCGCGTCGGGGTAGTGCTGGAGCAGCCGCGCCCAGGCCCGGGTGTGCACCTGGCCCATCCACCCGAAGCCGACCACCGCGACGCCGACCTCGCGGGTCCGGCTCACGTCCGGGGCACCTCGCCGTCGTTCGCGACGGCCGGCTCCTCGCCCTCGCCGCCGCTGAGCGTCTCGCTCACGTCGGCCTCCATCCGGCGCGACACCTCCGAGTCGGGCAGCTGACGGGCGAGCTCGTGGCTCAGCGCCTCCAGCTCGGTGCCGCCGGCCATCATCTGCACCAGCTCGTCGAGCGTCATCTCCGCCTTGGGGAAGTTGCCCATGCTGCGACCGCGACGCAGCAGCATGAAGCGGTCGCCGACGGGATACGCGTGGTGGGGGTTGTGGGTGATGAGGATGACGCCGAGGCCGCGGTCACGAGCCTTGGCGACGTACTTCAGCACCACACCCGACTGGCGGACGCCGAGGGCGGCCGTGGGCTCGTCGAGGATCAGCACGCGCGCGCCGAAGTAGACCGCGCGAGCGATCGCCACGCACTGCCGCTCGCCACCGGACAGGGTGCCGATCGGCTGCTCGACGTCGCGCAGGTCGATGCCCATCGCCGCCAGCTCGGCCTTGGTGATCGTCTTCATCCGCGCGATGTCCAGGCGCCTCGCCGGCCCCGCCCCCCTCGTCAGCTCCGAGCCGAGGAAGAAGTTGCGCCACACCGGCATCAGCGGCACGACCGCGAGGTCCTGGTAGACGGTGGCGATGCCGAGCGCCAGGGCCTCGCGCGGCGAGGAGAAGTGGCGGGACTCGCCGTCGACGACCAGGTCGCCCTGGGTGTGCCCGTGGGCGCCCGCGAGGATCTTGATGAACGTCGACTTGCCGGCGCCGTTGTCGCCGAGGACACAGGTGACCTCACCAGCGTTGACCGTGGTGGTGACGTCGCGCAGGGCGATCACCGAGCCGTAGCTCTTGCCGATGTCGCGCACCTCGATGATCGGGGTGCCGGGCGCGGGCAGCCCGTCCGAGCCTGCCGGCTGGGCGTCCGTGGTGGTGCTCTGCTCACTCATCGCACGGCCTCCGCTCGCGACTTCACCCAGTTGTTGACCAGCACGGCCGCCAGGAGCATCACCCCGAGGATGGTGTAGAGCCAGTCGCTGTCCCAGCCGGCGTAGACGATGCCCTGGTTGACCATCCCGTAGATCAACGCGCCGAGCGCGGCGCCGATGGCCGAGCCGTACCCACCCGTCAGCAGGCACCCGCCGACCACCGCGCAGATGATGTAGACGAACTCCTGGCCGACGCCCGTGGTCGACTGGGCGGTGGTGGTCTTGAAGAGGTTGAGCATGCCGACCAACCAGGCGGCCCCGGCGGTGGTCATGAACAGCCCGACCTTGGTCTTGAAGACCGGGACGCCGACCTGGCGCGCGCTGGTCTGCGCGCCGCCCACGGCGAAGATCCAGTTGCCGGCGCGGGTGCGCTGGAGGACCCAGGTGGCGATCGCGACGACCCCGATCGCCCAGAAGGTGACGGAGTAGATCGTCAGGTAGGGGCTGCGGCCCTCCGTGAACCACGGCAGCCAGCCGAGGTCGATCTTGACGTAGGAGCCGAACACCTTCGCCCCGGCGTCGTACCCCGGGGCCGACTTGAAGTCGACGACCGAGACCTGGTGGATCACCTGCTTGACGACGGCGAGGTTGAGACCGCGGAGCACGAAGAAGGTGCCCAGGGTGACGATGAAGCTCGGCAGCCCGGTGCGCATCACGAGGAAGCCGTTGAGGAACCCGATGACGAGGGCGGCTGCGAGCGAGGTGAAGACGGCGACCCACACGTTCGTGTGGAAGTGCGACATCATGATGCCGGTGATCAGGCCCGTCGTGCCGGTCATCGCGCCGGCCGACAGGTCGAACTCGCCACCGATCATCAGCAGGGCCACCGCCACCGCCATGATCGCGAACGACGACGAGGTGAAGATCCAGGTGCTCGCCCCGGCGGGCTGGGCGAACGCCGTCGTGGTGAGCGCGAAGTAGAGGAAGATCAGCAGCGCCGCGACAAAGGCCCCCGTCGCGGGCCGGCGCAGCACGGCTGCCAGCGCGGCGTGTCGGCCGACCCGCTCGTCGCGCTCGGTCGCGGCCGGCGGTGCAGTCACTGTGCTCATCGATGTCCTCCTGCGCGGTGTCGCCCGGGCGCCCTCATCCGGCGGCGACCGTGGGTGTGGTGCCGGGGCCCGACAAGAGGATCATCGGGCCCCGGCACCCGGGTCAGCGAGTGCCCTGCTGGGCGAACTGCAAGACGGCCTCGGCGTTGTCCTGGGTGATGATGGCCGGGCCCGAGTAGACCGGCTGACCGCCACCGATGTCGTTGCCGTTCAGGGCCTTCAGGTAGATGCCCGTCACGCCCAGGTAGCCCTGCACGTAGGGCTGCTGGTCGACGGCGAAGAGCAGCTTGCCGTCGACGATGTTCTGCACGACGTCGGCGTTCACGTCGAAGGTGCCCACGGTCAGGTCGGCGCCGGTGTTCTCGACCGCCTTCACGGCCTGGCCCGACATGTCACCGCCGAGGGTGAGGATGCCGTCGATCGACGGGTCCGCCTGGATCTTGGACTCGATGGTCGCCTCCGAGCCGGACAGGTCGGTGTTGTCGACCTGCAGGTTCGTCAGGGTGCCGGAGAACTTGGACTTCGCACCGGCGCATCGCTGCTCGAGCCCGACGTTGCCGGCCTCCTGGATCACGCAGAGGACGTTCGTCAGGCCCGCGGCCTCGAGCTGAGCGCCCGCGGCCTCACCGGCCAGGGTCTCGCTCTGGCCGACGTGGGTGATCGCGCCGAAGTCCTGCCACTGGTCGATGCCCGAGTTGATGGTGATGACCGGCACGCCGGCCGCGACCGCCGCCTTGATGCTGCTCTCCAGGCCGTCCGGGTTGGCCATGGACACGACGAGGCCGTTCGTCCCCGCCGCGACGGCGTTGTCGATCAGGGTCGCCTGCTTCCCGACGTCCGGGTCGCTCTGGTAGTGCAGGTCGACACCGTCGTCCTTGCCTGCCTGGACCGCGCCCGCCTTCACCACGTCCCAGAACGAGTCGCCGGGAGCGCCGTGGGTGATGACGTCGATGCGGATGTCTCCCCCGGACGAGCTCCCCGAGTCGGCGGCGGTCGTCTCGCCGTTGCTGGGCGTCCCGGTCGACTCGCTGCTCGAGTCCCCGGTGCTGCAGCCGGTCAGGACGAGCAGACCGGCCGCCACCCCCGCGGTCACAAACCGACGGATCTTCATGGTGTTCCTCCTTGTTCGACCGCCTGGCGGCCTTTCTGTGGTGACCTCGCGTGCCGGGTGGCTCAACGGGGCGTGGGGAATCTGCTCTCGTGCTCGGCCGGGCCGACGCGCGGCCGCCCCGGCATCATCCAGCGATCCGGACGAGGTAGTCGAGGCTGCGTCGTACGTCGCCCGTGGGACCGGCACCGCTCGGCTCGCCGTCGAGCACGACGTCCTGCTCGAGCACGTACCAGCCGCGGTAGCCCGCAGCCTCCAGGGTGCCGACCATGGCGGCGATGTCGACGTCGCCGTCGCCGAGCGGACGGAACATCCGGTCGCGCACGGCCTGCCCGAAGCTCGTCTCACCGTCCCGCACGCGTCTCGCCATGGCGGCGTCCACGTCCTTGAGGTGGACGTGCACGACCCGCTCGGGGTGGGCGCGGGTGATCGCGACCGGGTCGGCACCGCCGACGAGCAGGTGACCGGTGTCGACGCACAGCCCGATCCGCGACCCGGAGAGCACTCGCTCGGTCTCGTCGCCGGTCTCGACCATGGTGCCGACGTGCGGGTGCAGAGCCGCGACGACCCCACGTTCGGCCGCTCGGTCGGCGAGCCGGTCCAGGTTCGCCAGCAGGACGACCCAGCCGGCATCGTCCAGCGTCGGCCGGGTGTCGTACCCGTCGACACCGGTGTACGCGGCCAGCACCACCACGCCGGCACCGGTCGCCAGGCAGGAGTCGATGAAGCGGTCGACCTCAGGCAGCGGGTCGTGGCCCGCGTCGTGCAGCAGGACGGGGAGGAAGCCCCCGACGGGCCGCAGCCCGTACGACGCGAGCTGGCGGGCCTTGGCCCCCGGCTCGGTCTCCAGGAAGCCGTCGGGACCGAACTCGGTCGCGGCGATACCGAGGCCGCGCATCTGCTCCAGCACCGCGGGCGCCGACAGCTGGTACCCCCACCCGGGGACCTCGCACACCCCCCACGAGATGGGAGCCGCCGCGATCCGGGAGCGGACGGGCGCGGCGTCCTGCGGAGTCACGGGTGAGATTGTCGTCACAGGCCTCCGGCAAAGTCAATGTTTGTCCTGCCATATTGACGTCATGACATCTTGGCGTCGTGGCCGGCGCTATCCACGGACGAGGTGGACCTCGAAGCTGTAGCGACTCGCGGCGTAGAGGTGCCGGGCGTACTCGACGGTCGTGCCCTGCTCGTCCAGCGTCTCCCGCTCCACGGTCAGCAGGGCGGCGCCGCGCGCCTCCCCCAGCAGCTTCGCCTCCTGGACCGTCGCCGGTCGGGCACTCACGGTCTGGGTGGCCGAGTGGAGGTGGACCCCGGCCCGGTCGAGCAGGTCGTAGAGGCCGGACCTGGACAACGCCTCGGCGTCGAACGAGACGATGCCGGCGGGAAGGAAGTTGGTCATCCGGGCGATCGGCTTCTCCTTCGTCGAGCGCAACCGCTCGATGTGCACGACCGCGGCGCCCTCCGCGATGCCGAGCCTGCGCGATACGTCGGCGTCGGCCTCGACGGTCTCGAAGGACAGCACCCGGGTATGGGGTTCCTGGCCGCCGGCGGCGAGGTCGTCGTAGAGGCTGGTGAGCTCCAGCGGCCGGCGCACCTTGGGCTGGACCACGCGGGTCCCGATCCCGCGCCTCCGCACGATGAGCCCCTTGTCGACCAGCAGCTCCATCGCGCGTCGCATGGTCGGTCGCGAGACGCCCAGCCGTTGGGCGAGCAGGATCTCGTTGTCCAGCAGGCTCCCCTGCGGGAGCTCCTGCGCCTCGATGGCACGCTCGAAGTACTGGGAGACCTGGAAGTACAGCGGGATCGGCGTCTGCCGGTCCACGGCGAAGGAGTCGATGACGCGGCCGACGGCGGCATCCCTGGCTGGCATGTTGGTCAGTATGTCAGGACGAACGCGATCCGGGACGGTTCGGCCACCGACCACCGGTCTCCGACCTGCCGACGATATGACCTAATGTAACGTCAAAGTATTGACTCACTCGGTGGTCGTCGGATTGGATCTGCTCAGGCCGAGCAGGGACCACGAGGGCCATCATCCCTCCCCGAGGAGCGCAGCATGTCCACCACCCTCCAGCACTGGATCGCCGGGACCCGCACGTCCGCCGGCTCGACCCGCACCGCGCCCGTCTACAACCCGGCCACGGGCGAAGTCGCCACCGAGGTCCTGCTCGCCGAGACCGCCGACGTCGACGCCGCGATCGAGGCGGCCTGGGACGCCTTCCCGGCGTGGTCCCAGACCTCGGTCAGCGCGCGGACCAAGATCCTGTTCGCCTTCCGCGAGGCGGTCAACGCCAACGTCGACCGGCTGGCGGGGGCCATCACCGACGAGCACGGCAAGGTGCTCTCCGACGCGCTGGGGGAGGTGCAGCGGGGTCTCGAGGTCGTCGAGTTCGCCTGCGGCATCCCCAGCCTGCTCAAGGGCGACTACTCCGACCAGGTCTCCACCGGGGTGGACACCTTCTCGTTCCGGGAGCCGCTGGGCGTGGTCGCCGGCATCACGCCGTTCAACTTCCCGGCGATGGTGCCGATGTGGATGTTCCCGGTGGCCATCGCCTGCGGCAACACCTTCGTGCTCAAGCCCAGCGAACGGGACCCCTCGGCCTCGCTGCTGCTGGCCGAGCTGTGGCGCGAAGCGGGGCTTCCCGACGGCGTCTTCAACGTCGTGCACGGCGACAAGGTCGCGGTCGACGCGATCCTCGACTCCCCGCGGGTGGCCGCGGTCTCGTTCGTCGGCTCGACGCCGATCGCGAGGTACATCCACGAGCGCGGCACCGCCAACGGCAAGCGGGTCCAGGCGCTCGGCGGCGCCAAGAACCACGCCATCGTGCTTCCCGACGCCGACATCGACTTCGCCGCCGACCACCTGGCCGCCGCCGCGTTCGGCTCCGCCGGCGAGCGGTGCATGGCGATCTCGGCGGCGATCGCCGTCGGCTCCGGCGCGGAGGCCGTGGTCGCGGCAGTGTCCGACCGCGCCCGTGCGGTCAAGGTCGGCTCGGGACGCGAGAGCGCCAGCGAGATGGGCCCGGTCGTCACCCGCGAGGCCCAGCAGCGCATCCTCGGCCTGATCGACTCCGGGGAGAAGCAGGGCGCGTCGATCGCCGTCGACGGCCGGGGGCTGGTCGTCCCCGGCTACGAGAACGGCTTCTTCGTGGGTCCCACGGTCATCGACGAGGTCAGCACCGACATGGACGTCTACCAGCAGGAGATCTTCGGTCCCGTGCTGTCGGTCGTCCGCGCCGACGACGTCGACGAGGCGATCGCCCTCATCAACGCGAACCCCTACGGCAACGGCACCGCGATCTTCACGTCCTCGGGCGAGTCCGCCCGCCGGTTCCAGCGCGGGGTCAACGTCGGCATGATCGGCATCAACGTCCCCGTCCCCGTCCCGATGGCCTTCTACTCGTTCGGCGGCTGGAAGGACTCGCTGTTCGGCGACAAGCACGTCCACGGCCCGGAGGGCGTCGGTTTCTACACCCGCGCCAAGGTCGTGACCGCCCGCTGGCCGGAGCGGGCCCAGGCGAGCGAGGCCAGCTTCCACTTCCCGACCTCCAAGTGATGGGGTCGTGACCCCGGACATGGTGGGACTGGAGCTGCTGACCGTCGGCCGCGTCGGCGTCGACCTCTACCCGGAGCAGTCGGGCGTGCCGCTCAAGGACGTGCAGACGTTCGCCAGGTCCCTCGGCGGGACCGCCACCAACGTCGCCGTCGGCGCCGCTCGGCTCGGCCGCCGGTCCGCAGTCCTCACCAAGGTGGGGCCCGACGGCTTCGGCGACTACGTGCGGGAGGCGCTGTCCGGCTTCGGCGTGGACCCGTCGTACGTCGGCACGGCCGCCGGTCTGCAGACGCCGGTGGTCTTCTGCGCGCTGTACCCGCCCGAGGACCCGCCGCTCACCTTCTACCGCGCGCCGATCGCGCCCGACCTCACGCTGACCCCGGACGACGTCCCGTGGGACGTCGTCGCAGAGGTGCCGGTGCTCTGGGTGACCGGCACCGGCGTCAGCGTCGAGCCCGCCCGCAGCACCCAGCTCGACATGCTCGCCCGCCGGCCACGCCCGCAGCCAGGGTCGGGCCGCTGGACGATCCTCGACCTGGACTGGCGCGAGATGTTCTGGCCCTCGCCCGAGGAGGCCCGGGCCGAGTACGCCGCCATGCTCGAGCACGTGACCGTGACCGTCGGCAACCGGGCCGAGGTGGCGGTGGCGGTCGGCACCGACGAGCCGCATGAAGCGGCACGACGGCTGCTCGACCACGGCGTGGAGCTCGCCCTGGTGAAGATGGGAGCGGAGGGCGTGCTGGTGGCCACGGCCGACGGCGCCACGGTGGTCCCGCCGCACCCGGTCGAGGTGGTGTGCGGCCTCGGGGCAGGCGACGCCTTCGGCGGGGCTTTGGTGCACGGGCTCCTCTCCGGCTGGGAACCGACCCGCTGCGCGGAGTACGCCAACGCCGCCGGCGCGCTGGTGGCCTCGCGCCTCGCCTGCGCCGACGCCATGCCGACCACGGCCGAGCTGGACGCCCTGCTCGCCGGCCGCCGCTCACGTTCAGGAGTGGGCTCATGAGCACCGACGCCTCCGGTCCGACGATCCCCGACGCCTCCTGGGACCGCCTGCTCGCCACCCGGGCCGAGGACCCCGGCGCCGTCGCCCGCGCGTACGCCGACCGGCGACGGCCCGGGCGACTGCTCAACGAGCGCGGCACGCTGTTCATCGTCGCCGCCGACCACACGGCCCGCGGTGCGCTGGCGGCCGGGGCGGAACCGCTGGCGATGGTCGAGCGGCGCTCGCTGCTCGCCCGCATCGTCACGGCGCTCGAGCACCCCGACGTGGACGGGGTCCTCGGCACCCCGGACGTCATCGAGGAGCTGCTGCTCCTCGGTGTCCTCGACGACAAGGTCGTCATCGGCTCGATGAACCGAGGCGGCCTCGACGGAGCCACCTGGACGATGGACGACCGTTTCACGGGCTACGACGCCGCGAGCATCGCGGCCCACCGGCTCGAGGGCGGCAAGATGCTGCTGCGCATCGACGACGGCGACGCCGGCACCGTGCCGACGCTCGAGGCCTGTTCCCACGCGGTCTCCGAGCTCGCCGCCCTCGGACTGATCGCCATGGTCGAGCCACTCCCCTACCGCCGCGAGGAAGACGGGTCGCTGCGGCTGCTGAAGGACGTCGGCTCACTCGCCCGCGCGATGACGGTCGCCAGCGGGCTCGGCACCACCAGCGCCCACACCTGGCTGAAGCTGCCGGCCTGCGACGAGCCGGAGCGGGTGTTCGCCGCGACGACGCTGCCGTGCGTCGTGCTGGGCGGCGTCCCCGACCCCGACCCGGCCAAGGACCTGGAGTCCTGGGGCCGCGCCCTGGCCCAGCCGACCGTCCGGGGCCTGGTCGTGGGCCGCGCACTCCTCTACCCGCCCGACGGCGACGTGGCGGGTGTCGTCGACGCGGCCGCGAAGGTGCTGCGGGCAGCGGTGACCGACGGATGAGCCGGCACCGACGGGCCGACGACAACGGCCTCCCCGGCGCCATCGTCGAGCTCACGCCCGCCTCCGCCGGCTGGGACCGGACCGGCCTGCGCGTGCTCCGGCTGGCGGCCGGCGAGCCCACCGTCGTACGCACCGGCGACGCCGAGGCGTTCGTGCTGCCGCTGTCCGGCGCACTGCGCGCGGAGATCGCGGACGAGTCCGGCGCCGCCCTCGGCGGGTTCGACCTGCAGGGCCGCGACTCCGTGTTCACCCGCGTCACCGACTTCTGCTACGTCGGCCGCGACAGCGTGCTGACGCTCACCTCCGCCGAGGGCGCCGAGGTCGCGCTCCCCTCCAGCCGGTGCGAGCGGGTGCTGCCCCCGGCGTACGGCGCCGCCGAGGACGTCCCCGTCGAGGTGCGCGGCGCGGGGCCCGCGACCCGCCAGGTCACCAACTTCGGCGTGCCGGGCGTGTGGGACCACGCCGACAAGCTGATCTGCTGCGAGCTGGTCACGCCCGACGGCAACTGGTCGAGCTACCCGCCGCACAAGCACGACCGCAGCGAGCCCTGTCCGGTGGTCAACGAGGAGATCTACTACTACCGGATCGCGGGCCGCGACGGCGTGACGCCGTCGCTCGAGGGGTTCGGCTACCACACGACGTACACCGGTCCCGAGCACGAGGCCGCCGGTCTCGCCGCCCTCGAGGAGACCGTCGAGGTGCGCGACCACGACGTCGTCCTGGTGCCGCACGGCTATCACGGCCCGTGCGTCGCGGCGCCCGGCTACCCGATGTACTACCTGAACGTGATGGCCGGGCCCGACCAGGGCCGCGCCCTCGCCTTCTGCGACGACCCGGCGCACGGCTGGGTCCGCGACACCTGGCAGGGGATGCCGACCGACCCGCGCTGCCCGGTCACCTCGGCGGCCGGGAGAGAGGACGCGAGATGAGATCACCCCACGAAACCGCTCGTCTCCCCGCAACGCTTCACCCCACGAGATCGCGCCCTCCTCCGCTTCGCTCCCCCGGGTCGCGATCCCGCGGGGACCCAGCAGCTCCTCCGACTCACGCTTCCGCAGGGACCCCGACATGAGCCGGACCGTCCGACTGACCACGGCCCAGGCGCTGGTGCGCTGGATGACCGCCCAACGCTCCGAGCTGCTCGACGGCACCGAGGTCCCGTTGTTCGCCGGCGTGTTCGCGATCTTCGGGCACGGCAACGTGCTCGGCCTCGGCACGGCGCTGCACGACGTGCGCGAGGAGCTGCCCACCTGGCGCGGCCAGAACGAGCAGGGCATGGCGCTGGCCGCGATCGGCTACGCCCGGGCCACGGACCGGCGCCAGGTGATGGCGGCCACCAGCTCCGTCGGCCCCGGTGCGCTGAACATGGTGACCGCGGCCGGGGTCGCGCACGCCAACAGGCTGCCGGTGCTGCTGCTGCCCGGTGACACGTTCGCCGGCCGGGCGCCGGACCCGGTGCTCCAGCAGGTCGAGCACTACGGCGACCCCACGGCCACCGTCAACGACGCCTTCCGCCCGGTGTCGCGGTACTTCGACCGGATCACCAAGCCCGAACAGCTGCTCGCGACGCTGCCCCAGGTGGCCCGGGTGCTCACCGACCCGGCGGACGCCGGTCCCGTGGTGCTGGCGCTGCCGCAGGACGTGCAGGTCGAGGAGTTCGACTTCCCGGCAGCGATGTTCGAGGCGCGCACCCACCGCGTGCCGCGACCCCGCGCCGACCGTGACGACCTCGCCGCGGCCACCGAGGTCCTGCGGGGGGCACAACGACCGCTGCTCGTCCTCGGGGGCGGCGTGCGCTACTCCGGCGCGGCGGCGGAGGCGCTCGCCTTCGCCGAGACCCATGGGGTCCCCGTCGTCGAGACGGTCGCCGGCCGCACGCTGGTGCCGCACGACCACCGCCTGTACGGCGGGGCGCTGGGCATCGTGGGCGCGACCTGCGCCAACGACCTCGCGGCCGAGGCCGACGTGGTGCTGGCCGTCGGCACCCGGCTGCAGGACTTCACCACCTCCTCGTGGACCGGCTTCTCCTCCGACGTGCGGATCGTGACCGTCAACGCCGCCCGCTTCGACGCGGTCAAGCACGGCGCCCTGGCCGTGGTGGGCGACGCGCGCGAGACGTTGCTGGAGCTCGGCGAGGGACTGGCCGGCTGGTCGGCCCCCGACTCGTGGTCCGCCCGCGCGGCGAGCGGGAGGGCCACCTGGGACGCGACCGTCGACGGGTTGCGCGCGGGCGGCATCAGCCCCGACGGGTCGCTCACCTACGCCCAGGTCACCGGGGTCGTCAACGACGCCTCGGGTCCCGACGACTACGTGCTCACCGCCTCCGGGGGGATGCCCGGCGAGCTGCACGGCGGCTGGCGCACCGGCGCCGTACGACCGGGCGCCACCTCGGGCGCCACCATGGACCTCGAGTACGGCTTCTCCTGCATGGGCTACGAGATCGCCGCGCCGTGGGGCGCCGCCCTCGCTCGCGCCATGACCCACCCGGACGGCCTGGTCACCTCGATCTTCGGCGATGGCTCCTACCTGATGCTGAACTCCGAGCTCTACTCCGCGGCGTTCGCCGGGGTCCCGTTCGTCGCCGTGCTGTGCGACAACGCGGGCTTCGCCGTGATCCACCGGCTGCAGACCGGCCAGGGCGCCGACGGCTTCAACAACCTGCTCGCCGACGCCCGCGGTCCGGGCGCGGCCAGCGGACTCACCGTGGACTTCGCCGCGCACGCCCGCTCGTTGGGCTGCCACGTCGAGGAGGTGGCCGACGGGGACGTCGACAGCCTCCGTTCGGCCTACGCCGCCGCCCGCAAGGCCGCGGTCGCCGAGCGACGGCCGGCCGTCGTCGTGTGCCGCGTCGCCCAGGCGACCTGGACCGAGTCCGGAGCCTGGTGGGAGACGGGCACCCCGGCGTCGCTCTCCGGCCGGGCGGCGTACGACGAGGGGAAGGGTCGCCAGGTCCGCTGGCTCTGACGGCTCGGGCGCCCACCTACCGGGCCTGGGGTAGCCCGTGTCCTACCTTCGGACGACGCGCACACCGATCGCGCTCCCGTACCTTGAGCCGATGGGCCGAGTCTGGCGGTTCTTCGCGATCTGGGGGCTCGACGTCCTGGTCGTCGCCGCCGCCGCCGCGAGCGCGATCGGCACGCTGCAGCGCGACGACCCTGATCGCCCGGACGGCTGGCAGCTGTGGTTCGAGGTCGCCGCCCTCAGCGTCGTGCTCCTGGCGCTGCTGACGCGTCGGCGCTTCCCCTTCGCCGCTCCCGCGACCGTCTGGATCGGCGGCGCTGCGCTCAGCTTCTTCGACAGCCAGCTGATCACCACCCAGCCAAGCGTCTTCCTCTGCGGGATGGGCGCCGCCGTGCTGCTGGGACTCCAGCGTCGCGACGTCCTGGCCCGGGTGGGCCTGGCGATCGTGCTCGTCAGCTCGGGCATCGTCGTCTACAACGACCCGACCGAGGGACCGGCGGACCTCGTCTTCACTCCTGCCCTCTTCGTCGTCGCCTGGCTCGTGGGCTACGCGCTGCGCGACCGGGTCGTCCGGAGCGAGGTGGCGGAGGAACGCGCCCTGCGAGCCGAGCGGGAGCGCGAGTCGGCGACCCGGGTGGCGGTGGCCGAGGAGCGGGCCAGGATGGCGCGCGAGCTCCACGACGTCGTCGCCCACGCGGTCAGCGTGATGGTCCTCCAGGTGGGGGCGGTGCGGCACCGGATGCCGGAGACGTCCGAGGACTCGGAGGCGTTGAAGAACGTCGAGCAGGCGGGCCGTACGGCGCTCGCGGAGATGCGCCGGCTGTTGGGAGCGCTGCGGCAGGGGGACGACCTCCTCGAGCTCACCCCAGGTCCCGGGCTGGACGACCTGCAGACCCTGGCGGGGGACGTTCGCGCCGCGGGGCTCGACGTGCGACTCCACGTGAACGGCGAACCGTCGCCCCTCCCGCGCTCCGTCGACCTCTCGGCGTACCGCATCGTGCAGGAAGGGCTCACCAACGCCCTCAAGCACTCCGGCGGCCGGCGGGCCGACGTGACCGTCGAGTACGGGCGCGACCGGCTGCGGCTCGAGGTGCGCGACGACGGGTCCGGCGGCTCCGCGAGAGGCGCCGATGTCGGGCACGGCCTGATCGGCATCGGCGAGCGGGTCAAGGCGTACGGCGGCGACATGTCGGCGTTCGTCGCCACCTCGGGCGGCTTCGTGCTCCGCGCGTCCCTGCCCTTCGAGACCCTCGAGCGCGCAGACGCATGACGATCCGGGTCCTGGTCGTGGACGACCAGACGATGGTGCGGGCGGGCTTCCGCCTGCTGCTCGCCGACGAGGAGGACATCGAGGTCGTTGCCGAGGCCGGCGACGGCCTCGAGGCCGTCGCCGAGGCCGCTCGCTGCCACCCGCACGTCGTGCTGATGGACATCCGGATGCCCGAGCTGGACGGGCTCGAGGCCACCCGGCGCATCCTCGCGGCCGACCCGTCGAGCCGCATCCTGATCCTGACGACCTTCGACCTCGACGAGTACGTCTACCGGGCGTTGGAGGCCGGCGCCAGCGGGTTCGTCCTCAAGGACGACCCGCCCGAACAGCTGATCGCCGCCGTGCGCACCGTCGCCCGCGGTGATGCGCTGCTGTCGCCGTCGGTCACCCGCCGCGTGATCGCGCAGTTCACCCGCTCACACCAAGAGGCGCCACCGCAGGCGGTCGAGACGCTGACCGCCCGCGAGATGGACGTGTTCCGCCTGATCACGCGCGGCTTGTCGAACGCCGAGATCGGCGGCGAGCTGTTCATCAGTGACACCACCGTCAAGACCCACGTGACGCGGCTGCTGCAGAAGCTGGGGCTGCGCGACCGGGCGCAGGCGATCGTGCTCGCCTACCGGACCGGTCTGTTCGAGGCCTGACGCGGCCGCGCATCCTCCTTTGTGAGGACCGGCCGTGCGGCCAAGGTGTCGCCGCGAACACGACCTCGCGACGACGCGCCCGACCCCTCGGCGTACCTAGCGTCAACGCCATGATCACCATCGACTCACTGACCAAGAGGTACGGCGGCACCACCGTCGTGCACGACATCTCCTTCACCGCCCGGAACGGCCGGGTCACCGGCTTCCTGGGCCCCAACGGTGCCGGCAAGTCCACATCCATGCGGATGATGGTCGGCCTGACGGCACCCACCGAGGGCACGGCGACCATCTCCGGTCGCCAGTTCGCCGACCTGCCCAACCCCGGGCGCGAGGTCGGTGTGATGCTCGACGCCTCCGCCCAGCACGCCGGGCGCACCGGTCGCGAGATCCTGACCATCGCGCAGCAGATCATGGGCGTCCCGGCCTCACGGGTCGCCGAGATGCTCGACCTGGTCAGCCTCAGCGGCAACGAGGCCGACCGGCGGGTGGGCAACTACTCGCTCGGGATGCGCCAGCGTCTCGGCATCGCCGCCGCCCTGATCGGCGACCCCTCGGTGCTCATCCTGGACGAGCCGGCCAACGGCCTCGACCCGGCCGGCATCCGCTGGATGCGGGACCTGCTCCGCGACTACGCCGACCACGGGGGGACCGTCCTGCTGTCCTCCCACCTGCTGGCCGAGATCGAGATCATCGCCGACGACATCGTGATGATCGGGCAGGGTCGGATCGTCTCCCAGGGCTCCAAGGCCGAGCTCCTCGCCGCGGCCGGGACCGTCGTCCGCGCCGCGGACGTCGTCGCCCTCCAGCGCGCGCTGGCCGCGGCCGGGCTCGCGTCGACCGTCTGCGAGGACGGATCGCTCCGCACCGATGCCGAGACCGCCCTGGTCGGACGCGCGGCGTACGACGGCGGCGTGGTGCTCACCGAGCTCCGCAACGCCGACAGTGGCGGACTCGAGGAGATGTTCCTCGAGCTCACCGCCGACACCCAACGAGAGAGGACAGCGGCATGACCGCCACCACCATCGACCCAGGCCACCACGCAGTCCCCACCGGTCGACGCACCGGGTTCGCGCCCATCCCGCTCAGCCGGGTCGTCCGCGTCGAGCTCCGCAAGATGTTCGACACCCGTTCGGGGTTCTGGCTGATCGCGAGCATCGCGATCACCGGCCTCCTCGCCACCATCGCGACCATCGCCTTCGCGCCGGACAAGGACCTGACGTACTACAACTTCGCCAAGGCGGTCGGGTACCCGATCACGGTGATCCTGCCGATGGTCGCCCTGCTGTCCATCACCAGCGAGTGGAGCCAGCGCAGCGGGCTGACGACGTTCACCTACGTCCCCAGCCGGCGGCTGGTGATCTGGGCAAAGACCCTGTCGTCGGTCACCGTGGCGGTCGCCTCCATGTTGTTCGCGTTCGTGGTCGGCGCGGTCGGGAACGTCGTCGGCAGCACCATCGCCGGCACGCCGACGGTCTGGGACCTCTCGATCGGGCATGCCGCGACGATCGTGCTGGGGAACCTGGTCTCCCTCTCGATCGGCGTCGTGCTCGGGATGCTGCTCCGCAGCTCCGCCGGCGGGCTCGTCATGTACTTCGTGCTCGTCCTGCTGGTGCCCAACCTGTCCGGGCTCCTGGCCGCCAGCCAGGGCTGGTACGAGAAGCTGCAGCCGTGGGTGGACCTCCCCTACGCGCAGACCTCCCTGTTCGAGGGGATGCACACCGGCGCCGAGTGGGCGCACGTCGCTACCTCCCTGACGCTGTGGATCGTCCTGCCAGGGATCATCGGGTTCCGCCGGGTGATGCGCTCCGAGGTCAAGTAGTCAACCGTCGTACGCCGGGGCCCGTCACTCACCGAGTGGCGGGCCCTGTCGCGGTCGCCCCATCAGCTGCCGCGAGGCGTCCGGCGCCGCGGGACGTCGGGCTCGCGGGGTGGGTCGACCCGCAACCACTGGCGCAGCGGCCGGTCCTCGCGGTTGCGCCGCACCCGCATCCGACGGGAGCGTCGGGCCGCGGAGCGGGCCATGTCGGCGGCGCCGATCATCCCGGCCTGCGGGCCGAGCTCGGCGAGCAGGATGGCCGGCTCCTGGCGGTGCCCCCGTCCGGTCAGCGAGCGGGCGAAGGCGCGACGGGCGGGCTCGAGGAGCAGGTCGCCGGCGTCGGAGAGGCCGCCGCCGATGATGATGCAGCTGGGGTCGAAGGCCGCCGTCATGCCGGCGAGCCCGACGCCGAACCACTCGCCGACGTCGGCGAGCAGCTCGATCGAGAGCGGGTCCCCGTCCCGGGCGGCCTGGGTGATCATCGGGCCCTCGAGCCGGGCGGCGTCGCCCTCGACCAGCGAGCTCAGGTGCTGGGCCATCGGCGAGGACGAGCGCACCAGCTCCCGGGCGTCGCGGACCAGCGCGTTGCCGGAGGCGTACTGCTCCCAGCAGCCGCGGTTGCCGCACTCGCACCGGTGCCCGTTGGGCACCACCTGCATGTGCCCGAACTCGCCGGCCATGCCGTTGGCGCCGCGGAAGACGCGCTGGTCGATGACCAGCGCGCCGCCGATGCCGGTGCCGAGCGTGGCCCCCAGGACGAACCGGTGGCCGCGGCCCGCGCCGAACCGGCACTCGGCCAGCGCCATGGTGTTGGCGTCGTTGTCCACCACGACCGGGAGGTGCACCCGCTCGGCCACCCGGGACCGCAGCGGCTCGCGCCGCCAGTTGAGGTGCGGCGAGAACATCACGATCGTGCGCGTCGCGTCGACGTAGCCCGCGGCGCCGATGCCCACGGCCGCCACGTCGTAGCGGCGGGCGAACCCCTGCACCAGGTCGACGATGGTGTCCTCGACCAGCTTGACGTCGTGCCCGAGCGTGGGGCGCCGGTCCAGCTCGACGACGGTGCCGGCGGAGTCCACGACGGCGGCGAGCACCTTGGTGCCGCCGATGTCGATGCCGACCGTGAGCGGCTCCCAGGCCCCCCGGACCGCGGCCTTGGCGGCCGCCCGCGCCGCCGCTCGCGCCTCGGCACGGGCCTCGGCCCGCAGCCGACGGGGGTTCAGCTCGGACATGGCCTCAGGGTAGCGACGGTCCTCCCCGCGCGTGCTCGAGGAACCGCCCCAGGTCGCGGAAGCCGACCGACGCGTAGATCCGCTCCGCCATCGGCGTGGACTGGAGGGTCGCCGTCGTGCAGCCCGCGTCGCGGGCCTCGTGCAGCAGCAGCGTCGTCAGGGCCGTGCCGAGCCCCCGCCGGCGGGCGTGCTCGCAGCGTGGTGACGCTGTAGATCCCGCGGTCGCCGTCGTGGTCGTAGGCCATCGCCACCGCGGCCGCCTCGCCGTCCAGCCGGGCGACCCGGACGACGTACGCCGCCGGGTCGGCGTACCTCTGGAAGTCCGGGCCGAGCCCGATCATCGCCACGTAGTCGTGCCAGTCCGCCGGTACCAGGTCGAGGTCGGGACGCGGCAGGTCCAGGTCCTCCAGTGCGATCCCCATCGCCCGGGTCGACTCGGTGACGCCGTAGCCGCGGCCCTCCAGGTCGGCGCGGAGCGGCGCGTCGTTCTCGTGCACCCAGGCCGCGAAGTGCTCGATGCCCTCGCCGGCGTAGGCCTCCTCCATCGCGGAGACCGCCGCCTCCCGCCCGGCCGCGTCCAGCCCCAGGTCCATCAGGGTGTTGTTGTAGACCACCCGCTCGGGCTCGTCGGCGAAGACCGCCACGGTGGCCCCGGGGACCCGGCGTACCGACGCTCCGCTGGTGCCCCGGGCGTACTCCGCCCACGACGCGACCAGGGTCGAGGCACCGCGCTCGAAGAGCTGGTACGGGGTCACCGGCTGATCCTCCCGCCCGGCAAGACGGACACGCGAGCGAAATGCCGCGTCGGTAGCCTGCCAGCCATGTTCTCCAAGGTGCTCGTGGCCAACCGGGGCGAGATCGCCATCCGGGCCTTCCGCGCCGCCTACGAGCTGGGAGCCCGCACGGTCGCGGTGTTCCCCAACGAGGACCGGTGGTCCGAGCACCGGCTCAAGGCCGACGAGGCCTACGAGATCGGCGAGCGTGGTCACCCGGTCCGTGCGTACCTCGACCCGGACGCGATCGTGGCGGTCGCGGTCCGCGCGGGGGCCGACGCCGTCTACCCGGGATACGGCTTCCTGTCGGAGAACCCGAGGCTGGCCGAGGCCTGCGCCGCGGCAGGTATCGCCTTCGTCGGCCCGTCGGCCGACGTGCTCACCCTCACCGGCAACAAGTCGCGAGCGATCGCCGCCGCCCGGGAGGCCGGCGTCCCGACGCTGGCCTCGGTCGCGCCGAGCCGCGACGTCGACGAGCTCGTGGCGTCGGCCACGCGCGCTGCCCTACCCGCTGTTCGTCAAGGCCGTCGCCGGCGGCGGTGGCCGCGGGATGCGGAAGGTCGACGACCCCGCCCAGCTGCGCGAGGCGGTCGAGACCTGCATGCGCGAGGCGGACGGCGCGTTCGGCGACCCGACCGTGTTCATCGAGCAGGCCGTCGTGGACCCGCGGCACATCGAGGTGCAGATCCTGGCCGACGGCTCCGGAGAGGTGATCCACCTCTTCGAGCGGGACTGCTCGGTCCAGCGGCGGCACCAGAAGGTCGTCGAGATCGCGCCCGCGCCGAACTTCGACCCGGAGCTGCGCCGGCGGATCTGCGCCGACGCCGTGAAGTTCGCGCGCCACATCGGCTACCGCAACGCCGGCACGGTCGAGTTCCTCGTCGACCCGCGAGGGCAACTACGTGTTCATCGAGATGAACCCGCGCATCCAGGTCGAGCACACGGTGACCGAGGAGGTCACCGACGTCGACCTCGTGCAGTCGCAGCTGCGGATCGCCTCCGGCGAGACCCTCGACGACCTCGGCCTCCACCAGGACTCGATCGTGCTGCGCGGCGCGGCGCTCCAGTGCCGGATCACCACCGAGGACCCCGCCAACAACTTCCGGCCGGACACCGGGCGGATCACGACGTACCGCTCCCCCGGCGGCGCCGGCATCCGCCTCGACGGCGGCACGACCTACACCGGCGCCGAGATCAGCCCGCACTTCGACTCGATGCTGGCCAAGCTGACCTGCCGCGGCCGCACCTTCGACAAGGCGGTCGAGCGGGCGCGGCGCGCGCTGGCGGAGTTCCGGATCCGCGGCGTCTCCACCAACATCGCCTTCCTGCAGGCGCTGCTCGACGACCCGGACTTCCAGGCCGGCCACGTCACCACGTCGTTCATCGAGACCCACCCGCAGCTGCTGACCGCGCGGGCCAGCGGCGACCGCGGCACCAAGCTGCTCACCTACCTCGCCGACGTCACGGTCAACCAGCCCTACGGCCCGGCGCCGGTGAGCCTCGACCCGGTCAGCAAGCTGCCGCACGTGGACCTGTCGGTCCCCGCGCCCGACGGCACCCGGCAGGCAGCTGCTGGCCCTCGGGCCCGGCGGCGTTCGCGCAGGCGCTGCGCGACCAGGACCGAGTCGCGGTCACCGACACCACCTTCCGCGACGCGCACCAGTCGCTCCTCGCCACCCGGGTGCGCACCCATGACCTGCTCGCCGTCGCCGGGCACGTCGCCCGGACCACCCCGCAGCTGTGGTCGTTGGAGGCCTGGGGCGGAGCGACGTACGACGTGGCGTTGCGCTTCCTCTCCGAGGACCCGTGGGAGCGGCTGGCCCAGCTCCGCCAGGCGGTGCCGAACCTCTGCCTGCAGATGCTGCTGCGCGGGCGCAACACGGTCGGCTACACGCCGTACCCCACCGACGTCACGCAGGCGTTCGTCGAGGAGGCCGCGGCCACCGGCGTGGACGTGTTCCGGATCTTCGACGCGCTCAACGACGTCGAGCAGATGCGGCCCGCCATCGAGGCGGTGCTGTCGACGGGCTCGACGGTCGCCGAGGTCGCGCTCTGCTACACCGGCGACCTGTCCGACCCGGGCGAGCGGCTCTACACCCTCGACTACTACCTCGGGCTCGCCTCGCGCATCGTCGAGTCGGGCGCGCACGTGCTGGCGATCAAGGACATGGCCGGGCTGCTGCGGGCGCCGGCGGCCCGGACCCTGGTGACCGCGCTGCGCCGGGAGTTCGACCTGCCGGTGCACCTGCACACCCACGACACCCCGGGCGGTCAGCTCGCCACCCTGCTGGCCGCGATCGACGCGGGGGTCGACGCCGTCGACGCGGCCACCGCCTCGATGGCCGGCACCACCTCGCAGCCTCCGCTGTCGGCGCTGGTCTCCGCCACCGACCACTCGCCGCGCGAGACCGGCCTGTCCCTCGAGGCCGTCTGCGCGCTGGAGCCCTACTGGGAGGCGGTCCGCCGGGTGTACGCGCCGTTCGAGTCCGGGCTGCCCGCCCCGACCGGCCGCGTCTACACCCACGAGATCCCCGGCGGGCCAGCTCTCCAACCTGCGCCAGCAGGCGATCGCGCTGGGCCTCGGCGAGAAGTTCGAGCAGATCGAGGACATGTACGCCGCCGCCGACCGGATCCTCGGCCACATCGTGAAGGTGACCCCGTCGTCCAAGGTCGTCGGCGACCTGGCGCTGCACCTGGTCGCCGTCGGCGCCGACCCCGCCGAGTTCGCCGCCAACCCGCAGCGGTTCGACATCCCGGCCTCGGTCATCGGCTTCCTGCACGGCGAGCTCGGCGACCCGCCGGGTGGCTGGCCGGAGCCGTTCCGGACCAAGGCGATCGAGGGCCGTCCGTGGGAGCCGGCGTCGGGTGCCCTGACCGAGGACCAGCTCGCGGGTCTGCGCGAACGCCGGCGCGAGACGCTCAACGAGCTGCTCTTCCCCGGACCGACCAAGGAGTTCCAGGAGGTCCGGGCGACGTACGGCGACGTGTCGGTGCTCGCGACCCATCGACTACCTCTACGGGCTGCGCCAGGGCGTGGAGCACCAGGTCGAGCTCGAGGAGGGGGTGACCATCTTCCTCGGCCTCCAGGCGATCTCGGAGCCGGACGAGCGCGGGTACCGCACGGTGATGGCCGTCCTCAACGGCCAGCTGAGACCCGTCAACGTCCGCGACCGCAGCGTCTCCGCCGCCGTCGCCGCCGCCGAGAAGGCCGACGCCACCAACCCCGGCCACGTCGCGGCGCCCTTCCAGGGTGCGGTCACCGTGGTGGTCGAGAAGGGCGAGGAGGTCGAGGCCGGCCAGACCATCGCCACCATCGAGGCGATGAAGATGGAGGCCGCCATCACCGCCCCCCGCCCCGGCACCGTCGAACGCCTCGCCTTCTCCGGCACCCAGACCGTCGACGGCGGCGACCTGGTCCTCGTCCTGGGCTGAGCATCTCCGACAGTCGGGTGACGACGATGATCCCCTCGGTCCGGGGCTACGAGTTGCCGGCTCCCGACGCCGAGCCGAGCTCGAGCCGGACGGGCAGCATGCTGTCTGGGTGTGCCGGTCACCTACGACGCCGGCCCGGACTCCGTGTGCCAGGCCACGGGTGACGGGCAGGCGGTCCAGCTGGTCGGCGTCGGCGAGTGCACCATCATCGGCCCACCAGGCCGCGGACCCGCCCATGTTCCTCGCCGCTTCCCCCGTGGCGCGGACCTTCGACGTCACGCCCGCCCCGCTGACTCATCAAGCCCCGGTTCGAGGACAAGGTCTACGGTGCCGAGAACCCCGTGTTCAGCGCGCTGTACACCCGCCTGGTCAACGGCGATACTCCGGAGGACATCACCGGGCTCGTTTTCAACGGGCCACCCGCGGGTGCCGACGTCGGCGACTACGCCGTCACGGCCTCGGGGGCCAGCAACCCCAACTACGACATCAGCTACGCCCCCGGCACGCTCAGGATCAAGCGCGCCGAGCTCACCGTCGTCGTGCTCGACCACAGTCAGGTCCTACGGCGCCGACAACCCCGAGTTCACGTGGGCGTTCAACGGTCTGGTCAACGGTGACACCAGGGACGACATCACCGGCGTCGTCGTCGACGAAGGGCCACCCGTCGACGCCGACGTGGGCGAGTACTTCGTCGACGCCTCGGGAGCCAGCAATCCCAACTACGACATCTTCTACTCCAAGGGAACCCTGGTCATCACGCCCGCGCCGCTGACCATCACGGCCGACGACCGGACCCGCGTGTACGGCGAGACGCGCCCGCCGCCTACACCGCGTCGTACGACGGCTTCGTCCTGGGAGACGACCCGGGCGACGTGTCCGGCCTGACGTTCAACGGTGGCGCCCCGGCCGGCGCCGACGTCGGCAGCTATCCCATCCACGTCTCCGGTGCGAGCCATCCCGAACTACGCCATCGACTTCGTGACCGGCACCGAGCACGTCACCCCCGCCCACCTCACGATCACAGCCGACGACAAGAGCCGCGTCTACGGCTCGAAGAGCCCGGCGTACACCGCGTCGTACGACGGCCTGGTCAACGGCGACACGAAGTCCGTCGTCACCGGGCTGACCTTCGCCGCCCCGCCGAGTGGTTCGGGTGTCGGGAAGTACGCCATCACGCCTTCCGGCGCCAGCAACCCCAACTACGACATCGACTACGCCGCAGGCACCGAGCACATCACCCCGGCGCCGTTGACGATCAGGCCCGGTGACGTGGCGGTGGCGTCGGGGCAGGCACCGACCTACTCCTGGCACGGCGACGGATGGGTCAACGGCGACAGCGACGCCACGCTGTCCCAGCCCGGCCGCACCCCGCCGACGTGCACGGCGACCGTGGGCGCTCCGGGCGAGTACGCCGGGGCCGTCACGTGCTCAGGCGCCGGCGACCCCAACTACTCGATCGGCTATGCGACCGCGGCCCTCCGGGTCGACCCGGTCCTCTACCTCGCCCAGCACGGGCTCCCGGACACCGTGGCCCAGAAGGTCTACCTGGACGGTTCGCCGGTCACCCTGCCCGTGGTCGCACTGGACGTCCGCTTCGGCAGCCGTCACACGTACCGGTTCCCGAAGGTGCTCCTCGGCGACGCGGGCACGACGTACGTGACCGATGCGGAGCGCTTCGACGGACAGGTCAGCGCCAACACCGACGTCACCGCCCGGTACCTCACGATGCACCAGGTGCTGCGGCGGGCCAAGACGGATGGCCGGGTCGGGAAGAAGGAGGCCGCCCGGCTCGAGCAGCGCTGGGGCGACGTCCAGGCCCTGATCGACCCGCGACGCAACGGCAAGCTGCAGATCGCCCTGCACAGGTTCGCCGACGAGGTCCGCGACCAGAAGGGCGCCCGCATCCGGGCGGCCGTCGCCGCGGACCTGCTCACCTACGCCCACGCCGTCTACCGGCGCATCGGCGGCTCGGGCGGGATCTGAGCCGAGTGCCGCCCTGGCGCGGGCGGGGCGGGAGTTCCCAGGTCGACCGGGGAAACCTGAACATGTCGGAGCTAGGGAGCCACGACAAGTTCAGGGAACCCCTGACAAGTCCACCGGGCTACGGCGTGGTGGGCAGGTCTGAGACGTCCAGCCGCAGCACCCGGTCGTCGTCGCCGTCCGGGTCGCCGCGGCCGTCGCGGTTGCTGGTGGTGATCCACAGCGAGCCGTCCGGAGCGGCGACGACGTTGCGCAGCCGGCCGTACTGGCCCTCGAGCAGGGCGACGGGCTGCTCGGCGCCGTGCTTGGTCAGAGTCATGCTCCACAGCCGCTCCCCGCGGAGGGCGCCGACGTAGAGGGTGGTCCCCATGATCGCCGCGCCCGACGGGCTCGCCTCGTCGGTGGACCAGGTGACCTGCGGGTCGACGTACCGGGGGTCGTGGCCCACTCCCTCGACCTCCGGCCACCCGTAGTTCTTGCCGGGCTCGATCAGGTTGACCTCGTCGTAGGTGTCCTGCCCGAACTCCGTGGCCCACAGCCGGCCGTCGGAGTCCCACGCCAGCCCCTGCACGTTGCGGTGCCCCATCGACCAGACCAGCGAGTCCGGCTCGGGGTTGGTGTCGATCACCGGCGGGTGCCCGAGCGGGTCCATCCGCAGGATCTTGCCGTTCAGCGACGCGGGGTCCTGGGCCCGCGAGGGCACGCCGGCGTCGCCCACCCCGGCGTACAGCATCCCGTCGGGCCCGAAGGCGAGCGCGCCGCCGTCGTGGTTCGCCGCCTTGGCGATGCCGTCCACGAGCACCTGGAAGTCGGTGACCTCCGGCTCGGTCGGATCGAGCTGGAACCGGACGATCCGGTTGTCGGACTCGGCGGTCAGGTAGGCGTAGACGAACGAGTGACCCGAGTGCATGAACAACGGGTCCAGCGCGATCCCCAGCAGCCCGCCCTCCCCGCCGGGCACGACGCCCGGCACGGTGGCCACCAGCGTCCGCTCGCCGCCGGCCGCGGGGATCTCGTAGATCCGCCCGGTCGTCCGCTCGCCGACGAGGGCGTCCCCCGTCGGGAGGAACGCCAGCCCCCACGGCACCTCGAGCCCGGTGGCCATCACCTCGGCGTCGCCGTCGGAGTGGTCGGCGCGGCCGGTCCACCAGACGAGCACCGCGATCACCAGGGCGACCAACCCGAGCGTGGCGACCACCCGCGCGAGGATCCTCACACGGGCGAGTGTCCTCTACAGAGGTCGCCAGGAAGGCCAGGCTGCGCTGCAGGACCAGGCCGGCGGCCTCGGCGTCGTACGCCGGCAGGCTGCGGTCGGTGAACAGGTGCGCGTCGCCCGGGTAGACGAACAGCTCGGCCAGCTCGCGGCCCGACCGTCTCGACCAGCTCGCGGGCGGCGGGGAGGTCCTCCTCGAAGTACTCGTCCCCCTCCATCCCGTGGATCTGCACCGGGACGCCCTCCGGCCACGGGCCGAACGCCCACTCGCCGCTGATCGGGATGCACGACTCGTAGAGCAGCGCGCCCTTCGCGCCCGGCCGCGTCTGGGCCAGCCGCTGCGCGCGCGGGACCCCCCAGGAGAAGCCGGCGTAGACGAGGCCCTCGGGGAGGTCGGCCACGACGGCGTCGATCAACGCGTCGCCGTCGACGCCCTTCTGGTGCGCGAAGCCCTCCTCGATCGTGGCGAAGGTGTGCCCGTCGTAGAGGTCCGGCACGTGCACGGTGTGCCCGGCGGCCCTCAGGTCGTCGGCGAACGCCCGCACCCCGTCGGTCAGTCCCTGGATGTGGTGGATCAGCAGTACCTCGGCCATGTGTCCCTAGACTCCTGTTCATCGAACGACTGTCCTCGAATGATCCACTAATCTAGAATGATCAAGATAATGTCGGTCAATCCGTCTCCCGCAGATCCCGGACTACGACCTCGACGACATGATCGTGGTCACCACGCCGGTCCAGCTGCGCGCCCTGGCCGACGACCTGCGCGGCAGCCTGCTGGAGCTGCTGCTCGAACGCGCGGCCACCGTCTCGGAGATGGCACTGGCGGTCGGCCGGCCGAAGAGCACCGTCGCCTACCACGTCAACCAGCTCGTCGACGCCGGCCTGGTCAAGGTGGTCCGCACCCAGCGGGTGCGCGCGATCGAGGAGCGCTACTACGGCCGGGTCGCCCGCACGGTCTACATCGGCGCCCTCAGCTCCGACGAGGACATCGCGATGGTCGCCTCCATCGACGGCATCGCGACGGCGTACGGCGAGTCCCGCCGCGCCAAGGAGGCCGACGACCTGCGCTGCACGCTCGTGCACGCCCGGATCCCGGTCACCGAGGTGCGCGCGTTCTGGGCGGAGGTGCAGGAGGTGGCCCGGAGGTTCGCGCAGATCCCGCGCTCGGGCGACCAGGTCTACGGTTTCGTCGCCGGCCTCTACCCCACCGATGCGCCGACGCTGCCCGAGGTCGAGTCGTAGCGCGCTCACATCCGGATCGTGACCTCCACGGCGACCTCGTCGCCGACGGTGATGCCGGACGGCTTGCGGACGGCGTCCTTGAGCGGCAGCAGGTACCCGCCGTCCTTGGGGAACAGCGACGTCTCGAACTCCACCTCGCCGATCCGGGCGACGACGGGGATGACGCCCCAGCCGTACGTCGCCATCTTGCGCACGTCGTGGACCTGGTCGGCCTCCTCCTCGGGGAGCGGGAGGTAGTAGTAGGGCGCGGGGCCGCGCCACTCGATCACCCGGTTGGTGAAGGTCAGCTCCACGGCGTCAGTCTTGCTCCTCGAGGACGGCGAGGTCGCGCTCGGCGTACACCCGGTGGTGCCACTCCTCGTTGAGGACGGTGAGCAGGCAGTCGCGCACCGAGAACGTGGCGCCTTCCAGCGGCCAGCCCGGCCCGACGCACGGGACGGTCTCGCGGCCCAGCTCGGCGTCGTCGAGGCCGTCCACCACGCGGCGTACCAGGGCCATCGCGTCCTGCCGGATCGCCAGCGCCTCGTCGAGCGACGGACGGGCGTCGCGGTCCTGCGGGATGCCCAGGTCGCGGTAGGTGTCCCACGCGAGCGACATCGCGTGCCACGGGTAGGGGTCGCCGAGCACGGCCCGCCCGACCCAGGACTCGCTGGCGAAGGCCAGGTGGCGCAGGGTCTGGACGAAGGACCACTCGCCGCCGACCGACTCGTGCAGGAGCTCGGCCGGCAGCCGGCGCGCGCGGTCGAGGGTCGCCGACCAGCGACCCTCGTTCACGTCCCACGCCTCCCGGAAGCCGTCCGGCGTCGTCGGCCGGAACTTGGGGCGGTCCGGGTCGCGCCGGTCGAGCTCGGCCTCGACGAGCGGTGCCACGTCGATCCCGTTCAGCACGAGGTTCGTGAACTCGCCGTCGATGCTGGTGTCCTGGATCTCGACGCCGCGCATCGTCACGCCGTTGATGTCGGAGTCGCGGATGGTCGAGCCGTTGAACAACACCAACCTGAACGTCGACCCCGAGAGGTCCGCACGCTCGTACGTCGATTCGGTCAGGTCCTGGAAGCCCTCGATCATGCCGCCAGGCTAGGAGGTGTTGCGGACGTTCTGCGTCCGCTACCCGGGATCCCTAGCCGCAGGCGACGGGAGCGGCGTCCGCGGCGGCGGCCTCGCGTTCGGCGGCCGCGACCCGGTTCGTCCGGCGCTCGGCCGACACCACCACGGCGACCGCGCCGACCACGATCCCGCCCCCGACCAGGATCGGCACGGTCAGTGGCTCCGACAGCACCAGCCAGCCGAGGAACACGGCGACGACCGGGTTCACGTAGGCGTAGGTCGCCACGAGCGAGATGGGGGCCACGCTCAGCACCCAGACGTACGCCGTGAAGGCGACGACCGAACCGAAGGTGACCAGGTAGAGCCACGCGAGCCACGCATCCAGCGGCGCCGAGACCGGCAGCACGTGCTCGCCGCGCAGGGCCGCGAAGATCACCAGCCACACCGAGCCGAAGATCATCTCGTAGACGGTGAGCACGAAGGGGTCGGCGGGCAGCGTGAGGCGCGGCGTCGCCCACGACCCGAACGACCAGAACACCGTCGCGCACATCACGATCAGGCAGGCACCGATCTTCACCTCGCCGTCGATGCCCGACGCGGTGACGAGCAGCACCAGACCCGCGAAGCCGAGCAGCACGCCCAGGATCGTCCGCCGGCTCGGCCGGTCGCCGCTGAGCAGCCGGTAGACGATCACCCACAGCGGCACGGCCGCCACCAGCAGCGCCGCGATGCCCGAGGGAGCGCCCTGGTGCTCACCGACCGACACCAACCCGTTGCCGAGCGCAGGGAGCAGCAGCCCGAGCGCCGCGCAGCCGACCAGCTCGCGCGGCGTGGCTCGCAGCCGTCCGACCCCGCCCCGCAGGGCCAGGATGGCGCCCAGGAGCAAGCCGGCCACGAGGTACCGCCAGCTCGCCGACGCCATCGGCGGCAGGTCCTCCACCATGATCCGGATCGCCAGGTAGGTCGACCCCCAGACGACGTAGACGATGCCCAGCGCGAGCCGCGACCAGCCACGGCGCGGGTCCGGCCGTGACCACCGGTCCCGTCATCAGCGTCTGGTCGGTTTGCTCCTGTCGCACGCTCCCAGACTAGGCACCCGGCGGGCCGCCCACCGAGCGGTTTCCGGCCATCGAACCGCGATATCCCGCCCCGATCCACCGACGAGCGGGCGGGTCCGAGGTCAGCCCGTGACGCGCAGGGTGAACCAGGAGGACTTGAGGCCGACGCGGATCCGGAAGTCCTCGCCCGTGGTCTCGACGGTGCCGGCGGTGCCGGTCAGGGTCATGCCCACCGCCCGGCCGCCCCACTCGCCGTTGCCGTCACGGGTGTCGACGGCGATCGAGGTCAGGGTGCCGATCGCGGGGTAGTTCTTCTCGACGTTGCCCGCGGTGAGGGGCAGCGTCCAGGAGCTGTTCGGGTTGCCGGTCCAGCCGTCGTACGGGTCCTGCTCCGCGACGAGGTAGGGCTGCGAGCCCGCCGCGCTCCAGCCGCCGTTGCTCGAGGAGAACTGCGTGAACGCCGGCTGGCCGGCGCCGTCGAGCCGGACCGAGCCGCGGGTGGCGTCGATGGCCGCGTTGGTCGTGGCGTACTCCGCGCTGAAGCCGCCGTAGACCTGGCAGGAGGTGGTGTCGCAGATCTGGTAGATCCGCGACAGCGGTCCGGAGCCGTGCTCGGCCCGCTCGAAGGCGGCGTACGTGCGGGCCGCGATGGCCTGCGACTCCAGCGCCGCCGGGTGCCACGACGGGAACGTCTCCCGCGGGACGACACCCTTGAGGTAGCTCTCCAGCGGCAGCCGGTTGACGGTCAACCGCTTCGGCTTCCCGGGCGTCGGCGCGCGCGAGGCGAGGGCGCCGCGGTAGGCGACCTTGTTGCCACCCGGCAGGACGAGGGTGATCGGCTGACCACCGGCGGACAGCTCGGCGTCACCCGGCAGCGTGCGCCAGTCCACCCAGCCGTGCGCGAAGTACGAGACCTGCGTCCGGGTGCCCGGCCCGGCTGTCAGCCGCCACTTCGTCGCGTCGCGGCCCGGCAACGTCCGCTTCCGCTTGGTGACCAGGTCGCGGACCGTGAGGCCGGGCCGCGCGACCACGGTCAGCGCGTTGTCGCGGTCGCCGGTGAGCCACACCTTCACCTGCCCGCCGAGCTGGCCGGCGGTCGTGCCGGGGTAGTAGAAGTCCATGATCTGCGCGCTGGTCAGCCCGGCGCGGGCGGCGCCCTCGGAGCCGTACTGCGACATCCCGTGGCCGTGCCCGTAACCGTGGCCGTCCACCGCGATCGTCGACGCCGGGCCGATCGGCCACACGTCCCCCTTGCGGGCCGCGGTGCCCGCGTCGGCGGGTACGGCGGTCGCCGCCAGCACCGCCGCGGCGGCGACGGCGGTCAGGAGGGTGACGCGGGTGCTCATGTCGGCTCCGGGGTTCGGCGTCGGCTGGACGAACTGTTGAGAGTAGCCAGGCGGCCGAAAGGTTCGAGCGCGCGGCCGGGCGAGGGGGTTTCATCAAGGTAAGTGGTCGAGCCTGCACTTCCCCCGGCGCGCACACCGTGAGAAGTGACGCTTCACCTACTTACCTTGATGAAACGACCAACCAGCCGGCGCCGACGTTCAGCCCTTCGGGATCTCGCACTTGGTGCGGAAGTCCACCTTGCGGCACACATCGGTGCCGGGGCCGCCGTTGGCGGAGTCCCTGCCACCGTTGCCGGACAGCCGGTCGTCGCCCGGGCCGCCCTTGAGGTTGTCGTTGCCGGAGCTGCCCGACACCCGGTCGTCGCCGCCCGCCATCGACGCCAGCACGCTGCCGCCGTCGCGCATCAGCACGGTCTCGTCCGCGCTCGTCCCGGTCACCAGCCACCGCAGCCGCTGGGTCGGCAGCGAACCCTCCACCCTGAGCGTCTCGATCGAGTCGACGAAGCCGCAGGCCAAGGAGCGCTCCCGCACCCCGAAGTCGCCGTGCTTGAGGTCGACGTCGACCTTGCCCTGGCCGAGGTGCGTGGAGACGACCGGCAGCAGCTCGTCGTCGCCGGCGCCGCCGAACACCCGCACGCACGAGCCGGGCAGCATCGCGCTCGGGCTGAGCACGTCGGCCCCCGGACCACCGGAAAGGGAGACCCGGCCAGTGGGCGCGTGCAGGACGACGAGGGCGTCGGCGGAGCTGCCGCCGTCGAGCGCGTCGTGCCCGCCGTACGACGTGAGGGTGTCGCGCCCGATGCCCCCGGCGAGCGTGTCGTCGCCGACCCTGGACCCGATCGGACCGTCGACGAGGGTGTCGCGGCCGCCCGCGCCGTCGATGACGTCCGCGCCGCCGCGGCCGAGGATCTCGTCGCCGTACGTCGACCCGGTGAGCTGGTCGCCCCGGTCCGAGCCGAGGAGGGTCAGGAAGGGGTGCGGCTTGAGCAGGTCGCGGCCGTCGCCGCGGGCGTGCCCGCGCCCCTTCGGGCTGCCCAGGGTGACGACGACCCGGAAGGCGGAGCCCTTGTAGGACAGGCGGTCGCGCTGCACGGACCCGAAGGTCTGCTGGCGCTCGTCGTAGCCGAGGTCGATCAGGTCGTCTCCGGGGCCACCCTGGACGACGTCGCCGACCATCAGCCGGACGTTGTCCTCGCTGCGCTGCTCGGAGCGGCCGTCGGCGCCACCGAACAGCTTGTCGGCGCCGGACCCACCCAGGATCTGGTCGCGGCCGGCCCCACCGCAGATCACGTCGTTGCCGCCCCGGCCGTCGATCCGGTCGTCGCCGTCGAGGGCCAGGATCACGTCGCGATGGTTGGTGCCGCGCAGGTTGTCGGCCGCATCGGTGCCGAGGATCGTGACCGGCCGCCCCTTGCACGTGGGGGGTGCGCCCGCCGTCACCGCGCCGGCTGTGCCGGTCGGCAGCATGAGCGTGGCGGCGAGGAGCGCCGTCGCGGCGCTCGTGGACACGATCCTCATGGGGTGCCTCCTCGTGGGCGTCGGGTCAGACGCGGTGCAACCGCCGGGCGGCCTCGGCGACGGACCCGCTCATCGACGGGTAGACGGTGAACGCGTGGGCGAGCTGGTCGGCGGTCAGCGACTCGGCAACGGCCAGGGAGACCGGGTGGATCAGCTCGCTGGCCCGCGGGGCCACGATCACCCCGCCCACGATGATGCCGGTGCCGGGGCGGCAGAACAGCTTCACGAAGCCGTCGCGCACCCCTTGCATCTTGGCGCGGGCGTTGCCGGCGAGCGGCAGCATCACCTGGTCGGCCTGGACCTCCCCCGAGTCGACGGCCCGCTGGGACCAGCCGACGGTGGCGATCTCGGGGGCCGTGAACACGTTGGAGGACACCGTGGTCAGGTCCAGCGGGGCGACCGCGTCACCCAGGAAGTGCCACATCGCGATCCGGCCCTGCATCGCCGCCACGGACGCGAGCATCAGCACCCCGGTGCAGTCACCGGCGGCGTAGACGCCGCGCGCCGAGGTACGGGAGACGCGGTCGACGCGGACGAACCCGTTGTCGTCGAGGGTCACCCCCGACTCCTCGAGACCCAGGTCGACGGTGTTCGGCACCGACCCCAGGGCGAGGATGCAGTGCGAGCCCTCGACGGTGCGGCCGTCGGTCAGGGTGACGGTCACGGTGTCGCCGTGCCGTTCGACCGAGGCCATCCGCGACTGCTCCAGCACGTGCATGCCGCGACGGGTGAGCACGTCCTCGAGGACCGACGCCGCGTCGGCGTCCTCACCGGGCAGCACGCGGTCCCGGGAGGACACCAGGGTGACCTCGATGCCGAGCGAGAGGTACGCCGAGGCGAACTCCGCCCCCGTCACACCCGACCCGACGACGACCAGGTGGGAGGGCACCTCGTCGAGGTCGTAGACCTGCTCCCAGGTCAGGATCCGCTCGCCGTCGGGGACGGCGGTGGGCAAGGTACGCGGGGCCGCGCCGGTGGCCACGAGCACCGCGTCGCCGCGCAGGATCCGTTCCCCTCCGGGTCCGGCCACGTGGACGCGGTCGGGGCCGGCGAGCGACCCGCGGCCGACGACGACTTCCACGCCCTCCTTGTCCAGGCGGCGCCCGATGTCGGCCGACTGTTCGGCCGCCAGCTTCTTGACCCGGTCGTTGAGGCGCGGCAGGTCGACCGAGACGCTGGTGGCCCGGCTGACGTCACCGGCCCCCTGGTCCTCCGCGAACCGGACGCCGAGCTCGGCGGCCCCCGCCACGTCGGTCATCAGCTCGGCGGTGGCGATGAGCGTCTTGCTGGGCACGCAGTCGGTGAGCACGGCGGAGCCGCCGAGCCCGTCGGAGTCGACGACGGTGACGTGGGCCCCGAGCTGGGCCGCGACCAGTGCCGACTCGTACCCGCCGGGGCCGCCCCCGACGATGACGACGTGGGGCTGCTGGGTCACACGTGCAGGCTAGGGCATGTCTTGGGAGCCGCCGTCAGCTGGCGATGTACTCCGACTCGAGGACGAGGTCGGGCAGCAGCGCCTGGTACTCGACGTGGGTGCGGTGCTCGACGGTGTGCCAGCTCGTGCCCTGGTGCAGCCTCATCCAGCGGCGGTACTCCGGGGCGCCCGGGAACCGGACGTTGTCGGCGACGACGACCGAGCCGGGGTGCAGCCAGCCGCGGGACAGGATCAGCTCGAGGTCGGGGACGTAGGCGTCCAGGGCGTGGTCGGCGAAGACGAAGTCGACGGCACCGGCGCCGAAGCCGCGGGTGTGCGTGAGCGCGTCGGCCGTGCGGCCGCCGTCGCCCAGCCGACCGACGACGATCTCGGCACGATCGGTGATGCCGGCGTGCCGCCAGATGGCGTGCGCGATCTCGGCGTTGGCGGGGCTCAGGTCGACGGACACGAGGCGGGCGCCCGCAGGCATCGCGCGAGCGATCCGCAGGCCGCTGTAGCCGCAGTACGTGCCCAGCTCGAGCACCAGCCGGGGCGCGGCCTTGGCGACCGCGTCCTCGAGGATGGCGCCCTTCTCGTCGCCGACGTTGCTCATGAACGTGCGGGTGTAGCAGAACTCGTCGGCGACCCGGATGGCGTCGTCCAGGTCACCCGGCCGTGCCTGCTGGAGGATGACGTCGCGCAGCGCTTCCTCGCGGCCGTCACCCACCTGCCAGGTGTGCGGGAGGCCTCGGCGGCCCCAGGCCGTGCGCAGGAAGGACCAGCGCAGGAAGGGCATCCGCCTCCCGCCGATCTCGGTGATGGTGGTCATGTCGCGGCACGCTAGGTGCCGGAGGTACCACCGGACCGTCCCCAGGACGACACAACGGCCGGAAAGTAAAGAAACCCTGCTGGCGAGCCTCGCCTAGAGGTTGATCATGTGGCCGGCGATGCCGTGCACGGCCTCCTTGACGGCCTCGGTCAGGGTCGGGTGGGCGAAGACGTTGCGGGCCACCTCGTCGGCGGTCAGGTCCCACTGCTGGGCCAGCGTGAGCACCGGCAGCAGCTCGGTGACGTCGGGGCCGATCAGGTGGGCGCCGAGGATCTCGTTGTACTGCGCGTCGGCGACCACCTTCACGAAGCCGACCGCGTCGCCGAGGCCCTGCGCCTTGCCGTTGGCGCTGAAGGGGAAGGTGGCCGTCTTGACGTCGTACCCCTTCTCCTTCGCCTGCGCCTCGGAGTAGCCGAAGGAGCCGATCTGCGGCTGGCAGTACGTCGCGCGCGGCACCATGTCGTAGTTGATCGGCATCGTCTCGGCGCCGGCGATCGTCTCGGCCGCCACGATGCCCATCGCCTCGGCGACGTGGGCGAGCATCAGCTTGCCGGTGACGTCGCCGATGGCGTAGACGTTCGGCACGTTGGTGCGGCAGTACTCGTCGATCCCGATCGCGCCCCGGTCGGTGGTGGCGACGCCCATCGCCTCGAGGCCGTAGCCCTCCAGCCGCGGCGCGAACCCGAAGGCCGCCAGCATCTTGTCCGCCTCCAGCACCTGGCTGTCGCCCCCTGCAGCCGGGCTGACGGTCACGCGGACCCCGGAGCCGGTGTCCTCGACGTTCTCGACCTTGGTCGACAGCAGCACCTTCACGCCGAGCTTCTTGTAGTGCTTGAGCAGCTCCTTGGAGACCGCCTCGTCCTCCGTCGGCACCATCCGGTCGAGGAACTCCACGATCGTCACGTCGACGCCGAAGTTCTTCATCACGTAGGCGAACTCGACCCCGATGGCACCCGAGCCACCGATGATGATCGACCCGGGGAGGTTCTCGTCGAGGATCTGCTCCTCGTAGGTGACGACGTTCTGGCTGACCTGCATCCCCGGCAGCATCCGCACCGTCGCGCCGGTCGCGATGATCAGGTTGTCGAAGGTGTACGACGTGCTGCCGCCGTCGGAGTCCTTCACGTCGATCGACTGGGTCCCCGGTGAGCGTGCCCCAGCCGTCGATCTCGGTGATCTTGTTCTTCTTCATCAGGAAGTGGACGCCCTTGACGATGCCCGCGCTCACCTGGCGCGACCGCGCGTGGGTGACGCCGTACTTCATCGTCACGTCGCCCTCGATGCCGAACTTCTCCTTGTCGTGCGCGAGCACGTGCGCGAGCTCGGCGTTCTTGAGGAGAGCCTTGGAGGGGATGCAGCCGACGTTGAGGCAGACCCCGCCCCAGTACTTGTCCTCGACGACCGCAGCCGACAGTCCGAGCTGCGAGGCGCGGATCGCCGCGACGTAGCCGCCAGGACCCGCACCGAGCACCATCACGTTGAAGTGAGTCATGCGGGGAGGAGGGAGGGGGGAGGAGATTTTGTGCCCACCCTATTGCGGGTGCCGGATCCGAGGAGTGCCAGGCATTAGCCTTGGCCCCCGTGACGCTGTACGCCGCCTACGGGTCCAACCTCGACCCGGCCCGGATGGGCTCGCGTTGCCCCCATTCCCCGCTGCACACCACCGGCTGGCTGACCGGCTGGCGGCTGACCTTCGGCGGCGAGGACCTCGGCTGGGACGGCTCCCTCTCCACCATCGTCGAGGACCCGATCGAGCAGGTCTTCGTGGCCGTGTACGACGTGTCGCGCGAGGACGAGGCCCTCCTGGACGACTGGGAGTCGGCCGGCACCGGCCTCTACCGCAAGGCCAAGGTCCGGGTCTCCTCGATGACCGGGGAGCTGCTGGTGTGGACCTACGTGCTCGACGCCTACGAGGGCGGGCTGCCCAGCGCGTCGTACCTCGGCGTGATCGCCGACGCCGCCGAGGCCGCCGACGCCCCCGACGACTACGTCGCCGCCCTGCGCCGCCGCCCCTGCCGGAGCGTGGGGCTGTAGCTGCCCGCTGGTCGAGGAAGGCGCGCAGCGCCTGTCACGAGACCCGGTGACCGGAGCTGCCGCTCAGCCGATCCCCCCGGCACGCCCGCCGTTCGGGCCGAACAGCTCGACCGACGGGTGGCCGTGGGCGTCCAGCCCGAGCCGCATCCGCTCCCGGCCCTCCTGGTCGCGGAAGGTCAGTCCCACCGACCCGTCGGCCTCCTTCGCCAGCCGCATCCGGTTGACCGGGCCCTCCCCCGGCTCCACGCCCAGGTGCCCGCCCAGCATGGTCTCGACGAGGGAGGAGGCCGGCCGGTCGACGAACTCGATGGCGCTGGTGCGCACGCCGTCGGAGTCGGTGTGGATGACGGAGATGGCCTGGTCCTGCTCGTAGCTGTCGAACGTGAGGCTGCCGCCGTCCGTGGCCCAGGTGATGCCACCGCACTCCGTGCCCTCCTCGTTGACGAAGATCAGCCCGGGCTGGGTGCGGCCGGGATGCTCGATGACCTGGCCGCGACCGTAGATCTCGTGGGTGTTGGCGGTGATGACCAGTCGCCTACCTCCGTCCTCGCCGACCAAGGTGATCCGCTCGGCGGTCAGCTCGCGCGCCGGCACCTCGACGCCCGCCGCCCTGGCCGTGGCCTCGGCCAGGGCCAGCGCCTCCCGGGCGAGCCGGAGCGCCTCGGCGGCGTCCTCCGCGGCCGTCATGCGGAGGCGTCGCCCCGGTGGGTGACCGCCTCGACGTTGTTGCCCTCGGTGTCGCGGACGAAGCCACCGAAGTAAGTCTCGTGGTACTCCGGCCACAGCCGCGGCTCGTGCAGCACCTCGGCGCCGAGCTCGACGGCGGCCGCCACGAACGCGCGTACGGCGTCTGCGTCGGAAGCCTGGAAGGCCAGGTGCATCTCCCGGTTGGGGCCGACGCCGTCGAAGGTCGAGATCCAGAAGTCGGGCTCGTCGGAGCCGTAACCGATGGCCGTGCCGAAGTCCATCACGCGCCGGTGGCCCAGGGTGCCGAGCACCTTGTCGTAGAACGCGCTCGCGTGTCCATGTCGCTGACGTTGATGCCGAAGTGGTCGATCATGCCGATCCGACACCTCGCTGCTCGATGGTCGCCGACCAGAGGAGGCGGCGAGCGACGAGCCCGGTCGACGGGCATTCTCAGCGCATCAGTCCCGGCGCATGACCGAGACGTCCCGCCCCCTCGCCGTACGAGCTCGCGGAGCAGGCCGCGGTGGTCCTGGCCGAGAAGACCGGCATCGAGCGGCACGACATCGCACTGGTGCTGGGCTCGGGGTGGCTGCCGGCCGTCGACGCGCTCGGCGAGGCGACGGCCGAGATCTCGACCACCGACCTGCCGGGGTTCTCCGCCGCTGCCGTCGCCGGGCACTCCGGCAAGATCCGCAGCGTCCGCTCGGGCGACCGTCAGCTGCTGGTGTTCCTCAGCCGCACCCACTACTACGAGGGCAAGGGCGTCGCGGCAGTCGTGCACGGTGTCCGGACCGCGGCCGGGCCGGCTGCCGCGCGATCGTGCTCACCAACGGGTGCGGCGGCCTCAAGGAGACCTGGACCCCGGGCACGCCGGTGCTGATCAAGGACCACATCAACCTGACCGGCCGCTCGCCCATCGAGGGCGCGAACTTCGTCGACCTCACCGACCTCTACTCGCAGCGGCTGCGCGACATGTGCCGCGAGGTCGACCCGTCGCCTGGACGAGGGCGTCTACGTGCAGTTCCCCGGCCCGCACTACGAGACCCCCGCGGAGATCGAGATGGTCCGCGCCATCGGCGGTCACCTCGCCGGGATGAGCACCACGCTGGAGGCGATCGCGGCGCGCGAGGCGGGCATGGAGATCCTCGGCATCAGCCTGGTCACCAACCAGGCCGCCGGCATCTCCGGCGCGCCGCTCAACCACGAGGAGGTCCTCGAGGCCGGCAAGGCCGCCGCCTCGCCGGATGGGCGAGCTGCTCAGCCGGATCGTGCCCCGGATCTAGCCAGGCTCTAGCGGAGACTGTCTCCGCATGTGAGACAGCGCTTGTCCGGAGGACATCTCCGGTCTTGGCTCGAAGCATGACCTTGAACCAACGCACTCTCGGAACCACCGTCCTCCGCTCACCGTCTCCGCGCTCGGGCTCGGCTGCATGGGGATGTCGGACGCCTACGGCACGCGCCGACGAGGCCGAGGCGATCGCCACCATCCACCGCGCGCTCGACCTGGGCGTCACCCTCCTCGACACCGCCGACATCTACGGCCCGTTCACCAACGAGGAGCTGGTCGGCCGCGCCATCGCCGGACCGCCGCGACGAGGTCGTGCTCGCCACCAAGTTCGGCAACGTGCGCGAGCCCGGACGGCACCTGGGTCGGCATCGACGGCCGGCCGGAGTACGTCCGCGCGGCCCTGGACGCCTCCCTCCAGCGGCTCGGCGTCGACCACATCGACCTCTACTACCAGCACCGCGTCGACAAGAACGTCCCGATCGAGGAGACCGTCGGCGCGATGGCCGAGGCCGTCGCGGCCGGCAAGGTGCGGCACCTCGGACTGTCCGAGGCCGGCGCCGGAGACGATCCGCGCGCGCGCACGCCGTGCACCCGATCACCGCGCTCCAGTCGGAGTACAGCCTGTTCACCCGCGACATCGAGGACGAGATCCTGCCGACCCTGCGCGAGCTCGGCATCGGCCTGGTCCCCTACTCGCCGCTCGGCCGCGGCCTGCTCACCGGCCGCACCGCAGTTCACCGGAGGAGGGCGACGGCCGCGTCCAGCGCCACCCGCGGTTCCAGGGCGAAGCCTTCGAGGCCAACATGCGCTCGCCGCCGCGGTCACGGAGATCGCCGCGGGCAAGGGCGTCACGCCCGGCCAGCTCGCGCTCGCCTGGGTGCTCGCGCAGGGCGACGACGTGGTGCCGATCCCGGGCACCAAGCGGGTGCAGTACCTCGAGGAGAACGTCGCGGCCGCCGACGTCGACCCTGACCCAGGAGGACCTCGACGCCCTCGAGAAGGCCGTCCCGGCCGGCGCCGTGCAGGGCCCGCGCTACGCCGACATGTCCTCGATCGACCGCTAGTCCGGCGATCTCGGCAGGTCGAGCCGCCGGGCGAGCTGCTCCAGCGAGCGGCCCGCCTGGCGGCGTACGGCCGGCTCCTCGTCGTCCAGCCGTCCGCGCACGACGTCGACGTGCTCGGTGTCGCCGACCGCGCCGAGGGTGCGCAGCGCCTGCACGCGGACCCGCGGCAGCTCGCCCTCGACCGCCAGCTCCGCCGCGCGCGGGCCGGCCTCGCCGAGCTCGCGCTTGGTCGAGACCTTGAGGCACATCTCGGCGGGCCGCCAGTGCTCGTCGTCGAGCCCCGCGACGACAGCCGGCGCCGGCGGAGTCGTCCCAGACGTAGAGCAGGCCGCGCGCTCCCCAGGTGCGGACCCAGTAGTCCTTCCACTGCGCGGGGTAGTAGATCGGCGAGTCCTCGTCGAAGACCACGCCGGTGAAGTAGGGCATCGCGTCCGGGTGGTCGTTGCGGTCGGCACCCTCGAGCAGCTCGACGCACAGCTCGACCGTCGCGCGCGACGCCGACGTGGTCCGGCGAGCTCGCGGACCAGCTCGCCGACCGGAGCCTCGAGGTCGCGCGGCAGCGGTAAAGCAGTCACCTCGCATCATGCATCGCCTACCTGTCCACAGTGCCCCGGTGACCTGGACGCCGTACGCCGACCTCGACGCGCTGCTCGACGAGCTGCTCGGCCACTGGCGGCGGATCCTCGGCGACGACCTCGCCGGCGCCTGGATCCAGGGTTCGTTCGCCCTCGGCGCCGGCGACCAGCAGAGCGACTGCGACTGGATCGTCGCGCCTGCACGGCCGCCGACCGACGAGCAGGTCGCCGCGCTGCGGGAGGTCCACGACGAGATCCCGACCCGGCCGGACCACTGGCCGCACGACCTCGAGGGCTCCTACGCCCCGCTCGCACGAGCTGGCCTCGGTCGACCACCTCGGCCGGGAGTGGCTGTTCAGCAACCACGGGTCGCGGGAGCTGGAGTGGGACGACCACTGCAACCGCGGCTACACCCGCTGGATCCTGCGCGAGCACGGCATCACGCTGACCGGCCCGCGACCCCGGACTTCATGCCGCCGGTCCCGCCGGACCTGCTGCGCGCGGAGGCGGCCGCGGCCATCCCGACCCTGATGGCCGACCTCGCGACCTGGTCGACGTCGACACCAACGCGTGGGGCCAGCGCTACCCCGTGGTCACCGCCTCGCCGGATCCTCTACACGCTCGCGACCGCCGAGGTCGCCAGCAAGCCCGGCGCCCTCGAGTGGGCCAGCGCACCCTCGACCCCCGCTGGCGACCGCTGCTGGCGCAGGTGCGCGACGAGCGCGCCCTCGGCTGGGTCCCGCAGCAACCGCCACGGCCCGGCGAGGCGGACGCGGCGCGGGCCTTCGCGGCGTACGCCGTGGAGTGGGCGCAGCGGGCGCACCACTAGCCTGCGCGCATGAGCGACCTGCGGACCCTTGATCGCGCGCGCCCGGGGCTGGGCGGCCCAGGACCCCGACCCCTTGACCAAGGCCGAGCTGGAGGCCCTGATCTCCGCAGGGCGAGTCCGACGAGCTCGCCGACCGCTTCGACGGGACGCTGGAGTTCGGCACGGCCGGCCTGCGGGGCGCGCTCGGCGCCGGCCCCAACCGGATGAACCGCGTCGTCGTCAGCCGCGCGGCGGCCGGCCTGGCGGCGTACCTAAGGACAACGGCGCCCCCGCGGGCGCCTCCGTCGTGATCGGGTACGACGCGCGACACAACTCCGACGTCTTCGCCCGCGACACCGCCGAGGTGATGACCGGCGCCGGGCTCGCGCGCTGGTGATGCCGCGGCCGCTGCCGACCCCCCTGCTGGCGTTCGCGATCCGCGAGCTCGGCTGCGTGGCCGGCGTGATGGTGACCGCGAGCCACAACCCGCCGCAGGACAACGGCTACAAGGTCTACCTCGGCGACGGCAGCCAGATCGTGCCGCCGGCCGACGCCGAGATCGCCGCGCGGATCGAGGCGGTGGGCGCGCTCGCCGACGTACCCCGCGGCGGCGCCGGCAAGGTGCTCGACGAGGACATCGTCGACCGCTACCTCGACACCGTCGCCGGCCTCGCCGGCGACGGCCCGCGCGACCTGCGGACGGTCTACACGCCGCTGCACGGCGTCGGCGGCACGTCGGTGCTGCAGGTGCTGGAGACCGCCGGGTTCGAGGCGCCGTCGGTCGTCGAGCAGCAGGAGGAGCCGGACCCCGACTTCCCGACCGTCGCCTTCCCCAACCCCGAGGAGCCCGGCGCCATGGACCTGGCCATGGCGCTGGCCGAGACGCACCACGTCGACCTCGTCGTCGCCAACGACCCGGACGCCGACCGCTGCGCCGCCGCCGTGCCGGGCCGCACGGCTGGCGGATGCTCCGCGGCGACGAGGTCGGCGCGCTGCTCGGCCACCACCTGCTGCACGCAGGGCAAGAAGGGCACCTACGCCTGCTCGATCGTCTCCTCGATCCCTGCTCGGCAAGATGGCGGCCGAGCACGGCCAGCCGTACGTCGAGACGCTCACCGGCTTCAAGTGGATCAGCCGCGTGCCCGGTCTCGCGTTCGGCTACGAGGAGGCGCTCGGCTACTGCGTCGACCCCGAGCACGTGAAGGACAAGGACGGCGTCTCCGCGCTGCTGCTGCTCTGCGAGATCGCCGCCGAGCAGAAGGCACGCGGCCGCGCCCTCATCGACGTGCTCGACCACATCGCCGCCGACCACGGCCTGCACGCCACCGACCAGCTGTCGTTCCGCGTCGACGACCTGTCCCTGATCGGCGCCGCGATGGCGCGGCTGCGCGACGACCCGCCGTCGTCCCTCGGCGGCCTCGCGGTCGACTCGCGTCGACGACCTGTCCCTCGGCTCGGCCGACCTGCCGCCCACCGACGGCCTGCGCTACCGCCTCGCCGAGGACGCCCGCGTCATCGTCCGCCCGTCCGGCACCGAGCCCAAGCTCAAGTGCTACCTCGAGGTCGTCGTCCCGGTGCACCCCGACGACGGCGTCGACGCCGCCCGGATCGCCGCCGCGGGCCGCCTGGACGCCATCAAGGGCGACGTACGGCTGGCGCTGGGCCTCTGAGACCGTACGGTGAGTGGCGGTCGGTTTCGGCCCGGAGGCGGTGCGTGAGGGTTGCTTTCGGCCAGGGGGCGGTGAGTGAGGGTTGGTCGAGAGGCCGCGACCAACGCCTGGTCGCCAGCCCGCGAAACCAACCCTGGCTCACCGCCACCCCGCGCAAGCCAACCCAGGCTCACCGCCACCCCGCGCAGACCGAAAGCGGCGACCGACCTCAGAGGATGATCGCGGCCGCGCAGCCCGAGCGCGGTGACGGCCAGGCCGGCGATCTCGGGCCAGGCCCAGTCGCGCCGCGCGGGCGGGCGCCTCGGCGCCGGCGAGGCGGCGCCGGGCACCGTCGGCGAGGTCGAGGATCCGGTCGCGGACGTAGTCCGGGTAGGTGAGCCGTCTGCTCGCCGCCGCGCCGACCTTCGGGCGGACGGTGCGCATGAACGAGTGGCCGATGGCGGGGAGACGTAGCGCTTCTCGTCGGCGCGGACCGCCATCACCTGACGCACGACGACCTCGTCGATCGCGGCCAGCGGGATGTACCCGGGTGTCGAGCATGTTGCGCAGCACCAGGTTGCCCTTCTCGACGCGGACGGCGGGCCGCAGCAGCGCGGCGTACGCAGACGATCGCGCACGAACGCCGCGCCCCAGGCCACCGGCGCCTCGAACCCGCCCTCGCCGTCGACGAGCGGCGTAGACCACCGCGGCCAGGCAGAGCGCCGACCGCCAGGACGCCGATCACCCGGCCGCTGGTGGGCGGGAACTTCTCGACGTACCCGACTCGGTGCTGCCGACTGCTCGTCGCGCGTCGGTTCCGGCGCTCGCGTCCTGGTTCATCGCCGCGCCCCTTGAGACGAATGACCTGCGGCCGGATTCCGCCCGTCGTCGTCGGACAACCCTATGCTTGATCGGGTGACGAGCTCTCCCACCATCGATAACAAGATGGCAACGTCCGGGCCTGATCCGTTGTCCTGCAGATTTCTCCGACATCACGAGGAACGACGACTCGCTCCGGCGTTTCCTGCACGGTCTCCCCGGCGTCGACCAGGTCGGCGCCGAGGCCCGCGCGGCCTCCCTCGGGACCCGCTCGATCAAGACGACCGCGAAGGCCTGGGCCATCGACCTGGCGATCCGGATGGTCGACCTGACGACCCTCGAGGGCCAGGACACCCACGGCAAGGTCCGCGCGCTCTCCGCGAAGGCGATGCACCCCGACCCGGCCGACCCGACCTGCCCGGCCACGGCCGCGGTCTGCGTCTACCCCGACATGGTCGCGGTCGCGAAGGAGACCCTCGGCTCCAGCGGCGTGCACGTCGCCGCCGTCGCCACGGCCTTCCCCAGCGGCCGCGCGGCCCTCGACATCAAGCTCGCCGACACCCAGGACGCCGTCCAGGCCGGGCGCCGACGAGATCGACATGGTCATCGACCGCGGCGCCTTCCTCTCGGGCCGCTACAAGCACGTGTACGACGAGATCGTCGCCGTCCGCGAGGCCTGCGCCAGGCCGACGGGTCCAGCGCTCACCTGAAGGTGATCTTCGAGACCGGCGAGCTGCAGACCTACGACAACGTCCGCCGCGCGAGCTGGCTGGCGATGATGGCCGGCGGCCACTTCATCAAGACCTCCACCGGCAAGGTGCAGCCGGCGGCCACGCTGCCCGTCACGCTGGTGATGCTGGAGGCGGTCCGCGACTTCCGCGAGCAGACCGGCCTGCAGATCGGCGTGAAGCCGGCGGGCGGCATCAAGACCACCAAGGACGCGATCAAGTACCTCGTGATGGTCAACGAGATCGCCGGCGACGACTGGCTCGACCCCGACTGGTTCCGCTTCGGCGCCTCCACGCTGCTCAACGACCTGCTCATGCAGCGCACCAAGCTCACGACCGGCGTCTACTCCGGTCCCGACTACTTCACCCTGGACTGATCCGACATGGCCAAGAAGAGCAGACCGCGGGCGTTCGACTACGCCCCCGCCCCCGAGTCCCGCGCGATCGTCGACATCAAGCCGTCGTACGGCCTGTTCGTCAACGGCGAGTTCGTCGACGGGCACGGCAAGGCGTTCAAGACGATCTCCCCCAGCACCGAGGAGGTGCTGGCCGAGATCGCCGAGGCCGACGAGGCCGACGTCGACCACGCCGTCAAGGCGGCCCGCCGGGCGTTCCGCACCTGGGGCCGGATGCCGGGCAGCGAGCGGGCGAAGTACCTCTACCGGATCGCCCGCATCATCCAGGAGCGCGGCCGCGAGATCGCCGTGCTCGAGTCGATCGACAACGGCAAGCCGATCAAGGAGACCCGCGACGTCGACGTGCCGATCGCCGCGGCGCACTTCTTCTACTACGCCGGCTGGGCCGACAAGCTCGAGTACTCGGGCTACGGCGGCAGTGACCCTCAGCCGCTGGGCGTCGCCGGCCAGGTCATCCCCTGGAACTTCCCGCTGCTCATGCTGGCCTGGAAGATCGCGCCGGCGCTGGCGTGCGGCAACACCGTCGTCCTGAAGCCGGCCGAGACCACGCCGCTGACGGCGCTGCTCTTCGCCGAGATCTGCCAGCAGGCCGACCTGCCGCCCGGCGTCGTCAACATCATCACCGGCGCCGGCGCGACCGGGCAGGCACTGGTCGCCCACCCGGACGTCGACAAGGTCGCCTTCACCGGCTCGACGGCCGTGGGCCGGGCGATCGCCAAGTCGGTGGCCGGCTCGCACAAGAAGGTCACCCTCGAGCTCGGCGGCAAGGCGGCCAACATCGTCTTCGACGACGCCCCCGATCGACCAGGCCATCGAGGGCATCGTCAACGGCATCTTCTTCAACCAGGGCCACGTCTGCTGCGCCGGGCTCGCGGCTGCTGGTCCAGGAGTCGGTGGCCGAGGACGTCCTCGCCCGCCTCAAGCGGCGGATGGCCACCCTGCGCGTCGGCGACCCGCTCGACAAGAACACCGACATCGGCGCCATCAACTCCGCCGAGCAGCTGGCCAAGATCCGCGAGCTCTCCGACATCGGCGAGGCCGAGGGCGCCGGCCGCTGGTCGCCGCCGTGCGAGCTGCCCAAGCACGGCTTCTGGTTCCCGCCGACGGTGTTCACCAACGTCACCCAGGCCCACCGGATCGCCCGCGAGGAGATCTTCGGCCCGGTGCTGTCGGTGCTGACCTTCCGCACGCCCGCCGAGGCGGTCGAGAAGGCCAACAACACGCCGTACGGCCTCTCCGCCGGCGTGTGGACCGACAAGGGCTCGCTGATCCTGCACATGGCCAGCAAGCTCAAGGCCGGCGTGGTGTGGGCCAACACGTTCAACAAGTTCGACCCGACCAGCCCGTTCGGCGGCTACAAGGAGTCCGGCTACGGACGCGAGGGCGGCCGCCACGGCCTCGCCGGCTACCTGAAGGATGGTGTCGAGCAATGAGCCCCACGGCCAGGGTCGACGTACGCAAGACCTACAAGCTCTACATCGGCGGACAGTTCCCCCGCTCGGAGTCCGGCCACTCCTACGTCGTCGACGACGCCAAGGGGAGGTTCGTCGCCAACGCCGCGCTGGCGTCCCGCAAGGACGCCCGCGACGCGGTGCTCGCGGCCCGGGCGGCGTTCGCCGGGTGGTCGGGCAAGACGGCCTACAACCGGGCCCAGATCCTCTACCGCGTCGCCGAGGTCATGGAGGACCGGCGCCCGCAGTTCGTGGAGACGCTGCGGCAGTCCGAGGGCCTCACCCCGACCCAGGCCGGCAAGGCGCTCGACCTCAGCATCGACCGCCTCGTCTGGTACGCCGGGTGGGCCGACAAGATCACCCAGGTGGTCGGCAACGCCAACCCGGTCGCCGGGCCGTTCTTCAACCTCTCGACACCGGAGCCGACGGGAGTCGTCGCCGTGGTGGCGCCGCAGCAGTCCAGCCTGCTCGGCCTGGTCTCGGTCGTCGCTCCGGTCATCGTCACCGGCAACACGGCCGTGGTGTTGAGCTCGCACGACCCGGCCGTTGCCCGCCGTCACGTTCTCCGAGGTGCTGGCCACCTCCGACGTGCCCGGCGGCGTGGTGAACGTGCTCACCGGCCCGCTCTCCAGCACGGCCCCGACCCTGGCCTCCCACATGGACGTCAACGCCATCGACCTCACCGGGTTCGCCGGCGACCACGAGCAGGCGACGGCTCTCGAGGAAGCCGCTGCCGGCAACCTCAAGCGCGTGCTCCGGCCCTCCGCCGCCGAGCCCGACTGGACGCTCGAGCCCGGCATCGGCCGGATGACGACGTTCCTGGAGACCAAGACCGTCTGGCACCCGATCGGCGTCTGAGCCCTGCGCCTGTGCGGCGCTAGCGGATCGCCATCGCCAACAGCGGGTCGCGCGCCATCGCCTGGCCGACGGCGGCCAGGTCGTCGACCGAGGTCGCCAGGTACGACGGTTCGTCACTGCTGAAGGACAGCACCAGGACGCCGACGTCCTTGGTCATCAGGTCGGCCCGCTGCAGCTCGGTCCCCGGCTCGGTCGGAGGCTGCGTCGGCGCGGCACAGGAACGCCCGTCGGCGGCGAGTGCCGGCGCGCCGACGACGGCCTTGCACACGCCGGTGAGCAGCTGCGGGCCACCGAGACCCTTGACCGCCGGCAGGTAGGCCACCGTCAGCCGGCTCTGCGGGTCGCCCTCCGCGGCTCCCACCTCGCAGGAGGGCACGGACATCCCACCGACGTTGCGGGCACCGGGCTGCGCCTCGCCCAGCTGCCACGGTGTGCCGGCCGCGACCGCATTGATGAGCGCCGCGCACAGGGCCTGGGACCCGGCGTCCCCGCCAGCCGCCGGCGAGGCGGTCGGGGAAGGATCGTCGGCCGGGCTGGACGCCGGTGCGGACGGTTCGGACGACGCGTCCGAGGACGACCCGGCGTCGCACGCCCCCAGCGCCACCGCCCCGGCCAGGATCAGGACGAGCAGGAAGGCGGCGCGGCGAGGTCTGAGCACGCCCGCCACTGTAAGGAGCGCTGCCAACTCGCCCACATCGGCGCAGGCGGAGTCAGCCAGCAGGAGCAGTGGTGATCGGCACCACGCGCGCCGCCCAGCGCGCAGGTAGGGCGGCCACCAGGGCCGGAGCCTCCTGCGCGGAGACCAGGACCTTCAGCTCCGGCTCGGCCTCGAACAGGGTCGTCAAGACGGCGGCGGCCTCGTGGGGCGTGGTGACCTGCACCTGCATGGCCGACATGCGCGCGAGCACCCGGCTGGACACGGACGCGTGCAGCGCGTGGAACCACACGTCGGGGTAGAACAGCTCGCCGGCCCGGGCAGGTCCGAGCGCGACGTACACCGTGTCGAAGCTGGCGGGGTCGCTCGTTGCTCCGGCGGCAGCGAGAAGGCCGTCCGCCATCGCGGTCCGGCTGTACGGCGTCGAGACCATCGCCGTTCCAGGGGCGCTGTCGTCGAAGAGCGCCGCGTTGGCCGGGGGAACGACCCCGAAGGCGACGGTGGCGACGAGTGCCAGCACGACGGAGGCCACCATCCTCGGCGCGCTGCGGGGGCTCGGCCGGAGCAGCGTCGCAACGAGCACGGCGACCACCGCGGGGACCACGATCGACAGCACCAGGCCGTACCCGAGAAGCAGCTTCACGAAGTAGTAGGTGGTATGGCCGTTGCGGCTGACCTGGACGACGAACAACGACAACACCAGCATCAGCCCTAGCAAGGGCGTCAGCAGCAGCAGCCGCACTTGCGGGACCCCCAGCGGTGGGCGATCCAGGTGCTGGACGCGCGACGATCCGAGCAGCCGGAGCGCCTCGCACCCGACGAGGACCAACACCGCGATGGGCAACAGGGCTGGAGCGTCGTACCCGCCGTCCTGGTTGACCAGGGCGCCGATCGGGATGGCGCCGAACAGCACCACCACGGCCTTGAGCGAACCGAGGGCACCGATGGCCAGGATCGCGAGGACCGGGACGCTCGACCTGGGTGACCAGCGGGAGCCGACGTAGGGAAGCAGGACGAGGAGACCCGCCGGCGCAGCGAAGACGACCAGCGGCAACCAGCAATGACAGGCCAGCATCAACAGCCCTGCGACGGCGGCCACCTCGACCAGCGTCGGCCGGGATCGCGCCACGGCGATCAGGACCGAGGCTCCAGCTGCGACGGCGCCCAGCCAGAAGGCCGCAAATCCGTCGGCAAACACGTGCTGACCCGGCTCCCAGAGCAGGGCGGTGCTCGTCAGCACCAGCGCCGGCAACGCCACCCACGGGCGCCCGCTCAGGCCCGGCATGCCGAGGAGGCTCGCCGTGACCATGAGCAAGCCCAGCATCACGACGAGGGCCTGCCCGTGCAGGTACAGCGGCAACGCGTCGGGCCCGCTTCCGATGCGGGGAGCAAGGATCTCCGACAGCGACGCGACCGCCGCGTGGAACCCCTTGGGGTAGTTGCTGCCGTAGCCCCATCCGGACCCGTCGCCGCCCTGACCGAGCGCCTCCGGCACCGCTCCGTACCGCCGCAAGGACAGGAACATCGCGAAGTGGGCCCAGTTGTCGACGCCCGGGAGCATTCCCTGGAGCGCCTCACGAGGCGAGCTGCTCAACAGCCAACGGGAGACGGCGGCACCGGCGGCCAGGGGGGCGGCGATCAGCATCGCCACCTCGCCTCGGGTGCACTCCGGCACGACACGAGCGCCCCGCAGCACCGCACCCACGGAGGCAGCGACGCCGAGCCCGATCGCCACACCGGCGTGGTTGACGTTCAGCGGCCACTGCACCCACCAGAGGACCTGCGTCCAGCCCAGGAACAGGGCGACGTTGACCGCCAGCCTCCTGGTGAGCGAGCGGTGGGTGGGCGCGAGGACGAGGAGCGCGAGGAACACCCCGCACGCGGGTAACCCCCGGAGCCAGCCGCTGTCCACGATGCCGTACGACGCGAGTCCGGCTGCCGCCGCCGCCAGGGCGGCGCGCCAGGGGTCGGTCCGAAGCCCCATCGCTCCGCGCTCCGGCAGGGCCACGTCGTCGAGGGGCGAAGCGTCCGTGGCCGCCTCCCTACCCATGACGCCAGGTTAGGTGCCCGGCCGCCCTGCGTCCGGGACTTGTTCGATCGGGCCTTCCAGCGGCGCTCGCGAACGGGTGAACTGTGTGCCCCGGGACGGCAGGGGGCAGAATGAGCCGGTGCGCGCGCGGGTGATCGTGCTGGCCGGCCCCTCCGGGGCGGGCAAGTCCCGCCTCGCCGCACGACTCGGCCTTCCGGTGCTGCGGCTCGACGACTTCTACAAGAACGGCGACGACCCGACGCTGCCGCGGATCTCCGGCGGCGCCAACGCCGGCCTGGTCGACTGGGACCACCCGGACTCCTGGCTGCCCGACGACGCGCTGGCCGCCATCGAACGGCTCTGCCTCGAGGGGCACGCCGAGGTGCCGGTCTACGACATCGCGCACGACGGCCGCAGCGGCAGCCAGGTGCTCGACCTCGGCGAGAGCCGCTACTTCGTGGCCGAGGGGATCTTCGCCCAGGAGGTGGTCCCGCGGTGCCGGGTCGGCGGCCGGCTCGCCGCGGCGTACTGCGTGCGCCAGCACCCGATGGTCACCTTCTGGCGCCGGCTGACGCGCGACCTCCGCGAGCACCGCAAGCCGCCGCTCGTCCTGGTCCGTCGCGGTGTGGCCCTGATGCGCGCCCAGCGAGGCGTCGTCGAGCACGCCGTCGCGCTGGGGTGCGAGCCGGTCTCGCCGGAACAGGCGTACGCCGCCCTGTCGGCGCTGCTGAGCAGGAGCGACGCCGATGCCTGAGACGCCGGAGCCGGAGAGCCCCGAGCAGCCGTGGGAGCTGTTCGTCCAACCGGACCAGCGTTCGTGCGGCGCCACCGCCATGGTGGTGGCCCGGATCCTGGGGGACCCGGCCTATGCGCAGTACGTCGAGGGCACCGGTGGCCTCCAGAACGCCCGGACCGTGGCCGGCGCCCGCGCGCTCGAGGAGCGCTTCCGCACCGAGGCGCTGGCGATGCACGCGCGGATCACCGGCCTGTCCGACGTCAGTGGCCGGCCGCAGATCCCGTGGCCCCGGAAGTACGGCACCCCGCCGTGGGCGGTGGCCCGCCAGCTCTCCGCCACCCCCGCAGCGGACGGCACCACGACGCCGTACTCCTGGCACCTGGCCCGCACCGACCTGGCGCAGGCCTACAGCCGGCTCCTCGACGCGTCCCGGGCCGGGCGGGTCTCCGCGATCTTCATCGGAAGCACCTGGATCCCGCGCCACGTCGTGCTCGTCGTGGACGCCACCCCGCGCGGCACCCTGCACGTCTACGACCCGGCCCGGGGACGACTGCCCGAGCTGGACCGGTTCGCGTTCCTCGGCAACCGCATCGACATCGCGGGGTGGGACGTCGCCTGGATGGTCGTCACGCCCGACGGGTGACGGATTCACCGGCCGGCCGGTGAATCTGTGGGTTGGCACGCAATGCTTCAGCGGGCAACCGAGAGATTCACCGGGCGCCCGGTGAATCCATTCTCGCGTGCCGACCGCGATTCGCCCTTCCCAGCCCGGCCGTCGCCTCCTACCCTCGCGGGGTGGCCACGATGAGCATGAACAAGGCGATCCACCACGCGTTCCGTCGCGACCTCGCGCGGTTCGTCCAGGCGCTGGACGGGTTCTCCGAGGGTGACGCGACCAGGGCAGAGCTGCTCGGCAAGGCTTGGGACAACTTCGACTTCCAGCTGACCAAGCACCACGAGGGCGAGCACGAGATCGCCTGGCCGGCGCTGGCGCAGGTCGGAGTGGGCCAGGACGTGCTGGACCAGATGGACGCCGAGCACGACGTGATGGCCGAGCGGCTGGCCGCCGCCCGCGGCGCGATGGCGGCGTTCCGAGCGGCCGCCACGCGGGCCAACGCGGACGCCGCCCGCCAGGCGATGGCCGAGCTCCAGACCGTGACGACCGAGCACCTCGACCACGAGGAGGAGGTCATCGAGCCCGTCTTCCTGGCCAAGCACGACGACCCGGTGATCAAGCAGATGGGCAAGCAGTTCGCCAAGGTCGGACCCAAGGAGGGCGGGGTGTTCTTCGCGTGGGTGCTCGACGACGCGGACGCCGCGACGAGCACGAGCGTCCGGTCCACGATCCCGGGGCCGGTCCTCGCCATCCTCACGAACGTGTTCGGCCGGTCCTATCGCAAGGACGTCGAGCCCGCCTGGCGCTAGTGCCCCCCGTTCCGGTCAGGACAGCCGGCGACGCGAGCCGCTAGGACGCGGGACGCCTCACAGGGCGCCGAGCTCGGCGTACCCGGGCTTGATCACGTCGTCGATGATCGCCAGCCGCTCGTCGAAGGGCAGGAACGCCGACTTCATCGCGTTGATGGTGAACCAGCGCAGGTCCTCCAGGGTGTAGCCGAACGCGTCGACCAGCGCCGACATCTCCTTGGTCATCGACGTCTGGCTCATCAGCCGGTTGTCGGTGTTGACCGTGACGCGGAAGCGGAGCCGGGTGAGCAGCCCGATCGGGTGCTGGGCGATGGAGCTGGCGGCGCCGGTCTGCACGTTGGAGTGCGGACACATCTCGAGCGGGATCCGGGTGTCGCGGACGTACGCCGCGAGGCGGCCCAGCGCGGCGGTCCCGTCAGCCGCGACCGCGATGTCGTCGATGATCCGGACGCCGTGGCCGAGCCGGTCGGCCCCGCACCACTGGATGGCCTGCCAGATGGACGGCAGCCCGAAGGCCTCGCCGGCGTGGATGGTGAAGTGCGAGTTCTCGCGCTGGAGGTACTCGAAGGCGTCGAGGTGCCGGGTGGGCGGGTAGCCGGCCTCGGCACCGGCGATGTCGAACCCCGCGACCCCGCGGTCGCGCCAGGCGACCGACAGCTCGGCGATCTCGCGGGAGCGGGCCTGGTGGCGCATGGCGGTGAGCAGCTGGCGCACCACGATGTTCCCGCCGGCGCCGGCCATCCCCTCGTCGAAGCCCCGCTGCACCGCGGCGACGACCTCGTTGAGGTCCAGCCCGCCGGTCACGTGCTGCTCGGGGGCGTAACGCACCTCCGCGTAGACGACCCCGTCCGCCGCCAGGTCCTCGACGCACTCGCGCGCGACCCGGGCGAGGGAGTCGGCCTCCTGCATCACCGCGACGGTGTGGTCGAAGGTCTCCAGGTACCGCTCCAGCGAACCCGAGTCGGCCGACTCCGCGAACCACCGGCCGAGCTCGTCCGCGCCGGACACCGGCAGCTCGTGGCCGATCTCCGCGGCGAGCTCCACGACCGTCGCGGGCCGCAACCCACCGTCGAGGTGGTCGTGCAGCAGGGCCTTGGGTGCGCGGCGTACCTGCTCGGCGGTCGCGGGCTCCCCCGTGGCAGCGGGCGCGGTCGCTGGTGAGGTCCCTGGCATGCGGCCGATCCTGTCAGAAGCCCCGTGGACTAGGTTTTTCGCCGTGCGTACCTTCACCACCCTCGAGGAGATCAGCGGCGCCCTCGGCGAGGAGCTCGGCAGCAGCGACTGGCTCACCGTCGAGCAGGAGCGGGTCGACGCCTTCGCCGACGCGACCGGCGACCACCAGTGGATCCACGTCGACGTCGAGCGCGCGGCCGCCGGGCCGTTCCGCGGCACCATCGCGCACGGCTACCTGACGCTCGCGCTGATCCCGATGCTGGGCACCCAGGTCTTCCGCCTCGAGACGCCGGGCGCCAAGCTCAACTACGGCGTCAACAAGGTGCGTTTCCCCGCCCCGGTCCCCGTCGGCTCCCGCATCCGCGCCCACGCCCGGGTCGTCGACGTGGCCGCTGTCCCCGCCGGCACCCAGGTCACCTTCGGCTGGACCATCGAGATCGAGGACTCCCCCAAGCCCGGCTGCGTCGCCGAGACCGTGGTCCTGCTGCTCGGCTGAGCGCGGCGCGGTCAGCCGATCCGGTCCAGGAGCACCGGGGTCGGGTGGTACGACGCAGCGTCGCCCACGTCGTACCCGCCCTCCAGCGACTCCAGGGCGCGCTCGAAGCGCTCGGGCTCGTCGGTGAGCAGGGTGAACAGCGGGTCCCCTGCGGTGACGGCGTCGCCGGGGCGGGCGTGCCAGACCACGCCGGCACCGGCCTGCACCGGGTCCTCCTTGCGGGCCCTTCCCGCGCCGAGTCGCCAGGCGGCCAGGCCGACGGCCATCGCGTCGAGACGGGTCAACGTGCCCGACGAGGTCGCGGCCACGACGTGCGACTCCCGCGCGACGGGCAGCCGGGCGTCGGGGTCGCCACCCTGGGCGCGGATCATCGCCTTCCAGGCGTCCATCGCCGAGCCGTCGGCCAGCCTGTCGGCCGGGTCGACGTCGGTCACGCCGGCGCCCGCCAGCATCTCCCGCGCGAGGGCCAGGGTCAGCTCGACCACGTCGGCGGGGCCGCCGCCCGCGAGCACCTCGACCGACTCCGCCACCTCGATCGCGTTGCCGGCGGTCAGGCCGAGGGGGGTCGCCATGTCGGTGAGCAGCGCGACGGTGTGCACGCCGGCGTCGGTGCCCAGGGCCACCATGGTCGAGGCGAGCTCGCGTGCGGTGTCGAGCGACTTCATGAACGCCCCCGAGCCGACCTTGACGTCCAGCACCAGCGCGCCGGTGCCCTCGGCGATCTTCTTGGACATGATCGACGACGCGATCAGCGGGATCGCCTCCACCGTGCCGGTGACGTCGCGCAGCGCATAGAGCTTCTTGTCCGCCGGCGCCAGGCCGTCGCCCGCCGCGCAGATCACGGCCCCGACCGACTCGAGCTGGGCGACCATGTCCTCGGTCGAGAGTGCCGCGCGCCAGCCCGGGATGGACTCCAGCTTGTCGAGGGTGCCCCCGGTGTGGCCGAGCCCGCGACCCGACAGCTGGGGTACGGCGACCCCGCAGGCCGCCACGAGCGGCGCCAGCGGCAAGGTGATCTTGTCTCCGACCCCACCCGTGGAGTGCTTGTCGGCGGTGGGCCGCGACAGGGTGGAGAAGTCCATCCGCTCCCCCGACGCGATCATGGCGCCGGTCCAGCGGGAGATCTCGCGGCGAGTCATCCCGTTGAGCAGGATCGCCATCGCGAGCGAGGACATCTGCTCGTCGGCGACGACGCCCCGCGTGTAGGCGTCGACGACCCAGTCGATCTGGCTGTCGGTGAGCTCGCCGCGGTCCCGCTTGGCGATGATCACCTCGACGGCGTCGTGCTGGCTCATCGAGTCCCTTCCGTCACGTGCCGCAGGTCGTCCGGCCCGAAGGCCAGGGGCAGCACCTCGTCCATGGTCTTCTCGCCCTCGGGCGTCATCAGCACCAGCGCCGGCCCGCCGTGCTCGTGGAGCAGCTGCCGGCACCGGCCGCACGGCATGATCACCTCGCCCAGCCCGTTGACGCACACGAAGTGCGTCAACCGCCCGCCTCCCGTGGCGTGCAGCTGCGAGACCACGCCGCACTCGGCGCAGAGCGTGACGCCGTACGCCGCGTTCTCAACATTGCACCCCACGACGACCCGACCGTCGTCAACCTTTGCCGCAGCGCCCACCGGGAAGCCGCTGTACGGTGCGTACGCGCGGGCGGAGGCAGCGACCGCCTCGGAGGTGAGTAGCTCCCAGTCCATGGGGCGTTAACCTATGCCCCCGCCGCCGCCGCTACGAAGGTCCCGACCTGATAACCCTTCGCGCGGTGGGCTTCCCGCCGGGCCGGGGAGCAGGCACCATTCGTTCGCACGTACATGCTCAGCTCGATCCTGAGCGAGACGAAACATGGAGGAACAGATGAGAATGAGGAAGGCCGTCGCAAGCGGCATCACCGGCCTGTTGGCCATGGCCGCGCTGGCCGCCTGTGGAGACGCCCCCGACTCGTCGGCGGCCCCGAGCGGCGGTGACGAGACGACCGCCGCTGCGGCGAGCGACTTCCTGCCCTGCATCGTCTCCGACGCGGGTGGCTTCGACGACAAGTCGTTCAACCAGCTGAGCTACGAAGGCGTCCAGCAGGCCGCCGACGAGCTCGGCGTGGAGTTCAAGGGCGTCGAGTCCAACAGCGAGAACGACTACGCCCCCAACCTGGAGAGCCTGGTCTCCGAGGGCTGCGACACCATCGTGACCGTGGGCTTCGCGCTCGCCGCCGCGACCAAGGAGTCCGCGGCCGCCAACCCGGACATCAACTACGTCCTCATCGACGACTCCGCCGACGGTGGCGACGACGGCCAGACCTTCGACGGCAAGGCCGACGAGCCCAACATCAAGCCGTTGCTCTACGACACCGCTCAGGCGGCGTTCATGGCCGGCTACACGGCCGCCGACTACAGCAAGACCGGCGTCGTGGGCACCTACGGCGGCCAGCCCTTCCCGACCGTGACGATCTTCATGGACGGCTTCAAGCAGGGCGTCGAGTACTACAACCAGGAGAAGGGCAAGGACGTCAAGGTCGTCGGCTGGGACGGCAAGAACGGCTCGTTCACCGGTGGCTTCGAGGCCAACGAGACGGCCACCAACACCGCTCGCCAGCTCATCGACCAGGACGCCGACGTCATCCTTCCGGTCGGCGGCCCGATCTACCAGGGCGCGCTGACCGCCATCGCGGACTCCGGCAAGGACGTCGCGATGATCGGTGTGGACGCGGACCTCTTCGAGACCGACCCGACCACCCAGGACGTGGTGCTCACGTCGATCCTGAAGAACATGAAGGTCTCGACCTACGAAGCGATCATGTCGGCCGGTAGCGGCGACGCCTTCGACTTCACGCCGTACGTCGGCACCCTCGAGAACGACGGAGTCGGCATCGCGCCGTTCCACAACTTCGAGAGCAAGGTGTCCCCCTCGCTCGCCGGCGAGCTCGACACGATCAAGGCCGGCATCATCGACGGGTCCATCCCGGTCCAGTCGTACCTGTCTGGTTCCTAAGCACAGGGCGAGACCCTGTCGGGGGAGGTCGGGATCCATCCGGCCTCCCCCGTCGCATTTCCGCACGCGACGACCTGCGACATTCGGGGTCGGGCGCCCGGCAGCCAGGGCGTCCCGACGGCCCGAAGGTCTCCCGACACTAGGATGCGACGCCATGAAGCTTGAACTGCGTGAGATCACCAAGCGGTTCGGGACATTGGTCGCCAACGACCGCATCTCCCTGACGGTCGAGCCGGGCGAGATCCACTGCCTGCTCGGGGAGAACGGCGCGGGCAAGTCCACGTTGATGAACGTGCTCTACGGCCTCTACCGCGCCGACGAGGGCGAGATCCTGCTCGACGACCAGGTCCAGCACTTCGTGGGCCCGGGCGACGCGATCGCCGCCGGCATCGGCATGGTGCACCAGCACTTCATGCTGGTGCCCGTCTTCACGGTGGCCGAGAACGTGATGCTGGGCAACGAGGCCACCGGCTTCGCCGGCTCCCTCGACCTCGACGCCTCGCGGAAGCGGGTCCAGGAGATCTCCGAGCGGTTCGGCTTCCACGTCAACCCGGACTCCGTCATCGAGGACCTCCCGGTCGGCGTGCAGCAGCGCGTCGAGATCATCAAGGCCCTCTCCCGCGACGCCGAGGTGCTCGTCTTCGACGAGCCCACGGCCGTGCTCACGCCGCAGGAGACCGACGAGCTGATGACGATCATGCGGCAGCTCAAGGAGGCCGGGAAGGCCATCGTCTTCATCACCCACAAGCTCCGCGAGGTGCGGGCCGTCGCCGACCGGATCACGGTGATCCGGCTCGGCAAGGTGGTCGGCGAGGCGGAGCCCACGGCCAGCAACCAGGAGCTTGCCGCCCTGATGGTCGGCCGCCCGGTCGAGCTCACGGTCCACAAGGACCCGCCGAAGCTCGGTGAGGACGCCCTGGTCGTCGAGAACCTCCGCGTGATCGACGCGCTGGGTCACGTCCACGTCGACAACCTCAGCTTCAGCATCAAGCACGGCGAGGTGCTCGCGGTCGCCGGCGTGCAGGGCAACGGCCAGACCGAGCTGACCGAGGCCCTGCTGGGGCTCCAGGACCACGTCACCGGGTCGATCCGCCTCAGCGGCACCGAGCTGGTCGGCAAGTCGGTGCGCAGGATCCTGGACGCCGGCGTGGGCTTCATCCCCGAGGACCGCCAGGTCGACGGCCTGGTCGGCGAGATGACCATCGCCGAGAACCTGATGCTCAACCGCAGCTTCGACGAGCCGTTCGTCCGGCGCGGATCCCTCCAGCTGGACACCCTCGACGAGTTCGCCAAGCGGAAGCTCAAGGAGTACGACGTCCGGGCTCCGGGCATCGACACGAAGGCCGGCAACCTGTCCGGCGGCAACCAGCAGAAGGTCGTGGTGGCCCGCGAGCTCTCCCGCGACCTGCGCCTGCTCGTGGCCGCCCAGCCCACGCGGGGCGTGGACGTCGGGTCGATCGAGTTCATCCACACGCAGATCGTGGCCACCCGGGACGCCGGCGTGCCCGTCCTGGTCGTGTCGACCGAGCTGGACGAGGTCGTGGCGCTCGCCGACCGGATCATGGTGCTCTACCGCGGCCGGATCGTCGGGATCGTGCCACCCGACACCCCCCGCGACGTGCTGGGCCTGATGATGACCGGCGAGCGTCCCGAGGGAGCCGTGGCATGAAATCACCCCACGAAACCGCTCACCTCCCCCGCAACGCTTCACCCCAGGCGACTCCGCCCGCTCACGCTTTCGAGGGGACCCCGACATGAGCGTCTCCACCGGCGACCCCTTTGGCCAGGAGGCCGGCCCGACCGCTACGAAGCCGCCGGAGGCCCCGGGCGAGGACAACCGCTGGCGCGGAGTGATGCACGACATCGTCAGCGGCAACGCGATCGTGGCGGTGCTGTCCGTGTGCTGGCCGTGGCCGTCGGCTCGTTGCTCATCGCGTTCACCGACGAGCACGTCCGGACACGGCGAGCTACATCTTCGCCCGGCCGGGCGACTTCTTCTCGGCCTCCTGGGACGCCATCTGGGGTGCCTACACCGCGCTGTTCCGCGGGTCCATCTACAACACCCGCGCCCAGGACTTCCAGACGGCCATCCGGCCGCTGACGGAGACCTGCAAGTTCGCGGCGCCGCTGATCGTCGCCGGCCTCGGCGTCGGCATCGCGTTCCGGGCCGCGCTGTTCAACATCGGTGGCCGGGGCCAGATGCTGATGGCCGGTGCGGCGGCCGGCTGGGTCGGCTACCAGTTCGAGCTGCCGACGGCGATCCACCTGACCCTGGCGATCGTGGTCGGCATGGCCGCCGGCGCGCTCTGGGGCGGGATCGTGGGCCTGCTCAAGGCCCGCACCGGCGCCCACGAGGTGATCGTCACGATCATGCTCAACTACGTCGCCTTCTACCTCGTCTTCTTCGCCCTCTCCCAGCAGAACCTGCTCCAGGCCCCCAACTCCGCCAACCCGAAGTCCCTGCCGATGCGGGACACGGCGATCATGCCCAAGCTGCTGGGTGATCGCTACAACCTGCACCTGGGCTTCCTGCTCGCGCTGGTCGCCGTGGCCGTCGTCTGGTGGATCATCAACCGGTCCTCCCTCGGCTTCCGGATCCGCGCGGTCGGCGAGAACCCGTCCGCCGCGCGGAGCTCCGGCATCGACGTCGGCCGGACCTACGTGACGGTGATGCTCATCTCCGGCGCGCTGGTCGGACTGGCCGGAGTCAACCAGGTGCTCGGCACGGTCACGAGCGGCGTCACCGTCGACGTCGACGCCGGCATCGGCTTCGACGCCATCACCGTCGCCCTGCTCGGCCGCTCGAAGCCGATCGGCATCATGTGGGCCGGGTTGCTGTTCGGCGCCTTCAAGGCCGGCGGCTTCGCGATGCAGGCCTCGCAGAACATCCCCGTCGACATCGTCCTGGTCGTCCAGTCCCTGATCGTGCTGTTCATCGCAGCTCCGCCCCTGATCAGAGCGATCTTCCGGCTGCCTGCGAGGGAGGCCCAATGAGCACCACCGTGACCCCGCCCGACAGCCACGAGATCCAGCTCCCCGAGGTGGTCGTCGTCGACCGCAAGGCGCCGGTGATCTTCGGCGTGCTGACCATCGGCCTCGCGCTGATCATCTTCTTCGCCGCCCAGGAGGGCGACACGTCGTTCCGCCTGGCCGTGCCCAGCGACTTCGTGCAGCTGCCGACCATCACGGTGCCCTCGACGCTGACGGCATGGCTGCTGACCGCGATCTGCGCGGTCTGCACGGTGCTGTCGACCGTCTGGTACACCCAGAAGAAGAAGACCCCGCTCTGGCTGGTGATCGTGTTCGCGATCGCCTGGATGGCCGCCTTCCTGACCTGGGCCGCCGCCGGCGGCACCGTGCCGGTCGTGGGCCTGCTCGCGGGCTCGCTCGCTCTCGCCGTACCCCTCGTGTTCGGCGCCATGGGCGGCGTCCTGGGCGAGCGCTCGGGCGTGGTCAACATCGCGATCGACGGCCAGCTCCTGTTCGGAGCGTTCGGCGCCGCCATGGTCGGCTCGCTGACCGGGTCGCCCTGGGCCGGCCTGGTCGCCGCCATGGTCGCCGGCCTCTTGGTGGCGTTGGTGCTCGGCCTCTTCGCGATCAACTACATGGTCGACCAGGTGATCGTCGGCGTGGTGCTCAACGTGCTGGTGATCGGGCTGACCAGCTTCATGTTCAGCCAGGTGCTCGCGCCCAACGCCTCGAGGCTCAACGACCCGCCGCGGTTCGAGCGGATCCCGATCCCCGTGCTGGGTGAGATCCCGCTGATCGGCCCGATCTTCTTCCGGCAGACGATCATCGTCTACCTGCTCTACGTCACGGTCGCGCTGGTCACCTGGGCGCTCTGGCGCACCAAGTGGGGCCTGCGGGTCCGCGCGGTCGGCGAGCACCCCAAGGCCGCCGACACCGTGGGCATCAAGGTCAACCGCACCCGCTACCGCACGATCCTGCTCGCCGGTGCCATCGCCGGCATGGGTGGCGCGTTCTACACCCTGGTCTCCGTGCCGCAGTTCAACCGCGAGATGACCGGCGGCGCCGGCTACATCGCCCTCGCGGCCGTCATCTTCGGCCAGTGGGACCCGATCAAGGCGACCCTGGCCGCCCTGCTCTTCGGGTTCGCCTCGAACCTCCAGGGCGTGCTGTCGGTCATCGGCTCCCCTGTGCCGAGCCAGTTCATGCTGATGCTGCCGTACGTCGTCACGATCTTCGCCGTCGCCGGACTGGTCGGGCGTTCGCGACCACCGGCGGCCGACGGCATCCCCTACAAGACCGACTAGCGGTCCGCAGCGATTCGTCTGCGTCGCCGAGCGAGAGAACTCGGGTCAGACCGCAGACGAATCAGCGACCGGTCAGCGCGTCGACCGCGACCGTGGCCAGCACCCGGGCGGCGACCAGGGTGGCGCCCTCGTCGACCCGCAGGTTGCCCTGGTGGAGGTCGAACGTCGGCCCGCCCGGGGTCCGGGTGCCGAGCCGACCCATGGATCCGGGGATGGCGTCGAGGAACCAGGCGAAGTCCTCCCCGCCCAGGCTCTGGGTGGTGCCGACCCGTCCGGCGGGCCCCAGCACCCGCTCGACGGCGCCGGCCAGGACCTGGGTGGCGGCGGGGTCGTTGACCACCGGCGGGACGCCGCGGCGGTAGTCGACCTCGGCCTTGACGCCGTACGGCGCCACGATGTCGTCGATGTACTCGCGGACGAGCCGCTCGGCGTGCGACCAGGCCACGGCGTCGAGCATCCGCACGGTGCCGCCGACGACACCGGCGGCCGGGATCACGTTGGGGGCGGCACCGGCGCGCACCATGCCCCACACGACGCTGACCCCGGCACGGGGGTCGAGGCGCCGGGACAGCACCGCCGGCAGCTCGGTGATGATCTTGCCGAGCGCGAAGGTCAGGTCCTCGGTCAGGTGCGGCCGCGAGGTGTGGCCGCCGCTGCCGATCAGCTGCACCTCGAGCTGGTCGGCGGCGCCGGTGATCGGACCCTCCCGCACGCCGACCTGTCCGAGGTCGAGGGTCGGGTCGCAGTGCAGGCAGAAGATCCGCTCCACGCCATCCAGCGCGCCGAGGTCGATCAGCACCGTCGCGCCGCCGGGCATCACCTCTTCAGCCGGCTGGAAGAGCAGCCGGACCCGCCCGGGCAGCTCACCGCGCCGGTGCAGCTCGGCGAGCGCGAGCCCCGCTCCGACCAGTCCGGCGGTGTGCACGTCGTGGCCGCAGGCGTGCGCGACGCCCGGACGGGTGCTGACCCAGGGGTCGGTGGTCAGGTCCTCCACGGGCAGCGCGTCCAGGTCGGCACGCAGCGCGACCAGCGGTCCCGCGCCGTCGCCGATGTCGACGACCAGGCCGGTCTGCGAGGGGCGGCTGACGGTGAGCCCGGCCAGCTCCAGGCGGGCGGCGACGACGTCGCTGGTGCGCTGCTCGTGCCAGGAGAGCTCGGGGTGCGCGTGCAGGTCGCGGCGCAGCTCGAGCAGCTCGGTCCGGTGCGCCTCGACCGCGGCGTCGATCAGCACGTGCGCGGGAGTGGACATCCGGGCCAGATTAGTCGACGGGCTCCAGGCTCGCCGCATCACTGTCGTACGCCGCCAGGATGCGGTCGGCCGCCGCCGTGGGCGGCAGCTCACCGGAACGCACCGCCTCCCGGATCTCGGCCCGGAGGGCGGCCACGGCGGGCGAGCGGCGCAACCGTTGCTCGAGCTCGTCGCGGACCAGGGCCCAGGAGAACTCCAGCCGCTGCTCGGCCCGCTTGGCGGCCAGGCCGTCGGGCCCGAGGGACTCGCGGTGGGCCAGCACCTGGCGCCACACCTCGCCCACCCCCTCACCCGTCAGCGCCGAGCAGGTGACCACCGGCGGCGTCCACACGGCCTCACCGGAGAGCGGTCCCCGACCGTGCACCAGCCGGAGGGCACCGGCCAGCTCGCGGGCCGCGGCCTTGGCCTCCGGCCCGCGATCGGCGCCCCCCACGTCGTCGGCCTTGTTGACCGCGATCACGTCGGCGATCTCGAGGATGCCCTTCTTGATGCCCTGGAGCTGGTCACCGGTGCGCGCCAGGGTGAGGAACAAGAACGTGTCGACCATGCCGGCCACTGTGACCTCGGACTGCCCGACGCCGACGGTCTCGACGAGCACCACGTCGTACGCCGCGGCCTCCAGCACCAGCATCGCCTGGCTGGTCGCGCGGGCGACGCCGCCGAGGGTGCCGGCGCTGGGGCTGGGCCGGATGTACGCCGCGGGGTCGGCGGCGAGCTGCGCCATCCGGGTCTTGTCGCCGAGCACGGAGCCGCCGGTGCGGGTGCTGCTCGGGTCGACGGCCAGCACGCCGACCCGGTGTCCGGCGCCGGTGAGCGTGGTGCCGAGGGCCTCGATGAAGGTCGACTTGCCGACGCCCGGCACGCCGGAGATGCCGACCCGGACGGCGTACGGACGCTCGGGTCCCTCCTCGAGGGCCGTCAGCAGGTCGCGCGCCTGCCGCCGGTGCTCGGGCTTGCTGGACTCCACCAGGGTGATCGCCTGGGAGACGGCGGCCCGGCGGCCGGCGAGCACTCCCTCGACGAGGGCGGGCACGTCGGCAGGCACGCCGCACACCCTAGTGACCGCACCGCGCGGCATCCCGTGACCGTCAGCCGTCGAGCTGCGCCCGGAGCTTGGTGAGCAGGTCCAGCGCCGACTCGGCGATGACCGTGCCCGGCAGGAACACGGCGGCCGCGCCCATCTCGTAGAGGCGGGGCACGTCGTCGGGCGGGATCACCCCGCCGATCACGACCATGATGTCGGGGCGTCCCAGGTCCGCGAGCGCGCGCTTGAGCGCGGGCAGCAGGGTGAGGTGGCCGGCCGCCAGCGAGCTGACGCCGACCAGGTGGACGTCGTTGTCGACGGCCTGCTGGGCGACCTCCTCGGGCGTGCTGAACAGCGGGCCGACGTCGACGTCGAAGCCCATGTCGGCGAAGGCGCTGACGACGACCTTCTGCCCGCGGTCGTGACCGTCCTGCCCCATCTTGGCGACGAGGATGCGCGGACGCCGGCCCTCGGCCCGTTCGAAGGCCTCGGTGGCGTCGAGGACCTCCCGGACGAGGTTGTCGCCGCCTTCGCCACGGCCGGCCTCGTCCCTGAACACTCCCGAGATGGTACGGATCTCGGCCCGGTGGCGTCCCCACACCTTCTCGAGGGCGTCGGAGATCTCGCCGACGGTCGCCTTCGCCCGCGCCGCGTCCACCGCGGTCTCGAGCAGATTCGCCGTTCCTCTGCGCCCGAGGCCGTGGCGGTCAGTGCCTCGAGGGACCGCCGTACGGCGTCGTCGTCGCGCTCGGCACGGAGCCGCTCGAGCTTGGCGATCTGCTGGCGGTAGACGTCGTCGTTGTCGACCCGGAGCACGTCGAGCGGGTCCTCGGTCTCCATCCGGTAGGTGTTGACGCCGATCACGGCCTGGGCGCCGGAGTCGATGCGCGCCTGGGTGCGGGCGGCGGCCTCCTCGATGCGGAGCTTGGGGATGCCCTGCTCGATGGCCTTCGCCATGCCCCCGGCCTCCTCCGCCTCCGTGATGTGGGCCCAGGCGCGTTCGGCGAGGTCGTGGGTGAGCCGCTCGACGTAGTAGCTGCCGCCCCACGGGTCGATGGTGCCGGTGGTGCCGCTCTCCTGCTGCAGCAGCAGCTGGGTGTTGCGGGCGATCCGGGCCGAGAAGTCGGTCGGCAGCGCGATGGCCTCGTCGAGTGCGTTGGTGTGCAGCGACTGCGTGTGTCCCTGGGTCGCGGCCATCGCCTCGATGCAGGTGCGGCCGACGTTGTTGAAGACGTCCTGGGCCGTGAGCGACCAGCCGCTGGTCTGGCAGTGCGTGCGCAGGCTGAGGGACTTGGGGTTCTGCGGGTCGAACTGGCTCACCAGCCGCGCCCAGAGCGCGCGGGCGGCCCGCATCTTGGCGACCTCCATGAAGAAGTTCATCCCGATCGCCCAGAAGAAGCTGAGCCGCGGGGCGAACCGGTCGATGTCGAGGCCGGCGGCCAGCCCGGCGCGGAGGTACTCGACGCCGTCCGCCAGCGTGTAGGCGAGCTCGAGGTCGGCCGTCGCCCCGGCCTCCTGCATGTGGTAGCCGGAGATGGAGATCGAGTTGAACCGCGGCATGTGCTCGGCGGTGTAGCTGAAGATGTCGGAGATGATCCGCATGCTCGGCGCGGGCGGGTAGATGTAGGTGTTGCGGACCATGAACTCCTTGAGGATGTCGTTCTGGATGGTCCCGCTGAGCTGCTCCGGCTTGACGCCCTGCTCCTCCGCCGCGGCGATGTAGAGCGCCATCACCGGCAGCACGGCGCCGTTCATGGTCATGCTGACGCTCATCTTGTCCAGCGGGATGCCCTCGAACAGCGTGCGCGCGTCGTAGATCGAGTCGATCGCGACGCCGGCCATGCCGACGTCGCCGCGGACGCGCGGGTGGTCGGAGTCGTAGCCGCGGTGGGTGGCCAGGTCGAAGGCGACGCTGAGGCCCTTCTGGCCGGCCGCCAGGTTGCGCCGGTAGAACGCGTTGGACGCCTCGGCGGTCGAGAAGCCGGCGTACTGGCGGATGGTCCAGGGCTGGGTCGTGTACATCGTCGGGTAGGGCCCGCGCAGGAACGGGCTGAACCCCGGCCAGGTGTCCAGGCCGTCGAGACCCTCGAGGTGCTCGGGGCCGTAGACCGGGAGGATGTCGATGCCCTCCGGGCTGTGCCACCCACCGCGATTGGTCTGCGGTTCGTGCGCGCTTTCCCCCGCTCGCGCCCGCAGACGAATCGGAGAACGGGATCCCGGCAAAGCTCTTCGGCACGCTCACGACAGCGCCTCCCTGGTGCGGCGCAGGAACGCGAGCGCGTCGACGCCGACCGCGCAGGAGTCGTCGACGGGGAGGTCGCGCGGCCTGCCGGCGAGGATCACGTGGCGGGCGCCGGCGTCGCGGAGCCGGGCGACGAGGTCGGCGCCCCAGTCGGCGTACGCCGCGTCGGGGCCGGCCAGGCAGACGACCGGCTGCCCGGCGTACGTCGCGAGCACGCCGTCCGCGTCCTGCGTCGGGCCTGCGGGGGTCACCGCGACACCGCCGGCGGCCAACAGGTTGGTCGCGAACGTCGCCCGCGCGGTGTGCGCGGCGACGGGCCCATGGTCGCCAGGAAGACGGCCGTCGCGGCGGGCTCGTCGCGCATCGCCTCGAAGTCCTCGCCCCAGCGACGCACGTCGTCGAAGTCCGAGGTCTGTCGGGGGCGCTCGGGCAGCGTCTCGCCGAGGTTCGGGAACTCCGACAGCCCGGTGAGCGGGCGACGGCGGTGGGCCATGTCCCGCTGGCGCCGCTCCCAGGTCCTGCTCACCCGGTCGACGAACGACCGGTCCTCCAGGGCGTACCAGGCCCCACCGGACTCCTCGATCCGCTGGAACTCCTCCCAGCCGCTGAGCACGAGGTCGTCGGTGAGCTTCTCCACGGCGTAGGCGCCCCCCGCCGGGTCGGTCACCGTGGCTACGTGCGACTCCTGGACCAGCAGGGCCGAGGTGTTGCGGGCGATCCGGCGGGCGAACGGGTCGGACCGTCCGTAGAGCGAGTCGAACGGGAGCACGGTGACGGCATCCGCGCCTCCCACCCCCGCGGCGAACGCCGCGACGGTGGTGCGCAGCAGGTTCACCCAGGGGTCGTACCTGCTCATCATCGGCCGACTGGTGACCGCGTGCTGACGCTGCTCGCACCGGCTTCGCCCCGCTCAGCTCCAGCACCCGCGCCCACAGCCGACGGGCCGCGCGCAGCTTGGCGATGGTGAGGAACTGGTCGTCGGTCGCGGCATACCGGAACTCGAGGACGCCCACGGCGTCGTCGAGGTCGATCCGGTCGTCGACCATCCGGCGCAGGTAGTGGACGCCGGCGGCCAGGGACCAGCCGAGCTCCTGGGCCTCGGAGGCACCGATGTCGTGAGCCGTCGACCCGTCGGCGACCAGGCCCAGGGTGCCGATCCGCAGGGCGGTGCGGGCGACCGACACGGAGTCCCACGGCCAGCCCTCGGGCTGGTCCTCGAACCCGCTCCCGCGCAACGGGCCGCCCAGCGGGTCGGCTCCCAGGTTGGTGCCGGGAGCCGGCACGATCCCGCGACGCTCGACCAGCTTCTCGAACTCGAAGGCCGACTTGACGCAGTCGACGTTGCTCGGGAGGAGGACGACCGGGGCGAGGTCGAGCAGCACGCCCTGCGAGCGCCTGGTCGAGCTCGTCGACGTCCATCAGGGCCGCCAGCTCCACCCAGAGGGAGGTCACGCCGCCCTCGAGGTCGGCCAGCGCGTCGGCGTTGGCCAGCGCGAGCTCGCGCCCGTAGCTCGCCGCGCAGGTTGAGGAAGGACCGCACGTCCCACGCTCCCGCCCGTCGCGGGCGGCCGCTGGATCGAAGACCGTCGAGCAGGTCGGGCGTGCCGAGCGGCGAGACGTCGATCCCGTCGTACGTCGTGAGGGTCAGCCGGTCCCAGGCCTCCGCATCCGGCTCGTCGGGACCGAGCCGCCGCGCCTTGCGCAGCACCGCGGCCGCCGCCTGCTCCCAGTCCTCGCGGGTCGCCGGAGGACCGTCGAGCACCAGCGCGAGCGTGCCCTGCTCGGGCTCGAACGCGTCGGGCTCGGGCAAGCCGCCCTCGACGGGGTCCTGCGAGGTCATGCCCCGACTCTAGGAGGGGGCGCTGACCCCAGCCACACGCTGTGACCTTTCTGGCTCCGGGTCGGTCCGGGCGGGGCGGCGGTGAGTGAGGGTTGGTTCGGGCGAGGCGGCGGTGAGTGAGGGTTGGTTTCCGACGCACAGACCAACACTCACGCACCGCCCACCCGCCGAAACCGACCCTCACGCACCGCCCACCCGCCGAAACCGACGCTCACCGTTCACCCACCGTCCAGCAAGCGATCGCCGTCCCGTGGGCCGGAGTCGTCACGCTGGAGGCATGAGCAGGCCGGCACGGATCGCCCTGGTGACCGAGTCGTTCGACCCGCGGCTCACCGGAGCAGCGGGGACGGTCCGCCAGGTGGCGAACCGGCTCCTGGCCACCGGACACGAGGTGCGGATCCTGACGGCCGGCCAGGGCCCGCCGTCGTACCACGCGGTCGGCGTCAGCCGGTTCTCGTCCCCGCGGCGCGGCCACAAGATCCACGAGTCCCTGCACGGCTTCGGCCCGGACCTGGTGCACGCGTTCACTCCGGGAGCGATCGGCATCCGCGCGCTGCGACAGGCCGGTCGCCTCGGCATCCCGACGATGGTGACCGAGACGTCGGCGCGCGCGGAGTTCGCGCCGCCCCGGTGGCGCGAGCAGGTGGCCGACCGCGCTGACCGGCTCACGGTCACGGCGACCTGGCTGCGCGAACGTCTCGACGCCGAGGGGCTCGCGGCCGCACTCTGGGCCCCGGGCGTCGACACCGACGTGTTCACCCCGGGCGCCGGGACCCGCTGCTGCGCGCCTCCTGGACCGACGGCGACCTCACGCAGGTCGTCGTCGGCTACGTCGGCAGCCTGCACCGACGTCACGGCGTACGTCGCCTGGCCGAGCTCGCCGCCCTCCCCGGCACCCGGCTCGTGGTGATCGGGGACGGGCCCCAGCGGGCCTGGCTGCGCAGCCGGCTGCCTGACGGGGTGCGGTTCACGGGGGAGCTCGCACCTCGCCAGGCAGCCGCCGCGATCGCGTCCCTCGACGTGCTGGTGCAGCCGGGCACCCGCGCCACCTGCGCGCACGCGCTGCGCGAGGCGGCCGCGTGCGGCGTGCCGTGCGTGGCGCCCCGGGCAGGTGGCGCGACCGACGTGGTCCGGCACCTGGAGACCGGGCTGCTCTACGACCCGACGCAGTCGCTGGCGCTGGCCGACGCCGTCGCCGCGGTCGTCGCCGACCCGCGCCGGCGGCTCCTCGGCGACCGGGCGCGCGAGGTCGTCGCCCGGCGCACCTGGAGCGTCGCCGTCGACGAGCTGGTCGAGGAGCACTACGCCTCGTTGCTCGCCGGCCCGCTGCGACTGGCGGCCTGAGCGCTCACCCGGCGATGTGGTCGACCACCAGCTCGGGGACGAGCTGGTCGTCACCACCGACCGACCACTCCGGGAAGTCGTAGACGGCGACCATCAGCTGGAGCGGGTACGTCGGCGGCCGCGGGCATCGCCGTACCTCGCCGCCGTCGACGCTGAACACCGCCTCCTGGGCGTCCCAGTCGACGGCGTAGGTGTGGAACCCCGCCACGTCGATCGGCAGCCGGGGCGCGTCGAAGTCCTCGGTCAGCGCCGGGTCGCGGAAGGGCTTGATGCCCATGCCGACCTCGCACGACCCGTCCCGCACCGACCTCCCGAAGATCTCCACGACGCACAGCTCGCCGCACCGCAGCTGCTCCGGGTCGTCCTCGAACCCGGCCAGCCACAGCGCACCCATCGACCGCGGCGAGAGGGTCATCCGGCAACGGATCTCGACGTGACCCGACGCCGGCAGCCAGCCCTCGAACCGCGGCTGCTCCTCGCGGACCAGCTGCCCCTCCTGGAACCGCTGCTGACCGAAGCCGCTGCCGACCGGCCCCGACCAGCTGCCGGACTGGACCGCGGACACGCGCAGGGGCGGTTCGTGGATCGGCCACGCGGGCTGGTCGACGGGCACGTCGAGGATCAGGCAGGAGTCCTCCAGCCGGTACGACGCCCGGGTCTGCTCGCGCGAGCTCCAGGCCGGCAGGTAGTGCGGCCGCCAGACCTCGGTGTCCAGGTCGGGCCCGTCGAAGTCGTCGCGGAACGTCACGCTCGTCACGCTAGCGAGGGCCGCCGACGCACTGCCGCCACGGGTTGCCCGCTGCACCTCTGGGTTGCCTGCTGATACATGAGCGGGCAACCCAGGGATTCACCGGCCGGCCGGTGAATCCCTGCCGCCGCCTCAGACCGGGGTGCGGCCCTCGTTGTCCTTGTTGCGGATGCCGATCTTGTTGCCGAGCCACACCAGCGGGTCGAACTTGGTGTCGGCGACGCGCTCCTTCATCGGGATGATCGCGTTGTCGGTGATGTGGATGCCCTCGGGGCAGACCTCGGTGCAGCACTTGGTGATGTTGCACATGCCGATGCCCGCCGACTCCTGGGCGCGGTCGCGGCGGTCGGCGGTGTCGAGGGGGTGCATGTCCAGCTCGGCGTAGCGCAGGAAGAAGCGAGGACCGGAGAACGCCTTCTTGTTGTCCTCGTGGTCACGCACGACGTGGCAGGTGTTCTGGCACAGGAAGCACTCGATGCACTTGCGGAACTCCTGGCCGCGCTCGACGTCCTCCTGCATCATCGTGCGGTTCTCGCCCGGCGCGCGGGGAGGGAGCTGGACGTAGGGCAGCTCCTTGGCCTTCTCGTAGTTGTAGGAGACGTCGGTGACCAGGTCGCGGATCACCGGGAACGTCCGCATCGGCGTGACCGTGATGGTCTCGGACTCGTCGAAGTCGGAGAGCCGGCACATGCACATCAGCCGCGGCTTGCCGTTGATCTCCGCCGAGCAGGAGCCGCACTTGCCGGCCTTGCAGTTCCACCGCACCGCGAGGTCGCCGGCCTGCGTCGCCTGGACGCGGTGGATCGCGTCGAGCACCACCTCGCCCGTCTCGACCTCGACGTCGTAGTCCTTCAGTTCGCCGCCGGACTGGTCGCCCCGCCAGAGGCGCATCTTGAGCTTGTAGGCCACGGGTCAGTACCTCTCACTCACTCGAAGAACTTCTGCAGGTCGTCGGGCATCGGCGGCAGCGGCTGGGGGTTCAGCGAGACGGACTCGCCGTCCTCGGCCAGCGAGACCACCAGGTTCTTGGCCCCCCACTCCGGGTTGGGCCCGGGGAAGTCGTCGCGGGTGTGTCCGCCGCGCGACTCCTGGCGCTCCAGGGCCGCCTTGGCGATCGACTCCGAGACCAGCAGCATGTTGCGCAGGTCGAGGGCCAGGTGCCAGCCGGGGTTGTACTGCCGGTGACCCTCCACGACGAGCCGGCTGCGCGCGCTCCTTGAGACTCTCGATCCCCTTCAGCGACGCGGTGAGCTCGTCCGCGGTGCGGATGATGCCGACCAGGTCGTTCATCGTCTGCTGGAGGTCCTGCTGGATCGTGTAGGGGTTCTCCCCGCCCGTGGAGTCGAACGGCGCCAGCGCGCTCTTCTCGGCGGCCTTGACGTCCGCCTCCGCGATCGCCGGGCGGCTCGCGCCCAGCCCCGCGGCGTACGCCGCCGCCGACTCGCCCGCGCGCCGCCCGAACACCAGCAGGTCGGACAGCGAGTTGCCGCCGAGGCGGTTGGAGCCGTGCATGCCGCCGGAGCACTCGCCGACGGCGTAGAGGCCGGTGACGCCGCTCAGCTCGGTGTCCGCGTCGACCTCGACGCCACCCATGACGTAGTGGCAGGTCGGGCCGATCTCCATCGGCTCGGCGGTGATGTCGACGTCGGCCAGCTCCTTGAACTGGTGGTACATCGACGGCAGCCGCTTGCGGATGAACTCGGGCGTACGGCGCGAGGCGATGTCGAGGTAGACGCCACCGTGCTCGCTCCCCCGGCCCGCCTTGATCTCGGAGTTGATGGCCCGGGCGACCTCGTCACGGGGCAGCAGCTCGGGTGGCCGGCGGTTGTTCTTCTTGTCGTCGTACCAGCGGTCGGCCTCCTCCTCGGTGTCGGCCGTCTCCGCCTTGAAGAACTCGGGGATGTAGTCGAACATGAACCGCTTGCCCTCGGAGTTCCTCAGGATGCCGCCGTCGCCGCGGACCGACTCCGTGACCAGCAGCCCCTTCACCGACGGCGGCCACACCATGCCGGTCGGGTGGAACTGGACGAACTCCATGTTGATCAGCTTGGCGCCGGCGCGCAGGGCCATCGCGTGGCCGTCGCCGGTGTACTCCCAGGAGTTGGAGGTCACCTTGAAGGACTTGCCGATGCCACCGGTGGCCAGGATGACGGTGGGTGCCTCGAAGGTGATGAAGCGGCCGGTCTCGCGCCAGTAGCCGAAGGCGCCGGAGATGGCGTCGCCATCCTTCATCAGGTCGGTGACCGTGCACTCCATGAACACGTCGATGCCGAGCTGCACCGTGCGCTGCTGGAGGGTGCGGATCATCTCCAGGCCGGTGCGGTCACCGACGTGCGCGAGCCGGGCGTAGCGGTGGCCGCCGAAGTCGCGCTGGGAGATCAGCCCGTCCTGGGTGCGGTCGAACAGCGCGCCCCAGTCCTCGAGCTCGAGCACCCGCTCGGGTGCCTCCTGGGCGTGGAGCTGGGCCATCCGCCAGTTGTTGAGCATCTTCCCGCCACGCATGGTGTCGCGGAAGTGCACCTCCCAGTTGTCGTCGGGCCACAGGTTGCCCATGGCCGCGGCGATGCCGCCCTCGGCCATCACCGTGTGCGCCTTGCCGAGCAGGGACTTGCAGACGACCGCCGTCTTGGCCCCGGCGTCGTGCGCGGCGATGGCCGCGCGCAGCCCGGCCCCGCCGGCACCGATCACGACCACGTCGTACTGGTGCTGCTCGATGCCGTGGACCCCGCGGGCCTCGTCCTCGGACATCCGGTTGCCCGTCATCGGGTGGCGGTCTGCCATAGGGCTTTCATTCTCAGTCATTGGAAACTCTTTCCGGGGTCCCCGCGGAGTTGTGAGCGGGGAGCGAAGCGGAGGAGCGATCAACTTCGTGGGGTGGTTCAGAAAAACCTCGGGTCGGAGATGGCTCCGGTGGCCAGCAGGTAGACGTAGAAGTCCGCGATGGCCACGGAGAACAGGGACGCCCAGGCGTACCTCGCGTGGTGGGCGTTCAGCTTCGACACCCACGTCCACAGCTGGTAGCGGACCGGGTGCTTGGAGAAGTGCCGGAGCCGGCCGCCGACCGCGTGCCGGCAGGAGTGGCAGGAGAGCGTGTAGAGCCAGATCAGCACGATGTTGACGAGGAAGACCAGCGTGCCGAGGCCCATGTGGATGCCGCTCGACTCGCCCTCCATGGGGCCGAACGCCAGCACCGTGTCGTAGCTGAGGATCAGCCCGACGACGATCGCGGCGTACCAGAAGTAGCGGTGGATGTTGTTGATGATCAGCGGCAGCCGGGTCTCACCGGAGTAGGCCTTGTGCGGCTCGGCCACGGCGCAGGCCGGCGGGCTCAGCCAGAAGGACCGGTAGTAGGCCTTGCGGTAGTAGTAGCAGGTCAGCCGGAAGCCCAGCGGGAAGATCAGGATGATCAGCGCGGAGGACAGGGGGAACCAGCCGAAGGGCTGGCCGAAGTCCGAGGAACCGTTGACGCACTCGCCCAGGCACGGCGAGTAGAACGGCGACAGGTAGGGCTCGACGAAGTAGTTGGCGTTGGAGAAGGCCCGCCAGGTCGCGTAGACGATGAAGCCCGAGAAGATCACGAAGGTGGTCAGCGGGTAGAGCCACCACCGGTCGGTCCGCAGGGTCTTCTCGGGGATCCTGGCCCGCGTCGGGCCGCTCACGCCTGTGGACATCCAGGAGTCCTTTCGTGACCTGATGTGGATCCGGGTCGGCTGCGTCGCCGCGGGCGTCCCGGCCTGCCGAGGCTATTCCTCGCCGCGGAGTGCCCGCCAGCGGGGGGCCCGCGCCGTGGGCCGTTGTGGGGATTGTCACCCACGGCGATAGGGTCGACGGACTACTGGCGCGGTCGATCTGCCTGAGCTCGGCCGGGCGTCCCCGGACCGCATCTGAGGGGGAAGATGACGAGGCCGGCCATCCTCACCGTCGACGACGACGAGCAGGTGTCCGCGGCGATCGGCCGCGACCTGCGCCGTCACTACGGGCGCACCTACAGCATCGTGCGCGCGACCTCGGGCGAGGAGGCCCTCGAGGTGCTCGCCGAGCTGGCCCTGCGCGGCCGTCCGGTGGCCCTGCTCGCCGTCGACCAGCGGATGCCGCGGATGACCGGGATCGAGACCCTCGCGGCCGCCCAGGAGCGGGGCCTCGCCGAGGGCGCCAAGCGGCTGCTGCTCACGGCGTACGCCGACACGGGCGTGGCGATCCAGGCCATCAACGACATCGGCATCGACCACTACCTCCTCAAGCCCTGGGACCCGCCCGAGGACAACCTCTACCCCGTCGTCGACGACCTCCTCGACGACTGGCAGGCCGCGCACCCGCAGCAGACCTCCGACCTGCGGGTGGTCGACCACCGGTGGTCCGACCGGGGCCACGAGGTGAAGACCTTCCTGGCCCGCAACCACGTGCCCTACCGCTGGTTCGACGTCGAGCTCGACGAGGAGGGGCGCCGCCTGGCCGCGCTCGCGGGCGCCGCGCCCGAGGACCTGCCGCTGGTGCTGCCCGCCGAGGGGGACCCACTGCGCGCCCCTTCCAACGTCGCGCTGGCCGACCTGCTCGGCATCAGCACCCAGGCCCTACAGCCGCTCTACGACGTGTGCATCGTCGGCGGCGGCCCCGCGGGACTCGCCTCGGCGGTGTACGCCGCCTCGGAGGGGTTGAGCACGATCGTCGTCGAGCGCGAGGCGCCGGGCGGCCAGGCGGGCCAGAGCGCGTCGATCGAGAACTACCTGGGCTTCCCCAAGGGGCTCAGCGGATCCGACCTCACGCAGCGGGCGCTGGCGCAGGTGCAGCGCTTCGGCGCGGAGCTGGTGCGCGCCCGCGACGTGGTCGGCCTCGAGCAGCGCGGCCCGGTCCGCGCCGTCGTCCTGGAGGGCGATCCAGAGAGTCGACCGGTCATCGAGGCGCGCTCGGTCATCCTGGCGACGGGCGTCTCCTACCGCCGGCACGAGGCCGACGGTCTCGACGCCCTGACGGGGCGGGGCGTCTACTACGGCGCCGACGCCAGCGACGCGCGCCAGGTCGACGGCGACGAGGTCTACATCGTCGGCGCCGCCAACTCCGCGGGCCAGGCGGCGCTCAACATGGCCAAGCACGCCCGGCGGGTGGTGATGGTCATCCGGGCCGCCGACCTGGAGGCGTCGATGTCGCGCTACCTCATCGACCGCATCGAGGCCTCGCCCGTCATCGAGGTGCGCACCTCCAGCGAGGTCACGGCGGCCCGGGGTGACGGCCACCTCGAGATCCTGCGGATCCTCGATCGCCGCGACGGCTCGTGCGAGGACGTGCCCGCGAGCTGGCTGTTCGTCTTCATCGGGGCGCAGCCGCGGACCGACTGGCTGGGCAAGGACGTGGCGCGCGACGCGCGGGGGTACGTCGTCACGGGACCCGACCTCATCCGCGCGGACGAGCAGCCGGCCTGGCCGCTCCCCCGGTCGCCGTACGCACTCGAGACCAGCGTGCCGGGGGTCTTCGCCGCCGGCGACGTCCGCTTCGACTCGATGAAGCGGGTGGCGTCGGCCGTCGGCGAGGGCGCGATGGCCGTCCACCTCGTGCACCGCTACCTGGCCACGATCTGAGCGCGGGCCGATGCGCGTCGACGAGCTGAGCCGGCTGCCGATCTTCGCCGGCGTCACCGACGACCGGCTCGAACAGCTGCTCGCCGTCGGCCACACCGTCGAGATCGAACCCGGCTCCCGGCTCTTCGTCGAGGGCCAGCCCGCGGACTACTGGTGGGTGCTGGTCGACGGGGTGGTCGACCTGTTCCGCACGGTCGGCCGCGAGGAGACGCGTGTCGGGCAGATGTTGCCCGGGCGCTGGGCCGGCGGCTTCCGCGCGTTCGACGACGACGGCGTCTACCTGGCTTCCGGGCGCGGGGTCGAGTTCGGCCGGATGCTGCAGGTGCCGGCCGCCGACCTGCGGGCGCTGATGGAGGAGTGGCTGCCGCTCGCCGTGCACCTCGTGCGAGGCGTGTTCGGGACCGCCCGGACGATCGAGGCGACGGTGCGGCAGCGCGAGTCCCTGGTCACCCTCGGCACCCTGTCGGCCGGCCTCGCCCACGAGCTCAACAACCCTGCCGCCGCCGCCGTCCGCACCGTGGCGACGCTGGGCGAGACGCTGGGCGCGCTGCTCACCTCGCTCGAGGAGCTCGCCGAGGGCGCGATCTCCGCCGACCAGTTCCTCGCGCTCGACCGGCTGCGCCGCAAGGTCCCGCCGCGGCCGCCGGCGCGGTCGGGCATGCGGGTGAGCGACGCGGAGGACGAGCTCGGTGGCTGGCTCGAGGACCACGGCGTGGACGACCCGTGGGCCCTCGCCTCGGCGCTCGCCGCCGCCGGCGTGCCCGTGGCGTGGTGCGAGCAGGCGGCCGACCTGCTGCCCGGGCCGGCCCTGCTGCCCGGCCTGGAGTGGGTGGCCGGCACCCTCTCGGTGGGCGCCCAGCTCGACGAGCTGCGGGAGGCCACCACCCGCGTCTCCCAGCTGGTCAACGGGATGCGCTCCTACACCCAGATGGACCGGGCCGGGTTCCAGCCGGTCGACGTCGTCGAGGGCCTGGAGAGCACGATGGTGATCCTGCAGCCGCGGCTCAAGGAGGGCGTCGACGTCGTCCGGGACTACGCCCCCGACCTGCCCCGCGTCGAGGCCTACGCCGGCGAGCTCAACCAGGTGTGGACCAACTTCATCACCAACGCCGTCGACGCGATGGAAGGACGCGGCAGCCTGCGGATCACCACCCGCGCCGAGGACGACGCCGTCGTGATCGAGGTCGCGGACACCGGGCCGGGCCTCGATCCCGAGGTAGCCGCCCGCGCGTTCGACGCCTTCTTCACCACCAAGGACGTCGGCAAGGGCACCGGCCTCGGCCTCGACGAGGCCCGGCGCATCATCGTCGAGAACCACCACGGCACCATCGAGCTGGTGCGCGAGGGCGCGGAGACCGTGGCCCGGGTGCGGCTGCCGCGCTAGTGCCAGGCGCCGTCCCTACCGTTAACCGTGACCGGACCCGAGATCCTGCCCTTCGCCGAGGAGCACCTGGACGGTGCGGCCGAGGTGCTGGCCGCGCGGCACCGGCGGCACCGGGTGGCCGAGCCGCTGCTGTCGCCGACGTACGAGGACCCGGCGGCGACCCGCGAGCTGCTCGTGGCGGCGTACGGCGCCGAGGACGCCTCCGGGTCGGTCGCCGTCGACGGCGACCGGGTCGTCGGCTATCTCCTCGGCGCCCCGAAGAACCCCACCTGGGGCCAGAACATCTGGGTGGAGTCGGCCGGCCACGCGGTCGAGGAGCCGGAGACGGCGCGGGCGCTGTACGCCGTGGCCGCGACGCGCTGGGTCGACGAGGGGCGCACGGCGCACTACGCGCTGCTGCCGTCCCACGACCGGGAGCTGGTCGGCGCCTGGTTCCGCCTCGCGTTCGGCCACCAGCACACGCACGCGATCCAAGAGCCCGCCGAGGCCGGTCCGGTGCGCGCGGGGCTGACCGTGCGGTCGCCACGCCGCGACGAGATCCCGACGCTGGCCCGGCTCGACATGGAGCTCACCGACCACCAGGGACGCTCGCCCGTCTTCTCCAGCAGCCCGCCCGACGTCTACGAGGAGCGGGTCGCCGACTGGGAGGAGGACTTCGACAACCCGAAGTACTGGAACGTCGTCGTCGAGCACGACGGCGCGATCGCCGGCAGCGCCGTGGGGTGCTCGCTGGAGGTCTCCTCCAGCCACGCCGGGCCGGCGTGTCCCGACCGCGCGGCGTTCCTCGGCTTCGCCGCCGTCTTCCCCGAGGCCCGGGGGCTCGGCGTCGGGCGCGCGCTCGGGGAGGCCGTGTCGGCGTGGGCGCTGGAGGCGGGCTACCCGAGCATCGTGACCGACTGGCGCGAGACCAACCTGCTGTCGTCGCGGGCCTGGCGGGGGCTGGGCTACCGCGACACCTTCACCCGCGTGCACCGGCTGGTCGGCCACTGACCGCGGCTCCACGCCGATTCGTCAGCACTCGAACGGGTGCTCCCCGCGGGCGGATCTCTGACGAATCGGTGTTCAGTCGGCCCCGTGCGCCACGGCCGTGTAGGACCAGGCGGCTGCGTAGACGACGATCTTCGAGAAGTAGTTGATCCAGACGAGCAGGATCAGCGAGATGCCGAACGCCTGGAAGGCCGGCTGGTCCTTGGTGGCGGCGATCAGGAACGACGAGAGGTACTTCAGGGCCTCGGCGCCCACAGCGCCGAGCAGCGCTCCCGACCACAGCGCCCGGCTCGGCAGCCGCGGCCGCGCGAGCAGCCGGAACAGCACGTAGAACAGCACCATGTCGGCGGCACCGCCGACCAGGACGGCCAGCACCGCGAGCAGCCAGGCGTACCCAGCGCTCAGCCCCAGCAGGTCGAGGACGTCCTGCGAGAAGCCGGCCACCACGCCGCCGATGGCCACGCTGACCAGCAGGGTCAGGCCGATCACGCCGAGGGTCAGCAGGTCGCGCAGCTTGCCGAAGACGAAGCTGGGTTTCATCGTGGGCGGCTCCCGGAACACGGTCGTCAGCGCCTGGCGCATCGCCGAGAGCCAACCGAGGCCGGCGTACAGCAGCACCGCGAACCCGATCAGGCCGACGGTCGTCGCGGAGTCCTGCACGGCCTGCAGGGAGATCTGGTCGTCACCCGGCCCGATCAGTCCGGGCAGCAGGTTCTCGAGCGCTGCGATGAGGTCGCTCTGCGCGTCGGGGTAGACGCGGGCGATGTACCCGACGGCCCAGAACGCGATGGCCAGGATCGGGAAGAACGAGAGGAACGCGAAGTAGGTCACCGCGCCTGCCTGCAGGCGGCCACCGACGGCGGTGTAGTGCTGTTGGGTGCGGATGCCGTGGTCGAGGAGGTGCGAGCGGCTGCGCGCCCGATCGAGGTACGCCGTGGCCCGGTCCTTCAGCGGCGGCACGCGTCAGCCGGTCGCCGGCGTCGGGTCCGCCGGCCGCAGCGTGAAGTCGCGCGTCGGCCGCCAGCCGTCGACGTCGTCGTGCACGTACAGGTGGAACTCCGCCACCTCGAACGAGCACTCGAACTCCGCCAGATCGTCGAACGCCCGGTCCAGCTGGTCGTCGGTGAGGTGGTGGGCGACCGTGACGTGCGGGTGGAACGGGTACTCGACGTCCACGTCGAGCGGGCCCGACCGTACGGCGACGGCGAGCTGCTCGGTCGGGGAGATCCCCTCGACCAGGCTGATGAACACCACCGGCGAGACGGGCCGGAACGTGCCCGTGCCGCGCAGGTGCACCTCGAACGCGGCAACGTCCTCGGCCACCTTCGCCAGGTGCTCCTCGACCACGTCGACGGCACCGTCGTCGAGGCGGGTCGGCGGGATGAGGGTGATGTGCGTCGGGATCAGGGCGGCCGACGGGTCCAGACTCGTGCGGTAGTCCTGGAGCTCGGAGGCCCAGGGCTCCGGGATCGACAGGGCGACTCCGATGACGGGCACCCGAAGACCTTACTGAGTCTTCAAGCCTGGGTGGGCGGGAGCCACGAAGCCGACCCGCTGCCACACGTCGCGCAGCGTCGCCTCGGCCACCTCGCTCGCCTGCTGCCGGCCCTGCTCGAGGACGGCGCTCAGCTGCGCCTGGTCGTCGAGCAGCTCGAGGGTGCGGTCGCGGAACGGCGTCACGAAGTCGACCACCACGTCGGCGAGGTCCTTCTTCAGGTCGCCGTAGCCCTTCCCGGCGTACTCCTCCTCCAACCCCGCGATGCTGCGACCCGTCAGCGAGGAGTAGATGGTCAGCAGGTTGCTGATGCCGGGCTTCTCCTCGACGTCGAAGCGGATCTCGCTGCCCGAGTCGGTGACAGCGGAGCGGATCTTCTTGGCGCTCACCTTCGGGTCGTCGAGGAGCTCGATGATGCCCGCCGGCGAGGAGGCCGACTTCGACATCTTCGCGGTGGGCTCCTGGAGGTCCGTGATCTTGGCGGTGGACTTGAGGATGTAGGGCTCGGGCAGCCGGAACGTCTTCTTGTAGCGGTGGTTGAAGCGCTGTGCCAGGTCGCGGGTCAGCTCGAGGTGCTGGCGCTGGTCCTCGCCGACCGGCACGTAGTGCGGCCGGTAGAGCAGGATGTCGGCCGCCTGGAGGATCGGGTAGGTGAACAGGCCGACGCTCGCGGCCCCCTCCCCCGACTTCGACGACTTGTCCTTGAACTGGGTCATCCGCCGGGCCTCGCCGAAGCCGGTCAGGCACTGCAGCACCCACGAGAGCTGGGCGTGCGCGGGGATCTGGCTCTGCACGAAGATCGCCGACCGCTTCGGGTCGATGCCCATCGCCAGCAGCTGCGCCGCGGCCCGCAGGGTGCGTTCGCGCAGCACCTTGGGGTCCTGCTCGACGGTGATCGCGTGCAGGTCCGCGATGAAGAAGAACGGCTGGTGGTCGCGCTGCAGGTCGACCCACTGCCGCAGCGCGCCCAGGTAGTTGCCGAAGTGGAAGGAGTCGGCCGTCGGCTGGATGCCCGACAGCACCCGCGGGCGGGCGCCGCCCGACGCCACGGCGGGGACGGCCAGCTCGGTCTCGGTGATCGCGCTCATATCGAGGCGCATTCTGTCAGGGCATCGATGCAACCCCGTGCGCCGCCCAGAGGTCGCATAGTTGAGGGCAGTGTCGGAGGAGCACCTCGCCCTGATGGCCGCGCTCCGTCGGCTGCCGGCCGCCCAGCGGGAGGCGATCGCCCTGCACCACCTCGCCGACCTGCCCGTCGCCGAGGTCGCGTCCACGCTCCAGGAGAAGGCTCCGCTGCTCACCTCCGACGACGGCGGCTACACCTGGACCGAAACCCCGTTGCCCGGACCGAGTAGCGGCTGAGAGGGTGGCCTGCATGGTCACCGCGCCGACGCTCATCGACGGCCCCGTCACCCTGCGACACCCGCGGGAGAGTGACGTCCAGGGCTCGTGGGAGCAGTGCCAGGACCCGTTGTCCCAGCAGTGGACCACGGTGCCGATCCCGTACTCGCACGCCGATGCCCGCGACTTCGTCCTGGGCTTCGTGCCCGGCGCCTGGGAGTCGGACGAGGAGTGGGGCTTCGTCGTCGAGGCCGAGGGCAGGTACGCCGGCCACGTCGCGCTGCGCAACAAGGGCAGCCGCCGCGGGAGATCGCCTACGGCTCGCACCCGTGGGTGCGCGGGACCGGCCACGTGGAGCACGCGCTGCGGATGCTGCTCGAGTGGGGCTTCCGGGAGAAGGACCTGGCCACCGTGATCTGGCTGGCCAACGTCGGCAACTGGGCGTCCCGCCGGGTGGCCTGGAAGCTCGGCTTCGCGTTCGAGGGCACCCTGCGGCAGTGGCTGCCGCACCGCGGCGAGCTGCGCGACGCCTGGGTCGGCACCCTGCTGGCCGGCGACCCGCAGGAGCCGCAGGGCCGCTGGATCGACGACGCGTGCTCGAGCGCGGCGGCGTGCGGCTCCGGCCTTTCGGCGAGGACGACGCCGAGCGCGTGGTGGAGGCCTGCCGGGAGGAGCGGACCCGCGCTGGCTGGCCGAGCTGCCGTCGCCGTACACCGGCCGGACGACGCCCTGTCGTTCATCCGCGGGCGGACCGGGCTGCGGGCGTCGGGCCGCGGCCTGAGCTGGGCGGTCGCCGACCCGGCGACCGACGCGCTGCTGGGCTCGGTCGGCCTCTTCGACCTCCCGGACGACCTGTCGTCCGGCGAGGTCGGCTACTGGGCGCACCCCGATGCCCGTGGCCGCGGCGTGATGACGGCAGCCGTCGGGCTGGTGCTGGAGCACGCCTTCGAGGCCCGGGCTGCAGCCGGGTCAAGGCCTACGCCGCCCGCGACAACGCGTGCGTCACGCCACGTGCTCGAGGCCAACGGCCATGACCGAGCACGGGCGTCGAGCGCCTCGGGACGGTCGTCGCCGAGGGCCGGGTCGATGCCGTGCTCTACGACGTCCTGCGTGAGGAGTGGGCACGCAGGCCGAGGTGACTAGCAGACGCCGTTGGCGCAGTTGAACCAGGCGACGGCCGTCGGGCCGACAGTGGTTGACGTCTGGTTGGTGGTGTTGTTCTTGATGGTGTAGGTGACGGTCACGTGCTCGTCGCCGGTTGCTCGCCGCGGAAGAAGTGACGTTGATGGCCGAGGCGCCGTTGGCGTTGACCGTGCCGGTCGTCGGGGTCGGTCAGGAGCACGGGTCACCGGCCGCCGCCACCACGACGACGTGACGCTGTACCTGTCGGCCGTCGGGTTGGCGAACGTCAGCGACAGCCGGTACTTCTTGTCTGGCGCTCGAGCACTGGCACCCGGTCAGGACAGGTCGTGGCCGCTTGCGATCGGGAGACGGCGAAGGCCGGGGCGGCCACACCGACCGCGACCAGCGGGACGGTCCAGGCAGCCCCGCGGGTCACCGCGCGCCTCGACACCTGCGGCGACATTCGAGTAACTCCCGGAGATTGGGGAGTTCTGCCGCGCGAAACGCGCAGCAGCGGGTCCTCACGAACCGGCTCGGCCCGCGGGAGAACCGGTTGAAATGGCGCAACCGTGGCAATGAGGCCGAGCGACCCGACCGCGTACCCGAACGGACCGACGGCTAGTCCCCTCGACCGGATGCCGACGTTAGCGAAGTGACGCCGACCGGCGGGCCGACATGACGCGATCCGGCGTCCATGAATTCGTCCTTTCGGGCCATGCCTAGTCCGTTCGGACACTGACCATGGCCGCCCTGGCCCGACCGGCCGAGACGACCAGCACGGCGAAGCCGGCCGACGCCAGCCCGCCCCGACCACGCCCGTGGCGCGGTAGCCGTAGCCGGCGGAGATGACCACGCCACCCGAGCAACGCGCCGGCCGCGTTGGCGATGTTGAGCGAGGCGTGGTTGAGCGCGGCGCCGAGGGTCTGGGCGTCGCCGCGACGTGCATCAGGCGGAGCTGGAGGTTCACCACGAGCACCGAGCCGAGGACGGTCACCAGGAAGCCGACGGGCAGCAGCCCCCACCCCGCCGGCGCGACGGCCGCGAACAGGAGCAGCACCGCGGCCATGCCGAGCGAGGAGCCCAGCAGCGACCGGAAGACCGACCAGTCGGCCAGCTCGCCGGCGAGCCACGTGCCGACGACCATGCCGAGCCCGAACGCCAGGAGGAACACCGGCACCGCCCCGTCCGGCAGGCCGCCGACCTCCGTCACGGTCGGCGCGACGTAGGAGTAGACGGCGAACATGCCTCCGAAGCCGACCGCGCCGGCGAGCAGGGTCAGCCACACCTGCGGCTCGCGGAACGCCCGGAGCTCGCGCCGACCGGTGGCGTCGCCGTCGCCGGGCAGGGCGGGCACGAAGGTCACCACCAGGACGGCGGTCAGGAGGGCGAGGCCGGCGGCCAGCCAGTACGCCGCCCGCCAGCCGAGGTGCTGGCCGAGCCAGGTCGCCGCGGGGACGCCGACCACGTTGGCGACCGAGAGGCCGAGCATCACCATCGCCACGGCGCGGCCCTTGCGCCCCTCCGGGGCCAGCGAGGCGGCGACCAGGGAGGCGACGCCGAAGAAGGCGCCGTGCGGGAAACCGGTCGCCACCCGCGCGACCAGCAGGCCGTACGACGACGCCAGGGCGCTCGCGGCGTTGCCCACGGCGTAGGCCACCATCAGGGCGACGAGCAGCCCGCGCCGCGGGAGCCCGGCCCCCAGGAAGGCCAGCACCGGCGCGCCGATCACCACGCCGACGGCGTACGCCGAGATCACGTGCCCGGCCGCCGGGATCGAGACGCCCACGCCCGCCGCGATCTCCGGCAGCAGACCCCATCGTCACGAACTCGGTCGTGCCGATCGCGAACCCGCCCATGGCGAGCGCCAGCACGGCCAGCACGAAGTGACGGGTCGCGACGGGGCCTCGACGGGCCGTGACGGGCGGTCGCGTTGGGATCGTCATCGGCACTCATCGTCCAACCTGACCCCGACGCTCACCTATTCCACGCAACGAGCGGTCCACCTGCCGTCCCTCACATCGGGTCCGCGAACAGGCTGGTCTAGACCGGTTGGATCGTCGGGCTCCCCCAGGTGCGTGGAGGCGCATCAGTTCTCGACGACGCGCTCGGGCCCGTCGGTCTGGACGCGGCTCCTCCGCTCCTCCAAGAGAAAGCCGATGCCACCATGCTTCTTGCACGACGTGCGGTCGCCGCCTCGGCGGCCGTTCACTCATCACGTCCGGACTGGCGCTCGTCAGCCCCTTGCTCGTCTCCCCGGCCGACGCGGCGGAGGTCCTCGTCGACGGCGGCTTCGAGCTCGCGGTCGGCTGACCCGCCGATCTCCCCGGGATGGACCTCGACCGACTCCGTCTACAGCTCTGGCTTCTGCACGCCCGACAACTGCAGCCCGGATCCGCGGCGCCCCCCATACCGGACACAGCTTCTACTGGTTCGGTGACACCCTCACCCCGGGCCACACGTCCGTGGTCTCCCAGGACGTCACCCTGCCGGTCGGCTCGGCGACGCTGAGCTTCTGGCTCACGAGGACGTCCTGCAGTCGACCGGGAGGCTCGCAGTCGAGCCATCGACGTCCTGGTCGACGGGCAGGCGGTGTCCATGCCGCTCGAAGAGCCCGACACGCCGTCGACGCCGGCTACGTGTTGCACAGCCTCGACATCAGCGAGTTCGCCGACGGGCACGCCCACACGCTGGCGTTCTCCTACCGCCGGTGGCAGCGCGGGCGACAACCTGATGACCCTGGACGACGTGAGCATCAACGCCACCGCGGGGACACCCGGCGTCGACGCCGACTCGGCCAGCCTGGGCGCGATCCCGGACGCATCCGGCTGCGGGGGCCTGCAGACGGCGGGCGACCCGCTGAACGTGTCCTTCCAGGTCGGGGGCAAGGTCGGGCTCCCCGACGGATGTCGCCGTGCGGATGGCCTTCGACCCGCCGCACAGCTACGCCGGTGACCTGACCGCCGTCCTCATCGCTCCCAACGGCTTGAAGACCTCGCTCTTCTCGGCGCTCTACTACGGCGGCGCCGGTGGCAACCTCGTCGGTCCTTACCTGTTCTCTGACACGGCTCCCGCGACTCCGACCTTCGAGAGCGAGGCGACCAACAGCAGCGTTGCGCCGCCTGGGCACTACCGCGCGAGCGGTTACTCCGACCCGCTCATCACGCCGACTTTCGCGTCCCTGGGGAACGCCAACGGCACCTGGATCCTGCGCGTGCGCGACTTCTGCTCCGGCGACGTCGGCAGCATCAGCGCCGCCACGCTGTTCGTCACGACCACGGGCGTCGCACCGGACGGTGACGGGGACGGCATCCCCGACGCGACCGACGACTGCCCGGGCAAGGCCGGCGTCGCCCCGTCCGGTTGCCCGGACACGCAAGCCCCCGACACCGCCTTCCTGACCACGCCGCCCCATGGTGTCGCCAAGCGCCTGACGGTGCCGTTCGGCTTCGTGTCGACCGAGGCCGGATCCACCTACCAGTGCTCGCTCGACGGCTCGGCGTTCGCCGGCTGCCCCAACCCGACAGTCGGTCACCGTCAAGCCGGGCCGGCACACGTTCCGGGTGGCCGCCACGGGACGCATCCGGCAACGTCGACCCCTACCCGGCGTCGGCGACGTTCCGTGCCTACGACTGCCCGACGCTCACCAAGGCCGTCACCAAGCTGGGCAAGCACCACCAGGCGCTGAAGAAGGCGGTCAAGACGACCAAGGCGAAGCTCGCTCAAGGCTCAGGCCTCCGGAGACCAGGCCGCGGTCAAGGCTCTCGAGGACAAGCTGGACAAGCTGCTCAAGAAGGAGCACAAGGTGGCGAAGAAGCTCGCCAAGGCCAAGCAGGCGGCCAAGCCCTGCAAGGTGAAGGCGGGCATCTCACTCCGATAGGCCCGGCAACGGGCCCTGGCCTCGCTCAGCCGAGCGAGGCCAGGGCCTCGTTGAACGTCGGGGACGGACGCATCACGGCGGAGGTCTTCTCGGGGTCGGGCCGGTAGTAGCCGCCGACGTCGACGGGCGAGCCCTGGACGGCGATCAGCTCGGCGGTGATGGCCTGCTCGTTCTCGGCGAGCGTCTTGGCGAGCGGCTCGAAGGTCGCGGCCAGGTCGGCGTCGTCGGTCTGCTTCGCCAGCTCCTGCGCCCAGTACAGGGCGAGGTAGAAGTGCGAGCCACGGTTGTCGATCGAGCCGACCCGGCGGGCCGGCGACCGGTTCTCGTCGAGGAACGTGCCGGTGGCGCGGTCGAGGGTGTCGGCCAGCACCTGGGCCCGACGGTTGCCGGTGGCCTGCGGCGTACTGCTCGAACGAGGCGGCCAGGGCGAGGAACTCGCCGAGGCTGTCCCAGCGCAGGTAGTTCTCCTTCACCAGCTGCTGCACGTGCTTGGGGGCCGAGCCGCCCGCGCCGGTCTCGAAGAGGCCGCCGCCGTTGATCAGCGGGACCACCGAGAGCATCTTGGCCGAGGTGCCGAGCTCGAGGATCGGGAACAGGTCGGTGTTGTAGTCGCGCAGCACGTTGCCGGTGACCGAGATGGTGTTCAGGCCCTGGCGGATCCGCTCGACCGACAGCTTGGCGGCCTCGACCGGCGAGAGGATGCGGATGTCGAGGCCGTCGGTGTCCCCCCGTGTCGGGTGCTCGAGGTACGCCTCGCACCTTGGCGATCAGGTTGGCGTCGTGGGCGCGGGTCTCGTCGAGCCAGAACACGGCAGGGTCGCCGGTCGCCCGGGCCCGGGTCACGGCGAGCTCGACCCAGTTGCGGATCGGCACGTCCTTGGTCTGGCAGGCGCGCCAGATGTCGCCGGCGTTGACCTCGTGCTCGAGCACCGCGTCGCCCGCCGCGTTGACCACGCGGACCGTGCCGGGCGCGGGGATCTCGAAGGTCTTGTCGTGGGAGCCGTACTCCTCGGCCGCCTGCGCCATCAGCCCGACGTTGGGCACCGAGCCCATCGTCGACGGGTCGTAGGCGCCGTGCTCGCGGCAGTCGTCGATGACCGCCTGGTAGATGCCGGCGTACGACGAGTCGGGGATCACCGCGAGGGTGTCGCCCTCCTGGCCGTCCGGGTCCCCACATGTGCCCGGAGGTACGGATCATCGCCGGCATCGAGGCGTCGACGATGACGTCGCTGGGTACGTGCAGGTTGGTGATGCCCTTGTCGGAGTCGACCATCGCCAGGGCGGGGCCCTGGGCCAGCCGCTGCTTCACGGCCTCGCGGATGGCCTCGCCGTCGGGCAGCGCGTCCGCGGCGCCCATCAGGGCGCCGAGCCCGTCGTTGGGCGAGATGCCCGCGGCGCGCAGCTGGGCGCCGTACTGCTGGAAGACGTCGGGGAAGAACATCTCGACGACGTGGCCGAAGATGATCGGGTCGGAGACCTTCATCATGGTGGCCTTGAGGTGCACCGAGAAGAGCACCTCGTCGGCCTGGGCCCGGGCGATCTGCTCGGTGACGAACTCGCGGAGCGCCTCGACGTCCATGCGGGTGGCGTCGACGACCTCGCCGGCCAGCACCGGCACCGACTCCTTGAGGACGGTGACCGTGCCGTCCTCGGCGACGTGCTCGATGCGCAGCGTGTCGTCGGCCTCCATGACCGCCGACTGCTCGCTGTGGCGGAAGTCGCCGTCGGCCATGGTCGCGACGTTGGTGCGCGAGTCGGCGGTCCAGGCGCCCATCGAGTGCGGGTGCTTGCGGGCGTACTGCTTGACCGACTCGGGCGCGCGGCGGTCGGAGTTGCCCTCGCGGAGCACCGGGTTGACGGCGCTGCCCTTGATCTTGTCGTAGCGGGCGCGCGCGTCGCGCTCGTCGTCGGTCTTCGGCTCGTCGGGGTAGGCCGGCAGCTCGTAGCCCTGGGCCTGGAGCTCGGCGACGGCCGCCTTGAGCTGCGGGATCGAGGCGCTGACGTTGGGCAGCTTGATGATGTTGGCCTCGGGCCGCTTCGCGAGCGCGCCGAGCTCGGCCAGCGCGTCGCCGATGCGCTGGTCCTCGGGGAGCCGGTCGGCGAACGCCGCGATGATGCGGCCGGCCAGCGAGATGTCGCGGGTCTCGACCGGTACGCCGGCCTGGGCGGCGTACGCCTGGACGATCGGCAGGAACGAGTAGGTCGCCAGCAGCGGCGCCTCGTCGGTCAGGGTGTAGATGATCGCGGAAGAGGGAACAGTCTCGCTGGACACGTTCGGACGCTAACAGGCGCGGCGGACCGGGCGGACATGCGCCCGGCTACGCTGCCCGGGCGCCAGGAGCAGCAGACTTCGACGGGGGCATCTCGGCATGGTGGACATGGCACTCGACAGCACACCTCGCCCGCTTCCCTCGGGAGGCCAGAAGTTCGGCGCCGAGGTGCTCGGCACCTTCGTGCTGGTCTTCTTCGGCGTCGGCGCGGCGCTCGCCTCCGGCGGCGACATCACCACCACCGGCCTGGCCTTCGGGCTCACCGTGCTGGTGATGGCCTACGGCCTGGGCCGGATCTCGGGCGGCCACTTCAACCCCGCGGTGACGGCGGGTGCGGCCGTCGGCGGCCGGCTCGCGTGGTCGCAGGTGCCCCTGTACGTCGGCGCCCAGCTGCTCGGGGCGGTCGCGGGCAGCGCCGTGCTGTGGAGCGTCTGGCAGGGGTTCCCCGGCTTCAGCTCCCAGGGCGACTTCGGCCAGAACTCCTTCGGCGACCAGTCGCAGTACGGCCTCGCGTGGTGGGCGGCCCTGCTCGTCGAGGCGGTCGCCACGTTCGTCTTCCTGCTCGTCATCCTGGCCGTCACGGACGAGCGCAACGAGCACCCGGGCCTGGCGCCGCTCGCCATCGGCCTGACCCTCGCGATGATCCACTTCGCACTGATCCCGCTGACCGGCACGTCGGTGAACCCCGCCCGCTCCATCGGCCCCGCACTGTTCGCGGGCACCGACGCCATCCAGCAGCTGTGGCTGTTCATCCTGGCGCCGCTCCTGGGCGGCCTGGCCGCCGGGCTGGTCTACCCGCTGGTGTTCGGCCGCCACGGGGAGCCGGTGCCCGGCTCCGGCTTCCGGTTCTCCTGGCGCCGGCCGCCGGGCGCCGTCCCCGGCTACGGCGCGCCCGACGCCTACCAACAGCAGTGGAACCAGCAGTACCCGCCCTACGGCCAGCAGCCGGCCAACCCGGCCAACCCGGCCAGCCGGGCCAGCAGACCTGGCCGCCGCAACCCCCGCACCCTGGCAGCAGCCGCAGTACCCGACCGGTCCGCCGCCGGCCTCCTGGCCCGCAGCCCGGTCAGGCTCCCGGCCAGCACCCCCGGCCGCAGCCTCCGGGCGCAGCCGGCCCAGCCCCCGGCGCAGCAGCCCGGCCAGCAGCAGCCGTGGCAGCAGTCCGTGGCCCGAGAGCGACGAGGACGGCCAGACCCAGGTCCGCCCGCCGCTCTGATCGGCGCCGGTCACCCAGCGTCACCCAGGGGTCACCGAGGCCAGCACGGCACGCTCGGTGCCGCCGGTCATCGTGCTCTCCTCGACCAGGCCGGTGCCCTCGGCGTACGAGCGCGCGCACGACCAGGTCCCCGACGCGGGGTCTCCCACCGTGTCCTCGGTGACGCAGCAGGCCGCGGAACGTGCCGGCCGGGACGGTGAGCTCCTCGTCCAGGGAGAGCACGGTGGACCGGTCGGCGACGTCCCGGCGCGCGCCCGTGCAGGTAGCCGTCGCCGACGCGCGGCGTGGCCGGCATCGCCAGCCCGGCCTCGGCCCCGTCCTCGCCCGCGCGCCAGCTCCGGGCCGGGGTGCCCCGGGTCGTCTCCTCGCCGAACAGTCCAGACGTTGCCGCGCCGGTCCTGGGCGTAGTAGGTGACGCTCGTCGCGGACGACCTTGCCGTCCGCCGCCGTGGTCGCGGTGCGCCGCACCACCACGCAGGAGACGCCGGCCACCACCTCGCGCCGGTCCTCGACGCTGACCGTGAGGGTGTCGACCTCGCTGCCGGACACGTCGTAGGTCCAGACCGTGCCGGGCGCGAGCGGGAAGCCACGGGTTGTCGACCGTGTGCGACGAAGTCGTCCGGGTCCGGTGCCGGGGTGGGGATGACCAGCTCGTCCACGCCGGCGGGCGGGTACTTCTCGGGGTTGGCCTGGCCGGCCGCGCCGCAGCCGGAGAGGGTCGCCGCGACCACCAGCAGCCCGGCGACGAACCCGGCGACGACGGTCGGCCGGAGGCGTCGGAGCATGCGCCCCAGGATGCCCGACCCGCGGGAGAGCCCGGCTCCGACCGGCTGCTAGCGTCGATGCGTTCGCCTCGATCCCCAGGAGTTCCCGTGAGTGCAGATAGCGGTCAGGCACCCCTCAAGGTCGCCGTCACCGGTGCCGCCGGACAGATCGGCTACAGCCTGCTGTTCCGGCTCGCGAGCGGTTCGCTGCTCGGCGCCGACCGGCCCGTCGAGCTGCGCCTGCTGGAGATCGAGCCCGCCCTCAAGGCCCTCGAGGGCGTGGTCATGGAGCTGGACGACTGCGCGTTCCCGACCCTGGCCGGCGTCGAGATCGGCGCCGACCCGCGCGCGATCTTCGACGGCGTCAACCTCGCGCTGCTCGTCGGCGCCCGGCCGCGTGGCCCGGGCATGGAGCGCGGCGACCTGCTCTCGGCCAACGGCGCGATCTTCACCGCGCAGGGCAAGGCTCTCAACGACGTGGCCGCCGACGACGTGCGCATCGGCGTGACCGGCAACCCCGCCAACACCAACGCCCTGATCGCGCTGAGCAACGCCCCGGACATCCCGAAGGAGCGGTTCTCGGCGCTGACCCGCCTCGACCACAACCGGGCGATCTCGCAGCTGGCCGCGCAAGACGGGCGCTGCGGTCACCGACATCACGCACATGACGATCTGGGGCAACCACTCCGCCACCCAGTACCCCGACCTCTTCCACGCCGAGGTCGGCGGCCGCAACGCCGCCGAGGTCGTCGGCGACCAGGACTGGATCGAGAACACCTTCATCCCGACCGTCGCCAAGCGCGGTGCCGCGATCATCGAGGCCCGCGGCTCGTCCTCGGCCGCCTCCGCCGCGTCCGCGACCATCGACGCCGCCCACGACTGGCTGCTCGGCTCCGCCGAGGGCGACTGGGTCTCGATGGCGGTCGTCTCCGACGGCTCCTACGACGTGCCCGAGGGCCTGGTCTCCTCGTTCCCGGTGACCACCAAGCACGGCGAGTGGACCATCGTCCAGGGTCTGGAGATCGACGACTTCTCCCGCGCCCGCATCGACGCCTCCACCGCCGAGCTGGCCGAGGAGCGCGACGCGGTCGCGGAGCTCGGCCTGATCTGACCCGCCGACCCGACGGCCCGATCTGACCCCGCGTCGGTGTCAGGCGAGGGGCATGTCCGGGATGGACGTCGCCAGTGCGATCAGGGCGATCCCGGTGGCGGTGAGCAGGAAGCAGTCCAGGAAGCGGTTGCGGACGGCCAGCATGCCCGCGTCCCGGTTGGCGAGGATCAGGCGCAGCAGCGCCGCGACGAGCAACGAGCCGCCGAGGATCTGGATGCCCAGGCGCCAGTCGCTGCGGGTCGCGATCACCAGGGCCGCGATGGCGACGCCGAGGATGCTCAGGTAGAACGCGCCGCCGATGGTGGAGGGGTACCTCCGGGGCTGCTCCTCGGGATCCGGCTCGCCCCGTCGACCCGTCGACCCCGTCGACCTCGGGGGCGACGGCGGCAGCGGGATCCACCGGCTCGACGACATCGACCATCGGGTCGTCGTCGGGGTCGGGGACCGCCCGCAGGTGCGCCACAACGACCTACCCTGCCACCTGTTCGGCGATATCGACGATGTTGCTGAGCAGCATCGCCCGCGTCATCGGGCCGACGCCACCCGGGTTGGGCGACACCCAGCCCGCCACCTCGGCCACGTCGTCCGCCACGTCACCGGCCACCTTGCCGTCGACCCGGGAGACGCCCACGTCGAGGACGGCGGCTCCGGGCTTGACCATGTCGGCCCGGATGATGCCGGGCACGCCGGCCGCCGCGACCACGATGTCGGCTCGGCGGACGTGGCCCGCGAGGTCCCGGGTGCCGGTGTGGCACAGCGTGACCGTCGCGTTCTCGGTACGACGCGTGAGCAGGAGGCCGAGCGGTCGACCGACCGTCAGCCCGCGGCCGACGACGACCACGTCGGCGCCGGCGATCTGCACGCCGTGGCGGCGCAGCAGCTCGATCGCGCCGACGGGCGTGCAGGGCAACGGCCCGGCCTCGCCGAGCACGAGCTTGCCGAGGTTGGTCGGGTGCAGGCCGTCGACGTCCTTGTCGGGGTGCACCCGCGACAGCAGCGCGAACTCGTCGAGCCCGGTGGGCTGCTGCACGATGAACCCGGTGCACGCCGGGTCGGCGTTCAGCTCGTCGATGACGGCCTCGACCTCCGCCTGGGAGGCCGTGGCCGGCAGGTCGCGCCGGATCGAGTGGATGCCGATCTCGGCGCAGTCCTTGTGCTTGGCGCCGACGTACCAGTGCGAGCCGGGGTCGTCACCCACCAGCACGGTCGCCAGCCCGGGCGTGATGCCGCGGGCGAGCAGCGCCGCGACCCGCTCGGCCAGCTCGGCCTTGATGGTCTTCAGGGTCGCGGTGCCGTCGAGCTTCTGGGCGGTCATGCGGGCCATCCTTTCGAGGTCATCGTGGGCTTTCCTCTCACCGGGGTCTCGACACGCTCCCCGCGCTTCGTTCCTCGTCGCGGTCGCGCTCGACCCGCGCACTCACACGCTCCGCCGCTGGCGCGTCGGAGCTAGTGCGCGAAGTGGCGGGTGCCGGTGTGGTACATCGTGACGCCGGCCTTCTCACAGATCTCGGTGGTCAGCCCGTCCCGGACCGAACCTCCGGGCTGCACGATCGCACGGACGCCGGCGTCGAGCAGGATCTGGGGCCCGTCCTCGAAGGGGAAGTACGCGTCGGACGCGGCGACCGACCCCTTGGCCCGGTCACCGGCGCGCGACACCGCCAGCCGGCAGGAGTCCACCCGGTTCACCTGACCCATGCCGATGCCGACCGAGGCGCCGTCGTGGGCCAGCAGGATCGCGTTGGACTTCACCGCCCGGCAGGCCTGCCACGCGAAGGCCAGGTCGGCCAGGGTCGCCTCGTCGGCGGCCGGGCCGGCGGCCAGGGTCCAGGTGGTCGGGTCGTCGCCGGGTGCGTCGACGTGGTCGACCCGCTGCACGAGCACGCCTCCGGAGATCCCCCGGAACTCGAAGGGGTCCGGGTGCTCGTCCGGCCCGCACACCAGGATCCGCAGGTTCTTCCGCGCCGCCAGGATCTCGACGGCCCCGTCGTCGTACGCCGGCGCCACGATCACCTCGGTGAACACCTCGGCCACCTGCTGGGCCATCGCCACCGACACCGGTCGGTTGGCCGCGATCACGCCGCCGAAGGCCGACGTCGAGTCGCACTCGTGCGCCAGCCGGTGCGCCTCGGCGATGTCGCCGCCGACCGCGATGCCGCAGGGGTTGGCGTGCTTGATGATCGCGACGGCCGGCCCGTCGAAGTCCCAGGCCGCGCGCCGCGCGGCGTCGGTGTCGACGTAGTTGTTGTAGGACATCTCCTTGCCGCGCAGCTGCTCCGCGGCGGCCAGGCCGCCCCGCCAGTGCCGGTAGACCGCGGCCGGCTGGTGCGGGTTCTCGCCGTACCGCAGCCCGGCGGCCCGCTCCCACGTCGCCCCGGTGAAGGCGGGGAACCCGGTGCCGTCGGTGGTGTCGGCCAGCACGGTGCCCATCCAGGACGCGACCGCGACGTCGTACGCCGCCGTGTGCGCGAACGCCTCGGCGGCGAGCCGCTGCCGCTGCTCGAGGGTGAACCCGCCGGCGGCCACCGCGGCCAACGCGTCGTCGTACGACGCGGGCGAGGTGACGATGGCGACGGACGGGTGGTTCTTGGCCGCGGCGCGGACCATCGACGGGCCGCCGATGTCGATCTGCTCGACGCACTCGTCGGGCGTCGCACCGGACGCCACCGTCTGGCGGAAGGGGTAGAGGTTGGAGACGACGAGGTCGAAGGGCTCGATGCCGAGGTCGGCGAGCTGCTGGACGTGGGAGTCGAGGCGACGGTCGGCGAGGATGCCGGCGTGCACCTTCGGGTGCAGCGTCTTGACGCGACCGTCGAGGCACTCGGGGAAGCCGGTCAGGTCCTCGACCTTGGTGACCGGGATGCCGAGGGACTCGATCCTGGCGGCCGAGCCGCCGGTCGAGACCAGCGCGACGCCTGCGGCGTGCAGGCCACGGACGAGGTCGTCGAGACCGGTCTTGTCGTAGACGGAGACCAGGGCCCTGGCAACGGGTCGGCGGACGGGGGTCTGACTCACGGGACACTCCTGCGCGTTGGTTCGGCTGGGGCACCCAGGCGGGCGATGCCCCCGACGTCTCACTCCCCGGTGGTGGTCCACCCGCGCCAGTCGTGTCCGCTCAGCCTAGTGGATCTCGAGACGGCTGCCAGGTCCCGTCGCTCCGCGCCGGTTCCTGCCGAGCCTCCTCGATCTCCTCGTTCTACTCGTCCGGGCTCGCACGCCCGCCCGAGCACTCGGACCGATCCGGACCCGCCGCCCGTCCACGCGGAACCCCTCCCGCGCCATCCTCCCGACGGCTTCGACGAGCATCCGCCGCTCCTCGGTCTTGATGCGTTCGTGGAGCGTCTCGGCCGTGTCGTCGTCCTCGACGCGGACCGCACGTCTGGTCGACGATCGGGCCCGTGTCCACGCCCTCGTCGACCACGAAGAGCGTGCATCCCGAGACCTTGCTGCCGTAGGCCACCGCCTCCGCCGGCCCGTGCATCCCGGGGAACGCCGGCGACAGCGCCGGGTGCGTGTTGAGGGTCCTGCCGCCGTGCTCGGCGAGGAAGGCCGGTCCCACCAGCTTCATGAACCCCGCCAGCACGACGAGGTGCGGAGCGTACGACGCCACGGTCGCCGCGAGCGCGATGTCCCAGTCGGCGCGGCTCGGGAAGTCGCGGACGCGGTGCACGAAGGTGTCGACGCCGAACCGGTCCGCGCGGCGCAGCGCCTCGATGTCGGTGCGGTCCGCGCCGACGGCGACCACGCGGGCGCCGTACGCCGGGTCCCCGGCGGCGTCGAGGAGCGCCTGCAGGTTGGTGCCCGAGCCGGAGACGAGGACGACCAGGCGATCGGGCGGCGGCACCTGGCGAGCCTAGTGGCCCGCACCGGAAGTTCGGTGCCGAGGTCCGTGCTCCGAGTGCGTGCATCGCAAGGCGCCGGAGCGACGCTCTACTCGTTCGTCCAGCTAGCTTCGGCAACGCCGCGAGGTGCGTGCTCGGGGCGCGGAAATAGGTGCCGACCTTCCGGTGCGGGGCACTACGGGGCCGCGGTGCGCCGCAGGTGGCGCCGGTGGGACCAGGTCGCGAGCAGCGAGCCGACCAGCGCACCCAGGCCGAGGGCGACCACGGCGTGCAGGGTGACCTGGAAGGCGTCGGGGCCGACGTCCTGCATCCGGCCCGGGCCGACCGAGCCCCCCGCGAGTCCGGACAGGAGACCGATCACGAGACCGGCCATGATGCCGCCGGCGCAGCCGCGCACGGCGGCCTCCTCCCAGCGGGAGGTCGGGTAGAGCCGGAAGGCGCGGGCGGCGGCGTACGCCGCGACCACCGGTGCGACGAGCAGCAGCAGCGCCGTCCACGGCGAGGGGGCCCCGTCGTCGGGGAGGGCGGCGAGCAGCGGGAACATCGGCACCGGTCCGAGCACCACCGCGGTGGGGCTGGCCACCGTGGCCGTGCCGATGGCGAAGCCGGGGCCGAGCAGGTAGCTGCCCGCGAACAGCACGGCGTTGGGGACGACGGCCAGGGTGAGCCCGGAGTAGAGGGCGGCGTCGCCGGGGTCGGTGTGCAGCTGCGACATGACGTTGAAGGCGGTGCCGAGGTCCATCGCCAGCGCGACGCCGAACGTCAGGAGCGCGGCCAGCAGCAGCGTGGTGACGACCTTGAGGCAGACCATCGAGGCCGCGCGCACCGACAGCGGCAGGAACGCCGCCCAGATCGCGGCCCGGCCCGCGCCGATCGCGATCGCGACGCCGCCGACGACGAGGCCCAGCAGCAGGCACCACGTGACCACCCGGCCCTGGTCCGGTGCGCCCGACGCCGCCGACCGCCCGCAGCACGGCGACCGCTACGGCGGTGTAGCCCGCGGTGAACAGCAGCGTCGCGGCCGGCACGGTCCAGTCCCGCGCGCCGTCGGCGATCGCGTCGGCGTCGGGACCGTGCCCGGAGACCGAGTCGCCGACACGGTAGGCCAGCCGCCACACCGACCAGGCACAGATCAGGCTGATGCCGAGCGGAATGGCGGTCACGGTCACGCCGGAGACCGTCAGCCCCGAACCGTGTGCCATCAACCAGCCGAGTGCTCCGGCGCGGAGCCCGTCGCGCGGCGCGCCGTGGGCTCCGGCGTCGGTGAGGAACCACCCCGCGACCCCGACCGCCAGGCACACGACGAGCGTGCTGGCCGCGGTCGCGGCGCCGCCGAGCAGGGCGAGCAGCACCAGCGGACGGCGGTGCCGCGCGTCGACCGGCGGGCCCGGTGACGCGACGTACCGCGCGGAGCTGGGAAGCAGGGACGTCATCGTTCGCCATCCTCGCCGCCGCCCCCGCCACATCCCGGCCCGCCACGCCGGGATCGGTTCGGTGGCTGGGGTGGGCGGAACACCCGGTCGACCGGGTATCCCGCCGTTCGTGGTCGTTGCAACGGTCACGAACGGTCAGGAACGACGCCGCAGCTGCCGACCGAGTCCCTCCCCAGGGATGTGCACCCGAAGGGGTGAAGCACGTACCGTGGAACGGCCATGCAGCCCGCAGACGAGTTCGACGACTTCTACAAGTCGACCCGAACGACCCTGCTCCAGCAGACCTTCGCCCTCACCGGAGACCTCCCCGCCTCGCGCGCCGCGGTCCGGGACGCCTACGTCGCCGCCTGGCACCACTGGCGCAAGGTCTCCCGGCTCGAGGACAAGGAGGCCTGGGTCCGGCCCCTGGCGTGGCGGCACGCGCAGCGCCGCCACTCCGCGCGGATCTTCCACCGCGACCGCAAGCTGGACCCCGCGGTCCGCGCCACCCTCGACGCGCTCGCCAAGCTCCCGCTCGCCCAGCGCAAGGTGTTGTTGCTCACTCAGCTGGCGGACGCGTCCCTCCCCGACATCGCGCGCGAGGTCGGGCTGCCGCTGCACGAGGCCGAGCGACGTCTCCAGCTCGCGACCTCGACGTTCGCCATGCACCGCGAGGTACCGACCACCGGCATCCGCCCGCTCCTGGAGCCGCTGCGCGAGCAGGTGCGCGACGAGCGGTGGCCGCGGGTGACCATCGTCCGCAGGGCCGGTACGACGCGACGCCGCACCCACACCGCCGTCGGAGCCGTGGCCGTGGTCGGCGCCCTCGTCCTGGGCGGTGCGGTCGTCACCGACGCCCAGGGGGTCAAGCCGTCACTGACGAACGCGCGCACCACCGGCGTCGCAGCCAAGCGGCTGGGGCACGACGGCAAGGCCAACACCCAGGACGTCGCGGCCGAGGCCGACGCCGCACCCGCCGTCCCGGCCGCCGTCGTCGAGGACCACCTGGTCACCGTGGACCAGGTGCACGCGAGGATGCCCGGGCGCTGGCGCGAGACCGGCACCGGCGGCACCGGGATCATGCTGCCCTGTCAGTCGACCCGGTTCGCCGATCCCGAGGGGACCTCGGCCGCGTCGCGCCGCTTCAAGACGCCGGCCGTCAAGCACCAGCCACGACGCAGGATGGTCCAGTCCGTCGAGCTGTCCGCGACCAACCGCCGGGCACGCATGACGTACGACGCCATGCTCGGCTGGTTCGGCGGCTGCACGGACGCGCGCACCCAGCTGATCTCCACCCACGACGTCGGCGCCGTGGGCGACGAGGCCAAGCTGCTCGTGCTGCGGTCCTGGAAGGACCCCGGGAGCACGATGGTCGCGGGCGTGGCCCGCACCGGCACGGCCAGCACGATCACCTTCAGCAAGGCCGAGAACACGACCCGTCCCGACCTCACCGCAGCCGCCCAGCTGCTCGCCGACGCCGTCAACGGGCTGTGCCCCCTGCCCGACACCGGTCCCTGCGCCGAGCGGCCCCAGCTCTCGGAGGCGGAGCCCGTGCCTGCGGGAGACGTCCCCGCCATGCTCAGCGAGGTCGACCTGCCGCCCGTGAGCGGCGTCGCCCGGCCGTGGATCGGCACCGAGGCCCGGGTCGCGCACGCCAACCTCGCGGCCAGCCGCTGCGACACCGCGTCGTTCGCGGGCAAGGCCATGAAGCAGAACATGACCCGGTCCTTCGTGATCCCCGAGGCCCGGCTCTCCGACCTCTTCGGGCTCACCGAGACCGTCGGGATGCTGCCCCCGAAGAAGGCTCGCGCCTTCGTGGCCGACGTCCGCAGCCAGCTGCGCGGGTGCTCCGACAAGCAGCTCGGCACCGACGTCGTCCGGGTGGCCGACGAGTCCTCCAAGGCCGACGACCTCACCGTGTGGCACGTGACGTCCGAGATCAGCGACAAGAAGTCCATCACCTACCTGATGGGCATCGTGCGCCACGGCGACTGCATCGCCCAGGTCGGCTTCGTGCCCGACGGCAAGGTGCAGATGGCGCCCGGAGCGTTCATCGCCCTCGTCCAGCGCGCCCGGGACCGCCTCTCCGCGATGGACGAGAAGGGCTAGGGGCGGGCGGCCTCACGGCGGGGCGTGGCCGAGGAAGCTCAGGACCGCCAGAACACGACGATGGTCCTCGTCGGAGCTTTCGAGACCCAGCTTGATCATGATGTTCGCGACATGAGTCTCGACTGTTCGGTCGCTGACCCAGAGTCGCCGGGCGATGCCGACGTTGGTGCGACCTTCTGCCATCAACCCGAGCACGTCCCTCTCCCGCGTCGTGAGGGAGTCGAGGGGTGACTCCCGGCGGTGGGCCCCGATCAGGCGGGTGACGACCTCGGGGTCGAGGGCCGACCCGCCTGCCGCCACACGGCGCAGGGAGTCCAGGAAGTCGTCCACGTCAAGCACCCGGTCCTTGAGCAGGTAGCCGAAGCGGCCCGCGGTCACGAGGTCCACCGAGTGGGTGGTCTCGATGTGCTGCGAGAGGAGGACTATCGCCAGGTCCGGGTGGCTGGCCCGGAGCAGCTTTGCCGCACGCGCGCCGTCATCGGTGTTTCCGGGAGGCATGCGGACGTCGATGATGGCGAGCTCCGGACGGTGCTCGTCCACCGCGTCCACCAACGTCGCGGCATCGCCCACCTTCGCGACGATGTCGTGGCCGGCGTCCGCCAGGAGGCTGGCGAGGGCCTCCCGGAAGAGCGTCGAGTCCTCGGCTATGAGGATGCGCACGGCAGGATCGCCTCGATCACGGTGCCCGTTCCCCGGGGGCTGGTGATGGCCAGCCGTCCCCCGTGTGCAGCGACCCGATCGGCCAACCCCGCCAGTCCCGATCCCGTGACCGGGGCGGCTTCCCCGACCCCGTCGTCGACGATCCTGACGCGCAGCTCGCCATCCTCCTTGTCGACCCTCAGCAGGATGTGTCGCGGGTCGGCGTGCTTCACGGCGTTGGTGATCGCCTCCGCCGCCACGTAGTAGGCGGTGGTCTCGAGGTCCGGGTCCAGCTGACCCGCCGTCACCTCCATGGTCACCGGGACGGGCGTCGAGGAGACCAGGCTCGACAGCGCGGGCACGAGGCCGTCGTCCAGGCAGCTCGGACGGATACCGTGGGCCAGCTGCCGCAGCTCGCCCACCGCGGTCCCGATCTCCGCGACGGCCGCGTCGAGCACGCCGGACACGTCGACGCCGCCCGGCAACCGTCGCTGGGCCAGGCGCAATGACATGCCGAGAGCAACGAGACGCTGCTGGGCGCCGTCATGGAGGTCTCGCTCGAGACGCGCCCGCTCGTCGTACCCGACCCGCAGCAACCGGGCCCGGCTCAGCTCGGCCTCCGTGAGCGCCCGGCGGAGGTCGAGACGGAGCCGCACCACCTCCACGAGGGGGGCGGCCCGAGAGGCGACGTCCCGCACGAGCTCGGCGGACATCTCGCGGCCGGTCACCAGGACGCCGATCGGCTGGCCGCCCAGCTCGATGGCGGCCCGGCGTCCGGCGGGCAGCTCGACGGCCGCGCCGTCGGCGTCGACCAGCCGGCCGTCGGCCGGCGCCTGGTAGGCCACCACCAGAGCCGGGTCGCGCAGGGCCTGACGCAGCCGTGCTTGCAGCAGCTCCGGGCCGGCCCGGCCGACCAATGTCTCCTCGGAGAGGTCCTCGAGGGCGGCGTACGCCGCCTTGCGGTCCGGGTACAACCACCGGTCGACCCCACGCTGCAGCCGACCCCGGACCGGAGCGAGGACGAGAGCCACCACTGCGGTGGCGGCCACCGCGATCGTCGGGGCGCTGCGGGTGAAGACCTGTCCGGCGAGCAGGTCGGCCGCGGTGAACACGGCGAGCAGGAGGACGGTGGACGTGGCGTGGGTCGCCGTGCCGGCCAGCACCCGCTCCACGTCGAACAGGTCCGGTCGCAGGAGAGCCACCGCGATGACGATCGGCACCGCCAGGTACATCGTCGTGAGGCCGAGCACCAGCACGACGTCGGCGTTTCCGAAGGCGGCGTAGCTCACCCAGGTCGCGAGCAGGGTGACGGGCAGCAGTGCTCCGGCCAACGCCAGCCACCGGAACTGCCCACGCCGGTGCTCGTCCGCCGCCCGATAGCTACGGAACAGATGGACTCCGATGCCGATCAGGGTGAGGGGCAGCAACGGCAGGCTGATCGCGGTCAGCACGTTCGACAGGGCGACGGGCATCGTGCCGAGCGCGTGGGGGGCGCCCTCGTCGGGCGGCAGGAAGGGGCCCGGCGCGGTGGCGGCCACCACCATGAAGAGCGCTGCGTCGGCCAGGATCGCGACCAGGAGCCACCGGGCCAGCCGCGTGGTGGCCCGACCCGCCGGGAAGAGCAGGAGCGGCACGGCCAGCACGACGTACACGAGCACCCAGTCGCCCTGGGACGCGGCGATGCCGTAGTCCTCCCCCGGCACGGTGCTCTGCGAGATCGAGGGGAAGAGACCCACGACGACGAGCGTCGCGAGCAGGCCCGGCAGGGCGAGGAACGGTCCGAGGAAGTTGTCCGCGTACCTGCGAACGATCAGGGCTCCCGCCGACAGGGGCACTCCGCCGACCACCGCGGCGGTCGCGAGCAGCAGTCCCGTGCGCGGGGTGGGTGAGGCCACGAACACCGTGGCGCCGACGAGCATCACCGTCCCGGTGAGCGCTGCCACACCCGCCGTCAGACCACGGGGCCAGGTCACCTTCGAAGAGTAGGGCGAAGCCGGGCGGTCGCCACCTCCGTGCTGGCACCCGGTTTGCGTCGGTGCTCACGCAGAGCCCGTCCCACGGGTCCGCCACGAAGCGCGGGGGCCGACCGGTGGCGCACCCTCGGAGCACGGGAGTTCCTCGTGCCGGAAGGAGAGTCATGAACACGACCACCAGTGAAGGGCGCACGACGAGGACACGACGGGTGGGCCAGTCCTTCGCCCTGCTCGTCGCGCCGTGGGGTTTCGTCATCGCGAACGCGGGCTACGCGTGGATGACGACGGCACGGGGGCAGTGACGACACCGCGGAGGGCGCACTCGCCCTGTCGGCCGCCCATCCGGCCCTCGACAAGTGGGGGACCCTCGCCGCCATGGTCGGGTGCCTGCTCATGGTCCCCGCGGTGCTGGGCGCGATGGGGCTGCTCCGCGAGCGAGCGGCCCGACTGAGCCTCCTCGGGGGGTCTCTCATGATCGCCGGGTACGTCTGCTACTTCGGGCTGTGCTTCCAGGGCTACGGCGTCATCGCGATGGCCGAGAACGGCGGCGCGACGGCCGACCACGTCGCCGTGGCCGAGGCCACGATGAACCAGGCGTTCTTCATCGGTCCCGCCCTGGTGTTCGTGGTGGGCAACATCATCGGCACCTTCCTGCTGGGCCTGGCCGCGATACGCGGCCGCGTGATCCCTCGCTGGGCCGGTCTCTGCATCCTCGCCTGGCCGGTGCTGCACGTCGTCGGCGGCACCTGGGGCGAGCTCGCGGGCGCCGTTCTGCAGGCGATCGGGTTCGCCGTCCTGGGCCTCCGACTCCTCGGTTCCGCCGAGCACCGGGACATCGAGCCCCACCCCGTCCTCTCGCCCGTCGGTACCGCCGCCGCGTGAGGGTCGCGAACGCACCCGGGCCGGGATCCTGCGCCTCTCGCCGCCCTTGCCTTCATCGACAGGTTTCGGATAGTCCCCGACGCACACCATCATCGGGGGCCCGGAGTGATCGTTTCGTCGGGAACCATCGCGAAGGCCGGCCCGCTCTCCACGGGGGACGCAGGGCTGGGTGACGGATACTCGGGACGTGGACGGGACCATCCGGATCCGGCTCGCGACGGCGCTCACGGTCGACGGGCCGGGCGGCACGCTGACCGGGCGGGACCTGGGCAGCCGCAAGGGCCGCACCCTGCTGGCCCTGCTGGCCTCCGAACGCGGCGCGCTCGTCCCCCTGGACCGCATCGTCGACGCCCTCTGGCCCGACGACCCGCCGGCCGACCCCGCGGCCAACGTGGCGACCCTCGTCAGCCGGACCCGCAGGCTGCTCGGACCCGACGTACTCACGGCAACGGGCCGGGCCTACGGACTGACCGACCGGGGCCGCTGGACGGTGGACCTCGACGAGGTGGCGGCGCTGCTCGGCGAGGCGGCCAACCGGGCGGCCGCGGACGAGCCGGCGCTCGCCGCCGCGGCGGCGCGGGCGGCCCTGGACCTGCTCGGCACCCAGCGCGCCCTCCCCGAGGAGGCCGACGACGACTGGGTGCTGGCGGTCCGCCGCCAGGCCGACGGCCTCCGGCGCCGGTCCCGGCACCTGCTGGCGGACGTGCTCACGTCGCTCGACCCGGCCCAGGCCGCGACCGTAGCGGCGGAGGCGACGGCCGACGACCCGCTCGACGAGCAGGCGCTGCGACACCTGATGCGGGCGCTGGTCGCCGACGGCCGGGCCAGCGCGGCCCTGGCGGCGTACGACGACCTGGCCGACCGGCTGCGCGAGGACCTCGGCACCGCGCCCGACCGGGACACCGCAGACCTGCACCTGGCGATCCTCCGTGAGACACGGCTGCCCGCCGAGACGCGCACCCGCATGACGACTCCCCGCGTCGGCCTGCTCGGCCGCGAGCCCGAGCTGGCCGCGGCCGAGCGGGCGTGGGCCGACGTCGGCGCCGCCGACGCCCTCGACACCGGTCACCTCGTGCTCGTGGAGGGTGAGGCGGGCATCGGCAAGACCAGGTTCCTCGACGCGGTCGCCGAGGTCGCCGTGGGCACGGGCGGTCTGGTGCTCCGGGGACGCTGCCACCCCGCGGAGCGGTCGCTGTTCCTCCAGCCGTACGTCGACGCCGTACGGCCGACCCTGCTCGACTCCCCTCCCCCTCGGTTGGCCGCGCTGGTCCGGGGGCACGAGGCGGCCTGGGCCGCGCTGGTCCCTGACCTCACGGCGGTGCTCGGCGACCTCCTCCCGCTGCCCGTCGACGTCGACCTGCAGCGCCGCCAGGCCTACGACGCCGTGCTGGCCGTGCTCCGGCGGCTCGCGCTCGACCGCCCGGTGCTGCTGGTCCTCGACGACCTCCAGGACGGCGGCGCCGCGACCGTCGACCTCCTCGGCTACCTGGCGACCCGGCTCGGCAGCTCGCGCGTGCTGGTGGTGGCGGCGATCCGCCTCGAGGACGCGGCGGCCGCCGGACGACTCCACGACCGCGCGACCCGCCTCCCGCTCGGCGCGCTCCCCCGCTCCGCGGTCGACGCGCTGGCCGCGGCCGCCGGGCTGGCCGGGCACGGCCGGCAGGTGATGGCCCGGACGGCCGGGCACCCCCTGTCGGTCGTCGAGAGCCTCCGCGCCCTCGCCGAGGGCGAGACCGGCGTGCCCGACTCGCTCGCCGACGCCGTCCTCGCCCGGGTGGGCCGCCTGGGGTCCGAGCAGCGGACGGCGGTCCAGGCGGCGGCGGTGCTGCGGGGCCGGATCGACCCCCGCCTGCTGGCCGCCCTGGTGGAGACCTCCGAGCTGACCGCCGCCCGGCTCTGCGAGGACCTGGTCGGGCAGCGGCTGCTGCAGCGCACCGGTGCCGGCTACGAGTTCGCCAACGACCTCCTCCAGGAGTGCCTGCACGCCGCCCTACCACCGGCCGTGGCCCTGGCGTACCACCGCCGCGCCGCCGACCTGACGGCCGACCAGCCGGAGGTGATGGCCGAGCACGCGTACGCCGCCGGCGACGAGCCGCGGGCCGCCCAGGGCTGGCTGCTGGCCGGCGAGGCGGCGCTGCGCCGCGCGGCGGCCGAGGACGCCGTCGGACTGCTCGACCGGTCCCTCGCGGTCGAGACCGCCTTCGCCGCCACCCGGGCCCGGGCGCTGCTGGCCCGCGGGGCCGCCCACGAGGCACGCACCGAGTTCGACGCCGCCCTGGCCGACGTCGACGCCGCCCTCGCCCTGGCGCACGCCAGCGGCGACCGGCGGCTCGAGATGGCCGCGCTCCGGGCTCGCGGCGGCGACTCGGCCGTGGCGCGGCGGCGGCCGTCCGAGGAGCTGGCCGCGCCGCTCGAGGCCGGGCTGCGACTGGCCACCGAGCTGGGCGACCGGGCCGCGGAGGCCGACTTCTCCTCCCGCCTGGTCGTCCTGGACACCAGTCGGCTGCGGTTGGCCCCGGCCCTGGCCCGGGCCGAGCGCGCCGTTGCCCACGCCCGGTCGGCCGGCTCGTCCGACGCGCTCTTCCTCGCTCTCGACGGCCTCAAGACCACCTGGTCCTACCTGGGTGACCCGGTGCCTCTCGGTGCCGCCATCGCCGAGCTCGAGACGCTGGCCCGCGCCCGCGACGACACCTGGCTGCTCCAGTGGGCGGTGTTCGAGGGCTCCTACGTCGCCGGGGCCGAGGGCCGGTACGACGAGGCCCGCGAGCTCGTGCGGCAGGGACTGGAGGTCAACCGGCGCAGCGGCTACCCGGCGTTCGCCGGCTACATGCACGCCTTCGACGGCTGGTTCGCGCGGCTGGCCGGCGACCTGGACGAGGCCCGGCGGATCGGCCGGGACGCCGTCGAGATGACCTCGTCGTCGCACCACCCGTGGTGGTACGCCTCCGCCACCGGGCTGCTGGCCGCGACCCTGGTCGAGACCGGCGAACGCACCGAGGCGCTGGCCATGGCCCGCGCGGGGGCTGGCCGCCTCGATGCCGGACGCGCCCGAGGCCGGGCGGTTGCGGTGCCTGGCCGCGCTGGCGGCGCTGACCGGCGACCCGGCGGACCTGGCGGCGGCCAGTGCCGTCCTCGACGCCGTGGAGTGCCCGCCGCGCACGGCATGGGTGGTGGGCGCCGACTGCTACCTGCTCGTCGCTCGGGCCGCCCTGGCCGCCGGCGACCCGGACCGAGCCGCCGCCGCCGTGGAGCCGCTGCGGATCGCGACCACCGGCACCTGGCCGGCCGTCCGCTCGAGCCTCGAGGAGCTCCCGCGTCAGAGCAGCTCGAGCACCAACGAGGCCGCCCGCTCCGCGCCGCCCGCAGCCACCGGCACGTAGTCGGTCGGCGTCTTCAGGGCCGCGACCAGCTCGTCGGCGATCCGGCCGGGGTCGGCGTCGCGGTAGTCCATGGCCCGACCCGCACGATGCCGGTCGAGGCGGTGCCGCACGTGGACCTGCTGCTCGAAGTGGTGGCCGAGCGGGAAGTACAGGAACGGACGTCCGGCGGCGGTCAGCTCCATGGTCGTGCTCAACCCGCCCTGGACCACGGCCACGTCGCACGCGGCGTGGTGGAGGTCGAGGTCGGGCAGGAAGCCGTGCACCTCCACGCCCGCCGGCGCCCCGAGCGAGGCGGGATCGATCCGGGGACCGGACACCGCGACCATCCGCAACCCCGGGATGCGGCGGCGCGCCTCGTCGTACGACGCCACGACGCGCTGCAGCAGGTGACCGCCCACGCCCGACCCGCCGACGCTCACCACGCAGACGACGTCCTCCTCGGCGTACCCGAGCCGCCGCCGCAGCTCGGCGCGGTCCGCGGGGTCGGGGCGATCGCCCATCACGTAGCCGGCGAAGTCGAAGTGCTGCTCGGTCCACTCGCGGGCCGTCGGCAGACCCGGCCCGAGGGGGAGGTCGACGACGTCGGCGGCGTCCCCCACGAACACCGACCGGTCGCGCAGGACGGGGTACCGCGCCACGTGCTCGATCATCTCGGCGTTGAGGTCAGCGGTCAGGAAGGCCTCCCGCTCGCCGCCGTCGGGCATCGGCACCCAGCCGACGAAGTCGGTCATCCAGACGAACGGCGCCCGCTTGAGCTCCGGGTTCTCGTGCAGGAAGTAGTCGAGGTCCCACGCCTCGTCCCCGAGCCAGACGTCGAAGGCCTCGCGCTCGACCAGGTCGTCGAAGACCATGAAGTTGTTGACCAGGATCTCGTCCATCCGCCGGACGGCCTGGAACGCGTGCAGGTCGTGCTCGCCGGACTCCGCCTCGAAGTGTCCCGACTCGCTCGCCAGCAGCCGCGACGCCGGGTGCACGGTCTCGCCCCGCTGCTCGAGGAAGTCGGCCACCGGCGACTGGGTCAGCCACTGGATCTCGAGGTCGGGCCGCTGATCGCGCATCGCGTCCGCGATGGCCAGGTCACGGCGGACGTGGCCCAGCCCGATCGGGGAGCTGAGGTAGAGCGCGCGGCGCCGTCGGCGGCTGCCCGGGAAGGTACTGCGCGGCGGCGCGGCAGCGGCGGTGACCCGGTCGACGAAGTCCTTGATCGCGCGGTTCACCACGACGGGGTGGCGCGCCATCGGCAGGTGCCCGGCACCCTCGATCACCACGTGCTCGGCCCGGGTCACCTCCGCCAGGTGCGTCATCCTGGGCTGGGTCTGGCAACGGTCCTCGGTGCCCTGGAGCACGAGCACCGGCCGGGTGATCCCGCGGGCCAGGGCCACCGACTCCTCGCCGACGGCGGTGTACCTGCTGCTCCCGTGCTCGGTCAGCATGGTCGCCCCGCTGGTCTCGCACGCGAAGCCGACGACGTCCTCCAGCTGCTTGGTCGAGTGCGGCTCCGGCAGCATCTGGTCGAAGAAGAACCGCGGGAACGACGGCCAGTCGTCGCGCCACACGTGGCGGTTGGTCTTGAACCAGCCGTCGTAGGACTCCAGCTCCTCGTCGAACCGGGCGGCGGGCTCGACCCGCACCGCGTGCGGGGGGCCACCATCGGGGAACCACGGCCCGACCGCCACCACGCCGGCCACCCGCTCGGGGTGCAGCGAGGTCACGATCAGCGCCTGCCACGCGCTGAGGCAGATGCCCGCCAGCACGGCGCGGTCGACGCCGACGTGGTCCATGACCGCGACCGTGTCCTCGACGAACCGGATGTCGTCGTACGCCGCCGGGTCGGTCGGCCGGTCCGAACGGCCGTTGCCCCGCGGGTCGATGGTGACCACGCGATAGTGCTGCGCGAGGTACGGCACCTGGCCCTTCCACGCCCGGCTGTTCACGATCACGTCGATCGGCACGAACACGACCGTCGGGTGGTCGGCGTCCCGCCCCTCGAAACCGAAGGTCTCGTACCCGATCCGCACGCCGTCGCGCTCGACGTACCCCTGCTCGTCCGGCTCCCGTGCTCGCATGCGCCCACCCTCCGACACGGTCATTGCAGCGCCGTTGCAACCGCCCTGCAAGGGGTGCCGAGCAACGTGCCGCCACCAGCATCCACCCGGGATGCACCAGCACGGGAGACCCTGACATGACCACCATCGAAGAGAAGACCGAGGCTCCGGCCGTCGACATGGACACCCTGATGGCGTTCGTCGGCAAGTTCGTCGGCGACCTCGGCGCCACCATCGGCGCCGGCAACGTGCTGCTCGGCGAACGGCTCGGCCTCTACCGCGCCCTCGCCCAGCAGCCGGGCGACGCCCGCTCGGTGGCTGTCGCCACCGACACCGACCCGAGGTACGTCGACGAGTGGCTCCGCGGCCAGGCCGCGGGCGGCTACATCCAGTACGACGCCGCCACCGCGACGTACTCGATGACGCCGGAACAGGCGTTCGCGCTGACCGACCCGACCGGCCCGGTGTTCCTGCCCGGCGCCTACGAGCTCGCCCTCGGCGCGCTCAAGGCGCAGCACCACATCGAGGAGTCGTTCCGCACCGGGGCGGGCTACGGCTGGGGGCAGCACGACGAGGACGTGTTCAGCGGGTGCGAGCGGTTCTTCCGGCCCGGGTACCTGATGAGCCTGCTCCCCGACTGGATCCCCGCGCTCGACGGCGTGCAGGCCAAGCTGGAGCGCGGCGCCTCGGTGGCCGACCTCGGCTGCGGCCACGGCGCCTCGACGCTGCTGATGGCAGGGGCCTTCCCGAACAGCCGGTTCGTGGGCTCGGACTACCACACGGGCTCCATCGAGGCCGCGCGCGAGCGGGCCGAGGACGCCGGTGTCGGCGACCGGGTGCGGTTCGAGGTGGCCAGCGCCCAGGAGCTCGAGGCGCACGACCTCGACCTGGTGACGACCTTCGACTGCCTGCACGACATGGGCGACCCGCTGGCCGCGGCGCAGCACGTCCGGCGCTCCCTGGCTGCGGACGGTACGTGGCTGATCGTCGAGCCCGCCGCCGGCGACACCGTCGAGTCGAACCTCAACCCCGTCGGCCGGGTGTTCTACAGCTTCTCGACGTTCCTGTGCGTGCCCAACGCGATGTCGCAGCCGGGCGGCTACGCCCTCGGCGCCCAGGCCGGCGAGGCCGCCATCGCCCGGGTCGTCACCGACGCCGGCTTCACCCGGTTCCGCCGGGTCGCCGAGACGGCGTTCAACAACGTCTACGAGGCGCGGCCGTAACGGGGGGACCGCTGGTCGAGGAAGGCGCGCCAGCGCCTGTCACGAGCACCCGTTCGCTGGTCGAGGAAGGCGCGCTAGCGCCTGTCACGAGACCCCGCAACGGGTCCGCGGACCTCTCACCGGGTCACGTGCGCGCTCCGACCGCGGTGGTGCCTCCACGCGCAAGCTTCCCTCGCACCGAGCGGTGGTCGGGTCGTGACGCTTGCCAGCGCAAGCTCCTCGACCAGCGGTGTCGGTCGTGACGCTTGTTGGCGCAAGCTCCTCGACCAGCGGTGAGGCTCAGAGGTTCTGCAGGATCTCCCGCATCAGCGCGGCGGCCTCGGACGGGGTCTTGCCGACCTTGACGCCGACGGCCTCGAGGGCTTCCTGCTTGGCGGCGGCGGTGCCGGACGAGCCCGAGACGATGGCGCCGGCGTGGCCCATGGTCTTGCCCTCGGGAGCGGTGAAGCCGGCGACGTAGCCGACGACCGGCTTGGTGACGTGGTCCTTGATGTACGCCGCGGCGCGCTCCTCGGCGTCGCCGCCGATCTCGCCGATCATCACGATCGCCTTGGTGTCGGGGTCCGCCTCGAAGGCCGCCAGCGCGTCGATGTGAGTCGTCCCGATCACCGGGTCGCCACCGATGCCGATGGCGGTGGTGAAGCCGAAGTCCTTCAGCTCGTACATCATCTGGTAGGTCAGCGTGCCCGACTTGGAGACCAGGCCGATCGGGCCCTTGCCCGCGATGGTGTGCGGCGTGATGCCGGCCAGCGACTCCCCGGGCGTGATGATGCCGGGGCAGTTCGGCCCGATCATCCGGGTGCTGCTTGCCGTCGAGGTACGCCCACACCTCGGCGGTGTCCTGCACGGGCACGCCCTCGGTGATGACCACGAGCAGGCCGATGCCGGCGTCGATGGCCTCGATGCAGGCGTCCTTCGTGAAGGCCGGCGGCACGAAGACGACCGACACGTCGGCGCCGGTCTCGGTCATCGCCTCCTTGACGGACCCGAAGACCGGCAGCTCCTGGCCACCGAGCTCGACGGTCGTCCCGGCCTTGCGGGCGTTGACGCCACCCACGATGTTCGAGCCGGCGTCCAACATCAGGGTGGTGTGCTTGGAGCCCATCCCACCGGTCATGCCCTGGACGATGATCTTGGAGTCCTTGTTGAGGTAGATCGACATCTCTCGCGCTCCTCAGCGTCCGTTGGCGAGCTCGGCGGCCTTGTCGGCCGCGCCGTCCATGGTCGGCACCTGGGTGACCAGGGGGTGGTTCAGCTCGTCCAGGATCCGGCGGCCCTCCGCGACGTTGTTGCCGTCGAGCCGGACGACCAGCGGCTTGCTCGCCTCGTCGCCGAGGATCTCCAGCGCGCCCTTGATGCCGTTGGCGACCTCGTCGCAGGCGGTGATGCCGCCGAAGACGTTGACGAACACCGACTTCACCTGCGCGTCGTGGAGGATCACGTCGAGACCGTCGGCCATCACCTGCGCGTTGGCGCCGCCGCCGATGTCCAAGAAGTTTGCCGGCTTGACGCCACCGTGCGCCTCACCGGCGTAGGCGACGACGTCGAGGGTGGACATGACCAGCCCCGCGCCGTTCCCGATGATGCCGACCTGGCCGTCGAGCTTGACGTAGTTGAGCCCTCTCTCCTTGGCCTTGGCCTCGAGGGGATCGGTCTCGTCCTTGATCTCGAACTGCTCGTGGTCGGGGTGGCGGACCTCGGAGGCGTTGTCGTCGAGGGAGATCTTGCCGTCGAGCGCCTCCGAGCTTGTCGCCCTCGAGCCGGGCCAGCGGGTTCACCTCGACCAGCGTGGCGTCCTCCTCGGTGAAGACCCGGTAGAGCGCCTCGATCATGGTGACGGCCTGCTCGAAGACCGCCTCGGGGAACTTGGCCTCGGTCGCGATCTCCCGGGCCTTCTCGGCGTCGACGCCGGCGCCGGGGTTGATCGGGATCTGCTTCACGGCGTCCGGGTTGGTCCTGGCGACCTCTTCGATCTCGACGCCGCCCTCGACGGACGCGATGCAGAGGTACTGCCGGTTGGCGCGGTCGAGCAGGAAGGAGAAGTAGTACTCCTCCACCGGCGGCGTCGCCGGGGTGATCAGCACCCGGTTGACCCGCAGCCCCTTGATCTCCATGCCGAGGATGTTCGAGGCGTGCTCGAAGGCCTCGTCCGGCGTCCTCGCCAGCTTGACGCCGCCCGCCTTGCCGCGGCCGCCGGCCTTGACCTGCGCCTTGACCACGCAGAAGCCGAGCTCCTCGGCGGCGGCTCGCGCCTCCTGCGGCGTCGTGACCACGATGCCGAGCGTCGTGGTGACGCCGTGCTTGGCGAAGAGCTCTTTTGCCTGGTACTCCATCAGGTCCACGTCGGCACCCTAGTCCCGGCCGCAGGAGCCCGGCGAAAGGGGTCGTTGGCGGTGTCGGCGAGCCTGCGTAGGTTCGAGGCGTGAACGCCATGGACGTCCCCGAGGTGCCCCCACCGACCGGTCCGAAGGTGCAGTACTTCACCGCCACCTCGCTCGACGGCTTCATCGCGGACGAGCACGACAGCCTGGACTGGCTGTTCGCCGTGCCCCACGACCCTGCCGAGGGGGACGACGGCTCCTGGGACGAGTTCATCGGCGGCGTCGGTCCCCTCGTGATGGGCGCGACGACGTACGAGTGGGTCCTGCGCCACCACCCGGAGATGCTCGAGGGGCCCGACAAGTGGCGGGAGTTCTACGACGACCGCCCTGCCTGGGTGTTCACCCACCGCTCGCTGCCACGGATCCCGGGCATCGACCTCACGTTCGTCCAGGGCCCGGTCCGCCCGGTGTACGACGAGATGGTCGCCGCCCACCCCGACGCCAACGTCTGGGTCGTCGGCGGCGGCGACCTGGTCGGCCAGTTCGACGACGCCGGACTGCTCGACGAGGTGTGGTTGGGGCTGACGCCCGTCTTCCTCGGCGCCGGAGCGCCGCTGCTGCCGCGCCGGATCACCTCGGAGCGGATGAGCTTCCGCCGGGTCCGGCAGACGGGGCAGCGCGTCCGCGTGGTCCTCGACGTCAGCCGGAGGTCGTCGAGCTGAACTCCGCGACCCAGCCGGTGATCTCGGTGGTGGCGGCGCCGGGCGTGAACACCTTGCGGACGCCCAGCTCCTCGAGGACCGGGATGTCCTCCTCGGGGATGATCCCGCCACCGAACACCGCGATGTCCGAGGCGTCGCGCTCGGCCAGGAGGTCGATGAGGGTGCGGAAGAGAGTCATGTGCGCACCGGAGAGCACCGAGAGGCCGATCAGGTCGGCGTCCTCCTGGATGGCGGTCTCCACGATCTGCTCCGGGGTCTGGTGCAGCCCGGTGTAGATGACCTCGTGGCCGGCGTCGCGCAGCGCCCGGGCCACGATCTTGGCCCCGCGGTCGTGCCCGTCGAGGCCGGGCTTGCCGACGACGATGCGCAGGCGCGGGCTGCCGGCGTCGCTCGAGGTCATGGCCGAAAGGCTACCGCGGGCCGGTGACCCCGCCCTGACCTGGGACTTCGTGGACAATCCCACGTGACGGTAACAAGACATCCACAATGGGTTCGACGCGATTTCCCCGGCTCGTGACCGATCCGTTACAGTCGGGGCTTCGCCTTCCCCCGTCCCCTGTCAACGGAGCTGCGAATCCATGGGTTCACACCGTGCCGACACGCGCGCTTCGCGCGGTCGTCAGCCGGAGACCCCACCGGTCCCCTCGGACCATTCCTCCCCCGTTGCCCGGCCCGGCAAACGCGCCGCCCGCAAGGTCGACGCCCCCCGGGCGGACCGTTCCACTGTCGCCACTCCGGCCCCCGCGGCCGCGTCACGTCGTACGACGACGGGCCGGCGCTCCGCCCCCCGCAAGGCCCTCTTCCGGGTGCTGCCCTCGGCGCCGATCCTGCTCGGCGTGGCGGCCCTCGCGATCTCGGCCGGTGGCGCCGTCAGCGCCGCCAACCCGGCCCTCGTCGGCGCCGACCACCACGCTCCGCCCGCCAAGATCATGCAGGCCAGCGCGCTGACCGGCGCCGGCGGCGTAGGCAGCACCAACCTCGTCGGCAACGACCGCGGCCCCGTGGTCAGCCGCGACGCCCGCCGCGACACCTCCGCCGACCCCGCCGCCGACGACCAGATGCAGGCCGAGGCCGAGGCGCAGGTCAAGCAGTGCGCCGCGGCCCTGGCCGACGCCAACGCCCAGGCCGACAAGCAGAACGCCCAGATCAAGCTCAACCTGTGGCACCTCCCGATGACCAGCTACCACCTGACGGCCCGCTTCGGTGACTACGGCCTCTGGAGCAGCTTCCACACCGGTCTCGACTTCGCCGCCCCGAGCGGCACCCCGATCTACGCCATCGCCAACGGCGTGATCTCCTCGGCCTCCTACGACGGCTCCTACGGCAACAAGACCGTGGAGACCCTCGATGACGGCACCGAGATCTGGTACTGCCACCAGACGTCGTTCGTGATCAGCACCGGCGAGGCCGTCCGGGCCGGCCAGCTGATCGGCTACAGCGGCTCGACCGGCCACGTGACCGGCCCGCACCTCCACGTCGAGGTCCGCCCCGGTGGTGGGGACCCCGTGGACCCCTACCAGGCGATGGTCGTCCACGGTGTGACGCCCTGATCGTTCAGCGACGCGAAGCGAGCTGAACGATCAGATCGGCGGCCAGGTCGAGCAGCGCTCGAGCCTGAGCTTGCGAAGGCTCGACGGAGCGTGTCGAGACCCCGTGAGAGGCACGCAGACCCCAGCCACCGCCCGAGAGCACGTCACCGGGTCTCGACACGGGCTCGCCTAGCGGCTCGCCCGGCTCGACCAGCGAAGGGGCCGTGGGTCTCGACACGGGGCTCCGACCCGCGAACCCCGATCACAATTTCTCGACCGGCGCGTACCTCAGCAGCAGCCGCTTGACGCCGTCGGAGCCGAAGTCGATCGAGGCGACCGAACGGTCGCCGACGCCCTCGACGGCGACGACGGTCCCGAGGCCGAACGTGTCGTGCTGGACGCGGTCGCCCGGGTCCAGCGAGGGGATCTCGCGGGCCGGCTTGGCCTTGGCCGCGGCGTCGGCACGCACGGCGGCGGAGGAGAAGTTGCGGCGGCCGGCCGAGGTCGGCTGCGGCAGCCCGACCGCCCCCGCCGGTGAGGTCGGGTCGTGCCCACTGGGTCTGGGCGGCCTCGGTGCGCTTCCAGTCCACCAGGTCGACCGGCAGCTCGTTGAGGAACCGCGAGCCGGGGTTGTGGGCCGGCGCGCCCCAGGCCGAGCGCATCAGCGCGCGGGAGACGTAGAGGCGCTGCTGCGCCCGGGTGACGCCGACGTAGGCGAGCCGGCGCTCCTCCTCGAGCTCGGGCTGGTCGCCGAGCGACCGGGAGTGCGGGAAGACGCCGTCCTCGAGGCCGGTGAGGAAGACGACCGGGAACTCCAGGCCCTTGGCCGTGTGCAGCGTCATCAGCGTGACCACCCCGGCGTCGCCCTCGTCGTCGGGGATCTGGTCGGCGTCGGCGACCAGCGCGACCCGCTCGAGGAAATCGGTGAGGCCGGGCGCGACGATGCCCGCGTCGACGTCGGCGGGGTCGGCCGACGGGCCGGCCTGCGGGTCGTCGGAGAACTCGCGGGCGACGGCGACGAGCTCGGCGAGGTTCTCGACGCGGGTGGCGTCCTGGGGGTCGTCCGAGGCCTCGAGCTCCTCGAGGTAGCCGGAGCGCGACAGCACCGTCTCGAGGATGACGTCGGCCCGCTCCCCCGCGTCGACCATCGACTGCAGCTCCTCGACCATCGCCACGAAGCCCTGGATCTGGTGCAGCGACCGTGACGCCAGCCCCGGCGCCCGGTCGGCCTGTTGCAGCCCCTCCCAGAAGGTGATCCGCTCGCGCTCGGCGTACGCGTTGACGCATGCGACGGCGCGATCGCCGATCCCGCGCTTGGGGGTGTTGAGGATCCGGCGGAGCGAGACCGAGTCGGCCGGGTTGACCAGCATCCGCAGGTAGGCGAGCGCGTCCCGGACCTCGCGGCGCTCGTAGAAGCGCACCCCGCCGACGACCTTGTAGGGCAGCCCGACCCGGATGAACGTCTCCTCGAAGACCCGCGACTGGGCGTTGGTGCGGTAGAAGATCGCGACGTCGGCCGGTCGGGCCGACTTGTCGTCGGTGAGGCGGTCGATCTCCTCGGAGACGAACCGTGCCTCGTCGCGCTCGTCGTCGGCGACGTAGCCGGTGATCCGGGCCCCGTCGCCGGCGTCGGACCACAGCTTCTTGGGCTTGCGGCCCTGGTTGTGGCCGATCACGGCGTTGGCGGCGTTGAGGATGGTCTGGGTGGAGCGGTAGTTCTGCTCCAGCAGGATCGAGGTGGCGTTGGGGAAGTCCTGCTCGAAGTCCATGATGTTGCGGATGTTGGCTCCGCGGAACGCGTAGATCGACTGGTCGGCGTCGCCGACGACCATCAGCTCCGCGGGCGGCACCCGGTCGGGCGCCTCCTCGGCGGGCAGGCCGCGCCCGTCGTCGTACGCGGGGCTCGTCCAGGATCTCCATCTGGTCGGCGCAGAGCTGGTGGATCAGGGCGTACTGCGCGTGGTTGGTGTCCTGGTACTCGTCGACGAGGACGTGGCGGAACCGGCGGCGGTAGGTCTCGCGGACGTCCGGGAACTGCTGGAAGAGGTGGACGGTGAACATGATCAGGTCGTCGAAGTCCAGCGCGTTGGCCTCGCGCAGGCGGCGCTGGTACATCGTGTACGCCGCCGACATCGACTCCTCGAACCGGTTGCGGGTGTCCTTCGCGGCGTCGTCGGGGTCGCGCAGCTCGTTCTTGTGGTTGGAGACCCAGTGCAGGACGGCGCCGGGCTGGTAGCGCTTCGGGTCGAGGTCGAGGTCCTTGAGCACCAGCGTCATCAGCCGCTTGGAGTCGGCGGCGTCGTAGATCGAGAAGCTGGACTTGAAGCCGAGCTTGTCGACCTCCTTGCGCAGGATCCGGACGCAGGCGGAGTGGAAGGTCGAGACCCACATGATCCGGGCCCGCCGCCCGACCAGCGCCTCGACCCGCTCCTTCATCTCGGCCGCGGCCTTGTTGGTGAAGGTGATCGCCAGGATCGAGCCGGGGTGCGCCTTGCGCTCGGTGATCAGCCAGGCGATCCGGCGGGTCAGCACCCGGGTCTTGCCCGACCCCGCACCGGCCACCACGAGCAGCGGCGCCCCCTCGTGCACGACGGCGGCCCGCTGCGGCTCGTTGAGCCCGTCGAGGAGCTCTTCGCGGGTGGGCGGACGTCGCCTCTCGGTGGCTTCCTCGGGGACGCCGGCGTTGTCCAGCTCCGGGATCGACAGGGCTTCGGTCATCTCGGTCCAACCCTACGTCCGTCCGCCCCCGGGCCGGCTCAGGTCCAGAGCAGGGCGACCCCGACGTTGGCGAGGACGAGCACGAGCAGCGCCCAGAACAGGCCGTCGGGGATCCGCGGCTTGCGGAGGTTCGCCATCACCAGCACCAGGAGCACCAGGCCGATGGTGAACTTCACCGCGATCTTGGTGTGGTTGACGGCGTCGTCGCCGGCCTCGAGCACGCCGACGAGGAAGAGGCCGGCCAGGAACGCCGTCCCGACCCCGTCGCGCATCAGCCGGTTGACCACCTTCTCCGGCCGCCGTACCTGGACCAGGAGCCCCGCGAGCAGCGCCAGGACGCCCCCGATGTGAAGCACCAGCAGCACCACATGGGCGACGTCCATGGTGCGAGGCTAGTGCGTGTCAGCGCTGGCTGGTCTCGAGGCTCGCAAGCTCGCACCTCGACCACGGATCCACCTACAGCAGCCGTCGGTCCGAGGCCCACTTGGTCAGCTCGTGGCGGGACGACAGCTGGAGCTTGCGCAGCACCGAGGACATGTGGGTCTCGACGGTCTTGATCGAGATGAACAGCTCCTTGGCCACCTCCTTGTACGCGTACCCCCGGGCGATCAGCCGCATCACCTCGCGCTCGCGCTCCGAGAGCCGGTCGAGGTCCTCGTCGACCGAAGCCACCTCGATCGAGCCGGCGAAGGCGTCCAGCACGAACCCGGCCAGCCGCGGGGAGAACACGGCGTCCCCCGACTGCACCCGCTTGATGGCGTCGACGAGCTCCGGCCCGGTGATGGTCTTGGTGACGTAGCCGCGGGCACCGCCGCGGATCGTGCCGATCACGTCCTCGGCCGCGTCGCTGACGGACAGCGCGAGGTAGCGGGTGTCCGGTGCGTGGGCCCGACGGATCACCTCGACGCCACCGCCTCCAGGGAGGTGCACGTCGAGGAGTACGACGGCGGGCTGCTGCGCCTGGATGGTCGCCACCGCCGAGTCGACGTCGGAGCCCTCGCCCACGACGTCGACCGCGTCACCCAGCTCGGCCTTGACCCCGACCCGGAACATCGCGTGGTCGTCGACGATCACGACCCGGACCTTCCCGCTCCCCTGTCGGTCACGTCGTCAGCAACGTTCTCAGGCATCTCTCTCCTCGTCGGCAGCCCTGCGCGGCAGGTGCAGGCGCACCTCCGTGCCCTCACCCGGGGTCGACCGGATGTCGGCCGAGCCGCCGTGGCGGTCCATCCTGTCCACGATGCTGCCGCGCACGCCCATCCGGTCCTCCGGCACGTCGGCAGGGTCGAAGCCGACCCCGCGGTCGCGGACGAAGACCTCGACCGCGGCCGGCGACACCTCGACGTACACGTCGACCTTGCCGGTGCCGGCGTGCTTGGCGGCGTTGACCAACGCCTCCCGGGTGGCGCTGACGACGGCCCGCAGGTGGTCGCCGAACGGGCAGTCGCCCACGAAGACGAGGTCGACGTCGACGCCGTGGGTGTCCTCGACCTCAGCCGCCATCGCGCGCAGCGCGCCGGACAGGGTGTCGGAGTCCTTGCTCTCCCCCTCGAACAGCCAGGAGCGCAGGTCGCGCTCCTGGGACCGGGCCAGCCGGGCGACCATGGCGGCGTCGCCGGAGTTCTTCTGGATCAGCGCCAGCGTCTGCAGCACCGAGTCGTGGAGGTGGGCGGCCATGTCGGCGCGCTCCTGCGTGCGCACCCGCTCGGCGCGCTCCGCCGTCAGGTCGCCGGCCAGGCGGACGACCCAGGGACCGACCACGATGGCCAGGCCCAGGAAGCCCACGGCCGCCGACAGCAGCACGCCGTAGAGGTCGTTGATGCCGCCCTCACGCAGGGCGAACACGGCGATCGCCACCACGATGAGCACGGCGCCCGCGGCCACCCGGACCACCGCCTGCCAGGTCCCGGAGCCGAACACCATCCGCACCGGGTCGATCCGGCCGGTCGAGTCGAGCCAGCGCTCGCGTTGGGCCTCGTCGGCCTGCCGCCACAGCAGCGCGATGCCGACGGTGGCGATCAGCAGCGGCCAGAACACCGCGCCCTGCCCCAGGAACGCCTCGACGATCAGCAGCACGCCGAACCCGAGGGCGCCCAGGGCGATGGCCGGGCCGGCGTCGACGAGCCGGCGTACGCGCCGCGGCCGGGCGCCACGCCGGGTGGCGCTCTCCAGGCCGGGCGCGCCCTCGGCGAACCGCTCGTCGGTGGGCAGCACCATCCAGAGGCCGGCGTACATGGCGACGCCGGCGCCCCCCAGGGCGGCGGTGATCACGAACGCGACGCGCACCCACAGCACGGGCACGCCGAGGTGGGCCGCCAGGCCCGCGGCGACGCCGCCGATCACCCGCTCCTGCGTGTCGCGGGTGGCGCGCCGGTAGACGTGGCGCGGTGCGGCGCCGAGGTCGGCCCGGGTCTGGTGGCCGGGGTCGACGCGGTAGGCCGGCGGGGTGGGTGTGCTGCTCATCGTGCGTCCATCGTCCCAGGTGGGCAGGGGCCGGACCATGAGGAGCGCCCCTGACCCCACCCTGAGCGCATCCGGCCGGCGTCGGGGCGGGTTCAGGGTGGTCCCCGATGGTGCGCGGCACGTCGGGGACGCAGGCTTGGTCCCATGACCAGCACGCCGCCGTCGGCCGACCCGTCAACCGGGCCCGACTCCCCTTCCGACAGCACGACTCCCCCCGGACCGCCGCCGGCCTACCCGCCGTACCAGCCCGCCGGACCCCGGGTCACCGCCGATCAGGTGCGCGACCTCAGCCGCCTGCGCCGGATCACCGTCGACCGCAAGGTCGCGGGCGTGGCGGGCGGCATCGCCCGGCACCTCGACATCGACCCCGTCATCGTGCGGGTCGCCTTCGTGGTGCTGACGCTGTTCGGTGGTGCCGGCCTGATCATGTACGCCGCCTGCTGGATCCTGCTCCCCGAGGACGGTCAGGTGCACCCGCCGCTGGGCCTGGACGAGCGCAGCCGCAGCGTCGCGCTGGTCCTGGTCGGCATCCTGGGCCTGGCCCTGCTCGTCGGCCAGTGGGACTGGTTCTGGGTGCCCGGCCCGCTGATCCTGATCGCGCTCGTGGTGTGGCTGTTCATGTCCCGGCGCAACGACAACGCCGCGGCCGGTACGGCGGTGCCGCCCCCGGGCGTGCCCGGCGCCGGCCCCGACGCCGTGACGCCCGAGCAGCGGTGGGGCACCCCCGCCGCCACGGAAGCGCCGCCCACCTACCCCGCCGCCCCCACCGACGTGCCGCTCGAGCAGCAGCTGCCGGCCTACGCGGCGTACCAGCAGAGCTACCAGGCGGGCTACCAGACCGGCTACCAGCCCCCGGCTCCGCCGCCGGCCGCGACGACGTACGTCCAGCCCGTCCCCCGCAACCCACGCAAGCGTGGGCCGATCCTCTTCTGGTTCACCCTGGCCCTCGCGGCGCTCGCCGTCGGCGTGGTCGGCATCGTCGACGTCTCGGGGGCGTCGGTCGCCGACTCCACCTACCCCGCGGTCGTCGTGGCCGTGGTCGGCTTCATGCTGCTGGTCGGCGCCTTCTACGGCCGGGCCGGCGGGCTGATCCTGGTCGGCCTGCTCGCTGCGGGTGCCACGGCGGCGACCGTGGCGTCGGAGAAGTGGGACGGCGACCAGGTCGAGATCGTGCCCGACACCTCCGCGGAGGTGCAGGACTCCTACGTCAACGACGTGGGCCAGTACGTGCTGGACCTGACCCAGGTCACCGACCCCGAGGCGCTCGACGGACGCACGATCTCGATGACCGGCGGACGTCGGCGAGCTCGACGTGGTCGTCCCGGAGGACATGGACGTCAACGTCACCGGGAGCATCGACGGACCCGGCGGCATCACCCTCTTCGGCCACGACTCGGGCGGCATCGACGTCACCGCGCACCCGCAGCTACGACGGCGGCAACGACGTCCCGGAGATCACCCTCGACCTCCAGCTCGACGTCGGCCACATCGACGTCCGCACCCGCTGACCCCGCGACCACAGGAGCACCACCATGACCACCATCGACACCCAGGAGACCGGCGGCGCCGTCAAGCGCAGCGGCCGGCACCCGATCAACATCGGCCACTTCGTGATGGGGATCGCCTTCCTCGGCATCGTCCTCGTCTGGATCCTCGTCGAGGCCGACGCCGTCACCGGCGACGACATCCGCTGGCTGCTGCCCGTGCCGTGGGTGCTGGCCGGCGTGGCCGGACTGATCGCCACCACCCGTCGTCACCGCGACACCGACGAGTGGCGCGAGGCGGCGTACGCCGGCCACGAGCGCGGCTGGGTCGGCCAGGCGGAGCCCACGTACGGCGACCACGAACGCGGCTGGGTCGGCGAGGAGCCGGAGCGCCCCGCGGAGCCGACCACGTACGACGACCTCGACGAGAAGCTCGCCCGCGCCGAGCACGCGTCCCGCAGCGAGACGGCCACCCTGGCGACCGTGGCCCCGCCCGAGCCCGCCGAGCCCGCCGAGCCCGCCGACCCCGCCGAGCCCGCCGACCCCGCCGACCCCGCCGACCCCGCCGACCCCGCCGACCCCGCAGATCCGGCCGACCCCGCAGATCCCGCAGATGAGAAGGAGCACGACCGATGACCACGACCACCTCCCGCCGCCTGGTGCGCCGCAGCGACGACCGGATGCTGGGCGGCGTCTGCGCCGGCGTCGCGGACTACCTCGGCGTGGACGTCACCCTCGTCCGCCTGCTCACCGTCGTCGGGGCGATCTTCGGCCTCGGCTCGCTGGTCGTCGCCTACGTCGTCGCCTGGCTGCTGATGCCGGAGGTCTGAGGCCGGGCACGGGTGGCCCGCATCAGAGGCCCAGGTCGTGGTCCATCCGGTCGGCGACCTGGGCCTCGCCGCGCACGCCCGTCGCGTCCTCCGACCGCAGCCCGGCCACCACGCCGGCGCGGTCGGCTTCCGACCGGTTCTGGCTGACCTTGGCCTTGGCCTCGACCCGCTCCACCACGAGCTCGAGGCCGACGATGGCCCGGAGCTGACCTTCGACGTACGTCTCGGGCGCGTCGCCGACGGACCACGCCTGGTGACCGGCGGCCGCGCGCCGCCCCTCGTGCACGCCGGTCAGCAGGGTGACCGCCTCGCGCAACCATGCGGGGTCGTGCCGGGCGGTGACGCGGCCGGTGAAGTGCACGGCCGAGTAGTTCCAGGTGGGGACCACCTTGCCGTGCTCGGCCTTGGTGGCGTACCACGCCGGGGAGACGTAGGCCTCGGGCCCGGACACCACGGCGAGCGCCGCCGCGCCGGGCTCGATCGCCTTCCAGTGCGGGTTGGCGCGCGCCATGTGCAGGACCAGGCGGCCGCCCGCCTCGTCCCACACGACCGGGAGCAGGGTCGCCGCCGGGTAGCCGTCGGGGCCCGCGGTGACGAGCTGGGCCGAGCCGACCGTGGCGACCAACGCGCGGATCTCGTCGACGTCGTCGAGGGCGTTGAAGTGCGGTACGTACACGCCGTCCATCGTCCCAGGTCCACTGTTCACCCGATGTCCATCGCTCGCTCCGCCTGACGACACGCGGCGCCAGTTGGCTCGATCGCGGAAGGTTCCCTCTCTGGAAAGGCACCCCATGACCCGCATCAACCGCGGCGCGGCCCTGATCGCCGCACTGCTCGTCACTCCCGCCCTGGTCGCGGCCGCGACCAACGTCGCCGTCGGCGCCGACGGCGGCCGCTCCGACGACAACGACCAAGGAGGAGGCTCGCTCCCCCTCATCCAGCGCGCGGCCGCCGGTCCGGTCGACGTGCAGGGAGGCGCCGCCCGGGAGGACGGCGACCAGACCCAGCTGATCCGCGACTCGCTGCGCACCGGCAAGGTCAAGAACGTCATCCTGCTGATCGGTGACGGCATGGGTGACTCGGAGATCACCGTCGCGCGCAACTACCTGAAGGGCGCCGGCGGCTTCTTCGCGGGCATCGACGCGCTCCCGCTGACCGGCCAGATGACGCACTACAGCGTGAACCGTACGACGGGCCTCCCGGACTACACGCCGGACTCGGCCGCGACCGGCACCGCCTGGTCCACCGGCGTGAAGACCTACGACAACGCGGTGTCCGTGGACCGCCACGGCACGGCGTACCCGACGATCCTCCAGCTGGCCAAGGCCTCCGGCCGCGCGACCGGCAACATCACCACCTCGGAGATCCAGGACGCGACCCCGGCCGTCGAGATCGCCCACATCTCCGCCCGCTCCTGCTACGGACCGAACGTCACGTCGGTCACCTGCCCCGAGGCGGCCAAGGAGAACGGCGGCCTGGGCTCGATCAGCGAGCAGCTCCTCGACAACCGCGCCGACGTCACGCTCGGCGGCGGTTCGACGACGTTCGCCGAGAACGCCAAGGCGGGCGCCTGGACCGGCATCAGCCTCAAGGACCAGGCGATCGCCCGCGGCTACCAGTACATCACCGCCAAGGGCGACCTCGCCGGCATCACCGCCGCCGACCAGGCCAAGCCGCTGCTGGGTCTCTTCGCGCCCGGCAACCTGCCCGTGAAGTTCGCCCCCGCCGTCGCGACCGCCGGCGGCGGCAACAACGCGGCGGTCACCTGCCAGCCCAACCCGAGCTTCGCCAACGTCCCGACGCTGAAGGACATGACCGACAAGGCGATCGACCTGCTCTCGAGCAGCAAGTCCGGGCGCAGCAAGGGCTTCTTCCTGCAGGTCGAGAGCGCGTCGATCGACAAGCAGGACCACTCGGCCGACGCCTGCGGCCAGATCGGTGAGACCGACCAGATGGACGACGCCGTGCAGTCCGCACTGGCCTTCGCCCAGCAGCACCGCAACACCCTGGTCATCGCCACCGCCGACCACGCGCACACCAGCCAGATCGTCGACAACACGACGCCCGGGCTGAGCATCAAGCTGCACACCGCCGACGGCGCCGACATGATCGTCGCCTACGGCACGGCGGCGGCCGGGCAGTCCCAGCAGCACACCGGCACCCAGCTGCGCGTCGCGGGCTACGGCCCCAACGCCGGCAACCTGGTCGGCCTGATCGACCAGACCGACCTCTTCTTCATCATGAAGCGAGCGATGGGCATCGGCTGACAGGGCTGACCCTGCGTCATCACCTCGTCGTACGGCGTGGTCGCCCCGGCGGCCACGTCGTACGACGTCCGGGCCAGGATGGGCCCATGACGTTGCCGGGTTTCGACGGACTGACCTCGCTGCCGGCGCTGGCCCGCCTCGACCTGGTGGCGCCCCCCGTAGCGGCGGCGCTGAGCGCGTGGCCCCGCGCGGCCGAGGTCGCCGTCGTGGAGATCGACCCGGACCTGGCGGACACGGCGGCCCTGGTCGCGGCGTACGACCTGCCGCTCGCCGGGAGCGCGAACTGCGTGCTGGTCGCCGGCAGCCGCGGTGGCGAGGAGCGGATCGCCGCCTGCGTGGTGAACGCCGACACCCGGGCCGACGTCAACACGACCGTCCGCAAGCTGTTGGACGTGCGCAAGTGCTCGTTCCTGGCCATGGACCGGGCGGTGGCGGAGTCCGGGATGGAGTACGGCGGCATCACGCCCATCGGGCTGCCCTCCGCGTGGCGGGTGCTCGTCGACGCGGCCGTGCTGGCCGCGCCGGTCACGATGATCGGCTCCGGCGTCCGGAGGTCCAAGATCATCTTGTCCGGCGCCGCGCTCGCGGACCTCCCGGGCGCCGAGGTCGTCGAGGGGCTCGGCCGGCCCGTGACGGTCTAGGTCAGCAAGTCTGGGTCGCGACGCTGCCCTCGGGCAGCTCGAACCAGCGCAGCGCGTCGAAGTCCTCCGTCAGGTGCGCCTGGAGGGAGCAGTCGGGCGGGGCGGCGGCCGCGATGATGCGGCGCGCCTCGTCGAGGTACCTCGCCAGCTCGGACACGTCGGCCGTGTCGTCGTGGCGTGGGTAGGTCATCGCGCCCGCGTCGTCATAGGCCACGTCGCGCAGCCGCAACGGCGGCTCGACCGGGCCGGCGCGGTGCTTCCACAGGCCGGTGGTCGGCTCGAACGAGTAGTCACCGAGGAGCCGCCAGCCGTCCCGCGCCACCATCCGCACGGCCTCGACGATGTAGTCGAGGACCTGGTCACCGAGGAAGTAGTTGAAGTTGACCCGCACCCAGCCGGGCTTGATGCCCTCGCAGCCGTCGGCGATCTGCCGCTCGAACTCGTGCGACCGGTCGAGGTCGATGTGCAGCAGCCGGTGCCCGTAGGGCCCGGCGCACGAGCAGCCACCGCGCGTCTGGATGCCGAAGAGGTCGTTGAGGAGGGCCACGACGTAGTTGTGGTGCAGGTACTCCCCGCTCGGCGCGCGCACCACGAAGCTGATGATCGAGAGCCGGCGCGCGTCGAGGTTGCCGAGGATCTCGATGCCCGGCTCCTCCCGCCAGGCCTCGACCGCACGCTCGAGCAGGGCGTCCTCGTGGGCCTGGATCATCTCGGTGCCGACGGCCGCCTTGAGCTGGAACACCAGGCCGGCCCGGATCGACTCGATGATCGCGGGGGTGCCGCCCTCCTCACGGTGCTCCGCGTCGTCGTAGTAGCGGTGGTCGACCGGGTTGACGTACATCACCGTCCCGCCGCCCGGGACCACCGGCACCCGGTTGGTCATCAGCTCGCGGCGCACCACCAGCACCCCCGGCGTACCGGGCCCGCCGATGAACTTGTGCGGCGAGAGGAAGATCGCGTCCTTGTACGCCGACGGGTCGACGCCGGCGGGCGGGTACATCTCGATGTCGACGTACGGCGCGCAGGCGGCGAAGTCCCAGAACGACAGGGCCCCGTGGGCGTGCAGCAGCTCCGCGATCCCCCAGGTGTCGGACACGATCCCGGTGACGTTGCTGGCAGCCGAGAACGACCCGATCTTCAGCGGCCGCTCGGCGTGCTTGACCAGCTCGGACCGCAGCTCGTCCTGGTCGATGTGGCCGTCGGCGTCCGCGGGGATCGTCACCACGTCGGCGATCGACTCCCGCCACGGGAGCTCGTTGGAGTGGTGCTCGAAGGGCCCGATGAAGACGACCGGCCGCTCCTCGCGCGGGATCCGGTCGAGGAGGTGGTAGCGGTCGTCGAGCTCGGCGGGCACCTTGAGCCCGAGCGCGCCGATGAGCTTGTCGATCGCCGCGGTGCTGCCCGAGCCGGTGAAGATGACGCAGGTGTCGTCGTCGCCGCCGACGCCGTCGCGGACGATGCGGCGGGCGTCCTCGCGCAGCCGCGTCGTCTGGAGGCCGGTGCCGCTCGCCTCGGTGTGGGTGTTGGCGTACCTCGGCAGCACCTCGTCGCGGATGAAGTCCTCGATGAAGGTCAGGCTGCGCCCCGACGCGGTGTAGTCGGCGTAGGTCACCCGACGCGGACCGTAGGGCCCGGGCATCACCTGGTCGTCCCCGATCACCGCCGCCCGGATCCGCTCGAGGAGCGGGGTGGTGGCGGGCTGGTCGGTCACCCGCTCATGGTCCCACGTTCCGTTGGTCGAGGAAGGCGCGCTAGCGCCTGTCACGAGACCCGTCGCGCGCACGAGTCGAGCCCTTGGTTTCGTGACGGGACTTCGTCCCTCCTCAACCAGCGGTAGCCCGCGCAGCAGGGAGTCGAGGGTCGCCGCGTCGACGAACGACGTGTGCGTACCAGCCGTGCCGCACGCCCAGGCGCCGCCGATGGCTCCGGCCAGGGCGGCGGCGTACCAGTCGGGCTCCCCGTCCGCTCCGAGCACCGTCCGCAGGAACGCAGCGACGTAGCTGTCGCCCGCACCGTTGCTGTCGACCACCGGTCGGCCCGGGACCGTGACCGCCGGGATGCGCACGACGGCGGAGCCGGGCACGGCGACCCGGCTGCCACGCTCGCCGTCCATGGCGACCGCGACGCGGGCCCGCCCGTCACGCAGGATCGCGGCCAGCACGTCGTCGACGCGGTCGCCCCGCTGGTCGACCAGCGCCGAGCCCGACACGAAGACGATGTCCGCGAGACGCGCGAACTCCCGGTGGTACGGGTTCGCGCCGTCCCAGTCGTGGAGATCCGTGCTGGTCGGCACGCCCGCCGCCACCGCGTCGGCCAGCGCGTGCCTGGCCCAGCCCATGATCGAGACGTGCACGTGCCGCGCCCGCTCGGTGCCGCGGGTCCACAGCAGCGGGTCGGGCACCAGGTCGGCGGGGTGCCGCGCGTCATAGAACGACATCCGCCGCCCGCCCGGCTCCACGAGGTTGACCGCCCGCCGCGTGCCCGACTCGTCGGTGACGTGGTGCAGCTCCACGCCGGCCTCGGCGTACGCCGCCAGGATCCGGCCCCCCTCCGCGTCGCTGCCGATCACGTCGGCGAGCGCCGTCCGCAGCCCCAGCGCGTGACACCCGAACGCGACACCGTGGCCGGTGTGCGCGACGTACGACTCGACGTGCGGCACCTGGAAGGACTCCCGGTCCTCCGGGGGCAGCGACGGCACCCGCACGATCGTGTCGATGCCGACCCCGCCGACCACGAAGACATCGAGGTCGCGGGTCACCGGCACAGGATGACACTCCTTGCGACCGTGACAGTGGCTCTGTCACAGTCGAGAGCGTGAAGCTCTCGACGCCAGCTGATGTACGCCGGCAACCCGCGCGAGGCGGCCGACCAGGTCGCGGCGCTGGAGCGGGCCGGACTCGACACCATCTGGGTGCCGGAGGCCTACGGCTTCGACTCCCCCACGCTGATGGGGTACCTCGCCGCCAAGACCGAGACCGTCGAGATCGGCTCCGCGATCCTCAACATCTACTCCCGCACGCCGAGCGCGATCCTGCAGACCGCCGCCGGGTCTCGACAACGTCAGCCAGGGCCGGGCGATCCTCGGCCTCGGCGCCAGCGGGCCGCAGGTGATCGAGGGGTTCCACGGCGTGCCGTACGACAAGCCGCTCGGTCGCACCCGCGAGATCGTCGACCTGGTCCGCCGCGGCCTGCGCCGCGAGACGCTGCGTGCACGACGGCATCTTCACGCTGCCGCTGCCCGGAGGGTCAGGGCACCGGTCTCGGCAAGCCGCTCAAGCTGCTCACCAAGCCGGAGCGGTCCGAGCATCCCGATCTGGATCGCGTCGCTCGGCCCGAAGAACGTCGAGGCGACCGCCGAGTACGCCGACGGCTGGCTGCCGTTCCTCTTCGTCCCGGAGAAGGCCCGGCGACGTCTGGGGCGACGCCCTCGACCGCCGGCAACGCCAAGCGGCACGAGGGCCTCGGCCCGCTGGAGATCTCCGCCGGCGGCATGGTCGCCATCGGCGAGGGCCCCGAGACCAAGGCGCTGCTCGACTTCGCCCGCCCGTACGTCGCGCTGTACGTCGGCGGCATGGGCGCGCGCGGCAAGAACTTCTACAACGACCTGGCCTGCCAGTACGGCTACGAGAAGGAGGCCAAGGAGATCCAGGACCTCTACCTCGGCGGCAACAAGCGCGACGCCGAGGCCAAGGTCCCCCTCGAGCTGCTCGAGCTGGGCAACCTGGTCGGCCCGGCGTCGTACGTCCGGGAGCGGATCGCGGCCTTCGCCGAGGCCGGCGTGACCAACCTCCAGGTGCTGCCCGCCTCAGCGACGACCCGGCCGCCACCGTCCGCGCAGCTCAAGGAATGGGTGGGCTGAGGCTGCACCGACCGTCGACCTCGGCCCCCGTCCATGCTCGAGGATCTCCGGCGTTCGGACCGACTGCACCGTGAAGCTCCGGCTGCCGAGGTCGAAGGCTGGCTGGATGACGCTCGTAGCCGCTGCGGCTTCGCGTCGTTCGCGGCCGGCAGGATCCGGATGCGACGTGTAGGTACGTCCCTTCTCCATGCCCAGCGCGGCGCCTTGAGGTCTGCGGTGAACGCATGTTGCTGGGCGTCGTACGCCGCCAGGTCGGCGTCGGCGTCCACGGGCCGATCGGCCCGACCTCGCGCCAGCGGATCTGCACGCGGCTGGGCCAGCGACCAGCGCTGGCGCGCCGGCGTCGGCGACCTTCGACCCGTCGGCCAGCAGGGCCGAGACCGCCAGCGGGGTGTTGGCCGTCTGCCATTGACGCTGGCGTCGTGCGCCCATGTTGACGGGGAGCGCGAACGGTGCCGAAGCCGTACTGCGCGGCCATCGCCTCGGCCCCGGGCGTCGCGCCTCGGCGGTGACCGTCAGGCCTGGAACGTCCCGACCGCCGTGCCGCGCGGTCGCAGCTGCGGGAGCCACCGCGACGCCGTTCGCGTCGGTGGCGACGGTGGCCGTGCTCTGGTTCGCCCGGGAAGGTGGCGCCGGGGCTCGCTGCCGTCGGCAGCGTGAAGGTCACCGGGACCGCCGGCGCATCGGCCCGCGCGCCGTCGGTCAGCGGTGGCCGCGAGCCGGTCATGGCGGCGGGGTACGCCGTGCCCGCTCGTGTCGTCAGTGAGCCGGGACCGAGAGCGAGCGTCGCCGCCTGGCCGATCACGACCTCCGGTGCGTCGCGCGAGTCCGGACCTCGTCGCCGGAGGCGCCGATGAGGTCGGCGCGGCACCGTGAGCCGGCCGGACGGCAGGCTCGCCCGGCCGGCAGCTGCAGCACGACGCGTGCCGTCGGTCGGCGGTCGGCGTCGGCGTACTGGAAGAGCGTGCGTGCCGTTCCGCGAGACCGTGAACCTGACGGTGCGGTCGGCGACCGGGCCGCTCCGGTCGGTCACGCGCGGCCGTCACTCCGAACGGCGAGCCGGCCGTCGGCGTCGCGGTGCCCAGGCTCAGCGTGGGCGGTGTCGGCACCGGCCTGGACGACGCGGTAGCCGTCGCCTTCGGCGGTGTCCAGGCCGACCGCGCCGACGCCGTTGGCGGCCTGCACGAGGAACCGCATCCCGGACGACGACTGCCCGGCCGGCAGCGGCAGGGTGCCGGTCCAGTGGGTGGAGTCGTTGGGGTCCTGGCTCAGGTCCACGGACTTCCAGTGGCCGTAGCCGGAGTCGCTGCCCGTCCCGGTCCAGGTGACCCACACCTGCTGGACGCCGGCGGACGGGTCGCCGGTGACGGTGGCGGAGAACGTCACGACGCCGTTGCTGACGGTGCCCTGCACGTTGCCGATGCTCGGCGCCGCCGCGAGCGACGGCTGGTTCGCCCCGAAGGCTGGCCGTCGGTCCCGCTGTAGAACAGCCGCATGTCCATGTGGGAGTAGGCGCGCTGGTGTCGCGTGAGCGCGTCGCGCCGGTGTCGGAGCGGTACTGGCCGGGCGTCAGGATCAGCGACGTACGGCCGGTGCCGCTCAGCGTTCCGAAGTAGTTCGGCGTGATCAGCTTCTGCGGGAAGAACGCGCTGGACTCGAACGTCGTGTTCGGCGTCGAGCCCTCGATCGCCGGCGCGCCGGTGACCGGCAGGATGCCCGGTGGTGTCGGTGTAGTCGCCGCTCCGGAAGCCGACGCCGCGCAGCACCTGGCCCGGGACGGTGACGTCCTCGATCTGCTTGGGCAGGGCCGGCGCGCCGGGCAGGACGGTCACGCCGTCGCGGCCCGCGAGCCAGGTGCTGCTGTCGCGGGCAGGCCGGCCTGCTGCGGGTCGGACGGATCGACGCCGGAGTCCTTGGTGCGCGGGTCGTCGGCGTGTCGACCCCGAGGTCGTCGGTCTTGAGTCCGAAGGTGGCGCCCGGAGTGCCGGCGGTCGACCGCCTGCGGGTCGCGCGTGCGATACGTCCGAGCCGATCGGCGTACGGCCCGGGGGCGTCGAAGCCGGTCATCGGCAGGCCGTAGAGCGTGGCCTCGAGCATCGCCTTCTGGTCGATGCCGCTGACCGTGCTCGAGTCCGGCCAGGTAGTCCTGCTTGGCCTGCACCAGGGCGGTGCCGACCGGGACCGGGGCGTTGCCGGCGGTCGTCTCGTGCAGGCGACGGGCGACGTCGAGGTAGAGACGCTCGCTGTACTCGAGGAAGTCGGAGTCGCCGTACTGGTAGCCGGTGCCGCCGATCAGGACCGCGTGCTGCTGGGCCATCCGCTGGGTCCAGTCGAACGGGTTGGTCACGCTGAGGCACGCCGGCCGCCGTCGACGATGTTGTAGCCCGAGTGGCAGCCGGCGCTGAGCACGACGGTGTCCTCAGCGCGTCCGGGTGGGCGCCGTTCGGGTCCAGCTCGTCGGCGTCGAACGGTCGGCTCGAAGTCGGCGGCCAGGGTGTCGTTGGCGCTGAAGTGACCGGCCAGGTAGACCAGGTCGTGGTGCGTACCCGAGCAGCGCGTCGCTCAGCTGGGTGCCGTCCAGTGGTCGCGTCGCGGGCTCGGTGACGTCCGGGTGGTCGATCAGCGTGTCGTTCGTGCCACCGGGCATGGCGGCGTCGAACTGGTCGTGCACGCCGTCGGCCGCGTCGGCGAGGAAGTCGTAGCCGGTCACCAGCGACGACGTCGGCGTCGGCAGCGTGCCGTTCGTCAGGCCGAGGTAGTGCGTCGACGTGGACTCGATCTCGTCCGGTGTCTTCACGAGCCGGCCGACGGCGAGGTCGGGCACCGGCAGGGTGACGCCGCTGATCGTGACCGTGGTGTCCGAGCCGTAGGCGTCCTGGCTCTGCACCTGGTCGGCCTTGAGGCTGGCGCCCGACGGCGTGTCGTCACGGACCGGCGGGGAGAACTGGCTCTCCTCGCCGAGCCCGGAGACGTCCGGGTAGCGGAAGAACGGGATGACGTCGTCGCCGCCGGCCAGTACGACGTACGCGCTGTCGTCGTTGCGGAAGCCGTCGACGAGCTCCTTGATGGCGTCCGCGACGAGGTTCACGGCGTACGGGCACGTCGGGTGCGTCCGCGACCTGGTCCACAGGGCCTGCACCCGCGGCGACTGGGCGACGTCGACGACGGCGCCGTTGGTGGCGCTCGCGAGGCTGTCCAGCGAGCCCAGGTAGGCGTCGTACTCGGGAGTGCCCGCCGTGAGGCCGAGCCTGTTGGTGTCGGTGACGACCACGGTGCTCGGGTTGGCCGGGGTCGGCGGGGTCGGCGGCCGCGGCGGTCAGGGCGAGCGGGACGTAGCTCTCGTCGCAGGCCCACGCACTGGGTGCCCGCGGTGTCGGTGATGGTCCGGGCGAGGTGGAAGCGCCTCCGGCCGGAGTCTGGTCGGTGTGGCCCTGCACGCGGACGTAGAAGTAGCCCAGCGTGTTGCCGGTGGGCGCCGAGACCGTCTCGGCCTGGGTGCCGGTGTTGGCCGACACCGCCAGCAGCGTCTGGTCCTGGGCCGCCGAGAACGCGTCGCTGAAGTCGGGGTCGGACGCGAGGTTCGGGATCGTAGGCGTCGGGCGCGTAGATCCGGGGCGCGTAGATCCGCGGTGCGTAGATGCGGGGCGCATAGATGCGCGGCGCGTAGATCCGCGGCGCGTAGAGGCGGGGTGCGTAGATCCGCGGCGCGAACTTCGGCCGGCGGTGTTGGCCGTCGTCGGGATGTCGGTGGCCGCGGCCGGGTAGCTCGGGACCTGCGACTCCGACCCGGGCGCCCCTGCGGCCGACGCGGCGGCGAGCTGGCTCAGGTCGGTGCCGCTGCTGAGCTGGTCGAAGGCCGCGCCGATGTCGCCGTACAGCGCGACGTCGTAGTCGGCGGGGAGGTTCGTCAGCGTCGACGGTCGACCTGCTGGCCGGGCACGACCGGGAACTTGTACCAGCGGGCCTCGCCGGGCTCGGCGAGGCTGCCGGTCGATGCCGGCGCCCGCGGGCAGGTCCTCGGCGCCGACCCACTGCCGGTTGTCGGTGCCGATCGTGGCGTCGATGTAGGGCTTGGTGCTCAGCGTGAAGGTGCCGCGGAGGAAGTTGTTGGTGTCGAAGTTGCGAGCCGCTGAGCCGGAACCCGTAGGTGTCTGACCCGCGGTCACCTGGAACGTCGCGACGCCGCCGTAGACGAACCCGTTGGACGGGCTCGTGCAGCAGTTCTCGGGCCCGCCGTTCACGAGCGTCTGGGTCGCGCCGCCGGTGACGAACGTCTCGAGGTGCGTCGTCACCTGGAACCAGGCGTGGAGCCCCTCCCAGGTGTAGGGCACCTTGACGGTGCCGGTGCTCGTCGCGGTGGCGGTGAAGGTCCAGCCGTCCGCGAGCCGTGTCCGTCGGCGTTGTAGGTCATCTGGGCCGCGGACGCCGTGCCGTCAGAGACGGTCTTCACGGTGCCGGTGCCGCTGGCGGTCCAGACCGGGTCGCTCGGTGCGGCGGCCGCGGGGCCGGCCAGTGCCAGCGGCGTCGCAAGTCCGATCGCGGTGGCGAGCGCCGCGACGAGCGCGGTCAGCCGTCCGGGCCGACGCGTCGACGTACGCCGATCCGGGCGCACGGACTGAGACACACGAGATGTTCCGGACACGCTGACTTCTCCCCCTGTTAGCCCCCTCGGCCACCGTCGGCCCGGACCCGTCCCCCGAGAGCGGCATGTGAAGACTAACCCCACCAGACCCCAGCGGACTGTCACCGATCTGACTATGCGAAGGGACCACGCGGGCCTGGGGTAGGGCGGCTCCTTCAGGCGGTCAGCAGGTCCGTGGCGCGCTGGACCGCGGACGCGAGATCGGCCGCCGCGCCTCTGCCTCGGCCCGGTCGAGCACCTCGGTCGCCGTCCGGTCGCGCGCGGGCGCGAGCGCCTCGGCGAGCGCCGCCTCGGTGGGTGGGAACCGGGGCGCGCCGATCACCTCCCGGACCCGTGCGGCCGCCGCCAGCAGATACATCGCATCCGCGTCGTGCGTCGCCCCTCGGGCGAGCGCCCACACCGCGACGTCCTCGAGGACGTGCGCGACCGACCAGCGGTCCTCGCGCTCGACGTACGCATCCAGGGCGAGGCGGAAGTCGGCCGCGGCCGGCGCCAGGTCGCCGAGGTCGCGGCTGACGTTGGCCAGGTTGTGGCGGCCGACGGCGACGACCCAAGGGTCACCGACCTCCTCGGCCAGCGCCTGGGCCTCGACGAAGCGCTCGTGGGCGAGGGGCAGGTCACCCCGCGCCGTGGCCAGCATGCCCATGTTGGTCAGCGAGACGCTGACCGCGCGGCGATCGTCGAGCGCGCGACGCCGGGCCAGACCCTCCCGCCCGAGCCGCTCGGCCTCGTCCAGGTCGCCCTCGTCCTCGGCGACGAGGGCGAGGTTGGTGAGCATCGCCGCGACGCCCACCTCGTCGCCGAGGTCTCGTCGCAGCGCCAGGCTCTCGTCGTACGCCGCACGCGCGCGCTCGGGATGGCCTTGCTGAGACTCCAGTGTGCCGCGCAGATGGAGCACCCGGGCACGTCCGGCCAGTTCGCCGATCTCGACGAACGCGGCCTCGGCGGCGGACAGCTCGCTCTCGGCCTCGGCGTACCGGCCCTGCTTGCGGGCCAGCTCCGCGCGGGCGACCCGCGACCGGGCGAGTCCGGCCGCGTCCCCCACCTCCTCGGCAGCAGCGCGGGCCCGCGCGACGGCGTCCTCGGCGGCCGCCCAATCGCCGTCGATCTCGAGCTCCTCGGCGAGCTGGAGCAGCACCTCCGGCCGCTCGTCGGCGTCGACGATGGGGAGCAGCTGCTCGAGGTAGGAGATCGCCGTCTCCTGCGCGTACGCCGCGCGTGCCGCCGCCGCGGCCTGCCGGAGGTACTGCCGCTTCTTCGGCAGGTCGTCGCTGCGTGAGTAGTGGTAGGCGAGCAGGTCGAGGTGCCGACGAGGGCCGTCGGGCTCGCTCTCCAGCGCATCACCGACCCGGCCGTGGAGCACCGAGCGGGTGCTGAAGGGCAACGAGTCGTAGGCGACGTCACGCGTCACCGCGTGGCCGAACGCGAACGCTCGCTCGGCGGGATCCTCGAGGTCGATCAGGCGGGTCGTGGCAGCCCCGAGGAGGTCCCGTGGACCGCCTCCTCGACGCCGAGGTCGGGGTACGCCGTGGCGACCAGCGGCGTGTGGAATGCGCGCCCGATGACGCTGGCCACCTTGACCGCCCGGCGCGAGCCCTCCGCCTGGGCGTCGATCCGGCTCAGCACCAGGCTGTGCAGGCTCGCCGGCAGCTCCAGCGCCTCGGTCGCATCCTCTGCCCCGGCCGCGTGGGCCAGGACGTACTCGACCAGCTGCTCGAGGTAGAACGGGTTGCCCTCGGCGCGCGCCACCACCGTGTCCACCAGGCCGGGGTCCGGGTCACGGCCGACGAGCTCCCGATGCCGAGCCTGGACCAGAGCCGGGAGGCGTCGGCGCCGAGCGACCCGAGCACGACGTCGGTGACGTGGCCGCCGCGGACCGGGAGACCGGCGAGGGCGGTGCCGTCGGGCCGGAGCAGCGCGACGAGGAGCACGGGCAGGGTCCGCACGGTCCGCGCCAACACCTCCAGCAGGTCGCGCGAGAGGGGGTCGAGCCACATCGCCTCCTCGAGCACGACGACCAGCGGGCGGGCCGCGGCGTACGACGTGAGGAGGCGGGCGAGCAGGTCCTCCAGCGAGGTCTTGCGGAGCTCGCCGTCGAAGGCGACGGTGAGGTCGCTGTCGCGCAACGCCAGTCCGAGCACCGGACCGAGCAGCGGCGCCCGGGCGACCAGTGCGGGGTCGAGGCCGGCGACGGCCTGCGCGACGGCCGCCTCGTCGGACTCCGGACGAGAGGCCGAGGAGGTCCTGCCAGACGTCGCGCCACGCGGTGTACGCGGCCTGCGTCGCCAGCGGAGTGGCCTCGCCCGCGACCACCGGGACTCCGGACGCCGCCAGTCCGTCGGTGAGCTCGCGGACCAACCGGGTCTTGCCGGTGCCGGCCTCGGCCTGGACGACGACGACCTGCCCCTCGCCGTTCGCGGCGCGCTGCCAGAGACTGCGCAGGCGGGTCAGCTCCTGCTCCCGTCCAGGCCC
>CAVZFO010000021.1:0-191729 GCA_963774575.1 uncultured Actinomycetota bacterium | reverse complement strand
CTCTACGCCCGGCTGCAGGAGCTCCCGATGAGCTTCCACAGCAAGTGGCAGTCGGGTCAGCTGCTGTCCCGGGCCACCACGGACCTCTCGGCCATCCGGCGGTTCAGCGGCTTCGGCCTGCTGTTCCTGGTCATCAACATCCTCCAGGTCACCGTGGTCACCATCGTGCTGCTGCACCTCTACTGGCCGCTCGGCCTGGTGGTGGCCTTCGCCGCCGGGCCGATCGTGTGGCTCTCGATGCGCTTCGAGAAGGGCTACGTCGTGCTGTCCCGCCAGGTGCAGGACCAGCAGGGTGACCTGGCCACCCGGGCCGAGGAGGGCGCGGTCGGCATCCGCGTGATCAAGTCCTTCGGTCGCAGCCGCCACGTCAGCTCCGACTACGACGTCGTCGCCCAGAAGCTCCGCGAGACGAGCCTGTCGAAGGTGCGGCTGTCGGCCCGGTTCTGGACCTTCCTGGAGCTGATCCCCAACCTCGCCGTCGTCCTCGTGCTGCTCCTCGGCGCCATCGGGGTCGGCCGCGGTGCGCTCACCCCCGGCGAGCTGGTCGCCTTCATCACCCTGATGCTGTCGCTGGTGTGGCCGGTCGCCTCGCTGGGCGTGATCCTGGCGATGGCCCAGGAGGCGATGACCGCCGCGGCCCGGATCCTCGAGATCTTCGACACCTACCCCGACATCGTCGACGGTCCCGTGGAGCGGCTGTCCACGGAGCGGCGGCCACCTGCGCTTCGAGCACGTCGACTTCGCGTTCGCCGACGAGCCCGACCGTCCGGTGCTGCGCGACGTCAACCTCGACATCCTGCCCGGCGAGACGGTCGCCCTGGTCGGCGCGACGGGCTCGGGCAAGACGGTCCTGACCGCCCTGGTCCCCCGGCTCTACGACGTGACCGGTGGGCGGATCACCCTCGACGGGCTCGACGTCCGGGACTTCACCCTCGAGAAGCTGCGCTCGCTGGTCGCGACCGCCTTCGAGGAGCCGACGCTGTTCTCGATGAGCGCCCGCGAGAACCTCACCCTGGGTCGCTCCGAGGCCACCGAGGCGGAGATCAACGAGGCCCTCGGTGTCGCCCAGGCCGACTTCGCCCTGGACCTGCCCTGGGGCCTCGACACCCGCATCGGCGAGCAGGGCATGTCGCTCTCCGGCGGGCAGCGGCAGCGCCTGGCCCTGGCCCGCGCGGTGCTCGCCCAGCCGCGGGTGCTGGTGCTCGACGACACCATGTCCGCCCTCGACGTGCACACCGAGAAGCTGGTCGAGGAGGCGCTGCAGCGGGTGCTGGCCGAGACGACCGGCGCTGATCGTCGCGCACCGCGCCTCCACGGTGCTGCTCGCCGACCGGGTCGCCCTGCTCCAGGACGGCACGATCACCCACATCGGCACGCACCGCGAGCTGCTGGACAGCGTGCCGGCCTACCGCGACCTGCTGGCCGCCGACAGCGACACCGGTGAGGGCGCCTCCGGCGACCGCGAGGCGGTGGACGCATGACCACCTCGACCCAGGGACCACCGCCGAGCGACCAGCCGGCCGCCGAGCAGGACTGGCGCGGCGTCGCGGCCGACAACCTGGCCGGCGACGAGCTGACCGAGCTGACCTCCGCGCGGCTGGCCACGCGGTCGCGGCGGCTCCTGGGCGACCTGCTGCGTCCCCACCGCACCGCCATCAAGTGGCTGATCCTCATCGTGCTGGTCGAGAACGCCGCGCGCCTGTCGATCCCCCTCCTGGTCAAGGTCGGCATCGACTCGGGCATCCCGCCGATCAGCCGAGGACGACAACCTCAAGCCCCTGCTGCTCGATCGTCGCCACCGTGCTGATGGCGACCCTCATCCAGGCCGTCGCCCGCAACGTGTTCCTCGTCCGGTCCGGGACCATGGGCCAGGACAGTGCTCTTCACGATCCGGCAGCGGGTCTTCGGGCAGTTCCAGCGGCTCAGCCCGGCGTTCCACGACAGCTACACCTCCGGGCCGGGTGATCTCGCGGCAGACCTCCGACATCGACGCCCTCTACGAGATGCTCGAGACCGGCTTCGACGGCCTGATCACCGCGGCCCTGACCCTCGTCGGCACCACCGCACTGCTGCTCTTCCTCGACGTCAAGCTCGGCCTGGTCGCCCTGATCTGCGGGCCCTTCCTGGCCTGGCTGACCAACTGGTTCCGCAAGTCCTCGGCCCGCACCTACCGCGTGACCCGCGAGAAGGTCGCGCTGGTGATCGTGCACTTCGTGGAGTCGATGGGCGGCATCCGTGCGGTGCAGGCGTTCCGCCGCGAGGCCGCGCAACCAGGAGATCTTCGACGACGTCAACGAGCAGTACCGCGTGGCCAACCTGGCGGCCTTCCGGCTGGTCGCCTGGTTCATGCCCGGCATCCGGCTGATCGGCAACGTGACCATCGCCCTGGTGCTCACCTACGGCGCCTACCTCGCGTTCCACGGTCAGGTGACGGTCGGCGTGCTCGCCGCCTTCCTGCTCTACCTGCGGCAGTTCTTCGAGCCGATGCAGGAGATCTCGCAGTTCTACAACACCTTCCAGTCCGCCTCGGCGGCGCTGGAGAAGCTCAGTGGCGTGCTCGAGGAGGAGCCCGACGTCCCGGAGCCGACGCACCCCGTGCCGCTGCCCCACCCGCGTGGTGAGCTGACGTTCGACGACGTGAGGTTCGAGTACGTCGAGAACGTGCCCGTCCTGCCCGCAGCTGCGAGCTCGACGTCCCCGCAGGTCAGACCCTGGCCCTGGTCGGCACCACCGGAGCCGGCAAGACGACGCTCGCCAAGCTGGCCACCCGGTTCTACGACCCGAACGGCGGGCGGGTGCTGCTCGACGGGGTCGACCTCCGGGACCTCTCCGACGAGACCTTGCACCGCGCCATCGTGATGGTCACCCAGGAGAACTACCTGTTCACGGGCTCGGTCGCCGACAACATCCGCTTCGGCCGGCCCGGCGCGGGCATCGAGGAGGTCGTCGAGGCGGCCCGCTCGCTCGGTGCCGACGGCGTTCATCCGCGAGCTGCCCGAGGGCTACGAGACCCAGGTGTCCAACCGCGGAGGCCTGCTCAGCGCGGGTCAGCGCCAGCTCGTCGCCTTCGCCCGCGCGTTCCTCGCCGATCCCGCGGTGCTGATCCTCGACGAGGCGACGTCCTCCCTCGACATCCCCTCGGAGCGGCTCGTCCAGAAGGCCCTGAGCACCATCCTGGCCGGCCGGACCGCGATCATCATCGCCCACCGCCTCTCGACCGTGGAGAACGCCGACCGGGTGCTGGTGATGGAGCACGGCCGGATCGTCGAGGACGGCTCCCCGCAGGACCTCGTCGCCGCCGGTGGCGGTCGGTTCTCCGACCTGCACACGGCCTGGATCGACTCGCTGGCCTGATCCTCCTGGCGATTCGTCAGCGGTCTGGAGGGTCCTTACCGCCGGGCCGTCGCCGACGAATCGGGATCAGAGCACCAGCACGCCGTCCTTGGCGATCGTCGGCGCGTCGACGGTGACGGTGTCGGGGTAGATCACGCCGGCCCCGGTGTTGAGCAGCACCACCTCGTCGTCCGCCGACAGCCAGCCGGTGGCCGCCAGGTGCCGAGCGGCGGTGACGGTCGCGGCACCCTCGGGGCACAGGAACATCCCCTCGAGCCGTCCCGTCAGGGCCAGGTCGGCCAGCAGGTCGGCGTCGTCGACGGCCACCGCGGTGCCGCCGGTCTCGCGGAGGGCGGCCAGCACCAGGAAGTCGCCCAGCGCCTTGGGCACGTTGATCCCGAACGCCACGGTCGAGGAGTTCTCGACCAGGACCGACTCGTCGGCGCCTGCCTCGAACGCGGTCACGATCGGCGCGCACCCGGTGGCCTGCACGCTGACCAGCCGCGGCAGGTCGCCCTCGACCCAGCCCAGCTCGCGCGCCTCGGTGAGCGCCTTGTGGATGCCGATCAGGCCGACCCCGCCACCGGTCGGGTAGACGATGACGTCGGGCATCCGCCAGCCGAGCTGCTCGGCGATCTCCAGCCCCATCGTCTTCTTGCCCTCGATCCGGTAGGGCTCCTTCAGCGTGGAGACCTCGAACCAGTCCTCCTCGGCCGCCCGCACCGCCGCCCCGACCAGCCGGCCCGCGTCGGAGATCAGCCCGTCGACCAGGCGCAGGTCGCCCCCGGTGACCACGGTCTCCGCGCGGGTGATGCGGGGCGCGTCCACGGGCATCGCGATGGTGGCGTGCAGGCCGGCCCTGGCGGCGTACGTCGACCAGGCCGCGCCGGCGTTGCCGTTGGTGGGCATGGCGAGCCGGGTCGCGCCGAGCTCCCGGGCCCGCGAGACCCCGACCGCGGCGCCGCGCGCCTTGAAGGAACCCGTGGGCAGCAGGCCGTCGTCCTTGACCAGCAATCGGGGGAGCCCGAGCTCCGCGCCGAGCCGCGGGGCGGGCAGCAACGGCGTCATCCCCTCGCCCAGCGTCACGACGTGCTCGGCCGCCGACACGGGCAGCAGCTCGTGGTAGCGCCACAGGTCCGGCGCCCGGCCGGCGATCTCGCGGGGACCGGTCCCGACCCGGCCCAGGTCGTACCTCGCCAACAGCGGTGACCCGTCCGCGGGACAGGTGCCCTGCAGCCGGGTCGCGTCGTACGCCGATCCGCACCGCGGGCAGTCCAGGTGGTCCAGCGCGCTGAAGGTCACCGAGCCATCCAAGCAGTGGATCTGGAGACGGCTCGGCGGACCCACCACGAGGCCAGGTCCGGGACGCCTTATAGCGTCGCAGCCATGGGAGCAGCCATCGAGGTGGTCGACCTCGCCAAGGCCTACGGGGAGCTCCGGGCGGTGGACGGCGTGTCCTTCGAGGTCGGCGAGGGAGAGTTCTTCGGGATCCTCGGGCCCAACGGCGCGGGCAAGACCACGACCCTGGAGATGATCGAGGGACTGCGGCAGCCGGACGCGGGCACCATCACGCTGCTGGGCGAGTCGCCGTGGCCCCGCAACAAGCGGCTGCTGCCCCGGATCGGGGTCCAGCTCCAGAGCTCGGCCTTCTTCGAGCGGCTCACGGCCCGCGAGCAGATCCGTACCTTCGCCGCCCTGTACGACGTCCGGGCGACCGTCGCCGACGAGTGGCTCGAGAAGGTCGGCCTGGTCGACAAGGCCGAGACCCGCGTCGGGGAGCTGTCGGGCGGGCAGGCCCAGCGGCTGTCGATCGCACTGGCGCTCGTGCACGACCCGGAGGTGGTCTTCCTCGACGAGCCGACGGCGGCCCTCGACCCGCAGGCGCGCCGCAACCTGTGGGAGCTGCTGAGCGGGCTGAACGACAGTGGCCGCACGGTCGTGCTGACCACGCACTACATGGACGAGGCAGAGCTGCTCTGCGACCGGGTGGCGATCATCGACCACGGTCGGCTCCTCGAGCTGGACTCGCCCGGCAACCTGGTGCGCGGCCTCGACGCGCAGACCCGGATCACCGTCGCCCCCGGACAGCTCACGGCCGCGGAGGCCGCCGCCATCCCGGGCGTCGACGACGTGGCGGAGGACTCGGCCGGCGTGGTGCTGCGCACCAAGGAACCCGCGGCCGTGCTCACCGCCCTCGCCGAGCAGCACCACCTCGGCGGCATCCAGGTGCAGACCGGCACCCTGGAGGACGTCTTCCTCTCCCTCACCGGCCGCGAGTACCGCGCATGACTCGCCTCACGAGACCGTTCACGCTCCCGCGGGGACCCGAGCATGAGCGCCTTCATCGCCCTGAGCCTCGCCATCGTGCGCGGCTTCGTCCGTGACCGGGCGTCGGTGTTCTTCGCCATCGTCTTCCCGCTGATGTTCCTGGTGCTCTTCGGCGGCCTGTTCGCCGACCCGACCCAGACCAAGGTCGACCTGATCGAGGTCGGCGACGTGTCCTTCATCGACCAGATGCCGAAGGATGCCCGGGCGGCGTTCGACCAGACCTTCGTGATCACCCGCAGCAACGACCTCGACGCGGCCATCGCCCAGGTGAAGAAGGGCGACGCCGACGTCGCGGTCGAGATGCAGGGCGACACCCTGGTCGCCCACTACACGCAGACCGACCGGGTCAAGGCGGCGGTCACGCAGGGAGTGCTGCAGGCGTTCGTCGACGGCACCAACGTTGCGCTCTCCGGCAAACCGCCGACCTACGGGCTGGAGACCGTCCCGGTGGAGGACGACTCCCTCAAGAGCATCCAGTACGTCACGCCGGGCCTGCTCGGCTGGGCGGTGGCGATGAGCGCCAGCTTCGGCGCCGCCGCCACGCTCAACGGCTGGCGCAACTCCAAGCTGCTGCGCCGGCTCCAGCTCTCGCCCGCGCCGACGGGCACCGTGGTCGGGGCGCGGGTCGCCGTCACCGTCGCCATCGCGCTGACCCAGATGGCGATCTTCCTCGGGATCGGCGTGGCCGCCTTCGGCCTCCGGCTGACGAACGCCTGGCTCGCGTCCGTGCCGCTGCTGGTCGTCGGCACGCTCTGCTTCATGGCGATCGGCCTGCTGGCGGGTGCCGTCGCCAAGACCACCGAGGGCGCGGTCAACATGGCCAACTTCATCGTGCTGCCGATGGCGTTCCTCAGCGGGTCGTTCTTCCCGTTGGAGGCCGCGCCGACCTGGCTGCAGGAGGTGGCGCACCTGCTGCCGCTGTGGTGGCTCAACGAGGGCATGCTCGACGTGATGGTGCGTGGCGAGCCGGCCTCGGCCGTCCTCGCGCCGATGGCGGTGCTCGCGACCTTCACGCTCATCGTGACGTCGCTGGCGGCCAAGCTGTTCCGCTGGGAAGTTGCCACGTGACCCGACTGCTGCTCACTCCGACCGCCCGCGTACGCCGGGTGCGCCGGCGGCTCGCCGGGGACCGGACCAGCCCGCTCGTGGGGAAGCGGGTGCTGGTCACGGGCGCGTCCAGCGGGATCGGCGAGGCGACCGCGCTGGCCCTGGCCGACGCCGGCGCGACCCTGCTGCTCGTCGCGCGCCGGGAGACCGAGCTCGAGCGGGTCCGCGCGGCCGCGGAGGCCCGCGGCGCCGTCGCGACGACGTACGTCTGCGACCTCACCGACCCCGACGCCGTCGACGCGCCTCGTCGCGCGGGTGCTGGCCGAGCACGGGGGAGTCGACTACCTGGTCAACAACGCCGGCCGCTCGATCCGGCGCAGCCTGGCGCTCAGCTACGACCGGTTCCACGACTTCGAGCGGACGATGGCGGTGAACTACTTCGGGCCGGTCCGGCTGACCCTGGGGCTGCTCCCGGCGATGCGGGCGCAGGGCTTCGGCCACGTCGTCAACATCGGCACCTGGGGCGTGCAGATGAAGGCGCCCAAGTTCAGCGCGTACATCGCCTCCAAGACCGCCCTGGACACCTGGTCGCGGATCGCCGGCCGGGAGACCTACGCCGACGGCGTCACCTTCACCAACATCCGGTTCGGCCTGGTGCGGACCCCGATGGTGGTGCCCGACGCCGGGCTACGAGGGCCGCGCGGACGCTGACGCCCGAGCAGGCCGCGCTGCGCGTGGTGCGGGCGCTGGAGGACCGGCCGGTCACCGTCGACAACCTCGTGGCCCGGGTCGGCGAGGTGTTCAACATCCTCGCGCCCCGGCTCAGCGACGCGCTGATGAACAGGTACGACCGGCGCTACCCCGACTCGGACGCCGCTCGCGGCGGCCGGCCGGTCCTGGCTAGCTGGCCTTCTTGGCGGTCTTCTTGGCCGCGGCCTTCTTCGTGGTCGCCTTCTTGGCGGCGGCCTTCGTCGTCGGACTTCTTCGCCGCAGCCTTCTTGGCCGGCTTCTCGTCCTCGTCTCGTCCGTCGCCGGACGACTCGCCGCGGGCGGTCTTGGCCGCGTCGACCGAGCGCTGCAGCGCGGCCAGCAGGTCGACGACCTCGCCGGAGGACTTGGTCGAGGTCGGCGTCTTCTTGACCTCGCCGCCCTCGATCTTGGCCTTCACCAGCGCCTCGACGGCGCTCGGCGTAGTCGTCCTCGAACTCGGAGGCGTCGAAGTCGCCGGCCAGCGTCTCGACCAGCATGTTGGCCATCTTGACCTCGGCCGGCTTGACGTCGCCGGCCTCGACGGAGAAGTCGGCGGCGCGCACCTCGTCGGGCCACATCATCGTCTGGAGCACGATCACGTCGTCGCGCACGCGCAGCACGGCCATCGAGGTGCGGCTGCGGATGGCGACGGTCACCACGGCCATCCGGTCGGCGTCGAGCAGCGCCTGGCGCAGCAGGGCGTAGGGCTTGGTGCCGCTCTTCTCCGGCTCGAGGTAGTAGGACTTCTCGAACCAGATCGGGTCGATCTGCTCGCGCGGGCACGAACTTCTCGACCGCGATCTCGCGCGACGAGGCCGACGGCAGCTCGGCGAAGTCGTCGTCGTCGAGGATGACCATCTCGCCGTCCTCGGTCTCGTAGCCCTTGGCGATGTCGGAGTAGGGCACCTCCTCGCCGTCGATCGAGCAGACGCGCTGGTACTTGATCCGCCCGCCGTCCTGGGCGTGCACCTGCCGGAACGAGACGTCGTGGGACTCGGTCGCGGCGTAGAGCTTGACGGGCACGCTGACCAGGCCGAACGAGACGGCGCCCTTCCAGATGGCTCGCATGGAGGCCAGCGTAAGGGTAACCGCCGACCACGCGCCGCACCCAGCGGGTCGGGGCCGGATCGATACGCCCTACGAGAATCATCATCGAACCGCCTGACCACGATGATCTTCGTCGGGGACTATCGGCGACGGCTGGGGAGGATGGCCCCATGCGTCCGATGCTCGCCTCCAAGGGCACCTACGTGCCCCGGGGCGACGACTGGGTGCACGAGGTGAAGTGGGACGGCGTCCGCGCGCTCACCGAGGTGACCGACGGCCGGCGTGCGGATGTACAGCCGCAACGACAACGACATCACCGTCGCCTGGCCCGAGCTGAGCACCTCGCCCGCTCGGCGACCGGGACCTGCTGGTCGACGGCGAGATCATCGCGCTCAACGAGCACGGGCTGCCCGACTTCCGGGTGCTGCAGGACCGGATGCACCTGCGCAACGCGCAGGCGGTGCGCCGGCTGTCGGCGGCCAATCCCGGCGACGTACATGGTCTTCGACCTGCTCCGCCTCGACGGCGAGGACCTCACCGGCCTGCCGCTGGAGGAGCGCCGCGCGCGGCTCGAGGGCCTCGGGCTCGACTCCAGCTGGCAGGTGCCGGCGGTGTACGACGACGGGCCGATGCTCTTCGACGCGACCCTGCAGCAGGGGCTCGAGGGCGTGGTCAGCAAGCGCCGCTCCTCGAAGCTACTTCTTCGACCGCCGCACCGCACTGGCTCAAGCTCGCGCACCGCCTCAACGACTCGTTCGTGGTCGGCGGCTGGCGGCCGCAGGAGGGCACGACCGGCGGCAACCCGGCCGCCGTGCTGGTGGGGGAGCTGACCGCCGACGGGCTGCTGTACCGCGGCCGGGTCGGCAGCGGGATCGGGGCCAAGGCGGCCACCATGCTGGCCAAGCTGCTCGCCGGCCGCGGCCGCGACGACAGCCCGTTCGACGACGAGGTGCCGCCGGTCGACGCCGCGCGGCACCCACTGGGTCGAGCCGTTCCTCGTCGTCGACGTCGACAGCCACGCGACCGCGCGCAACCAGCGGCTCCGCCAGCCGTCCTACCGCGGCGTCCGCACCGACCTCGCGCCGGAGGACCTGCTGATGAGGTGCCGTCATGAGTCCGGGATCCGGCGAGGAGGTGCGCGTCGAGGTCGACGGCCGCACGCTGAAGCTCAGCAACCTCGACAAGGTGCTCTACCCGCGCACCGGCACCACCAAGGGCGAGGTGCTCAACTACTACGCGCAGGCGTCCGCCGGCGCTGCTGCCGCTGCTCGCCGACCGCTGCGCGACCCGCATCCGCTGGCCGCACGGCGTGGAGAAGCAGAGCTTCTTCGAGAAGAACATCCCCGGCGGCACGCCGTCGTGGGTGCGCACGGCCGCGGTGCCGACCACCGGCTCGCGCGCCGGCAGCGGTCGGGCCCGAACGGCGACGTCCTGGTCTTCCCCATCGTCGACGACCTCGCGACGCTGACCTGGCTGGCCAACCTCGCCGCCCTCGAGCTGCACGTGCACCAGTGGACGGTCGACCAAGGCGGGCAAGCCGCAGAAGGCCGACCGGCTCGTGATCGACCTGGACCCGGGCGACGGCGCCGGCCTGCACGAGTGCTGCCAGGTCGCCCTGCTGGTGCGCGACAAGCTCGCCGAGCGGGACCTGGAGACCGAGGCGGTGACCAGCGGCAGCAAGGGCCTGCACCTGTACGCCGCGCTGGCCACAGCGGCTGGACAGCGACGACTCCACCGCCCTGGCCAAGGAGGTCGCCGAGGAGCTGCCAAGGAGCACAGCCGGCTGGTCACGGCGACGATGACCAAGGCGAAGCGGTCCGGCAAGGTGTTCCTGGACTGGTCCCAGAACGCCGGTTCGAAGACCACCCTGTCGCCGTACTCGCTGCGCGGACGCGAGCTGCCCACGGTCGCCACGCCGGTCACCTGGGACGAGGTCGAGGCCGGCGCGGAGGACCCGCTGGGGCTCGAGCAGTTCCGCTTCGAGGAGGTCCTCGAGCGGCTCGAGGACGGTCGTTGACGATTCCGCAGCGCTTGTTACCAAAGCGTTCACGTTCTGTGGTCGGTCCTGTGGTTTTCGTGGGTGACGACCCGGCATAGCGTTTCGGCTTGAAACCTGCCAGGTTCGGGCACGACCGGGGGGACGTCCCGAACCTGGCATTTCAGTTGCTCCGATGTGGGCGCGATCATCCGTCGATGACTGGACCGGTGGTCGCCCGTCGGGGCCCCGCGAGGGGGGCGTGGACCCGTCAGGACGGGAGTTCCTGATGGGTCTCGGCTCGCCGGGCAGATTCTGCGCATACGGGCGCGCCGGGGCGCACACCGTCCTATGCTCAGCCACCGTGGGGGGATCTGTGCTCGTCGTCGAGGACGAGCGAGACATCGCGTTCCCGCTGGTCCGCACGCTCGAGCGCGAGGGCTACGACGTCGCCTGGGTCGGCACCGGCCGGAGGTGCTCGACATCGTCGGGCGCGACGCCGTCCGACGTGGTCATCCTCGACCTGGCCTGCCCGACATGGACGGCCTCGACGTCTGCCGCGCGCTGCGCGACGAGCGGCTACGAGGGCGGCGATCATGATCGTCACCGCCCGCGCCGGCGAGCTCGACCGCGTCGTCGGTCTCGACTGCGGCGCCGACGACTACCTCACCAAGCCGTTCGGCCTGGCCGAGCTCCAGGCCCGCGTGCGGGCGCTGCTGCGCCGCATCCGCGGCAGTCGACGCACCCGCGCCGACCGCGCGAGGCAGCGACCTGCGGATCGACGTCGGACGCCCGCCGGGTCTACGCCGGCGACGCGCGAGATCGCGCTGACCAGCAAGGAGTTCGACGTCCTCGCCGTGCTCGAGGCGCACCGCGACAAGGTGGTCCCGCGCGAGCCGGCTGATGTCCGAGGTCTGGGACGAGAACTGGTACGGCTCGACCAAGACCCTCGACGTCACGATCGGGCGGCTGCGCCAGAAGCTCGAGGAGGCCGGCCTGCCCGACCGCGTCGTCGCGGTCCGCGGCGTCGGGTTCCGGCTCGAGCACACCGTGCCCGCCGGCTGACCGATCCCCTCGCCGATCCGGTCCCGCGGCGCGCGGCCGGACTCCGGTTGCTTGTGCCCGATCATAAGTCGAGTAATATGATCGAGTTACAGTAATTCAGCACCGGAACCCGATGAAGGTTCGGTCGCGGCCCGTCCCTCCCGGAACTCACGCAGATCCGGGTCGAGCTGGTCGCGGCCGACAGCACGGGACCCCACCGCCCGCCGACCTGGGCGGTCGGGTCCACCCGCCGCGACCAGCAGTGACCGGCCGAGCGCACGCAAGCCGATCCAGTGGCCGCGGCCGCGGCGGGGCGATCCACCCGCTCGACCACCGGTCGAGCAGCCGGCCGATCGCCCCGCCGCCACGATCCGGCGGCACCCCGCACGACATCTCCAGCAGCGCGATCCGCACGAGGAAGCGAGAGGAAGAGAGTCATGAGCACATTGAAGTTCCACTGGTTCCTGCCGACCAACGGCGGCGACGGCCGCCAGGTCGTGGGCGGCGGCCACGGGGTCGACGGCCGGCGCGGCCGGGCGACCGGCGTCGGTCGCCTACCTCGGCCAGATCGCCCGCAGCGCCGAGCAGCTCGGGCTTCGAGGCGGCGCTGACCCCGACCGGGGCCTGGTGCGAGGACGCCTGGGTGTCCACCGCGATGCTCAGCAGCCTCTCGGAGCGGCTGAAGTTCCTGGTCGCGTTCCGCCGGGCCTCACCTCGCCGTTCCTGGCCGCCCAGATGGCCAGCACCTTCCAGAACCTCTCGGGGGCCGGCTGCTGCTCAACGTCGTCACCGGCGGCGAGAGCCACGAGCAGCGGATGTTCGGCGACTTCCTCGACAAGGACGACCGCTACGCCCGCACCGGCGAGTTCCTCGAGATCGTGCGCGCGGCTCTGGCGCGGCGAGACCGTCGACCTTCCACGGCGAGCACCTGCGCGTGCGAGGACGCCGTCCTCGGCCGGCTCCCCGACCCGCTGCCGCGAGATCTACTTCGGCGGCTCCTCGCCGGCGGCCGCTCGAGGTCGCCGCCCAGCACGCCGACGTCTACCTCACCTGGGGCGAGCCGCCGGCGGCCGTGGCCGAGAAGATCGAGCGCGTCCGCGAGCTCGCCGCCGACGCAGGGCCGCGAGCTCCGCTTCGGCATCCGGCTGCACACCATCGCCCGCGACACCTCCGAGGCCGCCTGGGCCGAGGCCGACCGGCTGCTCGCCGGCATCGCGCCGAGGACATCGCCCGCGTCCAGGACGGGCTCGCGCCGCAGCGAGTCGGAGGGCCAGCGGCGGATGCTCGAGCTCAACGGCGGGCACGCAAGGACGACCTCGAGATCCACCCGAACCTCTGGGCCGGCGTCGGCCTGGTCCGCGGCGGCGCCGGCACCGCCTGGTCGGCAGCCACGCCGAGGTCGCCGACCTGATCGAGGAGTACCCGCCGTCGGCATCGAGGAGTTCGTGCTCTCCGGCTACCCGCACCTGGAGGAGGCCTACTGGTTCGGCGAGGGCGTGCTGCCCGTGCTGGCCCGCGCGCGGCCTGTGGCAGCACCCCGCCCCGGCGCCGCCGGTCCGCCGCGGCGGTGCCGTTCGGCGGCGGCGGCCGCGAGGTGGCGCGTCGTGAGCCCGCGTCGCCGTGGTCGTCGGCAACCCCAAGCCGGCCGAGCCGGACGCTGGCCGCCGCGACGCTTCCTCGCCCGCGAGCTGGCCGGCGAGCCCGGACCTGGTCGTCGACCTGGCCACGCTCGGCCCGGCGCTGCTCGACTGGGCACGACCCGGGGTCGCCGACCTGGTCGCCCAGGTGGGCGAGGCCGACCTGGTGGTGGTCGGCCAGCCCGACCTACAAGGCCACCTACACCGGTCTGCTCAAGCTGTTCCTCGACCGGTTCTCCACGACCGGCCTCCGCGGCATCGCGATCCCGCTGATGCTCGGCGCCGGACCGACCCACGCGCTCGCCCCGGAGCTGACGCTGCGGCCGGTGCTCACCGAGATCGGCGGCGACGGTCCCGGTGCGGGGGCTCTACGTGCACGACTCGGCGTACGACGACCCGGCGGCGTACGCCGCCTGGCTCGAGTCGCGCGCCGCCCGCGTCGGTCCTGCGCGCGACCCGCTCGGCCCCCGAGCGGGGCGCTCGCGTGACGACACCCCGACCGCCCTCGTCCGACCAACCAGGACCTCGACCACGGGCCCTGCGCGAGGCCTTCGGGGTCTTCCCGAGCGGGGTGGTCGCGGTGGCCGCCGAGGTCGACGGGCGCTGCTCGGCCTGGCCGCGAGCTCGTTCACCTCGGTCAGCCTCGACCCCCGCTGGTCTCCTTCTCGGTCGCCAACTCCTCGAAGACCTGGCCGGCCCTGCGCGCAGTCCGCACACCTCGGGCTGACGATCCTGGCCGACCACCACGGCCAGGTGTGCCGGCAGCTCGCCGGGCCCGGTCGAGCACCGCTTCGACGGCGTCCCCGTCACCGCGTCCGAGCGACGGCGCGGTCACCCTCGACGAGGGGCTGGCGCGCTTCGACTGCACCATCTACCGCGAGGTCGAGGCCGGGGACCACACCATCGTGCTGCTGCGCCTGCACGCCGTCGAGCAGTCCGGCACCAGCCTCCCGCTGGTCTTCCACCGTTCCGAGTTCGGCACCCTGACGGCCTCTGCCTGAGCGGGCTGCGGCTCCGGTCGAGGCCGGCGGGACTAGTTGCGTTCGGGCGCGCGCACCCTCGATCCTCGTGAGGTGGCTCGGAACCTGGTGATCTGCCTGGACGGCACCAGCAACGAGCCCGAGAGCGGCACGACCAACGTCGCCCGTACCTACGCCATCGCGGCCAAGCACGCCGGACAGCTCGTCTACTACGACCCGGGCGTCGGCACCATGGGTGCCCGCGGCGCGGTGACGCGGATCGGCCAGGCGTCGACGCGGGTGGCCGGGCTGGTCGTCGGCTACGGCGTGAAGGACAACATCCAGGAGGCCTACGACTGGCTGTCGGCCCACTACCAGCGCGACGACCGGATCTTCGTCTTCGGCTTCTCGCGCGGGGCCTATACGGCCCGCGCGCTCACCGGCATGTTGCGCACCGTCGGCCTGCTCCGACCCGGCGCCGACAACCTGACGCCGTACGCCATCAAGCTCTACACCAAGCGCGGCCCGGACGACGCGACACCGGAGCAGCGAACGGCGTACTTCCGTCCGCGCGGCTTGTTCAACGACCGGTTCGGCAACCCCGACTTCCCCAACCCGTTCAACCCGCACGTGCACCAGGTGAAGTTCCTCGGCGTCTGGGACACCGTCAAGACGATCGGCGCGCTCAACCTCAAGGCCCGCTTCGAGCAGGCGCAGTGGCCATCGACCCGCAAGATCCTCAACGTGGAGGTCGCCCGGCACGCCATGGCGCTGGACGAGAAGCGCCGCCCCTACCCGGTCTACCGCTTCGACGACGGGGCCGTCGGCGGTTCGGAGGGACGGTACGTCGAGCAGTGGTTCGCCGGCGTGCACAGCGACGTGGGCGGCCAGTACGACGACCACCGGCTCTCCGACATCGCCTGGTCGTGGATGATCGGCGAGGCGGTGGCGGCGGGCCTGGAGATCGACGACAAGGCCCTCAAGCGCCTCGACGGGTTCCCGGCCGACGGCCCGGTGCCCGAGGACCGCCTGCAGGGCGACGTGCACACCAACGGCGGCGCGTGGGGCCTCCTCGGCGGGTGGAAGCCGCGGACGGTGCAAGCCGGTGACCTGGTGCACCCGAGCGTGCGCGCCAAGATCGCCGCGACCGAGGGCACCGCCCACCCCTACCGACCGACCGCCCACGGGTTCGCCTGACCGAACCGATCGCCTCCCCCCGACGTACGGTCGGAGCATGAGGGAGCGGTGAGGCCTGCGCACCGGTGGGCGGCCGTGGTCCTCGGCACGGCCGTCCTGGTGGCCGTCCCCGCCGGGTTGCGCGCCTGGCCCGCCCAGGACCGGGACGTCTCCGCGGCCGCCCTGCTGTCCCTCGTCGAGCGCGGTGCTGACCACCCGTACTCCGGGCTGGTGGAGAGCCAAGGCACGCTCCAGCTGCCCGTCGCCGACCGGTTCACCGACGTGGGCGAGCTGTTCGGCGGCACCACGCGGATGCGGGTGTGGTGGCGCTCCGCCGACGCCTGGCGGGTGGACAAGCTGCTCACGGCCGGCGAGGAGGACCTGGTCCACGACGAGCACGGCACCACGCGCTGGCGCTACGAGCAGGCCGACGTGCGACACGGTCCGGACCCGCCCATCCGGCTGCCGCGCAGCGCCGACCTGGTGCCGCCCGCGGTGGCCCACCTGCTCCTCGACGACGTGGACGCCGAGCACGCCCGGCGGCTGCCGGCCGCCCGGGTCGCCGGGGTCGACGCCCTCGGGCTCCGGCTGCGGCCCGGCGCCGAGCAGTCGAGCATCGACCACGTCGACCTCTGGGCCGACCCGGGTTCGGGCGTGGTGCTGAGGATCGCGGTGGTCGGCAAGGGTGCCACCGGACCGGCGTTCAGCTCGGAGTTCCTGGAGTTCTCGGCCGCCACACCCGCCGTGGCGCGGACCTCGTTCGTGCCACCCCCCGGGATCGCGGTCGAGCAGGACGACGTCCTCGACATCGCCGACGCCGCCAACCAGTTCGCGCCGCTGGTACCGCCCGACACGGTGGCCGGCCTGGCCAAGGCGCCGCAGGCCGTGCGGGCCGTCGGCGTCTACGGCGCCGGCATGACCCGGCTGCTCGCCGTCCCGTTGCGGGACCAGGAGGCCGACCCGCTGCGCGAGCAGCTGCGCGTCACCCCGGGGGTGACGACCGGCCCCGTAGGTACGACGGTCACGGTCGGTCCGCTGGGCGTGCTGCTGACCGGTCTCGACGGCCAGGGCGGCTGGCTGGTGGCCGGCACGGTGACCCCGGCGACGCTGGCCCGGGCCGCGCGCGACCTGCTCGCCGGCACCGTGTTCGTGGACGAGCGATGATCCGGACCCACGGGCTCACCAAGCGCTTCGGCGCGATCACCGCCGTGGACGGCATCGACCTCGACGTGCGCGAGGGCGACGTCTACGGCTTCCTCGGTGCCAACGGCTCCGGCAAGACCACCACGGTGCGGATGCTGCTCGGGCTGGTGCTGGCCACGTCCGGGACGGTCGAGATGCTGGACCGGCCGATGCCGCGGTCGGCCGGCGAGGTGCTGCCGCAGGTCGGCGCGCTGGTCGAGGGGCCGGCGGCCTACCCGCGGCTGTCCGGCCGGGAGAACCTCCGCGTCCACGACGCGCTCGGCGGCGGCCGCCGGGCGGGTCGCGCGGGCCGGGTGGGCGACGTCCTGGAGCGGGTCGGCCTGGCCGGCGTCGACGAACGTCCCGTGGCGGCGTACAGCCTCGGCATGCGGCAGCGCCTCGGCCTCGCCAACGCACTCCTCGGCGCGCCGCGGCTGCTCGTCCTCGACGAGCCGACCAACGGCCTCGACCCCCAGGGCATCCACGAGATCCGCGACCTGATCCTCGAGCTGCACCGGGCCGGCACCACCGTCTTCCTCTCCAGCCACCTGCTGGCCGAGGTCGAGCAGGTCGCCACCCGGGTCGGGGTCCTCGACCGCGGCCGGCTCGTCGTCCAGGAGCAGCTCGACCTGCTCCAGCGGCCGACCGGCCGGACGTACGTGCGCACCGCCGACGTCGCGCGGGCGCGGGCGCTGCTGGACGGGCAGGTGGAGTCGTACGACGCGTCGTCGCTGCTCGTGCGGGTGCCCGACGCCGCGGACCTCAACGCCCGCCTGGTGCGCGGCGGCGTCCGGGTCACCGAGCTGGGGCCTGAGAGGCACACCCTCGAGGACGTGGTGCTGGAGGCGACCTCCGCCGGCGGCGACCGGTTCGACCACAGGGAGCCGGCGTGAGGAGGCTGACCCGGGTGGTCCGGGTCGAGCTGCACCAGTTGGTGCGCAGCCGCCGGACCTGGATGACGATCCTGCTGATCGACCTGCTGCCGACGGTGGTCGCGGTGCTGCTCGCACTGACCGACCTCGGGCCGCGGCCCGGCACCGGTCCGGCGTTCCTGTCCGCGGTGCTGACCGACGGCACGCTGTTCCCCCTGGCGGCGATGGCGATCGTGCTGCCGCTGTTCCTGCCGATCGCGGTGGCGGTCCAGGCCGGCGACGCGATCGCGGGGGAGGCCCAGCAGGGCACCCTGCGCTACCTCCTGGTGCGTCCGGTCGGGCGCACCCGCCTGCTGGTCGCCAAGCTGGTCAGCGTGGTGGCCTTCGTGCTGCTGACCCTCGCGGTCGTCGCCGTCACGGCGTACGTCGTCGGGTCGCTGCTGCTCGGTAACGGTCAGGTCGGCGCCACCACCACGGTCTCGGGCACGGCCCTCTCGCAGGACCAGCTCATCGGGCGCACCTTCCTCGCCCTGGGCTACGCGCTGCTGTGCATGCTCGGGGTCGCCGCCATCGCGTTGTTCCTCTCGACCGTCGTGGACACGCCTCTGGGCGCCGCGCTCGGGACGCTGGCGGTGCTGGTCGCCTCGACCCTGCTGCTCACCCTCGACGCGGCCGACTCGATCGCGCCGTTCCTGCCGACCCGCTACTGGCTGGCCTTCGTGGACCTGTTCCGCGACCCCATCCTGTGGCGCGACGTGGTCCGCGGCTGCCTGCTGCAGGGCGCCTACCTGCTGGTCTTCCTGGGCGCCGGCTGGGCGAACTTCGCGACCAAGGACATCACCGACTAGTCGGTCGGTCAGCGTCAGCAGATCTCCGGCCCCGGAACGGCGGGCGCCGCCACCGCGAGCTCGCGGGTCACTGCCGCGATCACCGAGGGGGTGCGCGGCAGGTCGCCATGGCTCACGACGGCGCCCGGGCAGACCGACTGCATGGTGAAGTCCACGGCTCCCTCGAGCGAGGCCGACGACGGCGGCACCACGACCTGGTCGTCGGTGGTCCAGATCGACACCCAGAGCGGCCCGTCAGGGGTCTCGTCGCCGGCGTTGAGCGAGCGCAGCAGGTCGCTGTCGGGCTGCAGCTGCTGGCAGGCCTCGGGGCAGAAGTCGGGAGCCACGTCGCCGCCGAGCCCCGCCAGGTCGGTGCCGTGGTGCGGCGACCCGAGGGTCACCACGCGCCGGGCGGCGCTGCCGCCGCCGTGGTCGCGGACCCACAGCCGCGCCACGACGCCGCCCGCCGAGTAGCCCACGACGTCGACCGACCGTGCGCCCGCGCGCTGCATCTCCAGGACCACGGCCCGGTCGAGTGCCCGCGCCTGCTCGTCGAGGTCGCCGGTGTCGTCGCCGGGCAGGTCGACCACCACGACCTCACGGCCCTGGGCGCGCAACGCGTCGGCCAGCACGTCGAGGGCCGCCGTACCGCCGCCGTACCCGGGGACGAGCAGCACCGGGCCCGGCGTCCCCTGGGACGCGGGCCGCACCGCCTCGTCGCGCGTCGCCCACAGGGCACCGGCGGCGACGACGACCGCCACCAGGGCGAGGGCGACGACGCCGAGCACCAGCCGTCTGCGGGCGGGGGAGAGGCCGTCGAGCACGTGTCGATCCTGACGGGCGGGGCAAGCCCAGGTACCTCAGGCGGCCGGTGGACGTGGAGTACCCGCGAAACCTAGGGATGCTGACCGATCCGCCCGGGCCGGCTTAGGGCGAACGTGAAGCCATGACCACCAACGGAACCCACCCCTTCCTCGCCGCCCAGCTCGCCCGCTACCGCGCCGACGACCTCGTCCGCGAGGCCCACCTCGCCCGCCGCTCGCGGCTCCTCCGCCGTCGCCGTCCCTGACCACCCCGCCACCCGAGGTTCGGCGTCGTTGCTGACCGTTCGTGGGGGTTGCAACGACGCCGAAGGGTAGGAACACCCGGTCGAGCGGGTGTTCTGCCCACCCGCGCCCCGCGGATTTCTCGACATCGAGAGACCCGTCGCAAGATAGGCGGCGATGGTGGACGTGGCGGAGCTCCGGGACCGGCTGACCAGGATGGTCGGCCCGACGCCGCTGGTGCGCAGCCTGGCCGGCCAGTCGGTGATCTCGGCCTTCGGCGAGGGTGCCTTCCTCACCGGCAGCGCCGTCTTCTTCACGATCATCGTCGGGCTCTCCGCCCAGCAGGTCGGCCTCGGCCTGTCGATCGCGGCGGCGGTGCGGTTCGCGATGTCGGTGCCGCTCGGCAAGCTCGCCGACCGGATGGGCTCGAAGCAGATGTGGCAGGTCGCCAGCGCGATCGAGGCCGGCATGTACGCCGTGTGGCCGCTGCTCACGGGCTGGTGGCCGTTCGTGGGGATGATGTGCGCGATGGCGGTGGTCGAGTCGGGCCGCCGGGCCGGCCGGGGCGCCTACAGCCTGGCGGTGTTCCCCCGCGCCGAGCGGGTCCGCTACCAGGCCTACCTCCGCGCCGCCCGCAACGTCGGCTACACCCTGGGCGCGCTGGCCGCCGGCGTCGCGCTCGCCACCAACAACGACGACGTGGTGCGCGCCGTACCCTTCGTCACCGCTGCCCTGCTGGCCATCAACGCGGTCTGGGTGTTCCGGCTCCCCGACCTCGCGCGCCAGCCCCACCACGAGTCGCCGATCGAGCAGGCCGTCGAGCACGCCGGCGAGCGTCGCAGCGCCCTGCACAACCGCGGCTTCTTCCTGATGAGCATCTGCAACGGCGTGCTCGGCACCCACGGCGTGCTGCTCAACGTGGTGATCCCGCTGTGGCTGGTGCAGGAGACCGACGCCCCGCACGTGCTGCTGGCGTGGCTGTTCGGCACCAACACGGTGATGGCGGTCTTCCTGCAGGTGGCCGCGGCACGTGGCGTGACCGACGTACGCCGGTCGCTGATCGCGCAGTACCGCGGCGCCGCCTGCTTCGTGCTCTCCTGCGGCATCGTGGCGGTCACCCACGACACCGTCGGCTGGGTGACCATCGCGCTGGTGTGGATCGGCCACGTCACGGTCACCGGGTCCGAGCTGTTCCAGTCCGCCGGCATGTGGGGGCTGGTCTCGGAGCTCTCCGACCCCGAACGGCTGGGGGAGTACCAGGGCGTCTCCGGCCTCGGCTACACGATGGGCGACGTCTGGGCGCCGGCGCTCTACACCTACCTGGCCATGAGCTGGGGTCCTCCCGGCTGGGTGGTGATCGCGGGGATCGTCGTCGTGGCAGCCCTCGGCATCGGGCCGTCGTCGTACGCCGCCGAGCGGTACCTCGCCCGCAACCGCGTCGCCACCGCTGCCGGCCCCGCGCCAGGCTGAAATCCGCTGCCGACGGCAGGTCTACCGCCCTACATTGCTCGCATGGGCACGGGGGCCCGGACCACCTGGCGCAGGACGCTCGACATCGTCGGGACCGCGCTGTGCGTCGGCACCCTGGTCGGCACCTTCCTCGTCGTGCTGGCGGCGTCCGCGTCGGTGGACGTGCGGCAGGCTGCCGTGTCGTCTGTCGCGATGCTCGAGCCGGGCACCACGTCCGAGACCGGCCTGCGCGACCTGCCGATCCTGCTGCCGGGCGGGCCGGTGGAGCGGTCGTTCCCCGGCGGCGTCGGGCTCGACGACCCGGCAAGGGTGGCGCCGGGTCGCCCGGCACCTCTCGCGAACTCTCGGGCTCGGGACTGGATCGGGACCCTGCTCTGGTTCGCGGCTCGAGCCGATCGACGACGCAGCACCAGCTCGACCTGTACCACGGCTACCCCTACACCTACGACGACCTGGACGACGCTCGTCGACTACCTACGTCTACGCCGACGCCATCCGTGCGCACCCGGGCAGTCTGGTCGAGCTGGCCAGCCTGCTGCTGCTCAGCGCCGTCGAGGACGCCGCGCCACGACGACTCCGACAACACCAACTCGCACGCAGCCGTCGCCTACAGCCTGCTGCGCCGCGCCCGCGACATCGGTCGACACCTGCGACGTCCAGCTGGAGCTGACGTTCACCGTGGCCATGGGCTTCGCCCCGCACATCGCACGACGTCGAGCAGGAGGTCGACGCGGCTCGCGAGGCTTGTGCCCGGAGACCCCACCCCGCTGTGGCTGCTCGGCCAGCTCGCAGATCGTCGCAGGCGACGCGCGAGCCGACCGTTCTTCGCCTACGAGGAGGGGCCACGCCGGCTGGAGACGGACGCGGACGAGACGTTCGCGGCGCTGCGGCGCGAGTTCCCCGCCAGCCCGCTCGGCTGGGCGGGCGCCGCCGACCTGCGACTCAAGCAGGCCGACGAGGGCGACGCTCTCGGGGTGCAGCGCTTCGAGAACCGGATCCGACGCCGCGAGGCGCTCGCGCTTCTACGAAGCAGGCCCGCGCCCGCTCCGACGACCCGGCGCTGCTGGCCGGGCTACGGCTGGGCACTCTCCGGCCTCGGTCGCGACGACGAGGCCGTCGCGCCCTCGACCGGGTCCACGAGCTCTTCCCGGAAGACCCCGCCTACCTCGCCCTGCTCGTGCAGGCGCTGCAGCACGCGGGCCGCCCCGACGACGTCGTCGCCCTGCTCGCAGCCGCTGCTGACGACCGACCCGGCCGCCCGCACCTCGCTACGGCTGACCCCGCAGACGTCGAGGTGGGCGAGCCGGAGCTCACGTCGTACGGCGCCCGCGACAGCGTGGCCGGCTGGGCCTACGACGACTCCGCAGAAGTACAGCGCGGGCTCCGACGTGACCGACACCGGCTTCATCCCCGCGAGCAACACGTCCTGGACCGCACCTGGTGTCCGCTGGCCGACCTGATCGGCGCGCAGATCCAGACCGACGACGCGCGGGCGGCGTACGACGTGTTCCGCGGAGAGGCGGCAGATAGCGCCGTCGGTCTGCCCACGGACTACCCGAAGGTGCTGGTGGACCGGCTCGCCGGCATCGCGGCATTCGTCGACGGGCGACGAGGGGCTGATGCGGGACGCCGTCGAGCCGCCGGAACGCAGTCACGGCGAGGCCGCGAGCGCGGGGCGCTCGGAGATCTGGGACGACGTCGCAGGACTTCTGGCGCTCCGTCGGCGACTGGGACCGGCGGGCCGGGACCGTCGACGCAGTGGCGGGCCGACCTGCCCGACGACCCGTGGCCCGAGCACCGGGCGCGGCGAGATCGCGTTCCTGCGCGGTGACTTCGACCACGCCGTCGCGGACTACCGCGAGGCCGGCGACGCCTTCCGGACCGTCAAGAGCGGGAGCTTCGGGGAGCACGGCTACAGCGACAGCTACATCGGCGAGGACGGAGGGGTCCGCCGACAACCAGCTGGAGCTGGGGGCGGCGCTGGAGTGGGCCGGGCACATCGCGGAGGCGCGGCGGGCCTACGGCCAGGCCCGCAACCAGGCCGACGGCCAGGAGCTGGGCACCGCCAGCGACCGTCGACTTCTACGTCCACTCCCAGCTGGGTGGCCTGGCCCTCGAGGACGGCGACTACGACGCGGCCGTGGACGAGTACCGCGCCGCCTGGACGGCTACTGCGACGACGTCCCGTCCGTTCGAGCCCGGGCGACGACGTCTACCCGAACAAGGAGATCGGCGCCCAGGACAACAACATGGCGCTCGCCCTCGCTCAAGCTGGGCCGCGACGAGAGGCGCTCACGCACGCGCAGTCCGCCCTCGCGCACGACCTGGCCAACCCGGTGTACGTCGACACGGTGGCGTTCGTGCAGCAGCTCAGCGGGGACGACGATGCGGCGATCGAGACCTACCAGCGGGTGATGGAGACCGACCCTACGGCGTACGTCTCGGCCAACAACCTCGCCGTCCTGCTCGCCCAGCACGGGCGGCGCGCCCAGGCGGTCCGCCTGCTGGAGCAGGCGGTCGCGGTGGCGCCGACGTACGCGATCGGCTGGCACAACCTCGGGGTGCTGCGGGAGCCGGTGTCGACGTCGTTGCTGTCGTCCCAGGGCGCGCTGGCCCGGGCGGCGCGGCTCGACCGCGGGTTCCGCGGGCAGGACGGGCTCGTCGTCGACGACGAGATCTACCGCTCCGGGCTCGACGTGTCGCGGCCCCTGAGCCCCGACTGGGAGTACGCCAGCCTCGGCGACCAGCGTCCCGCGGGCGCTGACCCTCGGCGCGCTGGCTCTGCTGCTGCTGCGACTGGTCTGGGTGCTCGGCCTGGACCGGCTCACCGGCACCGTGAGCGAGAAGGTGATCAAGGCCTCGGCCAAGCCCGGCCGGCTGCGGTGGTTCTGGCGCCGGCTGGGCGGACCGGTCGCGGTCGTCGCGTCGCTGGTCGTGCTCTCCTGGCCCCTGGTGACGGCGGCGCACTCGCCGCTGGAGCTGCTGGTGCTGGGCGCGGCGGCCATCGCGATGGTGCTGCTGCCGCTGTTCGTGCGCCGCCTGCTGGCCGGCGAGCGGCGGGTCTCGCACTTCGCGTGGGTGCCTGCGCTGGTCGTCGGGGCGGCGGGCGTGCCGCTCGGCGTCGCCTTCGCGCCGTACCCCAGCCTCGACGCGCCCACCCCGTCGACGGACACCCCGGCGTCTCCGGCCGACACCCGGCTGCGGTGGCTGGTCCCGGCCGCCGTGACCCCGGTCGCGGCGACGTTCACGCTGCTCGCCGCCCTGGACCCGGTCCCGATCGCCCGGCTTCTGGCGCTATCGGCCATCGCCCTGCTGGCGTCCGTGCTGACACCCGTGCCGCCGCTGGACGGCGCGTACCTCGAGCACCGGCTCCTCGGCCTCGGCGTGACGGTGTTCTTCACCTTCACGACGGTCGCCTTCGCGCTCCAGTGGATCTGAGGCGGTCGTCGCTGGAGTCGCTACTCCGTCCTCAGGGCCGTCGCCGTACGGGTCCGCGCCGCCCACCCGGCCGGCAGCAGCGCGCCGGCCATGGCGAGCACCAACCCGCCGAGCGCGAACACCGCGAGCTCCCACGGTCCGAACACGCTGAGCACGACCTGGGGGAGCTCGACCCCCGCACCGTGTCCCATCGCCGGCATCAGGATGCCGTGCAGCAACACCCCTGCGGGGACGCCGACCAGGCCACCGACGAGACCGATGAGCACGACGGACGAGAGCACCGTCGTCAAGGTCTGCCGGGGGGTCATACCCAGTGCCTTGTGGATCCCGATGTCGTGCACGCGGTCGCGAACGTCGAGCACGACCGCGTTGAGGACACCCAACCCCGCGACGGTGACCAGCATCAGGGTCAGCAGGCCGGCGAGAGCGTCGATGATGACGACCAGCTCGTCGGCGCCGTCGACACCCTCCGGGTGCGCCGTGAGGCCGAGCGGATCCAGCGACTTCTGGAGCGCGTCGGCGTAGTCGCCCGGGTTGGTGCCGTCGGCGACGGAGACGAGCCAGGCGGTCAGGGTCGTGCGGGGGCCGGCCTGGGTGAGGACCAGGCCGTCGTTGTTGCCCGGGTCGAAGACCTCCCCGACGATCTTCAGGGTCACGGGTTTCCCGTCGCGGGTGAGGGTGAGCGAGTCCCCGATCTCGCGGTCGGTGGACCGCAGCACCTCGGTGGGGACCACGGCCTCTCCCGGGCGGGCGAACCAGCGTCCGGCGACGAGCTCGTACCCGACCCACCCGGGGTCCTCGGTGTACTCGACGAGTGACGAGCCGCCCGTCAGTCCGGGCACGACCACGTCCGTCTCGGCGTACCCCAGCCAGTGCTCGGTGGCGGACTCGGCGTCCAGCGCGCCCGCGACCGCCACCGGGTCGGCGGGTTCCGGTTCCGTGCCCGGCTTCGCCGTGTGCTGGGCTCCTGGTGGGCCGTCGTCCCCGAACCCGTCGACGACGACGTCGGCTGCCGAGTGGTCGGCAGCCACCTGGATCCGGTTCAGCGATGTCGCCAGCCCGGCCGCAAGCGTGACGGCCGCGGCGCCGAACGCGATCGCGACGACGATCGCCGCCGCGCGCACCGGGCGCGAACGGACGGGCCAGCCCGAGGGTCACCGGCCGGGACAGCGGCAGCCGCGCGGCCACCCGCGCGGCGTACCGCCCGCGGCCGGCGGCCGGTGTCCGCCCGACCGCGAGCGCGTCCACGGTGCGCAGCCGCCCGGCCGGCCCGCGGCGGCCGACGCGGTGACGGCGACCACCGCGAGCGCCCCGGCGAGCACGGCGGCGTCGACCCAGGGAGCGATCGTCAGGGCGACGGTGCCGTAGAGCCTCGGTGTCGGCCAGCACCGGCACCGCGACCAGGTTGCCGGCCACGACACCGAGCACCGCGCCGACCGTTGCCGGGATCAGCGCCTGGGCGACGTACGCCCGGACGACCTGGGCGGGGTGAAGCCGAGCGCCTTGAGGATGCCGATCCGGCGGGTCGCCGAGCCGACCGCGCCGGCGATGACCTTGCCGACGATCAGGACGGCCATGAGGAGGCTCAGAGCGCCGAAGGCCACGAGGAACGGCACGAACAGCGACGTCTGGGTGTTGGCCGCCTTCTTCACCGACCAGCCACGACCGCGCGCCGATGACCGCCCCGTCCGGGAGAGCGGCCGTGACGGCGTCCCGCGCGTCGCCGACGTCGGCGCGGTGCCCGGCGTCGTCGAACCGGTACAGCATCTGGTAGCCGCTGGCATCGCGGGCAGGGCAGCGAGGCCGCCGGGGTCATCCAGGCATCCGCGGTGTCGCTGACCGACCGGGCCAGGCCGACGACGGTGACGCCCGGGCGTCCGGCCGTCACCCAGGTCAGGGTGTCGCCGACGGCGGACCCGGAAGTCGCCACCGGCGGCCAGCACGATCTCACCGGGCGCGTCGGCCACCGGCCCGCGGTCAGGTCACCTGGTCGACACCGGTTCCCGGACCGGTCCGGGCGACGACGGTCAGGACGGGCCGTGAGCGCCCACGGGCGGCTCGCTCGACCCCGGGGCGGTGGCGGCAGCACATGACCTGCGCCCTGCGAACGGCCCGGCGGCCGCGGCGACGCCGGCGGCGCCGGCGGTGGCCGCCAGCTGCGCGGTCGTGGCCTTCGCCGGGTCGGTCAGCACGGTCAGGTGCGCGCCGTGCTGCGCGGCGAAGGCCTGGTCGAAGGGCGCGTTCGAGGCCACCAGCAGCGCCGACCGCCGAGGACCGCCGCGGTCACCGCCATCAGCACTGGCCAGCGCGATCACGACGGTCTGCACCCGGCGGCGGCCCACGCCGGAGCGGACCACCCGGCCCAGCGCGCTCATCGCAGGCGCTCATCGCAGCGGCGCAGCGCGGTGTCGGCGGCGATCCGGCCGTCGACGAGCTGGATGGTCCGGGTGGCGCACGCGTCGGCGAGCGTCCAGGTCGTGGGTGACCAGCACGATGGTCTGGCCGTCGGCGTGCAGCTCGGTGAGCAGCCGCCGGACGTCCGCGCCGGACGCGGTGTCCAGCGCGCCGGTCGGCTCGTCGGCCAGCAGCAGCGCCGGCCGGTTCATCAGCGCCCGGGCCACCGCGACCCGCTGCCGTTCGCCGCCGGACAGCCGGCCCGGGTAGGCGCCGGCGTGCCGGTCGATGCCGAGCGTCCCCAGCAGCTCGGCGGCCCGGCGGGTCGCCTCCCCGCGAGCGGCGCCGGCCAGCTGGGCCGGCAGCATGACGTTGTCGGCACGGTCAGGTCGTCCAGCAGGTTGAAGAACTGGAACACCATGCCGATCGTGGCGCGCCGGTACCGGGCCGAGGCGGCCTCGCCCAGCGTGTCGACGCGGCTGCCGTCGACGGTCACCGTGCCCGCGGTCGGCCGGTCCAGGCCGGCGACCAGGTTGAGCAGCGTGGACTTGCCGCTGCCGGACGGCCCGAGGATGGCGACCGCCTCACCGGTGGCCACGGTCAGCGACACGTCGTCCAGGGCGGGTGGGCCGTCGTCGTACCGGCGGGTCACGCCGGGCAGCTCGATCAGCGGTGCGGTCATGGTCGTGCTCCCTCGGTTCGTCGGCACTCGTTGGCGGCAGGAACGCTAGGAGCGCCGGCGGGTGGAGCGCGTCGCCCGCGAGAGGCTTTCCGGTCCTCCGCAGGAGCACGCCGCGCGGCGTCATCCCTGCGATGTAGTCCGCCGCGGCGGCTCGTCGTCCCCGAGGCGGACGCGGTGGGTCCGCGCAGGGCGGACAATGAGCCGGTGGAGACGTGGCGTCTGCGCGACCGGCCTGGCCGGTCCGCGCGCTGCCGGCGTGGGTGCTGCGCCGTCGCCGGACGCCGGCAGCTGTCGCCGCCGGAGCTGGCTGCTCGACGTCGGCCTGGCGGCCGGGCTGGCGCTCGTCGCGATCCGGCAGCCACGACCAGTCCGACCAGCCGGACCGTCAGGCCGCATCGACGGGCCGGGAGGTGTGCCGGCGCCGCCGGAGCTCCCCCCGCCGCCGGTCAGCTGCCCGACCAGACGTCGGCCTGGGACTGGGCCGGACCTGCCGCTGCTGCTCGTGCTGGTCGCGCGCTGCCGCTGGTGTTCCGCCGGCGGTATCCGCTCGCGACGCTGTGGGTCGTGCTGCTGACGCGCCACGTGGTCACGCGAGCACCCGGACGCGCTGCGGCTGTCGTTCTACGCCTGCGTGATCGCCGCCTACAGCGCCGCCGTCTACAGCCCGTACCGGGTCTGGCGCTGCTGAGCCTGCCGGTCACCGCCTTCCTCATGGCGGCGCTGCAGGACGACGTGTCCAACCGGCCTCGGCGGTACGATCAACGCGGTGCCGGAGGGCGCCGTCCCGTTCCTGATCCTGGCGCCGATCGCGGTCGCCGCGGGGGTCTGCGCACCGTGGAGGCCCGCGCCGACGACGAGCAGGCGCACGTGGTCACGCTGCACGGGAGGACGCCGAGGCGCTCCGCCGCGCCGCCGAGGAGGAGCGGGCCCGGATCGCCCGGGAGCTGCACGACGTGGTGACCCACAACGTCAGCGTGATGGTGATCCAGGCCGGCGCGGCCCGCAAGGTGATGGACGACGCGCCGGCAGGCCGCGAGGCGCTGCTGGCGGTCGAGGCCGGCGGCCGGGCCGCGATGGCCGAGCTGCGCCACGTCATGGGGCTGCTGACCGCGGACGGCGAGACGCCGGACCTGGCGCCGCAGCCCGGGCTGGACCGAGCTCGAGTCGCCTGGTCGGCCGGGTCCGGGCCTCGGGACTGCCGGTCGAGCTGGTGGTGACGGGGTCACCGGACACCCGCTGCCGGCCGGCGTCGACCTGGCCGCCTACCGGGTCGTCCAGGAGGCGCTGACCAACACGGTCAAGCACGCGGCCGGCGCGTCGGCGACCGTCCGCGTCGACTACGGCGCCGACGCCTGCGGATCGAGGTCACCGACACCGGCGGCACGCGGCCGGCCGTCGGCCGACACCGGGAGCGGCCGCGGGCTGATCGGCCTGCGCGAGCGGCTCGCCGTCTACGGCGGCACGCTCGACGCCGGCCCGCGCTCAGCGGCGGCTACCGGGTCGTGGCGGTCATCCCCCTGGCGCCCGCCGCGACCCCGACGCCGTGGAGGTCGCGATGACCGGACGCCGTCCGGGTCGTCGTCGCCGACGACCAGGCGCTGGTCCGCACCGGCTTCCGGATGATCCTCACCGCCGACGGCATCGACGTCGTCGCCGAGGCGGCGACGGCGCCGAGGCGGTCGACGCCGTCCGGCGCACCCGGCCCGACGTGGTGCTGATGGACATCCGGATGCCGGAGATGGACGGGCTCGAGGCCACCCGGCGCATCCTGGCCGGCGACGGCGACGCGCCGCGGGTGATCATCCTGACCACGTTCGACCTCGACCACTACGTCTACGCGGCGCTGGCCGCCGGGGCCAGCGGCTTCCTGCTCAAGGACGTCACGCCCGAGCACCTGGTCGCCGCCGTCCGGCTGGTCCGCGCCGGCGACGCGCTGCTGGCGCCGGCCATCACCCGCCGGCTGGTCGAGCGGTTCGCCCAGCCGCGGCCAGGAGACGCCGCGTGCACCGCGACCTGGCCGCGCTGACCCCGCGCGAGCTGGAGGTGCTGCGGCTGCTGGCCCGGGGGCTGAGCAACGCCGAGCTCGCCGCCGCGTTCCACCTGTCGCGAGGCGACGGTCAAGACCCACGTCGCCCGGATCCTGGCCAAGCTGCGGCTGCGCGACCGGGTCCAGGCGGTCGTCGTCGCCTACGAGACCGGCCTGGTCGCGCCGGGGGAGGCGTGAGGCGCGCCGGGCGCGCTCGGGTGGGCGAATCGATACAGGTCCCGGCTCCCCGGAGGACGCTTGGCGAACGTGCCGGCCGTCGCTCCCGCCCCATCCGTCGCGCTGTCCACAGATTGGCGCCGAGGCATTCCGTTGCCCGGCGGAGCGGGCTTAGGGTCCGAGGCAGGTGCCTCATCTCGGGAGGGGAGGCCGCGATGTCCGCGATCGCTGTCGACAGCCATGCGGAGCTGGTCGAGCAGCTCGACCAACGCGTCCGCGAGGCCGTCCGCGTCCAGGGCGTCGACCCGCAGCGTGACGCGCCGGTCGTCCGGCGGATCGCCGAGACCGTGGTGCGCGACCACGACGAGCGCAGCCTCACCGGCGTCGTCGCTCCGGTGCCGGACGCGGCCGCGGTGGTCGGTGAGCTGGTCGCGCGGGTGTCCGGGTTCGGGCCGCTCCAGCCCTTCCTCGACGACCCCGCCGTCGAGGAGATCTGGGTCAACGACCCCTCGCGGGTGTTCGTCGCCCGGCACGGCCGCCACGAGCTGACCAACCTGATCCTCACCCGCGCCCAGGTCGACGAGCTGGTCGAGCGGATGCTCAAGTCCAGCGGCCGCCGCATCGACCTGAGCCGGCCGTTCGTCGACGCGATGCTCCCGGAGGGCCACCGCCTGCACGTGGTGCTCGAGGGCATCAGCCGCGGCTTCTCGGCCGTCAACATCCGCAAGTTCGTGCTGAAGGCCGCCCGGCTCTCCGACCTGGTCGAGCTGGGCAGCCTGACGCCGACCGCGGCGGCGTTCCTCGAGGCGAGCGTCCGCGCCGGGCTCAACATCCTGGTCGCCGGCGGCACCCAAGCCGGCAAGACCACCCTGTTGAACTGCCTCGCCGCGGCCATCCCCGGCGGCGACCGGGTGGTCAGCGCCGAGGAGGTCTTCGAGCTCCGGTTCCCGCATCCCGACTGGGTGCCGATGCAGACCCGGCAGGCCGGGCTCGAGGGCACGGGCGAGATCGCGCTGCGCGACCTGGTCCGCGAGAGCCTGCGGATGCGGCCGAGCCGGATCATCGTCGGCGAGGTCCGCTCCGAGGAGTGCCTGGACCTGCTGCTCGCGCTCAACGCCGGGCTGCCGGGCATGTGCACCCTGCACGCCAACAGCGCCCGCGAGGCGCTGGTGAAGATGTGCACCCTGCCGCTGCTGGCCGGGGAGAACATCTCCGCCCGGTTCGTGGTCCCGACCGTCGCCGCCTCGGTGGACCTGGTCGTGCACCTCGGGATCGACGAGGAGGGCGTACGCCGCGTCGACGAGGTCGTGGCCGTGCCCGGGCCGCGTCGAGAACGACGTGATCGAGACCGCGACGGTCTTCGAGCGGACCGCGCGGAGAGCTGGTGGCCACCGGAGGGATGCCGCCTCGGCTCGCGAACTTCCAGCGCCGGGGCATCGATGTCCACGGCATCCTGGCCGGCCACTACGTGGGGGTGCCCTGATGGGCGCGCTCGTCGGGTTGGGCTTCGGGATCGGCCTGCTCCTCGATCTGGTCGGCGGTCGCGCTGCCGCCGACCGACCGCCCGGCCCGGACCCGAGAGGGCGCGCTGGCCAGGCGCCTCGGCGAGGCCGGCATGGCACAGGTGTCGCCGACCGGGCTGGCGCTCCTCTGCGTCGGCATCGGCGCCGCCACCGCCCTCGTCGTCCAGGTCGTCTCGCGCACGGCGCCGGTCGCCATCGTCTTCGGCCTGATGGCCTCCTACCTCCCCCTGGCCGTCGTCGCGGCCCGAGCCCGCCGACGGCGCCGCGAGTTCGCCGAGGTCTGGCCCGAGGCGGTCGACAACCTCGCCTCCGCCGTACGCGCGGGCATGTCGCTCCCCGACGCCGTCGCGGGGCTGGCGGTGCGCGGGCCGGAGCCGCTGCGACCGGCGTTCGCGTCGTTCGCCCTCGACTACCAGGTCACCGGCCGGTTCGGGGAGTGCCTGGACCGCCTCAAGGGCCGGCTCGCCGACCCGGTCGGCGACCGGGTGGTGGAGGGGCTGCGCATCGCCCGCGAGGTCGGCGGCGGAGAGCTGGGTCGGCTGCTGCGCAACCTCTCCGGCTACCTCCGCGACGACGCCCGCACCCGGTCCGAGATGGAGTCGCGGCAGGCCTGGACCGTCAACGGCGCGCGGCTCGCCGTGGCGGCGCCCTGGCTGGTGCTGCTCCTGATGTCCTTCCAGTCCGACGTCATCCGCCGCTACGGCTCGGCGGCGGGCGTCGCGGTGCTGGTGCTCGGGCGTGACGGTCTGCGTGACGTCGTACTGGCTGATGCTCCGGATCGGCCGGCTCCCGGTCGAGCGACGGATCCTGCGGTGAGCCTCGCGCTGTGGGGCGCGCTGCTCGGCGCGGTGGCGGCTGCCGGCCTCCTCCTGGTGGCGGCGCGCGTCGCGGCGATCCGCAGGCCGCAGCTGGCGGCCCGGGTGCTGCCCTACGTCCGCGACCTGCCGCAGGTGGACCGCACGCCGGCACTGCGCGCGGCGCCGACCGCACCGACGTCCGCGTTCGTCGGGGTCTTCGGGCCGTTCGCTCGGGTCCGCGGCCGACGCGGTCGAGAAGGTGCTCGGCGGAGCCACCTCCGTACGCCGGCGGCTCGACCGCGCCGGCATCGGCAAGACCGTCCAGGAGTTCCGCATCGAGCAGGTCGTGTGGGGGCTGGTCGGGTTCGCCGCGGCCGCGGCCTACTCGCTTGCTCCGCACGCTCGGCGGCGACGGCGGACTGGTGTCCTCGCTGCTGCTCTGCGGGATCGGGTTCGCGGTGCGGCGTGATCGCGCGCGACAACCACCTCTCCAGCCAGGTCAAGCAGCGCGAGCGCCGCATCCTGGCGGAGTTCCCGACGATCGCCGAGCTGCTCTCCCTGGCGGTGGCCGCGGGCGAAGGGCCGGTCGCCGCTCTCGACCGCGTCTGCCGCCGCAGCCAGGGCGACCTCTCCGACGACCTGGAGCGGGTGCTGGCCGCCGTCCGCACCGGCGAGCCGGTCGGCTCGGCCTTCGACGACCTGGCCGCCCGCGACCGGCGTACCCGTGGTGGCGCGGTTCGCCCAGGGCGTGGCCGTCGCGGTCGAGCGCGGCACCCCGCTCGCCGACGTGCTGCACGCCCAGGCAGCCGACGTCCGCGAGGCCTCCCGCCGCGAGCTCATCGAGACCGCCGCGCGCAAGGAGGTCTTCATGATGGTGCCGGTCGTCTTCCTGGTACTGCCGGTGACCGTGCTGTTCGCGTTCTTCCCGGGCGTGATCGGCCTCAGCCTGACCATCCCGTGACGCTTGTGAAAGGACTCATGACCACGCTCTCGGGGCTGGCGATGACGGAGCCGTGAGGATCCAGCTCGGGCTGGTCACGCACGCCGCGGCGCGCGCGACGAGCGCGGCGACGTGCCCGGCTGGGTGATGGTGACCGTGATGACCGCCGGGCTGGTGATGGCCATCTGGGGGCTGGCCGAGGACCAGCTCCAGACAGATGCTCAGCAAGGCCCTGAGCTCGGTCAAGAACTGACCGTGCGCGCCCGCGGGCGCGCGCGGGGCGGCCATCGTCGACTTCGTGCTGGTGCTGGCGGTGCTGGTGCCGGTGTTCCTCGGCATCCTCCAGCTGGCGCTGGTGCTGCTGGTGCGCAACACCTTGGCCGCCGCCGCGTCCGAGGGTGCCCGGTACGCCGCCACCCTCGACCGGGGGCCGGCCGACGGCGAGGCCACGACCAGGCAGCAGATCGCGGGGCGCTGGCCGACCGGTACGCCGACGACGTCGATGCCCACCCGGTCCTCCGTCGACGGCGCGCCGGGCGTCGAGGTCACCGTGCACGTCGTCGTACCCGCCCTCGGCCTCGGCGGTCCAGGCGATCGAGCTCACCGTCACCGGACACGCCGTCGAGGAGGAGTGAGCCGTCGATCGAACCGCGCACCGAGCGGGGCAGCGCCGCTCGTCGAGCTGACCTGGCTCGGCATCCTGCTGCTGGTCCCGATGATCTGGATCGTGCTGTCGGTCTTCGAGGTGCAGCGCGGCGCGTTCGGCGTCAGCGCCGCGGCCCGGTCGGCCGGGCCGGGCCTTCGCCCTGGCGCCCGACGACGCGACCGGCACCCAGCAGGCCCGCGCGGCCGCGGGCATCGCCCTCGCTGATCAAGGGGTCGCCGCCGACGGCTGGAACTTCGGATCACCTGCGGACCGCCCGACTGCCACACCGGCGGAGCGTGCTCACGGTGCGGGTCACCTCGCACGTGGTCGCTGCCGTTCCTGCCCGAGTTCCTCGGCGACGAGCGCGACGTTCGGGCTGAGCGCCCAGCACCTGGTCCCGATCGGGCAGTACCAGGACCCGGCCCCGTGACCCCGCGCCGTGACGAGCGGGGCCAGGCGACGATGCTGATCATCGGCCTGTGCGGCGTGCTGGCGATGGGCGTGGCCGTGGTGACCGACGCCTCCGCGGCGTACCTCCAGCGCCAGGGCCTCGACAACCTCGCCGATGGCGCGGCGCTGGCCGGCGCCGACCTCGGGCGCGGCTGGCGACGAGGTCTACACCGGCGGGCTCGGCGACGACCGGCTGGCGATCACCGAGGCCGAGGCCCGGGCCGCCGTCCACGACTACCTCGTCCGGGCCGGCGCGCACACGAAGTACCCCGGCTTAAGGCCGTCGTGTCGGCCGACCCCGACCACCCAGACCGTCCGGGTCCGCCTGACCGCCCCGCTGCACCTGCCCTTGCACGTGCCCGGTGGCCAGGACAGCGCGCTGATCGGCGCCACCGGGTCCGCGATCGTGGCCGTGGATGAGTAGGCCGTCTCGCGAGAACGGTGACGTCGCCAGGGTGCCCGGACGCCACGTCGACCGCCCACCCTCGACTGCACGAGGGTGGGCGGTCTCCGCTACGGAAGCGGGTACTGACGGGCGAGCGCTCCAGCCATCGGCTGGTGCACTCAGTTGCCGGTGCTGATCGAGCTGTTGGTCTTGCTGAAGGCACCGTTCAGCGTGTTGCCCAGCAGGAACACGACGGCGACGATGACGGCGGCGATGCCGGCGACGAGCAGGCCGTACTCGACGGCTGAGGCGCCGCGCTCGTCCATCTTGGCGAGGCGGGCGTTGAGCATGATGCGCAGGTAATCCAACACGTTGGTCTCCTTGAACTTGTCGGGCCGAAATTCCGGACACACCACGTGTCCCCCCAACGGGAATGGTGTTCGGTTCCGCACCGCGCGTATACGTACGTTCGGCCATTCTTGGACCAGGGAGACCCCAGGGACCGCCCCGCGACCCGGATCTGGTCCCGCGATGGCCGGATGCCCGAACCCGGCACGGTTCCGTGAGAACCTGGTTTCGTGAGTGACCCTCGGATCGGTCGGCGCAGCGTCGCGCGAGGCGCCGCCTGGAGCCTGCCGGTCATAGCCGTATCAGTGGCCGCGCCGGCATTCGCGGCGTCCACGGGGCTCCCGTCCGCGGAGTTCTCTCCGGACTCGTGTCGGTGCGTCAACGACAAGCTCTACCGGCTCGCGGTCACGTTCACCAACAGCACCACCGCCACCTACCTGATCACCGGGATCAGCCTGACCGCCGTCCTCCGCGGCATCACCTTCCCACCCGGCCAGGCAGCAAGCGTCCCCCCAGGGACATCGACCGTGGTGTTCAACTTCACCAGCTCCAACAACGCGTCCGCCCTTCAGCTCACCCTCGTCTACACCGCGACCAACCTCAGCACCCAAGAGGTGTCGCCGGACCAGACCCTGACCGGCACGGTCCCTTTCCCGCAGCTGCGACGTGTGCCCCACGCAGAACGACTGACTGCCCAGCGCTGCGGGCCAGGTTCGAGGGCCCCTATGGCCGGCGGTGACAATGGGCGGGTGATCACCGTCGACACCGCCACCCTCCTCCGGGGCGCCATGGAGCGGGCGGGGATGCCGTGGACGCCGCGTGCGGGCGACCGCTTCTTCGTGCCGGACCGCGGCTTCGACGAACCCTTCATCGTCAGCGAGATGGTGATCGAGGTGCGCGACCTGCCGAGCGGCCGGCTGATCCGGTTCAACGGCACCACCGAGTGGGCGCTGGACAGCGTGGCGGCCGAGGAGGTGCTCTGGGTGCCGTGGGAGCACCAGCTCCGCGACCTGCTCGGCGAGCGGTTCGCGACCCTCGAGCGGGTGCCGGGGGAGGTCGAGGGGTACGCCGTCGTGCTCACCGACGGCAGCCGGCACGTCGACGTCGACCCCGAGCGGGCCTACGCCCACGCGGTGCTGGCGGTGCTGACCGCGACCTGACCGAACGGGCCAGCGTCACCACCGGACCTCGCGCACGTCGGTGACCCGCCGCGGCGGCGCGTCGACGGGCACGGCCACCGACGGCGCGTGCAGCGAGTCGAAGGTCAACGACAGCAGCGCCTCCAGGTCCTCCAGCGACACCTCGTACGTCGCGAAGTCGTCGAGGGTGATCGCGAGCCGCAGCGGGTCGACCTCCTGGGCGAGGACGAAGCAGCGGGCGCTCAACGTGCCGTCCAGGACGTAGACCACGACCTTCCAGAACGCGCCCGGGATCAGCACCCCGCGGTAGACGACGTCGGCGTCGGTCAGCACCGGCCCGCCGAAGAGCGTGAGCCGGCGCCGCTCGAGGTTCGCCTGCTCCAGCACCGCGTTCTCCAGCAGTCCCCACACGCCGTCCAGCCCGGACTGGTTGAAGTCGTTCATCTGCGGGGTGATGTTGGTGAAGAAGAACGAGTCGTGGTTGGCCGGCCCGCGCCTCGTCCAGCGTGCCCCAGAGCAGGTCCGAGCGGCGGGCGAGGTGCCCGCGGTCCAGGTCGTTGTCGGCGTACACCTCGTCGCCCGTCTGCGCGTCGGCCGGCAGCCGCGGGTCGAGCCGGAAGTCCTGGTCGTCGCGGGGGATCGAGTCGCTCGGGAAGAGCCGCAGCCCGTCGATGTTCCACGCCACCCACCGGGCCAGCCGGCGCGAGGCGCTCATCGCCAGCGAGAAGTGGGTGTAGTCCCAGCGCGTGGTGCCGTCGACGTCGAGGACGTCGTCCGCACGTCGCCCACGGGCGTGGGCGGGTCGACCGGAGTCCCGAGAAAGCCGCGCGTCGTACACGGGAAGCGTCGCACAGCCTCTGACAGGGTGGTCCCGTGACGCACGCCCATCGCCCCCGTCGCCGTGATCGGCGGCAGCGGCTTCTACGAGTTCCTCGACGACGCCGTCGAGGTGCCGATCGAGACGCCGTACGGCGACCCCTCGGCGCCGGTCGCCGTCGGCCTGGTGGCCGGGCTGCCGGTGGCGTTCCTGCCGCGGCACGGCAAGGGCCACGCGTAGCCGCCGCACCTGATCAACTACCGCGCCAACCTGTGGGCGCTGCGGTCGATCGGGGTCCGGCAGGTGCTGGCGCCGTGCGCGGTCGGCGGGCTGCTGCCGACCGTGGCGCCGGGCGACATCGTCGTCCCGGACCAGCTGGTCGACCGGACGAGCGGCCGGCATGCAGACCTACGTCGAGCGCGGCGCGGTGCACGCGCCGTTCGCCGACCCCTACTGCGACCGGCTCTCCGCGCCGTCGCGGCGGCCGACCCGTCGGTCAAGCGGGGCGGGGCGATGGTGGTCATCGAGGGCCCGCGGTTCTCCACCCGCGCCGAGTCGCAGTCGTACGCCGCGGCCAGGGCTGGTCGCCTGGTGAACATGACCGGCCACCCCGAGGCCGTCCTCGCCCGGGAGCTGCGGATGTGCTACGCCGCGGTCGCCCTGGTCACCGACATGGACGCCGGTGTCGAGACCGGCGAGGGCGTGGCCCAGGAAGAGGTGTTCGCGATGTTCGCCGCGAACATCGAGCGCCTCAAGAGCATCCTCTCCACCACCCTGTCCGACCTGCCCTCGCCCGACGGCTGCCCGTGCTCCACCTGGGCCGACGGCCTGGATCTCACCTACGACATCCCGGGATAGTCCCCGACGAAAATCATCGCCGAGCGCGGTCCCGGTGATGATTTTCGTAGGGGACTATCCGAGACCAGACGCGCAGGCGGCTCCGCCGATTCGTCAGGGATCGGCCCGCGAAGATCGCCCGCTGGACCGCTGACGAATCGGCGACCCGGCCCAGGGGAGGGTGATCAACGCCCAGCCGACGAGCACGATGGTCATCTCTGCCAGCACGTACCAGGGCCAGGGTCCGAGGTAGTCCAGCACGGTGCCGTCAGACGGGCTTGCCGTTGAAGTAGCCGTAGTCGGTGTCCAGGAGGGCGTTGACCGTCATGGCGACCGCCACCCAGGCGAGCGTCGAGGCGACGGCGAGGCGGTAGCCCCGCCAGTCGGGTCCCTGGCGCAGCGTCAGGGTGGCGTAGACGGAGCCCCACACCAGCAGCACGTGCTTGCCCCAGAAGGCGAAGAAGTTCGGGTCCGGGAAGGCTTCGTCGAGGGTCGGCTGCGCCAACGCCTGCAGAGCGAGCGTCAACCCCCAGTAGTAGGTGAGCGCCAGGGCCCACCGATGGCGGGTGAGCAGCGCCCAGGCGACCGGGATCCACGCGAAGTCGCACAGCCTGGAGCGGGCAGGGAGCCCGCGAGGTCGTCGTCAGCTCGATCTCGGTCACGGTGCCGATCAGCCCGAAGCCGATGTTCCCGGCCGCGCAGCGCGACGGCGAGCGGTCGCTCGACGGCGCTGCCGCGCACCGCCGGCCCGACGACCAGCAGCACCCCGACCCCGACCAGGAAGACGCCGAGGACGACCAGGTGCGAGGTGCCGTACGGCTCGAACATCGGCTCAGAGGGCGGTGCGGGCGCGGACGACGTACGCCGCCATCGCGCCCTCGACGAGCCCGTCGCCGAGGCATCGCTCGTGGTGATCTCCGCGACGCGCGGGCACCATCTCGGCGAGGTCGCCGCGCTCCTGCAGGTCGAACCGCAGCGGGGTGCCGAGGCAGAAGCCCTCGGCCAGCACGCGCCGCCGACGGCGACGTGCCGACCAGCTCGACCCGCTCCAGCTCCTCGACGGTCAGCCCGCCCGCCTGGACGTCGGCCCGGATCCGCGCCGGGTCGGCGTACCCGTGCGGGACCCGCCGCAGGAAGTCCGGCGGGTCGTCGGGGAAGACCTCGGCCAGCGCGGCGTACACGGCCGCGGGCACCACGGAGGTGTCCGAGGGTGTCCCACACGTTGAAGAGGAACGAGCCGTGCGGGCTCCAGCACCCGCCGTACCTCCGCGGTAGGCGCCGATCCGGTTCGGCAAGAACATCACGCCGAACTGGCAGACGACCAGGTCGAAGATGTCGTCGGCGAGGTCGAGGTCCTGGGCGTCGGCGACCCGCCACGTCGGGCCGGGCACGCGGGCGGAGGCGTAGGTGACCATCGGGCGGGTTGAGGTCGGTGGCGGTGATGTCGGCGTCGGGCAGCGCCTCGACCAGCCCGGCGGTGACGATGCCGGTGCCGGCCGCGAGCTCCAGCACCCGGCTCGGCGGACAGGGCGGCGCCCGCAGCGCGAGGTCGGCGGCGAACGGCGCGAACGTGGCCAGCCCCAGGCACCGGTCGTAGACCTCGGGCATGGTCTCGAGCCAGCTGGTGTCGGCGGTCTGCCCGGCCATGCGCCCGCGTATGCCCGCTCCCGTAGCGATCCGGACCGTGAACGACTTTCCCGTACGCCGACCGCTACACCGTCAACCGCACGCTCCCCGAGCACGGCCGCCCGCGCGCCGAGGTGCTCGCCGAGATGCGCGCGATGGCGACGAAGGAGGACGCCTTCTGGGAGACCGGCAAGTTCTCCGGGACGATGTACTGCGGCGACCACGAGCACTACGAGTTCCTCAACGAGGCGTTCGGGATGTTCGCCCACGTGAACGCGCTGCAGCGGGACATGTGCCCGAGCCAGACCAAGTTCGAGGGCGAGGTCATCGCGATGGCCCTCGACCTGATGCACGCCGAGGCGGTCACCGACGGCGAGCCGGCGGGCCTCGTCACCACCGGCGGCACGGGCAGCATCCTGCACGCGCTGATCGCCTACCGCGAGCACGCGCGGGAGACCCGCGGCGTCACCCAGCCGAACTTCGTGAAGCCGGAGACCGGGCACGCGGCGTTCGACAAGGGCTGCCACCTGTTCGGCATCGAGCTGCGCATCGCGCCGGTCGACCCGAAGACCACGCTGGCGGACGTGGACGCCATGGCCGAGCTGATCGACGACAACACGATCGCGATCATGGGCTCGGCCGGCAACTACGCCTACGGCACCATCGACCCGATCGCCGAGCTGGCGGCGCTCGCCGCCGGAGCGCGGCGTCGGCATGCACGTCGACGGCTGCCTCGGCGGCTTCATCCTCCCGTTCGGCCAGAGGAGCGCGAGCTGGGCTCGACGATCCCCGTGTTCGACTTCCGCGTGCCCGGCGTCACCATCGATCTCCGCCGACACCCACAAGTACGGCTACGCGTTCAAGGGCACCTCGACCCTGCTGTTCCGCGACAAGGCGCTGCGCAACGCGCAGTACTTCCTCCTGCTCGACTGGACCGGCGGCAAGTACATGTCCCCGGGCATGGAGGGCTCGCGCTCCGGCGGCCTGATCGCCAGCACCTGGGCGTCGATGGTGTCGCTCGGCCGCGAGGGCTACCGCGAGCACGCGAGGGAGATCTTCGAGACCGCCGCCGCGATGATGGACGTCGTCCGCTCGCACCCCGAGCTGCGGATCATGGGCGAGGCACGCTCGGGCGCGCCGACGTTCTGCTTCTCCTTCACCTCGCGACGACTTCGAGATCTACCACCTCGTCGACTTCCTGGGCCCGAAGGGCTGGCGGTTCAACGGCCAGCAGTACCCCAACGCGATCCACATGGCCGTCACCCGCCCGCAGACCCAGGCCGGCGTGGTCGAGGCGTTCGCGGCCGACCTCGCCGAGGCGGTCGACTACGCCGACGGGAAGCAGGCCAGCGGCGAGGAGGCCTTCGCCGGCGCGATCTACGGCGGCGTGGCCGGCGGGCTCGACCAGGCCACGAGCGACTTCATCGTCGCCGGTCATGGACGACATGCTCGACAAGCAGCAGGCCCTGCCTCCCGCATGACCGACGACTGCCGGCGACCTGGTCCTCGCGATCGACCTCGGCACCGGCGGGCCCAAGGTCGGGCTCGTCACGCGTGCGCGGCGAGGTCGCTGTGGTGGGAGCACACGCCCGGTGCCGACGGTCGTCGGCGCCGGGCGGAGCGCGCACCCAGGACGCCGAGCTCTGGTGGACGGGTGATCGGCGACGTCCGTACGCCGCGCCGCCCGGCCGTGGACCTGTCCCGGGTCGCGGCGGTCAGCGTCACCGGCCAGTGGGCCAGCACGGTGCCGGTCGACGAGGCACGGCACCCCGGTCGGCGAGTGCGTGCTCTGGAGCGACACCCGCGGAGCGCCGTACTCCGAAGGCGCTCGTCGGCGGTCCGGTGCAGGGCTACGCGCCCAAGCCGCTGGCCACCTGGCTGCGCCGCAGCGGCGGCATCCCGTCGCACGTCCGGCGCCGACCCGATCGGCCACCTGCTCTACCTCCAGCACGAGGAGCCCGACGTCGTCGCCCGCGCGCGCGGTGGTCCTCGAGCCGGTCGACTACCTCACCATGCGGTTCACCGGCGTGCCCGCGGCCAGCCACGGCGTCGATGACCGGCGCCTGGCTGACCGACAACCGCTCGCTGACGACGCCTCGCCTACGACGACGTGCTGGTCCGGCTCGCCGGCGTGGACGCCACCCGGCTGCCGCCGCTGGTGCCGACCGGGTCGGTCGATCGGACCGGTGCTGCCCGAGGTCGCCGCCGACCTGGGCATCCCGGCGTCCGCCGTCGCGGTCACCGGCCTGCCCGACCTGCACTCCGCCGCCGTCGGCGCGGGCGCGATCGAGCTCGGGCAGCCGCACGCGTCCATCGGCACCACGGCCTGGATCAGCGCGCCCGTGCCGCGCAAGAAGACCGACGTGCTGCGGCAGCAGGCCAGCGTGCCCGGCCTCGACAACGCGTCGTACCTGCTCGCCAACAACCAGGACTCCGCCGGCCGCAACCTCCAGTGGTGGCGCGACGCTGGTGGCGCCCGACCGTCGGTACGACGCCCTGCTCGCCGAGGCCGGCGCGCCACGCCGCCCGGCGCCGGCGGCGTGCATCTTCACGCCGTGGCTGACCGGCGAGCGCTCGCCGGTCGACGACCGCAACGCCCGGGCCGGCTTCCACGGCGTCGGCGAGGACGCCACCCGCGGCGACCTGACCCGCGCGGTGCTCGAGGGCGTCGCCGCTCAACGCCGCTGGCTGCTCGGCGCCGCCGAGAAGTTCGTCGGCACCCGGCTCGACGACATCCGGCTGGTCGGCGGCGGCGCGCGGTCGGACCTCTGGTGCCAGGTGCTCGCCGACGCCACCGACCGCACCATCGTGCGGGTCACCGACCCGTGGCTGGCCGGCCTGCGCGGCGCCGCGCTGTTCGCCGGCGCTGGCGCTCGGCGCACTCGACGGGCGAGGTGCGCGGCCTGGTGCCCACCGACGAGCCGTTCCGGCCCGACCCGCGGCACCGCGCGACGTACGACGCCCTGGTCGCGGAGCTGCCGAAGCTGTACGCCGCCCAGCGGGGCTTCTTCCGAAGGCGACCGCGCGCGCCTGACGGGCGGGGGACTCCGACCGGTAACCTTGACCCTTGTGGCAGGACCCGACTTCGACACCGAGATCAAGCAGCTCCAGGCGACGATGAGCACGATCGGCCAGGTGCTCGACCTCGACGGCATGCGCCGCGAGATCGCCGACCTCGGCGAGCAGGTCGCCGCGCCGGACCTCTGGGACGACCAGGCCAACGCCACCCGGGTCACCGGCCGGCTCTCGGGCTGCAGGGCGAGCTCGACCGCTTCTCCGACCTGGAGAGCCGGATCGACGACCTCGGCGCCCTGGTGGAGCTCGGCCAGGAGGACGACGACGCCGCCTCGCTGGCCGAGGCCGAGGCCGAGCTGGTGCAAGGTCAAGAAGGCCGTCGAGGCGCTCGAGGTCCGCACCCTGCTGTCGGGCGAGTACGACGCCCGCGAGGCCGTGATCACCGATCCGCTCGGGCGCCGGTGGCGTCGACGCGGCCGACTTCGCCGAGATGCTGATGCGGATGTACGTCCGCTGGGCCGAGCAGCACAAGTACCCCGTCGAGGTCTTCGACACCTCCTACGCCGAGGAGGCCGGCCTGAAGTCCGCCACCTTCGCGATCCACGCGCCGTACGCCTACGGCACCCTCTCGGTCGAGGCCGGCACGCACCGGCTGGTGCGGATCAGCCCGTTCGACAACCAGGGCCGCCGCCAGACGTCGTTCGCCGCCGTCGAGGTGGTGCCGGTGCTCGAGCAGACCGACGAGATCGAGATCCCCGACGAGGACGTCCGCGTCGACGTGTTCCGCTCGTCGGGTCCCGGCGGGCAGTCGGTCAACACCACCGACTCCGCCGTCCGGCTGACCCACATCCCCACCGGCACCGTCGTCTCCTGCCAGAACGAGAAGTCCCAGCTGCAGAACAAGGCCTCGGCGATGGTGATCCTCAAGGCCAAGCTGCTCGTGATGAAGAAGGCCGAGGAGGCCGCCGAGCTCAAGGACCTCAAGGGCGACGTGCATGGCCACCTGGGGCGACCAGATGCGCAACTACGTGCTGAACCCCTACCAGATGGTCAAGGACCTGCGGACCGGCTACGAGGTCGGCAACCCCGCAGGCCGTCTTCGACGGCGACATCGACGCCTTCATCGAGGCCGGCATCCGCTGGCGCCGGGGCGCCGAGCGGGCCGCCGAGAACTGACGGTCTCCTGAGGCCTTGCGGACGGGGTACCGCAGGTGGGTGACGCCGACGCCCTGGATCGCGGTCGGGTTGCCCAGGACGGCCGGGTGCCGGCGAGGTGGTCGAAGAGGCGGACCCCCGAGCCGAGCAGGACCGCCGCGATGTCGACCTGGAGCTCGTCGAGCAGGCCGGCGTTCAGGCACTGCTGGATGGTGTCGGCACCGTGCACCCCGACGGACTTCTCGCCGGCGGCGGCCGTGGCCTGGGCGACGGCGCTCTCGATACCGTCGTGTTCCGTCGTAGGTGAGACGGGTGCGGGCGCGACAACTCATCACCCGGGCTACGCGGAGTCCTGCGCTCCCCACGTGCGCAGGGTGGGTCGGTAGACCAGCTCGGTGATGTCGGAGTCGAGGGTCCGGCTCTCGAGCAGCTCCAGGTCGAAGTCGGCCGCGCCGGCGAAGATCGGCTCGTCCCCGGTCTGTCCGGAGATCACCGGGAACAGCGTCAGCTGCACGCGGTCGACCAGCCCGGCGGCCATCAGCTCCCGGTTGAGGCTCAGGCTGCCGTGCGAGCGCAGGGGGACATCGGACTCCTCCTTCAGCCGGGCGACGATCTCGACCGCGTCCCCGCTCACGACGGTCGCATCCGGCCAGTCGAGGGGGTCCTTGAGCGTCGAGGAGACGACGTACGTCGGCAGGGTCCGCATCCGGTCCACCCACGGATCGCGGACGTCGTCGCCCTCGCTGCTGGCGGCCAGCATCTCCGCGAAGGCCAGATAGGTGTTGGCTCCGAAGACCATCCGCTGCGCACCGTCGTACGCCGCGAGCCGGTGCGCCAGCAGCTCGGGACCCTGCTTGCCCCAGTAGCCGCCCCAGTCGCCCGGGGGGCCGTAGGAGCCGAAGCCGTCGAGGCTGGAGAAGATGTCGAAGGTGTAGGTCGCGGTCATGCCCCTACCGACAAGATCCGCCGCTCGGACTCATCGGTCCGCACCCGCCCGCGTCCTGGTCGCTCCGGGGTGCAGAACACCCGGAAAGAAGGGATCCCGGCGCCGTCGTGTGAGGGTCGACCCGTTCGTAGCAATGATGAGGGCCTACCAGGCCGCCGCGACCAGGGGAGATGATAACGTGCCGCACCCGGAGCCCGTCGCCCGCCGGATGTTCGAGCTGACCGAGCCGATCCCGCTGGTCAACTTCTCCGCACCGGAGCCCAACGACGCGATGACGGCGCTGGGCCTGCGTCACAACTACTGGGACGGCTACTTCGCCGGACGCTCGGCGCCGCTGGGCCGGGTCCCGGCCGAGGTGGTCCACGCGGCCTTCTACAACTTCGCCGACGGTGAGGCGGCCCGCCACATCCCGAAGGTCTGGGAGACGACCACGCCCGAGGCGGCGCACGCCGCGCGTCAGCAGGGTTGCGTCGCGGCGCTCCGTCGGATCCTCGCCGACCTCGCGGAGACTCCCGGTCTCGCGCGCGCGGCCGAGCTTCTCGCGAAGGCATCGACCAGCGCCCCGATGAACGGCCGGGTGATGTATGCCGAGCTCTGCGGTCGCTCCCGATGCCGGAGGATCCGGTCACCCGGCTCTGGCACGCGGCCAACATGCTCCGCGAGCACCGCGGCGACGGCCACATCGCGGCCCTGGTCTCCGAGCGGATCGGCGGGACCGAGGCCCACGTGCTCGGCGCCCTCGACAGCGGCATCTACCCGGCGGAGTCGTTCGGCCGGATCCACCACCTCCCCGGGCCAGACTGGCCGAGGTCATGGACGGTCTGCGCGACCGCGGCCTCCTCGATGCCTCCGGCCACTTCACCGACGCGGGGCGGGCGACCAAGGACCGGATCGAGTCCCTGACCGACGCCCTCGCCGAAGCGCCGTACGACGGGTTGGAGCCGCCCGAGCTCGACGAGCTGATCGCCCTGCTCGAGCCCATCTCCGCAAGGCTCGAGGCCGCCGGTCGGTGTAGGGGTCGCTGACCCCGTGTGTCGCCGCCGCAGCTACGAGGATCAGATCCCGAGCGCCTCGTTGATGCGCGTGGAGGAGTCGGCCTTGGTCGTGCCGCCGACGCCCCAGGCCATCTCGATGCCGAGGCGCTCGCAGACGGCGTTCTCGGCGGTGGGGACGGCGTCGCGGTCGGGGTAGCGGTCGCCGCCGTTGCAGAAGGTGAGGTCGACGCCGGGGTACGCCGCGTGGACGACCTCGAGCGACGCGGCGACCGAGCCGTCGGTGTCGACCGCGACCAGGGCGGCGTCGGTGACCCGCAGCGCCTCGACGACGCGCAGGCGGTCGGCCTCGGTCGTGATGACCTTGCCCTTCTTGAGCACCTGCTGGGCGTCGTTGTTGACGATCACCACGAGCCCGTCGGCCAGGGCGCGGGCGGCCTCCATCATGTCGAGGTGGCCGATGTGCAGCGGGTTGAAGTAGCCGCTGACGATCGCGACCCGACGTACGGACGGGGGAAGGTCTGCGAGCCCGGAGGTGGCCGGGACCGCCTCACTCGCCCACATCACATCGCGCCGGGCTCGGGCGAGTCCATGTAGGGGTACTTGATCATGAAGTCGTTGAGGGCCTCGCCCGAGATGGCGGAGCAGTACTGCCAGACGCCGACCTGCTTGCTGGTGTCTCCGGACCCCGCGACGTCGGCGCCGCCGGCCGACCAGTGCGTGAACGCGATGTGCTGGCCCTCGGGGAACGACTTGCCGTCGGACTCCAGCCACGGCACGGCCTTGAACTTGAAGCGCAGGTTGGTGGTGCCGGCGAACTTGTCGGCGATGCCGCGCAGCTCGTTCATCGCGTTGTCGTCGTCGGCGATCGTCTGGTCGTACCAGAGGATCGTGTAGCCGTGCTCGAGGTTGTGCACCAGCGTGCCGAGCTTGGGCCGGTCCTGGTCCGTGTAGAGCTTGCGCTCCATCGGGTCGGGGGTCGCGTAGTGCTCGCCGAAGGCCGGCGGGGCGTCGTCGTAGAAGATCGCCTGGCCGTCCGGGACGTGCTGCTGGTCGCCGGTCGCCGGCTTGGTGGTCTCCTTCGCCGCACACCGTCGCGGGGGCGCCGATCTGGTCCAGGGCGGCGTCGCGGAACTGGCGCAGGTCCCACCAGTTCTTGATCGGACGGAACGCCGCGAGGCCGATGATCAGGATCGCCACGACGACGCACACCCCGACGATCGCGAGACCGCGACGCCGCTCCGCGCTCTTCTGCTGGGTACGCATCTGCTCGATGACCGCCTGGCGGTCGGTCTTGGCTGTCTTGGCCACGTGGGGAAGTCCTCTGGGGTGCTGAGGCGTGGCTGTCGATCGAGGGCAGAGTCTACGGAAGCGACGGTGACGTGCGGAGTCGGACCGGCGACCCGGGCCGCCGGGCGACGTCCGCGACACCTGCCAGCCGCACGCGTACGCCGCGACGCCGACCACCCACGCCTCTCGCTCGTCGCCGGGTGTGACGAGCAACACCTCCCCGGCCGCGTCCGTCGTCGCGCCTCGGGCCGCTGCCGAGCAGCGCCTCGAGCGCGTCGGCCAGCTCCGTCGCGGTCGCCGGGGAGCCGAACGCCCGCGCGGTCGGCGGGGTCACCGCCGAGCGCGTGGAGCACGGCCTCGCGGGCGCCGTAGCCGAACATGTCGGCGCCGTCGGCGCGGACCAGGGCGACCGCGCCCTGGCCGTCGTCGTCGAGGGGCAGCACCAGGTCGGCACGGCCGCGGACGACGGCGAACGGACGTCCGGCCGAGCTTGCCCTGGGCGAGCTCCGCGGCGCCGGCGATCTCGTCGGCGACGGCCGGCGCGGTCACCAGCGAGCGGGTTGCCGTAGGCGTCGGTGCGGCCGGCGTAGGTCTCCGCCACCACGCAGGCCCGCCGCGCCGACGGCGATGTCGGTCTGGCCCTCGCGCCAGGCCCGCCCGGCCGTGTCGGTGACCACGACGCCGACGACGAGCCCGGTCAGCTCGTGCAGCCGGCCGCCGGATCCGTCGGGCGGAGGCGTCCGGGTCGAGCGGCAGCAGCACCACGTGCCCGGCGGCGACGTTGGAGGCGTCGACGCCGGCGGCGGCCATGGTCAGGCCGTGCCGGGTGCGCACGATCGAGGTCGGCCCCCGGCGCGCCACCACGCGGACGGTCTCGTCGGCGATGGCCTCGTCGCGATCGCCCGTCGCGGACCCGGCCCTCGGCCTTGGCCGACCACCTTGCTGGTCACGACCACGACGTCCCCGTCGGCGAGGCCGTCCGGTCCGAGCAGGCCGACCGAGCAGCAGGGCCAGGTCGTCGCCCTCGCGCGACCTCGGGTGCACCGTCGGGCGCGACGACCGTCGAGGCGTCACGACGACCAGGGCGACCGCGGCGGCCGCCATCGCGGCGGTCGCGTCGAGGTCGGTCATCAGCAGCGGCACGGCGGCGCAGGCGAGGCCGGCGTCGGTCACGCGGCGTACGTCCGCGGCGTCCTGCTCGTCGACCAGCCAGCCGTCGAGGACCCCGCCGCGGTCCCGGGCGCCGTAGTGCAGGCCGACCGCCGCGGCGCTCACCTCGACGCCGATGGTGGTGAGCAGCTGTTCGGCCATGCCGCGGAGGTGGTGCCCGCCGACGATGGGGGAGAGGCCGACGACCGGGGCGCGCGTCGCCCGGATCGCCTCGCGGACGCGGGGCACGCCCAGGATCGTGCCCACGGAGACGACCGGGTTGCTCGGCGGGACGATGACCAGGTCGGCGTCGACGATCGCGTCGATCACGCCGGGAGCGGGCGTGGACTCCTCGAGGCCGACGAACACCAGCGCCTCGGCGGGGACGCCGGCGCGCAGCCGGACCCAGTACTCCTGGAAGTGCACCACCCGACGGCCGCTCGCCGTGTCCGGGTCGGCCACGGCGACGTGCGTCTCGACGCGGTCGTCGGACATGGGCAGCAGCCGGACGCCGCCGGGTCGGCCAGCGCCGGCACAGGGCCTCGGTCACCTCGGAGAGCGGGTAGCCGGCGTCGAGCATCTGGGTGCGCACCAGGTGGGTGGCGAGGTCGCGGTCGCCGAGGCCGAACCAGGTGGGCTCCACGCCGTACGCCGCGAGCTCGTCCTTGGCGTGCCAGGTCTCGTCGCGTCGGCCCCAGCCGCGCTCGTGGTCGATGCCGTCGCCGAGGGTGTACATGACGGTGTCGAGGTCCGGGCAGACCTTCAGGCCGTGCACCCACCAGTCGTCGCCGGTGTTGGCGATGACGGTCACCTCGGCGTCCGCCGCGACCCCCGGGAGGCCGCCCGTGGCGATGCCGTGCAAGAGTCCCTGGAGGAAGCGCGCCCCGCCGACGCCGCCGGACAGCACGGTGATCTGACGCAGCGGATGGCCATGGGGCAAGCCTGCCGCAGGGGTTCGGACCGGTCTGGACCACCCCCGTTCCGGTGGACCGAGTCTCGTGCGTATACCAGACGCGGGCTTGACTTCAGGTGTACGACAGGCATGTAATTCCCACAGTGTTCTTCTGCACCACTGGGACGGAGAACCGGGTCGAAAGGGCGTAGTGCCGTGAGGGAACTGTTTCTCCTCGAACCGGACGCCGAAGACGGGGGCTGGCAGGAGCGTGCGTTGTGCGCGCAGACCGACCCCGAGGCGTTCTTCCCCGAGAAGGGCGGTTCCACCAGAGAGGCCAAGAAGGTCTGCCTGACCTGCGACGTCCGCACCGAGTGCCTCGAGTCGGCACTCGCGAACGACGAGCGGTTCGGCATCTGGGGCGGCCTCTCCGAGCGCGAGCGGCGCAAGCTCAAGAAGCGCGCCGTCTGACCTCTTCGGACCGACGCGCCGATGACCGCCGGCCGCGGCCGGCGTGACCCGCACCACGGGGACCGCCCGTGGCGCGGGTCGGGGTCGATCGGCGAATCGGAGGCTGGGTCACGCCCCGTTAACGTGATCCCCCGTGAATCCGCCGCCCGAACCGCGCGTCGCCGCGCTCGTCGTCAGTCATGACGGCGCCCGGTGGCTCCCGTCGGTGATCGCGGGCGTCCGGGCCCAGCACACGGCTCCGGACCGGGTCGTGGCGGTCGACACCGGCAGCAAGGACGGCTCCGCCGACCTGTTGGAGGAGTGGCTCTCGGGTCCGTCGGGTCCCGGAGCCGGTGGCGTCGTGCGGGCGCCCTCGTCGACCTCGTTCCCGGCCGCCGTCCGGCTGGGTCTCGAACGGCTCGACGCCGACGCGGCCGGTGAGGGCGAGGACCCGGCCGACTGGGTGTGGATCCTGCACGACGACGCGAACCCCGCGCCCGACGCGCTGGCCGAGCTGCTGGCCGCCGCGGCCACCGACCCCGCCGCCGACGTGCTCGGCCCCAAGCTGCGCGAGTGGCCCTCGCTGCGCCGGCTGCTCGAGGTCGGCGTCACCATCTCGGGCACCGGCCGCCGCGAGACGGGCCTGGAGCGGGCGGAGTACGACCAGGGCCAGCACGACGACGTACGGCAGGTGCTGGCGGTGAACACCGCCGGCATGCTGGTGCGGCGCGCGGTCCTCGACGAGCTCGGCGGCTTCGACGAGCAGCTCGCCGGTCTTCGGCAACGACATCGACTTCGGGTGGCGCGCCGCGGCGGCCGGCCACCGGACGATCGTGGTGCCCTCGGCGGTGGTCTTCCACGTCGAGGCGGCGCACCGCGGCGTCCGGCGCACCCCCCTCACCGGGCGGCACACCCACTACCAGGAACGGCGGGCGGCGCTCTACACCTTGCTCGTCAACGCCCGCACGCGGTCGCTGCCGTGGCAGGTGGTCCGCCTCTTCTTCGGCACCCTGCTGCGGGTGCTCGGCTTCCTGCTGGTCCGCGCCGTCGGCCAGTCCCTGGACGAGCTCGCGGCGCTGCTGTCGTTGTACGGCAGCCCCCGTCAGGTACGGGCGGCCCGCAAGGAGCGAAGCACTCGCCGGCCGGCGCACGAGCACGACGTCCGGGGGCTGCTCGCGCCCTGGTGGCTGCCCTACCGCCACGGCCTGGACACGATCAGCGACCTGGTCACCGCGGTCACCCTCCAGGCCCAGGACGTCGCCGAACGTCGCCGCGCGGCCGCCGCGGCAGCCTCCGGCGACCACCCGGTCACCCCCCGGCGGGTCACGGCGGAGGACGACGAGGCGCCCGCCGCCGACACCGGCATCGTGGCGCGCTTCCTCACCAACCCCGTGGCGCTCGGCCTCGCGCTGTTCGTGCTGCTGGTGCTCTTCGGGGCGCGCGAGGCGATCGGTCCGGTCAGCGGTGGTGGCCTCTCGGCGGCACCCGCGAACGCGCGGGACCTCTGGCAGCTGCAGATCGAGTCGTGGCACGCGCTCGGGCAGGGGACCGCGATCCCGGCGCCTGCCTACGTGCTGCCCCTGGCCCTCCTCTCCACCGTGCTCGGCGGCAGCGTGACGGCGGCCGTCTCGGCGATCCTGCTGCTCGCCGTACCCGTGGCGTTGTGGGGAGCGTGGCGGTTCCTGCGCGTGGTCGGCCGCCTCAGCGACGCGGCCGGTGCCCCCCGGTGGCTGCTCGCGGTCGCCTCCTGCACCTACGCACTGGTGCCGGTCGTCAGCGGCGCCTGGGGCGACGGGCGGCTGGGCATCGTCGTGGTCACCGCGGTGCTGCCGTGGCTCGGTCACGCCGCGCTCGGCTTCGCCGACCCCGAGCCCGACCGGCGGTGGCGCGCCGCCTGGCGCTCCGGCCTGCTGCTCGCGCTGGTCGCGGCCTTCACGCCGGTCGCCTGGTTCTTCGGTGTGGCGCTGGGCGTCGCGATGATCGCCGTCGGCTTCGCCATCGCCCCGGCGGCGATGCGGGACCGCTCGGTGTGGGGACCGCCCGCGACGATGCTCGCTCTCCGTGCCGCTGCTGTTGGCGCCCTGGTGGCTGCCGGCGATCGTGCACGGAGCGGGCCGGACCCTGCTGCTGGACTCCGGCCGGCTGCCCGACCCCGCCATCGGCTTCCGCGACCTGCTGACGGGCCGGCTGCCGGGCGATCTGGGAGCCCCCTCCTGGCTGGGCCTGGGCCTGCTGGTGATGGCGGTGCTCGCGCTGATCCCGTCGCGCACCCGGATCCCCGTCCTGGTGGTGTGGATCGTGGCGCTGGTGGCCGCGGGGACGGCGGCCGTGCTGAGCGCGGTCACCCTGACCCTGCCCGTCGGCGAGGCCCGTCCCGGGCTCGGGTTCTTCCTCGTGGTGCTGCGCGGGGCGTTCGTGGTCGCGGCCTTCATCGCGATCCACGGCCTGGCCACCCGGGCCCGGCGGACCGGGACGTCCATGCGGCGTCTGGCCCCCGTGGCGTTGACCGCGGTCGCGGCCGTGATCCCGCTGCTCGGCCTCGCCTGGTTCGTGCTCGAGGGACCGGGCGAGCTCACCGACGCCCGCGACACCGGCATCCCCGAGTACATGGTCCAGGACGCGCTGACCGGCCCCGCCCACGGCATCCTGGTGATCCGCGGCGGCGTCGCTGACGGCCTCACCTACGCCGTACGCCGCGGCGACGGGGTCACCATCGGCGAGGACGAGATCCTGGCCGCCACCCCGCCCGATGCGGCCTTCGACGCGGACGTGCAGACCCTGGTGTCCCGGCCACGGGCGGCGGTCGTGGCCCGCCTGGCGGACGAGGGCATCGCGCACGTCGTGCTGCCGGCGCCCGCCGACGGCACCGTCGCCGCCGGCCTCGACGCCTCGGGCGGCCTCGACCAGGCCAGCGCCGAGGACCGCTCCACCCGCGCCTGGCAGGTCAGTCGGCCGGTCGACGAGGGGGCGCTGGACGGCCCCACGTCGTGGTTCCGGATCGTGCTGCTGGTGGTCCAGGGGATCGCGCTGGTCGTGGTGCTCGTGCTCTGCGTCCCCTCCACCCGTGCCCGGCGGGAGGAAGAGTCATGACACACCCCACGAAACCACTCGCTCCCCCCGCTCCGCTCCTCCCGCTCACGCTTCCGTGGGGACCCCGAAGATGAGCCGCGACCAGCCGCGTGGCCGGCGGATCGCCCTTCCGCCACCCGAGCGGGTGGCGCGAGGGATCCGTGAGCGTCTCAACCTGACGGCCGTCCTCGCGGTGCTGCTCCCGCTGCTCACCGTCGGCGCGCTGGCCCTGGTGCAGCCGCCGGCCGCACCGGCCACGAGCCACCCGCCGACCGAGACCGGGCTGAACCTGGCCACGCTGACCTGCCCCGGCACCCTGTCCGGCTCTCGCGAGGTGTCGGTCGCCAACGCGACCGGCGCGTCGGGCCCGGCCGAGGTGGTCGTGTCCGGCAGCGGCGCGACGTCCACGATCGACGTGCCCGTCGACCGCCCCGCCACCGGTGACGTCGGCGAACGCTCGGTCACGGTCCGCGGGGTCGACGCGATGGCCCCCGGCCTGATCGCCTCCCGCGAGGACGAGGGGCCGGCCGCGGTGTCGTGCCGCGCGCCGGAACCCGACCAGTGGTTCACCGGGCTGGGAGCCGCGGCGCGGCACTCGTCCGTGCTCGAGCTGGTCAACCCCGATCCGGGGCCCGCCGTCGCCGACATCACGGTGATCGGCGCCCGGGGCCCGGTCGACGCTCCCTCGCTGCGCGGCATCACCGTCCCCGGTGGCCGCAGCCTTCGGCTCGACCTCGCCCGCGAGATCCCGCTGCGCGGTGAGCTGGCGGCCCACGTGGTCGTCTCCCGCGGCCGGCTGGGTGTCTACGCCGCGGACTCCTTCGACCTGCTCGGCCGCGGCGAGGCCGGCGTCGACTGGCTGGCGGCGCAGCAGCCCGGCACCCTGCTCACCCTGCTCGGCCTGCCCTCCGGGACCGGGACGCGATCACTGGTGCTCGCCAACGACGGCGACGACGAGGTGCGGGTCGTGGTCCGCGTGATCACGAAGGACTCGTCGTTCCGTCCCGAGGGCCTCGACGAGGTGCGGGTACCTCCCGGCTCGGTGACCCGGGTCCCGCTGAGCGCGATCCTGGGTGCCGCCGTCCGGGACGGGGCGGTCGGGGTGGAGGTCGAGGCGACCCACCCGGTGACCGCCACGCTGCGCTCGTTCGTCGACGGCGACGTCTCCCAGACCATCCCGGCGGGCCTCGTCACGGCCCCGACGCAGGCGATCCTGCCCGCGGGCCGGGCCACCGTGCTGGTGACCGGCGACGCGGTCGGCTCCGCCGAGGTGCTCGCCCGCCTCCAGGGCGGGGGCAAGAAGGTGGTCGACGTGGACCTGGCCCCGGGCCGCACCGCGTCGGTCCCGCTCCCCGCACGCGCCGTCCTGGTCCAGGTCACCCCGTCCCGGACCGACGTGCGAGCCGCCGTCGTCGTGCAGGACGGCGGTGCCACCGTGCTCGGGCTGCGCGACCTGGTGCTCACCGGGCTGGTACCCGACCTGCGCCCGGCCCTGCCGTGACCGACGCGGCCGCCCCACCCGGAGCGGTCCTGGACGCCTTCGGTGTGCACCACGAGCCGCGCCCCCTCGCGACCCCGACCTGGCTCGCCGGGGACGTGGTCCTGAAGCCGGACACCGATCCGTCGCTCCAGGCCTGGCTCGGCACCGAGGTCGCGCGCGTCGTGCGCGACGGCTTCCGGCTCGCCGAACCGCTGCCGGCCGCCGACGGGTCGTGGGTCGTGCAGGGCTGGAGTGCGTCGCGATGGGTGGCGGGTGCGTCCGTGCCCACGACGGTCCCGAGCGCGGAGCGCTGGCGCCAGGCGCTCGAGGGCGGTCGCGCCTTCCACCGCGCCGTAAGCCACCTCGACCGACCCGCCTTCGTCGACGGTCGGGACTCGTGGTGGGCTCGTGCCGACCGGCGGGCGTGGGGCGAGTCCGGACCGGTCCACCCGGTCCCGCCGCTCGCGGCGACCGCCCGCCTCCTGGAGGCCGCCTGCCGACCGCTGGGGGAGCCGCAGGTCGTCCATGCCGACCTGGGCGGCAACGTGCTCCTGGCCGACGGCCTGGACCCCGCCGTCATCGATGTCTCTCCGTACTGGCGTCCCACGCCCTACGCCGAAGGTGTGCTGGTCGCCGATGCCCTGTGCTGGCACGGCGCCGAGCCCACCTTGCTCGACGAGCTGGGCGTCTCCGTCCCGGCCGTGGCTCGGGCCATGCTGTTCCGGCTCTGGACGACGCACGAGCGCGTCCTGGCCGGCGTGCGCCCCGATGAGCTGGCCGTCGAGGCGCTGGCCTATGCGGACGCCGCGGCCGCGATCGGGCTCGGCTAGTCGCCCGCGTCGTACCTCGGGTCCACCTCGGCCGGGTCGATCCCGAGCAGCTCGGCCACCTGCTCCACCACGACCGTCAGCACCATCGCCTCGAGGTCGGCCCGCGTCTCGCTGCGGTGCTCGATCGGCCGGCGGAACAGCACCAGCCGGGTGGGTCGGCCCGCGCTGCCCCTGATCAGCGAGGAGAGCGGCACGGTGCCCGACACCCAGTCGTCGGGGATCTGGGGAGTGTCCTCCACGGCGTACTCGACCAGCCCCAGCCGGTCGGACCACCGGGCCTCGACGTCCGAGACGATGTCGAGGACGAGCTCGTCGAACCGCTCCCTGGCCGTCGGCAGCATCGGCTCCCCGGGTCGGTCCGGCAGCACCGCGGGGCCGCGCATCCCGCGGCCTCGGCGGTCGCGGACCGACCGCCGTCGGGGGGCCCCGCCGGGCTGTCCCGGACCGGTCTCGACCTCGGTGCCCGCCATGGCAGCGAGCCTAAGCCTCGGTGGTCGGGTCGGGAGGTACGGTCGGCGACGTGAGTCTCACCCGCCGCTGCTCGCGCACTGCCTGCAGCCGGCCGGCGGTCAGCACCCTGACCTACGTCTACGCCGACCAGACGGCCGTGCTCGGCCCGCTGTCGACCTACGCGGAGCCGCACGCCTACGACCTCTGCGAGCCGCACTCCGAGCGGTTGAGCGCCCCGCGTGGCTGGGACGTGCTGCGGCTCGCCCGCGACCCGCGGGCAACCGGGCCGACGACCGATGACCTGCTCGCCCTCGCCGACGCGGTCCGCGAGGCCGCCCGGCCGGTCGCCGCCTCCGTGTCCGCGCCGGCCGACGAGACGGGACGCGAGGTGGCCCGCAAGGGGCACCTGCGGATGCTCACCAACGACTGACGGAGAACTCACGGCGGCGGCCCTCCGGCGCCGCACTAGAGTCCGTCGCGTGACCAGCCCGGACCCGGACGTCGTGCGCGCCGTCTTCAAGGCGTACGACGTCCGCGGCACGGTCCCCGACCAGCTCGACGAGGAGCTCGCCCGGCGCACCGGTGCCGCATTCGTCGCCGTCACCGGTGCCGAGGGCGGCACGATCGTGGTCGGGCACGACATGCGGCCGAGCTCGCCGGGCTTCGCCGCGGCGTTCGCCCAGGGCGCGTCGCTCGCGGGCGCGGACGTGGTGCAGATCGGCCTGGCGTCCACCGACCAGCTCTACTTCGCCTCCGGCCACCTCGACCACCCCGGCGCGATGTTCACCGCCAGCCACAACCCCGCGCAGTACAACGGGATCAAGATGTGCCGCGCCGGGGCGCGGCCGATCGGCATGGACACCGGCCTGGCCGAGATCCGCGACGCGGTCATCGCCGGGGAGCCGTTCGTGGCCGAGCGGCCCGGCACCGTCACCGAGCAGGACGTGCTGGGCGCGTACGTCGACCACCTCCTCACCCTCGCCCCGGTCGACGGCCGTCGGCTGCGGGTGGTCATCGACGCCGGCAACGGCATGGCCGGGCACACGGCGCCGGCCGTCTTCGAGGCGATCGGGAGCGAGCAGGTCGAGGTCGTGCCGATGTACTTCGAGCTCGACGGCACCTTCCCGAACCACGAGGCCAACCCGATCGAGCCCGAGAACCTCCGGGACCTCCAGGCGCGGGTCGTCGAGGAGGGCGCCGACGTGGGGCTCGCCTTCGACGGCGACGCGGACCGCTGCTTCGTCGTCGACGAGCGCGGCCGCGCGGTGTCGCCCTCGACGCTGACCGCCCTGATCGCGGCCCGCGAGCTGCGCAGCCACCCCGGTGCGGCGGTGATCCACAACCTGATCACCAGCCGGGCCGTGCCCGAGATCGTCACCGAGCTCGGCGGCACGCCCGTCCGGACCAGGGTCGGCCACTCCTTCATCAAGGAGACGATGGCCGAGACCGACGCCGTCTTCGGCGGTGAGCACAGCGGACACTTCTACTTCCGCGACTTCTGGCGCGCGGACTCCGGCATGCTCGCCGCCCTGCACACGCTGGCCGAGCTCTCGGACACCGACCGTCCTCTGTCGGAGCTGGCCGCCGACTACGAGCGGTACGTGCTCAGCGGTGAGGTCAACTCCACCGTCGAGGACCAGGCCGCGGTGGTGGCCGAGATCGAGGCGGCGTACGCCGGCGACGGCACCACGCTCGACCACCTCGACGGGCTGAGCGTCACCACCGACGACTGGTCGTTCAACGTGCGGCCGTCCAACACCGAACCGCTGCTCAGGCTCAACGTCGAGGGCCGCGACACCGCCACGATGGAGCGGGTGCGCGACGAGGTGCTGGCCCGGATCAGGGGCAGCCGGACCAGGAGGAACCCATGAACATCGACCCCGAGCTGCGCGAGCTGATCGTGTGCCCGAGCTGCCACGCCTCCCTCGAGGAGGTGGGCGAGGAGCTCGTCTGCACCGGCTGCGGCCTGGCCTACCCGGTCCGCGACGACATCCCGGTGCTGCTGGTCGACGAGGCCCGGCAGCCGGGCTGATCCGCGCCATGGCCTGGTTCGACGAGTCCCGCCTGGACGACGAGGTCATCCTCGCCGCCGCCGACCCGCGCCTCCGGGTGCTCGCGGAGTCCGGCGCGCGGATCCGCCGCGAGGCGGTCGAGGCGGAGAGCGCCCTGGCCCAGGCCGTCGCGATCGCCCGCGAACAGGGCCGTCCGCGCGCGGTCGTCGCCGCCGGGCCCGACTCGCGGCTGCTGCGGGCCGCCCTCGAGCCGTGGTGCCCGGTGCCGTTCGTGGCCTGGCCCAACCCGGGGCTACCGGGCTGGGCGGGTGCGCTGGACCTGGTCGTCGTGCTGGCGCCCGAGGGCGGCGACGTCGGTACGGCGTCCGCCGTCGCCGAGGCGGTCCGCCGCGGCTGCCGGGTCGTCGTGGCGTGCCCCGAGAACTCCCTCGTGGCCCAGCACGCCGCAGGCCGCTGGAGCACGATCCTGCCCAGCTCGACCCGCGACCAGCTCGCCATCGCCGTCCTGGTGCTCGAGTACCTCGACCGCGCCGACCTCGGCCCGCAGGCCGACCACGAGCTGGTGGCCGACGCCCTCGACGGGGTGGCCCTGGCGTGCTCGCCCCACCGCGACATCGCGGTCAACCCCGCCAAGGTGCTGGCCATCGCCCTGGCCGAGGCCAACCCCCTGGTCTGGGGCGGGTCGGTGCTCGCGGCCCGCGCCGCTCGTCGGGTGGCCGAGTCGATCCGCCGCTCCAGCGGGCGTACGGCGCTGGCCGGCGACGCCGAGCACCTGCTGCCCGTCATCGAGGCGGCCAGCCCGCGCAACGTGTTCGACGACCCGTTCGACGAGGAGCCGTTCGAGCTCCGGCCCGTGCTGCTGCTCCTCGACGACGGCGCCGACGACCCGATCGTGCGCGAGCAGCGGGGCCGGCTCCAGGCGGCCGCGGTCGAGCACGGCGTACGGACCGAGAAGGTCGACACCGACGCGGCCGGTGAGATGGCGCGCTACGCGTCGCTGTTGCTCAGCGGCCGCTACGCCGCGGCGTACCTGAGCATCGGACTGATCAACGACTGACCCCACGACTGAGCAGGGTCTGCGGATTCTTTGTCCGGTGTGACCCGGGTCTAGCCTGAACGGGCCCTCGTTCACCGGACCCATGTGAGGACGTTCCATGGACTTCAAGGTTGCCGACCTCTCCCTCGCCGACTTCGGTCGTGCCGAGATCAAGCTCGCCGAGCACGAGATGCCCGGCCTGATGGCCATGCGCGAGCGCTACGGCGACACCAAGCCGCTCGCCGGCGCCCGCGTCGCGGGATCGCTGCACATGACGATCCAGACCGCGGTGCTGATCGAGACCCTGGTCGCCCTCGGCGCCGAGGTCCGCTGGGCCTCCTGCAACATCTTCTCCACCCAGGACCACGCCGCCGCCGCCGTCGCGGTCGGTCCGCACGGCACCGTCGAGGACCCCCAGGGCGTCCCGGTGTTCGCGTGGAAGGGCGAGACGCTGGAGGAGTACTGGTGGTGCACCCAGCAGATCCTGATGTGGCCCGAGGGCTCGTTCGCCAACATGATCCTGGACGACGGCGGTGACGCCACCATGCTGGTCCACCTCGGCCTCGACACCGAGAAGGCCGGGATCGCCCCCGACCCGGCGTCGGCCTCCAGCCACGAGCAGCAGGTCATCTTCCAGGTGCTCGGCGACTCGCTCGTCCAGAGCACCGACCGCTGGACCAAGATCGCGGCGGAGATCAAGGGCGTCACCGAGGAGACCACCACCGGCGTGCACCGGCTCTACGACATGATGCGCGAGGGTTCGCTGCTCTTCCCGGCCATCAACGTCAACGACTCGGTCACCAAGTCGAAGTTCGACAACAAGTACGGCTGCCGCCACTCGCTGATCGACGGCATCAACCGCGCCACGGACGTCCTGATCGGCGGCAAGGTCGCCGTGGTCTGCGGCTACGGCGACGTCGGCAAGGGCTGCGCGGAGTCGCTGCGCGGCCAGGGCGCCCGCGTCATCGTCACCGAGATCGACCCGATCTGCGCGCTCCAGGCCGCCATGGACGGCTACCAGGTCGCCCGCCTCGACGACGTGCTGGACACCGCCGACATCATCATCACCGCCACCGGCAACAAGGACGTCGTCACCGTCGACCAGATGGCCCGGATGAAGCACAACGCGATCCTGGGCAACATCGGCCACTTCGACAACGAGATCGACATGGCCGGCCTGGAGAAGTACGACGGCGTGGTCCGCGCCAACGTCAAGCCGCAGGTCGACCTGTGGACCTTCCCCGCCGGCAACGCGATCATCGTGCTGTCCGAGGGCCGGCTGATGAACCTCGGCAACGCCACCGGCCACCCGAGCTTCGTGATGTCGAACTCCTTCACCAACCAGGTGCTGGCCCAGATCGAGCTCTTCACCAAGCCCGAGCAGTACCCCACCGGCGTCTACGTGCTGCCCAAGCACCTCGACGAGGAGGTCGCCCGGCTCCACCTGGACGCCCTCGGCGTGCGGCTGACCGAGCTCAGCGAGAGCCAGGCCGCCTACCTCGGCATCCCCGTCTCCGGGCCCTACAAGTCGGAGCAGTACCGCTACTGACGCCGATTGGCCGGGATCCGAGGGTCTCGCTGGCAAGATTGGCGACATGACCAACGGCACCGACATCGCGTCCAAGGGGCGGGTCCTCGTCGTCGACGACGACGCCTCGCTCGCGGAGATGCTGATGATCGTGCTCCGGCAGGAGGGTTTCGAGGGTCGGATCTGCTCGCGAGGCGACCTCGCCCTCGAGGCTTTCCGGGATTTCCGGCCCGACCTGGTGCTTCTCGACGTGATGCTGCCCGGCAAGGACGGCATCGACGTCTGCAAGGAGATCCGCGCCGAGTCCGGCGTGCCGATCGTGATGCTCACCGCCAAGGGCGACACGGTCGACGTGGTCGTCGGGCTCGAGACCGGCGCGGACGACTACGTCGTCAAGCCGTTCAAGCCCAAGGAGCTGGTCGCCCGGATCCGGGCCCGGGTCCGCCGGTTCGACGCTTCCGACCACGAGGCGCTCAACATCGGTGACCTGGCCATCGACGTCGCCGGCCACTCCGTCACCCGGGACGGGGAGCAGATCAACCTCACCCCGCTCGAGTTCGACCTCCTCGTCTGCCTGGCGCGCAAGCCCTGGCAGGTGTTCACCCGCGAGATCCTGCTCGAGCAGGTCTGGGGCTACCGGCACGCCGCCGACACGCGGCTGGTCAACGTGCACGTGCAGCGGCTGCGTTCCAAGGTCGAGCACGACCCGGAGAACCCCGATGATCGTGGTGACCGTGCGCGGCGTCGGCTACAAGGCCGGGACCTCGTAGGCCCGCGAGGGCGTACGCCGATGGCCAGCTCCTTCCGCCCCGCCGCCCGGCGCGCCCTGACCTTCTGGCGCCGGTCGATCCAGGCGCGCGTCGTGGTCAGCACCGTGCTGCTGTCGGTGCTGGTGATCGGCGCGGTCGGGTGGTTCCTGCTGCAGCAGACCCAGCGGGGCCTGCTCGAGCACCGCAAGGACGCCGTGCTGGCCGAGGTGGGCACCGCGATGGACGACGCCAACAAGCAGCTGGACGAGGCCAACTCGAGCCTCAACCAGCCCGCGGTCCAACGGGAGTCCCTCGCCGACCAGATCATCCAGCGCGGGAGCTCGCGGGGCTTCAGCGTGCTCTTCAGCCCGCCGTTGGGGTCCACCAACAACCTCAACGAGAACGTCGCCCTCACCCGTGGCCTGCAGCCGTCGAGCGTCCCGGCCTCACTGCAGCAGCACTTCGGCGAGGTCGCCGACACGGCCTGGACCTACACCCGCATCAAGAGGGACGGACTGCCCCCCGTGCCGGGGATCGTGGTCGGCTCGCAGATCCGGCTCCCGTCCGACGGCAAGCTCTACACGATCTACTACCTGTTCCCGCTCGCCGAGGAGGAGGAGACCCTTGCCCTGGTCACCCGGGCGCTCGCCACGGCGGCCGCCCTCCTCATCGTGCTGGTGGCCGGCATCGCCTGGTTGGTCACCCGCCAGGTCGTGACCCCGGTGCGGATGGCCCGTCGCGTCGCGGAACGTCTCGCGGCGGGACACCTGCAGGAGCGGGTGCAGGTCCGCGGCGAGGACGACCTGGCCCGGCTGGGGAGCTCGTTCAACCAGATGGCCAGCAGCCTGCAGCGCCAGATCCGGCAGCTCGAGGAGCTCAGTCGCGTCCAGCAACGGTTCGTCTCCGACGTGTCCCACGAGCTGCGCACGCCGTTGACCACCGTCCGGATGGCCGGCGACGTGCTGCACGACGCCCGCAGGTCCTTCGACCCGACGACCGCCCGGGCGGCCGAGCTGCTGCAGAAGGAGCTCGACCGGTTCGAGACGCTGCTCGTCGACCTGCTCGAGATCAGCCGCTTCGACGCCGGCGCCGCGGTGCTCGACCTCGAGGAGGTCAACCTCGTCGACGTGGCCTACCGGGTCGTCGACCAGACCCGCGCCCTGGCCGACCAGCGGCTCACCCGCGTGGTCGTGGACGCCCCCGACCACGAGTGCCTCGCCGAGTCCGACGTCCGCCGGGTCGAGCGGATCGTCCGCAACCTGGTCACCAACGCCATCGACCACGCCCAGTCCGACTTCGGGGAGAGCCGCGACATCGTCGTCCACGTCGCCGGCGACGAGCAGGCCGCGGCGATCGCGGTCCGCGACTACGGCGTCGGCCTGCGGCCGGGGGAGGCCGCGATGGTCTTCAACCGGTTCTGGCGGGCCGACCCCGCCCGCGCCAGGACCAGCGGCGGCACCGGCCTGGGGCTCTCGATCTCCCTGGAGGACACCCACCTCCACGGCGGCTGGCTGCAGGCCTGGGGGCGGCTGGGCGAGGGCGCCCAGTTCCGGCTCACGCTGCCCCGCCATGCCGGCCAGCCACTGCGGCAGAGCCCGCTCCCGTTGGTCCCCGTCGACGCGCGCGAGACGGTGGCGTGATGGCCACCGCGCCCACCGCAGCCCGCGCACGGCTGCGCCGTACCTGCGGGCTCGCGGCCGTGCTGCTGGCCCTGCTGGGCACGACCGCGTGCGTGGGTCTTCCGGAGGCGGGCCCCGTGGTGCCCGCCACCGATGAGGTGCAGTCCGCGCCGGAGGCGGGCGTCGAGCGACGGGCGCAGCCGCCGCAGGAGGGGGACTCACCGCAGACCATCGTGACGTCGCTTCATCCAGGCGATGAACGCCTTCCCGGTCACCAACGACGTCACCCGGCAGTTCCTGACCGCCGACGAGCAGAACGCCTGGGACCCCTCGCGACGGATCATCACCTACAAGAAGACCCAGAGTGCCAAGGGCACCGACCCCGACACCATGACGGTGCGCCTCAACGGCGGCCACTGGGTCGACTCCCGTGGCACCTGGCGCGGGAGGCTCCCGCTGCGGCAACGCACGCTCCGGTTCCAGATGGCGAAGGAGAACCGCGAGTGGCGGATCGCCAAGGCCCCGGACGCGTTCATCGTCCCGGACAACTGGTTCCAGGACCACTACACCCCGGCATCGGTGTACTACCTCGACCCGACCGCCAGCATCATGGTGCCCGAGCCCGTCTTCGTGCCCAGCGAGCAGCTGGCCACCGCGCTGGTCCAGTCCCTCCTCGACGGTCCGGGTCCCCGGCTGGCCGACGTGTCGCGGTCGTTCGTGCCGACCGGGCTGACCCCCGGCCTGTCCATCCCGATCGACGCGGCCGGCCTCGCCTCGATCAGCCTCGGTGGCGACCCCCAGCAGCTCACCCCGGAGGCATCGAAGCTGCTGGTCTACCAGTTCGCCTGGACGCTCCGGCAGGACCCGAGGATCGCGACCTTCGAGATCAGCATCGACGACCAGCCCGTCACCATGGACGGCGGGGGGACGGAGTTCTCCGTCGAGCTCGGCTCCGAGTACGACCCGACCGACGTGAACTCCAGCTCCCTGCTCTTCGCGGTGCGCAACGGGCGGCTCGAGTCCGGCGACTCCGACACCACGACACCGGTGGCGGGGACCTTCGGGACGCAGACCCTGGGCATCGGGCAGGTCGGGGTGAGCCTGAGGGGCGACCTCGTCGCGGCCGTCACGGACGGCGGCCGGGCCCTGCTGCTCGGCCCCGTCAACGACGACCCGAGCCTGCCGGTCGACACGGTCGTCAGCGACGCCTCGGACCTCTTGCAGCCGGCCTGGGACTTCTCCGGGCGGCTGTGGCTGGCCGACCGCGCACCGGGCGGGGCCCGGTTCAGCGTCATCGACACCACGCGCGACCAGGTCCCCGTGGCGGTGACGGTGCCGGGCATCAGCGGCCGGCACGTCAAGGACTTCATCGTGTCCCGGGACGGCACCCGTCTGGTGGCCGTCCTGGAGGGGCGGCTCGCCGACCGGCTCGTGGTCAGCCGGATCCGGCACGACACCCTCGGCCGGGTCACCGGAGCCACCCGGGCCGAGCCGCTGGCCTGGTCCTCGGGGGACATCCAGCGGATCCTGGACATCGGCTGGCGCTCGCCGACCAGCGTCGCGGTGCTGCACCGGCTCACCAAGCAGGTCGTCCAGGTCATCCAGGTGCCGGTCGACGGTTCGGTGACCCGCGAGGGTGGCAACGCCCAGCAGGACCCGGCCACGCAGCTGGTCGCCTCGCCGGTCGCCAACGAGACGCTCTACACGCTCACCAAGGAAGGTCTCCTCGACCCCACCGGCGCCGAGGGTCCCGCCAAGCCGCTGCTTCCCGTCACGACATCGGTGCAGTACGTCGGCTGAGGCCGTCCACAGGCGCGTCCCGGTCGGTTGAGGCCGGGCCGCCAGCGGTGGTGACATCACCCCATGCCGCTCCCGGCTCCCGACCACCGCGACCTCGCGACGGCGTGGCGCGCCGCCGCGGACCTGCTCGTGGACGCGGGGTCGGACCTGCTGCTGGGCTCACGGTGCGTGGGCTGCCGGCGTCCCGGCCGGTTGCTGTGCCCGGGGTGCGCGGCGGCCCTCGACGAGCCACCGCGGCTCGCGTGGCCGACCCCCGTGCCGGCCGGGCTGGTGCCGCCGTGGACGGGCGCGGCCTACGAAGGGACCGCCCAGGCCCTGGTGCTGGGGCACAAGGAGCGGGCGATGCACGGGCTACGGGGCCCGCTCTCGACGCTGCTGGCGCGGGCGGTGGCCGGCGCGGTCGACGACCTCGGCCTCACCGGCGCCCCCGTCGTGCTGGTGCCCGTGCCCTCGCGACCCGCCACCGTGCGGGCCCGTGGTCACGACCCGACCTGGACGATCACCCGCCGCGCGGGCGTCCTGCTGCGCGAGGCGTCGTACGACGTGCTGGCGCTGAGGATGCTCCGGTTGCGGCGCCGGGTGGCCGACCAGTCGGGCCTCGACGCGGCGGCGCGAGCGGCCAACCTGGCCGGGTCGCTGCGCTGCTCGGACCGGTCCCTGCGGCGGCTCGCCCGGCGCCGTGACCGGGCCGTCGTGATCGTCTGCGACGACGTGCTGACCACCGGGTCGACGGCCCGGGAGGCGCAGCGGGCCCTCACCGAGGCAGGGCTCGGCGTGGTCGCCGTGGCCACCGCCGCAGCCACCCGGCGCCGGACCGTGGGACCGATCAGGCCCGGGGTACCGCCGTCACCAGCCATGGCCTAACGTCTCATCATGGAGTCCGTTCGGGTCCGTGGTTGCGTCGTCAGGACGTCCCGGCCAGCGAATGGCGAAGCCGGAACGGAGCGGCGACTAGCCGATGCCAGTCGCAGGCAAAACGGCCCACGTAAGGCCGTCCCCCGGTCCTGGATCGAGGGCGGCCGATCACGGTGCGGCTTAGAGGTAAGTCCTGCCTCGCCCGCGTCATCAGACATGGCGCAGGGTGGGAGAAGGGTAGTAGTGGCGTCACTCGTGACGGACAAGCTGCGAACCCCTCAGCAGGCGGTTGTGGGGTCGAAGACCAGGTCGGCCGGGCGGGCTCCATGCTGGTCTCCCCTGGGAGCTCCATCTCTCCATCCTCGACAGGTACCTGGAGGTATCCATGGACGTGGTCGTCACCGGAAGGCACGTTGAGCTCTCCGAACGTTTCCGCAGTCATGTCACCGAGAAGCTCTCGCGGCTGGAAAAGCACGACCACCGCATCATCCGCGTCCAGGTAGAGGTCGAGCAGGAACGCAACCCCCGCCAGGCCGACCGGGCCGTGCGGCTCGAGCTGACCGCGTTCTCCAAGGGGCCGGTGATCCGGGCCGAGGCCACCGCCGAGGACAAGATGGGCGCCTTGGACCTGGCGCTGGACAAGATGGCCGCCCAGATGCGCAAGGCCGCGGACCGCCGGCGCGAGCACAAGAAGAAGCACGACCGGGTCGCGGACCTGCTCGCCGAGCCCACCGCCGAGGACGGTGCCCCGGACGCCACGTCCGAGGACGCCGTACGCCAGGTCGGTCCGATCAGTGTGACCGGCGACGGCCCGCTGGGCGTCCGCGAGAAGACCCACGCCGCGGCGGCGATGACCCTGGACCAGGCGCTCTACGAGATGGAGCTGGTGGGCCACGACTTCTACCTCTTCGTCGACAAGGACACCGAGCGGCCCTGCGTGGTCTACCGCCGTCGGGGCTACGAGTACGGCGTCATCTCCCTCGACGTCCAGGGCTAGGTCTCGGGCGCAGACGGGTCAGCCGGGCGCCGCCCGTTCGGGCTATGGACCCGGCGCGACGCCTAGTCACCAGGATCGTCGATCGGACGCGGACATGGCCCGGCCGTGTCATGATGCCCGAGTGTCTTATGACGACGAGCCGGCCGCCCCCGAGCCGACCCGGGTGCTGGTCGTCGACGACCAGGAGCTCTTCCGCCGCGGCCTGACCATGCTGCTCGCCGTCGAGGACGGCATCGAGGTCGTGGGCGAGGCCGGTGACGGCATCGAGGGCGTCGCGCTGGCCATCAGCACGGCTCCGGACGTGGTGCTGCTCGACATCAGGATGCCCAAACGTTCGGGGATCGAGGCCTGCCAGGAGATCAAGGAGGCCGTCCCGGCCGCCAAGATCATCATGCTCACCTCCTCCGACGAGGAGGCCGACCTCTACGAGGCGGTCAAGAGCGGCGCCTCCGGCTACCTGCTGAAGGACTCCTCCATCGACGAGGTCTCCCAGGCCATCCGCGTCGTCGCCGACGGCCAGTCGCTGATCAGCCCGTCGATGGCGGTCAAGCTGATCGACGAGTTCAAGCAGATGTCGCGGCCCGACAGGGGAGCCGTCCCCGGCCTGCGCCTCACCGAGCGTGAGCTCGAGGTGCTCCGGCTGGTCGCCAAGGGCCTGAACAACCGCGAGATCGCCAAGCAGCTGTTCATCAGCGAGAACACCGTCAAGAACCACGTGCGCAACCTGCTCGAGAAGCTCCAGCTGCACTCGCGGATGGAGGCGGTCATGTACGCCGTCCGCGAGAAGCTGTTGGACCTGCCTTAGACCACTCCGCTGGTCGAGGAAGGCGCGCAGCGCCTGTCACGAGACCCGGTGACGAGGTCGGCGTACCCGTCGCGGGTCTCGCTGGCGGTTCTAGCGCACCTCCTCGACCAACGAGAGACGGCGTGTCGGCGGCCGTCGCTAGGGTCGCGCGGGTGGTGACCACCCTCTCCCAGTCGCAGGCGCGGCGGATCGCGCTCGCGGCGCAGGGGTTCCTCGACAAGCCACACGGCCAGCCGACCATGCGCACCCTCGCCCGCACGGTCGAGCGCACCGGCGTCCTCCAGGTCGACTCGGTCAACGTGCTGCAGCGGGCGCACTTCATGCCCCTGTACTCCCGGATGGGCTCCTACGACGTCGACCTGCTGGCCCGCGCGAGTGCGAGGAAGCCGCGGCGGCTGGTGGAGTACTGGGCCCACGTGCAGGCCCTGATGCCCGTCGAGCTGTGGCCGGTGATGCGGCACCGGATGGACTCCTACCGCACGCAGAAGCACAAGTGGTGGGGGAGCGAGGTCAGCGAGGAGCTGGTCACCAACCTGGTGGCCGAGATCGCCGACCGGGGCGCCTGCACCGCCCGCGACCTCGACGACGGCCTGCCCCGGGACAAGAAGAACTGGGGCTGGAACTGGTCGGCCACCAAACGGGCCCTCGACTACCTCTACATGACCGGCGACGTCGCCATCGCCGGCCGCAACAGCCAGTTCGAGGTCCGCTACGACCTGCCCGAGCGGGTGCTGCCCGCCGACGTGCTGGCCGCCCCGACGCCGACCCTCGAGGAGGCCAACCGCGAGCTCGTGCTGCGGGCCGCGCGGTCGCACGGGGTGGCGACGGCCCGCTGCCTGGCCGACTACTACCGGATGCGGCTCACGCCGATCGACGGCGACCGGGCAGCCATGGGCGCGATCGAGGACCTCGTCGAGGCGGGCGAGCTGGAGCCGGTGCGGATCCAGGGGTGGAACCGCCCGGCCTACCTGCACCGCGACGCCCGCCGGCCCCGCCGGGTCGAGGCCCGCGCCCTGCTGAGCCCGTTCGACCCCGTCGTCTGGCTGCGCGAGCGCACCGAGCGGCTCTTCGACTTCCACTACCGCATCGAGATCTACACACCGGCGCCGAAGCGGGTCTACGGCTACTACGTGCTGCCGTTCCTGCTGGGCGAGGAGATCGTCGGCCGGGTCGACCTCAAGGCCGAGCGGCAGTCCGGCCGGCTGATCGTGAAGGGGGCCTACGCCGAGCCCGGCGCCCGGGTGTCGACGGTGGTCGAGACGGCCGAGGAGCTCTCGGCCGAGCTGGTCCGGCTGGCCGGGTGGCTGGGCATGGACGAGCTCACGGTCGAGCCGCGGGGTGACCTGGCGCCCCTGCTCCGTTTCTGAGCACCGCCTCGACCCGGTCGGCCGCGTTGGTCGCGCCGGGCATCGCCCGGATGGCCGCGCCCAGACGGGCGGCCGCCTCGCGATGCGGCCCCTCGGCCAGCAGCCCCGCGATCACCGGCGTCAGCTCGTCGACCGTCGCCTTCTTCGACACCACCCGTCCGGCGCCTGCCTCCTCGACCGACCTGCCGACCATGGGCTGGTCGAGCATCGGGTGCATCGGCATCACGACGAGGGGCAGGTCGTGGGCGAGCGCCTGCATGGTCGTGCCGTGGCCTCCGTGGCCCACGACCAGGGACATCTGCGGCATCACGTCGGCGTGCGGGACGAACCGGTGGACCTCCTGGTTGGCGGCCGGGCGCAGCGACGCGGGGTCGACCGCGGGACCGGTCGTGACCACCACCCGGGCGTCGAGACCCGCCGTCGCGTCGAGGAGCCGCTGCAGGCACTCCGCCATGCCGGGGAACCGGAACGTGCTCAGGCTGACCAGCACGGCCGGCGCGCCCTCCTCGTGCGGGGAGTGGGTGACCACGGGCCCGACGTAGCTGACGTCGGAGCGCGGCCGCGACCCTGCCGGGTCGAGCGCGGGAAGCGAGGCGACCACGGTGTCACGGGCGGCGGCCAGGGACGCGGCCGGACGGCGGCGGAGCAGCCGCATGCCGAGCCCCATCGGCCCCTTCATCCACGGTCCCCGGAAGTACGCGTCGTAGAGGTGCTCGAGCACGACGTACGGCGTGCCTCGCTCGCGCAGGGCCTCCATCACGCCGAACAGCATGCAGTCGACGACCACCACGTCGGCCGGCCGCCGGTCGAGCGCGTCGAGGACGTCGCGACCGAGCCCGCGGTCGGCGAAGGTCCGGACCAGGGTCAGCGGGTTGTTGTCGTCGAGACCCGAGAACGGCCGGGCGTGCCTCGACGGCTCGACGTCGAGGCCGTGGGCCTCGAGGGCGACGCGTTGGGCGGCGTGCCCGACGAACCGCACGCCGTGGCCGCGACGGCGCAGCTCGGCGGCGATGCCGACGGCGGGCGGCACGTTGCCGCCGCCGTCCCAGGTGACGAACAGGATCTCGGCCATGTCAGTGCTCCTTCGTGTCGTGTCGCGAGACGGGATGGGCGCGGGCCGCCAGGACGGCGGCCACCAGGTCATGGAGGCGGCGCTCGGTGAGGGCGCGCGAGTGGCCACGGTCGAGCCGCAGCAGCTTCCAGGCGTAGACGTCGGTCGCGACGACGAGCAGGTCGAGGACGGCCTCGTCGTCCGTGGCGGGGGCGAACGCGTCGCGGACCCAGGTGCGGTGCATCGCCTTGCCCAGGTCGGTGGCCCTGCGGGCCACGTCGTCGTGGGCCTCCTGGGCCAGCAGCAGCAGCGAGGCCCGGCCGCGCTGCTCGTAGTGGTCGACGACGGTCCGCACGGCGGCGCCCACGTCTCCGGGCGGCGTACGGCGCTCGTCGGCGACGTTCGCGGTGGCCGACTCCATGGCGTCCGCGAAGAGCCGGTCCTTGCTGCCGAACCGGCGGAGCACCGTCTGCACGCTCACGCCGGCCCCGGTCGCGATGTCGTCGAGCGAGATCTCGGCGAAGGGCCGTTCGCCGGCCAGCGCGACGAGGGCGGCGACGATCCGCTGCCGGGTCTCCTCGACCGCTTGGGCCCGGGCGCCCATGGTGTACTTCCTCGTCGTTTTCATGGCAGTCACAGTTGACACCAATTTCATATTGATGTCAACCGTCACTACCACCAACAGGGAACTTCCGGCGTGGGACGGCCGTTGCTGGATGCAGGGCGTCGATCACCCGCTGGGTAGAGTGGCGCCGCTACCCCAGCCCGTCGGCTGGCAGATTTCCGCGACGTTCAAGGAGTGCCCGCACGTGCCTGCGATTCTCGACAAGCTCCTCCGCATCGGCGAGGGCAAGATCCTGCGCCAGCTGGAAGCGATCGCGAAAGCGGTCAACGCCATCGAGGACGACTTCGTCAAGATGACTGACGCCGAGCTCCAGGGGATGACGGCCGAGTTCAAGTCCCGGCTGGAGCAGGGCGAGGCGCTCGACGACCTGATGCCCGAGGCGTTCGCCACCGTGCGCGAGGCCGCCAAGCGGGTCATCGGCCAGCGCCACTACGACGTCCAGATCATGGGCGGCGCCGCGCTGCACCTGGGCAACATCGCCGAGATGAAGACCGGCGAGGGCAAGACCCTGGTCGCGACGCTCCCGGCCTACCTCAACGCGCTCACCGGGCGCGGCGTGCACGTCGTGACGGTCAACGACTACCTCGCGAAGTACCACGCGGAGTGGATGGGCCGCATCCACCACTTCCTCGGCCTCACGACCGGCGTGATCCTGCCGGCGATGCGCCCCGACGAGCGGCGCGTCGCCTACAACTGCGACATCACCTACGGCACCAACAACGAGCTCGGCTTCGACTACCTCCGCGACAACATGGCGAGCACCATCGAGGACTGCGTCCAGCGCGGCCACGTCTTCGCCATCGTCGACGAGGTCGACTCCATCCTCATCGACGAGGCCAGGACCCCGCTCATCATCAGCGGCCCGACCCAGGACGAGGTCCGGTGGTACGCCGAGTTCGCGAAGGTCGCCAAGAGGCTGGACCGCGACGTCGACTACGAGGTCGACGAGAAGAAGCGCACCATCTCGGTCCTCGAGCCCGGCATCACCAAGGTCGAGGACCACCTCGGCATCGACAACCTCTACGAGTCGGCCAACACCCCGCTCATCTCGTTCCTGCACAACTCCATCAAGGCCAAGGAGCTGTTCCGCAACGACAAGGAGTACGTCGTCATGGAGGGCGAGGTGCTCATCGTCGACGAGCACACCGGCCGGATGCTCGCCGGTCGCCGCTACAACGACGGCCTGCACCAGGCGATCGAGGCCAAGGAGGGTGTGACGGTCCGCGAGGAGTACCAGACCCTGGCCACCGTCACCCTCCAGAACTACTTCCGCCTCTACGACAAGCTCTCCGGGATGACCGGCACGGCCATGACCGAGGCCTCCGAGTTCGACAAGATCTACAAGCTCGGCGTGGTCCCGATCCCGACCAACCTGCCGATGGTGCGCAAGGACCAGGCGGACCTGGTCTACCGCACCGAGGAGGCCAAGTACGACGCGGTCGTCGAGGACATCGCCGAGCGGCACGAGAAGGGCCAGCCGATCCTGGTCGGCACCGTGTCGGTCGAGAAGTCCGAGCACCTGTCGCAGAAGCTGAGGAAGCGCGGCATCGCGCACACCGTCCTCAACGCGAAGATGCACGCCGACGAGGCGCAGGTCGTCGCCCTGGCCGGCCACAAGGGCGCGGTCACCGTCGCCACCAACATGGCCGGCCGAGGCACCGACATCATGCTGGGCGGTTCGGTCGACTTCCTCGCCGACGCCGAGCTGCGCAAGCAGGGCCTCGACCCGTTCGAGGACGGCGAGGCCTACGAGACGGCGTGGCCGCACATGGTCGAGCGGATCAAGGCCCAGGTCTCCAACGAGCACGACGACGTCAAGGGCCTCGGCGGCCTCTACGTCGTCGGCACCGAGCGGCACGAGTCGCGCCGCATCGACAACCAGCTGCGCGGCCGCTCCGGCCGCCAGGGAGACCCGGGTGAGTCCCGGTTCTACCTGTCGCTGGAGGACGAGCTGATGCGGCTCTTCAAGTCCGACTGGGTCGACCGGGTCCTCCAGGTCCTCAAGATCCCGGACGACGTGCCGATCGAGAACAAGCGCGTCACCGGAGCGATCGCCAACGCCCAGGGCCAGATCGAGTCCCAGAACTTCGAGTCCCGCAAGAACGTCCTCAAGTACGACGACGTGATGGACCGCCAGCGGCACGTGATCTACGGCGAGCGGCGTCGGGTCCTCGAGGGGGCCGACCTGGAGGACCAGATCAGCACCTTCATCGACGACGTCGTCACCGGCTTCGTCACCGGCGCCACCCAGGGCTACCCCGAGGAGTGGGACCTGGAGAACCTCTTCACCGAGCTGCGGCAGATCTGGCCGGTCGGGATCGACCTCCGCACGCTCACGAAGGAGGCCGGCGGCGAGGACGGGGAGTGGGCGAACCTCGACCGCGACCACCTGGTCGAGCTCCTCAAGGCCGACGCGCACGCGGCGTACGACCGTCGCGAGGACGAGGTCGGGTCGGAGGTGATGCGGGAGCTCGAGCGCCGGGTCGTGCTCTCGGTGCTGGACCGCAAGTGGCGCGAGCACCTCTACGAGATGGACTACCTGCGCGAGGGCATCTACCTGCGCGCCTACTCCCAGCGCGACCCGCTCGTCGAGTACCAGCGCGAGGGCTTCGACATGTTCGGCGCCGTCATGGACGGCATCAAGGAGGAGTCGGTCGGCTTCCTGTTCAACCTCGACGTCCAGGTCGAGGAGGACGACGACGAGGTGCTCGAGGAGGAGTTCGAGCCGATGCGCGCCGAGGTGCCCCAGGCGCCGGCGCTGGTCGTCCGACCCGGCCAGGACGACGAGGAGGCGGCTCCCTCGGTCTTCGAGAAGCCGGCGAGCGTCGGCCGCGAGGCTCCCAGGGTCCGGGCCAAGGGTCTCGACCGTCCGAAGCAACCACAGAACCTGACCTACTCCGCGCCGTCCGAGCAGGGCGAGGCCGAGGTGGCGGGGTCCACGGGCAGTGACGCCGGCGACGAGTTCTCCGACGTCGGCCGCAACCAGCTGTGCCCCTGCGGCTCCGGCAAGAAGTACAAGCGCTGCCACGGCGCGCCCGGCGGCCCCACCGGGCTGACCGCACGCGTCAGTTAGCTACTCCGCACCGATCGGGCGACGCATCGGTCCACCGGGGCGTTCGTAGGACTCGGCCACGATCTCGGCGACGACGGACAGGGCGATCTCGCCCGGTCCCTTGCCGCCGAGGTTGTGGCCGGCCGGTACGTGCAGCTTGGCCAGACCCGGCACGCCCTCGGCCTCCAGGTCGGCCAGCAGGCCCTCGGCCCGGCGCCGGCTGGCCATCATCGCGACGTACGACGCCTCCGAGACGAGGGCGGCCCGCAGCACGCCCGGCGCGTCCGGCGCGTCGTGGTCGCAGAGCACCACCGCATCCCCGGTGCGGGGGGCCGCCTCGGACAGGCCGGGCCCGCCGTCGTCATCGGAGACGACGACCACCTCGCGCCCGACGGCCGTCGCGATGGTCGCGATCGCCGCGGAGATCGGGTTGGCGGTCAGCAGGATCACCCGGCCCTGCTCGGTGTCGTCGTCGCGCCAGGGCTGTTCACGGTGCGTGGTGGTCACCCCGACATTGTTGCGCCCGGGTGCCGGACCCGCTCAGGCGAACTCGAGGGCCGAGCAGACCCATCGGTCCCGCCGACGCTCGAAGCGCGCGGCGATCGCCCGGGAACGGCGGCCGTAGCGAACGTGGGCGCTGACCTCGACGGCTTCCGAGGACACGAAGCAGGAGTGCACGGCGACGACCTGCGGCCGGACCCCTTGGATGCCGCCCTGGCCGGGACGACGCCCGACCGACTGCGCCACGAGCTGCGCCCGCCGGCCGAGGTCCTGGTAGACCGTCGGCGTCGTCCAGCGCAGCACCTGGGACACGGGGCGGTCGCCGCCGACGATCTCCACGACGGCTTGCACGATGCGACCCGAGAACCGGTCGAACTCCCCCCGCGCGGCGCGGCCGATGTCCACCACGTCCCCGCCACCGCTGGTCGTGAGGTCGTGCAGGTCGGGTGGGTCCTGGCGCGGGGTCAGGTCGAGGGCGAGGGTGCCCTGGATGCTCGCGATCGGGACCGGCGCCGGTCGGCCGATCGCGAGGCGGCAGAGCGGCCGCGCCGTGGCCACCGCGCCGGTCATCGGGTGCTCCCGGGGGCGCCGACCGGTGGCAGCACCAGCCGCTGGCCGGGCTCGAGATGGCCCGGGTCGGCCCCGATCACGGCTCGGTTGCGGGCGTAGAGCCGGGGCCAGGCCCGGGCGACCAGCGCCGGCGCGGGGTCCGGCCCCAGCTCCGCGGCGGCGAGGGCCCAGAGCGTGTCGCCCGGTCCCACCACGACCGTCCGCGTCGTCCCGACCGGGAGGGGCACCGAGGCCGGAGCGGCCGTGCGTGGTGCCCGCGGGGCCACGTCGACCGCCACCCGCTCCGGGAGCTGGAGGCCGCGCAGCACCTCGGCCCCGGGCCGGCCGGCGTCCGCCCAGGTGGGCGCCGCGAGGCCGGTCGTCAGGGCCGCCCCGCACAGCACGACAACTGCGCGGCGGACGGCCGTGGGCACCGCCCGCACGCGGCCGAACGGCTCCGCGGGCCAGGTCGAGGAGCACCAGCACCGCGACCAGCCAGAGCCAGCAGGTGACGGCCGCGGTCGACGCTCGCGCAGCCCCACACGAGGGCGACGTCGAAGCGGGTGTCGGCGAGGTGGCCGGCCCGGGCGGCGGCCACCGCCTCTCCGAGGACAGGCGCCAGGCCGGCCCCGACGGCGGCGGCCGCGGCGGTGACCCCCGCTCCCACCAGCGCGCAACGCCCGCGCGACACCAGAATCCCGAGAGCCATGGCAAACCTTTCGTTTGCTTCTGTTTGCCTCAGTCAAAAACGATTTGGCGTTGTTGGCAAGCGTTCGTCCACAAGACCGAGTCGTGGCAGGCTCGGCCCGTGGGCTGGGACGAGGGCCTCTTCGACCTCCTCGACGACCTGGAGGGCCAGGCCGAGGCGATGTACGCCGCCGAGCGGGATGCGGAGCTCGCCGACCGCAGCCGGGCGGAGTACGCGACGGTCACCCTGTCCGGACGGTTGATGGCGTCCGTGGGTCGACCGGTGGTGCTCGACGTCGAGGGCGCCGGGCGGGTCGCCGGCGAGCTGCGCCGGGTGGGCCGCGGCTGGTGCCTGGTCCGGGAGCCCGTCGGGGATGCGTTGGTCCCGACGGCGGCCGTGGCCGGCGCCGAGGGCCTCTCCGAGCGGGCCGTGCCGGAGCTTGCCTGGTCCCCGGTGGCCCGGCTGGGTCTCGGTTCCGCGTTGCGGCGGCTGGCCGACGCGGGCGCGCCCTGCCTGGTGCTGACCCGCTCGGGTGGGCGCCACGAGGTCGTCCTGCTCCGGGTCGGCGGCGACTTCGTCGAGGCGGAGTCGGCCGGTGAGCGGCCGCGCCGCGTCCTCCTCGCTCTGGCCTCCGTCGGCGCCGTCCGCAGCAGCGAACCGGCCTGACCGACGAGGGATGGCGGGAGGGGTCTCCTGGGTCAGAACGTGGTGGTCAGCAGCGCGGTGACGTGGATCAGGCCGTAGCCGAGGACGCCGGTCAGGTAGCCGGCGGCGACAGCGGTCAGCGCGTCGTCGCCGTCGCTGCGAAGGCTGGCCCAGGCCAGGAGGCCGCCGAACACGATGGCCGTCATGAAGGCGATGGGGGGCATGTACACGCCCACCAGGGCGCCGACCAAGGCGCCGAGCGCGAGCTGCCACCAACGAGAGACGGCCATGTCAGGTCGCGTCCAGGTCGTAGGGCGGCGTCTCGCCCTCGCGGAGCGGTCGCGGGCGGGCGCGCGCGTTCTCGCGCTCGTCCTCCTCGTTCATCGCCTCCATGATCTGCTTGCGCACCAGCACCCGCGGGTCGAGGTCACGCAGCTGGAGGTCGGCGTACTCCGGGCCGAGCTCGTTGCGCAGCTCGTCGCGCGCGGCGTTCGCGAAGCTGCGCAGCTGGCGGGCCATCCGGCCGGCCTGGCGCGCGAAGTCGGGGAGCCGGTCGGGGCCGAACACGAGCACGGCGACGATCGCGATGACCGTCAGCTCCGGCAGTCCGACCCCGAACACGACTCAGAACCTGCTTGCCGGCGTGAGCCCGAGCTGGAGACCGGCCAGGCCCCGGCCACGGCCGACCAGGCCGACGGCGACCTCGCGCAGTGCCACGGCGGCGGGGTTGGTGGGGTCCGCCTCGACGACCGGCTTCCCGCTGTCGCCGCCCTCGCGCAGGGACGGCTCGAGGGGGATCTGGGCGAGGAGCGGTACGTCGTACCCGAACCGCTCGGACAGGGTCCGGGCCACGCGTTCGCCGCCCCCCGACCCGAACAGCTCGAGCCGGTGGGAGGGGCCGCAGTGCGGGCAGGTGAGGTAGCTCATGTTCTCCACGACGCCGACCACGCGCTGGTGCATCATCGAGGCCATCGTCCCCGCGCGCTCGGCCACCTCGGCGGCGGCCTCCTGCGGGGTGGTCACCACCACGACCTCGGCGCCGGGCAGGTGCTGGCCCAGCGAGATGGCCACGTCGCCGGTGCCGGGCGGCAGGTCGAGCAGCAGCACGTCGAGGTCGCCCCAGTAGACGTCGGCCAGCATCTGCACGAGGGCCCGGTCGAGCATCGGTCCGCGCCAGGCCACCACCTGGTCGCGACGTGGCTTGAGCATCCCGATCGAGATGACGCTCACGCCGGAGGCCGTCGGCACCGGCATGATCAGGTCCTCGACCTGGGTGGGCCGCGCGTCCGCGACCCCCAGCATGGCCGGGACGGAGTGACCGTAGATGTCGGCGTCGAGGACGCCCACCGCGAGCCCCTCGGCGGCCATGGCGAGCGCGAGGTTGACGGTCACGGAGGACTTGCCCACCCCGCCCTTGCCGCTGGCGATCGCGTAGACCTTGGTCAGGGATCCGGGCTGGGCGAACGGGATCTCGCGCTGGGCCTGGCCGCCGCGCAGGGTCTCCTGCAGCCCGGCCCGCTGCTCGGCCGACATCACGCCGAGCGTGAGCACGACGTCCGTCACGCCCGGCACGCGGCGCAGCGCGGCGTTGACGTCGCGGTCGATGGTGTCCTTGAGCGGGCAGCCCGAGACCGTCAGGAGCACGGTGAGCCGCACGGTCCCGCCCTCGACCTCGACCGAGTCGACCATCCCGAGGTCGGTGATCGGCCGCTTGATCTCGGGGTCGTTGACGGTCGCCAGGGCGGCCTGGAGGGCCGCGGGGTCGGGCCCGCTCGGGTCGGTCGGGCCGGTCGGAGGCGAAGCGCTCATGGTGCGGCGAGTCTAGGTGGTGCCGCCAGCCACCGGAGCCGGAGTCGGAGGTTGGTGGACCCGGGGACGAGAAACACCCACGGGGGCTCGGCGGACGGCACGGAGGTGGTCCGGAGCCGGGCGGCGAACGGATGGGACGCGCCGTAGCTTCATTCCGGTCAGAATAAGGTATTGTCTTCACATGGCGACAATGAAGGCATTGGCTTCCGGCCACGCGGTGGCGACGGTGATCGGCGACGTGGTGGGCTCGCGCGGCTTCGCCGACCGCCGAGCCTTGCACACCCGGCTCGTCGGCCGGCTCGAGGAGGCCAACGACCTGCTGAGCGCGGAGGAGCGGGACGGCGAGGCGGCCCTGGTGGTCGCCCCCCTGCGGATCACCGCCGGCGACGAGTACCAGGGGACCTTCACCCGCCTCGGCGTCGCCCTCCGAGTCACCCGGTGGCTCCGACTCGCGCTGCTGCCCGAGGTGGACGTGCGTCACGGCCTGGGCTGGGGGCCGGTCCAGGTGCTGGCCGAGGACCCGCGCGTCGAGGACGGGCCGGGCTGGTGGGCGGCGCGCGCCGCCGTGTCCGCCGCCGAGGACGACGCGACCCGCGCGGGGCACCGCCGGCACCGGACGGCGTACCGACTGGCGGACGGTACGCCGGGACCGGACCCCGCATCGGTCAACGCGGCCCTGGTGCTGCGCGACGAGATGGTCGGCGGCCTGTCCGACCGGTCCCTGGGGGTGCTGCGTGGTCTGCTGTCCGGGAGGACCCAGCGCGAGATCGCGGAGAAGGCCGACGTGTCCCCGTCCGCGGTGTCGCAGCGGGTCCGCCACGACGGGCTCGCCGCGCTGGTGGCGAGCGAACGACTGTTGGGAGACATCCACTGAGAACACCCCACGAAGTCGCTCGCCTCCCCCGCTGCGCTCCTCCGGCTCACGACTCCGCGGGGACCCCGAAGAGATGAGCTGGCTGGGATTGCTGCTGATCGGTCTCGGGTGCACCGACCTGGCGCACTCGGTCCGCCACACCCGCTACCTGCCCGGCGCCTGCGGTGCGACCGCCGTCGTGGTCTTCGGCCTGCTCGCCGGGCTGACTGGCTGGCCCGACCTCGTCGCCGTGCTGGTGCTGGCCGCCGTCGCGTTCGCCTGGGAGCTGGTCGTCAGCCGTGGCTTCTCCGCCAGGGTGCCGTGGCTGCCGCTGGTCCTGCTCGCGGCGGTGGGCGCCGTCACCGTCGCCCTGTCCGGCCAGGCGGGCGTGGCCGGCGGGCCGCTGGGTCGGTGGCTGGAGCAGGTACCCCTGCCCGTCTTCCGGGACCGCGACGCCGACCAGCTCCTCCTGCTGCTCGGTGTGGTGCTGGTCCAGCTGTCGACGGGCAACGTGCTGGTCCGGCTGGTGCTGTCCGCGACCGGCACCATCGGCCCCCCCGACGCCCAGGGGACGCTCCAGGGCCCCGAGCGGCGGCTCAAGGGCGGCCGCCTGCTGGGCCCGCTCGAGCGGCTGTTCATCCTCGGCTTCGGGCTCGCGGGGCAGCTCACGGCCGCCGCCGTCGTGGTGGCGGCCAAGGGGCTGCTGCGCTGGCCGGAGCTGGCCTCGCGGCAGGAGCAGGAGCGGGTGCACCGGCTCACCGAGTACTTCCTCGTCGGGTCGTTCGTCAGCTGGACGATCGCCCTCAGCGGACTGGTGCTGCTGTCCTGACCCTGCTCGGACGCGACACACTCACGCGACGTCGTCGCGCGGGTCGGCCTCGTCGTCGGCCTTGGTGCGCTCCTCGAGGTCGCTGAGCAGCGAGCGCAGCTCCGAACGCAGGTAGTCACGCGTCGCGACCTCGCCCACCGCCATCCGCAGCGAGGCGACCTCGCGGGCCAGGAACTCCATGTCGGCGTGGGCCCGGGCGTCGGCCTGGCGGTCCTGCTCGCCGACCACCCGGTCGCGCGCCTCCTGCCGGTTCTGCGCGAGCAGGATCAGCGGCGCGGCGTACGACGCCTGGAGGCTCAGGATCAGGGTCAGGAAGATGAACGGGTACGAGTCGAACTGCAGGTCCTCCGGGGCCAAGACGTTCCAGAGGAGCCAGAACACGACGAACAACGTCATGTAGATCAGGAACCGGGCCGTCCCCATGAACCGCGCGAACTGCTCGGCGAACACCCCGAACCGGTCCGAGTCGTACGCCGGTCGTCGGACGAGCTGGCGGCGGGCCTCGCGCGGGGTGTCCAGCCGGGCGCGGCGGCTGCTGCTCGCGTCAGGCATGGCGCACCGCCCTGTCCCGCCAGCCCTCGGGCAGCATGTGGTCGAGCAGGTCGTCGACGGTCACGGCGCCCAGCAGGTGGCCGTCATCGTCGATCACCGGCGCCGCCACCAGGTTGTAGGTCGCCAGGTGGGCGGCCACCTCGTCGATGGTCGCCGTGGAGCGCAGGTTCTCCATCGAGTTGTCGAGGGCCCCCGCCACCAGCGTCGACGGTGGCTCCCGCAGCAGCCGCTGGATGTGGGCGACGCCGAGGAAGCGCCCTGTTGGGGTCTCCAGCGGCGGTCGGCACACGTAGACCAGCGCGGCGAGCGCCGGGGTCAGGTCGGGGTTGCGCACGTGGGCCAGCGCGTCGGCGATGGTGGCGTCGGGGCCGAGGATGATGGGCTCGGAGGTCATCATCGCGCCGGCGGTGTTCTCGACGTAGGACATCAGCCGCTTGACGTCCTCGGCCTCGTCGGGCTCCATCAGCTGCAGCAGCACCTCGGCGGTCTCGGGCGGCAGCTCGGCGATCAGGTCGGCGGCGTCGTCGGGGTCCATCTCCTCGAGCACGTCGGCGGCCCGCTCGCGCTCGAGGTGACCCATGATCTCGACCTGGTCCTCCTCGGGCAGCTCCTCGAGCACGTCGGCGAGGCGTTCGTCGGAGAGCGCCGTGACGACGGCCATCCTCCGCTCGACCGGCAGGTCGTGGATCACGCTGGCCGCGTCGGCCGGGCGCAGCTCGTTGAGCGCGTGGATCAGCTGGGTGGCCGCCTGGGCCGGCTCCCGGCGGGTGAGGCCCTCGACCTCCCCCCATTCCGCGACGTGGGTCTGGCCGCGTCGGCGCAGGGCCTTGGCGGGCTCCTGCACCGCCACCCTGCTGAGCACCCAGTCGCGGTTGCGCGCCTGCTCCATGGCGACGTCGTACACGGTGCCGGCGGTGCCGGTGGCGGTGATGGTGACCGCGCGGTCGAAGAGCTGGCCGACGACGAGGGTCTCGGTCGGGCGCTGCTCGAAGCGGCGCATGTTCAGCACGCCGGTCGTGTAGACCTGCCCGCTGTCGATGTTGGTCACCCGGGTCATCGGCACGAAGATCCGTCGCCGCCCGAACACCTCGGCCACCAGGCCGAGCACGCGCGGCTGGCTGACCTCCGAGCGGACCGCTGCCACGAGGTCGCGCACCTTGCCGACCTGGTCCCCCTGGGGGTCGAAGATCGGCAGTCCGACGAGCCGCGCGATGTAGACGCGGGGCGGGCTGGTGCTCACGTCCCGCGGAACGCTACGTGCGGCTTCGCGCGGATGCCACGATGGGCGCATGACGCGCGCCCCGGGCCCCGGGTCGAAACCACCGCCGGGCGGCCGGCGGGTGGTGCTGCACGTCGGGCTGCCGAAGACCGGGACGACGTACCTGCAGGCGCTCCTCGCGCAGCACCGTGACGCGCTCCTCGAGCGGGGCGTGCTCTACCCGTTCGTGAGGCCGCAGGCGATGTTCCTCGGGGCCGTCGAGGTGCGGGGGAGCCACGAGAAGTTCGGGCTCACCGCGGCCGACGTCGCCGGCACCTGGCGGGCCCTGTGCGACCGGGTCCGGGAGCACGACGGCCCGGCCGTGATCAGCCACGAGATCCTCGGGGGCGCGACGCCGGACGAGATCGCCCACGCGCTCGAGCCGCTGGCCGGCGTCGACCTCGACGTCGTCGTCACCGCCCGCGACCTGGGCCGGCAGGCGGTCGCGCACTGGCAGGAGGAGGTCAAGCTCGGCGACACCCGGTCGTACGCCGACTTCGAGCGCGAGCAGTTCCGCGCCGACGTCCCCGCTGGCCCGGACCGGCCGCACTTCTGGCACGCGCAGGACTTCGCCGCGGCGCTCGGCCGGTGGTCGACGGCCGTCCCCGCGCACCGCGTGCACCTGGTCGTCGTACCGCCTCCGGGCGCGGCTCCGGACGCGCTGTGGCGCCGGTTCGCCGACGGGTGCGGCATTGCCGAACCGGCCCTCGGCGTCGTCGATCCCGCGGGCGTTCCCCCGGCCAACCCGACGCTGGGCGCCGCGGCCATCGCCCTGCTGCGCCGGCTCAACGCCGGCCTCGACGGTGCGCTCACCCCGCGCGAGCACGCCCGACTCGTCAAGCGCGGGCTGGCCGAGGGCGTGCTGGCCGCGGCGGGCGGGACCCCCGCACCGCGTACGCCGGCCGCCCTGGCCGACGTACTCGTCCCGGCGACGCGCGCCTGGATCGCCGAGGTCGCGTCGGCCGGTCATCCCGTGCACGGCGACCTGGCGGACCTGGAGCCGGTGCTGGCCGAGCCCGGGGAGCCGCACCCGGACCGGGTCGACGACGGTGACCTGGCAAGCCTCGCGACGGCGGCCCTGGCGGCCGAGCTGGCGGGCCGTGCCGCCGACCAGCGGGCAGACTCCCAGCGCGTAGACTCCGGGCATGAGCGCACGGGGGCTGGCGGTGGCACTGCTGTTCCCACTGGTGCTGTTGAGCGCCTGCGGCGGCGACTCGGGGTCGACCGCGGCTGACCCGGTCGGCTCAGACTCCACCTCGGCCGCTCCGACCGAGTCGTCCACGCCGTCCGAGACGGCGAGCGAGGCGACCTCGTCCGCTCCCGCGACCCCCAACTGGCCCGCTTGCAGCGACGTGTGGACGGCGGACGCCGACCTGCCGGGCGGCTACAAGGGGTGCCTCGAGGGCGACACCGCCGTGCCGGCAGACGGGCTGATGTGCTCCTCGGGACAGCGGATCGTGCGCTACGACGAGCAGTTCTTCGCCGTGCCGGGCGGCACCATCTACCAGGCGACCGGCCCGTTGGAGAAGGACAAGCAGTACCTCAAGATGGTTCGCGTTTGTAGGGCTTGACACTCCGCCGGTTATAGTTCCTCCTCGGCAATGGCGCCGCCCTCCCGGGGGTAGAGACTCCGCCGTGACCGGCCCTCACCGGGGCCTCGTCGACGACCTAGTTCTGCAAGGAGTGGCTCGTGCGTCCTGCACGGTTCGTAATCGCGCTCGCACTCGTGACGGGCGTGCTCGCCCTGACCGGTCCTGCCCATGCCGACCCGGTCGATCCCTCGCTGCGCGGTCCGGCGACGACCACGACGGCGAGCGATGCGGACCTCAGCGACAGCGCGCTGGCGAAGCCGCACCGCTACTCGCCGGCTCCCGGCGTGGTGTTCAACAGCGCCCTGGGCAAGCCCGGCGACCGCAACCGCATCTTCGGCAAGATCCTCGCGGCCATCAACCACTCGCCCAAGCGGTCCCGGATCCGAGTGATGTCCTGGAACATCATGTCGCGCACTGCGGTCGACGCCCTCCTGCGCGCGCAGGAGCGGGGCGTCAAGGTCCGGGTGCTGATGGACAACACCAACCTGGTCGACATCCCGAACCCCGGCTTCAAGCGCCTCAAGGCCGGCCTCAAGCGCGGCAACCAGGACCGCAAGCAGTCGCGGCACAGCTACGCCAAGACCTGCATCGGCTCCTGCCGGGGAGAAGGTGGCGCGGCGCACACCAAGATGTATCTCTTCTCGCAGACGGGCAAGGCGCAGGACGTCGTCATGGAGGGCTCCGCGAACCTCACCGTCGCGGGCGCCGTGAACCAGTGGAACGACCTCTACACCTGGATCGACAACCGCAAGCTCTACAACTTCGCGGTGCGCGTCTACAAGCAGATGTGGCAGGACACCCCGGTGGCCCAGCAGTTCGTCGAGTACTCCACCGGCAAGGACCTGCTCGGGTTCACGCCGCTGAGGGGTCCCGGCGGCCGCACGGCCGACCCGGTGCTCGACCTCCTCAACCGCACGACCTGCAGCGGCGCCCAGGGTGCCGGCCGCAACGGTCACACGATCGTCCGCGCGGCTCCTGACGTGATGCGCAACGAACGCGGCATGAAGATCGCCATGCGGCTGCGCGAGATGTGGGCCAACGGCTGCGACGTCCGGATCGCCTACACGGTCATGGGGGTCTCCATCTTCCACGCCCTGGGCGCGCCGACGGCGCGCGGCGTGGTGCCCAAGAAGCACCTGGTCCAGGACTTCGACGGTGACAAGGAGTTCGACAACTACTTCCACCTCAAGGCCCTGACGATCAACGGGGTCGTCGACGGCAACCCGAAGAGCTACGTCACCCTCCAGGGCTCCTCGAACTGGTCCGGCTACGCGGCCGCGTCGGACGAGAACTTCGGGATCATGGCGCGGCGCAACACGACGCTGAAGTACCAGCACTTCATCGACTACTGGTACGAGAACTTCCCCAAGAGCAAGCCGCCGACGCCCGATCTCCGCCTCGCGCGCGGGACGATCGACCCCTACGCGCACGTCGACATGGACTGAGGTTCCGGGAGCGTGGTCGCCACCAGGGCCGGGGTCCGTCGCGTCGACGACGCGGGGATCGCGCTGTGGGGTTTCGGTGACCGCGCGATCGACGTGCTCTTCGACGGGCGGCGGGTCTGGTCGTTCTGGCTGGAACGGGACACCCGCACGTCGCTTCCGGGCGTCCGGACGATCGCCTGGCCTGGGGCCCTGACGAAGTTCCTGGACGGCCAGACCCGGCTCACGGTCACCGAGCACGTCAGCGGACGGGTGCTCTACGACGAGGACCTCAGCTTCGGCACGGCCACCCAGCGGATCGAGATCGTCGGGCGCTCGGGCGCCCCCATCAGCCTGGACAAGTCCGGCCGGATCAGCCCGACCTTCGACACCAGGTCCGCTGACGACGTCGAACCCCTGCTCAAGGCCATCCGGACCGTGCTGGACGCCATCGGCACGGCGGGGATCGACGCCTTCCTGGCCTACGGCACGCTGCTCGGCGCGATCCGGGAGGGCCGCTTCCTCGGCCATGACTCCGACGCCGACCTCGCCTACGTGAGCGCGTCCGGACACCCGGCCGACGTGGTGCGCGAGTCGTTCCGGTTGCAGCGAGTCATCCACGAGCGGGGCTTCCGCACCTACCGCTACAGCGGCGCAGCCTTCCGCGTCGACGTCGTCGAGGGCGACGGAGTGGTCCGCGGGCTCGACGTGTTCGCCGGCTTCATCGACGAGTCGTCAGGAGTGGCCCGGCTCTACCTGATGGGCGAGGTCTCGGCCGACTTCCGGCCCGAATGGGTCTACCCGCACGACCACGTGCACGCTCGAGGGGCACACCTTCCCGGCGCCGGCGCGGCCCGAGCCCATGCTCGAGGCGATGTACGGCCCGTCGTGGGCGGTGCCCGACCCGGCGTTCCAGTTCACCACCTCCGACCGGACGGTGCGGCAGCTCTCCGGATGGTTCCGGGGTACGTCGACCCATCGCGCCGCCTGGGAGCGCGCCTACAGCGGCAGCCGCGGCCGGCTGCCGACGGGCAAGCCGTCGGCGGCGGCTCGCAAGGCCGCCCGCACCCTGCCCGACGGCGGCACCGTGATCGACGTCGGCGCCGGCCGAGGCGTCGACAGCCTGTGGCTGGCCCGCCAGGGCTTCACCGTGCACGCCTACGACTACGTGCCCTCCGCGTCGCAGGCGGTGCGGCAGGCAGCCGACGACGAGGGTCTGGACCTCCACGTGCGACTGCTCAACCTCAACGAGTGGCGCACCCTGTTCGCGGAGGGGGCCCGGATGGCCCGGATCGAGGGACCGCGGGTGATGATCGCCCGGCACACCGCCGACGCCACCAACCGCTTCGGGCGCGACGTCGTTGGCGCGGTTCGCGTCGATGTCGCTGCGCGGCGGTGGCCGCCTCTACCTCGACGCGTACGCCGGCACCGGCAAGACCCCGGACAAGCTGCGGCCGGTGGACCTCGACGAGGTCGCTCGCACGCTGGAGCGGCAGGGTGCCAGAATCCTGGTCAACAGGCAGCGTCCGGCACGTCGCGGAGGGGCGCCCCGCCCCGACCGAGGACGATTGGTGGCCCAATGGGACTGAACCAGGAAGTGAACCAGTGGGACTGAAGGACCTGGCGGCACGGATCACCCGACGCGACGACGACCTGGAGCGGCGGGTCGAGGGCCTCGAGGCGGACGTGCTCGAGCTGCGCCGCCACAACGTGCGGCTCGCCGAGATCGCCGACGTCGTCCAGGAGCTCCTGGTGCCGCTCGCCTCGCGCGACCAGGCCCGCATCGACGCGGCGATCGAGAAGTTCTCGCAGAGCCTGTCGTGAGCCGCTGATGGCCCGCCGGGTCTTCATCCACCTGGGCCTGCCGAAGACCGCGACGACCTACCTCCAGACCATCCTCTGGGGCTCCCGCGACCGGCTCCGCGCCGATGGGGTGCTGCTGCCGGGGAGCCGAACGCCGCGACCACCTGTGGGCGTCCCGGGTCGTCCGCGAGGACCCCAACCTGGACAAGCACCCCGAGCAGCACCGCACGTCGTGGGCCCGGTTGCGCGCCGAGCTGGGGGAGTGGGACGGGGACGGGCTGGTGAGCCACGAGTTCTTCGCCGCGGCGACCGCCGCGCCAGGCGAAGGCGATGATCGCCGACCTGGCGCCGGCCGAGGTGCACCTGGTGGCCACCGCCCGTGAGCCCCTCGGACTCTTCACGGCGAGCTGGCAGGAGAGCCTGAAGAACCGCAACACCGTCCCGCTGCCCGATTACGCGCGGACCGTCTCCAAGAGCCCGCACGCCATCTGGAACTGGCGCACCCTCGACCTGCGGCTGGTGCTCCGCCGCTGGGCCCGCGACCTCCCTCCGGAGCACGTGCACGTGCTGCCCCTGCACCGCGGCGGCCCGCGCGAGGCCATCTGGGAGACCTTTGCCGGCGTGATCGGCGTGGACCCCGCGCCGTACGACACCGAGCAGTCCTTCCCCAACGAGTCGATGGGCGTGGTCGAGGCCGAGACGCTGCGCCGGGTCAACGAGCACCTCGGCTCCTTCGAGCGCGCCTTCGACCGCGGGGTCTACATCCGCACCTTCCTGGCCGACGAGCGGCTGGTGCCGCGCGGCGGCGAGCGCTACTGGCCCGAGCCCGACCAGGTCGAGGAGTGCCGGCGCCGGGGTCGGCAGGCCGTGGATTTCGTGCGCGAGCACGGGTTCGACGTGCGCGGAGACCTCGACGACCTGCTCGTGCCCGAGGAGCTCGACGAGCGCCGGTCGGTGACCTCGGTGACCGACGCGGAGGTGGCCGACGTGGCGGTGCGGCTGGTCGCGCGGCTGCTGGAGGACGTGCGGGCGCTCCGCGAGGGCTGAGGCGCCTCCGGTCCGCCTGGAGTTGCGATCGCCAGGGTCGCCGTGGAGCAGCGGTGAGCCGGCGCCGTTCTCGGCGACGAAACAGTGGCTTACGCACCGCTCCCCGGCCGCAACCGGGCAGGAAACTTCACCCCACCTGCCCCCTCCCGCGTAGCCGCCCCTCGTGGGCCGGCAACCCCCGCCGGAGGCGGCCCCGTCGGTCGCAAGCGAAGCCGGCCCGCAGGCCGAAGGACTGTCGGTCGCAAGGCAAAGCAACCCGCAGGGCGGGGGTCAGCCGCCGAACGGACCGACCGTGGCGGTGGCCGACACGAAGTAGTGGTCGCTGACCGTCTGCATGGTGCTGCGGTCCTCGATGTAGTTGCTGAAGCTGACGTTGCCCCAGCCCGAGCACCCAGTCGACCGCGAGCGCGCCGGCCGGGTGGCAACCGCCGGCCGTGCTGCCGCCGATGGCGGCCACCATGCCGGTCAGGGGGGCGACGCGGCAGAAGAACTCGGCCCGGTCGTTCATGTCCCCGGTGAGGAAGATCGGGATGCCGTCGGCCTTGAGCCGGTTGACGGTGGCGGCGGCGGTGTAATGACCCGCCCGCCGGGTCACGGCGTACGGGCCGAATCCCGCGGACGCGTGCATGTTGAGGACGTAGAACTCGCGGCCGGTCTCCTTGTCGCGGAGGCGCAGGATCGTCTGCGGCCGGTTGGCGTGCATGAAGTGGATGGTGAAGGAGCTGCCCGACACGAACTCGAACCGCGAGTCGTCGTAGAAGATCGTGTTGTCGGTCTCCATGGGCCCGAAGGCGTAGCCCGGGTAGGCGGCGTAGCCGGTCATCGCCTGGATCGCGTTGAGCTGGTCGGGCTGGAGCTCCTGGGTGCCCAGGATGTCGACGCCGAAGGAACGGATCCGCTCGACGGCGCGAGGGCTGCGCACACTGGCGGGCGGGTAGCGCGAGTGGTCGCCGCTCCGGGTGCTGTGCTGGCTGCCGAGGACGTTGAACGAGCCGATCTGGAAGGTCATCGTCTGGCGAGCGGCCTCGCGCTCGGCGGCGAGGCGCAGGGCGGCGTCGATCTCGGCCTTGGTCTTGTGGCGGATGACGGTGCCGGGCACGACCGCCGCCGGCTTGGGCGCCGCCTGGCTGGCCGCGGGCCGTCCGGCTGCGCGAGACGACGGTGGTCTCGTGCGCCGCGGCGCGGCCGCGCAGGTCACGGGCGTGGCGGGTCACGGGGACGACGAGCGGGGCCAGCGCCGTCGAGCTCAGCGAGGCGTCGGCGGTGGTTGTCGACTGCTTGCTGGTGGACACCGAGGGTCACCACGACGGCCGTGGTGACGCACACGAGCAGGACCGTCACCAGGGGGAGGACGGGCCCGAAGGGGGATCCACCACGGCGGCGTTGAGGCTCTACGTGCCGCCCGGACATGGCGGGCAGTCTATCGGCGCCGCGCCGCGGCCACGATTCAACGCAGGGATTGGCCGCGCTTTACCCTGGGAGCGCGGCTCCGTACCGGTCGGCAGCCGACCGACACGAGGAGACCAACGGCGTGCCCACGGACGTCCGGACCGATGCGCGGTCCGCTGGGACGACGGCTGGGCCGACCGACGGCCAGGGCGCGAAACGCAGCCACTTCCGCCCCGACATCCAGGGGCTGCGCGCGCTCGCCGTCGGCGTGGTGATCCTGGCCCACTGCGGCTTCGCCACGGTCTCCGGCGGCTTCGTCGGCGTCGACGTCTTCTTCGTCATCTCCGGCTTCCTGATCACCTCGCTGCTGGTCCGCGAGGCCGGCCGGACCGGGCGGATCTCGCTGCTCGGGTTCTACGCGCGCCGGGCCCGGCGGATCCTGCCCGCCGCGACCCTGGTGCTCGTGGCCACGGTCGTGGCCTCGCTCCTGTTCCTGCCGCTCGTGCGGGCGGCGGAGATCATCAAGGACTCGATCTGGGCCGCCGCCTTCGGCGCCAACATCCGCTTCGCCGCGCGTCGGCACCGACTACTTCGCCAAGGGCGAGCCCGCCTCCCCGCTCCAGCACTACTGGTCGCTGTCGGTGGAGGAGCAGTTCTACCTGGCCTGGCCGCTGCTCCTGGTCGGCTGGCTCACCTGGGCGCACCTGCGCGGCCGCGGCGAGGCAGCCTCGAGCAGCCGCCGTACGCCGCTGCTGCTGGTCGGCGTGCTGAGCGTGCTGTCGTTCGGCTGGTCGATCTACGCGACGTACGAGTCGCCGACCACGGCCTACTTCTCCACCCTGACCCGCGCGTGGGAGCTCGGCGTCGGCGCCGGGCTGGGCATCTGCATGGCCCGCGGGCCGCACCGGGCGCCGCGCTGGCTGGTGGAGGCGCTCGGCGCCGCCGGCCTGCTGGCGATCGTGGTCGCCTGCTCTGGTCTACACCCCGGAGACGCCGTTCCCCGGCTACCAGGCGCTGCTGCCGGTGCTGGGCACGGCGGCGCTGCTCTACGCCGGCGGCGCCCACCCGACCAGCGACCCGGTGCGGTGACCCGGCTGATGTCGGTCCCGCCGGCCGTGGTGATCGGCGCCTGGTCCTACTCGCTGTACCTGTGGCACTGGCCGGTGCTGCGCATCGCCGAGGACCACCTGCACGTGCGCCGCCTCCCGCTCGACACCCTCTGTCCTGGTCCTGGTGCTGGTGTTCGCGCTCAGCGCGCTGACCTACCGTTTCGTGGAGACAGCCGTTCCGGCGCGGGCGGATCTGGTCCCGGCCCCGGCTCGGCGTCGCGCTCTACCCGCTCAGCCTGGCCCTGGTCGCTGGTCGTGGCCGTCGGCGGGCGGGGCTGGATCGACCAGCAGCTGGGTGTCTCGGGCCACAACCCGGCCATCTCCACCGCCGACTTCCATGGCAAGCACCTGAGCAAGGACCCGCGCGTGGCCCTGGTCCAGGCCTCGACGCTGGCCGCCCGGGCCGGCCAACCGGTCCCCAGCCACCTCACCCCGTCGCTGCTCGGGCTGCGACAGGACACCGCGCCGCTGGGCGACTGCGACTACCGCACCGGCACCACCCAGCTGTGCGCCGGACGGCGACGTCAGCTCCGAGCGCACCATCGCGCTCGTCGGCGACTCGCACGCCCGCGCCTGGTCGCCGGCCATCGACGCGCTCGGCAAGGCCACAGGGCATGCGCACCTACAGCTTCGTCTACAGCGGGTGCTCGGCCACCGGCGCCGTGCAGGCCGAGCCGCAGAACCTCCGGCCGTGGGAGGCCTGCGAGGACTTCAAGGACTGGACCGTCGCGACCCTCGCCGACCTGCACCCCGACCTGGTGATCGTGGCGACCAGTGCCGTCTCCCCGATCGTCGGCGCGGACGGTGACCCGGTGGGCGTGCTCGAGGACCGCGACGAGTTCCGGTCCCTGGAGCGTGACGGGTTCGCCCAGGAGCTCGCCGAGCTGGCGCCGCTGACCGACCGGCTCGTGGTCCTCGGCAACACCCCGAAGCTGCCGCGCGAGCCGGGCGTCTGCCTGTCCTCGGGCGATGTCACCCTCGGGACTGCCTGTTCAAGCGCGGGCCGGTCGCGCACGCCATCCAGATGGACTTCAAGAAGGCCGCCCAGGAGCAGGACGCGGAGTTCGTGAACGCCGCTGCCGTGGTTCTGCTACCAGCTGGAGTGCCCGCCGGTGATCGGCAGCACCATTGCCATGCGCGACAGCGAGCACATGACCCCCGAGTACGCCGTCGAGCTGGCCGGTCCGCTGGCCCAACGCCTCGGGCTGACGACCGACTGACCTGCTCCCGGCAGACCCGTCCGGACCGAACCAACGCGCCCGACCTGGCGTCGTACCCGTCGTACGGAAAGCGGAAATAGCCTTTCCGCACGAATATCAAACTTGTAATTCGAGCCAAAGCGTTGCGTGTGACTGATGTGACTGGTGGGATTAGCCCACCTTCCCCGAGAAACCCTTTTCGAATGGATGATTTCCTCGTGTCCCAGCGCGCATCCCGACCTTTCCGGCGGACCCCCTCGCGCCGTCTCACGGCGGGCCTCCTGGTGCTGGCCACGGCCTTCGCCGGCGCCGCAGTCGCGACCACCGCGCCGGCCCAGGCTCATGAGGACCTGACGGCCGGCGTCAGGCCGCCCCGCTGGCTCCGGCGGCGCCGGGCGTCGTGCGGATCACCCAGGCCAACCTGCTCTCCGGCCAGCCGGACGCCGCCTTCGCCTCCGACGTGGCGACCGTGCTGAGCAACCAGCCCGACTTCATCACCTACAACGAGGTGCCGTTCCGTCCGGACGCGATGCTGGCCCCGCCCGGCTACGCCCTCTTCCGCACGCCCGGCCAGTACACCGGCGAGACCCCCGTCGCCTGGCGCACCGACCGCTGGACCGCGATCAACCAGGGCACGGCGACCGTCAGCTACAAGAAGGGCCGGCTGCCGGGCCAGAAGGTCGAGTGGGGCATCCGCTACGCCAACTGGGTCACCCTGCAGGGCATCGACGGCCACGTCATCTCCGTGATCTCCGCGCACCTCGCGCCGCTGACCGAGATCACCCAGGGCCTCCAGGAGGTCGGGATCAACAACCTCGGGGTGCTGGCCAACCAGCTGGCCGCCTCCGGGCCCGTGCTGATGGCCGGGGACATGAACTTCCAGTACAACGGCGCCGTGCAGTACCCGCGGGACGCTGCTGACGTCGTACGGCTTCACGCCGACGTACGACGTGCTCGGGACGCACTTCCCGACCGGCGACCACCAGGGCGCGACGATCGACTACGTCTTCCTCAAGGAGGCCAGCCAGTTCGCCGTCCTCGGGCAGTACAACCAGGAGCTGAACTCCGACCACGACGCGGTGACCGCCGACCTGTCCTTCCTGGACACCCCGGTCGCGGTGCCGGTCAGCTTCCTGCCGGGGACCTTCACCAACGTGCCGGGCGGCAACCGGCCCGCCCGCCGGGCGGTGCTGGACCTGATGGTCAAGGCGGTCGACAACGCCCCCGAGGGTGCCTCGATCCACCTGACCACGGCCAAGCTCGGCGACAAGCCGCTCTACCGCGCCCTGCGCGCCGCGATCGACCGGGGCGTGAAGGTGCAGTTCGTCACCCGGCGCAACCATCCGTCGCAGCAGGAGCTCAACCTGATGAACGTGCTCGGCGACAAGGTCTGGAAGAAGTACTGGGCCGTCGGTTGCGACGACGAGTGCCGGGCCATCGAGAGCCGGGGCAACCTGCCCCAGACCCGCCTGCTGGTCAGCCAGTCCGGCATCACCGCGGCGGTGCGCATCGACGCCGACCAGCCGGCGGTCTACTCCGCGGCCGCGGCTCTGACGACCGCGCGGATCTGGACCAGCAAGACGATCTACGACGGTGCGTTCAAGCGGTTCTTCCTGCTGGTCGGCCGGGAGATTTGACGCCCCCGGACCGAGCTTGCGAGGTCCGGGACAAGGTCGGCAGGTTGAGGAGTGCGGCGAGCCGCGAGGCTGCGACGCGCTCAACCCGGTGAGGTGAGTGTGGCCTCGGCCATACCGCCGTACGGCAGCCGGATAGCCTGCGCCCGCATCCCCCGAGCGGCGAGGAGCCCAGCTGATGGCACGCCTGTGCGAGACCGACGGCCTGACCGACGACCAGACGGAGATCCTCAAGGCGGTCCGTCAGTTCGTCGAGAAGGAGATCCTCCCGGTCGCCACCGAGCTCGAGCACGCCGACGAGTACCCGACCGAGATCGTCGAGGGGCTCAAGGAGCTCGGGCTGTTCGGGCTGACGATCCCGGAGGAGTACGGCGGCCTCGGCGAGTCGCTGCTCACCTACGCGCTGGCGGTCGAGGAGATCGCGCGCGGCTGGATGAGCGTCAGCGGCATCATCAACACCCACTTCATCGTCGCCTACATGCTGCTCCAGCACGGCACCGAGGAGCAGAAGCAGAAGTACCTGCCGCGGATGGCCACCGGCGAGGTGCGCGGCGCGTTCTCGATGTCCGAGCCCGGCTGCGGGTCCGACGTCGCGGCCATCACGACCAAGGCGGTGCGGCGAGGGCGGCGGCTACGCCATCACCGGCCAGAAGATGTGGCTGACCAACGGCGGCTCGGCCAATCTCGTCGCCGTGCTGGTGAAGACCGACGAGGGCCCGGCGACAGGGTCGGTCTACCGGAACATGACGACCTTCCTCGTCGAGAAGGAGGCGGGGTTCGGCGAGACGGCCCAGGGCGTCACCATCCCCGGGAAGATCGACAAGATGGGCTACAAGGGCGTCGACACCACGGAGATGGTCTTCGAGGGGCACCGCATCGCGGCCGAGCAGGTCCTCGGCGGCGAGCCCGGCAAGGGCTTCTACCAGATGATGGACGGCGTCGAGGTCGGCCGCGTCAACGTCGCCGCCCGCGGCTGCGGGGTCGCCAACCGCGCGTTCGAGCTCGGCGTCGCCTACGCGCAGCAGCGCGAGACGTTCGGCAAGAAGATCGCCGAGCACCAGGCCGTGCTGTTCCGGCTCGCCGAGATGGCCACCAAGGTCGAGGCCGCCCACCAGATGATGGTCCGGGCCGCGCGCAAGAAGGACTCCGGCGCCCGCAACGACCTCGAGGCCGGGATGGCGAAGTACCTCGCCGTCCGAGTACTGCTCGCAGGTCGTCGAGGACTCGTTCCGGATCCACGGCGGGTACGGGTTCAGCAAGGAGTACGAGATCGAGCGGCTCTACCGCGAGGCCCCGATGCTGCTGATCGGCGAGGGCACCGCCGACATCCAGCGGATGATCATCGGCCGGCGGCTGCTCGAGGACTACAAGCTCTAGGGTCCCTGGGCTCCTAGCCGGTCTCGACGTCGGAGATCAGCCAGGTGACTTCCTCGTCCGCGACGTTGGCCATCTGGTCGAGGTAGACGCTGTTGGGGTAGGCCTGGCCGGCGGGCCAGTCGACCTTCACCTCGGCCAGGCCGGGTTCGTTGCCGCGGTCGATGATGTCCTGGATCGTCAGCCGCAGGAAGGGCGCGTCGATCGGGTCGCCCACCTCGTGTCCCTCGCCCTCGGTCGCCCAGGTGACCTCGGTGACCTTGCCGTCGACGACGGTGACCCGGTACCGCTGGTCGATGGTCGCGCAGAAGCAGAGCTGGCCGAGGGTGTAGCTGTAGTCGGCGTACGGGAAGTCGGGCAGGTTCGGCGGCTTCGGTGCCTCGGTCGGCAGCGACGGGGAGGGCGTCGGCGTGGCGGAGGTCGTCGTACCGCCCGCGTCGGTCGCCACGTCGCCGGCGGCGCCGCTGCCGCACCCGGACATCGCGGCGACCAGTGCGGCCGCGACCGCGAGCGCGGCGAGCCTGCCGGTGAGATGGCGCGTCGGAGACATGTCGGTTCGACGGTACGGCGTGGCGTCCGGTTCCGCCCGGATCACAGCCCGAACCATGACCCGAATCATGGCCGGATGATGAACGGGCCGCGTCGACGCGGCCCGGGGGCCCGTGACATGGTGGAGGAGCGCCACCCGCCACTTCGAGGAGGAACGATGCCCGCGTCGCAGGACGAGTCAGGTGCCAACGAGGACCTCAAGGCGAAGATGCGGGAGGCCCTGGATCGCAAGAAGAAGGGCAGCGCCCAGGGCGGACGCGGCGGCGACAACCCGCTCAAGGAGAAGGCCCACGGCTCCGAGGTCACCGGCGGCGCGGCCCCCAAGATGCACCGCCGCAAGGCCGGCGGCGGGGGTAGCTGAGCGCAGCCGACCCGGAGGTCACACCACGCAGAACTCGTTGCCCTCGGGGTCGCGCATGACCACGTGGTCGAGCCGGTCACCCTGCATCGACCGGAAGGCCACCGACCCGCCGGCCTCGACGAGCACGTCCGCCATCCCCTCGATCAGGGACTCGCGCTTGCTCTGGTCGACGTGGCGGCCGCCGGCGACCTGGAGGTCGAGGTGGAGCCGGTTCTTGGCGCTCTTCGGCTCGGGCACCTTCAAGAAGCTGATCGAGGGCAGCACGCCCTGCGGGTCCTCGAGCGAGGCGCCGTCGTCCCACTCGTCCTCGGGCACCTCGAAGTGGCGCAGCCAGTCCTCCCAGGTGTCCCAGCCCTCCGGCGGCGGCGCTTCGACGTACCCGAGCGCGACGGTCCAGAAGCGCGCCATCACCGCGGCGTCGTGGCAGTCGAAGGTCAGGGTCCAACGGGTGGTCATCGGGCCTCCGTGAGGTGCGGGTGAGGTTTCCCACGTTCCCACGCGGGGCCGACCCCGGCACGATGGGCGCCATGCAGTTCGGTCGCAGCTATGAGGAGTTCGAGGTCGGGGCGACGTACAAGCACTGGCCCGGCAAGACGGTGACGGAGTACGACGACCACCTGTTCTGCCTGCTCACCATGAACCACCACCCGCTGCACCTGGACCGGCACTACGCCGAGGAGACCACGCAGTTCGGCAAGAACGTCGTCGTCGGCAACTACGTCTACTCGGTGCTGCTCGGCATGAGCGTCCCCGACGTCTCGGGCAAGGCGATCGCCAACCTCGAGGTCGAGTCGCTGCGCCACGTGGCGCCGACCTTCCACGGCGACACCCTGTACGGCGAGACCACCGTGCTGGACAAGTGGGAGTCGAAGTCCAAGGACGACCGGGGTGTGGTGCACGTCGAGACGATCGGCTACAACCAGGACGGCACCGTGGTGTGCATCTTCCGGCGCAAGGTGATGGTGCCCAAGCAGAGCTACCTCGACGCGCGTGGCGGCGAGCAGCCGGGACGCCCGGTGCCGCAGCCGGACCGGAACTGGCCCGGCCCCGACCAGGAGGGCTGACCGACCACGATGCACCGTGGTCATCGCTGCACCCGCCGGCTCGAGCGCCGACGCCGCGTCGGCCGGCTCGACGCCGGCGGCCCGGGCCCGATCATCAGCGTGCATCGTCAGGAACCGTAGCGCCACGGCCGATCGGGAGATCCAGCAGAACGCTCACCGAGGTCATACGGCCATCACGGCGGGGCGATACAGCGAGCCGCCTGGGTCCAGGTCGCCACCGGCGATCCGGCTGCCGATCGTGCGGCAGGCCAGCCGGCCGGGGTCGAGCACGATCACGCTGACAATCGGCCACCAGGAGGAGGACACCAGCCCTCGGACCGATGCACCGAGGTAGCTGGAGCGGAAAGAACGGCTGGCCGTCGAGGTAGACCGACGCCGAGCCCGGCCCTCCGCCGTAGAACGGCGCCGACGGCGAGCTTCGCCTGCTCCAGGAGGATCAGCCGCTGCACGGAGGTTGTCCGAACCGGCGCGCTCGGCGAACGGGCCCCAGGTGAGGTAGGCGGTCGCGAAGTTCTGGATCGACCAGGTGGCGATGACCAGCGCGATGATGCCGAGCCCACGGCCCATGGTGCGGGCGAACGGCGGTCCACAACGCGATGATGGCGGCCGCGGCGAGACCCGTGCGCGACCAGGTGCCACCAGGGCCGTGAGGAGACCGAGCGCCAGCGTGAACCAGGACGGATGTCCGCTGCACTTGCGACAGCGCCACCGAGCCGAGGCAGGTGACCGGCTAGAAGGCGGCAGCGTTCGGGTCGCCGATCCAGCCGTCCAGTCGCCCGGGATATACGGCCGCGAAGCCCAGGCCGCTCATCGCCGCTGAGGCAAGCATACCCCGCCGCCAGGCCCAGGCCGGCCGACCGGAGCGGGATCCGACCCCTGGAGATGAGCAGCGCCAACCCTGCACGCACAGCACCACGTGCCCGCAGGCGGCGGTCAGCCAGTCGTCGTTGAGGACGCCGGACGAGCGTCAACCGGGTCCAGCGACGAGACACGACCAGGACCGCGAACCACAGGGGCCGCGAGCCGACGGTCGGGCGCGTAGTGACGGCCATGACGACCACCGTACAGGATCGCCACTTCGGAGCGGGCAGTGCGCCGGCGCAGGCTGAGACCCTGGAACGGCAGCAGGAAGCATACAGCGCGAAGTCGAGGGGGCCGGAAATCACGCTCGGTCCGCGCCGTGGGTCCAGCCACTGTCGCCGTACCGGGTGGTCGGGCCTCGTCGAAGATCGCTGTAAGCCATGTGGGTCGGGATCCTCAGGACAGGGTGACGGGTCGGGGCGCCGTTGATCGCATTGTCCACGAGGGGCGGCTGGTCGTCAGGCGCTCCGCGGATCCGGAGCGTGTCGCGGGTCGGGGACGAAGGCCTTGGCCAGCGGCAGGATCCCGAGCACCAGCACCATCGGCACGGCGAACCCCACCCGCAGCGAGCCCGCGCCGACGACGCCGGTCATCACCGCGCCGAGCAGCGCGCCGACGTAGTTGAACTGGTTGAACCGCGCGATCACCGCGTCCACCCGGGCCCGCCGCTCGGCCGGGTCCGGTGTCGCCGCCGGCGATCCGGGCCGCCGCCGAGAAGCTCAGCGGCGCGACCACGGCCACCCCGCCGCCCAGCACCAGGAAGCCGAGCACGGCGACCGGCCAGGTCGGCGCGAAGACCACGACCGCGAGCGCGCCGGACAGGCGACGACGCGTGCCCACCCGCAGCACGCGGACCGGGCCGTAGCGGTGCACGAGGCCGTCGCCCGCGAGCCGCACCAGGCCGCTGGCAGCGAGGTAGGGGAACGTCGCCAGCGCCACCAGCCGCGCGGGCGCGTCGACGACGTGGTCGAGGTACGTCGGTCCCCAGGTGAACGCGGCGGTGTCGACCATGTAGAAGAGCACCAGCGCCAGCGCCGACCAGCAGGATCGGCCGCCACGGGCACGTCCACGTCCGTCGGCGGCCGGGCGCCGCCGCGCTCGTGGGGGAGGTACGGCGCCAAGCAGCGCGGCCAGCGGGACGACCGCCACCAGCGCCATCCAGCGCAGGTCCAGGTGGGCGGTGGCCAGGGTCAAGGCGGCGCCGACCAGGCCGCCGAGGGTCCAGGCGCCGTGGAACGACGGCAGGATCGGCCGGCCGTAGCGGTGCTCCAGCGCGACCGCCTGCATGTTGATCATGGCGTCGACCATGCCCAGCGCGACGCCGTAGCCGGCCACGGCGCCCGCGAAGACGGCGACGTCCGGCGCCAGGGTGGCGACCGGCACGGTGACCGCGATGCCGAGCAGCCCGGCGCGCAGCAGCGCGGCAGACCCGACGCGCGGGGCCAGCCGCTCGGCCAGCAGCGAGCCCGACCCCGGCGAGCAGCACGAGCACGAGCAGCAGCAGGGACAGCTCGAGCTCGGAGAGGTCCCACTTGTCGGAGAAGGCGCGGCAGCCGCGTGGTCAGGCTGATGAAGACGAAGCCCTGGGTGGAGAACGCGCCGCGGCCACGGCGAGCGCGGGTCCGGCCGAGTGGTCACGGGTCGCATCGTGGCAGGTCCTGACCCGCGGCAGCGGCTGACCCGGGCACGATCGGCGACAATCCCGCGGGACGTGCGCCACCATGCCGCGTGGCACGCACAGGACAGCAGCTGCGGCGCCGGACGGCGAAGGCGATGGCGCAGGGCCGCGGAGCACCGCGCGCCCAGAGGCCGACCCGCACCGAAGCCGCGCTTCGGCGACCGGCTCCGCTACTGGTTCGACAACTCGATGTCCCGGGGCACGCCGGCGCTGATCGCCTGGCTGACCGTCGGCGACGCTGCTGCTGATCCTGGTCTTCGCGGTCATCCTGACGATCTTCCGGCCTCGGCCCGACGGGCCAGCGAGCAGGACTTCTTCCACCGGCTCTTCGACAACCTGCTGCACGCGCTCGACCCCGGCACCATCGGCGGCGACGCCGGCAGCCCGTGGCGCTTCCTGCTCACGATGCTGGTGCTCACCATCGCCGGCCTGTTCATCGTCAGCGCGCTGATCGGTGTGATCGCCACCGGCATCGACACCAAGCTCGCCGACCTGCGCCGCGGCCGCTCGCTCGTCCTCGAGAAGGACCACACCGTGATCCTGGGCTGGTCCGACTCGATCTTCACGATCATCTCCGAGCTGACGCTGGCCAACGAGAGCCGCAAGCCGCCGGTCATCGTGGTCCTCGCCGACCGCGACAAGGTCGAGATGGAGGAGGAGATCAAGGCCAAGGTGCCCGACCGGCGCGGCACCCGGCTCGTCTGCCGCTCCGGCTCGCCGATGGACCTCGACGACCTGCGGCTGAGCAGCCACGACACCGCCCGCTCGGTGATCCTGCTCGCCCCGGACTCCGACGACCCCGACAGCGAGGTCATCAAGACCCTGCTGGCGCTCACCCACGGCAGTGCCGAGGACGGGCCGCGGATCGTCGCCGAGATCCGCGACCCGCAACCTCGAGGCCGCCCGCCTGGTCGGCGCGGACCGGACCACGCTGCTCGACATCCGCGAGACCGTCGCCAAGCTGGTCGTGCAGACCTCGCGCCAGTCCGGCGCCGCGGCGGTCTACACCGAGCTGTTCGACTACGAGGGCGACGAGATCTACTTCCTCGAGGACCACGGGCTGGCCGGCGGCGACGTACGCCGAGGCCCAGCTGGCCTTCGAGGCCGCCACGGTCGTCGGGCTGATCGACGGCGGCGTCTCCAAGCTCAACCCGCCGCCCGACCACGCCGATCGACGGGCAGACGCTGATCGTGGTCGCCGAGGACGACTCGGCGCTCGAGGGCCAGTCGCGGTCGCTGCCCGAGCCGGCGCTCGACGCGCTCGGCGAGGAGACCGGCGCCGACGAGCGGCCGACCCAGGCGCTGCTCATCGGCTGGAACGAGCGCGCGCCGATCGTCGTCAGCGAGCTCGACCACTACGCGCCGCCCGGCTCGACGCTGACCGTCGCTGACGGCGTACGGCGACCCGGTGGTGCCCGCCGCTCAGAACCTCGCGTCACCGTGGTCAAGGCTCGACCGACCGACCGGGCGGTGCTCGACGAGCACGTCGTCGCGGGCCTCGACCAGATCATCGTGCTCTGCTACTCCGACGACCTCGAGGCGCAGACCGCCGACGCGCGGACCCTGGTCACCCTGCTGCACGTGCGCGACATCCTCGGCAAGCTCGACGCGGACGACGCCGGTGGTCAGCGAGATGCTCGACGACCGCAACCGGGTGCTGGCCTAGGTCGCGCGACGTCGACGACGTCGTGGTCAGCGGCGAGATCGTCAGCCTGCTGGTCACCCAGCTGTCCGAGGACCAGCGGCTCGAGGCGGTGTTCGAGGAGCTGCTCGGCGCGAGGGCAGCGAGATCTACCTGCGGCCGGCGGAGTGGTACGTCCAGCCGGGCCGCGAGGTCACCTTCGCCACCGTCGTCGCGGGCGCGAGCCGGCGCGGCGAGACCGCGGTCGGCTCAAGTGCCGGCGATGTCCGGCGACCCGGGCGCGACGTACGGCGTCCGGGTCAACCCGCCGAAGTCCGCAGACCTTCATCGATCGAGCCGGGCGACCGGGTCGTGGTGCTCGCCGAGGACTGACATGCTGCGGCGTCCATCCGGCCAGCGATCCCGATGCCGGATGCCGAGGTCTGGCTGGTCCGGCACGGCGAGACCGAGTGGAGCCAGGCCGGCACGGCACACCTCGACGACCGACCTGCCGCTGACCGCCGAGGGCGAGCGCGTCGCGCGCTCGCTGCGCGACCGGCTGGCCGACGACGTCGTTCGACCTGGTGCTGACCAGCCCGATGCAGCGGGCCCGGGAGACGGCCGCGCTGGCCGGGTTCGGCGACGCCGAGGTCGACCCGGACCTGGTCGAGTGGGACTACGGCGACTACGAGGGCGTCACCACCGCCGAGATCCGCGAGCAGGTGCCGGGCTGGACGATCTGGACCGGCCCGATGCCCGGCGGCGAGACCGCCGACGCAGGTCGCGGAGCGGCTGGACCGGGTGGTCGACCGGCTCCGCGGCGTACCCGAGCGGGCGCTGGTGTTCGGGCACGGGCACGCCCTGCGCGCGCTGACCGCGCGCTGGCTGGGGCTGCCGGTCGACGGACGGGCGGCTGTTCCGGCTGGACACCGCGACCCTCTCGCGGCTCGGGCTACGAGCGCGAGACCGCCGTGCATCCTCGCCTGGAACTCTTGACCGCGTCCGCGTCCCCGTCGCTCACGACGGTGGACCCATGCCGCTGGCCGGCGGGCTGCCCCCGCTGTCGCGCCGACGTCGAGCACGACGCGCCGGCGACGCCCACGTCCTGCCCCGTCCACGGCGAGGTGCGCACGCTGTGGCTGCCGGCGGCCAGGACGACGTGTCGTACGACGCGTTCGCCGACCACCTGGGCGCGGCCGACCGGCTTCCCGACGTACCTGCCCTGGCCGATGAGCCCGGGCTGGTCGGTCACCGACTTCGCGGTCGTCGGCGACCGGGACGCGCGGGCGCGCTGGGCGACGGTGACCTGCGTGTCCGGCACCAGCGAGCTCGACGGGCCGGTCGACGTGTTCGTGGTCGCCGAGGAGCCGGGCACCGGCCTGGGCGCGCGGTGCGCCGGCGATCGAGCGCAGCGACCCCGGGCGCGAGGTGGGCGAGGGCCAGCCGGCCGTCAGGGTGCGGATCGACAGCCAGGCCGTGCCGCTGTGGCCGGTGTCGACCTCGCGCGCTCGGACGAGCGGTTCGACCGGTCGGTCGTTCGCGGGCGAGGCCGACGGCCGCTGGCTGTGGCTGGTGCTGCGGCCGGCGTCGGCGATGCTGCTGCTGCGCGACGACTGGATCCTGCGCGACGTGTCCGGGATCGGGCCGCCGCTGGTGGAGATGCCGTTCGGAGGTCCGCGGCCCGCCTGGTGAGCGCGTGGCTGAGAGGGTGGGCGGGTGCGCATCGACCTCCACACCCACTCGCGGGCCAGCGACGGCACGCAGACGCCCGGCGGAGCTGATGCGGGCCGCGGCCGAGGCGCCGGGCTCGACGTGGTGGCGCTGACCGACCACGACACCGCCGCAGGGCTGGGCCGAGGCAGCCGGACGCGGCCGCGGAGGCTCGGGATCGACGCTGGTGCCCGGGATCGAGATCAGCACCCGGTACGAGCACGCGCGGCGTGCACCTGCTCGCCTACCTGCCCGACCCGACGACCCGGCCCTGGTCCTGCGCCCTCGACCGGGTGCTCGAGGGCCGCAGCTCGCGGGTGCCGGCGATCCTGGACGCGGCTGCGCGAGGTCGGGCGTCGACCTCACCGAGGACGACGTACGCCGGGTGGCCACCGGCACGCCCGCCACCGGCCGGCCGCACGTCGCCGACGCGCTGGTCGCCGCCGGCGTCGTGGCGGACCGGACCGAGGCGTTCGAGCGGTACCTCAACCCGGGCCGGCCGGGCTACGCCACCCGCTACGCCGCGCACGCTGGACGGAGATGATGCCGTTGGTCGTCGCGGCCGGCGGCGTGCCGGTGATCGCGCACCCCTGGGGCGCGGACCGCCCGGAGCGTGCTCACCGAGGCGGCGTTCGCCGAGCTGGCCGGGCTGGGGCTGGCCGGCATCGAGGTCGACCACCAGGACCACGACCGTCGGACGCGCGACGCGCTGCGGGCGATCGCCCGGCAACCTCGGCCTGGTCGTCACCGGGTCCAGCGACTACCACGGCACCGGCAAGGTCGACCACGAGCTGGGCTGCAACACCACGGCGCCCGGACGAGTACGAGCGGATCCGCGAGCTGGCCGCTGCTGCTCAGGCTGCGAGCGTCGCCGGGCCGTCGATGAACGACCTGCTGGACACCACGCTGCTGACCAGCGCGTTCGTCACGCTCTTCGTGATCATGGACCCGGTCGGTACGGTGCCGATCTTCCTCTCGCTGACCAGCGGCCGCTCCAAGGCCACCGCCCGCCGGGCCGCCTGGCAGGCCGTCGCCGTGTCGTTCGTGGTGATCACCGCGTTCGCGTTCTTCGGCCAGCGGATCCTCGACTACCTCCACATCTCGCTCGCCCGCCCTCCAGGGCGCCGGCGGGCTGCTGCTGCTGCTCGTCGCCCTCGAGCTGCTGACCGGCAACGAGAAGGAACCCACCGCTCAGGCCGGCACCAACATCGCCATGGTCCCGCTCGGCACGCCGCTGCTCGCCGGCCCGGGCGCGATCGTCGCGACGATGCTCTACTCCCGCCGCGTCGACGACTTCGCCGACTTCGCCGCCGTCGCGCCTGGCCGTCGATCCTCGTGCACCTCTGCATCTGGGCCGCCATGCGCTACTCGCTGCCCGATCCTGCGTCTCATCCGCGAGTCCGGCGTCCTGCTCGTGACCCGGATCGCCGGCCTGCTGCTCTCGGCGATCGCCGTGCAGCTGGTCGCCGACGCGGTCCGGGCGTTCATCGCGGGCGAGGGGTAGCGGCCGATGACGTCTGGTCCCGACGCCATCAAGACGACGCCCCAGGCTGGCGTCTGTGACCGATCGCGGCTACTTGCGGCCGACGTTCTGGAAGCGCTGGGCAGGCGGGTGGGGACGAGGCGGGTGGCGGTGGTGATCACCTTGTACTGGCCGCCCGGGACCGGACATCGCCTTGCCCTTGGCGAAGTCCGTGAGGGCCTCGGAGACCAGGAAGTCGGCGTCGAGCCAGAGGAAGCCGGAGCCGCGGCGGACGTCCATCCGCTCGTGGAACTCGGTCTTGGTGAAGCCCGGGCACAGGGTGGTGACGGTGACCCCGCGGGGCGGTACTCGTTGGCGGCCCAGGCGCCGAAGCTGTTCACGTAGGCCTTCGCGGCGGAGTACGAGCCGCGGGGCAGGAACGCCGCCACGCTGGAGACGTTGATGATGCCGCCGCGGCCGCGCGCGGACATCGCGCCCAGCGCGGCGTGGGAGAGCCGCATCACGGCGACGACCAGCACGTCGAGCATCGCCTGCTCGTGCGTCGACGTCGTTGTCGAGGAACCGCCTCTTCAGCCCGAACCCGGCGTTGTTGACCAGCAGGTCGACCGGCCGGTCGAGCGAGGCGACCCGCGCCTCGACGACGGCGCAGCTGGTCGCGGTCGGTCAGGTCGGCGGGCAGCACCTCGACCTCGACGCCGTACGCCGTCGCGCAGCTCGGCGGCGACGGACTCCGAGCCGGGCGGCGTCGCGGGCCACGAGCGACCAGGTCGTGGCCGCGCGCGGCGAGCTGGCGGGCGAACTCGAGGCCGATGCCGGCGGTGGCGCCGGTGACGAGGGCGGTAGGCATGCAGCCGATCGAAGCAGGTGCCTGCCGCGATTCGCCCGCGCGGGTCCGGCATGATGGGCCCGATGACTGCCGCCACCACCACCCTCGCCGTCGCCAACCAGAAGGGCGGCGTCGCCAAGACCACGAGTGTCGCCTCGCTCGGAGCGGCCCTGGCCGAGCTGGGCCACTCGCGTGCTGCTCGTCGACCTCGACCCGCAGGCCTGCCTGACGTTCTCCCTCGGCATCGACCCCGAGGACGTCGAGCTCTCGATCCACCACGTGCTCACCAAGGGCACGCACGCCACCGAGGTCGATCATCGCGACCGACGACGGCGTCGACCTGCTGCCGGCCACCATCGAGCTGGCCCGCGCGGAGGCCGACCTGCTCACCCGCACCGGCCGCGAGCAGGTCCTCAAGGCGGCGCTGGCGGACCTCGGCGACGAGGTCGAGCCTACGACTGGGTCCTGCTCGACTGCCCGCCGTCGCTCGGCGTGCTCACCGTCGCCGCGCTCACCGCCGCCGACGGCGTGCTGATCCCGCTCCAGTGCGAGACGCTGTCCCACCGCGGCGTCGGCCAGCTGCTCGACACCGTGCACGACGTACGCCGGTTCACCAACCGCGACCTCGAGGTCTGGGGCGTGCTGCCGACGCTGTACGACGGCCGCACCAACCACGCGCGGACGGTGCTGGAGACGATCTCGGAGACCTACGACCTCGAGGTGATCGAGCCGCCGATCCCGAAGACCATCAAGTTCGCCGAGGCGCCGGCCGCGGGCCGCTCGATCCTGGCGACCTCGCGCAGCAGCAAGGGCGCGAAGGCCTACCGCGAGGCGGCGGCCAACCTGGTCGACGGTCGCAGCGTCCCGAGCAAGCGCAAGGCGCCGAAGAGCAGTGCACCGGCAGCACGCAGGTCCGGCCGCGCTACGGCCGGCTGGCCGCCGCGGTCGCGTCGCTGGCCGTCACCGCCGATCGCGCTGCTCGGCGGCATCGGCATCCTGCCGTCAGCTCCGGCGGCACGCCCCGACGCAGGCGACTCGCAACGAGCCGGTGCCGGTCCGGCCGCAGTCCGACACCGCCCGGCCGGACCAGCGACCACGGCGCCGAGCGACAGACCGCGACGCAAGGGCACCGGCGTGCGGCAGGGTCGAGCCTCCGCCGACGCCGAGGAGAGCCAGGTCGACCCCAAGCTGGACACCGCGCTGCCCGCCGACTCCGGCACCGGCAAGCGGATCGTCTTCAGCCAGAGCCGCCAGCGGGTCTGGCTGGTCGACGACGACGACAAGGTCGCAGCGCACCTACCCCGTCTCCGGCAGCGTCTACGACAACCTGCGACCCCGGCAGCGTTCAACGTCTACTCCACGTCCGAGGACGCCTGGGGCGTCGACGACTCCGGCAGCATGAAGTACTTCGTCCGGTTCACCCAGGGCGACACCGGCGCGGCCATCGGCTTCCACGACATCCCCGATCAAGGACGGCCAGCTGGTGCAGACCGAGGCCCAGCTCGGTACGCCGCTGAGCCACGGCTGCGTCCGCCAGCGCCGGCGCCGACGCGATCGCGCTGTGGAACTTCGCGCCGCTCGGCACGTCGGTGATCGTCACCGCCTGAGCTTCAGCCGATCCGGTCAGGCGGACTCGGCGGCCGGCTTGGACGACGGACGACGGCGACGACGGCGGCGCCGGTTGCGCCGACGGCCTGCCCTCGCCTGCGGGCGCCTGAGCCTCGGCCGCCGGGGCGGCCTCGGTCGTGCCGCCACTGCGGGTCCGCGTGCGGTTGCGGTTGCGCGCTCGGGCGCTCGGTGCGCGTCGCCGGACGCTCGCCGCGGTCCGGGCCGGTCGGTGCGCGGCTTGCGCTCGACCGGGGCGGGGTCGACGATCCGGCCCTTGGTGCCGGGCGGGATGCCGAGGTCGTGGTAGAGGTGCTCGGAGGTGGAGTAGGTCTCCTGCGGGCTCCTCGAACGGCAGGTCGAGCGCCTTGTTGATCATCTTCCAGCGGGCCAGGTCCGCCCAGTCGACGAAGGTGACGGCGATGCCGGAGGCGCCGGCGCGGCCGGTGCGGCCGATCCGGTGGATGTAGGTCTTCTCGTCCTCGGGGCAGGTGTAGTTGATGACGTGGGAGACGCCCTGCGACGTCGATGCCGCGGGCGGCGACGTCGGTGGCGACCAGCACCCGGATCTTGTCCTCGCGGAACTTGGTCAGCGCCTTCTCGCGCGCCACCTGGGCCATGTCGCCGTGCAGCGGCGACGCGCTGAAGCCGCGCTCGGCGAGGTCGTCGGCGATCCGCTGCGACTGCCGCTTGGTGCGGGTGAAGACGATGATCTTGTCGGCGTCCTCGGCCTGCAGGATCCGGCCGATGATCTCGGGCTTGTCGAGGTCGTGGGCCTGGTAGATGAACTGCGCGGTCGCCGGCACCAGCTGGGTGTCGTACGACGACTCGGCGCGGATGTTCATCGGGTGCCGCATGTGGGTGCGGGCCAGCGAGACGATCGCGGCCGGCATGGTGGCCGAGAACAGCATCGTCTGGCGGGTCTCGGGCGTCAGCTTGAGGATGCGCTCCACGTCGGGCAGGAAGCCGAGGTCGAGCATCTCGTCGGCCTCGTCGAGCACGAGCGCGTGCACGTGGGAGAGGTCGAGGGCGCGGCGGTTGGCCAGGTCGATGAGGCGGCCGGGCGTGCCGACGACGATGTCGACGCCGGTGGTCAGGGCGTCCAGCTGGCCCTCGTAGGGCGACGCCGCCGTAGACGGTGAGCACGCGGAGGCCGCGGTCCTTGCTGGCGAGGTGGAGGTCGCTGGAGACCTGGAGCGCGAGCTCGCGGGTCGGGGCGACGATCAGCGCCTGCGGCTTGCCCTGCGGCATGTCGGCGTAGTCGGGGTCCTTGGGGGAGACGCTGCGCTGGATCACGGGGATGCCGAAGGCCAGGGTCTTGCCGGTGCCCGTGCGGGCCTGGCCGATCAGGTCGGTGCCCATCAGGGCGACCGAGAGGGTCATCTCCTGGATGGCGAAGGGGATGGTGATGCCGGCGCGCTCGAGCGCGTCGCAGATCTCGGGGTCGACCCCGAGCTCACGGAACGTGGTCACGATGTTGAGTTCGCTTTCGGTTAGGTCCGTACGGCGGACCAGGACTCGAGCGAGAGCCTCGCGCGGTCTGCCGCGCACATGCGTCGCCCTGTCACACATCGCGCACCCGGATCGGGGCGCAGGTCAGGCGGGGTGTTGAGCCTCATCCTATCGGTAGGTTGGGCGCATGCCCGCATCCGCCGAGTCGCCGACGGCGACCCGGCGGACTTCCAGGACCCGGCCTACCGCGAGGCGGTGGTCGACCTGCTGGGGGCGATCTCCTACGGCGAGATCTCGGCGTTCGAGCGGCTCGCCGAGGACGCCAAGATGGCGCCCGCGTCCGCGACAAGGTCGCCCTGGCGGGCATGGCGGCGGCCGAGTTCGGCCACGTCGCGCGGCTCCACGACCGGCTCACCGAGCTCGGCGCCGACCCGTTCGAGGCGATGGCGGCGTTCATCGAGCCGATCGAGAAGTTCCACCGGCACACCGCGCCGTCGGACTGGTACGAGGGCCTGGTCAAGGCGTACGTCGGCGACGGGCATCGCCGCGGACTTCTACCGCGAGATCGCGGCGTACCTCGACGCCGCGACCCGCGACCTGGTCGTCGCCTCGCTCGAGGACACCGGCCAGGCGGAGTTCGTGGTCGACCGGATCCGGGCCGCCATCGCCGCCGCAGCCCGCCCTGCCGGCCGGCTGGCGCTGTGGGGCCGCCGGCTGATGGGGGAGGCGCTCACCCAGGCGCAGCGGGTCGCCGCGGAGCGCGACGCGCTGTCGGCGCTGCTCGCCGGCGGCATCGACCGGCCCGGCCTCGACCTGGCCGCGATCGGCCGGATGTTCACCCGGATCACCGAACGGCACGCCGAACGGATGGCCGAGCTCGGCCTCTCGTCCTGACCGTCGGATCAGTCAGACGCGGACCCGGTCGACCGGTCCCTGGCGGTGACGGCAGTTGTTCGACGACGCCGCTCGACCAGCACGGCCGCGACGACGACCTGCCAGACGTGGCGCCACCACTCGATGCCGCTGTTGTGGCCGAAGAACCGACGCGAAGTGCAGTAGAGAGCTGCCGACGAACATGCCGCCGATGCCGCAGGCGATCGTCAGCCAGTGGGGATGCGGATCTCGTCGCGCGCGACCTTCTTGCCGAGCCAGCCGATGATGGCGCCGCCGATGATGGTGAAGATCAGGCCGAACATGTCCGATGTCCTTCGTGAGCGTCCCTCGCGGACTGCCTCGCGCCGGAATCACGGCCGCGAGCGCGTCGGGAACTCAGGGTCGAGTCCGACCGGGCGTCAGGAGCGGAAGCCGACCTGCCCCGCCACGCCGCCGCCGATCTCGACGTAGGCGATCCTGTCCCCGGGCACCAGGATCCGGCGGCCGCGGATGTCGTCGATGGCGAGCGTGCCGCCGTTCTTGACGGCGTCGGCGACCTGCTTCTCCACGTCGTCGCGGTCTCGTTGGTCTCCAGCACGACCTCGCGGGGCGCGTGCTGCACGCCGATCTTGACCTCCATGGTCGTCTCCTTCAGTGGGCGTCAGCTCAGTGCTCGTCGGTCAGGGGGTAGCCGCGGATCCCGCGCCAGGCGAGGCCAGCCACCAGCGCGGCCGCCGCCTCGGTCTGCTTGCTCCCGGACGCCGGCCTCGGACAGCCAGAACCTCGCGCTGACCTGGGCCATTCCCACCAGGGAGACCGCCAGCAGCCGGGACTCGGCGTCGGGCAGGCCGGTGTCCTCGTGGATCACCGAGGCGATCATGCGTCGCGCAGTCGGCGGTCACCCGGTCCACGCGCTCGCGGACGGCCGGCTCGTTGGTCAGGTCGCTCTCGAACACCAGGCGGAACGCGCCGGTGTCGCCGGCGACGTACTCGAAGAAGACGTCCATGGTCGCCGCGACGCGCTGCTTGTTGTCGTGGGTGGACTCCAGGGCGACGCGGCAGTTGTCGACGACGGCGTCGCAGGAGCGTCCAGCAGGGCGAGGTAGAGGTCGAGCTTGCCGGGGAAGTGCTGGTAGAGCACCGGCTTGGACACCCCGGCCCGCTCGGCGATGTCGTCCATCGCGGCGGCGTGGTAGCCCTGGGCGACGAACACCTCCAGCGCCGAGTCGAGCAGCTGCACGCGGCGTTCCGGGCGCGGGAGCCGGCCCCCGCGCGGGCGGGACGGGGCGCCGGAGTCCCCAGTGCTCACGATCGGCGAGCCTACTCGCGGGTAGGACGCGCCGCGGCCCGGCTGACGGGGACGCGTCCCACTACGCCGGTGCGTGCGCCGCCCGCCGGGGGAACATGGACACCACGGGGGCGTTCTCCGCGACGCCACGTCCCCACCGACCCAGGAGCAACCGTGTCCTTCCCACCCCTGGTGGAGCCCGCATCCGAGCTGACCATCGACGAGGTACGCCGCTACAGCCGGCACCTGATCATCCCCGACGTCGGGATGACCGGGCAGAAGCGGCTGAAGAACGCCAAGGTGCTGGTCATCGGCGCCGGCGGCCTCGGCAGCCCGGCGCTGCTCTACCTCGCCGCGGCCGGCGTCGGCACCCTCGGCATCGCGGAGTTCGACGAGGTCGACGAGTCCAACCTGCAGCGCCAGATCATCCACGGCCAGTCGGACATCGGGAGGTCGAAGGCCCAGTCGGCCAAGGAGTCCGTCGCTCGAGACCAACCCGTACGTCGAGGTGGTGCTGCACGAGGAGCGCCTCGACAACGACAACGTGATGCAGGTCTTCGAGGGCTACGACCTGATCGTCGACGGCACCGACAACTTCGCGACCCGCTACATGGTCAACGACGCGGCGTACTTCCTCGGCATCCCCTACGTCTGGGGCTCGATCTACCGGTTCGACGGGCAGGCGTCGGTGTTCGCGCCGACGCTCGCCGAGGACGCGCCCTGCTACCGCTGCCTCTACCCCGAGCCGCCGCCGCCGGGCATGGTCCCGAGCTGCGCCGAGGGCGGCGTGCTGGGCGTGCTGTGCGCGAGCATCGGCTCGATCCAGGTCAACGAGGCCATCAAGCTGATCACCGGCATCGGGGACCCGGCCATCGGCAAGCTGGTCATCTACGACGCCCTCGAGCTGGAGTGGCGCAAGCTGCGGGTCCGCAAGGACCCCAACTGCGCGCTGTGCGGGGAGAACCCCACCGTCACCGGCCTGATCGACTACGACAACTTCTGCGGCGCAGTCTCCGAGGAGGCGCTCGACGCCGCCGCCGGGTCGACCATCTCGGTGATCACCCTCGAGCACATGCTCAAGGAGCGCGACGAGGGCACCCGCGACTTCGTCCTCGTCGACGTGCGCGAGCCCAACGAGTACGAGATCAACCAGATCCCCGGCTCGGTGCTGATCCCCAAGGGCGAGTTCCTCAACGGCCACGCGCTCGAGCAGCTGCCGGCGTCGACGCCGGCAAGCAGATCGTCATCCACTGCAAGACCGGCATCCGCAGCGCGGAGACGCTGGCGATCGTCAAGGGCGCCGGCTACGCCGACGCCGTGCACGTGGGCGGCGGCGTGGTCGCCTGGGTCAACCAGGTGGACCCGAGCCAACCGTCCTACTGACAGACGCCGTTGGTCGAGGAAGGCGCGCCAGCGCCTGTCACGAGACCCGGTGCGAGGACCGCATACCTCTCGCCGGGTCTCGTGACGCGACTTCGTCCCTCCTCGACCAGCGGCGTCGGGCGTAACCCCGGGGCCAGGCGGGCGTTGAGCCGTCATGCACGCCATCACACGACGACGTACGACGACCCTGCTCGCGACCGCTGCGGGCGCCCTGCTCGCCACCGCCACGGTGCTGAGCGCCGCGCATGCCGCCGCGGCCACCACGTGGGCGCCCGCCGCGACGGCGACCATCCACCCCGGCACGATGATGTACACCGACGGGGCCCAGTGCACCGCGAACTTCGTCTTCACCGACGACGCGGGCACCACCTACGTGGGCTATGCCGCCCACTGCGCCGGCCCCGGCACGGCGACCGACACCGACGGCTGCCAGGCGACCTCGCTGCCGCTCGGTACGCCGGTGACCTTCAACGAGGGCGGCTCCCTCGTCGACGAGGGCACCGTGGTCGGCCACGGCACGCTGGTGTACTCCTCCTGGCTGACATGCACCAGCTCGGCACCACCGACGCGAACACCTGCGCCTACAACGACCTGGCCCTGGTCCGGGTCGACGCGGCCGACGTCTCCCAGGTCAACCCGCAGCGTGCCGTTCTGGGGCGGCCCGACCGGCATCGACACCGACGGCACGGCGACGGGTGACCGGGTCTGGACCTACGGCAACTCCAGCCTGCGGTTCGGCATCAGCGCGCTCTCCCCGCACACCGGCGTCAGCCTCGGCGACCAGGCCGCCGACGGCGGCTGGTCGCACCCGCTGTACACCGTCACCCCCGGGATCCCCGGCGACTCCGGCTCGGGCTTCCTGAGCGCCGACGGCCGGGCCGTGGGCGTGCTGTCCACGCTCGGCCTGGCTCCGCTGCCGGCGCTCCAACAACATCGGCGACCTTGCTCACGAGCTCGCCTTCGCACAGACGCACTCCGGCTTCGCCGGCCTGCACCTGGTCACCGGCACCGAGCCCTTCGACCCCGTCCTCAGGACGGCCCTCCGCGACGTCGGATCGGGTCCCCCTGGCCCGCCGCTGCCCCGCCCGGTGTCTGCCCGGGCGGGGCAGCCTCGGGGTGACCACGTACTAGTGGTCATCTCCGCAACTTCGTCGGGGTCCCCGCGGCCCAGGCACGCACATCGCTGCGTTGGCGACGCTCGAGAGACGCCCAGTCTGGCTTCGCGACGCCGCCTTGCGCTGCACGCACCTGGACCACGGCTACCCTCGACGAACTTCCGTCGACAACCACTAGGTTCGGCCCCATGAGCGACCCGACGACGAGCGCGATGACGGGCCGCCGCGCGTCGCTCACGGCGCTGGCCGGCGTGCTCGGAGCGGTGGGGCTGATGCTGCTCCTGGTGACCTGGGCCGCGAGCATCGGACCTCAGGAGGTCGTCCGTGGGGAGGGCAACCCGCCGCACAACATGTCGGCGCCGACCTCGACCGCGACGAGCACGGGCGCGTCGTCCGGGAGCAGCCGCCCGGCCGGCGGTGGCGACCAGGACATCCTGTTCACCATCGTGACGATCGTCGCCACGCTGCTGGCCGCCGTCGTGATGCTGGCGGTCATCCTCTCGATGCTGCGCTGGCTGCTCACCCGCCGGTGGGGACGCACGCCGCGCGACCCGGAGCCGGCCGAGGTCGAGTTCGACCCGCTGGAGGTGCCCGCGCTGCTCGGCGAGTCGATGGCCCAGGGTGCCGCGGCGCAGCGGACGCTGTTGGTCGGCGGCAGTCCCCGCAACGCGATCGTGGCGTGCTGGCAGCGGTTCGAGGAGCAGGCCGAGTCGGCCGGAGTCCGGCGCCGTCCCTGGGAGACCTCCTCCGAGTTCACCCTGCGCATCCTCGACGCGGTGTCCGCCGACGGCCCCGCGGTGCTGCGGCTGGCGGAGCTCTACCGCGCCGCGCGTCACTCCGACCACGAGATCACCGAGGCCGACCGGGCCGAGGCGCTGGAGGCGCTCGACGTGGTGCACCGTTCGCTGGGAGACCGTGCGGGAGGCCGCCGATGAGCGTCGCGCGGTTCTGGTGGGGCTGGCTCGCCGCGACGGCCGTCGCCTGCGGAGTGTTCTGGGGTCTGCTCGTCGTCCTCGGCACGGATCCCCGGCCCGGGCCGCTGTTCCTGCTGGTGGCGCTGGTGATGGCCGTGCTGGCGCTGGTCAACCTCAACGTCACCACCGATGCCACGACCTGGGACGTGCACGCGTCCCAGGCGAGCGCCGGGCCCGGGCAGGACACCCGGCTGGCGATGTACGCCCGGGTGCTGAGCGGGCACCTCGACTCCCGCGACCCCGACGCGCAGCTCCGCGACCGGCTGGCCGAGCTCGCCGCGGCGCGGCTGCGCCAGCGACACGGCATCGGGCTGGACGACGCGGCGGCGACCGGGCTGCTCGGCCCCGAGGTCGTTGCCATCCTGACCGGAGCGCCGCGCCGGCTGGGCCGCGGCGAGATCGAGAACGCCGTACGACGGATCGAGGAGCTGTAGCCCCATGTCGACCGAACCCCGGGTCGCCGAAGCGACCCACCTGGCCGGACTCGTGCTGGACGAGGTGGAGAAGGCCGTCGTCGGCAAGCGCGAGCCGCTGATGCTGGTGCTGGCGGCGGTGCTGGCGAAGGGCCACGTGCTGCTCGAGGACTTCCCCGGCCTCGGCAAGACCCTGGCGGCCCGGTCGCTGGCGACCGCGCTGGGGCTGGACTTCGCCCGCGCGCAGTTCACGCCCGACCTGCTGCCGGCGGACCTGACCGGGTCGTTCCTCTACGACCAGCGGCAGGGCACCTTCGAGTTCCGCCGCGGGCCGCTGTTCACCGGGCTGCTGCTGGCCGACGAGATCAACCGGACGCCGCCCAAGACGCAGTCCGCGCTGCTGGAGGCGATGCAGGAGCGGCAGGTGACGGTGGAGGGCGAGACCTTCGCGCTGCCGCAACCCTTCCACGTGCTCGCGACCGCCAACCCCATCGAGTACGAAGGCACCTACCCGTTGCCCGAGGCCCAGCTGGACCGGTTCCTGCTGCGGGTCGCGTTCGGCTACCCGCGCCGCGACGAGGAGTACGACGTCCTCACCCGCCGGCTGGCCCGGCAGCAGGAAGAGGTCGCCCTCGAGCGGGTCACCGATGCCGACGGCGTGCTGGCCATGCAGGCCGCGGTGGAGACGGTGACCGTCGAGGAGAGCGTGGGCCGCTACTGCGTCGACCTCGCGGTGGCCACCCGCGACCACCCCGACGTGCTGACCGGGTCGTCGCCGCGCGGGTCACTGGGGCTGGTGCTGGCGGCGCGCGGCTGGGCGGTGCTGCGCGGCCGCGACTACGTCATCCCGGAGGACGTCAAGGCGGTGGCCCGGTCGGTGCTGTCCCACCGGATCACCGTCAAGCCGGAGCTCTGGATGACCCAGGCCAGCGGCCGCCGGGTGGTCGACGCCGTGCTCGGCTCGGTCCCGACGCCCGGGACGCTGGAGCAGCCCGCCCGACCACCCCAGGTCCGATGAACCGCTGGGAGGGCACCCCGGCGCTGAGCCGGGCCCTGCTGGTCGGGGCCCTGCTGGTCGGCGGCGCGGTGCTGCTGGGCGAGCCGGTGCTGGTCGTGCTGGCGGCCCCGCTGGTCCTGGTGGCCGCGCACGGGCTGCTGCACCGACCGTCGAGCAGGCCGCGTGGTCCGGGCCACCCTCGACCACGTCTCGCTCGCCGAGGGGCAAGGCACCCGCTCGCGGGTCGCGGTCACCGAGGCCGACGGGGTCGAGCAGGTGACGCGGGTCAGCGCGCAGGCGCCGTACGTCGCGCTGCACCCGGCCGCCGGCCGGGTCAGCGGGCTGCTGCGCGACGGGGTCCCGGTGCTCGAGGTCAGCCCCCGACGCTGGGGCCGGCGCACCCTGGGCGAGGAGCGGGTGGCGCTGACCAGCCCGTGGGCGGGGTACCGCTGGGGGCCGGTGCTCGAGCACGGCTCGGACATGACCGTGCTCCCGGCGTCGGCGCCGTTCGACAGCGCGGCCGAGACGCCGCAGCCGCTGGGGCTGGTGGGCGCGAACCGCTCGCGGCGGGCCGGCGACGGGGCCGAGTTCGCGGGGATCCGGCCCTTCCACGCCGGCGACCGGCTGCGACGGATCAACTGGCGGGTCTCGCTCAAGACCGGCGACCTGCACGTCGTCACCTCGCCGGCCGAGGAGGACAGCGGCGTGCTCCTCGTCGTCGACGCGTTGGCCGACTTCGGTCGGTCCGGCGGCGTCGACGGGGCGGCGAGCAGCCTCGACATCACCATGCGTGCGGCGGCGGCCATCGCCGAGCACTTCGTCCGCCACGGCGACCGGATCGGGCTGCGCGTCGTCGGTGGCGGCGGCGAGTACGTCGGACCGGGCGCCGGGCGCCGACACCTGCGGCGGGTGCTCGGCCGGCTGGCCGCCGTCCGCCCGGCCGGTCTGCGGGACGACGCGAGCGGGCCCCTCCAGCTCCGCGTGACGGCCGGCACCGTCGTGGTGGTGCTCTCGCCGCTGCTGTCCCACACGATCGGGAGCGCGACGGCCGCCCTGCAGCGGCGCGGACTCCCCGTCATCGCCATCGACACCCTGCCCGACCACGTGGGGGCGCTCGCCGCGGAGGGGACCGACCCGCAGGTGGCCGACCTGGCCTGGCGGCTGCGGCGCACCGAGCGCGAGCAGTTCCTCACCGCGCTCGCCCGCGAGGGCTGCCCGGTCGTCCGCTGGCGCGGGCCCGGGACCCTCGACGACGTGCTGCACCGTCTGGCCCGGCGGGCCCAGCTGCCGCAGGTACGGGTCCGATGACGCTCGGCTGGCGACAGTGGACCCGCGGGCAGTGGGGGCTGCGGTCTCGTCGTGCTCGCGGGTCCGCTCGTCGCGCTGCTGGCGCGCGGGCTCGCGACGGAGTGGCCGCCGCTGTGGCTGGTGCTCCTGGTGGGCGCGCTCGCGGCCGGGTGGGCGTTCGCGCCGGAGTCCGTGATCGGCGCCGTCGCGCTGCTGGTGGTCGGCTTCTCCTGGGCCACCGGGCTGGAGGGGCGGCTGCCGATCGCCGCGGTGCTCGCGGCCGCCGCCATGCTGGCCGCCCACCTGGCCGCCCTCGTGGCGTCGTACGGCCCGGACGCGCTGCCCGTCTCGGCCCCGCGTGGTGCGGTTGTGGGTGCGCCGCGGGCTCCTGGTGTTCCTGGCCGCGTCCCGCCGTGTGGGCGCTGGGTCGCGGGGTCGACGAGCTGCCCACCTCGGGGACCGTATGGGTCGTGGGACTGGTCGTCAGCCTGTCGGTGACGATCGTGGCGGCCGCGGTGACGCAGGCGACCACGCCCAGGGGGGACACGTGAGCGAGCCGGGCGGGATCGACTGGGAGGAGTACGTCGAGCGGGTGCTGCAGTGCGTGGAGCAGGTGCCGCGGGGCCGGGCCACGACCTACGGCACGATCGCCGAGGTGGTGGGCGCCGTGCTCGGCGGCGGCGGACCCCGGCTGGTCGGCTCGGTGATGGCCGCCCACGGTGGCCCGGTGCCGTGGTGGCGGGTGGTACGGGCGGACGGGACGCTGCCGTCCAGCCACCAGGGCGAGGCCCGGCTGCGCTACCTCGAGGAGGGCACCCCGCTGCGCGCCTCGGGCAACGTCGACATCAAGGCCGCCCTCTTCCGCCCGAGCTCCGCCGCGCGGTTCGAGCTCGCGAGACCGCGTCAGGCGCCAGGTCGAGGAGGGCTCGACGCGGACCCGAGCTTGCGAGGGGACGCGTGACCCGTCTCGAGACCCGGTGACCGGTCAAGCAGCCGGTCGTTCCTCAACCCAGGGAGGCGACCGCGGCGTCGTAGTCGGGCTCGACGCTGATCGCCGTCGTGAGCTGGGTGTGCAGCACGGTGCCGTCGGTGTCGAGGACCACGACCGCGCGGGCCAGCAGGCCCCGCCAGTTGCCGTCGGCCATGGTCACGCCGTAGTCGGTGCCGAAGCCGGAGCGGAAGGCCGAGCCGACGACCACGTGGTCGATGCCCTCGGCGCCGCAGAAGCCGGCCAGAGCGAACGGCAGGTCCTGGGACACGCAGATGACCTCGGTGTTGTCGAGGCTCGCGGCGAGCTCGTTGAACTTGCGCACGCTCGCCTGGCACACGCCGGTGCCGATGCTGGGGAAGATGTTGAGCACGGTGCGCTTGCCGGGCGTCTTGACGACGTCGCTCATGTCGGCGCCGGTCAGTGTGAAGTCGGGGGCGGGGCTGCCGGTCGCGGGCAGTTCGCCGACGGTGTGGATGGTCTGCTCGCCGAGCTGGGTGGTGGCCATGCCCAATGTCTAGCAGGCGCCGCTCAGCCCTGGGCGCGGGCCCGGGACCGGGCCAGCTCCGCCAGCCGCGCCAGGGCGGCCGGGAAGATCTCGGCCGGCGGGGTGACCAACCCGGCGCCCACCTGGCCGACGCCGGCGACGCGACCGGCCATCCCCGTGTTGATCTGGGGCAGGATGCCGGTCCGGCACACCTTGGTGACGTCGATGCCGGTCGGGGTGCCCTGGAACTCCAGCACCGGCACGGACCACCGCGGGTTCTCCCCGAGCGTGATCTCGTGCATCCGCCGCGTGGTCGCCAGCGCGTCCGGGACGGAGCCGCCGACGAAGCGCACGATCGCGGGCGCGGTGGCCATCGCGAATCCGCCGAGCCCGGCCGTCTCGGTGATCGCCGAGTCGCCGATGTCGGGGTTGGCGTCCTCCGGCCCGTACTCGCCGAGGTACAGCCCGTCGGCCAGCTGCGCGGGGCCGGTGAACCACTCGTCGCCGGTGCCCGCGACCTGGATCCCGAAGTCGGTGCCGTTGCGCGCCATCGCCACGACCATCGTCGACCCCTCGATGCCGCGCGCGGCGTCGAGCGCGAGCTTGCACGCCGGCATCGCGAGGTTGAGGAAGAAGTGGTCGTTGCCGCCGACGAACCGCAGGGCCTCGACCACGTCGTACGCCGGCACCGCGCCGTCCTGGACCGCCGCGACCATCGCGGGCGACAGGTCGCGCAGCAGCATCAGGGTGCCGGCCCGGTTGCGGTTGTGGGCCTCGTCGCCCATCTGCAGCATCTGGGTGAGGATGCCGGTCACGTCGACCGGATCCGAGCGGCGTACGGCCTCGCGCAGCAACGGGCCGAGGACCATCGACATCCAGCGCAGCCGGGCCAGTACCTCCGGCCCGTAGGCGCCGTACCGCAGCACCTTGCCCAGTCCCTCGTTGAGGGAGCAGAAGCTGCGCCGTCCGGTCTGCGCGGGTCCTCCAGCACCCACATCCACATCGACGGCGGTGACCACTCCGGCCATCGGGCCCACCGTGCCCCGGTGGTGGCAGGGCTCCAGGGAGACCGACGTCCCGGACGCGAACAGCGCTGCGGCGTCCTCGGGGTCCTCGACGAGCCCCTCCAGCGCGGCCCCGCCCATCAGCGCCCCGCGCAGCGGTCCGGAGGCGCGGTCCCACGAGATCGGGGGACCGGCGTGCAGGAACTGGCCGGGCTCCAGGCCCAGCACCTCCGACGCCGGCGCGACGTCGACGACGGTCGCCTGGACCGCGAGCACGGCGGCCAGCGCGCGGGCGTCGGCGTCGGCGCGGAGCGGGTCGGTCGCCACGGCGACCAGGTCGTCCTCGGTGCCGGGCATCGGCGGTCGCCAGTCGACCCGCGTCACCGGCACCGCCTGGGCCTCGACGGCGGCGGCGAGCAGGTCGGTGCCGACGGCGACGACCGAGGTGGGCGTGTCCATCAGGCCTTCGCCTCCAGGTGCTCGACGGCCCGGCGAGCGGCCCCGGCGTTGACAGGTGCACCTCGGCGCCGGCCTCGGCGAGCTGCTGGGCCTGACGTTCGCGGTCCTGGGGGTCGTGCGCGGTGCCGATCAGCGCCACCACGACGGGCTGCGGGACCTGCGCGATCGCGGGGGCGAGCCGGGCGGCCGGGTCGGGCTCGGCGCCGTGGCCGAGGACCACGTCGAGCAGCAGCACGCCGGTGTCGGCCCGGGCCGCCACCTGCTCCAGGTGCTCGAGGCGCAGCGTCGGGTCGATCATCGGGTGCGCGCGGCCGGTCGTGTAGGCGTCGTCGCCGAAGTCGATGAAGGTGTGGCCCTCCTCCGGCCCGACCAGCCCCTCGACCACGATCCGGGCCTCCGCGCAGTTCGTGCCGCCCACGAACAGGCCGTGCAGCAACCGCCCGGGGCCACCCAGGTGGCCCGCGCCGGGCACCCGCACGGGCCAGGCCGGTACGGCGTGCCCCAGGCGCCGCAGCACGCCCTCGGCCGCGGCGGTCAGGTCCGGGCGCCCAGGCCCCAGCAGGGCGAGCTCGACCGGCGTGCCCAGCGACGCGACGTACTCCGTGATCTCCGCGGCGACCTCGGGTGCCGGTGGCTTGGACACCAGCACGACCAGCTCGACGGACTCGTCGGCGTCGAGCCGGCGCAGCGCCTCGCGGGTCGCCAGGCCCCCGACCTCGGCGGACAGGTCACGACCGCCCACGCCGAGGGCCGAGGAGACCCCGACGCCGGCGTGGTCGAGCAGCGCGAGCAGCTGCTGGCAGCCGGTGCCCGACGCGGCGACGATGCCCACCGGGCCGGGCTGCACCACGTTGGCGAAGCCGAGGCCGAGGCCACCGACGACGGCGGTGCCGCAGTCCGGGCCCATCACCAGCAGCCCGCGGGTCGGCGCCAGCCGCTTGAGGGCCACCTCCTGCTCGAGCGGCACGTTGTCGCTGAACAGCATCACGTCGCAGCCGGCGTCCAGGGCGTCGATCGCCTCCACCGTCGCGCTGGCGCCGGGGGTGGAGACCAGCACCAGGCCGCCGGGCGTGGCCCGCAGCGCGGCGGCCGTGGTGCGCGCGGGGGCGGTCTCGGAGGCGCCGGCCGGGCGCCGGGCCGTGGTCGTCAGCGCGCGGTCGACGGCGGCCAACCCGCGGGCGAGCGCGTCCGCGTCCGTCGGCGCGGATCGCGACCACCATGTCGTTGACGCTGGCGGCCGGTACGGCGAACCCCATCCCGCCCAGCACGTCGACGTTCAGCGGGGTGGCCATCGCGACCTGGGCGGCGAGCACGCCGTCGACCTCCGCCACGTCGCGGCTCACCTGGAGCAGGGTCACCGAGTCGGCGTAGGCGCCCGAGCTGAGCTCGACGTGGGTCGTGGGGCTCATGCCGCCGCCGTCCGGTCGGTGAGGGTCGCCAGGGCGTGGCGGGCGCCCCACCACAGGCCCGAGCCCGGAGGTGTGGCCGATCGCGGTGCAGGGCCTGCGCGGCGTCGTCCTCGCCAGGAGTGCCGAGCGCCGAGAGGTACGTCGCGAGCTCCGGCAGCACCTCCCCGTGCAGGGCACAGTCGAGCAGCGTCGCCGAGAGCATCGTGGTGCGGGGGAGCGTGCCGCGCACCGCCGTGATCGTGTCGGCGTCGAGCCGGTCGGTCGCGTGCAGCACCGCCAGCCAACCGCACAGGACGTCGTCGCCGAGCGGGGTCAGGCCGCCGCCGTGGCCGACCAGCCGGTCGAGGCAGGCCGCATCGATGCGCGGTCCGAGATCGTCGTACGCCGCCTGGCAGGCGGCGAGCCCGTCAGCGGCTGGTCGGGGGGGCCGGGCCACCGCATTCGTCGGGCTCGCCGCCCGGCGTAGGACTCCGCCGAGGGCGATCCGGGGCACGCGAACATCCACGAATCGCCCGACCAGGAGGGGGTTTCCGGCCAACAACAGGGTCCCGCGTTCAACATAGGGCTTGGCGGGCACGGCAGCGAGGACCGCCCGCGACGACACGCCCGGGGAGCCGTCGGAGAGGCGCAGCGCGCACGGCACCCGGGCCGCTCCGGGGGCGACCACGCCCACGCACCTGCCGGCGATCTCGACGTACAGCGCGGCGGGGCTGTGGTGCAGCACGGGCACCGGCCCGTCGGCGGCGTGCCGCAGCCGCTCGGCGACCCGTCGGGGTGCGCTCACCGCGATGGGAGGGACCACAGTTCCCGACGCTAGTGGGCCCGGTTAGATTGGCCGCTGTGACTTTGTGCCAACGATCGTGAGGACGAGCCTCAAGTGTTGATAACCGGTGATGCCGCCGCCGCCGCGCTCGCGCGCATCGACGCGCTGCACACGGCCCTGACCCACATCGTGCTCGAGGGCGGAGACCTCGAGCAGATCGCGGTCGAGGCGGCCGAGGTGCTCGGCGTGGACGTGGTCTTCACCTCCACCGACGGACGCGAGTGGGCCAGTGCCCTGTCCGACGACGGGCGCCGGGCCCTGGACGCCGCCCTGCTCGTCGACGACACCGGCCGGATCCGCGTGGAGCGGATCGGGGAGGCGGGCCAACGGCTGGCCCAGGACTCCGGCGACGGTGAGGTACGGGCCCTGCGGGTCGCGGCCGGCGGCACCGACCTGGCCCGACTGGTCTGCCTGCGCCTCGACGGTCGGATCGGCGAGGACGACGTGCACGCGCTCGAGCGGGTGGCCATCGTCGGGGCCCTGCTGATCACCCGGCAGAGCGCCGTGTCCGCGGTCGAGCACAAGTACCAGGGCGACTTCCTGCGCGACCTCCTGCTGCGCGGCACGGCCCAGGAGGCCTACGTCGACGAGCACGTGGAGGCGTTCGGCTGGGTCATCGGCCGACCGATGGTCGTGGTGGTGGCCGAGATCGACCCGCAGCCGCGCGAGGAGCCGACCGCGTCCCGCGAGCAGCGCCGGGCCTGGCAGGAACGGTTCTCCGCCGCCTGGCGGCAGGTGTCCCACGCCTTCGACCCCGGGATCGCGTGCGTCGACTTCAGCTCGGAGGTCGTCACCCTGCTGCCGGTGACCCACGAGGACGGCCCCTCGCCCGCCGAGTCCTGGGCCGGCCACGACGTCGTACGCCGGGTGGTCACCGGCGTCGCCGGCGACAAGGGAGGCGGGCGGCGCAGCTTCTCGGTCGGCGTCAGCCGGGTGGCGCCCGACCTGTCGACCCTGCCCGAGGCCTACGCCCAGGCCCGGCGCGCGGTCGAGATCGGGCGACGGATGCACGGCACCGGCTCCACGACGTACTTCGACGAGCTCGGCCTGCACCGGCTGATCGCGCTGATCCCCGACACCGGCGAGCTGCGCGCCTTCGCCCGCGACGTGCTCGGCCCGCTGGCCGAGAACACCACCGACGCCGCCAACCTGCGCGAGACCCTGCAGGTGCTGCTCGACACCAACTTCAACGTGGCCGAGGCCGCGCGCCTGCAGTTCTTCCACTACAACACGATGCGCTACCGCGTCTCCAAGCTCGAGCGGCTGCTCGGCCCGCTCTCCTCCGACCCGCACCTGCGCCTCGACGTGGCCGTCGCGCTGCGGGTCCTCGACATCGCCGGCTGAGGCCCGCCCGGGACCGTCGCGGCGATTCACGGCGCGCCCGTGCGCCGCAACGTCCTGCCAGTCGGCACCGGCGTTCCTTCGGCAGTATTTCGCTGTCGAGGGTGTGTGATGGCGGCTCACTACGTTGTGGGTTCTCGGGGCTGATCAGCAGGGATCGACACCCAAGGGAAGGGGCCGACCATGTCGTCGATGTTCAAGTGGGAAGTAGTCGATCCGGCGCCCGGGGAGGCCGGTCGCCCCGCACCAGCGGCTGGCGTGGGGCAAGACGGTCGGGCTCGGCGCCCAGCACGTCGTGGCCATGTTCGGGGCGACGTTCGTGTTCCCGCTCGTGATGGGGCTGGACCCCAACCTCGCGATCATGTTCTCGGGCATCTGCACGATCATGTTCCTGCTGATCTGCGCCAACAAGGTGCCCAGCTACCTCGGCACCAGCGCCTCCTTCGTGGCGAGCGTCGCGGCGATCCGGGCCCAGGGCGGGGACTCCGCCGACGTCACCGGCGCGATCCTGGTCGGCGGCGCTCGTGCTCGCCGCTCGTCGGCGTGCATCGTGCACTTCGCCGGCGCGCACTGGATCCACCGGATCCTGCCGCCCGCCGTGACCGGCGCGGTCGTCATGCTGATCGGCTTCAACCTGGCGCCCGTGGTCGCCGGCATCTACTGGCCGCAGGACCAGTGGATCGCGCTGCTCACGGCGGCGTTCATGGTCTTCGCCGCCGTCGACGCTGCCCGGGCTTCTGGTCCCGCATCGCGGTGTTCCTCGCGCTGATCTTCGGCTACCTGTTGTCCTGGCTCGCCGACGCCCTGTTCGGCCCGATCAACTCGCTGCCGGCCGGCGCCGCCGAGCCCGCCGAGCACGACCGCGTCAGCTGGGCGGGCGTGAAGGCCGCCGACTGGGTCGGCTTCCCGAGCGGCGACCCTCGCCGACGGCGTCTCCGTCGTGCACGGCGCCGAGCTTCTCGCTCGACGTTCATCCTGCTGGCGCTGCCCGGCGTGATCGCGCTGATCGCCGAGAACACCGGCCACGTCAAGGCCGTCGCCGAGATGACCAAGACCGACCTCGACCCCGTACATGGGCCGCGCCATCGCCGCCGACGGTCTCGGCACCGCGCTCGCCAGCGCGTTCGGCGGATCGCCGACCACGACGTACGCCGAGAACATCGGCGTCATGGGGGCCACCAGGGTCTACTCGACGGCCGCCTACTACGTCGCCGCGACCGTCGCGATCCTGCTCGGTCTCTGCCCGAAGTTCGGCGCCATCGTCAACGCCACCCCGGGCGGCGTGCTCGGCGGCATCACCGTGGTGCTCTACGGCATGATCGGCCTGCTCGGCGCCAAGATCTGGGTCGAGAACGGCGTCGACTTCGGCGACCCGGTCAACCTGGTCGGCCTCGTCGGCGGGCATCATCGCCGGCATCGGCGGCGTCAGCCTCCAGATCACCGACGACTTCTCGCTGTCCGGCATCGCGCTCGGCACGATCCTGGTCATCGTCTTCTTCCACATGGTCAACGGCCGCGGGACGCCGGCTCCGGCGCAGGTGACCCGGGCCTCTCCGGCACCGACAGGGACGACCGCAACGCCGGCCGACGCGATGATGGCCCCGTGATGGCGTGAAGCCGGCCCCCTTCGACTACGTCCGGCCCGGGTCGCTCGACGACGCCCTCGCGGCGCTGGCGGGCGACCCGGGCGCCAAGGTGCTGGCCGGCGGGCAGAGCCTGGTGCCGCTGCTGTCGATGCGGCTGGCCGCACCGTCGCGGCTGGTCGACATCAACGGCCTCGCCGGCCTCGACGGCGATCGACGCCGACCGCCGACGGCGTCCGGATCGGCGCCCTGGCCCGGCACGCCGACGTGCTCGCGTCCGACGACGTACGCCGCGTCCAGCCGCTGGTCTCCCTGCGCCCTGGCCAACGTCGCGCACGCCACCATCCGCAACCGCGGCACGACCGTCGGCTCGATCGTGCACGCCGACGCGGCGGCCGAGATGCCCATGGTGCTGCGCCTGCTGGGCGGGCTCGGTCGACGTCGTCGGCCCGCGGGGCCGGCGCACGATCGCGGCCGACGACCTCTTCGTCGGCCCGCTGGAGTCCTCGCTGCACCACGACGAGATCGCCGTGTCGGCGTGCTTCCCGGCGCTGCGCCGCCGGCGGCGGGGTGGCGTTCGAGGAGATCGCCCGCCGCCACGGCGACTACGCGCTGTGCGGGGTCGGCGGGCTGGTCGACGGGCGACACGGTGCGTGGCCGGTTACCTGTCGGTCTGCGACGTACCGACGGTGGTCGACCTGACCGGCGTCGCCGACGCCGACCTCGGCGACGCGGCGCTCGAGCACCTCGACCCCGGCGACGACATCCACGCCACCGCCGACTACCGCGCCCAGCTGGTGCGGGTGCTGACCGCCCGCGTCGTCGCCGCGGCGAGGAGATGGCCCAGACGAGGGCAGCGCAGTGAGCGAGCCGCTCCACGACGTCCGCCTGCACGTCAACGGCGTCGCGCACGACGTCGCCGTACCCGCCCGGCGGCTGCTCTCCGACGCGCTGCGCCACGACCTCGGCCTGACCGGCACCCACGTCGGCTGCGAGCACGGCGTCTGCGGCGCCTGCACGGTGCTCGTCGACGGCCGGCCGATGCGGTCGTGCCTGATGTTCGCGGTGTCCGCGGTCGACTGCGAGATCACCACCGTCGAGGGGCTGACCAACGCCGACGGGTCGCTCGGGCCCGGTGCAGCAGGCGTTCCTCGAGTGCCACGGCCTCCAGTGCGGGTTCTGCACGCCGGGCTTCCTGACCACCATCACCGCCGGGCTCGAGGACAACCCGCACGCCCGACCGAGGACGAGGCGCGCGACATGATCGCCGGCAACCTGTGCCGCTGCACCGGCTACCAGAACATCGTGAAGTCGGTGCTGCGGGCGGCCGAGCTCCGGTCACTGGGTCTCGAGACGCGCGAGCGAGCCCCTCGACCAGCGGAGAGCACGACGGTCAGCTCGAGTTCGAGGACCGCACCGACGACAACGCGTCGACGGGGTTGGGCGCATGACGACCAAGCTGTTCGGGGCGCGGGTGCAGCGGGTCGAGGACCAGCGGTTCCTGCGCGGCAACGGGCAGGTACGTCGACGACGTCGCGGTCGGCGCCGAACACGCTGCACGCCGCGGTGCTCCGCTCACCGCACGCGCACGCCAAGGTGCTCGACGTGCACGTCGACGCGTGCTCGACGTCGAGGGCGTGCACGCGGTGTGGACCTACGAGGACCTGGCCGACCTGTCGGCGCCGATGGCCGACCCGCTGCCGCTGCTGATCCCGCACCCGACGCTGACGCACGGCCGCACGCAGTACGCCCTGGCCAACGGCGAGGTGAACTACGCCGGCGAGGCCATCGCCTTCGTGGTGGCCGACGACCGCTACGTCGCCGAGGACGCCGTCGGCCGGATCCGGGTCGACTACGAGGTGCTCCCGCCCGTCGTCGGCATCGAGGCGGCCCGGGCCGCGCGCGAACCTGGTGCACGAGGACGTGCCCGGCAACGTCGGCGCCCGGATGGAGCAGCAGCAACGGCGACGCCCCGGCGGCCATCGCCGCGGCCCCGCACACGCTCGACCCTCGACCTGACCGTCGAGCGCAGCGCGTGCCAGCCCATGGAGGGCCGCGGCATCGTCGCGCGCTGGGACCCCGACGTCAACCGGCTGACGGTCTGGTCCTCGACCCAGACCTCGACCGGCGTGCGGGCCGCCGTCGCCGTCAAGCTCGGCCTGGACCTCGGCCAGGTCGACGTGATCACCCCCGACGTGGGCGGCGGGTTCGGCGTGAAGATCAACCACCCCTGGCCCGAGGAGCTGCTGGTGCCGCTGGCGGCCCGGGCGCTGGGCCGGCCGGTCAAGTTCATCGAGGACCGGCGCGAGCACTTCATCTCCTCGGCCCACGAGCGCGGCCAGGTGCACCACGTCGAGGTCGGCTTCGACGACGACGGCCGGCTGCTGGGCCTGGACGTGCGGTTCTGGCACGACCACGGCGCCTACACGCCGTACGGCCTGATCGTCCCGATCATCACCTCGACCCAGCTGCTCGGGCCCTACAAGCCGGGCGCCTACCGGGTGGTCTTCGACTCGCTCTACACCAACACCGTGATCGTGACGCCCTACCGCGGCGCCGGCCGGCCGCAGGGCTGCTTCGTGATGGAGCGGACCATGGACGCGATCGCGGAGTACCTCGGCAAGGACCGCGCCGAGGTGCGCGCGGCGAACTTCATCCAGCCCGACGAGTTCCCCTACGACCACGGCCTGGTCTTCCAGGACGGCCGCGAGCTGGAGTACGACTCCGGCGACTACCCGGCGTCGCTGGACAAGATCAAGGCGCTGATCGGCTGGGACGAGTTCCCGGCCTTCCAGGCCGAGATGGCCGCGCAGGGACGGCGGGTCGGCATCGGGCTCGCCTGCTACGTCGAGGGCACCGGCGTCGGGCCCTACGAGGGCGCCCACGTGCACATCGAGACCACCGGCAAGGTCAAGGTGGCGACCGGCCTGACCACCCAGGGCCAGGGCCACGCGACCGTCTTCGCGCAGCTGGTCGCCGACGTGCTCGGCGTCCCTCTTCGAGGACGTCGAGGTGGTCACCGGCGACACCCGGCGGATGCCGTACGCCGTCGGCACCTTCGCCTCGCGCGCGGCCGTGATGAGCGGGTCGGCGATCCACCTCGCGGCGACGCGGGCCCGCGAGAAGGTGCTGCGGATCGCCGCCGACGCCCTCGAGGCGTCGCCCGACGACCTCGAGATCGTCGACGGCGTGGTGTCGGTGCGCGGCGCCCCGGACGCCTCGATCGCCCTCGGCACGGTGGCGGTGCTCTCCAACCCGCTGCGCTACGCCTTCGACGAGCAGTCCAAGATGGCGACCCAGTTCTCGGTCGGCGACCCGGGCAAGCCGCCCGTGGCCGAGGGCGACGAGCCGGGGCTGGAGGGCAAGGACTTCTACTCGCCGGAGAGGGCGACGTTCGCCTCCGGCATGCACGCCGTGATCGTGGAGACCGACCCGCAGACCGCCGAGATCAGGATCCTGCGCTACGCCGTGGTCCACGACTGCGGCCACCTGATCAACCCGATGATCGTCGAGGGCCAGATCCACGGCGGGGTGGCCCAGGGCGTGGGTGGGGCGCTGTACGAGCGGATGGCCTACGACGAGTCCGGGCAGCTGCTCAACGCGTCGTTCATGGACTTCCTGATGCCCTACGTCACCGAGGTGCCCGACGGTCGATCGAGATCGACCACCTGGAGACCCCGTCGCCGCTCAACCCGCTCGGCATCAAGGGCGCCGGCGAGGCCGGCGTGATCCCGTCGGCGGCGGTGTTCGCCGCCGCCATCTCCGATGCCGAGGGCTTCACGATCACCGCGATGCCGATCTCGCCGTCCGAGCTCTACGCGCTTCGCCTCTCGCACCACTCACAGATCGGGGAGACGCCATGAAGATCGCCGGAGAGAACGTCCTGCACGCGCCCGTGCCGCAGGCCTGGGACGCGCTGCTCGACCCTGCGGTGCTGGTCGCCACCATCCCCGGCTGCGAGCGGCTGGTCGCGACGGGGGAGAACTCCTACGACATGACCGTCACCGCCGGCGTGGCCGCGATCAAGGGCACGTACGCCGGCACCTGCGTGCTGTCGGACCTGCAGGAGCCCTCGTCGCTGGTGATGAAGCTCGACGGCACGGGCGCCCCGGGCACCATCGGCGCGACCGTCAACGTCGGGTTCGCCGCTCGTCGAGGACGGCACCACGCAGGTCACCTGGGACGCCGACGCGGTCGTCGGCGGGATGATCGGCGGGGTCGGCCAGCGGATGCTGACCTCGGTCTCGAAGCGGATGGCGGGCGAGTTCTTCGGCAACGTGGACCGCACCCTCTCCGGCGGCCTGCCCGCCGTCGCCGGCTCGGGCTCCGTCGACGCGGCCGCCTGCGGCCGCCCCCGTCGTCGGCCAGGTCTTCACCGCACCCCCGGCACCCGCGGTCTCGTCGTCCGCCGAGTTCCTCAAGGGCATCGCCGTCGGCGCCGGCCTGGTCCTCCTCGGCGTCGTCGCCGGCTCCCTGTTCGGGCGGCGGCGGTGAGCGTGGGGTCGGGATACCCGCTCGAGCGGGTATCCCGGACGTTCGGCGTCGTTGCAACGACGCCACAGGGACAGGAACGACGCCGAAGTTCCCGCGCATGACCGACCTGACCACGACTCGACGGCCCGGGAGATGGTGGCGGCGATCGGCACGCGCGAGATCTCGTGCTCCGAGCTGATGGACCTGCACCTCGCCCGGATCGCCGAGCGGAACCCCGAGCTCAACGCCATCGTCTCCCTCGACGAGGAGCGGGCCCGGGACGGGGCGAGCGAGGCCGACCGGACGCCGTACGACGAGCGCGGCCCGTTGCACGGGCTGCCGTGGGCCTTCAAGGACACCCACGACGTGGCGGGGTGGCGCACGACGTACGGCTCGCCGCTTGTTGGCCGACAACGTCCCCGACCACGACGACCTCGTCGTCGCGCGGATCCGGCGGGCCGGGGCGGTGCCGATCGGGAAGACCAACGTGCCGGAGTTCGCCGCCGGCAGCCACACGTTCAACCGGGTCTTCGGGACCACCCTCAACCCGGTCGACCCGACGCGGAGCGCCGGCGGCTCGAGCGGGGGAGCGGCGTGCGCGCTCGCAGCCGGGATGGTGCCGCTGGCCGACGGCTCCGACATGGGCGGCTCGCTGCGCAACCCCGCGTCGTTCTGCGGCGTGGTCGGGCTGCGGCCGAGTCGCGGCCGGGTGCCTGCCTGGCCGAACGAGAACCACTGGGAGGCGCTCGGCATCTCCGGGCCGCTCGCCCGCAACGTCGGCGACCTCGCCCTGCTGCTGTCGGTGATCGCGGGCCCCGACCCGCGGGTGCCGCTCGCGCTCGGCGACCCGGGCTCGGCCTTCGCACCGCCCGTCGTGGGCAGCCTGGCCGGGCTGCGCGTGGCGCGTGTCCCCCGACCTCGCCGGGCTCGTCGACGTGGACACCGAGGTGGCCTCCGTCGTCGAGGCGGCCGGCCGCGCGATGGCCGCCGCCGGCGCCCACGTCGCAGCCGACCAGCCGGACCTGAGCCTGGCCGAGGACACCTTCCGGACCCTGCGGGCGTGGACCTTCCAGGCCGGCTTCCGCGACCTGCTCGCCGAGCACCCCGACGAGTTCAAGCCGTCGCTGGCGGACAACATCCGGGCGGGCGAGGGGCTCACCGGCGCCGACGTGGCCCGCGCGTACGAGCAGCTCACCACCGTCGGTGAGACCGCGCGCCAGTTCTTCGACCGGTACGACGTGCTGCTGCTGCCCACCAGCCAGGTGCCGCCGTTCCCGGCCGACCAGGAGTACCCCGCCGACATCAACGGCCGGCCGATGGCGACGTACCTGGACTGGATGCGCTCGGCGTACCTGATCACCGTCACCGGCTGTCCGGCCATCTCGGTCCCCGCGGGTACGACGGCCGACGGCCTGCCCGTCGGCGTCCAGCTCGTCGCGCCGCACGGTGCCGACCGCCGGCTGCTCGAGATCGCGGCCGCGTTCGAGGCCCTCGGAACCGCCTGATCTTCCACAGGTAGGCGGTCCCGGCTGTGGAGGAGTGCCCGCATCCTGTGGACGACACGCCGAAGGTTGTGGAGGACGGAGAATTGCCCGAAATAGTTGGGGATTCCCTCTTGCGCACCCCCGCCGCGACCGCATAGAACTCTCCTCACGAACTTCCTTCGGGAGGTTCGGGTCTCACGAAGGTGAGGGTTCACACGGCGGCTTCGGCCGCTGCGGTCCGAGGGTGACATCTGGACCGGGGCCCGATCTGGAGCGAGGCGATCGTCGGGTCACCACGGCGGTCAACGAAGGGCCCTGGCACTCATACTGCCGGGGCCCTTCACCTTTTTCCGAGCCCGCCGAGCCGGAGCGCAGCGACGGGTCGGCGTGGGGCGAGGAGATCGAGGAGCGCTCGGCGCGGCCGGCGCGCCAGCGCCGGACGCGCGACGCGTCTCCGAGATCCGCGGAACCGTCTCGAGATCCTCGGAGCAGCGGCGTCTAGCCTGGATCGGTGCCCACCGTCCTCGAGATCCGCCGCTACCCCGTGAAGTCGATGGCCGGGGAGGCCCTCGACCGCGTCGACGTCGACCCCCGCGGTCTCGTCGGCGACCGGGCCTACGCCGTCGTCGACGGCGACGGGCGGTTCGCGGCCGGCAAGGACAGCCGACGGTTCCGCCGCCGCGACGAGGTCTTCCGCTACGGCGCCACGACCGCCGCCGACGGGACCGTCCGCGTCACTCGCGCACGAGGCCGACGGGAAGGACGGGTGGACCGCCGGCAGCGCGCCGCTCGACGAGGAGCTGTCCGGGCGTTTCGGCGACGCCGTCCAGGTGCTCCTGGAGAACGGCACGTCGCACTTCGACGCCGGTGCGGTCTCGCTCGTCGGCACCGCGACCCTCGAGTGGTGTGCCCGCGAGCTCGGCGTCGACGCCGACCGACGGCGGCTGCGCACCAACGTGATCGTCGAGACGGCCGAGCCGTTCGAGGAGGAGGGCTGGGTCGGCCACGAGGTCGCGATCGGTGACGTCCGCCTCTCCGTCGTCGAGCGCGTGGAGCGTTGCCGCACCATCGACCTGGCCCAGGACGGGGTCGCCACCACCACCCCGTGGCTGAAGGCGCTGGCCTCCGGTCGGGAGCTCTGCGTCGCCGTGTACGCCGACGTGGTCGACCCCGGCTCGCTCGCCGTCGGCGACGTCGTCGCCGTGCGCTGAGTCCACAGCCGGGGCGCCCGACCTGTGGAGCAGCGCCCGTCGCCTGTGGACGACGTACCCGCTCCTGTGGACGACACGCCCGACGGCGAGATTTCCCCGTGTTTCTTGGGGATTCCTCTTGCGCGGGTGGTGGCGCAGGACATAGAACTCTCCTACGCACTTCCTCCGGGAAGAGCGGGATCGGCCGGAAGGCGAAGGTCCACACCGCGGGGCAACCCGAGGCGGCAGCAGGGTGACGAAGCTGCTGGGACCGAGCACGAAGGACGATCGATCGGAAGCGTCACCGGTACCGGTCAACCTGAAGGGCTCTTGTGACTCATACTCACGAGAGCCCTTCACCTATTTCCGGCACTAGCCTGCGGAGATGACCGAGCTGCCCCTGGTCCGCGTGGCCGCCGTCCAAGCGACCCCGGTGGTCCTCGACCTCGACGCCAGCGTCGCCAAGGCGGTCCGCCTGGTCGCCGAGGCCGCCGGCCAGGGCGCGCAGCTCGTGGTCTTCCCCGAGACCTTCCTGTCGGTCTACCCGTCGTACGCGTGGGCCCACCTGTCGCCCTCCGGATCGCAGGCCGACGAGTTCTGGGAGCGCTTCTGGGGGAGCTCGGTCGACGTCGGCGGACCCGAGGTCGCCACGCTCGTCGACGCCTGCCGCGAGCACGACGTCTACTGCGCGATCGGCGTCAACGAGCGCGAGGACGAGCGACCCGGCACCCTCTACAACTCGCTACTGCTCCTCGGACCCGAGGGCGTGCTGTCGCGGCACCGCAAGCTGATGCCGACCTTCCACGAGCGGCTCTTCCACGGCGTCGGAGCCGGCGACGACCTGGCCGTGACCGCGACCCGGCTCGGCCGGATCGGAGGGCTGATCTGTTGGGAGAACCGGATGCCGCTGGCGCGCTGGGCGGTCTACCAGGGCGGCCCGCAGATCTGGGTGGCGCCGACGGCCGACGACTCCGACGGCTGGCTGGCGACGGTCCGGCACATCGCCATCGAGGCGGGCGCGTACGTCGTCTCGGTGCCGCAGTACATCCCGCGGACCGCGTTCCCCGACGACTTCCCCTGGCCGCTGCCCGACCACGACGTCTTCGGCCGCGGGGGCGCGGCGGTCGTGGCGCCCGGGTCCGGGGACGTGATCGGCGGCCCGCTGTACGACGCCGAGGGGATCGTGGTGGCCGACTGCGACCTGCGCGAGACGCTGCACGCCAAGCGGTGGTTCGACGTCGCCGGCCACTACAGCCGCGCCGACGTCCTCTGGCCCCATCCGTGACCGGCACCCGACCGGCCGAGAGGGCCCGCCAGTGGGCGCGTCACAATAGGCCGGTGCTCTTCGACGTGATCCAACGGGTCGTCCCCCCGCTGGCCAAGGCGGTGTGGCGCCCCCGGGTGCTCGGCATCGAGCACGTCCCCCGCACCGGCGGGGTGCTGCTGGCCAGCAACCACCTCAGCTTCTTCGACAGCGTCGTCATCCCGGTGGTGGCGCCCCGCAACGTCGCCTTCCTCGCCAAGTCCGACTACTTCACCGGGCACGGCATCCGGGGCACGCTGCAGCGCCTCTGGTTCGAGGGCCTCGGCATGCTGCCGGTCGACCGCGACGACACCCAGGCCGCGATCGACAGCCTCGAGACGGCGCTCGAGGTGCTCGGCAACGGGGAGGCCTTCGGCATCTACCCCGAGGGCAGCCGCTCGCGCGACGGCCGCCTCTACCGCGGCCGCACCGGCGTCGCCCACCTCGCCCTGACCGCCGGGGTCCCCGTCGTGCCTGTCGGGCTCAAGGACACCGACAAGATCCAGCCGGTCGGGACGAAGTACCCCAAGATCGCCCGCGTCACCATCTCGTTCGGCGAGCCCCTCGACTTCACCGGCCGCGGCGACGGCGTCCCGCTCGGCCGGGCGCGCCGTGAGGTGACCGACGAGATCATGGCCGCGATCCAGGCGCTCTCGGGCCAGGAGGCCGCCGGCGTCTACAACGACCGGGCCAACGACGCCTGACCGGCGACTCTCGCCAACGTACGACGTCTCACTGGGCAGGTTTAGCCGTCGCCGCCCCCATCGGGTCGGGCGAGACTGGCGCCATGACCCGCAGGATCCGCATCGGCATCGACACCGGTGGCACCTTCACCGACGTCGTGGCCTTCGACGAGGACTCCGGCGAGCTGGTCACCACCAAGACGCCGTCGACGCCGGGCAACCCGGCCGACGGCTTCATGGCCGGCATCGACAAGGTCCTCGGCCTGCTGGGCCTGCCCGAGGGCGACGGTGACGCGATCAGCGCGGTCAGCCACGGCACCACCGTGGCCACCAACCAGCTGCTCGAGGGCAAGGTCGACGCCCTGGGCTACGTCACCACCGAGGGTTACGAGGCGATGCTCGAGATCGCCCGTCAGTCGGTGCCCGACGGCTACGGCAACTCCTACTTCTGGGTCAAGCCGGACCGGATCGTGCCGCGGCACCTGGTCAAGGGCGTCGGCGGCCGACTCGACTTCACCGGCGCCGAGGTGCGGCCCTTCGACGAGGACGGCGCTCGGGTCGTGGCGCGGTGGTTCCGCGACCAGGGCATCGCCACCCTCGGCGTCTGCTTCCTGCACGCCTACGCCAACCCCGAGCACGAGGAGCGGATGCGCGCCGTGCTCGCCGAGGAGCACCCCGACGCCGTGGTGTCGCTGTCGAGCCAGGTGCTCCGGGAGTACCGCGAGTACGAGCGGGCGATGACCACCCTCGTCGACGCGGCCGTCAAGCCGCGGCTCTCGGCGTACGTCACCAACATCAAGGGCCGGCTGGCGGCCTACGCGGGGAGCGACGCGTCCCCTTCTACGTGATGAAGTCCAACGGCGGCGTGCTCTCGGCCGACGAGGTGGTGCACCAGCCGATCACCACGGTGCTGTCCGGCCCGGCGGCCGGGGCGCTCGGCGCCGCGCTGATCGCCCGGGTCGCGGGCTTCGACCGGGTGCTCACCAGCGACGGTGGCGGCACCTCCACCGACGTGAGCGTGGTGATCGACGGGGAGCCCACGCTGACCACCGAGGGCTCGGTCGGCGCGTACCCCTCCAAGATCCCGATGATCGACGTGGTCACCGTCGGCGCCGGTGGGGGCTCGATCGCCTGGCTGTCGCCGGAGGGCACGCTCAAGGTCGGACCGCAGTCGGCCGGCGCCGACCCCGGCCCCCTCTGCTACGGCAAGGGCGGCAGCGAGGTGACCATCACCGACGCCCACGTCGTCCTCGGCCGGATCCCACCCCACCTGCTCGGCGGCGAGATCCCGCTCGATGTCGACGCGGCCCGCGCGGGCGTCGAGGCGCTGGCCGGCAAGCTCGGCCTCAGCCCGGAGGCCTGCGCCACCGGCATCCTCGAGATCTCCGCGTGGAACCAGGCCAACGCGCTGCGCCAGGTCACCGTCAAGCGCGGCCTCGACGTCCGCGACTTCACCTTGACGACGTTCGGCGGCTCGGGCTCGCTGCTGCTGTGCCGGCTGATGGACGTCCTCGGCATCCCGACGGTGCTGGTCCCGCCCAACCCCGGCAACGTCTCGGCGTTCGGGCTGCTCACGGTCGACGTCAAGAACGACTACGTGCAGACCCACGTCTCGCTCGCCGACCGCCTCGTCCCCGGGCGTCGTCACGGCGACGTACGACGCCCTGACCCTGCAGGCGGCCGACGCGCTGGCCACGGAGGGCTTCGCACCCGAGCAGCACGTGTTCGTTCGCACCGCCGACCTGCGCTACTTCGGGCAGGCCTTCGAGGTCCGGGTGCCGGTCCCGGAGGGCGACCTCGACGCCGCCGCGTTGGAGGCGGTGGCCGCCACGTTCCACGCCGAGCACCGGGTCCTCTACGGCTACGACTTCGCCGGCGATCCCAGCCAGCAGGTCGAGTGGGTGAACCTGCGGGTGTCCGGCATCGGGCCGATCACCCGGCCTGAGATCCGTTCATCGGCGGTCGAGTCGCCGGGTCTCGCGACAGGCGAGCCGTCCTCGACCAGCGGCGAAGCACCGCTGGTCGAGGAGGTCGCGCCAGCGACCGTCACGAGACCCGGTGAGGCGGCCCGTCTGCTTCGACGCCGAGGCCGGCTACGTCGACACCCCGGTCGTCCCGCGCACCGACCTCGCGCCCGGGCACGAGCATCACGGGCCCGGTGATCGTCGAGGAGTTCGGGTCGACGGTGCCGATCCACCCGGGGTTCGAGGTCCGCGTGGACGAGTACCTCAACCTCATCGTGACCCGACAGCCAGCAGGGAGCGAGGCATGAGCCGCCGCGCACCGACCCAGTTCCCGTTCGGCCCGCTGACCGCGGACGCGGGGGCGAGCGCCGACCCGGTGCTCGTGGAGATCGTGCAGGGCTCCCTGGCCAGCGTGGAGATGGAGGTCGAGACGGCCATCGCGCGTACCTCCCGCAGCCCGATGATCCGCGACGCCCACGACTTCCGCGCGGGCATCCACGACCGGCTGCTGCGCAAGCTCACCGGCCGCTCGTACTCCGCGCTCGTGCACCCCGTCGCCCGGGACTTCCCGATCGACCAGATGCGCGAGGGCGACGTGTTCTTCCACAACGACGTCTACCGCTCCGAGGGCGGGATCGGGCACCTGCCCGACCTGTGCGTCACGGTCCCGGTGTTCAGCGGAGGAAAGGTCGTCGCCTTCGTCCAGGCCTTCGGCCACCACGACGACATCGGCGGCGCGGTGCCGGGCTCGATGCCGAGCCACGCGACCAGCGTCTTCGAGGAGGGCCTGATGGTCCCGCCCATCCGGCTGTGGGACGCCGGCGTGCCCAACCGGGCCGCGCTGTCGATCATGACCCGTAACTCCCGGATGCCGGAGAGCCTGGCCGCCGACCTCGACGCGGAGTGCTCGGCCTGCCTGATGGGTGCCCAGCGGCTGGGCGAGCTGTTCGACCGCTACGGCGTCGAGACGGTCGAGTCGTGCTTCGACGCGATCATCGACCGCACCACCACGACGTACCGCCGCGAGATCCTCTCCCAGATCCCCGTCGGCTCGTGGGTGTGGGAGGACTACGCCGAGCACGACGGCGTCGACGAGCCGATGCTGCACACCCAGCGGATCACCCTGACGCGAACGGCGCCCGACGATCCCGACGGGGAGCGGCTGATCCTCGACTTCGACGGCACCGGGCCGCAGGCCAAGGGGCCGATCAACCACTGCGGTGACTACAGCGACGGCGTGTTCCTCAAGAAGTGGCTGGCGCCGATCCTGCGCAACCTCGCCGAGACCCCCGAGCGGATGGCCGAGCTCGACGTCAACGAGGGCATCGTGCCGCTGATCGAGATGCGCTTCCCCGAGCCCGGCACCCTGCTGACGCCCGTCTTCCCGGGCCCCACCAACGCCCGCACGTTCGTGATCCTCCGGCTGCTCGGCGTGCTCGCCGGCGTGGTCGCCAAGGCCGTCGACGGACGGATGCCGGCCGACCAGGAGACGATCCGCTACACCGGCGTCTACGGCGACGACCTCGACGGCCGCCCCTACCTGATGCGCGAGGTGCTCGGCGGCGGCTCCGGCGGCCGCTACTACGCCGACGGCGAGGACACCATCCACGTGGTGCCGGACTCGCGGAACCTGCCGACGGAGTTCACCGAGGCCCGGTTCCCGTTCCGGGTCGAGTCGCTCGGCCTGGCGATGGACTCCGGCGGCGCGGGGGAGTACCGCGGTGGGCTGGGGTACGAGAAGCACGTCCGGATGCTCAAGGACGCGCACTTCATGTCCATCGCCGACCGGTCGATCCTGGCCTGCTGGGGCGTGAAGGGCGGCCTCGCGGGGCAGCCGTTCCAGGTCACCATCGACCCCGGCGGACCGGCCGAGCGCCGGGTCGACGCCCTCGCCGACGCCGAGCCCGTCCGGGCCGGCGAGGTGATCCGGATCCGCACCACGGGCGGCGGCGGCTGGGGCGACCCGCTCGCCCGCGACCCCGCGCTCGTGGTCCGTGACGTCGTCTGGCGCAAGGTGTCCCCGGAGGCCGCGCTCGCGGCGTACGGCGTGGTGCTCACCGGCTCGCTCGACGACGACTCACTCGGGTACGACGCCGACGCGACCACCGCCGAACGTGCCGGCCGTCCCGCCCCGAGCGAGGCCTTCTTCGACCGTGGCCCCGGCTACGCCCGGCTCGCCGGCGGCGCCGCGCACGCGGAGGTCGACCTGCTGGCCTAGGCGCGATTCGTCAGAGACCCGCCCGGTGCGGAGACCCGCCAGACCCCTGACGAATCGCGGACGGCGCATGATGGCTCCGCGGCGCACGCCTGGATGGGGCTGGGCCCGATCGCCTACGCCGTGTCAGCTACGCAGCTGGCCGGCTGGCGGGCCGACTGGGGCCTGGCGGCCGGACCGGTGACGGTGCTGTCGATCGGCGACGTGGTCCCGGGGCTGACGACGCGCGGTCCCTTCGCGGAGCTCGAGGACGAGCTGCGCGACCTCCACCACCGGCAGGCCCTGCGCACCCTCGGCCGCTGATCCCGTGTCGCCGTCCCGCCTCCGGGGATCCCACTCCGGGGCCGTCCAGCCCTACCCTCGGCGACATGGCTTCCCGCACGAGCGTGGTGGACCGCGTCGAGCCGCAGGAACCCCGCGAGATCTTCGCCCTCGCACAGGCGCTGCTCTCCCGGATCGCGGGGGCCGCGTGAACCATCTCCGAGAAGGTGTCAACCCGACGGGGCCCGCCGTGCGAGTAAGGGGCATGGGGAAGCCAACCCGCGCGGACCGCGTCCTGGACCTGGTCGACGTCGCGGACGACGACACGGCGTCGGTCGTGACCGCCGAGGTCCCCGGCACCCCGTTCGAGGAGTTCTACCTGCGCGAGTTCCCCCGGCTGCGGGTGCTCGCCCGGGCCCTGGTCGGCCCCGCGCTCGCCGACGACGTGGCCCAGGAGGCGATGGTCGTGGCCTACGGACGCTGGTCCACCGTCGCCGATCTCGAGTCGCCCGGTGGCTGGGTCCGCCTGGTCTGCGCCCGCAAGGCCGTGTCGCTGGCCCGCCGTCGGTCGGTGGAGCAACGGGTGCTCGGGAGGCTGGCGCTGGCCAGGACGGCGCGCAGCGACGACGCGCACGACGACGACTTCTGGGTGCTGGTGCGCCGGCTGCCCGCCCGTCAGGCCCAGGCCGTCGCCCTCTACTACGCGCTGGACCTCCCGGTCGCCGAGGTCGCCAAGACGCTGGGCTGCACGGAGGGCACCGTCAAGGTGCACCTCTCGCGGGCTCGGGCGGCGCTCGGGGCGGCACTGGGCCAGGAGGTGGAGGAGGCATGAACGTCCACGACGTCGCCCGTCGCGCCGGTGCGGACCTGCGCGCCGAGGTCGGGGAGGACCTGGGCCGCGACCTGAGGACCGGGTTGACGGGGGTCCAGCGGGCCCACGATCGCCGACGACGGCGTCGCGGCGTGGCGGGGTCGGTGCTGGTCACTGCGGCCCTGGTCGGGGCCCTCGCGGTCCTCGGACCGCTGGGAGGGACGTCCGCTCCCGAACCGAGCGGTCCGGTGACCAGCTTGCCGTCGCCGTCTCGGTCCGCGGCGGATACGTGCACGCCCGACGCGGTCGTCTCCTGCGTGGGGCCGGCGGGAGGTGCTGGTCACCACGGGGGGACCAGCTTCTCCGCGCGGCTCCCGAAGGGTTTCTGGACCCAACCGGCGAGCAGCCCGCCCACTTTGGCCGTCGACCTCTACCAACGCAAAGCCCGGGCCGGCGTCACCCTGATGCCGGACCTCCGACCGGTCGGCTCGAGCTCGGCACCGGCAGACGCGCACGCCCTGGCGACCTGGATCTCGACGCGGCCCCTCTTGGAGGCCAGCGACGTGATACCCACCCGGATCGGCGGCCAGCGGGCGTGGCGGGTCGAGGCCCGGCTCCGGCACAACGTCCCGGCGGGCCTCGATGGCTGCAACGGCGGCCAGCGGGCGTGCTGGCCGCTGCTCGAGACGGGACCGTCCGGTTGGGAGACCGGGGTGTGGGCCGACATGGTGTGCAGCTACTACGTGCTCGACGGACCCGTCGGGCACCCGGTGGCGATCTGGGCCTGGTCGTTCGACGACAGCACGGAGGCCTTGCGGCTCAACGACGAGGTCGTCCGCAGCATCCGGATCACGGCGGCCGGCGGCTGACGCCGGCAACCACTAGCGTCGGCCGGGTGCTCACCATCATCACGGGAGGTACCCGCGGCATCGGCGCAGCGACCGCCCACCGGCTGGCCGCGGACGGCCACGACCTGGTGCTCGGCTACGTCTCCGACGCCGACGCGGCGGAGGCGACCGCCGGTGCCGTCCGGGAGCACGGCCGAGCGGTACATCTGGTCGAGGCGGACATCACCGCCGACGCCGGCGTGGACCTGCTGTTCGGGAGGGCGGCGGAGCTCGGCGTCGTGACCGGGCTCGTCAACAACGCGGGCGCGACGCTGCACATCGGGCCGCTCGCCGACACCGCGACCGACGTCGTGCGCCGGACCGTCGACCTCAACCTCACGGCGGCGATCCTGTGCGCCCGGGCGGCGGTGCGGCTGATGAGCACCGAGCGGGGCGGCCGGGGCGGCGTCGTGGTCAACGTGTCGTCCGGGGCGGCGACCCTCGGCGCACCGCACGAGTACGTGCAGTACGCCGCCGCGAAGGCCGGCCTGGACGCGCTGACCACCGGGCTGGCGGTCGAGGTGGCCGCCCACGGCATCCGCGTGGTCGGCGTCGCGCCCGGCATCGTCGACACCACCATCCACGCCGACGCCGGGGAGCCCGGCCGGGTCGAGCGGGTCGGCCCGCTGGTCCCGCTCGGCCGCGCGGGTGCGCCCGCCGAGGTGGCGGACGCGATCGGCTGGCTGATGAGCGACCAGGCGTCCTACGTCACGGGCACCACGCTGCGCGTCGCGGGAGGCCGTTGACTGCCTGGCGGCGCCCGGTGGCCCCGCCCTACTGGCGAGGAACCGAGGCTGGCGGCGGGTGATACCCGCGTCCCTCCGCGTCAGGCGACCAGCCCGGGAGTCCCGACGAACGGCCGGGCCACGCCCGGGCAACCCCGGACGAACGCCCGCCGCTTCTCGGCCAGCGACCGCACCCAGTCGCCGTACACCCCGTGCAGCGCCGCGGAGCGGATCGCCAGCACGGCCCGGCGCTGCTCGCGCAGCGGCAGCGAGCGAGCGGCGACGATGTCGGCCTTGAGCCGGTCGGGGAGCTGCTTCCAGATCTCCTGCCGGTGCTGACGCACCTGCTGGGCCCACATCTGCACGTCCTCCCCGTAGTTACCGTGCAGGGCGGCGTAGCGGATCGCGCGCAGCGCGTGCCGGCGCGGGCGCAGCGGCAGCGGCACGGCGGCCTTGATGTCGTCCTGCATAGCGGTCGGGAACGAGTCCCAGACCTGCTGGCACGCCGTCGGCTCGTCGTCGGTCGCCTGCGCGGCGCTGGGTGCCACCACGAGGGCGGTGCCGGCGAGCAGGGCGGTCGCGACCACCCGCCCGATCAGGGTGCGGAACATGTCGGTCATCCTCCTCCGGCCGCCGACCCTCGGCGGACACCCACGACGGTGGCGGGTCCGCGTGGCCATCAGGTCAGGGCGGTGTTCGGGACGGGTAAGGGCTCGCGCTGCCGCCCCGTGCCGAGGACCATGGGAACCACCGGCTGTCCTCGCGGGTCGTCTGGGTCACCAGCGGCGAAGGAGGGACCGACATGTCGGACGGCGACGTTCTCGCGTTCGGCTCCGCGGAGTCGAACGTGGACATCGAGGTGGTCTTCGCCGCCTCCTACCGCAAGCTCGTCGTGCAGCTGTACGGCGTGGTCGGCAACGCCGGCGAGGCCGAGGACCTGGTGCAGGAGGCCTTCGTCCGCGCGTACGCCGCCGGAGGCCGCTTCACCCGCGTCGACAACCCCGAGGCCTGGCTGCGCACCACCGCCGTCAACCTGCACCGCAACCGCTGGCGCAAGATGCGCAACTTCACGCGGATCCGCGACAAGATCCCCGGCCCGGTCGACCTGCCGGGGCTCGAGGAGCATCTCGAGGTGGTCGACGCGCTGCGCCAGCTCCCCGAGGCGCTCCGGCTGGTGCTGGTGCTGCACTACCTGGCCGACCGCAAGGTCGACCAGATCGCCGCCGAGCTCGACCTGCCCGAGGGCACCGTCAAGTCGCGGCTGTCGCGGGGCCGGGCGGCCCTCGCCGCCGTCCTCGGTGAGGAGGCACGGTCATGAGCGAGTCCCGGCTCCGCGCCTTCGCGGACGACGCCCTCTTGCTCGTCGACGTCCCCGACCTCGAGTCCCTCGAGCGACGCGGGCACGACCTGCGCAACCGGCGGCGTACGGCGGTCGTCGCCTCCCTGGTCCTCGTCGCCCTGCTCGGGACCTGGGTGGTCCAGGACCGGACGACCCGCGCCGACGGCCCCGACACCATCGACACGCCGGCCCGACCCGTCGTCCCCTACCCGGGGAACAGGATGCAGACCATGCCCGCAGGTACCTACGAGCTGCGGCCGTCGGCCGATCCCGACGACCCCACGGTGCTGGTCACGCTTCCGGACGGCTGGAACAACTGGGAGGGACCCAACCGCTTCGACGGCCACCAATCCGACGACCCGACCACCGGGCGGTACAACGAGCCCGCACTCGTCCGTGCCTCCTGGTACGTGGGTCTGGTCGTGGCCAAGCTGGTCGCGGTGGCGGGCCGGTCCTGTCCGACCGCCTTCGCGAGGGAAGACTTCCTCGAGGGTTTCGAACCGACGGTGTCGGCCCTCGTCCACCTCCCAGGCATGCGCGTCCTGCAGGGTCCGGAGCGGGTGAATGCGTTCGGCTACCCGGCCGTCCACGTCGTGGCCGAGGAGACCAAGGCGGCGCGGAGCTGCGAGTCCGACGTCTTCCTGAGCTCGCGCAACGGCGCCTTCGGCACCCAGCCGTGGACGGAGCTCTGGGTCGTGGACGTCGACGGGGTGCCCCTCACCGTGTTCACCTCGTACGAGGGCGACCCACCCCGGAAGTACCTCGACGAGCTCGCGTCCGTGGTCGCCTCGATCGAGTTCAGTACCGCGGACGAGCGCTGACGCGGCTGTTCGGGTTCGGTAAGCGCCCCTGCGATCCGGCGCCCGGGCCCCAGCGCTTCGAGATCGAGCTGCCGTTGCGGTAGTCCGGTGCGGTCTGCCGGTCAGGACGCGTGCTCGACCGGCAAAACGCACCGGAGTACGGGGCCGGTCAGCGGAGCATGCCGTCGGCGACGACCGCAAGCATCGGGCGCACGGCGTCCGCGTCGAGACCGCCCTGGTCGGCGACCACGGCGACGCCGCCGACGAGGCGGCACATCTGGAGCGCGTCGACGCCGTCGCGCAGCGCGCCCTGGGCGTTGAGGTGGTCGACGATGCGCTGGGTCGCCAGGTCAGCACGCGGCGTCTTGGTGGCGATGGGGGAGTCCTCGTCGCCCATGGCCGGGTGATCTTGGCCGGTCCGCCCTTGTGCAGGCTGATCAGCGCGACGTACGCCTCGAACCAGCCGATCAGGAAGTCCCGCGGCCGGACCCTCGTAGGTCAGCGCCTTGTCGGTGGTCTCGGTGACGCGGTCGACCCAGGCCTGCATCACGGCGTCGAGCAGCGCGTCGCGGGTGGGGAAGTGGCGGTAGAGGGTGCCCGGGCCGACCCCGGCCTGCTTGGCGATGTCGTCGAGCGACGCGTCGTACCCGCGCTCGCGGAAGACCACGCGGGCCACCTCCACGATGCGGTCCCGGTTGCGCTGGGCGTCGGCTCGCACGATTCACCCCTTGCTAAACGGAGACAGTCTCCGTATGGTTGATCCGGTAACCGGAGTCATTCTCCACTAAGTGTACGACGGCCCGTCGCTACGGGCCAGAACGGACTCTCCGTGACTCTCCCTGCTCGTTCCAACGTCCACCCCCGCCCGTCGGTTCCAGACGACGCGACCGCGCCCGGCATCGGCGTCTTCATCGTGCTCGTCGCCCAGCTGATGCTGGTGCTCGACGCCACCGTCGTGAACGTCGCCCTCCCGCGCATCGACGCCGACCTGCACTTCGGCCCCGCGTCGCTGAGCTGGGTGCTCAACGGCTACACCCTCGCCTTCGGCGGCCTGCTGCTGCTCGGCGGCCGGCTCGGCGACGTACGCGGTCGCCTGCGCATCTTCGAGGCCGGGCTCGCCCTGTTCGTGCTTCGCCTCCCTCCTCGGCGGCCTCGCTCCCGACCCCCGAGCTGCTGGTCGGTGCCCGCGCCGCTCCAGGGCGTCGGCGCCGCGCATGGCCGCACCGAGCGTGCTCGCCCTGCTCACCACCTGCGCCCGCGACGACGGCGGAGCGCAACCGCGCGCTCGCGCTCTTCGGCGCCGTCTCCTCGGGAGGCGCCTCCATCGGGCTGCTGCTCGGCGGGCTGCTGACCGACGTCGGCTCCTGGCGCTGGACGCTGTTCATCAACGTGCCGATCGGCATCGCGGTGCTGGTCCTCGCGCCGATGTTCGTCACCGAGACCCCGCGCCGTCCCGGCCGCTTCGACGTCGTCGGCGCGGTCACCGCGACCCTCGGCGCCGTCTCGATCGTCTGGGCCCTGATCGGCACGCCCGACCACGGCTGGACCTCCGCCGCGCACGCTCCTCGGCTTCGTCGTCGGCTGCTGGCCCTGCTGACCCTGCCGCGTCACCGAGCGCCGGGTCGCGCACCCGATGATCCAGCCCAGCCTGCTCAAGCAACCGCACCCGGGTCGCCGCGCTGGCGATGATGGCGCTGGTCGTCGGCGCCCAGCTGTCGATGTTCTTCCTCGTCGTGCAGTACGTCCAGCGCGTGCTCGGCTTCGGCCCGCTCGCCTCGGGCTTCGCGTTCCTGCCGTTCAGCCTGGGCATCTTCACCATGTCGCGGTTCACCCCGCGGCTGATCGCCCGGTTCGGCCCGCTGCAGCTCGTGGTCACGGGTGCCACCGCGCTGACGTTCGGCTACGTCATGCTGAGCAACGCGGGCGCCGACGGCACGTACCTCGGTGCGGTCTTCCTGCCGATGCTGCTCGGTGGTCTCGGCGGGGCCCTCTGCTTCATGCCGATCACCGCGACCGTGCTGGCCGGCGTCGAGCCGGAGCACGCCGGTGCGGCCTCCGGGATGCTGCAGACCACCCAGCAGCTCGGCAGCGCGGTCGGCGTCGCCGTCATCGTCTCGGTGTACGCCGCGGGCGCGGTGCCCGGCGAGTTCCTCCCGGGAGCGCACGAGGCCTTCCTGACCTCGGCGGTCTTCTCCGCGATCGCCGTCGCGGTCGCCCTCACCGTGCTGGCCCTGCAGCGGCGCCCCGTCGCCGTACCGGAGTCCGACGCCGTCGAGGAGGTCGTGCTGGCCGACGCGGCCTGACGCGCAGCTGTCCGAGGTCTCGCGTTACAGTTCCTCGTCGCGTGAGCATCGGGCGGGATCCCGCCGTGTCGGCGGGATCCGGTGCGTCCGGGCGAGGTGCCGGCATCGGCGCGCTGCAGGGCACGGCGCTGACCCTGGGTGCGCTGATCGGCACGGGCGTGATCTCGCTGCCGGCGCTGGCGGCCGAGGCGGCCGGTCCGGCCAGCCTGGTCGCGTGGGCGCCCTGCTGCTCGTCTCGGTCGCCTTCGCGGCCTCCTTCACCGCGCTGGGCGCGCGCCACCCCGACGGCGGCGGCGTGACGACGTACGTACGCCGCGCCTTCGGCGACCGCGCCTCGACCGCGGTCGGCTGGGCGTTCTACCTGACGATCCCGGTCGGCGCCCCGATGGCGGCGGGCTTCGCCGCCCACTACGTCGCCGACGCGCTGGGTCGCGGCCGGGGGACCGCCCTGCTGGTCACCGGCGCTGATCCTGGTGGCGGTCACGGCGGTCAACTGGTTCGGCATCGAGGTCGTCGGCCCGCACCCAGCTCGTGGTCGCCGGCGGTGCTGGCCGTCGCTGCTGGTCGCTGGTCATCGTGCTGGCGCTGCCGCACGCCCGGTCCGACAACCTGACGCCGTTCGCCCCCCACGGCGCTCGGCGGCGTCGGCGGACGCGGCGGCATCCTGCTGTGGGCGTTCGTGGGGTGGGAGATCATGGCGTCGCTCTCGGCGCGCTACCACACGCCCGGCCGCGACATCGCCCGCGCGGCGGCGGCGGCGCTGGGCGTGGTGACCGTCCTCTACGTCGGCATCGCCTTCTGCACCGTCGCCGTGCTCGGCCCCGACCCCGGCCGGCGCCCGCTCTCCGACCTCCTGGTGACGGCGCTGGGTGAGGCGGCGCGGCCGGCGATGGCGGTGGTCGCCGTGCTGCTGACCTTCGCCACCATCAACACCTACTTCGCCGGCGCGGCCGAGCTGGGAGCGTCCCTGGCGCGCGACGGTTCGCTGCCGGGCTTCCTGGCGGTCCGGCACGGTGCCGGGCGGCGTGCCTCGGCGGGCGCTCGGCCTGGTGGCCGTGCTGGCGCTCGCTCACGACCGGGGTGATGGCGCTCCTGGGACGCGACACCGACGCCACCCTGCTGCTTCACGACGGGCACCTTCTCCCTCGTCTACCTGGTGGGCACCGCCGCCGCGGTCCGCCTGCTGCCCGGGTGGGGCCGGGTGGCTGCCGTAGTCTCCGTGTCCGCCTCGGCCGGGCTGGTCGCTGCTCACCGGGTGGGGGTGCTGCTCCCCGCGGCCATCGGCGCGCTCGGCGTCGTGTGGACCCGGCTCCGGAGACGGCCCGTACCCGCCGTCTGACCGGGGTTCCGGCCGCCCTGGCAACGGTTGCCAGCTGCCGGGACGAGCTTGTTGGCGGAAGATGCCGTGGGGGAGGTCACCGCGGCGCCACTAGGTTCGACGCCATGAAGGTCCTGCTGGCCCTGGGTGGCAACGCCATGACCAACGCCGACGGCCGGGCCCGCGTCGAGGACCAGATCGCCGCTGCCGAGGCCGCGATGGCGGCGGTCGGCGCGCTGCTCGAGACCGGGGTCGAGGTCGTGATCACCCACGGCAACGGCCCCCAGGTCGGCAACCTGCTCGTGAAGAACGAGCTCGCCGCGGCCGTCGTACCTCCCGTCCCCCTGGACTGGTGCGGGGCGCAGACCCAGGCCACGCTCGGCTTCGTCCTGATGGACGCGCTGGACGCCGAGCTCGCCGCGCCGCGGCGTCGACCAAGCCGACGCGCGGCGCTGGTCACCCGGACCCTGGTCGACATCGACGACCCGGGGTTCACCAGGCCGACCAAGCCGATCGGCCGGTTCCTGCCGGCCGAGGAGGCGGCGCTGCTGGTGGAGCACGGCGAGACCTGGGAGGACCGCGGCGAGAAGGGCTGGCGCCGCGTGGTCGCCTCGCCCGAGCCGCGTCGAGATCCTCGACGCGCCCGGCCGTGCGGACGCTGGTCGACGCGGGGTTCGTCGTCGTGGCCAACGGCGGCGGCGGGATCCCCGTGGTCCGCGAGGCCGACGGCATCCTGCGCGGGGTCGAGGCCGTCATCGACAAGGACCTCGGCGCGGCCCTGCTCGGCGAGGCCCTGGGCGCCGACGTGCTGGTGATCGCCACCGACGTGCCGCACGCCGTGCTCCGCTACGGCACCCCCGAGGCCGAGGACATCGGCCGGGTGCAGGTCTCGCAGATGGAGGCGTACGCCGCCGAGGGCCACTTCGCGTCCGGCTCCATGGGCCCGAAGGTGCGACGCCGCCTGCCGGTTCGTGCGCGCCACCGGACGGCCCGCCGTCATCACCGACCTGGACAGCATCGTCGACGCCGTCGAGGGACGCGCCGGCACCGTCGTACTCCCCGACTGATCTTCCCTAGTGAGAGGAACCGCCATGTCCACTGATCGGCCCGACGCCATCGAGGTCCGCAAGGTACCCATCCACTCCGTCGCCGACGCCTCGGAGCTGACCAAGCTCATCGAGGACGGCGTGATGGACGCGTCGCGCGTCGTCGCCATCATCGGCAAGACCGAGGGCAACGGCGGGGTCAACGACTACACGCGGATCATCGCCGACCGGGCGTTCCGCGAGGCGCTGGTCGCGGCCGGCGCTCCGGCCGAGCAGGTCAAGGAGGTGCCGATCGTCTGGTCCGGCGGCACCGACGGCGTGATCAGCCCGCACGCCACGATCTTCGCGACCACCGACGCCGAGCCGAGCGACGAGCCGCGGCTGACCGTCGGGTTCGCGATGAGCGAGCAGCTGCTGCCCGAGGACATCGGTCGCACGCCGATGATCGACAAGGTCGCGGCCGCCGTCCGGGTGGCGATGGAGCGGGCCGGCATCACCGACCCCGCCGACGTCCACTACGTGCAGACCAAGACCCCGCTGCTGACGATCCACACCATCCGCGACGCCAAGTCCCGCGGCAAGACGGTGTGGACCGAGGAGACCCACCAGTCGATGGACCTCTCCAACGGCTGTACGGCGCTCGGCATCGCCGTCGCCCTCGGCGAGATCGAGATGCCGACCGACGCCGACGTCATGCACGACCGGTCGCTCTTCTCCGCCGTCGCCTCGTGCTCGTCGGGCGTCGAGCTCGACCAGGCGCAGGTCGTCGTGGTCGGCAACGCGACGGGTGTCGGCGGCCGGTACCGGATCGGGCACTCGGTGATGAACGACGCGCTCGACCAGGACGGCATCTGGGACGCGATCCGCTCCGCCGGCCTCGACCTGCCCGAGCGGCCGCGTACCTCGCGACCTCGACGGCCGGCTGGTCAACGTGTTCCTCAAGTGCGAGGCGTCGCAGGACGGCGAGGTACGGGGTCGCCGCAACGCCATGCTCGACGACTCCGACGTGCACTGGCACCGCCAGATCAAGGCCTGCGTCGGCGGCGTGACTGCTGCGGTCACCGGCGACCCGGCCGTCTTCGTGTCGGTCTCCGCCGCCCACCAGGGCCCCGACGGCGGCGGCCCGGTCGCCGCGATCGTCGACCTGGGCTGAGCTTCGGCGTCGTTCCTGTCGGTTCGGCGTCGTTGCAACGACGCCGAACGTGCCGGGATACCCGGCCGAGCGGGTATCCAGGCGCCGCAGCCCTCAGACGTCGAAGAGCAGCAGGGTGCTGGAGGCGGTGGCGACGACGGCGCCGGAGGCGTCGGTGACCTCGCCCTCGGTGAAGCCGACGCGGGAACCGACCCGTACGACGCGGCCGGTCGCGGTCAGCAGCCCGCTCGACGGACGCACCGCCTTGAGATAGCTGACCTTGATCTCGACCGACGTGTAGCCCTTGCCCGCCGGCAGCGTGGTGTGCAGGGCGCAGCCGAGGGCCGAGTCGAGCAGGGTGCACACGATGCCGCCGTGCACGACCCCGATCGGGTTGTACATCGACTCGTCGGGCGTCAGCGTGAACACGGCCCGGCCGTGGTCGACGTCCACCAGCGCCATGCCGAGCAGGCTGGCGATCGGCGGGCCGGGGACCTCGCCGGCGATCATCGAGCGCAGGAAGTCCAGGCCGACCTTGCCGCGGCCGGCCATCGCCGTGGCCATCGGGTCGTCCCACGTGACGGTCTTCTCGCGGACGGCGAGCTGGTCGGTCATGGCGTCTCCTCGGTCAGCGGGGCGCCCAGCGGCGTCGCTTCAGGTCGGGGTCGGTGGGGGACACGGCGTACTCGCGTCCCCAGGCCAGCAGGGCCTCGAGCACGGGGAGCAGGGCGAGGCCCGACTCGGTGAGGTGGTACTCGAACCGCGGCGGCCCGCTCTGGTACTGCCGCTTCTCCAGCACCCCCGCCTCCACCAGCGTCGTCAACCGCGACGCGATCCGGTCGCGGGGGGCGCCGGTGCCGGCGACGATCTCGTTGAACCGCCGGGCGCCCAGTCCCACCTCACGCACCACCAGGAGCGCCCAGCGCTCGCCGACGACCTCCAGCGAGGCCGCGATCGCGCAGGGCCGCCCCGGCAGGTCTCCGAGGACCACCAGGGGATCGGTCGTTTGCGTCACCGGTGTCACGGGTCTAGTCTCGCCGCGAGTGAGTTCGGAAGTCAAACTTAGTGCCCCGGCGACGCCCACCGCGCTGACGCCCGGCGCCCTCGCCCTCGTGGCCCTCGGCACCGGGCTGGTCCTGGCCACCTACGTCACGCCGATGGCGACGATCGCCGACACCCTCGGGGACCTCCACGGCGGGCCGGCGGCACGGGCCTGGGTGATGAGCGCGATGAGCATCGGCCTGGCCGCGACCCTGCTCGCCACCGGCGCCCTGGGCGACCGCGTCGGCCGGCGACGTACCTTCGTGGCCGGCCTGGTCGTGCTGGGCCTGGGGGCCGTGGCCTGCGTGGCGGCGACCGACACCGGCCTGTTCGTCGCGGCCCGCGTGCTCCAGGGCGTCGGCGGGGCCGCCGTCCTGGCCTGCGGGCTCGCGGTGCTGGCGGCCTCCACCGAGGGGCAGCACCGCATCCGCGCGACGGGGGTGTGGGGCGCGAGCCTCGGCCTGGGCATCACGGCCGGCGTGGTGCTGGCCGGGCTGTTCGGCAGCGGCCACTGGCGGGCGTCGTACGTCGTCACGGCGCTCCTGGCGCTCGCGCTCGCGCCGCTGAGCCGTCGGGGCCTGCCGGAGTCGGCGGCGCTCGTACCTCGGGGCATCGACATCCCGGGCGTGGCTCTGCTCTCGCTGGGGCTGGCCGCCCTGGTCGCCGCGGTGACCGAGGCCCGCAGCGGCGTCACGCCCCTGATGGCGACGCTCACCGTGGCGACCGTCGCCCTCGGCCTCGCCTTCGCGCTCGTCGAGCGTCGGGTGGCGCAGCCGCTGGTCGAGCCCGAGCTGCTCCACTCACCGCGGTTCCTCGCCGCCACCATCGGCTCCACGGTGGTCGGCCTCGGCATCATCGCGATGGCCTCGAACGCCGCCGGACTGGTGCAGCAGGGTCTCGGCAGCACGGTCGGCCAGGCCACCCTGCCGCTGCTCGTGTGGTCCGTGGCGAGCGTGGTCGCCTCCCTGGCCGCCCGGCACCTCCGTGTCACGGTGCCCGGGCCGCGGCTGATCGCGATCGCCCTGGCCGTGGTGGGTGCGGGCGAGCTGCTGGCCCTCGGCGTCACGGCCGACTCGTCGCCGTGGCGGCTGGCGCCGGCCTTCCTGGTGACCGGGCTGGCCACGGGGGTGCTCAACGCCGTCCTGGGCCGGGAGTCCGTCGCGTCCGTACCTCCCGACCGCGCGGCCATGGGCAGCGGTGCCAGCAACACCGCGCGCTACCTGGGCGCGGCCTGCGGCATCACCCTGTTCTCGGTGCTGATGACCCACTCCGGCCCCGACCTGACCGGGGGGTGGAACGTCGCCACCGCCGTGGCCGCCGGTCTCACCCTCGCCGGTGCGGCGCTGGTCGCCTGGGTCGGCCGCCGCGCGTAGTCCCGCCTAGTCCTCCGCGGCCCAGGCCCGGATCGCGGCGCCGTGCTCGTCGAGGAGCGGCGGTGGCAGGTGGGTGGCGCGGCCCCCCGACCAGGGGTTGTCCTCGAAACGGATCGGGGAGCCGGGGAGGGTGAGCGGCCCGTACGCCGGGTGGTCCACCTCGAGCAGCAGTCCCTGCGAGCGGGTCTGCTCCCAGGCGTAGACGTCGTCGAGGGCGCGCACCTTGCCGGCCGGGACGCCCACGCCGAGCAGCAGGTCGAGCCAGTGCTCGGCGGGCTCGGCCGCGAAGCTCGCCTCGATGGCGGCGACCAGGTCGTCGCGGTGGGCGACCCGGGAGCGGTTGGTCGCGAACCGCTCGTCGTCGGGGTCGAGCCCCACCGCCGGCGCGAACTTCTGCCACAGGTTCTCCGACCCCACCGCCACCTGCACGAGCGAGGTGGCGGTCGCGAACAGGCCGTACGGCGCGATGGCCGGGTGGTGCGAGCCGCTCAGCCCCGGCACCTCGCCGGCGACGGTCCAGCGGGTGCCCTGGAACGCGTGCACGCCCACGACCCCGGCCAGCAACGAGGTGCGCACCACCCGGCCCCGACCGGTGCGCATCCGTTCGTGCAGCGCGGCCAGCACGCCGTACGCGAGGTTCATCCCGGCCAGCAGGTCCGCGATCGGCACGCCCACCTTGGTCGGCTCGGCCACGCCGGTCACGCTCATCAGCCCGCCCTCGCCCTGGGCGATCTGGTCGTACCCCGCGCGGCCGGCCTCCGGACCGTCGTGGCCGAACCCGCTGATCGAGCCGATGACCAGCCCGGGGTTGAGCTCGTGCAGCCGCGCGACGGGGAAGCCGAGGCGGTCCAGCACGCCGGTGCGGAAGTTCTCCAGCAGCACGTCGCACTTGGCCACCAGCCGCTCCAGCACCCGGACGTCGTCGGCGGCCTTGAGGTCGAGGACGATCGACTCCTTGTTGCGGTTGGCGCTCATGAAGTACGTCGAGTCGTGCGGGTCCTCCGGTCCGGGGTCGCCCGCCCACGGCGGCCCCCAGGCCCGGGTGTCGTCGCCGGCGACCGACTCGACCTTGATCACGCGCGCGCCGAGGTCGCCGAGCATCATCGCGGCCTGCGGTCCGGCCAGGGCGCGGGTCAGGTCGAGGACGACGAGGTCGGCCAGCGGGGCGTCCTGCTCGCTCATGTCCAGCAACCTACTGTCGGCCGTCGATGGCAGGGTGATGGCATGACCTCGGGGACCACCTACCGCCTGGTGCGCGAGCACGCCCCGGCGCCGGCCCCCGTGCTCGACGCCGACCAGCAGCGCGTCGTCGACCACGAGGGCGGGCCGCTGCTCGTGCTCGCCGGTCCCGGCACCGGCAAGACGACGACCCTGGTCGAGGCGATCGTCGACCGCATCGAGCGACGCGGAGCCGACCCGTCCCAGGTGCTGGCCCTGACCTTCTCCCGCAAGGCCGCCGAGCAGCTCCGCGACCGCGTCACCGCGCGGCTCGGGCGGACGACCGGGTCGGCGATCTGCTCCACGATCCACTCGTTCGCCTACGGGCTGATCCGGCGCTACGCGCCGCGCGAGCTCTACCGCGCGCCGCTGCGGCTGCTGTCGGCTCCCGAGCAGGACGTCGTGGTCCGCGAGCTGCTGCGGCCGACCCCGGAGTCGGTCACCTGGCCGCCGGAGCTCGACCGGGCCCTCGAGACCCGCGGCTTCGCCCGCGAGGTGCAGATGGTGCTCTCCCGGGCCCGGGAGAAGGGCCTGGAGGCCGACGACCTGGTCGCGCTCGGCGAGCGGGAGGGGATGCCCGTGTTCGTCGCCGCCGGGCAGTTCCTGCGCGGCTACCTCGACAACCTCGACGACCAGTCGGCCACCGACTACGCCGACCTGATCCGCCGCGCGGTGATCGAGGCGAAGGCCCACCGCGACGAGCTGCGGCGGCAGTTCCGGCACCTGTTCGTCGACGAGTACCAGGACACCGACCCCGGCCAGGTCGCCCTGCTCCGCGCCCTCGCCGGCGACGGCGGGGACCTGGTCGTGGTCGGCGACCCCCACCAGTCGATCTACGGGTTCCGCGGCGCCGAGGTCCGCGGGATCCTCGAGTTCCCCGCCGACTTCCCGCAGGCCGGCGGTGCGCCCGCACCGGTCGTGCCGCTGCGGACGACGCGCAGGTTCGGGCCGCGGCTGCTGGTGGCGACCCAGCGGGTCGCCGGCCGGATCGGGCTGCCGGGCACCATCGACGCCGCGGCGCGCGAGTCGTTCCTGCGCCCCGTCGCGGCCCCAACGCGCAGGACGACGGGCTGGCCACCGTGCTCACCTTCGACACCGAGCGCGCCGAGGCCGAGCACCTCGCCGACCTGCTCCGGCGTGCCCACCTCGAGGACGGCGTCCCGTGGGACCGGATGGCCGTGCTCGTGCGTTCCGGCCGGGTCAGCATCCCTCCGCTGCGCCGCGCGCTCGGCGCCGCCGGCGTCCCGGTCGAGGTGGCCAGGGACGAGCTGCCGCTCGTGCAGGACCCGTCCGTGCTGCCCCTGCTCGGCGCGCTGCGGGCCGCGGTCAACATCGACAACGACGACGAGGAGTCGGCCGACTACGTCGACCACGCCCGCGCCGAGTCGCTGCTGCTCGGGCCGCTCGGCGGCCTCGACGCCGGCGACGTACGTCGGCTGGCCCGGCTGCTGCGCACCCGCGAGAAGGACGCCGCCCACGCCGAGTCGCGGCTGCCGCTCACCTCCAAGGAGCTGGTGCGGCTCGCCGTGCTGCGCGACGGCTACCTCGACGCGATCGCGGGCCCGGAGGCGGCGGCCGCGCGCGCCGTGCACACGCTCATCCGCTCGACCGCCGACGGGCTCGCCGACGGCGGCACGGCCGAGGACGCCCTGTGGCGGCTGTGGTCCGGCACGGACTGGCCCGGCCGTCTCCGGCGCTCGGTCGAGCTCGGCGGGGGAGGCGCGCGACGGGCGCACCGCGACCTGGACTCCGTCGTCGCCCTCTTCGACGTCGCCGCCCGCGAGGCCGAGAAGCGCGACGTGGCCGCCGTCTCCGGGGCGGCCGGCGTCCGGGACTTCCTGTCCCGGCTGGTCGCCCAGCAGATCCCCGCCGACACGCTCGCGGAGCAGGGGGTGCGCGGGGCCGCCGTCCGCCTCCTGACCGCCCACCGCTCCAAGGGCCTGGAGTGGGACCTCGTCGTCGTCGCCCACGTGCAGCAGGAGGGCTGGCCCGACCTGCGCCGTCGCTCGACCATGCTCCAGGCCGACCGGATCGGCACCGACGGGCGCGGCCAGGGAGAGCTGGTGCCCCCGGTCACGGCCCGCGAGCTCCTCCAGGAGGAGCGCCGGCTCTTCTACGTCGCCTGCACCCGCGCCCGCTCGCGACTGGTCGTCACGGCCGTGGCCTCGGCCGAGGACGACGGCGAGCAGCCGTCGCGGTTCCTCGCCGAGCTCGGCGTCACCATCGAGAAGGTCGTGGGCAGGCCGGCCCGGCCGCTGTCGCTCGCGGGCCTGGTGAGCGAGCTGCGACGTACCGTCGCCGACCCCGACACCAGCGACGCCCTGCGCCTCGCGGCCGCCCGCCGGCTGGCCCGCCTCGCGGGAGAGGAGATCCACGGCCGCGCGCTCGTGCCGCAGGCCGACCCGTCCTCGTGGTGGGGCACCCGCGCCGCGACGCGGTCGGTGCAGCCGGTCCGCGACCCCGAGAAGCCCGTGCCCGTCTCGGCCTCGATGCTCGAGCACGTGATGACCTGCCCGGCGCAGTGGTTCCTGATGACCGAGGCCGGCGGGGCCGGCCCGGCCCACCAGTCGGCCAACATCGGCCAGCTCGTGCACGCCCTGGCCCAGCGCGTCGCCGTCGGCGAGGTCCCGCCCGACCTCGACCTGCTGATGGGGCACGTCGACGAGGTCTGGGGCCGGCTCCACTTCCGCACCCCCTGGTCGGCCGCGCGCGAGCACGAGCGCATCGAGACCGCGCTGACCCGCTTCCTCGAGTGGCACGGCGCCAACCCGCGCAAGCTGATCGGCACCGAGGAGCGGTTCGAGACCGTCGTCGAGCTCGAGAGCGGGGAGCGGGTGACGCTCTTCGGCTACGCCGACCGGCTCGAGCTCGACGCCGACGGCCGCGATCGTGGTGGTGGACCTCAAGACGACCAAGAACGCACCCAGCGGCCCCGGCGTGCAGCGCCACGTCCAGCTCGGGGTCTACCAGTACGCCGTCGACCACGGCGCCGTCGACGGCCTGGCGCCGGACGGCCACGGCGAGTCCGGCGGCGCCGAGCTCGTCCAGCTCGGCCTGCCCGACGGCGACGCCGCGCTGGTGCAGCAGCAGCCTGCGTTCCCCGACGACGGCCCCGAGCGCACCGCGCTGCGCCAGCAGGTCGACCGTGCCGCCGCGCTCGTCCGCGAGGAGACCTTCCCCGCCGTCGCCGGCGACCACTGCCGCGACTGCGACTTCCGCTCGATCTGCCCGATCCAGGGCGCCGGGTCGGTGACCTCACGGTGACCACGACACCGGACATCGGTTCGCCCGAGGCGCTCGCCGCCCTGATGGGCTGGGACTTCGCGCCCAGCCCCGAGCAGTGGGACGCCATCCGCGCTCCGCTGGCGCCCGCCGTGGTGATCGCCGGGGCCGGCTCCGGCAAGACCACGCTGATGGCCGCCCGGGTCGTCTACCTCGTCGCCACCGGCCAGGTCCGTCCCGACCAGGTCCTCGGCCTCACGTTCACGACCAAGGCCGCCAGCCAGCTGCGCACCAAGGTGCGGGAGGCGCTGCTGGCCGCCGGCCTGCTGCCGAGCGCCGACCTCGACGACCACGAGGCCGGCGACGACACGATCGAGCCGACCGTCGCGACCTACAACGCCTACGCCGCCCGCCTGCTCACCGACCACGGCCTGCGCATCGGCCACGAGCCCGACACCCGGGTGCTGTCCGACGCCTCGCGCTACCAGCTCGGGCGCCCGGGTCGTGGAGCGGCACACCGCCGAGGTCCGGTTCCTCACCGACCACCCGCCGACCGCGATCCAGAACCTCCTCGCCCTCGACGGCGCGATGAGTGAGCACCTCGTCCCACCGGAGCGGGTGCTGGACGTTCGACCGCGAGGCCGAGGCGGCGTTCCTGCGTGCCTTCGAGACCGAGCAGGCCGGCAAGGGGCGCAAGACCTACCTGGAGGCGCCGGCCAAGGCGATCAACGCGATCGAGCGGCGCCGCGAGCTGATGGCCCTGGTGCAGGGCTACCGCCGCCTCAAGCGCGACCTCGGGCTGATGGACTTCTCCGACCAGATCGAGCTCGCCGCACGGCTGGCCGTCGAGCAGCCCGAGGTCGGGGCGATCGAGCGCGACCGCTTCCGGATCGTGCTGCTCGACGAGTACCAGGACACCTCCGTCGCCCAGGCCACCATGCTGTCCCGGCTGTTCGCGGGCGGTCACGCGGTGACGGCCGTCGGCGACCCCAACCAGGCGATCTACGGCTGGCGGGGCGCCTCGGTGTCCAACATCCTGCGGTTCGCCGACACCTTCCCGTCCGCCGATCGACGGCGACGTCCCGACCTACCCGCTGACCGTCAGCCGGCGCTCCGACCGCCGGATCCTCGAGGTGGCCAACCGGCTCGCCGAGCCGCTCTACGCGAAGTACGCCGGTCAGGTGGTGCGCGCTGGCCCCCAAGCCCGACGCCGGCCGCGGCGACGTCGCGGTGCGGGTGCTGCCGACCCAGGCCGACGAGCTCGCCTGGCTGGCCGACGAGGTGGACGCCGCCCACGAGGGCGGCGCCAGGTGGTCCGACGTGGGGGTGCTCACCCGGGACAACGCCCACGCCGCCGACGTCTTCGACGCGCTGACCGCCCGCGACATCCCCGTCGAGATCGTCGGCCTCTCGGGGTTGATCCGACTGCCCGAGGTCGCCGAGGTGGTCGCCACGCTGCACCTGCTCAACGACGTCACCGCCAACGCCTCCCTGCTCACCCTGCTCACCGGACCCCGCTGGGCGATCGGCCCGCGCGACCTGCGCCTCCTCGGCCGCCGCGCCGCCGTGCTGGCGGGCGGCGGAGCCCGCGAGGCCGACAACCTGGCCGACCAGCTCATCGGGATCGCCGACGGCATCGACCCCTCCGAGATCGCCGCCCTCGGCGACGCCCTCGACTCGCCCGGCGACGCGCCGTACGCGCCGGAGGCCCTCGAACGGTTCCGGATGCTCGCCGCCGAGCTGCGGATGCTCCGCTCCACGGTCGGTGAGCCGCTGCTCGACATCGTCCGGCGGATCATCGACACCTCCGGCGTCGACATCGAGCTCGCGTCGGCCGTCTCGCCGGCCGCGGCCGCCCGCCGCGACAACCTCGACCTGTTCGTGAAGGCCGTCGCCGAGTTCCAGGCCGTCGACGGCGACGTCTCGCTCTCGGCGCTGCTGGCCTACCTGACCGCCGAGGACGACCAGGGCAACGGCCTCGACCTGGCCACGCCGACCGCCGCCGACTCGGTCAAGCTGCTCACCGTCCACCGCGCGAAGGGCCTGGAGTGGGCGCACGTGTTCCTGGTCGGCGTCTGCGAGACGCGGTTCCCCTCCAACCGCTCGCGCACCCTCTGGACCTCCTCGCCCGCCGTGCTGCCCGCACCGCTGCGCGGCGACGCCCGCGACCTGCCCCAGCTGGCGGGCCACGACAAGGCGGCGCTCGACGCCTACCGCGCCGACACCCGGCTGCACGACCAGGAGGAGGAGCTCCGGCTCGGCTACGTCGCCTTCACCCGGGCCGCCCACCGCCTGAGCGTGACCTCCTACCTCTGGAGCCCGCGGACCACCCCCTACGGTCCGTCCGGCTACCAGGCCGTGGTCCGCGAGCAGCTCGAGGCCTGGGGCGAGCCCGTCGAGCACTGGCTCGACAAGCCGGCGAAGGGCGACCCCAACCCCTACGACCAGGTCGACCCGTCCCGGCCCTGGCCCGAGCCGGGCCCGGGTCGCGAGGCGGCCCTCCGGATCGCCGCCGCCCGGGTGGTGCGCGACGCCGACCCGACCGCTCCCGACGACGACGTCGACATGGTCGAGGCCGCGAGGGTCGCCGACTGGGACCTCGAGCTCGACCGACTCGTGGCCGAGGCGCGCGCCGACCGGGACCGGGTCGTCGACGTGCCCCTCCCGACGTCCCTGTCGGCGACCGCGTTGTCCCGGCTGCGGACCGAGCCGGCGGAGTTCGCCCGCGAGCTGGCCCGGCCGATGCCCCGGCCGCCCTCGCCGGCCGCCCGGTTCGGCACCCGCTTCCACGCGTGGGTGGAGGCGCGGTTCGGGCAGCAGGACCTCTTCGAGCCCGAGGACCTCCCCGGGCAGGCCGACGCCGGCATCGACTCCGACGACGACCTCGCCGAGCTGGTCGCGACGTTCGAGCAGGGGCCGTTCGCCGACCGGGCCCCGCACGCCGTCGAGGCGCCGTTCGCTCTGGTCCTGGACGGCCAGGTGGTCCGCGGCCGGATCGACGCGGTCTACGCCGAACCGGGCGGCGGCTACCTGGTGATCGACTGGAAGACCTCGCGCCGCGACGACGCAGACGGCCTGCAGCTCGCCCTCTACCGGCTGGCCTGGGCCGAGCTCGCCGGCGTGCCGCTCGAGCAGGTGCGGGCGGCGTTCTACTTCGTGCGCAGCGGTCGCGTCGTCGAGCCCGACGACCTGCCCGGCCGCACGGAGATCGAGGGCATGCTCACCCCGAAGTGATGGCCGCCCTGAGCGCGATGTCCACCATGTCGTCGAAGGTACGTTCGCGCTCCTCGGAGCTGGTCTCCTCGCCGGTGACGATGTGGTCGGAGACCGTGCAGATCGCCAGCGCCTTGCGGCCGTGCTTGGCGGCCAGGGTGTAGAGCCCGCTGGCTTCCATCTCGATGCCCAGCACGCCGTACTCGACCATCCGCTGCGTCAGCTCCGGCCGGCTCGCGTAGAAGGAGTCGCTCGAGAAGATCAGCCCGACGTGCGTGGCGGCCTCGCGCGGCTCCGACTCGGCCGCCTCCACGGCCGCGCGCAGCAACCCGAAGTCGGCGACCGGCGCGTAGTCGAGGCCCTCGAAGGTGATCCGGTTCATCGACGAGTCGGTGCACGCGCCGGACGCGATGATCACGTCGCGGATCGCCGACCTTCTCGCTCAGCCCGCCGCACGAGCCGACCCGGATGATCGACTGCACGTCGTACTCCCGGAACAGCTCGTTGACGTAGATCGCCATCGACGGCTGGCCCATGCCCGAGCCCTGCACCGAGACCCGCGTGCCGCGCCAGGTGCCGGTGAAGCCGAGCATGCCGCGCACCTCGCGTGTAGCAGGCCGCGTCGTCGAGGAACGTCTCGGCGATCCACTGGGCGCGCATGGGGTCTCCGGGCAGCAGGACGACGGGCGCGATGTCGCCGGGGCGGGCGCCGATGTGCGTGCTCACGCGCGTTAGCCTCCCATCCCGTGAGCTTTCCGCACCTCGACCTCGCGGCCAACGCCCACGACCGGGCCGGGGAGAAGCGGGTCGACGACGACTGGCTGGCCGCCCGTTGGGCCGATCCCGAGACCCGCGTGCTGATCGTCGCGGGCACCCGGGTCCGGCCCGTTGACGGCGCCGTCGCGTGGGTGACGCCGGCCGAGGCGCCGTACGACGGGACGCGGGTGCTGCTGGGCGAGCGCGACGGCCGCACCTGGTTCGCCCTGCTCGTCGACCCCGCGGAGGCTCCGGGCGAGCGCGGCGAGTGGGTCGGCATCCGCGCCGCGCTGCCGTACCTCGCCGAGGACGCGGCCGACGCGCCGCTGGTCTTCCACGCGATCGGCATGGCCGAGTGGCACTGGGCCACCCGCTTCTGCCCGCGCTGCGGCGGGCCGCTCGAGCCGCGGATGGCCGGCGCCGAGCTGGTGTGCACGCAGTGCGGCAAGGCGCAGTTCCCGCGCACCGACCCGGCCGTGATCATGGCCATCACCTACGGCGAGCCCGGCGCCGAGGACGAGGCTCTGCTGCTGGGCCGCCAGGACGTCTGGCCCGCCGGGCGGTACTCGACGCTGGCCGGCTTCGTCGAGCCGGGCGAGACCCTCGAGGACGCCGTCCGCCGCGAGGTGCTGGAGGAGGTCGGCGTCCGCGTCGGCGAGGTCGCGCTACTTCGGCAACCAGCCCTGGCCGCTCCCCGCGTCGCTGATGCTCGGCATGGTCGGGCGCGCCGAGACGCGCGACATCGTGGTCGACGGCAAGGAGATCGAGGACGCCCGCTGGTTCACCCGTGCGCAGATGGAGGCCGAGGCCCGCGACGGCGGCCTGGTGCTCCCCGGCGGCGTCTCGATCAGCCGCTCCCTGGTCGAGCACTGGTACGGCGGCCCGCTCCCCGGCAGCTGGTAGCCCGACTTCGCGGTCGTTCCTGACCGTTTGTGCCGGTTGCAACGCTCGCGAAGGGTCGGAACACCCGGTCGACCGGGTGTTCAACCGACGCCGGCCACCAGGCTCGCGAGCGCGTCGACGACCTCCTCGGGCGACGGCATCGAGGCGACCTGGTCGGCGACGCGGCCCGCGGCTTGCCGGTACTCCGGCTCGGTCAGCAGGCGACGGACGGCGTCGGCGACCGCCGCCGGGGCCGCTGCGGGAGGCAGCAGCGCGAGCCCGGCGCCCGCCCGCTCGACGCCGGCGGAGTTGCGGAACTGGTCGGCGGCCTGCGGCAGGCACAGCTGGGGGATCCCCTGGCCCAGCGTGGCCAGCACGGTGCCCGAGCCCGCGTGCGAGACGACGACGTCCGTGAGGGGCAGCACCGCGGACTGGGCGACGTACGCCTCGATCCGCACGCCGGGCGGTTGCGGGCCGAGGACGGACGGGTCGGCCCCGGGGCCGAGCGTCACCAGCACCCGGACGTCCAGGGTGGCCACGGCGCCCAGGAGCTCCCGGAACAGCGGCTCGCGGTTCTGGACCGTGCCGAGCGTGAGGTACACGAGCGGCCGGCCGGTGCCGTCGTCCAGCAACGAGCGGACATCGGGGGGCTCGGCGCCGGCGTACGTTCCTGGCCGCAATGCCTGTCGTCGCGGGATGTGTCCCGTCGGCACGACCTGGATCGCGGGCGGGCAGATGTCGAGGTACAGGTACTCGAAGCACCCGGCGTACGGCGGGACGTCGCGGCCGTGGGCGCGCCAGACGTCGGCGACCCGCTCGGCGGCCGCCGTGACCTGGTCGGGAGGGTTGGCGGTGCCGAAGGCGTGGCTGACGTGCGGGACGCCGAGCACGTCCCCGACCAGGGGGCTCGCCAGCTCCCCCATCTCGTGCACGAGGAGGTCGGGCCGCCACTCGCTCGCGATCGCCAGCAGGTCGGTGACCATCGGGGGCACCCGGGCGCCGGCGAACAGCCGGGGGTAGACCAGCCCGCCACGATCCTCCGGCCGGACGTCGGCCAGCTGGCCGAGGATCTCCAGGCGCAGCCGGTCGGTCTCAGCTCGGGGGAGACCCGCCGCGGCCGACTCGAGGCCTGCGGCGCTCACCAGGTCGCGCGCGTCGGCGCCGATCGCCCAGAGCACGTCGTGGCCGGCCGTGCGCAGCGCCCGGGCCAGCGGCACCAGCGGGAGCACGTGCCCGTGCCCCGTCGTGGAGGAGACCAGCACGCGCACCGGAGCCTCCTGCCGACGTCCCGAGACGGACAACTCCCCAGCGTCCGGCCGCCGCTGCGCCGGCGTCAAGCGCTCAGGCGAGCGACGCGAGCTTCTCCTTGACCTGCGTGAGCGAGGGGTTGGTCTGGGCGGAGCCGTCGGAGTAGACCAGGGTGGGGACCGTCTGGTTGCCGTTGTTGACCGCCTCGACGAGCTCGGCGGCCTCGGGGTGCTGCTCGATGTCGACGACCTCGAAGCTGATGCCCTCGCGGTCCAGCTGGCTCTTCAGGCGGTGGCAGTAGCCGCACCACGGGGTGGAGTACATCGTGAACGTCCCGGTCCGGGTGGTGCTGGGCGTCGTGGTCATCGAGGGGTGTCGCCTCCGGCGTCTAGATTGAGCCAAACAGTAAATGAGACCCGAGATCGGGCTCGTAGAAACATCAACCATCATCGCCCAGGAGTTGTTCCGTGCTGGACCCGGCCGCCGTCCTGCCAGGGCCTCGACCCCGAGCAGCGCCAGGTCGCCGAGGCGCTCCGCGGGCCGGTCCGGGTGCTGGCCGGCGCCGGCACCGGCAAGACCCGGGCGATCACCCACCGGATCGCCCACGGCGTCGCCACCGGCGTCTACGCAGCCCACCGAGGTGCTGGCCGTCACCTTCACCACCCGCGCGGCCGGCGAGATGCGCGTCCCGGCTGCGCCGGCTGGGCGCCGAGGGCGTCCAGGCCCGCACCTTCCACTCCGCGGCGCTGCGCCAGCTGCGCTACTTCTGGCCGCACGTCCACGGCACCGAGCTGCCGACGCTGATCGAGTCCAAGCTCGGCCTGCTCGCCACCGCCGCCCGCCGCCAGCGGGTCCGCCGCCGACCAGGCGCCACGCTGCGCGACCTCGCCTCCGAGATCGAGTGGGCCAAGGTCAGCAACGTCCGCCCCGACGACTACGCCCGGATCGCCGCTGCGCCGCGGCCGCTCCGTCACCGGCGACGACCCCGAGACCGTGGCGCCGGATCTTCGGCAGCTACGAGGACGTCAAGCGCGGCCCAGGGCCGGATGGACATGGAGGACGTCCTGCTGCTCACCGCCGGCATGCTCGCCGACGACGAGCGGGTCGCCGCGCAGGTCCGCCGCCAGTACAAGTGGTTCGTCGTCGACGAGTTCCAGGACGTCTCGCCGCATCCAGTCGGCGCTGCTCGACCTCTGGCTCGGCGGCCGCGACGAGCTCTGCGTGGTCGGCGACCCGGCGCAGACGATCTACTCCTTCGCCGGCGCCGACGCCGACTACCTGCGCGACTTCCCGGCGAAGTTCCCCGGCACCACCTCGATCGAGCTGGTCCGCAACTACCGCTCCACCCCCGAGGTCGTCGCCGCCGCCAACACCCTGCTCGCCGGCACCGCCAGCGCGCGGCGTCGAGCTGCGCGCCCAGCGGCCCTCCGGCCCCGCGGTCACGCTACACGTCGCACCCCGACGAGGTCGCCGAGGCCGAGGCCGTCGCCGCCGCGGATCGCAGCGGCTCCGCGACGAGGGCCGCCCGCCGGCGAGGTCGCCGTGCTGTTCCGCATCAACGCCCAGTCCGAGGCCTTCGAGGAGGCGCTGGCCGCCCGCGGCATCCCCTACGTCGTCCGCGGCGCCGCCCGGTTCTTCGACCGGCCCGAGGTGCGCGAGGCGGTCACCCGGCTGCGCGGCGCCGCCCGCTCCGGCGACGGTCGCCGACGACGACCTGGTCGACGCCGTGCGCGGCGATCCTGGCCGGCGATGGGCTGGACCCCCGAGGCGCCGGCCGCCCGCGGCCAGACCCGCGACCGCTGGGAGTCCCTGGCAGGCGCTGGTCGACCAGGCCGCCGAGTTCGCCGACCACCGGGGCGAGCGACCTCGGCGCGTTCGTCGACGACCTCGACCGGCGCGCCGCCGAGCAGCACGCCCCGGTCGCCGACGGCGTCACGCTGGCCACCTTCCACGCCGCCAAGGGCCTGGAGTGGGACGCGGTGTTCCTCTGCGGCCTCCAGGACGGCACCCTGCCGATCACCTACGCCGACACGCCGGCGGCGATCGAGGAGGAGCGCCGGCTGCTCTACGTCGGCATGACCCGCGCCCGGCGCGACCTCGCCGCTCTCCTGGGCGCTGGCCCGCAACCCGGGCGGCCGCGCCACCCGCAAGCCGTCGCGGTTCCTCGACCCGCTGCTGCCCGACGCCAGCCGCGCAGCCAGCCGACCGGCCGCGCGGCCGCAAGGTCGCCAGCTGCCGCGAGTGCGGCAAGCCGCTGGCCACCGGCGCGGAGAAGAAGCGCGGCCGGTGCGCGGACTGCCCGGCGTCCTACGACGAGGAGCTGTTCGAGCGGCTGCGCGAGTGGCGCAGCGAGCGGGCCGCGCGAGGAGAGCGTGCCGGCGTTACGTCGTGTTCACCGACGCCACGCTGCAGCTGATCGCCGAGCACAAGCCCGCAGTCGGCGCGAGGCGCTGCTGCGCATCAACGGCATCGGCCGGACCAAGCTGACCGCTACGGCGAGGACGTTCTCGCGCTCGTCGGCTGACCTCCGGCGGGCCGCCGAGCAGAGAAATTCTTCGAGAAATACCCATAAAATCGATTGCTCACCTTACACGGGTGCGGCGGTACCTTCTTCTCGAACGAACCGCACGCGCACTCACGGCCCTGACAAGGTCCGGCGCCACGAAGCACCGAAGGAGGTGGCCCGGATGAACACCAACCAGCATCTCGGATGACGGCTCAGATCCCGTCGTGCTTCGGCATGCCCATCTCCGGCCACGCCTTCGGTGCCGTCCGTCGGCGCTCGACGTGCTGCGTGCGCGACGACCAGTGTCGTCGTCGGCTGCCGCGCGCCGCCGGCATGGGCCGCACCAAGGGCGACTTCCCGGGGACCTCTGCCTGGAGACCACCGACCTGTTGAGACAACAGCATCGGCAGCCTCCAGGCCGCGGAACCCGAAACCGGGATCCGCGGCCTTTGTGTTTCTCCGACCACATGACCGGCGAGCACGACCACGTACCTAGCCACCAGCGATCAGGTCAACGAAGGAGGTGAAAAACATGACCATCAGCGTTCTCGACCGCACCGATGGAGCTGCCGAGGCGAGTCCGAGCGCCTCGGCCAGCTGCACGACGAGGCCGACCAGGTCGACGACGAGCTGCTGCCGTGCCGGGTCAACAACCCGGAGCTGTGGTTCGCCGAGTCGCCCCAGCGACGTGGAGTTCGCCAAGGCGCTGTGCATGGACTGCCCGGTCCGCGCCCTGTGCCTCGACGGCGCCCTCGAGCGGCGTGAGCCCTGGGGTGTCTGGGGAGGTCAGCTCTTCCTCCAAGGAGTGGTGATCCCCCGCAAGCGTCCGCGTGGCCGCCCCCGCAAGAACGAGCCGCCGCCTGGCCCGCAGCCTGACCGACAGTCGCAGCACCAGTCCCGATCGAAGGATCCGACCCACCACCGATGAACGACCTACAGAAACCGGAGAACCGACATGAACATCATGCACGAAGACCTGGCGCGCGCGCAGATGACCGCGCGCCTGGGAGAGGCGCAGCAGCTGCCGCCGTGGCCACCAGCTGGCCACGGCTCGCCGGCTCAGCCGCAAGGCCGAGCAGGCCGCGCAGCAGGCGCGTCTCGCCCTCGCTCGCGCCATCTGAGCGCCGCGATCGAGCCACACCGTGGATCGACTCCTGATCGAAGGACCAACCACGACCATGCAGACCCACCAGAACCGGAGCACCGAGATGAATCTCATGCACGAAAACCTGGCCCGCGCACAAATGTCCGCGCGCCTGGGAGAGGCGCAGCAGCTGCGGCGCGGCCACCAGCTGGCTCGTGCCCGTCGCCTCAGCCGCAAGGCCGAGCAGGCCGCGCAGCAGGCGCGTCTCGCCCTCGCTCGCGCCCTCTGAGACCTCACCCCGATCGACCTGATCGCGGTGACCAACGAGAGCCGGGTACGACGACCACTCGTCGTACCCGGCTCTCGCCGTTCCGGTCGGGCGGCCACGGCGCTACGCTCGGCTGCGTGAAGACCTGCGACTTCTGCGGCCGCAGGAGGCCGACGAGGCGAAGACGCCCTCACCTGGACCACCGCGGTCGAGAACGGCCGCAAGCGCAGCCTACTGCGACGACCTGCTCGCGCGAGCACCTGCGGGCGATGGAGGGCAAGCTCGACAGCGAGTGGTGGTGAGCCGCGACCAGCCCGGGCCTCCCGGGCCACGGCCCAGGTGCAGCCGCAGTGCGGGTGCCGGCGCCAGTCCCGGCGCGGCAGGGCCAGGTCGGCGCCGATCGTGACGCGTGGCCGACCAGGTGGCGGGCCGGTCGCCCTCGGCGTAGGACGCAGGTCGCGCACCGCCCAGGCGAGCGGCCAGCGTGCGCGAGCACCGGGCTCGCACGGGCTCGGCGGCGCCGGCCGTCGACCTGCTCGACGACCAGCGCCCGGCGCGGGTCGCGCTCGCCGAGGTGGGCGTCGACGCAGCGCAGGCAGGCGGTCGCGCCCGGGCACCACGAACGGCCCGAGCCGAGCGCCCGGTCGGGCAGCCGGCTGACCAGCAGGTGCGGTCCGGTCGGCCCGCACCAGGCGATCGACCGCGACCGGCGCGGCTCGCCCGCGCTGACCAGCAACGTCACCTCGGGCACGCCGGGCGAGCCGGATCCCGGCGGTGGCCAGCGGACAGCCCGCCGGTGACCAGCCGTGCCAGGGCGGTCGAGCGCCAGGGCTCGGACGCGATCACCGCGACCCGGCACGGCTCCGGGCGGCCAGGCGGGTCGGCGCCTCGGGTCCGTGCGCCGCGAAGGCCGCGGTGGCGGCCGCCCGGGGCGGCCGCGTGCCGCCGAGGCGAGGTCGGACCGGTCGACCACCAGGCCGGCGTCGAGCAGGTGCCCGAGCGCCAGGCCGGCGTCGGGCGTCAGCGAGCCGAGGCCGGCGCCGTCGCGCAGGTCGCCCAGCAGCGGCCGGACGCCGGGGTGTCGGGCAGCACCACGCCGCGGCGGGTCGATGCCGACCTGGAGGTGCGCGTCGTCGCGGCGGTACGACGCGCAGGCCGGGGCGCAGGACCGGACGCGCGGTCGGCCGGTCGGGCGAGCGTCGTACGGGTGCGGTCCTCTCGTCGCCGCTCGACCCCATGGCGGCACGCTGCCACGGCGCGGCCGGCGGCGGGGCGCACCCTCCACAGGCGCAGTCGGGACCGCGGCGACCCGGGCACGCGTGACGACGGCGCCGCCCGACCGAGGTCGGGCGACGCCGTCGCGTCACGAGTGGGGGTGCTCAGGCCTTGCCGAGGATGCGGTTGAGGTTGGTGCCGCACACGGGGCAGACGGCCTTGGCCATCCGGGTGCCCTTGTCGTTCACCCTGACCTCGCCCTCGGCCTCGCGCTTCTCCTTGCACTTCACGCAGTAGAACTCGCCGCTCCAGGTCTCCGCCATGACGGCCTCCTTGCCTATCTCGTTCTCGGTCGTCGCGACGGGGTTTCGTGGGGGAAGCCCGCCGGAGTCCAGCGGTAGGTGCCGCCGAGCCGTCTCGACCCTACGACACGCGCGTCTGAGCGTGAGACAGGCGCACCGGAACGGCGTCGAGCGGCATTTCCGGCGTGAAACGGCTCACAGCGATCCGGCGCGCCCGGTCAGTAGCCTGCGCGCATGACCGGCTCACCCACCTGCGCCTCGAGCGACCCTCCGACGGCGTCGCCCTGCTGACCCTCGACAACCCCGACCAGCGCAACGCGATGTCGGACGAGATGACCGCCTCGTGGGTCGCGCGCGATCGACGAGCTGGCCGCCGACCGGTCGGTGCGCGCGTCGTGGTGACCGGGGAGGGCTCGGCGTTCTGCTCCGGCGGCAACACGTCGTGGATCGCCAGCGAGCCGGACGCCACGGTCGACGACCTGCGCACCCGGATGCTGCCGTTCTACCGCGCCTGGCTCTCGATCCGCCGCCTCGAGGTGCCGACGATCGCCGCGGTCAACGGGGCCGCGATCGGCGCCGGGCTGTGCCTCGCGCTGGCCTGCGACCTCCGGTACGCCGCGCCCGGCGCCAGCCTGGGCGTCGCCGTTCGTGCGGCTCGGCATGCACCCGGGCATGGCCGCCACCTACCTGCTGCCGGACGTCGGTCGGGCGCGGCGCACGCCCGCGACCTGCTGCTCACCGGCCGGATGGTCGACGCCGACGAGGCGCTGCGGCTGGGCCTGGTCTCGCGGGTGCATCGAGCCGACGAGTCGTTCCGCGACGAGGTGCTCGCGACCGCCGCGGGCGATCGCGGCGACCGCGCCGATCGCCAGCCGGCTGACCAAGCTCGCGCTGCGCGGACGGCGGCCACGCCGACCTCGAGGCCGCCTGCAGTGGGAGGCGCTGGCCCAGCCGATCACGCTGGCGACCGAGGACCTCCAGGAGGGGATCCGCGCCGCCCGCGAGAAGCGGCCGCCGGCGTTCCGGGGCCGCTGACCCGCAACCGCCGGGCCGCGGGCAGGAAGAAGAGGCCCCCTGCCTGGTCCGCGACGCTTGCCTTCCCCTTGCGAACGTCACTTCGACGGACCGGGAGCCCCGTCTGCGCGCCACGCTAGGAGGCGGCGCGGCGACGGGGTCAACGCGGCGGGGGTGACCGGCCGTCGCCTGTGGACAGCCTGTGGATAACTCTGTGGACAACCCGGGTACGGCGGTGCAGGAGCGGTGGACAGGTAGCCTCGGGACGGCCCGGCCTGTGGACGACGCACGGCGTCCGGGCGCCGTACCGGCGCGCTGACCAGCGACGATGGCGTCGGATCCACCGGGTGTGGACGAAAAGAAAGTTCGAGGCGGATCGGCGGGCACTCGGACGAGGCGTACGACGGGCGGCCCGGTCGCCGCGCTGCGCCGGATCGCCTTCCTGCTCGAGCGCGGCCGCGAGGACACCTACCGGTCAAGGCGTTCCGCAACGCCGCCGCCGTGATCCTGCCGCTGCCGGCCGACGAGGTCGCCGCGCGGGTCGAGGCCGGCACCCTGACCGACCTCGCCGGCATCGGCGCCGAGCACCGCGAGGGTGATCAGCGACGCCGTGCGCGGCGTGCTGCCGGAGCGGCTGGCCAAGCTGGAGGCGGCACGTTCGGGCCGCTGGTCCAGGGCGGCGAGGAGCTGCGCGGCCGGCTGCGCGGCGACCTGCACTCGCACTCGGACTGGTCCGACGGCGGCTCGCCGATCGAGGAGATGGCGTTCACCGCGATCGAGCTCGGCCACGAGTACCTGGTGCTCACCGACCACTCGCCGCGGCTCACCGTCGCCAACGGGCTCAGCGTCGAGCGGCTGACCCGGCAGCTCGGCGTCGTCGACGCGATCAACGACCACCTGGCCGGGCAGGGCTTCACCCTGCTCAAGGGCATCGAGGTCGACATCCTCGACGACGGCAGCCTCGACCAGACCGACGAGCTGCTGGCCCGGCTCGACGTCCGCGTGGCCAGCGTGCACTCCAAGCTGCGGATGGACGGCGCCGCCGATGACGCGGCGGATGATCGGCGCGATCCGCAACCCGCGGATCAACGTGCTCGGCCACTGCACCGGCCGGATGGTGATGGGCAACCGCGGCACCCGGCCGCCGTCGACCTTCGACGCGAAGGCCGTCTTCAAGGCCTGCGTCGAGCACGACGTGGCCGTCGAGATCAACTCCCGACCCGAGCGTCGCGACCCGCCGACCCGGCTGCTCGAGCTGGCCCGCGACCTCGGCTGCCTGTTCTCGATCGACAGCGACGCCCACGCGCCCGGCCAGCTCGACTTCCTCCAGTACGGCTGCGAACGCGCGACGCCGCCGGCATCGAGCCCGACCGGATCGTCAACACCTGGCCGCGCGACCGGCTGCTGGCGTGGGCCAACCCCTGATCCGTGCCGCTGGTGGGCGCGGGGAGTTACGGTGACCCCATGCCCCCGGACGCCGAGGTCGAGGTACGCCGCTCCAAGCGCCGTCGCCGCACGGTCTCGGCCTACCGCGAGGGCGACCGCATCATCGTGCTGATCCCGGCCTCGCTGACCCGTCGGCAGGAGGCCGAGTGGGTCGAGACCATGGTCGCGCGGATCGAGAAGTCCGAGCGCCGGCGGCGACCCACCGACGAGGACCTGCACGCGCGCGCCGCCGCGCTCAGCGACGAGTACCTCGGCGGCCTGGCCCAGCCCGTGTCGGTGCGCTGGGTGGACAACCAGCGGTCCCGCTGGGGTTCCTGCACGCCCGGCGACCGGACGATCCGGCTGTCCGCGCGGCTGCAGGGCATGCCGTCCTGGGTCATCGACTACGTGCTCGTGCACGAGCTCGCCCACCTGCTCGAGCCCGGCCACGACGCGGCGTTCTGGGCCTGGGTCGACCGCTACCCGCAGGCCGAGAGGGCCAAGGGCTACCTGCTCGGCTGGTCCGCCGCCGCCAGGGTGGAGACCCCGCCCGGCGACGACGTCGACTGACGATGGACCTCCGCGAGGCCGGGCCGGCCGACCGGTCCGGGGTCGCCGCCCTCGCGAGCGAACGCTGCCCGCACCTCGAGCCCTGGCTGGTGGATGGTCTCTTCACGGGTGCCTTCGACCTGGACACGTTCCTGGTGGCCGCCGAGGGCGACGCTCTGGTGGGTTTCGGCTTCTCGGGTGCGCCCGCGGGCACACCGGAGGGCCAGCACCAGATGCTGGTGCTCGTGGCCGCCACGCACGAAGGCGCCGGCCTGGGTCGCCGTCTCTACGACCGATGCCGGGCCGCCCAGCCGTCGACGACCACGGACCTGCGCACCCGCGTCTTCGACGACGACCCGCGCGCGCTCGCGGTCGCCGAGCACTGGGGCTTCGAGATCGTGCAGCGCTCGATCACCAGTCGTCTGGAGCTCGTCGACGTCGACCCGTCCGTCACCGCCTGACGGGGTCACCCTCGAGGCCGCCGACGACCTGGCGTTCGACGACGCCGACGCGGTGGAGGCGATGTTCACGGCGAGCCAGACCAACCCCGAGGCCCGCAACAACCACGTGATGACGCATCGAGGAGATGACCCACTGGGCGTTCCCCGGCGAGCGGAGCCTGGGCAGCCTGGCCCGGGTCGACGGGGTGCCCGCCGCGATCGCCTTCGCCATCGTCGAGGACGGCGGAGACAGCGGGGGCGTCGGCTACACCGGCGTGGACCCGAGGTTCCGCGGCCGCGGGCTCGGCCGGCTGGTCAAGGAGGACGTGCACCACCGGGCGGCGGCGCCTCGGCATCCGGCCCTCGGCACCGACAACGAGGAGCACAACGACGGCATCCGCCGGCTCAACGCCGAGCTGGGCTACCAGGTCACCTACGGCGTCTACCGGATGCGCCAGCTGCTCTGAATCCCGCTCAACAGAGCCGTTCCCGGGCGAGGTGGATCAGCGTCACCATCTCGTCCTCGAGGCCGTCGGGCAGACCGGCGACCGGCCACCAGCGCACGTCGAGGGACTCCTCGCTGACCGCGTGACGGCCGCCGGCCGGTGCGCGGGCGGCGTACCTGACGTCGAGGTGGTGGACCTCTCCGCGAGGGTCGCAGAAGTCGACGACGTGCTCGTCGAGGTGCACCGGCTCGGGGTGCAGGTCGAGGTCGGCCAGCCCCGACTCCTCGCGCGCCTCACGAAGGGCGGCCCCGGACAGGGTCGCGTCGCCGGGCTCGAAGTGACCGCCGAACGCGAACCAGCGCCGGGCCTTGCGGTGCAGGTTGAGCAGCACCGCGTCGCCGGACTCCGCGACCACGAGCGTCCCGGCGGTCAGGTGGTCGGGGAAGCAGCGCCGCTCGAGGCCGTCGGGGCGCGCCTCGAGGTGGGCGACGTAGCGGGCCCGCAACGCCTCCTGGGCCGGCGACGGCGCGGACCAGCCGCGCAGCGTCGCCAGCGCGTCGGCGTGCAGCGGAGGGGCGAGGGTCACTCCGGCGAGTCGTCGGAGCCGACGTGCCCCTCGTCGTCGTCCGCGGTCGGTTCGTCGCCGTCGAGCATCCGCTGGAGCGCGGCGTCGAAGTCCTCCTCGGTCATCTCCTCGGGAGTCGACGCGCCCTCACGGAAGCCGAGCGGGTCGTCGAGGTCGGCGGCGGTCGGCAGCAGCGCGGGGCTCATCCAGACGCCGTCGCGGGCCTCCGTCCCTGGCGGGTGCGCAGCGCGCCCCACAGCGTGGAGGCGTCGCGCAGCCGGCGCGGCCGCAGCTCCAGGCCGACGAGCGCGGAGAAGGTCTCCTCGGCGGGACCGCCGGCCGCGCGGCGGCGGCGTACGGCCTCCTGGAGCTTGGCGGCGGTGGGCATCCGCTCGACGGTGGCCTGGCCGACGACCTCGTCGACCCAGCCCTCGACCAGGGCCAGGGTGATCTCGAGCCGCTCGAGCGCGGCCTGCTGGGCGGGCGACTTCTCGAGGTCGAACATGCCGCCCTCCATCAGCTCCCGCATCGACTCGGGGTTGGTCATGTCGATGCCGCGCATCTTCTCCTCCAGCGAGCTCTGGAGGTTGGCGGTGTTGATCTCGATGCCGTTGGCGTAGTCGGCGACGGCGCCGAGCAGGTGCTCGCGCAGCCACGGCACGTGGGCGAAGAGCCGCTGGTGCGCGGCCTCGCGCAGGGCGAGGTAGAGCAGCACGTCCTCCTCGCCGACGTCGAGCCCTGCGGCGAAGTCCTTGACGTTCTCGACGACCAGCGCCGCCTTGCCGGGGGCGCCCAGCGGCAGCCCGACGTCGGAGGCGCTGAGCACCTCGCCGGCCAGGGCGCCGAGGCCCGAGCCGACCTGGGAGGCGAGCATCGCGCCGACCGCCTTGCCGAGCATCCCGACGATCGGGCCGGCCATGGCCTGGGCCTCGCCGCCCGGGAACGCGTTGCCGATGCCGGCCACCGACGAGACGGCGATCGGCTCGACCAGCCGCTTCCAGCGGTCGATGGTGCCGACGATCCACTCGGCCCGGCTCCAGGCGGCCGTGGACTGCACGCCGGAGGGGAACTCGGTGGTCTCGTCGAGCCACAGGTCGGCCAGCCGCACCGCGTCGGCCACCTGCTCCTGCTGCTTGGGCGTGGGCGACGGGTCCTTCTCCTGCGCCACCGCCTTGCGGGCCATGTCGGTGGCGACGTCCCAGTTGAGCGGGCCGTCGTAGGGCTGCATCATCGCCTGGATCTGCCCGAACAGGGCGCCGAGGTCGGGCATCCCCGCGCCGCCGGCGCCCGGGGTGCCGAAGATCGCGCCCAGGTTGCCCAGGCCGCCGCCGGTGAAGAACTGCTCGAACGGGGTGCCCTTGAACGGGTTGGCGTCCTCGTTGTCCTCGGGGCCCTCGTCGCGCGGGTCACCTGGGGTGCTCATGCCTCCACGGTACGGCCTTGCCCCCAGGCCGACCCCAGCAAATCGCGCTGGGCTGAACTCGCCCTAGCCTGTGACCCGTGGACGTGCTGCGCCTGGTCGACATCCGAGAGAGCCCCCTCGACGTGGGCGAGGTGATGGCCGCCCTCGACGACGAGGCCTCGGGCGGCGTGACCGTGTTCGTGGGCCGGGTCCGCGACCACGACGGCGGGCAGGACGTCACCGCGCTGGAGTACTCCGCCCACCCCAGCGCCTCGAGAGGCTGCGCGACGTCTGCGCGCAGGTCGCCTCGACGTACGACGTCACGGCCCTGGCCGCCGTGCACCGCACCGGCCCGCTGGCCATCGGCGACATCGCGGTCATCTGCGCCACCGCCACCGGCCACCGCGGCGAGGCGTTCGAGGCCACCCGTGCGCTGATCGACACCCTCAAGGACGAGGTGCCGATCTGGAAGCACCAGTCCTTCGCCGACGGCACCGAGGAGTGGGTCGGCGCGCCCTAGGCCGGAGCGGCCGACGCCGTCCCTACCCTGGCTGCGTGGAGATCCTGCTCTGGCTGGTGCCGCCCGCCGTCGTGACGGTGCTCGCGATGCTGTGGGTGTCCTGGCTGGGCCGGGCGGGCCGGGGCGAGGTCGACCGCGAGGAGGCGGTGCGCCGGCTGGCCCGCGCGATGGGCAAGGAACACCCGGTCGTCGGCCAGCCGCGGCCGGCTCCGGTGCGCGACCGCAGCACCGGCATCGCGGTCCGGCCCTCCGCCACGCGTCCGAGCCGGCCCGCGAGACCGCCGCCGATCCGGCGCGCGAGATGGGCGGCGCGGACCTCGACGAGGGCGGGCAGACCCGTCGCGCGTCCTGACTTCTGCCGGGTGAGAGGCTTGCCCGCATGACGCAGCGGACCCTGGCCGGCCTCGTGGCCGTGCTGCTGCTGGGTGTGCTGGTCGCTTTCGCGGTGTTCAAGCCGCTGCCCTACGTCACCTACGAGCCCGGTCCCACGCTCAACGTCCTGGGCGAGAAGGACGGCAAGGAGATCATCCAGGTCACCGGCCACAAGACCTACCGCGACGACGGCCAGCTCCGGATGACCACGGTGCTGGTCTCCACCGTGGCCGCGCGGATCGACCTGTTCACGCTGATGACCGCGTGGGTCAACCCGGAGGACGCGGTCTACCCGTACGACGCGGTCTACCAGGTCGACTCCACGCCCGAGCAGAACCGCGAGCGAGGGCCAGGTCGAGATGGTCTCCTCGCAGGACGCGGCGACCGCCGCCGCGCTGCGAGGAGCTCGGCTACACCGTCACGCCGGTCATCGAGGTCGCCGCCGTCACGCCGGGCACGCCGGCCGACGGCAAGCTCGAGGTGCGCGACATCCTGCTGGAGGTCGGCGGCATCCCGATCGAGTCCGCCGACGACGTGGCCAAGGCCGTCAGCGAGGCGCCCCCCGGCAAGCCGATCCCCTGGAAGGTCCGCCGCGACGGGAAGGACGGCAAGGTCGTGGAGACCGAGATCACGCCGACGGTGATCGACGGCCACCAGCGCGTCGGCATCCGGATCGGGACCGGCTACGCTTCCCCTTCGACGTCTCGGTCAACATCAGCGACAACATCGGCGGCCCGAGCGCGGGGCTGATGTTCTCGCTGGGCATCTACGACACCCTGACCCCGGGCTCGCTCACCGGCGGCGACGCGTCGCCGGCACCGGCACCATCGACGACGCAGGGCAACGTCGGCCCGATCGGCGGCATCCAGCAGAAGATCGTCGGCGCCCGCGAGGCCGGCGCGCAGCTCTTCCTGGTGCCCGCCGGACAACTGCGACGACGCCCTCGGCGCCCACAACGGCGACATGCGGCTGGTGAAGGCGGTCACCATGCATGCAGCCGTGCAGGCGGTCGAGAAGTGGGTCGAAGAACCCCGACGCCGACCTGCCGACCTGCACGACGACGACCGCGGAGGCCCAGGGATGAGCACGATGGACGACCTCATCGAGGGCGTCGACCCCGCCCTCGCGGCGGCCGTGCTCGAGATCGAGAGCCACATCGCCGACGGCGGCTGGGACCAGCCGGCCCGGCTCTACGCGCTGGTCGACACCGCCGAGCTGGTGCGCCAGCGAGCCCGCCCTGGCGCACGCCGATGGGGCTCGACGAGCCGCGGCCGAGGGCTCGCTGACGCCGGTCGAGCAGGACCCGATCGGGCCGGACTCCGACCTCGAGCGGTCCCTCGAGTCGATCACCTGGCCGCCCGGCGTGGCCGGCTGCGCGGCCGTGGTCGAGCGGCTGGTGCTGCCGCCGGACGCCGACGACCGAGTGCCGGAGGACCCGACCGCGCCGACGACGTACGCCCGCGAGCACCCGGACCGCCAGGAGGTGCGGATCGTCGCGGGCGCCACCCGCGCCGGTGCGACGTACTGTGCCCTGCGGCTGCGCGCCGCACGACGACGACCAGTCGGTGCGTCGGCGGCGCCGACCTGGTGCCCGGCCTGCTCGCGCTGCTGGGCGCCACGCTCGAGGACCCCGACCCGGGGATGACCAAGCGCCTGGACTGAAAGAGGACCTTCGGTGAGCGACCTCTTCGACGACGAGGTGCCCGAGGAGCCCGCCGTCGCGACGTCGGCCGCCGAGCCGCTCGCGCGCCCTGCTGATCACCGCGTCTGTGCTGGTGCTCGCGTTCTTCGCGCTGACGACGTTCGCGTCCTTCTACACCGACCGGCTCTGGTACCGCGCCGAGCGGCTTCGGCTCGCGTCTTCAGCAAGCTGCTCTGGACCAAGCACCGGGCTGTTCCTGGTCTTCGGCGCTGCTGATGGCGGTCGTCGGTCGGCGTCAACATGTACCTCGCCTTCCGGCTTCCGTCCGCTTCTTCCAGCCGCACTCGCCCGAGCAGACCGGCCTCGACCGCTACCGCCAGGCCGTCACGCCGATCCGCACCTGGCTGGTCGTCGGCGTCTCGGTGCGTGCTCGGCCTCTTCGCCGGCACGTCCGGCGCGGGGGAGTGGCGCACCTACCTGCTGTGGCGCAACGGCGTGCCGTTCGACCGCAAGGACGCCTACTTCGACAAGGACATCGGCTTCTTCGTCTTCGACCTGCCGTGGTGCCACTTCCTCGTCGACTTCGTGATGGCGTGCCCTGGTGGTCGCGCTGCTCGCCGCGGCCGTCGTGCACTACCTGTACGGCGGCATCCGGCTGCAGATCACCCGGCGACCGGCTGTCCGGCGCCGCGCAGGTGCAGCTCTCGGTGCTGCTCGGCCTCTTCGTGCTGGCCAAGGCGGTCGACTACTGGCTCGACCGCTACGACCTGGCCACCGGTCCGGCTCGCTGCATCGACCGGCATCACCTACACCGACGACAACGCGGTGCTGCCGGCCAAGAACATCCTGATGGGCATCGCGGTGATCTGCGCGGTGCTGTTCTTCCTCAACGTCTGGCGGCGCACCTGGCTGCTGCCCTCGGTGGGCCTGGCGCTGCTCGTGCTCTCCGCGATCCTGCTCGGCCTGATCTGGCCGGGCATCGTCCAGCAGTTCCAGGTCAAGCCCTCCGAGGCCGGACAAGGAGGCGCCGTACATCGCGAAGAACATCGCCGCCACCCGGACGGCGTACGACATCGACAGGACGTCGAGGTCCAGTCCTACTCCGGCGGCACCGGCGCCACCGCGGCCGACCGTCAGGACGTGCTCGACGACACCACGTCGATGCCGCTGGTCGACCCGCAGCTGGTGCGCCAGGCCTTCGAGCAGAACCAGCAGGTGCGCGGCTACTACTCGGTCGCCGACGTGCTCGACGTCGACCGCTACGACATCAACGGCACCGACCGGGCGCTGGTGCTCGGCGTGCGCGAGCTCGACCAGAGCGGCTCGCCCGACGACGCCCAGAACTGGTCCAACCTGCACACCGTCTACACCCACGGCAACGGGTCATCGCGGCGTTCGCCAACCAGCGCGACCGCGACCGACGACGGCGCCGAGCGGCACCGACAAGATCCAGTGGGCGCGAGGGCCAGCAGGCCGGCCAGGACGCGCTGTCCAAGGCCATCGGCGGCTACGAGACCCGGGTCTACTTCGGCGAGGACAGCCCGGACTACTCCATCGTCGGCAAGGCTGCCCGGCGCGCCGGACGTCGAGCTCGACCTCGGCGGCGGACGACGAGCAGCAGCGACGCCGACGACGACTACGACGGCAAGGGCGGCGTCCCGGTCGGCTGCACGTTCCGCCAGCTGCTCTACGCCGATCAAGTTCGGCGACCCGAACTTCCTGCTCTCCGAGCGGGTCAACGCGAACTCCGAGGTGCTCTACAACCGCGACCCGCGCGAGCGGGTGCAGAAGGTCGCGCCGTGGCTGACCCTCGACGACGACCCCTACCCGGCGGTCGTCGACGGCCGGATCGTCTGGATCGTCGACGGCTACACGACCACCGACCGCTACCCGCGGCGCGAGCAGGAGTCGTTCAAGACGATGACCGACGACTCGCTCCAGGCCGACAACGGGCTGCGCGATCGCTGCCGACCGACGAGATCAACTACATGCGCAACTCGGTGAAGGCCACCGTCGACGCCTACGACGGCACCGTCACGCTCTACGCCTGGGACGACCAGGACCCGATCCTCAAGGCGTGGCGTCAGCGCCTTCCCCGGCACCGTGCAAGCCGAAGGCCGACATCCCCGACGAGCTGATCGAGCACCTGCGCTACCCCGAGGACCTGTTCAAGGTGCAGCGCTACCAGTTCGCGCGCTACCACGTCACCGACCCCGGCGCCTGGTTCCAGGACAACGACCGCTGGGAGGTGCCCGAGGACCCGAACGCGCGGGCAAGCCTGCAGCCGCCGTACCGGCTCTTCGTGCAGCGACCCGGACGACCGCCGGACGAGAACTTCGCGCTCGACCTCGATCTACGTGCCGTACCACAAGAACAACCTCGCGGCGTTCGTCTCGGTCGACTCCGACGCGACCTCCGGAGACCTACGGCCAGATCACGGTGCTCCACCTGCTCGACGAGCAGCAGCCGGGTCCCGGGCAGGATCGCCAACGAGATGCAGTCCGACCAGCGGTGTCGGCGAAGCTGCTGCCGTTCAAGCCAGAGCGGCGCCACCCGGTGACCTACGGCAACCTGCTCACCCTCCCGGTGAGCGGCGGGCTGATGTACGTCGAGCCGGTCTACGCCAGCTCGGCAGCTGTCCGACGCCAGCTACCCGATCCTGCGCTACGTCGCTGGTCTCCTACGGCGACAAGGTCGGCATCGGCGAGCACCCTCGAGGAGGCGCTCGACCAGCGTCCTCGGCGGCGAGACGGCGACGACGCCGCCGCCGACGACACCGGGAACCCGCCACCCAACGACGGTGGCGGCGGCACCGGCAACATCTCGGCCCAGGTACGCACCCTGCTCGCCGACGCGCAGGCCGACGTTCGAGGCCGCCGACCGCGCGTTCGAGGCCGGCAACGTCGGCCAGTGGGCGACCCTCACCGAGGAGGGCACGCAGAAGGTCGACCAGGCCATCAAGCTCCTCAACGAGCAGAACCAGGGTCGGCTCGGCGGCGGCGGCAGCCAGGCACCAGCCCACCGGCTGACGACCCGGATTTGGGCGGCCTCCTCCCGTGCCGTAACCTTGCGTTCACCGACGCGGGGTGGAGCAGCTCGGTAGCTCGCTGGGCTCATAACCCAGAGGTCGCAGGTTCAAATCCTGCCCCCGCTACAAAGTGAAACCGCAGGTCAGAGGCCCTTTTAACCACATGGTTAAAAGGGCCTCTGACGTTCTTGTTAGTCGTTCGTTAGCGAACAGTGCCGCGGGATCCGCACGAATCCGGTCCCATCCATGGCCGTCCACGACCGAAACATGGCTGGCTCACCGGCCGGCGTGGCCAGGGTCCGCGTCGGTCTGAGAGTGCTCTGGAGCACCATGGGGGCGAGTTGACGCTTTCGCTCCTGCACCGGACCCGACCTGGTGCCAGACGTGGCCTTTCCAGGACCTCACCGGAGAAGGAGAGTCCACTGTGGACGCATTGTTACTTGAAGGTCCCGGAAGCCGCAGCTCAGCTCGGGATCAGCCGTGCGAAGCACTACGAGCTCATCGCCTGACCCGATCGCGGCTACTAGACGCAGAGTCACGTCCAACTGCGACGGCTCTGCAGCAGCTATCGTCGATCGCCATGGCCAGCCGGTCTCACTGGGGGATGACGCCGCAGCAGAGCGTCGAGCAGGAGTGCGCGCGCCGGGGTGAAAGGGCTGTGGTGTCGGGATGCGTCGCCATGCTCCGCCACAGACCCGTCGACGGAGATCTGATAATGGCGCTCGGTGGCCCACCCGCGGACTGGGTCCGGACCGGCGGCGAACCTGGGCCGGACTACTGGCTCCGCGTGTGGGCGGCACGAGGTCTGCTGTATGCGTGGCACGGATCAGCGCGGGGTGCCATCCGGTCGGCGCTCGAGGACGAGGCGTGGCGGGTACGCGAGATGGCTTTGCGGGTGGTGACCGAACGAGGCCTTGGCGAGGAACGCGCCGCCGTCGAGGCGATGTGCCATGACAACTCGGCCAGGGTGCGGACCGCGGCTACGAAGGCCCTCAGACGCTTGGACGGTTAGGTCGAGGACGCCGTCGTTCTCGACCAGCTGACCGTGCTAGCGGCGCTGTGATTGCACCCGGTGCATGGCCGGCGTCGAATGTGTATCTCGATGAGCATTGGGATTGAGGGCCTTGGCTGTCACGGGAGGGCGGGTAGTTTGAGCCTCTTCGATTGCCTTTCCATCCCAGGCGCCGTGCGAGCGCGGCCACTTCCCGTCGCGTCCCTGGTCCGGTCTTGCGCAGCAGGTTCGACCGGTGCGAGTTCACCGTCTTCTCGCTGATGGACAGCGCCTCCGCGTAGGTCTCGCTGGCCACAGGTGACCGAGCACCTCGGTCTCCCGATCGCCCTCCTCTGGGGAGCACGACGGCCGGATGCCTCTCCCCCTCGCTGTATCGGGACACGCACTTTTGTCATCCGGTCAGCGACATGACGAGCACGCCCGGCAAGGGCGTAGGAAGGGGAGTGCACGATGGTGGGGAACACGGCCATACCGGCGATCGACCTGCTGCCGGTTGCGCGCAGCTACCAGGACCTCGGAACGACCCGCGGCGCCGACGTAGGCCCGGCGCGCGGACCGATCGCGTTGCTCGCCGTCGACGTCGCTCACGAGCCCGGCGTCTGGGCCGCCTACCGGCGTGGGCTGCACGACACCTACGCCTCCCTGGGCGCCGCCCACCTCGCTCCGGGCCCGGGCCGCCCACAGGTCGCCACCACGGTCGTTCTGGCGGTGAGCGCGGACTGTGGCGTCATCGGTGGCACCCGGTTGCGGGCCGGTTCGGACATCGGGCGCTACGACGGCATCGAGCAGATGGCGCCCGGCATCGCCGCCGCGATCGCCGCCCGCGAGGCCGACGGGCTCGAGGAGTCCTCCGGCACCTGGGTCGTCTCCGAGGCGCTCGGCCTGGGTCTCGGCACCGCACTCCTGCGGGCTGTCGTCACCCTTGCGACCGGCACCCCGGCGCGCTGGACCATGGGCCTGGCCAACCAGAACAGCCTTCGCCCCGCCCAACGCGTGGGCTTCGAGGTCGATCGGCGGTACGCCGACCTGCCGTTCCCCGACGAGCGCTACCGCAGCACGCTGCTCTGGATCGACCACTGGGCCGCGACGTGAGCGCCGACCTCGCGCTCCCGCGGGCGATCAGCGAAGGAACCGGACCGGGAGCCCTACCGCCCGCTCGTCCTGGACGCCGGCCAGCCCGACGACGCCGCAGCCCTGCGCGACCTCCTCGACGGGCCCGCGCGGCCGGTCGTCCACGACACCATCGCCGACCAGGTGCTCGACCTGATGTCCTCGCTGCACCCGCGCGAGGGCACCGGCCCGGCCGAACGCGCGGCACTGGCCCGCGCGCACGTCGCCGGGCGAAGCCTGCACTCGTACGGCCGTTGGGTGCACTACCCCTGGTCCAACCGGCTCGTGCACGTCCTGCCGCCGGACGAGTTCGCCCACCTGCGCGGCGACCGCAACCGGTACCGCATCACCGCGGCCGAGCAGGACTACCTACGCACGCTGACGATCGGCGTCGTCGGCCTGTCCGTCGGTCGGGCGACCGCGTCTGACGATGGTCGACCGAGGGCATCGGCGGCGAGCTGCCGGCTCGCCGACTTCGACGTCGCTCGACCTCTCGAACCTCAACCGGGTCGCGGCCGGCGTCGCCGACGTCGGGGTCACCAAGGTCGTGCTCGCCGCGCGGCGAGGTCGCCGAGCTCGACCCCTACATCCGCGTCGTAGCCTCTTCCGCGACGGCGTGGACGAGGACGACCATCGACGCCTTCGTCGCGACGGGGGCGCGCGACGTGATCGTCGACGAGTGCGACGACCTGGAGATCAAGGTGCGCGCTGCGCGAGCAGGCGCGGGCGCCGCGGGTCGCCGGTGGTGATGGCGACGAGCCACCGCGGCATGCTCGACGTCGAGCGCTTCGACCTCGAGCCGGACCGCCCGGCGTTCCACGGGCTGCTCGGCGACGTCACCTCGGCCGAGCTCCGGCGGGCTGACGACCAAGCAGAAGGTCCCGTACGTGCTCCGCATCCTCGACGGCGCGCGAGCCTCACCGACCGCGTCGCGCCTCGATGTTCGAGGTCAAGGAGTCGGTCTCGACCTGGCCGCAGCTCGCCTCCGACGTCGCGCTCGGCGGCGCGATGGTCACCAACGCCGTGCGCCGGATCGCGCTCGGCGACCTTCGCGGCCTCCGGCCGCTTCTACGCCGACCTCGGACGAGCTCGTGACCGCCGACGGCCGCGCAGGCGCCGCTGAGCCCGCGCCGCCCGTACCCGACCCGCCGCCTCCGGACCTCGCGCCACCCGCGTCCGTGCCGCCGGGCCGGGCGCCGTCACCCGAGCGAGCGCGCCTCGTCGTCGCGTGCGCCGCGCTCGGCGCCGTCCGGCGGCAACGCGCAGCCGTGGCGCTTCGTCTTCCACGGCGGGATCTGCGACGGCGTGCTCGACCTGCGCGGGGCCGAGTCCGCGCTGGACCCGGACGCCATGGGCAGCGTCCTCGCGCTCGGAGCGGCCGCGGAGAACCTCGTCCTGGCCGCCGCCGCGATCGGGGTCGCCGCCGACGTCCAGTCGTTCCCCGACGGCGTACCCACGGCCGCCGGAGTGCCAGGCGGGACCGTCGTGTTCCGCGCACACCTGCGCCGGCGAGCGGCCTCCCGGGCGCCGGAGCTGGACTGGGTGGGACGCCGCTCGACGAACCGGCGGCAGGCCGCCCCGCAGCCGCTGACGCCACATCAGATCGCGGCGCTCAGCGCCGCCGCGGGCTCGCGCGGGTTGCGGCTGCGGTTCCTCACCGACCCGGCGGAGCTCGCCGAGCTCGGCCAGATCCTCGGCGAGGGCGACCGGCTGCGGTTCCTGTCCCCCGCGCTGCGGGCGGAGCTGCTCGGGGAGCTCCGCTGGAGCCCAGCGGAGGCAGCGCGGGCTGGGACCGGAATCGACCTCGCGACCCTGGAACTCCCGGCGGCCGACGCCGCGACGATCGGCCTGCTGCGCCGGGAAGACGCGTTCGAGAGGCTAGCCCGGGTCGCCGGCGCCGGCTCGACGTTCGCGAAGGCCGCACGCACGTCGTTCGCTGCGACCTCGGCGGTCGGCATGCTCACCACGGACGGCGAAGGCGCGGAGGCCTACTTCCACGGCGGCCGCGGGCTGCAGCACGTGTGGCTCACCGCCTGCTCGCTCGGGCTGGCGCTCCACCCGTACACGGCGCTGATCTACCTCTTCCGCGGCCTGGAACGGCGCGGCGAGCGGGCGACGCTGGCGCGGCTGCGCCGGGAGTTCGACGCGGTCGTCAGGCCGTCGGACGGGGCCAGCGAACTGATGTTGTTCCGACTCACGCACGCGGGCCCGCCGTCGGCGCGCTCGGGCCGGCTGCCGGTGGATCAGGTCATGGAGTTCAGGGCCGAGTGAGCGCCCGCCGCGCCTACCGCTCCTCCGCTCCCGGGCGAGCAGGAGCAGCGGGTCGCGGTCGGGGGTGAGCTGTGGCCGGCCGCCCGCCTGGCCGGCGCCGTCGGCGCGGTCTGCGCCCAGTGGCAGAAGGCCTGCCTCCGCGTCGCCGCCGGCGGCCGCCCCTCGACGTGTGGATCACCGACCACGTCCTGCAGTTCTACGACGGCGACCCACCAGAGCGATGGCCGGCCCCAAGCGCCAGGCAGACGGGCCGATGCGGCCAGAGAGCATCCTCGAGGTACACCGGATGCTCGCATCAGCGCGCACCCACCTGATTCGGTGGCGCCTCAAATGCCGGCTTGGGCTCTGCCAATGGTGCTCTGAGGTCATGGTGCTCTGAGGGCGGTCTTGATTGCCGGCTTTCGGACCGCGCCCGCGAACGTCCTGCGTCTTGCGTAGACACGACGGGAGGCAACCAGTGGAAGCCGGTTGCGAGCACGGTCGATGAGCCGCTCGATCTACTGGGTACGGCTGGCAGCACCGCCTGACGCGAACGTCCGCTATGCCGCAGACCGGGCGCGCCTTGCCGTTGAGCTGCTGTCAGCGACGGGCTCGGACAACCACCAGCCCCGGTCGATCTCGACGGTGAGGTCCTCCGGGAAGGCATAGGTCTCACCTATCGCCACGTTTGCCGAGCAACGGCTAGATCCGGGGCCAGTCGTCGTCCGTGGTCCGGCCGGGTCCGGGGATGGCCGTGGTCACTCTCCGGTAGCGCCGTCGATGCCCTGGCGGATCAGGTCGGCATGACCGTTGTGGCGGGCGTACTCCTCGATCATGTGGACGATGATCCGGCGCAGGCTGAACGGCGTGCGCTCGCGGCGGTCCTTCTGCTGTGACTCGGCGTCCAGCCCGGCGCCGGCGAGGGCCTCGTCGATGACGGCATCCGCGCGACTGACGGCCTCGTCGAAGAGGGTGAAGAGCTCCTCTGGGGTGTTGTCCCGGGCGGTGTGCCACTCCCAGTCGGGGTCGGCGTCCCAGTCCACGGTGTCGAAGGGCGGCATCGGCGAGTCGCCGGCGAACATCTCCTCGAACCAGCCGCACTCCACCGCCGCGAGGTGCTTCATCAGCCCGCCGAGCGTCATGTCGGTCGGCGGCAGCGCCTGGGCGAGCTGCTGCTGGGTCAGTCCAGCGCACTTCCAGCGGAGCGTGTCGCGGTGGTAGTCGAGGAAGGCGCGCAGCGTGGTCTCCTCGTCGGCGCGCAGCGGCGGCCGGACGCGGTCATCGGCGGAGAAGGTCGGGAGGGTCACAGGGCGACGCTAGTCGGCGGCGCTCCGACCATCCGCCGCGGCGGATCCTATGGCCCCACGGTCGCCGCTGGGCGACCCATGGGTGTACTGAGTTGGCGATAGCCCAGCGCGTTCCCGTGTAGCCACTGCATGGCACTTGCCGACGTTCAATACTGGGCGCGTGCGGCAGACGCACGTGCGTCTGGAGGTGGCTGCCGTGCGCAAACACGTCATGCCGACCCAGCTGACCACGACCATCGCAGTCATTGCAGCGTTTCATCAGAGCGGCGCTGGTGCGCTCGGGCGGGGAACCCTGACCGGCACAGTCGCCGACTGAACTCGGCCGGATGGGCCGTGGCTCGCAATGGCATCGCGTCCGCCTCGCGGCGATAAGACAACTGCCGCTTCGCGGCTAGACGCAGGTCGCGAATGGGGCAGGATAAGCGTGGGATCGCACCGACGGTTGCGGTCCGCGGGTCGCGGTGCCTGCATGCCGCTGCCGCGGCCGTGTGACCTGATGCTGCTCCTCGAGGACTGGTGACCTCGGCCAACGGATCACCGTGAATTTCTTGGCGGACGGTGTCGGATCAGGGACGCGTGCTAGGACTGCGCGGACGTGGAGCTTGTGCTGGCCGGTGGTGAGCTTCTTGGTCTTGACGACGTACGGCGACGGGGGCGCGTGAGGACGCAAGAGTCGACGCTGCCCAGTGCTTGCGGTCGTAAGAAACGTAGGCGTTCACTTGTTCGTCAGAACACCGTGCAGAACCACGGGATCTGGGACGGAAACCGCCGGTTTCCGTGTAGCGAGAGGGAATGCAATGACCGCATCGCAGGGCGACCTACATCTGCTCGATGACCCGGTGGCTCAGGAACTGCTCGGTTCGCAGGAACTGGCCCGTCTCGCCTACTCGTGGCTCGACGGGACCCCGCGCGTGGTTCCGATCTGGTTCCACTGGACCGGCGAGGCACTCACGTTCGGAAGCCCACCCAAGGCTCCGAAGCTCCGAGCACTCGAGCGAGAGCCGAGGGTGGCTGTCACGATCGATGCGGCAGCGGGATGGCCGTATCACGTGCTGATGGTTCGAGGTGACGCGACGGTGGAAATGCTGGAGGACGTCTCGGACGAATACGCCGCCGCGGCTCGCCGCTACTTCGGTGACGAACAGGGCAATGCCTGGGCGCAGCAGCTCAGCGGCCAGCCGATGGCCCGGATCACGGTGACACCCTCGTGGGTTGGTGTGCTCGACTTCGAGACTCGGTTCCCAAGCGCGCTGTCCATGTGAACCCGCGTCATGGTCTGAAGTTGGATGGTTGAGGCAGTTGAGGCACGTCTTGGGTGTCCCTGCGTCTATCTGGGCGGTGTGACGCTAGGTCTGAGCTTGTCTGCGGGTGAGGGCGTCGAGGTTGCGCTGGTCGGTGTCGGGGAGCCGCAGTCGCCCTCGAGCGCACATACGCGTCGCCGCGGCCCTGCGCAGCGGCGTCAGGTGCCGCCGACGGTGTCGCGGTCGTTCAGTCCGAGTCGTTGGCGGACGACGGAGCGGGCGAGGTCCAGTACTGCTGGGTCGTCCTGCAGAACGAATTTGGTGTCGGCACCCAGCAGTACGGCGTGCAGCTCGAAGGCAAGCCGGTCGGGGTCCTCGCCTGCGGGGAGCTCATCTTGCTCCAGCGCGGTGGCCGCGAATGACCGCAGCAGCTCGGTGAAATCCGACTGGATAGCGGCCAGCCGGTCCTTGACCGGCCCGGGGCGCATGCCCATCTCCAGCGACGTAGCGGCGAAGAAGCAGCCGCCGGGAAAGACGCGGCGCTGCACATAGCTGAAGAACGCCTCGCACGCCGCAGCCAGCTGCTCGAGCCCCCGGCCGGCCGCGAGCGCGGGCTCGATGACCTCTTCGGTGAGGATCCGCTCCGCCTCGGCCACGGTGGCCAGCTGGAGTTCCTCCTTGGAGCCGAAGTGGGCGTACAGGCCGCTCTTGCTGATGCCGATCGCGGTAGCCAGGTTCCCGATGGACAGCCCGTCGAGCCCGTCGACGGTGGCCAGCGACGCGGCTCCGCGCAAGATCGCGCTGCGGGTGCGCTCGCCGTCGGCCCGCTGGCGCCGCTGCGCCTGCTGAGGCCCGTTCAACGCGCGGGACGTCATGTTTGACAAGTTAGCACGATCGGTCGTAGTGTCATGAATTAGTACGACCGGTCGTACTAACTCTCCGACCATCGTCCGATTCCACCGTCTGACCCTGGTCCCCATGACGAGAGCGGTTCCATGTCCTTCCTTCGCCCGCCCGCCGGGCCCGCCCCGATCGCGGACGCGGCCCGGCTCGGCACCGTGCTCGGCATCTGGGCACACCCCGATGACGAGGCGTTCCTGTCGGCCGGCCTGATGGCCGCCGCCCGCGACGCGGGCAACCGGGTCGTCTGCGTGACGGCGACCTTGGGCGAGCTCGGCACCGACGACCCCATCCGCTGGCCACCCCACCGGCTGGGTGCGATCCGCTGGCACGAGCTGCGGGCATCGCTCGCCGCGCTCGACGTCACCGAGCACCACCTGCTCGGCCTCTCCGACGGCACCCTCGCGGCCCAGCCCGCAGAGGCGATCACAGGCCGGCTCGCCGGCATCATCGCGGCTGTTGAGCCAGACACCATCGTCACCTTCGGCCCCGATGGGATGACCGGCCACGAGGACCACCAAGCCGTGTCCGCCTGGTCAACCGCCGCCCACGCCGTGGCCGCCCCGGACTCGCGACTTCTCTACGCCGCCACCACCGAGGAGTTCGTGCAGGCGTGGGAACCCTGCCGAGAGCAGTTCAACATCTTCCTCACCGAGGGTCTGCCGAAGTCGCACACCCCGCTCCGAGCTCGCGGTCTCGCTGCGACTAGGACCTGCGGCCGTCGACCGCAAGATCGTCGCCCTGCGAGCCCAGGCCAGCCAGACCACGGCTCTGTTCGCAGCGCTGGGCGAGGAACAGGTACGCCAGTGGTGGTCGACCGAGGCCTTCGTGGCCGCCGATGCGGCCAGCGACCGCCCGCAAGAACGCGGCACCTACGTGCGGAGTGGGGCGTGAGCATCGCGACACATTCCGAAGCCCGCCGTAGGCGTTGCACGTCCTACGCGACCAGGAGTGACAGACCTTGCCGATCGGAGACACAGCGGATGGCCCTCGACCGACCCCGACCGCTGAGTCACCCGAAGCCACTCCTTGGGAACGCGAATGTGGCGGTCGTGGAGTCACCGGACGCGCACGGCTCCGGGCGCACCTGGACGTCAGTCTGGGACCTCGCTGGCATGCGGGGTGACCCGGCCAGGCCGTCCATACCGGGGAGCACACCGCTGACGACGCCGTGACGACGTGTTCACCACCACCTCGAACCACCGACCCACTGAAGCGACCCGACCCGTCGACGCCACATACGGCAAACCAACCAGGAGGAACCATGACCACAAGCCGGATCGCACCCAGCCCGATAGGGAACGCCACCCTGACCGAGTTCGTCGCCGGACTGCGAGGCACCGCGGTGCTACCGGGTGACACCGACTACGACCACGCGCGCAGCATCTGGAACGGGGCCCACGACCGGCAACCTGCGGTGATCGTCCGGTGCGCTGGTGTGGCGGACGTGATCCGTACGGTCAACCTCGCCCGCACCGAAGGGCTGCCCCTCGCGGTACGCGGTGGCGGGCATTCCATCCCCGGGTTCTCCACCCTCGACGCCGGCATCCTGCTCGACCTGTCCCGAGATGACCGGCATCGAGACCCGTCCCGACAACCGCAGCGTGACGGCACAGGCGGGATGTACCTGGAAAGACCTGGATGCGGAAACCCAGCAGTTCGGGCTCGCGGTGACCGGGGGCCTGGTGTCCTCGACCGGTATCGCCGGCTTCACCACCGGCGGCGGCATCGGCTGGCTCATGCGCCACCATGGACTGGCCTGCGACAACCTCATCGGAGCCGACGTCGTCACCGCAGACGGCCAGTTCGTGCACGCCAGCCCCCGCGAGAACGCCGACCTGTTCTGGGGTCTGCGCGGCGGCGGCGGCAACTTCGGGGTGGTGACCTCCTTCGAGTACCAGCTCCACGAGGTCGGTCCGACGGTCCTCTCCGGCCTGGTCTTCTACCCGGCCGAGGAGGCCGAGCAGGTGCTGGCCGGCTATCGGGCGGCCTGCGCGGCGGCGCCTGACGAGCTGACCACGCTGGTCAACCTGACCACCGCGCCACCGGTGCCGTTCCTGCCCGAATCGGTCCACGGCACGCCGATCATCGGGGTCGGCGGATGCTGGTCGGGCGACCTCGAAGCCGGCGAGGCGGCCACCGCGCCGTTCCGCGCCCTGGGCACCGTGATCGCCGACGTCTTCGCGGCCAACCCGTATGCGGGATGGCAGCAGGCCCTCGACCCGCTCTACCCGCGCGGAATCCACAACTACTTCCGCTCGGCGTTCCTGCCCGAGGTCGACGACCGGGCCCTGCGCGTGCTGCAGGAGTCGTTCGCGACACTGCCCAACCCCCTGGCCGAAATCCACCTGCAACACCTCGGTGGCGCGGTGGGCAGGGTCCCCGCTCAGGAGACGGCGTACGCACTTCGCGACCAGGAGTTCATCGTCAACGTCATCGCCCGTACCCCAGATGCCGAAGGTTTCGAGCAGGCCGTCGACTGGGCCCGTGGCGTGTCGGCTGCACTCGGCCCGGACGCCAGCACCTACGTGAACTTCGCCGGCGACTCCGACCCCTCCCTGGTGCCGTCGTCCTACCCGCCCGAGACCTTCCGGCGACTGGTCGAGCTGAAGAACCAGTACGACCCGACCAACCTGTTCCGGCTGAACCAGAACATCGTCCCCACCGCAGGACTTCGCACCCCGGTCTGAGCGAGGGGAGTCAGCCGGCCGGCGAGGGGGCGCGAACGCCTCCTCGCCGGTCGGGGCAGTTGCAGGCGGGAAGCGCCTCTTCACGTTCCTTCTGTTCGGGGCGTACGAACGCGTCGATCCTGTCTCTGCTCACGGGCGCCGTGTGGCCTGAGCGTCTGTCCAGATGACATAGATCTTTCGGATCGTCTCGGTCACCACCCATCGGCCGCGCCACCCGGAGCTGGCGATGAACTTCACACCCGGTCGCAGTTCGAGGGTCGACCCGTCATCGCTCAGCACGGTGCCGCGGCCCTCGAGAATGTGCATGTACTCGGCGAACCCGTCGTTCTCTGCGACGAAGGCACCCGGTGTCACCTCCCACAGGCCGGATCGCCCAGTGCCCTCGCCGTACAGCTCGCGGACAAGAGCGTGCGGGTCACCGTCGAGCACGGAGAGCGGCTCATCGGGAACGAACCCGACACGGTCGACCGCTTCGGGGAGCAGCGTCAGGGACCCCTCATTCCGGAGCCGGTCGTTGAACCTGCTCGTGTTCGTCTCATTCATGGACCGATCCTCGCGCTGGGACTGCCCTGCTCGCGTCGGTAGTGAGTGCCCATCCCTGAGGGGCAGGCTGCCCATGCGTCCGCGGATCGGGGGATGTGGGCAGATCTGGTGAGGATGCGGCGCATGGGGGCGGATGACCTATGGCTGCCGCCCGTCATCCCTATGGGCTTGGCCCGCCCTACTTCACGGCGAGGAACAAGTAGCGGTTGAGGCTGAAGAAGTAATCCGGACCAAGGGCGACGAGGCCCTCCGACCAGGCGCGCGTTTCGGCGTCGGTCACGCCGGCGTGCCCCGGCACGAAGGACTCGATGAAGCCGATGAGCCCGGCACTGAAGGTGTGTTCGTCGTAGCCGACGTTCAGCAGCGGGATCGCGGAATGATGTGCAACCGCGAATCCGGCTGTCTCCAACAGCCCCGTGAGCCGGCGGGGTAGGTGGGGATCGACCAGGTGTCCTCCCACGCGGTCAGGATCCGCCGCATGCGGTCGGGGTCGGTGGAATGCCACACGACCGAGTCCCAGTCGGTGTCCAGGACGAGCAGCCGCCCGCCCGGGCGGGTGACCCGGTAGGCCTCGGCGAGCGCGGTCTCCATGTCGGCGACGTACTCGTAGACCTGGGTCGACGTCACCACGTCGAAGGATGCGTCGGGGAAGGGCAGGGAGGTGGCTTTGCCGTCGATGAACCGGACCTCCGCGGCACCCGCGGCGAGTCGCCGTTTCCGGGCCAGCGCCAACATGCTTGGGCTGGGATCGAGGCCGGTGACCGTGCCGTCGGGCCCGACTTCCTGCGTCATCTCGGCGCCAGGAACCCTGGTCCCGACCCGACGTCGAGGACGTCCTCGCCTGGGCGCAACGCGAGGGTGCGAAGGGTGGTACGCCGCTGCTCGACGACGTCGGGTGTGGTGTAGGTGGCTTCGATTCGGCGGGAAAGGGCCTCGTCGAACTCGAAGGTGCTCATGCTGGTCCTCCGGTCCTCCCTCGGTGTGGGACTCACGTCGGCGCGCACGACGCAGAGCGAACGCTGGCGATCACGCCTAAGCCGCGGCGCTGCGTGCGGCCCGCTGCTTCAGGATGAAGGTACGTCGCTTCTCGGCGAAGCCGTGCGCGTCGTCGACGATGTCGCTCCACATGCGGTCGAGCTCCGCTTCGCCGGTAGTCGACAGCGGACGGCGGCGTTCGTCGGCGGCGCGCGCTGCCTGCTTCCCGGCGAGCGAGGCGCGGGCGGTCCGGTGACTTGGCAAGGCGTGGGCCTACCGCTCGACCGCGTCTCGAACGCGTCGGGTGGGCGCGCACGATCTGGTCGACCAGGCCGATCCGCAGCGCCTGGGCGCGCCGATCGGGCACACAGCGTGGTCAGCGCCGTGGCCGTCCGGGCCCCGACCCGGCGGGGGAGGACGTAGGTCCAGTACTCCGAGCCGTACAGGCCCATCGTCCGGTAGTGCGGGTTGAGCACGACGCCGCTGCGCGCAGCAGCACCCGGTCGGCGCCCAGCGCCAGCATCACCCCGCCGGCGCCGGCGTTGCCCGCCACCGAGCACACGACCAGCTGGTGGTCGCAGGTGATGATCTCCTCGGCAGACGTCGTCGATGGCGACGATGTTGTCCCAGGCCTCGGCGGCCGGGTCCGCGGCGGCGTCGATGACGCTCAGGTGGATGCCGTTGGAGAACGGGTCGGCCCGCCGCGCAGCAGCAGCACCCGGGTGTCCTGCGCGGTGGCGTGGCGCAGAGCGCGCGAGCAGCCGGCGGCACTGCCCGGTGGACATGGCGCCGTTGTAGAAGCGAAGCTCAGCATGCCGACCGGCGCCGTCGCGGCGGTAGCTGATCTCGCGGTAGCCGGCGTCGTCCTCGGTGCCTCGGGAACGCTCGGCGAGCAGGCCGTCGCAGGACGGTCGTCGCGGGCAGCTTGTGGCCGGCCGAGCCGGTGTCGGCCGGCAGCGCAGGTGACCGACCCAGATCGCGCCGTCGCCGGTGCGCACCAGCACGGCGCCGTGGCGCGGCGCGATCACCGTGCCGGGTTCGGCGGCTCGCGCGGCGGCCGACCTGGCCGCGGTGGGCGTCGAAGACCGCGACCGGCACCCCGCACAGCTGGGTGCGCACGCCGGGTGATGCCGTCGGCGGCACGGATGCGGCGCAGGATGTGCTCGGTGGGGTCGGACCAGGAGAACGCGCGGTCGGCCTGGCGCACCGGCGGGCCGCAGCCGTCCCGCGGACGTCGGGCCGCGTGTAGTCCAGCGGCTCGGGCACGAACGACGGGGTCGGCCGCCTTGGCCACCACCTCGTGGACCAGCGCCACCGCGGCGTCGGTCACCGGCCCGTTGTAGAGCGTCGCTCTTGCGCGGCGTCCGGGTCGACCGGGAAGGTCCGGGACGCCCAGATCGGGCCGGCGTCCATCTCCTCGACCGCCTGCAGGGCGGTGACCCCCCAGACGGGCTCGGCGTCCATGATCGCCCAGTCCAGCGACGACGGGCCGCGGTCGCCCTTCGGGCCCGGGTGGATCACGATCGTCGGCCAGGTGCGTCCAGACCTCCGCGGGCACGCGCTCGCGCAGGAACGGGCAGATCACCAGGTCGGGTCCATGGCCGTACGGCCGCGCGGACGCGCGTCGTCGTCGCGTGGCCAGCTGCACCTGACCTCGTGCCCGGCCGCGCGCAGCTCGACCCAGGCCCGCTGGGTCAGCCCGTTGAACGCCGAGCAGAGCAGCATGATCCGCATCCGTCGTGCCTGGCCGGTGGCCCTCATCGGTGCGGACTCGATCATGTGGACCACTCCGCCCAGTAGGCGAGCGTTGCGAGATGGGCGTCACGGGACGTTTCGCCAGGACCCGTACGCCGCAGCGCGGGCAGCACCGGGGCGACAGCATCCAGCGCCTGGCCGCACGCGCAGGTGGAGTGCTTGTCCACCCTGGCGCGCACGATCTCGCCCAGGTTCGTGCGGTCCGGCAGCCGGGTCCGGCTGGCCGCCCCTGGTCTTCCACGGCCATCGCGCGGCTCCTTCGGGGCCCCCTTCGGTCGCGGCGTCTGCGCCACACTCCTAGGAGCACTGGCCGCGGCGCATGAGACGACGACCTCACATCCCGGCCGGGGACCCCTTAGATGGGAGGCGGGCAGGTCCGGGCGTCCATCGACGTTCGCGCCCGTCGAGCCCGAGAGGTCGTCAGCGCTCGGGCTCGACGCGCGCCCCCGCCGGGCGGACGTCATGCCCAGCACGCGTCGACGAGACGTGCCTCGTCGGCAAGAACGTCGCGTAGCCGGCGCAGCGCATAGCGCACCCGGGTCCGCAGGGTCCCGACGTTGATGCCCAGGTCGGACGCCACGGCCCGGTACGGACGGTCGAGCACGATCGTCTCCAGAACGGCGCGGCGATGGTCTTCGCTGATCTGCGCGAGCGCGGCTGAGCTCGGCCCGCAAGAGGACCAGGTCCGTCGCGACGCTCTGATCGGCCGCCTCCTCGTAGGACTCCACGGCTACGACTGGCGGGCGACGCACGCGGGCACGCACCAGATCGACCGACACGTTGGCGGTGATCGCGACCAGCCAGCTCGCGAGTGGGCCGCCGGCAGGGTCGAACGTCGAGCAGCGGCTCCTCACCGCCCGGGTGAAGGCCTCCTGGACCGCCTCCTCGGCCAGGTCCGGGTCGAGCACGATGCGGCGCGCGCGGGCCCGGGCACGCCGGCCCGCTGCGCGGCGTAGGCCGCACGCGAGGCCCTCCTCGGTGCACAGCTGCGCGCATCCCGTAGAACGGCAGAAGCGGTGCTCGGACGTGATCGATGGCAAGCTCAAATGCCGCCAGAGTCATTCGAGCCGATGTCCGCGGGCATTGGCAGCGGCTGCCCATCCGAAGCCACAGTGCGCTGCCCAACCGAAGCCCCACTATGGGGATCCGTGACCAGAGTGCGACGATCGCACGGTGGGGCACGACCTGCTGGAACGGCAGGCGGAGCTGGCTGCGCTCACGCGGCCGTCGAGCGGGCCGCTCCGGGCTACGGCTCAACCGCCCTGGTGCTCGGCGACGCCGGCATCGGCAAGACCAGCCTGGTCCGGTCACTTCTGGCCGGCCTGGGTCGCGCGCCCGCGTCCTCGCAGGCGGCCGCGAGGACCTGTTGACGCCCCGCGACCCTGGGGCCGCTGCGGGACGCCGCCCGCGAGCACGAGCCAAGGCCCGCTCGCCGACGCCCTGCGTCCGTCGTCGACCAGGACCCCGTGTTCGAGGCCGTCTCGCCGAGCTGGCCGCGCTACGCCCCGACGCTCCTGGTGGTCGAGGACGCCCATTGGGCCGACGGCGCGACCCTCGACGTGCTCCGACTTCTGGGTCGTCGGATGCGCGACCTTCCGGCCTGCTCCTGCTGACCTATCGCGACGACGACTGGTCGTCGACCATCCGCTGCGCCAGCTGCTCGGCGGGCATGGGCGGCGCCGCTGTCCGGCTACCGCTCGCCCCGCCTGACGGCCGGGCGGTCACAGCATTGGCGGGCGGTGCCGAGGTCGACACGGCAGACCTCTTCGGCTCACCGGCGGCAACCCGTTCTTCGTCACAGAGGCGCTGGCCTCCTGCGCCGGACGGCGTCCACCGACGGTGTCGACGCGGTGCTCGCGCGGGTGGGGGTAGTTGAGCCCGCGCCCAGGCCGCGCGTGCACCACGTCTCGCCGTGCCCCCGGAGGCGCCGGGCTCGGACTGCTCCCGGAGCTGCTCCACCCGACCTCGCCTCCGGTCGCCCAGGCCGAGGCGGCGGGGGTGCTGACCCCGCTGGGAGGGGTGTCCGCCTTCCGCCACCAGCTGGCCCGGCGCACCGTCGCGGAGACGCTGCCGACGAGCGTCCGCATGGCGCTGCACGAGGATGTGCTGGGCGCGTTGCTCACCGACCCCGAGCCTGACCCCTTCCGGGTGCTCCACCATGCGGTGGGCGCCGGGGACGACGATGTCGTCGTGAGGTACGGCCGGCTCGCGGGCCGTGCGGCTGCCAGCAATACGTACGAGTCGAAGCAGGCTACACAACATA
>CAVZFO010000020.1:0-174795 GCA_963774575.1 uncultured Actinomycetota bacterium | reverse complement strand
GCGGACGCCCGCAGCGAAGTCGGGCTGGATTAGTCGGGCTCCGCGGCCCTTGCTAATCTGTGCGGGCTCAACGATCCCCTGTAGCTCAACTGGCAGAGCATTCGGCTGTTAACCGGAGGGTTGTTGGTTCGAGTCCAACCGGGGGAGCGAGTCTCGACGGCGGGTCCATCACGGGCCCGCCGTCGTGCTGTCTGCAGGTTCGGCACGGTGGTGACCCGGGGCGGCGGTGACCTAGGCACGGTTCGGCGGCCGACAACCGTGCCAGGCTCACCGCTCCCGGGCGACCGCAGACCGGGCTCAGTCCTCCTCGTCCCCGCCCCAGGTCAGCGAGTAGACCTCGGCACTCGCGGCGAACGGCACGCCGAGGAGCTGGCCGGTCTGCCGGCCGAACCCCTCGAGGAACTCGCGCGGGTCCCAGCCCTCCCAGCCGAGGCCCTCGATGTACGCCGCGTGGGCGGCCAGCGACTCCACGCCGGCGTCGAAGGTGTCGGTCGTGTCGACGCCGTGCCGGGCGTCGGGGGAGCCGAAGGCCCAGACCGCCCGCACGCCGCCCCAGGTCTCCAGCCCCTCGCCGAGCTGGTCGTTGAAGATCCAGCGGTTGCCGGCGTCGCGGGCCGCGTCCAGCACGCCCCGGCCGACCGCGATGTGGTCGGCCTGGTTGAGCGCGCCCGGCCCGAACGTGTCGCGGAAGTTGCCGGTGAGGATGATCTCGGGGCGGTGGCGCCGGATCACCTCGGCCAGCGTCCGCCGCAACGGGACGCCGTACTCGAGGATCCCGTCCGGCAGCCCGAGGAACTCGACGGTGTCGACCCCGACGATCCGTGCCGACTCGATCTCCTCGGCCTCGCGGACCCGACGGCACTCCTCCGGCTCCATCCCGTCGATCCCGGCCTCCCCGGAGGTGACCATCACGTAGACGACCTCCTTGCCCTGGCCGGTCCAGCGGGCCACCGCGGCGGCGGCGCCGAACTCCATGTCGTCGGGATGGGCGACGATGGCGACGGCCTTCGTCCAGTTCTCGGGCAGGGTCTTCAGCGGCTCACGGTCCATGGGCAGAGCATGGCCCGAAACCGCATTGCCGGGTGGGACCCCGTCGGCGAGGCTGCCCCGGTGATCCGCATCGACGAGCTGGACCCGTCCGACCTGACCGGCCTGCGGGAGTTCTGGGAGGTCGAGCAGGAGTCGGTGCGGCACGACCGCGAGCACGCGATCCTGCGGACCTGGCCGCGACTGCGCACGATGTGGCGCAGCCCAACGCCTACTACGCCCGCACCCTCCTGGTCGCCCGGGACGCCGACGGGGTGGTCGGCTGCGCCGAGGTCGGCGGGTCGCTGCAGGACAACACCCACCTGGCCGACCTGGAGATCCACGTGCTGCCCTGGGCACCGTCGGCGCGGTGTCGGAAGCGCCCTCCACGACGCCGCAGCGCGCCGGTGCCGTGACGACGGCCGCAGCAGCATCTGCGGCGAGGTGTACGTGCCGGCGGGCAGCGAGGGCCGGGAGAGCCGGCGTACGAGTTCGCCGCCCGCCTCGGCTTCGGGTCCGTGCACACCGAGGACCACCTGCTGCTGACCTGCCGATGCCGGCCGACGAGGTCGCCCGGTTGCGCGCGAAGGCCGACGGGCCGGCGTACGACGTGGTCACCTGGACGGGCGCCTGCCCGGAGGAGTACCTGGCGGCCTACTGCGCGATGCAGACCCGCATGTCCGTCGACCTGCCCACGGGCGAGGTCGACGTGAACCCGTCGTCGTCGACGCCGCGCGGGTGCGCGCCGGGGAGAAGCGGGCCCTGAGGTCCTTCGACGCCATCACGGCGGTGGTGCGGCGTCGTTCCGACCAGGTGTTCGCCGGCTACTCGCAGCTGTTCCTGCCGCACGGGACCGACTACGCGCTCCAGGACGACACGCTGGTGATGCCCGAGCACCGCGGCAGCCGGCTCGGCACCCGGCTCAAGCTCGCGACCCTCGGGGTGCTCGCCGGAGCCACCCCGACCGGGTGACGTGCACACCTGGACGGCCGTCGACAACCACGCGATGCAGGCGACCAACCGCGACTTCGGGTTCGTCCCGGTCGAGCGGATGCACGAGATGCAGCGGCGTGACGGCTGAGTCCGCGCCCGACCTGTGGCCCCCGCTGCGGCGGGGAGCACCGGCCTCCCCGACGTGGCGGAGTCGCCGCCTTCGAGGCGGACCTGGCCGGGTGGTGTGCGGCGGTGCTGGACCGCGACGTGCGGCTGGAAGTCGTCAAGGTCCGCTGCTGGTCCGCCGTCTGGCGCGTGCACGCGGCGGACGGCGTCTACTACGTCAAGCAGAACTGCCCCGGCCAGGCCTTCGAGGCGCGGCTGATGCGCGCGTCTGGGCGGGATGACGCAGCGCGTGGTGCCGGTGACCGCCGTCGACCTCGACCGGGACTTCCTGATGACCCCCGACCAGGGCCCGGTGCTGGGCGAGACCGTGGGCGACGGGATCGAGCCGTGGTGCGCGGTGGCCCGCGAGGCCGCGCTCCTGCAGCGCGACATCGCCGGACACGTCGACGAGCTCGAGGCCGCTGGCGCCCGGCGGCTCGGGGCGGCCGAGGCGGCGTCGTACGTCGTGACCCGGGTCGAGCAGTACGCCGCCCTCCCCGACGGTGATCCGCGGCGCCTGGACGAGGCGACGGCGGACCGGCTGCGGGCGACGCTGCCGGAGGTCGAGCGCTGGGCCGAGCCACGCTGGCCCTGGGTCTGCCGGTGACGCTGAACCACAGCGACCTGCACCAGAACAACGTGTTCGCCCACGACGGCGGGATGCGGTTCTTCGACTTCGGGGACTCGATGCTGACCGACCCGTTGGGCGTGCTGCTGGTGACCCTCAACGTGCTCCGGCACCGCCTGGACTGCGGCCCGGACGACGAGAGGCTGGGCCGGGTCGCGGACGCGGCGCTCGAGGTGTGGAGCGACCTGGCGCCGGCCGCCGAGCTGCGTGCCGGCCTGGGGGCGTCGCTGCAGCTCGGCAAGCTGGCCCGATCGGAGTCCTGGGCCCGCTGCTTGGGCAACGTCACCGACGAGGAGCTGGCGGAGTTCGGCGACTCGCGGCGGCCTGGCTTGCCGAGCTGGCCGAGCCGCCGCCGCTCGTCATCGGCCGAACGTGAGCAGTCAGTCGGAGGACGGTTCGGGCACGTCGAGTCGTGTTGCAGTCCACCTTGGGGTTCACGCCCACGTAGTTGAGGGGTCCCGCGAGGATCGTCAGGCCGGTGTCACCCACCGACTTGCAGCTAGACGTCGGCGCTGTCGCCGAAGTACCCCCGCTGGAGTGGCGGCCAGCACCCCGATGAGCAGCCAGATGATGACGACGATGCCGAGCAGTCTTCGCATGCGTCGGACTCTGGCACCGATCCAGGGACGGGGAACCACCCCTGCGTGCGTAGCGAGTCTCGTGGGCGGTGCTCGCGCCGCGGCCGGATTTCGGTGACCATCTGGGGGTGTATCGTCGGCTGCTGCGCAACGGGGCCCTGGTGCGCGCCCTGTTGTCGTTCGGAGCGGCCTACACCGCCGAGTGGGCGTTCACCGTCGCCATCAGCCTGGTCGCGTTCGCCAACGGCGGGGCGGTCGCGGTCGGGCTCGTCGGCCTGCTCCGGCTCGTGCCGGCGGCGCTCCTGGCGCCTGCCGTGGCGGCGTACGCCGATCGCCTCCCGCGTGAGCACGTGCTGGTCGCCTCCAGCTTGGTCCGCGGGGTCGCCACCCTGCTGACCGCGCCGGTGCTGCTCGCGGACGGCCCGACGTGGGTGGTCTACGCGCTCGCGGTCGTGTCCACGATCGCCTTCACGCCCTACCGCGCCAGTCACTCGGCGCTGATGCCGCAGCTGTGCCGGACGCCCGAGGAGCTGACGTCGATCAACGTCGTCCGGGGGGTGCTCGACTCGCTGAGCGTCATCATCGGGCCGTTCGTCGCGGCCGTGCTGGTGGCGGTCTCCGACGTCGCGACGGTGTTCGTGTTCGCCGGCGTGAGCGGGATCGTCTCCGCCCTTCTGGTGCTCGGTCTGCGCTACGAGCGGGTGCCGGGCAGCGTCACCGCGGCGGAACCTGCGCGACGAGGTCCGTGAAGGGATGGCGGCGGTCCGCGAGAACGCCGGCGTCGGCGTGGTGTTCTTCTTCGTGGTGCTGCAGACCGCGCTCCGGGGCGCCTTCACGGTCTTCGTGGTGGTCGTCGCGATCGACCTGCTCGATGGCGGGGAGTCCGGCGTGGGCGTGCTCCAGGGCGCGGTGGGCATCGGCGCCCTCTGCGGCAGCCTCGTGTGCAACCTGCTGGTCGGCAGCCGGGCGATGACGCGCTGGCTCGGGATCGCCGTGGTGCTGTGGGGCGTCCCGATGGCCGTGATGGGCCTGGTCCCGGAGTACGCCGTCGCGCTGTCGGCCGCGGCGGTCGTCGGCGTCGGCAACTCGCTGGTCGACGTCACCGCGTTCACCCTGATCGCCCGGATGGTGCCCGACGCCGTGCTGGCCCGGGTCTTCGGCGTCCTCGAGAGCGTCGGCGCCCTGGGCGTGGCACTCGGCTCGCTCGTCGCACCGATGCTGGTCGAGACGATCGGCGCCCGCGCGGCGCTCGTGGTGGTGGGCGCCGTCGCGCCCGTGGCCTGCGCCCTGTTCTGGCGGCGCGCTGCGCGGGTCGACCGCTCGGTCGCAGTGCGCACCGACGCGATCGTGCTGCTCCGCCAGGTGCCGATGCTGCGTCCGCTGCCCGTCACCGCGATCGAGGCAGCTGGCCCAGAACGCCGACCGGTCACGACGTCGGGCCGGGCGTGGACGTGTTCGGGGCCGGGGACGTCGGGCGACGCTTCTACGTCGTCGAGGACGGACGGGTCGAGGTGCTCGACGACGAGCCGGTGGTGCGCTCCATGGGCCCCGGCGAGGGCTTCGGCGAGATCGCCCTGCTCGGGACACCATGCGCACGATGACGGTCCGCGCCGTCGAGACGACCCGCCTCTACGCGATCTCTGCGGGCGACTTCCTGCCCGCCGTCACCGGCATCAGCGAGGCCCGCGCCGCCGCGGAGGTCGCCCGTGCTCGAGCACCTGCGGAACGCGCCGGGGCAGGGCGGCCGACGACGTCGGTCCGACGGCCTGACTGGCAAAGGAATCCGCCCACCCCGGTCGCTGCAGTCGGCTGAGGTGGGCGGTCCAGGGACTGGGTAGGTCCCCCCGTCCACTCACCTCAGCGGGGCCAAGGGTCGGCGACTGCTTCGAGCGTACGTCGCGCGTCCGGCCCTCGGTAGGCTGCGGCGGCTCCCGAGCGACCCGGGTCCAGGGGCGGTAGCTCAGCCGGTCAGAGCAGAGGACTCATAATCCTTGGGTCGTGGGTTCGAGCCCCACCCGCCCCACCAGGCTGCTGACTGTTATGACTCTCGGCGGGCGATCACCGCCGCTGGATTCACTCCGCTCGTGCTCCCGACCGACCCTCGACTCGCCCCCCGTTTTACCAGGCCACACCAAATCCGCGTCGAGGCCCCGATCGGCGGTATTCCGCCCTGCACCAAATCCCAGCGAGGCTGTAGGCTCATGCATGATGCATCTTCAAGCACGAGTAGAGCATGCTTCAACCAAGACGATGACCAGCGACAGCGTACGGTCTGCCGTCATCAGCGTGCTTGTGGATGCTGTGGGGGGACCTACAATGCTCTCCGCGACCTACATGACGAACCTGGCTCGACACATGGACTTCGCCGGAGTCGGTCGGGATCTTCGCCCTTGGGCGATCCTTCGCCTTGGAGCTGCTCACCCGGTTCCCCCCACTGAGTCACCTGTTCACCCGCCCCCCATGACCCCCGCTTCCGACGTTCCTTCTTGCCTCGGTGCTGTTCAGCGAGGAGCGCTCGGGCGAGGTCGTGGCGGCGAGCTTCGCGGGGACGGCGGACCCGCGGCTGCGCGAGTCATGACGTCCCTGGTGCGCCACCTGCACGCGTTCGTCAAGGACGTCGAGCCGACCGAGGAGGAGTGGGCCGGCGGCGATCGACTTCCTGACCCGGACCGGGCCAGATGAGCGACGACGTACGCCAGGAGTTCATCCTGCTCTCCGACGTGCTCGGGGTCTCGATGCTGGTCGAGACGATCAACCACCGCAGCGGGCGGGCGGCGACCGAGCCGACCGTGCTCGGCCCGTTCCACATGGTCGAGTCGCCGCCGCGCGAGCTCGGCGACGACATCAACCTGGACGGCAAGGGGAGCCGTGCCTGCGTCGAGGGCCGGGTCACCGGCGTCGGACGGCGAGCCCGTGCCGGGCGCGTCGGTCGACGTCTGGCAGGCCAACGACGACGGCTTCTACGACGTCCAGCAGCCCGGCGTGCAGCCCGAGCGCAACCTGCGCGGCCTGTTCACCGCCGACGACGACGGCCGCTTCTGGTTCCGCTCGATCGTGCCCCGCCACTACCCGATCCCGGCCGACGGCCCGGTCGGCGAGCTGCTCGACCGCACCGCGCGCCACCCGTACCGCCCCGCGCACCTGCACTTCCTCGTCCGCGCCCGGCTACCGGCCGGTCACCACGCACGCTTCGTCGCCGACTCCCCGTACCTCGACACCGACGCCGTCTTCGGCGTCAAGGAGAGCCTGGTCCGCGAGATCGTCGACGGCACCCTCACCTTCGACGTCACCCTGCTCGCGAGCGACGCCGTGACCCGCGCCTTCGCCTACCACGCGCTGCCGATGCGGGTCGTGCTTCGGCGCCGGCGCGCTGGCCCAGCTGCCCGACGAGGTCGACGCCGTCGGGCTGGGCCGGGTGCTGGTCATCTGCGGCCCGGCGCACCAGGACCTCGGCCGGCGCGTCGCCGCCTCCTCGGCGACCGCGTCGTCGGGGTGCTGCCCGAGGCCCGGATGCACGTACCGGTCGAGGTCGCCCGCCGCGCCGGCGAGGTGGCCGCGGACGCGCGCCGACGGCTGCGTCGCCGTCGGCGGCGGCTCGGCCATCGGGCTCGGCAAGGCGGTCGCGCTCGAGCTCGGCGCTGCCGGTGGTCGCCGTGCCGACGACGTACGCCGGCTCGGAGATGACCCCGGTCTGGGGCCTCACCGAGGACGGCGTGAAGCGCACCGGCCGCGACCGCGCGTGCTGCCGGTCACCGTCGTCTACGACCCCGAGCTGACCGTCTCCTGCCGGCCGACCTGACCGGCACCAGCGGCCTCAACGCCGTCGCGCACGCGGTCGAGGGCCTCTACGCGCCCGACGCCTCGCCCGTCATCTCGCTGATGGCCGAGGAGGGCGCGCGGGCGCTCGCCGGCGCGCTGCCGGCGCTCGTCGCCGACGGCGCCGACCTCGACGCCCGCGCCGAGGCGCTGTACGGCGCCTGGCTCTGCGGCGGCGTCCTCGGCGCGACCACCATGGGCCTGCACCACAAGCTCTGCCACGTCCTGGGCGGCACGCTCGGCCTGCCGCACGCCGCGACCCACGCCGTGGTCCTGCCGCACGTGCTGGCGTTCAACGCGCCCGCCGCGCCCGAGGCGTGGCCGCGATGGCCGCGCCCTCGGCGGCGACGACCCGGCCCGCGCGCTCTGGGACCTCGCCGGCAGCCTCGGCGCCCCGCGATCCCTGGGCGACCTCGGCATGGCCGAGGACGACATCGAGCGGGTCGCCGACCTGGCCGCGGCGAGCCCTACGCCAACCCGCGCCCGGTCGACCCGGACGACTCGTGGCGCCTCGTGCGGGCGGCCTGGGCCGGCGACCGCCCCTAGGGCTACTCGCCGGCGATGAGGAAGCCGTCGCCGTCCGGCGAGCTCGAGGGTCACGTTGTCGACTCGTCCCCTCGTCGTCCTCGCGGTGTAGGTGATGTCGTAGCTGACCGTCAGGCGTCGGCGTCGGCCTGATGTTGGCGGCCATCGGCCGACTCCCACTGGTCCCAGAACTTCTGGTACTGCCCGAAGCCGCCGCTCTCCGCCTGGAACTCCGGCGTCAGCATCGGCCACGACGTCTTCGGGTCGTCGACCGCGTCCGCACGTAGTCGGTGACGAACGCCTGCATCGGCTCGGCCCGGTCCTCGGGGTCGGCTGCGCGGCTCGACGGCGTGTCCTCGGGGCTGCGACGGCCGAGGTGACCCCCGGAGGCCGGGACGGAGGCGGCTGGGCGTCCTGCCCGTCGAACGCCCCGAACAGCCAGGCGAAGAGCAGGAACAGCGCCACCACCGCCAGCGCGAGCAGCACCCCGATGACGGCCCCGCCCGGGCCCGCGGCGGTGCGCCGGTGCGGCGGCGGGGTGGCGGCGCGGCGTCGGGGCCAGCACCTGGGTGCCGCCGCCGCCGGCGGCGGGCGGCCGTCGGGACGGTCGCCGGCGGCGCGCGTCACGGTGGCGGTGCCGGTGTCGGCCGCGCTCGCGGTGCGGCGCGGCCAGCGGGCCGCCGTCGAGGAAGTCGCGGACCTGGGCCATCGGCCAGCGGTCGGCCGGCTCCCGGGTCATCGTGCTCTCGAGCAGCGGGGCCAGCCAGCCGGCGTTCGCCAGCCGCGGCGGGTCCTCGTGCACGATCCGGTAGAGCGCGCCCATCACGTTGTCGCCGACCTCGTACGGCGGCCGGCCGGACAGGGCGTGGAACGCCGTGGCGCCGAGCGACCAGACGTCCGCGGCCGGCGGTGGCCATCTGGCCCGAGGCCACCTCGGGCGCCAGGTAGGCCGGGGAGCCGGTCACCAGCCCGGTCTGGGTCAGCGAGGCGTCCGCCTCGGCGCGGGCGATGCCGAAGTCCGACAGCTTCACCTGGCCCTCGGCCGTGACCAGGATGTTGGAGGGCTTCACGTCGCGGTGCACGATGCCGGCCGCGTGGGCGGCGGCCAGCGCCTCGGCGGCCTGGCGCAGCAGCGGTGCGGCCTCGTCGGGGGTCAGCGCGCCGTCGCGCCGGACCAGCTCGGCGAGCGTCACGCCCCTCGACGTACTCCATCACCAGCCAGTGGTCGTCGCCCTCCTCGACGAGGTCGAAGACGGCGACGACGTGCGGGTGGTTGAGGCGCGCCGCGAGCCGGGCCTCCCGCTCGGCCCGCTCGAGGTCGGGGGTCCCGACGCCGGGCGCCAGGCCCAGCCGCTTCAGCGCCACCTGCCGGCCGAGCACCTGGTCGGTGCCGAGCCAGACCGCGCCCATGCCACCGCGACCGATCTCGCGGTCGAGCGGTGTACCTGCCTGCGATCTCCATGGGCTCCCTTCCGGACCGCCGCCAGCCTACTTATCCGGGTGGGCACCCGGCTCACCCATACGGCAGGCTGGAGGCCCGACCCGCCGAAAGGCCCGGCGTGACCATCGACCCGAACCTCCTCGACGACCTGGAGTGGCGCGGCCTGCTCGCGCACTCCACGGATCGTGACGCCCTGCGCGACGCGCTGAGCGGCGGGAGCGTCCGGTTCTACGTCGGCTTCGACCCGACCGCGCCGAGCCTGCACATGGGCAACCTGGTCCAGATCCTCACCGCGCGCCGGCTCCAGCAGGCCGGCCACACGCCGTACGCCCTGGTCGGTGGCGCCACCGGCATGATCGGCGACCCCAAGGACTCCGGCGAGCGCACGCTCAACTCCCTCGACACCGTCAAGGACTGGGTCGCGCGGGTGCGCCGCCAGATCGAGCCGTTCCTGTCCTTCGAGGGCCCGAACGCCGCGACGATGGTCGACAACTACGACTGGACCGCGAGCCTCTCGACGATCGACTTCCTGCGCGACATCGGCAAGCACTTCCCGGTCAACCGGATGCTGGCCCGCGACACCGTGCGGCGCCGCCTGGAGTCGGGGATCAGCTACACCGAGTTCAGCTACGTGCTGCTCCAGTCGATGGACTTCCTCAACCTCTACCGCGACCACGGCGTGACGCTCCAGCACGGCGGCTCCGACCAGTGGGGCAACATCACCGGCGGCGTCGAGCTGATCCGCCGCGCGGCCGGCGGTGCACGCCCACGCGTTCGCGCACGCCGCTGATCACCAAGGCCGACGGCACCAAGTACGGCAAGACCGAGGCCGGCGCCCTGTGGCTGGACCCGGAGATGATGTCGCCGTACGCCTTCTACCAGTTCTGGCTCAACGTCGAGGACGCGCCAGGTCGTCGAGATGCTCAAGATCTTCACGTTCCTCGGCCGCGACGGAGATCGAGGAGCTGGCCCGGCAGACCGAGGAGAAGCCGTTCCTCCGCGCCGGCCAGAAGGCGCTCGCCGAGCACGTCACGACGCTGGTGCACGGAGCCGAGGAGACCGCGCAGGTGCAGGCCGCCGCGGCGGCGCTGTTCGGCGGCGGGGACCTGGACGCCCTGAGCGCGTCCACGCTGGGCGCCGCCCTGCGCGAGGCGGGCTCGGCGACCGTGGCCGGCGAGATCCCCGTCGTTCGTCGACCTGATGGTCGAGACCGGGCCTGGCCAAGAGCCGCGGCGAGGCCCGCCGGACCATCGCCGAGGGCGGCGCCTACCTCAACAACCAGCGGGTCGAGGACCCCGACCTGGTGCCGTCCGCGGGCGACCTCGTGGGCGGCTCCTGGCTGGTGCTGCGCCGCGGCAAGAAGACCTTCGCGGGCGTGGAGGTCACCCCGATTTGAACTCGGGCGCTCGGACGCCTGTCTAGTGTTTCCTCTGTCGCCAGGGTGCGGCGGGAGGCAAGACCAGTCGGTCGGGCCTCCGGCCCCGGGTGACTACCTCTCTCGCAGGATCACCGTCACTGCGGTGGTGCGCGGTGCGAGGACCAGCCACGGAGCTACGCCTGACGGGTCGAGCACGTGTGCGTCTGATTTTTGAGAACTCAACAGTGTGTCATTTAGTCGACGAATTAGTTTGTTATGCCCTGATCGTTTTTTGGTTTGGGTTTGGTTTTTTACGGTTGACAATGATTCTGGCTTTAATTGCTAGTTTCGTTTTGGCTGAGTTCTCGGGTCAAGTTTTCGATGGAGAGTTTGATCCTGGCTCAGGACGAACGCTGGCGGCGTGCTTAACACATGCAAGTCGAGCGGAAAGGCCCCTTGGGGGTACTCGAGCGGCGAACGGGTGAGTAACACGTGAGTAATCTGCCCTTCACTCTGGGATAACGTTCAGAAATGGGTGCTAATACCGGATGTACACATGGCTGACGCATGGGTGCTGTGTGGAAAGGTTTTTCTGGTGGGGGATGTGCTCGCGGCCTATCAGCTTGTTGGTGGGGTAATGGCCTACCAAGGCTTTGACGGGTAGCCGGCCTGAGAGGGTGACCGGCCACACTGGGACTGAGACACGGCCCAGACTCCTACGGGAGGCAGCAGTGGGGAATATTGGACAATGGGCGGAAGCCTGATCCAGCAACGCCGCGTGAGGGATGACGGCCTTCGGGTTGTAAACCTCTTTCACCATTGACGAAGCTGCATCTTTTTGGGTGTGGTGACGGTAGGTGGGGAAGAAGCACCGGCCAACTACGTGCCAGCAGCCGCGGTAATACGTAGGGTGCGAGCGTTGTCCGGAATTATTGGGCGTAAAGGGCTCGTAGGCGGTTTGTCGCGTCGGGAGTGAAAACCTCGGGCTTAACTCGGGGCTTGCTTTCGATACGGGCAGACTAGAGGTATGCAGGGGAGAACGGAATTCCTGGTGTAGCGGTGAAATGCGCAGATATCAGGAGGAACACCGGTGGCGAAGGCGGTTCTCTGGGCATGATCTGACGCTGAGGAGCGAAAGTGTGGGGAGCGAACAGGATTAGATACCCTGGTAGTCCACACCGTAAACGTTGGGCGCTAGGTGTGGGATCCATTCCACGGGTTCCGTGCCGCAGCTAACGCATTAAGCGCCCCGCCTGGGGAGTACGGCCGCAAGGCTAAAACTCAAAGGAATTGACGGGGGCCCGCACAAGCGGCGGAGCATGCGGATTAATTCGATGCAACGCGAAGAACCTTACCTGGGTTTGACATACGCCGGAAAGCGTCAGAGATGGTGCCCCTTTTTGTCGGTGTACAGGTGGTGCATGGCTGTCGTCAGCTCGTGTCGTGAGATGTTGGGTTAAGTCCCGCAACGAGCGCAACCCTCGTTCCATGTTGCCAGCAGGCCCTTCGGGGTGCTGGGGACTCATGGGAGACTGCCGGGGTCAACTCGGAGGAAGGTGGGGATGACGTCAAGTCATCATGCCCCTTATGTCCAGGGCTTCACGCATGCTACAATGGCCGGTACAAAGGGCTGCGATGCCGTAAGGCGGAGCGAATCCCAAAAAGCCGGTCTCAGTTCGGATTGGGGTCTGCAACTCGACCCCATGAAGTCGGAGTCGCTAGTAATCGCAGATCAGCAACGCTGCGGTGAATACGTTCCCGGGCCTTGTACACACCGCCCGTCACGTCACGAAAGTCGGCAACACCCGAAGCCCATGGCCCAACCGCTTGCGGAGGGAGTGGTCGAAGGTGGGGCTGGCGATTGGGACGAAGTCGTAACAAGGTAGCCGTACCGGAAGGTGCGGCTGGATCACCTCCTTTCTAAGGAGCACACACCCCGATGACGCGCGCAGGACGTTCGTCCTGCGGCACTGGGGTGCTCACTAGTGGAATCGTCGACGTAGTGACCCTGTCCACCGTGGTGGCCGGCGTCTAGTACTACTCGTCCGTGCTCTTCGGGCTGGGTGGGTGTGGAACGGGCTGGGTGTCGTGGTGGTGGGGCCGGGCTCGCTGGCCCTCGGTGTGGGGGTGGGCCGGGTGGCACGCTGTTGGGCCCTGAGAGATCAGGCGCCGGCCCGTGTGATCCCGTGTTGTGGGGGTGGGCGTGTTGCTGGTGTTTTTGTGGTTGTTTGGTTGTTGGATAGTGGACGCGAGCATCTTTGTAGCTGTTTGCTCAGATCGATTCTTTCACTTGCCCGGCTCTTTGTTGGGTGGGGTTGGTGTTGTCTGAGAAGTGTTTTTGTTGTGTTTGTGTGTGTGGCGACAAGCTATGAAGGGCGTATGGTGGATGCCTTGGCATCAAGAGCCGATGAAGGACGTAGGAGCCTGCGATAAGCCCTGGGGAGTTGGCAACCGAGCTGTGATCCGGGGGTGTCCGAATGGGGAAACCTGGCTGGAGTCATGTCCAGTCACCTGCACCTGAATGAAATAGGGTGTTGGGAGGGAACGTGGGGAAGTGAAACATCTCAGTACCCACAGGAAGAGAAAACAACAGTGATTCCGAGAGTAGTGGCGAGCGAAATCGGATGAGGCTAAACCATGCACGTGTGATACCCGGCAGGGGTTGCGTGTGTGGGGTTGTGGGGTTTGTTTGACCAGGTCTGCCGGTCTGGTGCGGAGTAAGAAACCAGTTGTGAAGTTGAAGTCCGTTGGAAAGCGGCGCCGTAGCGGGTGATAGCCCCGTAGACGTAAGTGGCTGGCTCTGTTGAGCGAATACCCGAGTATCACGGAACTCGTGAAATTCCGTGTGAATCTGGCGGGACCACCCGTTAAGCCTAAATACTCCTTGATGACCGATAGCGGACAAGTACCGTGAGGGAAAGGTGAAAAGTACCCCTGGCGGGGAGTGAAATAGTACCTGAAACCATGCGCCTACAATCCGTCAGAGCCTTGGCCTCCTTTGGGGGTGTGGGGTGATGGCGTGCCTTTTGAAGAATGAGCCTGCGAGTTTGCGTTGTGTTGCGAGGTTAACCCGTGTGGGGGAGCCGTAGCGAAAGCGAGTCCTAATAGGGCGTTTGAGTAGCACGATCAAGACCCGAAGCGAAGTGATCTATCCATGGGCAGGTTGAAGCGACGGTAAGACGTCGTGGAGGACCGAACCCACCTAGGTTGAAAACTGGGGGGATGACCTGTGGATAGGGGTGAAAGGCCAATCAAACTTCGTGATAGCTGGTTCTCCCCGAAATGCATTTAGGTGCAGCGTCGCGTGTTTCTTGCCGGAGGTAGAGCACTGGATAGCCGATGGGCCCGACCAGGTTACTGACGTTAGCCAAACTCCGAATGCCGGTAAGTGAGAGCGTGGCAGTGAGACTGCGGGGGATAAGCTCCGTAGTCGAGAGGGAAACAGCCCAGACCATCAGCTAAGGCCCCTAAGCGGTGACTAAGTGGAAAAGGATGTGGAGTCGCAGTGACAACCAGGAGGTTGGCTTGGAAGCAGCCACCCTTGAAAGAGTGCGTAATAGCTCACTGGTCAAGTGATTCCGCGCCGACAATGTAGCGGGGCTCAAGTCATCCGCCGAAGCTATGGCATTCACACGTGTAGCCCAGCGTCGACCCTTGAGGTCGGTGGTTCAGGGGTGTGGGTGGGTAGGGGAGCGTCGTGTCGCCAGGGAAGGTCCGGAGTGATCCAGGGCTGGAGGCGACACGAGTGAGAATGCAGGCATGAGTAGCGAAACACGGGTGAGAAACCCGTGCGCCGAATGATCAAGGGTTCCAGGGTCAAGCTCATCTGCCCTGGGTAAGTCGGGACCTAAGGCGAGGCCGACAGGCGTAGTCGATGGACAACGGGTTGATATTCCCGTACCGGCAACGTGACGCCCATGACGAACCCGGTGATGCTAACCACCCGAAACCATCGCGTACCTCACGCCTTCGGGGTGGAGGGTGGTTGGCGGAGCGTGGGACCCGAACCGGTAGTAGTCAAGCGATGGGGTGACGCAGGAAGGTAACCGGACCGTGGCGATGGTAGTCCACGGCCAAGGATGTGGCACGAGCGGTAGGCAAATCCGCCGCTCACCCTTGAGTGTGGAGTGTGAGGTCTGATGGGGACCCCGTAATGGGGGAAGCCGGCGATCCTATGCTGTCGAGAAAAACCTCTAGCGAGTCATGCGCCGCCCGTACCCCAAACCGACTCAGGTGATCAGGTAGAGAATACCAAGGCGATCGAGCGAACCATGGTTAAGGAACTCGGCAAAATGCCCCCGTAACTTCGGGAGAAGGGGGGCCCGAACCGTCAACCCACTAGCTGGGGGAAGCGGGGAGGGCCGCAGAGACCAGGCCCAAGCGACTGTTTACTAAAAACACAGGTCCGTGCGAAGTCGTAAGACGATGTATACGGACTGACTCCTGCCCGGTGCTGGAAGGTTAAGAGGACCTGTTAGACCTTGCAAGTCGAAGCGGAGAATTTAAGCCCCAGTAAACGGCGGTGGTAACTATAACCATCCTAAGGTAGCGAAATTCCTTGTCGGGTAAGTTCCGACCTGCACGAATGGAGTAACGACTTGGGCGCTGTCTCAACCATGGACTCGGCGAAATTGCAGTACGAGTAAAGATGCTCGTTACGCGCGGCAGGACGGAAAGACCCCGGGACCTTTACTATAGTTTGGTATTGGTGTTTGGCACGGCTTGTGTAGGATAGGTGGGAGACTGTGAAGCTCGGACGCCAGTTCGGGTGGAGTCAACGTTGAAATACCACTCTGGTCGTACTAGATATCTAACCTAGGTCCGTGATCCGGATCAGGGACAGTGCCTGATGGGTAGTTTAACTGGGGCGGTTGCCTCCTAAAGAGTAACGGAGGCGCTCAAAGGTTCCCTCAGCCTGGTTGGCAATCAGGTGGCGAGTGTAAGTGCACAAGGGAGCTTGACTGTGAGACAGACATGTCGAGCAGGGACGAAAGTCGGAACTAGTGATCCGGCGCCCACGTGTGGAAGTGGCGTCGCTCAACGGATAAAAGGTACCCCGGGGATAACAGGCTGATCTTCCCCAAGAGTCCATATCGACGGGATGGTTTGGCACCTCGATGTCGGCTCGTCGCATCCTGGGGCTGGAGTAGGTCCCAAGGGTTGGGCTGTTCGCCCATTAAAGCGGCACGCGAGCTGGGTTTAGAACGTCGTGAGACAGTTCGGTCCCTATCCGCCGCGCGCGCAGGAAACTTGAGAAAAGCTGTCCCTAGTACGAGAGGACCGGGATGGACGAACCTCTGGTGTGCCAGTTGTCCCGCCAGGGGCACCGCTGGTTAGCTACGTTCGGAAGTGATAACCGCTGAACGCATCTAAGCGGGAAGCACGTTTCAAGATAAAGTTTCCCACAGGACAAACCTGGTAAGGCCCCCCACAGAACATGGGGTTGATAGGCCGGAGGTGTACAGCAGCAATGCCCAGCCGACCGGTACTAATAGGCCGAGGGCTTGTCCCACACCCACACACCAACAAAACCAGCACACAGCTGCGTCACCAAGTGTCTCGCGTCCACTACCCAACACCAAACAACCACGTCCACAACCAACACAAACACGCCAACCACACGCAGCACCCCACACCAACACGAGCAAACCTGGGTTCACAGAGTTACGGCGGCCATAGCGACAGGGAAACACCCGGACCCATCCCGAACCCGGAAGTTAAGCCTTCCAGCGCCGATGGTACTGCACCCGAGAGGGAGTGGGAGAGTAGGACGCCGCCGAACAACTTTCACACCAGCAGAGGCCACCCCAGCGGTGGCCTCTGCTGCGTTGAGGGGTCAGACTGGCCGACAACCGGCAGTCCCGACAGCACAGCCCCCAACAGCACAGAGACCGACGAACCCGAGAAGGTGGACCCCCGTGGCCGACGAACGACGCAACCGCCCGCGGGTCCTCCGGCGGTCGGTCCGGCGGCGGGTCCGGGAGTCGGCCCGCCAGCGGCTCGGGCGGCTCGTCGAGCCGGCCCGCCAGCGGCGCCAGCGGCTCCGGCGGTCCGCGGCGCGACGGCCGGGACCAGTCCGCGCGGCCAGTCCCGTGACCAGCGCGGCGCCCGCACCGGCTCGCGAGCACCTCGCTCCGGTGACTGGTCGCGACCGCGCGAGGAGCAGCGGCCGCGGACGACCGACCAGGCGACCTACGACGGCCCCCCGATCCCCGAGGAGATCACCGGCGCGGAGCTGGACCGCTCGGTCACCGCGCAGCTCAAGGGCCTGCCCGAGAAGCTCGCCGCCCGGGTCGCGCGGCACCTGGCCGCGGCCGGCATGCTGATCGACACCGACCCGGAGACGGCCTACCAGCACACCCTGGCCGCCCGGGCCCGGGCCTCGCGGCTCGCGGTGGTCCGGGAGGCGACCGGCGAGGCGGCGTACGCCGCGGGCCACTACGCCGAGGCGCTGGCCGAGCTGCGGGCGGCCAAGCGGATGAACGGCGCCACGGCGTACCTGCCGATCATGGCGGACTGCCACCGCGCCCTCGGGCACCCCGAGCAGGCGCATCAAGCTGGCCAAGAGCCCGTCGGTGGCCAACTTCCCGTCCGCGGCCAAGGCCGAGATGACCATCGTCGAGGCCGGCGCCCGCCGCGACATGGGTCAGCTGGACGCGGCGCTGCGCACCCTGGAGCTGGCCCCGCTGACGTCCAAGAGCCGTGAGTCCGTGGGTGGTGCGGCTGCGCTACGCGTACGCCGACACCCTCGAGGCGGCCGGTCGCGAGAACGACGCGCTGGCGTGGTTCCACCGCACGCACGCGATCGACAGCGACGAGATCACCGACGCGGCTGAGCGGGCCGACGTCCTGGAGCGCGGCCAGGCCTGACCGGCGGACCCGCGGCACCGCGCCTGGACGACCTGCGGCGTTCGACTGGCGTTCGCTGGTCCCATCCGTCACAATGGTGACCACAACTACATCGCTGTCACTTCGGTGACCTCGATCCCACCTTGAGACCGCTGGGGAAGGCGTATCTCGACGCCGGGACCGAAGGAGACCAGGGTGACCGCACACGACTGCATCCCGCACCGCCACGAGGGGCGTGCTCTACGTCCACTCGGCGCCGTCCGCGCTGTGCCCGCACATCGAGTGGGCCGTCGGCGGTGTCCTTGGCGTTGCCGTGAACTGGACTGGACCCCGCAGCCGGCGCAGACCGGCACCTACCGCGCCGAGCTCTCCTGGGCCGGTGACGCCGGGCTCGGCGGCCGCGGTGGCGTCCGCGCTGCGCGGCTGGAACCACCTGCGCTTCGAGATCACCGAGGAGCCGACCTCCGGCACCGAGGGCGCCCGCTTCTCCTACACCCCCGAGCTGGGCGTCTTCCACGCCGTCACCGGCCTGCACGGCGACATCATGATCCCCGAGGACCGGCTCAAGGCCGCCGTCGTCAAGGCCGCGCTGGGCGACACCTCGCTGATCGGCGAGATCGACAAGCTCCTCGGCAAGCCGTGGGACGACGAGCTCGAGACCTTCCGGCACGCCGGCGACGGCGCCCCGGTCCGCTGGCTGCACCAGGTGGTCTAGACGCCGCAGCGCGGTCGAGAGCGACGCGATCGCTCGCCGGGTCACGCGAGCCATGACGGGTGTCGGTCCGCGAGCTCGACCGTGCCGCGCTCAGAGCGGGATGTTGCCGTGCACCCCGCGCCGTACGCCGACGGCTGGACCTCCGTGTCGATGGCCCGCGCGATCGCCGAGCGGGTGGCCGACGGCTCGACGACCTCGTCGACGACGCCGATCTCCACGGCCTTGTCGACGCCGCCGGCCATCCGCTCGTGCTCGGCGGCCAGCTCGGCCTCCACCCGGGCCGCAGGTCGGGGGAGACCTCGGCGAGCCGGCGCCGGTGCAGGATCCGGATCGCGGCCACCGCCCCCATCACGGCCACCTCGGCGCCCGGCCAGGCGAACACCTTGGTGGCGCCGAGGGAGCGGGCGTTCATGGCGATGTAGGCGCCGCCGTAGGTCTTGCGGGTCACCAGGGTGACGCGGGGCACCACGCACTCGCCGAAGGCGTGCAGCAGCTTGGCGCCGCGGCGGACGACGCCGTCCCACTCCTGGCCGACGCCGGGCAGGTAGCCGGGGACGTCGACCAGGACGATCAGCGGCACGCCGAAGGCGTCGCACAGCCGGACGAAGCGCGACGCCTTCTCCGCCGACAGCGAGTCGAGGCAGCCGCCGAGCCGCAGCGGGTTGTTGGCGACCACGCCGACGGTGCGGCCGCCGAAGCGGCCGAGGGTGGTGACGATGTTGGGCGCCCACCGCGGGTGCAGCTCCTGGGCGGTGCCCTCGTCGAGGATGCTCTCGACGAGCGGGTGCACGTCGTACGCGCGCTTCTTGGACTCCGGCAGCATCTGCGCGAGGTCGCGGTCCTCGACGTCCGCGACCTTGAGGCTGCCCTGCGAGCCGAGCAGCGTGGCGACGGTGCGGGCCCGGTCGAGCGCCTCCTCCTCGGTCTCGGTGAGGATGTGCACCACGCCGGAGCGGCGGCCGTGGGGCTCGGGGCCGCCCAGGCGCAGCATGTCGACGTCCTCGCCGGTCACCGAGCGGACCACGTCGGGGCCGGTCACGAAGATCCGGCCCTCGGGGCCGAGGATGACGACGTCGGTGAGGGCGGGCCCGTACGCCGCGCCGCCGGCGGCCGGGCCGAGCACGACCGAGATCTGCGGGATCTTGCCCGACGCCTGCGTCATCACGTGGAAGATCCGGCCCACGGCGTGCAGCGACAGCACGCCCTCGGCCAGGCGGGCGCCGCCGGAGTGCCAGAGCCCGATGATCGGGATGTCGTCGGTCATCGCCCGGTGGTAGGCGTCCACGACGACGCGGCAGCCGACGTCGCCCATCGCGCCGCCCATCACGGTGGCGTCGGAGCAGAACGCCACGACGCGGGTGCCGTTGACCCGGCCCACCGCCGCGAGCATGCCGGAGTCGTCGTCCGGCGTGATCAGCTCGAGCGTGCCGTCGTCGAGCAGCGCGGTGAGCCGGTGGACCGGGTTGCGCGGGTCCTGGTCGCGGGGGAGCTTGGCGGGCTTGGCGGGTGCCGCTGCTGTCACGTCAGTCGAAGTCATGTACCGGTGTCCCTGCGAAGTGGTGAGCGGAGGAGCGGAGCGGGAAAGGCAACGTCCTGCGCGGGTCGGTTCACACCGACCCGAACACGACGGCGACGTTGGCGCCACCGAAGCCGAAGGAGTTGTTGAGCGCGGCGATGTGGCCACCCGGCAGCTCGCGGGCCTCCCGCGGGATGTCCAGCTCGACCTGCGGGTCCAGGTTGTCGAGGTTGATCGTCGGCGGGGAGAGCCGGTGGTGCAGCGCGAGCACGGTCGCGATCGACTCCAGGGCGCCGGCGCCGCCGAGCAGGTGGCCGGTCATCGACTTGGTGCTGGTGACCACGACCCGGTCGGCGTGCGCGCCGAGGGTGGCGTGGATCATCAGGCCCTCGGCGATGTCGCCCTGCGGCGTCGAGGTGGCGTGGGCGTTGATGTGCACGATGTCCTGGGGGTCGATCCCCGACTCGGCGAGCGCCCGCAGGATGGCGCGCGAGCCGCCGCGACCGGCGGGGTCGGGCTGGGCGATGTCGTGGGCGTCGGCGGTGATGCCGGCGCCGAGGACCTCGGCGTAGATCTTCGCGCCGCGAGCCTTGGCGTGCTCCTCGGACTCCAGGACCAGGACGCCGGCGCCCTCGCCGAGCACGAAGCCGTCGCGGGCGAGGTCCCACGGGCGGGAGACCGTCGTCGGGTCGCCGTCGTTCTTGGACAGCGCCATCATGTTGGCGAACGCCGCCATCGGGAGCGGGTGGATCGCCGCCTCGGTGCCGCCGGCCAGCACGATGTCGGCCCGGCCGAGGCGGATCTGGTCGAGCGCCAGGGAGACCCCCTCGTTGCCGGACGCGCACGCCGACACCGGGGTGTTGACGGCGCCGCGGGCGCCGAAGAGCAGGCTGACGTTGGCCGCCGGAGCGTTGGGCATCAGCATCGGCACCGCGAGCGGCGAGACCCGGCGGGGGCCCTTCTCGAGCAGGATGTCGTAGTTGCCGAGCAGCGTGGTCACGCCACCGATGCCGGAGGCGAGCGCGACGCCGAGCCGGTCGGGGTCGATGTCGGCGTCCTCGAGGCCGGCGTCCTTCCAGGCCTCCATGGCCGCGACGACGGCGAACTGGGACGAGCGGTCCAGGCGGCGGGCCTTGACCCGCTCGAGGACCTCGGTGGGCTCGACGGCCACCCGGGCCGCGATCTTGACCGGCATCGCCTCGGCCCAGTCCTCGGTCAGGTGCCGGACGCCGGACTGGCCCTTGACCATGGCCTCCCAGGTGGACGCGACGTCCCCGCCCAGCGGGGAGGTGGTGCCCAGACCGGTGACGACGACTCGTTTGGCAGACATGCGGATCCTCAGGTAGATCGGTGGTGGAGGGTGGAAGCCGGGCTGGCGGCCGGCCCCGTTCGGGGCCGGCCGATGTCAGCCCTGGGCGTCGCTCGATGAAGGCGACGGCGTCGCCGACGGTCTTGAGGTTCTTGACCTCGTCGTCGGGGATGGAGACGCCGAACTTCTCCTCGGCGGCGACGACGACCTCGACCATCGACAGCGAGTCGACGTCGAGGTCGTCGACGAACGACTTGTCGAGCTGGACGTCGTCGGCGTCGACGCCGGCGACCTCGTTGACGATCTCGGCGAGGTCGGCGCGGATCTCTTCGGTGGTGGCCATCTGCAGTATCTCTCCTGGTGTGCGTTGTGCGGTGGATGGTTGGACAGGTGCTGCGGTGGTGCTCAGGGGACGGTGACGACCTGCGCGGCGTACGCGAGGCCGGCGCCGAAGGCGATCAGTAGGGCGGTGTCCCCGCTCTTCGCGTCGCCCTCGGCGATCATCCGGTCGAGGGCGAGCGGGATCGAGGCGGCCGAGGTGTTGCCCTGCTCGGCGATGTCGCGGGCGATCTTGACCCGCTCGGGCAGCTTCATGGAGCGCGCCATCGCGTCGATGATGCGCATGTTGGCCTGGTGCGGCACGAAGACGTCCAGCTCGTCGATGGAGACGCCGGCCCGGTCGAGGGCCTGCTGCGCGATCTTGGCCATCGTGAACGACGCCCAGCGGAAGACCGGGTTGCCCTGCATCACCAGGTGCGGCATCACGCCGCTCCCGGCCTTCTCCTCGTTGCCGACCACGTCGCGCCAGTCCTCCTTCTGACGGATCAGGTCGAACTGCTCGCCGTCGGAGCCCCAGACGACCGGCCCGATGCCCGGGGTGTCGCTCGGCCCGACCACGGCGGCGCCGGCGCCGTCGGCGAAGATGAAGGCGGTGCCGCGGTCGCCGATGTCGGTGAGGTCGGAGAGCCGCTCGACGCCGATCACCAGGGCGTAGCCGGCGCTGCCGCCGCGGACCAGGTCGGAGGCCAGCGCGACGCCGTGGCAGAACCCCGCGCACGCCGCCGAGATGTCGAACGCGGCGGCCTGGTCGGTGCCGAGCTCGTAGGCGATCGCGGTGGCGATCGCCGGCGTCTGGAGCAGGTGGCGTGACGGTGGCGACGATGACGCAGTCGATCTGGCGGGCGTCGATGCCGGCGTGCTCGAGCGCGGCCCGCGAGGCGGCGACCGACATCAGCTGGACGGTCTCCTCGGGAGTCGCCCAGCGTCGCTGCTTGATGCCGGAGCGCTGCTGGATCCACTCGTCGCGTGGAGTCGATGCGCTCGACGAGGTCGGAGTTGGGGACCACCCGCGACGGCCGGTAGGTGCCGATGCCGAGGATCGCGGCGTGCCTGGTGCCGGTGGCTTCCTGGATGGCCATCATCGGGGTCCCCTCGGGAGCTGAGTCGGAGGAGTCGCAGGCGGGGGAGACGAGCGGTCTCGTGGGGTGGTTCACATGCCCACTTCCGGGTGCAGGCGCAGCAGCGGCTGGCCGGGGGAGACCAGGTCGCCGTCCTCGACGAGCCACTCCACCACCTGGCCGCCGTGGGCGGCGGTGATGACGCTGCTCGAACGGGAGCTGGCGACCTCGCCGATGACGGCGCCGGGCTCGAAGGTCTCGGCGCCCGCCGCCGACTCGGCGCGGTGGAAGGTGCCCTTGCCGGGCGAGACGACCATCCGCCACGTGGGCGAGGACTCGATCATCGACGCCTCGCCGTGCCGGGCGCAGAAGGCGCGGGCGTCGTCGAGCTGGTCGGGCGTCTTGAGGGCGAACGTGTCGACGCCCTTGAGGGCGCGCTTGGCGATGCCGGTGAGGGTGCCGGCGGGCGGCATCTCGAGGATGCCGGTGACGCCGAGGTCGGTCATCGTCTCCATGCAGAGGTCCCAGCGGACCGGGCTGGCGATCTGACCGACCATCCGGGCGAGCAGGTCGCGGCCGTCGTGGACGATGCGGCCGTCGCGGTTGGAGATCACCGGCGTGCGCGGGTCGTGGGTGGACACCGACCGGGCCAGCGCCGCGAGGTGGCCGACGGCGGGCTGCATGTGCTCGGTGTGGAAGGCGCCGGCGACGCTGAGCGGCACCAGGCGCGCCTTGGCGGGCGGGTCCTCGGCGAAGGCGTCGAGCTGCTCCTGGGTGCCGGCGGCGACGATCTGGCCGGGGCCGTTGTCGTTGGCCGGTGTCAGGCCGTGCTTGTCGATGGCGGCGAGGACCTCGTCGCGGTCCCCGCCGAGGACGGCGGTCATGCCGGTGGCGGTCACGGCGGCGGCGTCGGCCATCGCCTTGCCGCGCTCGCGGACCAGGACCATGGCCTGCTCGGCGGTGATCGCCCGGGCGCCGGCTGCGGCGGTCAGCTCGCCGACGCTGTGGCCGGCGACCGCGCCGATCTGCTGGAACACGTCGGCGGGGTGGGGAAAGAGCTCGAGGGCGGCGATCAGGCCGGTGGCGACCAGCAGCGGCTGGGCGATCTGGGTGTCCCGGATCGTCTCGGCGTCGGCCTCGGTGCCGTAGTGGGCCAGGTCGAGGCCGGCGACGGTGGAGAGCCAGTCGAACCGGCTGGCGAAGGTGGGGTCCTCCAGCCAGGGCGTGAGGAACCCGGGGGTCTGGGCACCCTGACCGGGCGCGACGATGACGAGCACCCCTCCACTCTGCCGTGTCGAGGGGTCCCGACTCAGGTCCGGCGTCCACGAATCTCGCGGGTCAAGATTTGTAGGATTCCTACAAAGACGCCCGATCCAGGTCCGAGACCCGCACCTGCTCGGTGAGCAGGGTGCGGAACCGGCCCGGGTCGCCTCCGACGAAGCCGCGACACAGCGCCAGCCCGGCCGGGTAGCAGATGGCGTAGCTGCGCGAGCCGGGATCCGTCAGGAACCGCACCCAGCGCTCCGCTGCGTCGAGGTCCAGGAGGGCGCGCTCGTGGAGGTAGCCGCTCACCTCGCCAGGTGCGACGTCCTCCGCGTGGAGCATCAGCGCGGCGTCCACACCGAGCCACCCCAGTGGCTCGGCCGCCCGCTGCACCGCGCGCTCCCGGGCGAGGTCGAGCTCGATCCCGTGGTCGCGGACCAGCGCCTCGAAGGCCGGCCCCGCGGCGCCGTCGAGCAGCAGCTCGATGGACAGCTCCGCCAGCCCCTCGCTGACGACGGCCTGCGGGACGGTGACCATGGCGATGGTCTCCTCCACCAGGCCACGGCCGCGGACGAGGGCCACCTCCTTGTGACAGCGCTCCGCCTGGTGCCCGGCGTACGCCTCGTGCAGGGCCAGGTTGAGCAGCGACAGCGCGGAGCGCGGCCGGTCGACGTTGATGCTGATCCGGCCGTGGAGGTTGCCGACGTACTCGTGGTAGCCGAGCCAGGGGGTGTCCCGCACGAAGGACACCTCGATCGTCTCGCCGTCGGGGAGCCCCACGAGGTCACGGGTGCGGGCGCGCGCCTCCTCGATGACGGCCGCCATCAGCGGCTCGATCGTCTCGGCCGGCACGAGCGTGGCGTCCTCCCGGGCGCGGTACCGCTCCGCCACGGATCCCGGTCCGGGCAGCAGGGTGTCGAGCTCGTCGTACGCCGCGGCGAGCTCGGCCTCCTCGGTGTGAAGCGGGCGCACCCCGAAGCAGGCCTCGACCTCGTCGGCGTAGGAGATCCGCTCCCCGGCGAGCCGGCCCGCGGCCGTGCGCAGGCCGAGGACCTGGTCGCGGAGCCAGCCGTCGGGCAGCTCGCCGAGGAGCCGGTCCGCGTCGTCGACCAGGGTGGCGGGCTCGGCCACCGGCTCGTCCTCGATGGCCTGAGCGATGTCGGGCGGCCCGAAGAAGGAGTCGAGCAGGCCATCGTCGAGGCGCGTCAGGCGCAACCCCAGCTCGACGTAGCGCCGGCCCTCGGACGGCGGGAGGGCGCTCATTCGCGCCCCGACTGGCGGCCGAGCACCAGGGCGATCTCGAGGGTGAAGGCGTCGCGCGGGTCGGTGGGCGTCAGGCCCGTGAGGTCCGCCACCTGCCGCAGCCGGTAGCGCACGGTGTTGGGGTGGCAGAAGAGCACCCGGGCCGTCGCCTCGAGGGAGCGGCCCTGGGCGAGGTACGTCGCCAGGGTCTCCACCAGCGTCTCCCGACCGCCGACGAGGGGCAGGTACACCTCCTCGACCAGGTGCCGGCGGGCGTGCCCGTCGCCGGCCAGGGCCCGCTCGGGGAGCAGCTCGTCGGCGCCGACCGGGCGCGGCGCGTCCGGCCAGCCGGTGGCGGCCCGATGGGCCGAGAGCGCGCCGCGGGCGCTCCGGTGGGCGTGGCCCAGGTCGTCGACGGCGGGGCCCACGACGACCGGTCCGGGGCCGAAGAAGTCGAGCACCGCTCGGGCTGCTCGCAACACGTCGGTGACCCCACCGAGCAGCACCACGAGCCGGTCTCCCTGGCTGGCGCAGAGCGCGTCCATCCCCGAGGCGCGTGCGGCCCGGCGTACGGCGTCGAACAGGTAGCCCTCCCGCCGTTCGGCCGGCAGCGTGCCCAGCACCACGGCGACGCTGCCGCGGTCGCCCCAGCCCAGGGCGCTGGCACGGGAGAGCATGGCCTCGTCGGCCTCGGCACGGAGCACCGAGTCGACGACCAGGGCCTCGAGGCGGGCGTCCCAGGCGCCGCGCACCTCGGCCGCTCGCGCGTAGACCTCCGCGGTGGCGAACGCCACCTCGCGGCCGTAGCGGAGCACGCCGGCGTGCACGTCGCGGGCGTCCGCCGGGTCGAGGACCTGGTCGAGGTTGGCCTCCACGACCTCGATCCCCAGCCGGACCAGGTCGACGGTCTGCTGGAGGCTGATCACCCCCGCCAGGGCCCGGGGCGCCGCGCCGAACACCTGGGCGGCCACGGCGGTGCCGTCGAGCTCGGGGTGGCGTGCCTCGTCGGCGTACCAGTCGATGAAGCTCTTGATGCCCGCCTGCACGATCACCCCGACCCAGGAACGGTCCTCGGCGCTGAGCCCGGCGAACCACGGCATCTCCGCGTCCATCCGGGTCATGGCGGCGGTGCTCAGGGTGCCCGTGGCGCGGTGCAGGTCCCGGACCGCCCGGGCGTGCGGGTCGCGCCGGCGCGGCGGGACGGCGCGGGAGGGCACGAGGCGAGCGTATGCCCCCGGGGATGAGGTGAATCAGGGACCAACCTGCGACCAACTGGGACCTGTTCTGATTGAATCCCGAGTGAACTTTTCTTCCAGGAGGTCGCGTGCCCGGTCCCCGCCACGAGGTGGAGTACCTGACCATCCACGGACACCGCCGCGCGTTCGTGCGGACCGGCCCCGAGGCAGGTACGGCGCCGGCGCTCCTGTTGCTGCACGGGCTGGGCGCCGACCACACCACCTGGGAGCCGGTCATCGACCGGCTGGCGCGGAGGTACACGGTGATCGCGCCGGACCTCCTCGGCCACGGACTGTCGGCCAAGCCGCGCGCGGACTACAGCGTGGGCGGCTACGCCAACGGCATGCGGGACCTGCTCACGGTGCTCGGCATCGACAAGGTCAACGTGGTCGGGCACAGCTTCGGCGGCGGCGTGGCGATGCAGTTCGCCTACCAGTTCCCGGAGCGGAGCGAGCGGCTGATCCTGGTCGGCTCAGGCGGACTCGGCCCCGAGGTGACGCCGGTGATCCGGGCGGTCACCACGCCCGGGTTCGAGTACTTCATGGGGCCGCTCACGCTGCCCGGCATCCGCCAGGTCGTGACCACGGTGCTGCGCGGGATGTCGCGGACCGGGATCAAGGAGTTCCGCGACTTCGACGAGGTCGCCGCCATCTACGAGTCGTTCAAGGACTCCGACGCCCGTTCGGCCATCCACCACGTGACGCGGGCCGTCGTCGACTGGCGTGGCCAGGTCGTCACCATGGCCGACCGGGCCTACCTGACCGAGGAGATGCCGCTCTGCGTGATCTGGGGCGAGGACGACCGGGTGATCCCCGCCAGTCACGCCCGGCACGCCGCCGAGATGGCGCCCGCGGCCCGGATCGAGATCATCCCCAACGCCGGTCACTTCCCGCACAAGGACCACCCCGAGCGGTTCGTGCGGATCGTCAACGACTTCGTCCGCAAGACCCAGCCGGCCTCCTACTCGCGGGCCCGGTTCCGCGCGCTGCTCAGGCAGGGGCCTACGGCGAGCCGGCACGTCGCCCCGGAGGTCGCCGAGGTCGCCACGGTCACGCCCATCCGCGGCGCCTGACGCTCGCTGGTCGAGGAGGGCGCCTGGCGCCCGGTGGTCGAGAGGGCGCTCTGGCGCCCGTCACGAGACCTCGCGTCTCGTCGGTCGAGGAGGTTGCGAAGCAACCGTCTCGAGACCCGGTGACGGGCTCGCGGACCTCTCACCGGGTCTCGTGACGGTTGCTAGCGCAACCTCCTCGACCAGCGGTGGGCGCCAGCGGTGGTCGAGGAGGGCGCTCTGGCGCCCGTCACGAGACCTCGTACGGCGGTCTGCGGTCTGGTCGCCGGGTCTCGTGACGGTTGCTAGCGCAACCTCCTCGACCAGCGGGGGAGTATGCGGTCCGTCCTCGACCAGCGGCGCTACGCGTCGCCGCCCTCCTGCTTGACGCCCCGGACGGCGGTCGGGTCGGTGATCCGGTAGTGGTCGAGGGCCTTCTGGACGGTGTCGCGGCCGATCACGCCCTCCTCGGCGAGGGCGGCGAGGGCCTGGACGACGACCGACTCGGCGTCGATCTTGAAGAAGCGTCGGGCGGCGGGGCGGGTGTCGGCGAAGCCGAAGCCGTCGGCGCCGAGGGCGTGGTACCGCTGCGGGACCCACGGCGAGATCTGCTGCTGGACGGCCTTCATGTAGTCGCTCACGGCGACCACCGGACCGGGTGCGCTGCCGATCTTGCGGGTGATGAACGGCACCCGCGGGCTCTCGGTGGGGTTGAGCAGGTTCCACTCCTCGGTGGCGAGCGCCTCGCGGGAGAGCTCGTTCCAGGACGTCACCGACCAGGTGTCCGCGGCCACGCCCCAGTCGTGGGCCAGCAGCTGCTGGGCCCGGGCGATCCAGGCGTAGCCGACCCCGCTCGCGAGCAGCTGCACCCGCGGAGCGTCGGCGGGCAGCTCGCCCGACGGTGTCGCCACGTGGTGGATGCCGCCGAGCAGGCCCTCGAGGTCGAGGTCGTCGGGCTCCTTGGGCTGCACGGCCGGCTCGTTGTAGACGGTGAGGTAGTAGATGACGTTCTCACCCTGCGGGTGCTCGTCCGAGGAGCCGTACATCCGGCGCAGACCGTCGCGGACGATGTGCGCGATCTCGTAGGAGAACGCGGGGTCGTAGTGCACGACGGCCGGGTTGGTGAGCGCGAGCAGCGGTGAGTGCCCGTCGGCGTGCTGGAGGCCCTCGCCGGTCAGCGTGGTCCGGCCGGCGGTGGCGCCGATCAGGAAGCCGCGCGCCAGCTGGTCGGCCATCGCCCAGATCGAGTCGCCGGTGCGCTGGAAGCCGAACATCGAGTAGAAGATGTAGACCGGGATCATCGGCTCGCCGTGGGTGGAGTACGACGACCCGGCGGCCGTCGCGGACGCCACGCACCCCGCCTCCGAGATGCCCTCGTGGAGCATCTGGCCCTGCGGCGGACTCCTTGTAGGCCATCAACAACTCGCGGTCGACCGCCTCGTAGGTCTGGCCGGCCGGGTTGTAGATCTTGGCCGTCGAGAACATCGAGTCCATGCCGAACGTGCGGTACTCGTCCGGGGCGATCGGCACGATCCGCTTGCCGATCGAGGGGTCCTTCATCAGGTCCTTGAGGAGACGGACGAACGCCATCGTGGTCGCGATGGCCTGCTTGCCGGAGCCGGACCGCAGCTCGGCGTACATCTTCTTGCCGGGCAGGGTGATCTCGACCGGCTGGACGCGCCGCATGGGCACGCCGCCGCCGAGCGCCCGGCGGCGCTCGCGGAGGTAGGCGAGCACGTCGCTGTCCTCGCCCGGGTGGTAGAACGGCGCGGAGCCGTCGCTGTTGTAGGCGTCATCGATCTCGTTGTCCGAGATCGGCAGCTCGAGCCGGTCGCGGAAGGCCTTGAGCGTCGGCGCGTTGAGCTTCTTCATCTGGTGGGTGGCGTTCTTGCCCTCCAGCGCCTCGATCGTCCAGCCCTTGACCGTGTGGGCCAGGATCACCGTCGGCTGCCCGACGTGGTTGGCCGCGGCCTGGAAGGCGGCGTAGACCTTGCGGTAGTCGTGACCGCCGCGGGCAGCAGCTCGATGTCGCGGTCGGTGAGGTGCTCGACCATCTTCTTCAGGCGCGCGTCGGGGCCGAAGAAGTGCTCGCGGATGTAGGCGCCGTCCTCCACCGAGTAGGTCTGGAAGTCGCCGTCGGGGGTGCGGTTCATCTGGTTGACGAGCACGCCGTCGACGTCCTTGGCGAGCAGGTCGTCCCACTCGCGGCCCCAGATCACCTTGATGACGTTCCAGCCGGCGCCGCGGAAGTTGGCCTCGAGCTCCTGGATGATCTTGCCGTTGCCGGTCACCGGGCCGTCGAGCTGCTGCAGGTTGCAGTTGATGACGAAGGTGAGGTTGTCCAGCTCCTCGCGGGCCGCCAGCCGGATCGCGCCGAGGGACTCGGGCTCGCCCATCTCGCCGTCGCCCAGGAACGCCCAGACGTGCTGCTGGGTGGTGTCCTTGATGCCGCGGTTGTGGAGGTAGCGGTTGAAGCGCGCCTGGTAGATCGAGTTGAGCGCCGCGAGGCCCATGGAGACCGTCGGGAACTCCCAGAACTCCGGCATCAGCCGCGGGTGCGGGTACGACGACAGTCCCTGCCCCGGACCGTGCTGGACCTCCTGGCGGAACCGGCCCAGCTGCTGGGCGGTGAGCCGCTTCATCAGGTAGGCGCGGGCGTAGATGCCCGGAGCGGCGTGGCCCTGGATGTAGAGCTGGTCGCCGCCGCCGGGGTGCTCCTTGCCGCGGAAGAAGTGGTTGTAGCCCACCTCGTAGAGGCTGGCGGCGGAGGCGTACGTCGCGATGTGGCCGCCGACCTCGAGGCCCTTGCGGTTGGCCGAGGAGACCATGACGGCGGCGTTCCAGCGGATCAGCCGACGTACCTGCCGCTCCATGTCCTCGTCGCCCGGGAACCACGGCTCGCGCTCCGGCGGGATGGTGTTGATGTAGTCGGTGCTCCGCAGCGCCGGCACGCCGACCTGCTGCTCGCGGGCGCGCTCCAGGAGGCGCAGCATCACGTAGCGGGCCCGTTCGCGGCCGCGCTCGTCGACCATCGCGTCGAAGGACTCGACCCACTCCTGGGTCTCCTCCGGGTCGATGTCGGGGAGCTGGGTCGGCAACCCCTCGTGGATCACGCTGCGGGAGGGAGTGGTGCCGCTGTCGGAAGTGTTCGCCGGACTCACCCGGCCATCGTTGCACGCGGTGCAGGGACGGGAAATCCGCAGTCGGGCTGGTGAGCAGGCGCTCCAGGAGCGGGCGGGCGGCCCACCGCCGTACGTCGCGGCTTGCACAGTGGCCGCAACTCCGGTGGACTACTCCTCACCCGGGCGCACCAGAGCCGGCCTGGGACGACTGAGAGAGCGAGGAGACCGTGAGTGCCACCGCGGGGGGCGGGTCCACCCAGCAACAAGGGACCGACCCTTCCAGCCGTATGGGGCTGACCGCGGGCATGGTCGTCCAAGAGCTCGGCTGGGACAACGACACCGACGACGCCCTGCGCGTCGCGGTCGAGGACACCATCGACGCCGACATGGTCGACGGCGACTACGGCAACGTGGTCGACGCGGTGCTGCTCTGGTGGCGCGACGACGACGGCGACCTCGTGGACGGCCTGGTCGACGCGCTGACCGACCTGGTCGGGGGCGGCTCGATCTGGCTGCTCACTCCGAAGGTCGGCCGGCCGGGCGCCGTCGACCCCTCCGACATCGCGGAGGCGGCGCCGATCGCGGGACTCGCGCAGACCACGACGGCCGCCGTCAGCAAGGACTGGACGGCCACCCGACTGGTCGCGCCGAAGTCCCGCCAGTAGGCCACCCCAGGAATAGTCGTCCCCGCAACGGGGCATACTCACTGGCGATCATGACCACCTCCTTGGCGCGCCTGCTCCGACCGTTGACCCCTGTCCTCGACCCGCTCCGCACGACGGCCGTCAACGGCGGCACCGCGGCGAAGGTGCTCGCCCGCTCCGGCGTGATCCGGCCGCTGCTGCCGTCCCAGCTGCTCACCCTCGGCCGGGTGCTGGCGGCCTGGGGCACCGGCCCGGCGGGCGGGTTCCACGCGATCGCCGTCCTCGACCCCGACCGCGACGGCATCGTCGACGAGCTGGGCACGCTGACCTGGGGCGAGATGCACCGCCGCAGCAACGCCCTGGCGCGTGCGCTGGCCGAGCGCGGGGTGGGCGAGGGCGACGCCGTCGCCCTCCTGTGCCGCAACCACCGGGGCTTCGCCGACGCCACCGTCGCGGTCGCCAAGCTCGGTGCGGACCTGCTCTACCTCAACACCGCGTTCGCCGGCCCGCAGCTGGTCGAGGTGCTCGAGCGCGAGCGGCCCCGGGCGCTCATCCACGACGAGGAGTTCACCGGCCTCCTCGAGGGCGCCGACGTGCCCCGCCTGGTCGCCTGGACCGACAGCGATCTCGACGCGGACGGACGCGTCGGCGGGGCACGAGACCCTCGAGACCCTGATCGCGCGCTACCCCGACGCCGACCTGGACCCTCCGGGGCGGCACGCCCGCATCGTGATCCTCACCAGCGGCACCACCGGTGCCCCCAAGGGCGCCCCACGCACCGAGGCCGGCATCGGGGCGGCCGTGGCCCTGCTCTCGCGGATCCCGTTGCGCTACGGCATGCGCACCCATGTCGCGGCGCCGCTGTTCCACACGTGGGGCTTCGCCCACTACATGCTCGCCGCGCTGATGGGCGAGACCGTCGTGCTGCGCCGCAGGTTCGACCCCGAGGACTTCCTGCGGACCACGCAGGACGAGGGCTGCGAGGCCGTCGTCGTCATCCCCGTGATGCTGCAGCGGGTGCTGGCGCTGCCGCCGGAGGTCCAGGACCGCTACGACCTGACCCGGGTCGAGGTCGTGGCCGCCTCGGGCTCCGCCCTCCCGGGCGACCTGGCCCTGGAGTGGATGGACCAGTTCGGCGACCACCTCTACAACCTCTACGGCTCCACGGAGGTCGCCTACGCCTCGGTGGCCGACCCCACCGACCTCCGCGAGGCGCCCACCTCGGCCGGTCTGCCGCCGTACGGCACCGTGGTCCGCATCCTCGACGACGAGGGTCGGCCCGTCCCCGACGGCGAGCCCGGGCGCATCTTCGTGGGCAACGGGATGCTCTTCGAGGGCTACACCGGCGGCGGCGGCAAGGAGGTCGTCGACGGGTTGATGTCCTCCGGCGACGTGGGGCGGTTCGGTGCCGACGGCCGCCTCTACGTCCAGGGTCGCGACGACGAGATGATCGTCTCCGGCGGGGAGAACGTCTTCCCCGCGGAGGTGGAGCACTGCCTCAACCGCCACCAGGGCGTCCGCGACGCCGCGGCCATCGGGGTCGAGGACCCGCAGTTCGGCCAGCGGCTGCGCGCCTTCGTGGTGGCCGGCGAGCCCGCGCCGTCCGAGGGCGAGCTGCAGGACTGGGTCAAGCGCAACCTGGCCCGCTACAAGGTGCCGCGAGAGATCCTGTTCCTGGACGAGCTGCCGCGCAACGCGACGGGCAAGGTGCTCAAGCGCGAGCTGGCCCAGCTGTCCCACGAGACCCCCGAGGAGGCGCGATGACGCCCGTGGAGACGACCAACCAGACGGGCGGCCTGTCGATCGGCGGCCCGGCACCCGACTTCACCCTGCGCGACCAGTTCGGCCAGGACGTCACCCTGTCGTCGTTCCTGGGCCGCAAGGCCGTGCTGCTGGTCTTCTACCCCTACGCCTTCTCCAACGTCTGCACGGGCGAGATGGCCCAGGTGCGCGGCCGGCTGGACGAGTTCATGACGTTCGACTCCGAGATCCTGGCGATCTCCTGCGACCCGACGCACTCCCTGCGGGCGTTCGCCGACCACGACGGGCTCAACTTCCCGCTGCTGTCGGACTTCTGGCCGCACGGCGAGGTGTGCCGCACCTACGGCGTCTTCGACGAGGCCAAGGGCCGCCCGCGCCGGTCGTCGTACGTCGTCGACAAGCGTGGCCGGGTCCGCTGGGCCGTGCACAACCCGACGTCCACCGGTCGCGACCTGGACGAGCACCTGCGCCAGCTGCACGTGGTCGCCGACGAGGTCGCCTGAGGGCTCGGCCGGGCCACCTCCGAGCCCACCCCTAGGGGTGGGCTAGACCGGTGTGTTCAGATTTCAACGATTCGGCTCCTGGGTCGTGACTCGGAGGGTGCCGAGCGCTACTCTTCTCACGTCGAACCGCTGGTGACCCGAGACGCCAGCGGTTCGACTTTTTTCTTGCCCGGATGTCGGCGCCCGCTGAGCGGCCCGGTCCCAGTACCCGTGAGCCGCCCGTGAGCCGCCCGTGAGCCGCCCGAGCCGCCCTGAGCAGCCCGCGACGCGCGTCCGGAGGACGAACGTCACTGGTGCCCGGCCGCGGCGTCATGGTCCGATGTGGCACGTGTCAGTCACCCAGGACTCCACCGCCCCCCTGTACGCCTCCGACGACCTCGATCTCGACCTGCGCTGGTGGGCGGCGGCCAACTACCTGACCGTCGCGCAGATCTACCTGCAGGACAACCCGCTGCTGCGCGAGCCGCTGACCCTGGACGCACATCAAGCCGCGGCTGCTCGGCCACTGGGGGACCAGCCCCGGCCTGTCGATGATCTACGCGCTGCTCAACCGGCTGATCCGCGAGACCGACACCGACTGGCTCTACGTCACCGGCCCCGGCCACGGCGGCCCGGCCCTGGTGGCCGCGGCCTAGCTCGAGGGCACCTACAGCGAGATCTACCCGCACGTCGGCGACGACGCCGACGGGGTGCGCACCCTGTTCCGGCAGTTCTCCACGCCCGGGGGCATCCCGAGCCACGTCAGCGTGCAGACGCCGGGCAGCATCCACGAGGGCGGCGAGCTCGGCTACGCGCTGGTGCACGCCGCCGGTGCGGCCTTCGACCACCCCGACCTCATGGTGGCCTGCGTGGTCGGCGACGGCGAGGCCGAGACCGGCCCGCTGGCGGCGTCGTGGAGGCTCCCGGCGTTCCTCAACCCCCGGCGCGACGGCGCGGTGCTGCCGATCCTGCACCTCAACGGCTACAAGATCGCCGGGCCGACGGTGCTCGGCCGGACCGCCGACGAGGACGTCGCGGCGTACCTGCCGCGGCCAGGGCTGGGACCCGGTCGTGGTGGCCGGGGACGACCCGCGCGAGGTGTTCCCGGACCTGTACGCCGCGCTGCGCGCCGCGCCACGCAGCGGATCCGCGAGATCCAGGCCGAGGCCCGCAGCGGCGCGCCGCGGACCGTCCGAGCGGCCGGCGGCGCTGGCCGGCGATCGTGCTGCGCACCCCGAAGGGCTGGACCGGCCCCGACGTGGTCGACGGCATCCAGGTGCAGGGCACCTTCCGGGGCCACCAGGTGCCGCTGTCGGGCCTCGCGGAGAACCCCGAGCACCTGCGGATGCTCGAGGAGTGGCTGCGCACCTACCGAGCCGGAGCGAGCTGTTCGACGAGGCCGGGCGGCTGGTCCCGGAGCTGCGCGGCGCTCGCGCCCGACGGGTGACCGCGGATGTCGGCGTCGCCGTACGCCAACGGCGGCCGGCTCCGCGAGCGACCTGCCGCCGCTCCCGCTGGCGACGTACGAGGTGCCGGTCGAGGCCCCCGGCGCTGACCCGGGTCGAGAACACCTGCCCGCTCGGGGAGCTGATGCGCGACCTGTACGCCGCCACGACGCGACCGCCGACGGCGGCGGCGACTTCCGGCTGTTCTCGCCCGACGAGACGGCCAGCAACCGGCTCCAGGCGGTCTTCGAGGTGACCGACCGGTGCTTCACGGGCACCGGTGCTGGCCACCGACGACCACCTGAGCCCGGACGGCCGGGTGATGGAGGTGCTGAGCGAGCACCTGTGCCAGGGCTGGCTGGAGGGGTACCCGCTGACCGGCCGGCACGGCGTGTTCGCGACGTACGAGGCGTTCGCGATGGTGTCGGCGTCGATGGCGGTGCAGCACGCGAAGTGGCTCCAGCACGCGCAGGACGCTGCCCTGGCGGGCGTCGGTGGCCTCGCTCAACGTGCTGCTCACCTCGACCTGCTGGCGCAACGACCACAACGGCTTCTCCCACCAGGGCCCTGGGCTCATCGACGCGATGCATCCCGCTGTCACCCGGCGTGGTCCGGGTGTGGCTGCCGCCGGACGCCAACACGACGCTGTCGATCATGCCGACCACTGCCTGCGCAGCAGCGACCACGTCAACCTGATCGTGGTCGACAAGCAGCAGCACCTGCAGTACCTGACGCTGGACGAGGCCGACGCGCCACTGCGCGGCCGGCGCCGGGATCTGGGCCTGGGCCGAGCACCTGCGGCCCGACGACGAGCGAGCCCGACATCGTGCTCGCCGTGCGCGGGCGACGTGCCGACCCAGGAGGCCCTGGCCGCCGCCGAGCTGCTGCGCAGCACGTGCCCGACCTCGAGGTGCGGTTCGTCAACGTCGTCGACCTGATGGCGCTGCTGCCCGAGAACGACCACCCGCACGGCTACGCCGACAGCCAGTTCGACGACCTGTTCACCGCCGACAAGCACGTGGTCTTCGCCTTCCACGGCTACCCGCGGGCGGTGCACCAGCTCATCCACGGCCGCAGCAACCCCGGCCGGTTCCACGTGCGCGGCTTCAGCGAGCAGGGCACCACGACCACGCCGTTCGACATGGTGGTGCTGAACCGGATGAGCCGCTACCACCTGGCCCAGGAGGCGCTGCGCCGCGCGAGCAGGCGGCCCGACGGCTGGGACGAGCTGCGGCTGCTCTGCGACCGACGCCTCGCCGAGCACTCGGCGTACATCCGCGAGCACCTGGAGGACCTGCCCGACATCGCGGACTGGACGTGGGGGGCTCCCGCCCGGTAGCCAGCAGCACAAGGCCCCTGACCGGATGGTCAGGGGACCTTTCGCCGTCCTCCGGCTCCGGGGGCACGTTCACCGGAGGACGTCTCTCCCGGTCCTACCGCGCCGGGGGGCGCGGCGACGGGCCGACGGAAGGGCGCGCAAGGGGGGAATACTGCGGCCGATCGACTGTCGGTTCCGGGGGGATGCATCCATCGTGGCCGCGACGTGACGCCGATCTCAGAGGAAATGGTCATGCATCGCGAGGCCATTGGTCCTCACCCCTCGGGCTCCTCGGCCCAGGCCGGTGAGCGCCGGGCGGCGGGCCAGTCGTCGCCGAGCTCCACGACCCGGTCGACCAGGTCCAGCCCCACGCCCGTGTGCGTGATCCAGAGGACGGCGCGGCGGCGTGGTCCGGCGAGCACGTCGGTGGCCAGGGCCTGCGCCGTCGGGTGGTCCAGGTGTGCGGTGGGCTCGTCGAGGACCAGCACCGGCTGGTCGGCGAGCAGGGAACGGGCGATCCCGATCCGCGCCCGCTCGCCGCCGGAGACGGCCGCGTGTCCCTCGCCCACCCAGGTGTGCACGCCTTGGGGCAGCGCGTCGAGCCAGCCCTCGAGGTGGGCCTCTCGGAGCGCGTGCTCCACCTCGGCGTCGGAGGCGCCGGGGCGCGCGAGCCGGACGTTCTCGGCGACGGTGGTGGCGAACACGTGGGGGTCGTCGTCCACCAGCCCGACCCGGCGACGTACGTCGTCCAGGCCGAGGGACCGGGCGGGCGTCCCCCCGATGTCCACGGAGCCCTGGGCGGGGTCCAGGAAGCGCAGCAGCAGGGCCGCGACGGTGCTCTTGCCGGTCCCCGAGGCGCCGACCAGCGCCACTCGCTCACCCGGGCCCAGGTCCAATGTTGCGGGGGCGGTCAGGGGCGCGTGCGGGGCCCAGCGGGCCCGGGCGGCGACCACCGACACCTCGGAGGTCGGCGGGCAATGCGTGGCCACGGTCTCGCGGACGGCCGGCGCGGTGTGGGCCAGCCGGGCGAGCCGACGCGCAGCGGCCTCCGTGCGCACCGAGAGCGCCCCCGCGTCCGGGACCGTGGCCACCACGTCGGCCAGCGCCAGCGGCAGCAGCACGAGCAGCGCCGACAGCGGGCCCGTGAGCCGGCCGTCGGAGACGGCCGGCGCGGCCACGCCGGCCGTCGTGGCGACGGCCACGCCGGTAGCAGCGAGCACCACGGCCCGGGCGGCACCCAGCCACGCTCCGGCGCGGCGGCCGGCGTCGCCGACCGAGCGGGCCACGGCGGCCACCCGGTCGGCCGCGGCGTCGGTGGCCTGCCACATCTGCAGCTCGGTCGCGACCTGGACGGTGTCCAGCACGGCTTCGGAGAGCGCGGCCCGGCTCGTCACCAGGTCGCGTTCGGCGCGGGCCGCGCCGGCGCGGGCGACCAGCCAGCCGCCGCCGCCGGTGACCAGGCAGGTCGCGGCCAGGACCAGTCCGGCGACAGGCAGGAACGCGGCGGCCACCGCGGACGAGATCACGGCCACGCCGACGAAGGAGCGCACCGGCATCCGGACCCGCAGCGCCCGGTCCACCACCCCGTCGACGTCGTCGACGATGGAGGCGAGCACGTCGCCGCGGCGGCGGCCGAGCCGGGCGGGCACCAGCGGGACGACGGTGTCGTAGACCTCCACGCGGCGTTGGGCGAGCAGTCGCAGCGCGGCGTCGTGCGAGCGCAGCCGCTCGACGTAGCGCAGCGCCGGCCGGGCGAGGCCGAAGGTACGCACCGCCACGATGGCCACCAGCAGCGTCAGCACCCCGGGTTGGGTCGAGGCCTGCACGATCAACCAGCCGGCCGTGGCGGTCAGCGCCACCCCCGCGGTCGAGGCGAGCGCACCGAGCACGGTGGCGGTCCTCAGGTCGCGCCCGGCTCGCCCCGCGTCGTACGACGTCGGGCCGGGATCGCCGGCCGTGACGGGGGTCCGGGATCTGACGGGGGGCGTCGGGGCGCCGGCGCGGATCCGCGTGGTCGGGACCGCGGCCGGCGTCAGGACCACCCTGTGGTCGGCGAGCGCCACCAGCGCCGGCCGGTGCGCGACGACCATGACGGCGGCGTGCCGGCCGAGATCGACGATCGTGTCGGCGATGACCTGCTCGGTCAGGGCGTCGAGGTGGGCGGTCGGCTCGTCGAGCAGCACCCAGGGACGGTCGGCGAGCACCACCCGGGCGACGACGAGTGGCCGCCCGAGGCGGGTCACGAGACGAGGACCTCGTCGACGGGTCGGCGCGGCGTGCGCGAGAGCTGGCTGCGGCCGATCGCCTGCCAGCCGACGCGGACCAGCAGCAGGGGGACGACCAGGCCACCGAACACGTCGTGCTGGAGGGCGGTCCGCGTCTCCGCGACCTCGATGAGCTGGGTGAGCGGGACGACGGACAGTCCCTCGCCGAGGGCGTGCAGCCACAGGGCGCTGAGGCCTTCGCCGGCCCGGAGCCAGGCGGCGGGGTCGTCGGAGTCGTCGCAGAGCACCACCAGTCCGTCGGTGCTCTCGATGTCCCGGCCGTGGTCGGCGAGGGACCCGTTGCCGAAGCGACTGCGGTGGCTCTCGACGGTCGCGGTCCCGACCGGCACCGTGTCCAGCGGCACGCCGGCGCTGTCGCGGCGGTCGAGCCAGTCCCGCTGCTCCGCGGCCACCGAGGCGTCCCGCTCCTGCAGCCGCAGGGCCCGGCTGACCAGCAGCTCGACGCGGAAGCGGTCGCTGACGTCGAGCAGCGGCACCCCGTTGCCGCCCCACGCCGTGGCGACCTCGGCCAGCTGGACCAGCCGCTCGTCGGGAACCGGCCAGGAGGTGAACCGCCGCCGGTCGGTGGACCGGGACCGCAGGGCCGCCAGGTCGGCGGCGTGCCGGGGCGTGGCCGCCTCGGGCCGGAGCAGGATCTCGGCCAGCAGGTCGGGCTCGCCGGGGTCGGGGAAGCGGGTCACGGACGGGGCCCAGCCCGAGGCGCGGGCGGCGACCTGGAAGTGGTGCAGCGCGGCGCCGCAGCCGATGACGAGGTTGCGCCCGTCGGGGTCCGCGGCGGGCAGCTGGCGTCCCCGGTCGGCGTACAGCGCGATGCTGTGGGGGCCGATCCGCCAGGCCCACGGCTGGGAGTTGTACATGCTCGGGGCGCGGCAGGCGAGTGACACCAGGCGCCGGGCGTCCGACGCGGTCAGGGTCCGGGTCTCGCAGGACGCACTCATCGGCGGACCTCCCTTGCCTGGCAGGACGGCCCGAGACCACCGCGCGCAGGGGCGGCGGTGGGGAGCGTGAGGGCGCGGGGCGCCAACATGGACACGAGGTCCCTTCGGGAGTGCGGTTGCTCCGTGGGTGGGTGGCGCTCTCAGGATGCGCGCGACCGCCGGACGGCCCCAGGGTCGGAAGTCCCGAGACCTCGGGACCCGGGTGCACCGCACGCGGAACGCCTGGCGGCTAGCGTGTCGGTCATGACCGATGCGCCGAGCACCGAGCGCGAGGGCCCGATCCGCGTGTTCCTGCTCGATGACCACGAGATCGTGCGGCGCGGCATTCGTGAGCTCCTGGAGACACGAACCCGACATCGTGGTCGTGGGGGAGTCCGGTCTCGCGGAGGAGGCCGTGCGGCGCATCCCCGCCATCAAGCCGGACGTCGCGATCCTCGACGGCCGGCTCCCCGACGGGTCGGGCATCGACGTCTGCCGGGAGGTACGGTCGCGCGACCCGGAGATCAAGGCGCTGATCCTGACGTCGTACGACGACGACGAGGCCCTCTTCGCCGCGATCATGGCCGGCGCCGCCGGCTACATCGCTCAAGCAGGTCAAGGGGAACGACCTGGTCGACACCGTCCGGCGGGTGGCCGCGGGCCAGTCGATGCTGGACCCGTCGGTCACCGCCCAGGTCCTCGAGCGGGTCCGCAACGGCCCGCCCGTCGACAAGGACCTGGAGTCGCTGACCGCCCAGGAGGGACGCATCCTCGACCTGATCGGCGAGGGCCTCACCAACCGGCAGATCGCCGAGAAGATGTTCCTGGCCGAGAAGACGGTGAAGAACTACGCCTCGTCGATGTTCGCCAAGCTCGGGCTGACGAGCCGGACCCAGGCGGCGATCTTCTCGCAGAAGCACCAGCACTGAGCCGACAGGCTCGGGACCACGGTGCAGCACGGAGGACGGCGTTTGGACGAGGAGAGCACGACGTTCCTCGACGAGCAGGCGCGGCAGCGTCTGCTGCTCGAGGCCGTCGTCACGATGGCCGCCGACCTCACCCTCGACGGCGTGCTGCAGCGGATCGTGGCGATCGCCTGCGAGCTGGGGACGCGCAGTACGCCGCCCTCGGCGTGATCGGCGAGCGGGCCGACCGACGGCTGCAGACGTTCGTGCACCACGGCATGCCCGAGAACCTGGTCGCGGAGATCGGCCACCTCCCGGAGGGACACGGCGTGCTCGGACTGATCATCGACCGTCCGCAGCCGCTGCGCCTGCACGACATCAACGAGCACCCGGCGGCGTTCGGGTTCCCGCCGGAGCACCCACCGATGAGGTCCTTCCTCGGAGTCCCGGTCCGGATCCGCGACAAGGTGTTCGGCAACCTCTACCTGACCGAGAAGCTCGGCGGGGGCGACTTCACCGCCGAGGACGAGCAGATCGTCATCGCGCTGGCGGCCGCCGCCGGCGTCGCGATCGAGAACGCCCGGCTGTACGACGAGGGGTCGCGTCGGCAGCGCTGGCTGGAGGCAACGGCCGAGATCACCGCCCTGCTGTCGGCCGGCGACCAGGACGCCGACGCCCTGCAGACCATCGCCGACCGGGCCAGAGAGGTCTCCGGCGCCGACGTGGGCTGGATCGTCTCGGGGCCGGCGAGGACGCGCTGGTGCTGGAGGCGGTCTCCGGGGCCAACGCGGACCGGGAGTCGATGCGCGAGGTGGCCCTGGACACGTCACTGGCGAGCCTGGTGATCGAGACGCGGAGCCACGGTCGTGGTCGAGGACATCGCCGCCGACCCGCGAGCGCTGGACGTGTCCCAGGTGTTCGGCTGGCCGAGCCTGGGTCCCGCCGTCGTGGTGCCCCTGCTGTCCGGGGACACCGTGGACGGCGCACTGGCGCTGGCGTGGCGAGTGGAGCGGGCCAGCGAGTTCAAAGCGTTGGACCCGAGGCTGCCGGCGTCGTTCGCCGAGCACGCCGCGCTCGCCCTGCAGATCGTCCGCGGCCGCGAGGACCGCCAGCGGCTGGCCGTCCTGGAGGACCGCGACCGGATCGGCCGCGAGCTGCACGACGTGGTCATCCAGCGGCTGTTCGCGGTGGGTCTGAGCCTGCAGAGCACGGCCCGGATGGTCGAGACGCCCGAGGTGGCCGGGCGCATCGACGAGGCCGTGGACGACCTGGACGCGACCATCAAGGACATCCGTCGCTCGATCTTCGACCTCGCCCGCACGAACGCCTCCCACGACATCCAGGCGGAGGTGTCCCGGCTGGTCGATCGGGCCGCCGCCACCTTGAAGTTCCGCCCCACGCTCGGGTTCGAGGGCCCGATCCGCTCGCTGATCACCGACGACCTGGCCCCGGACCTGCTCGCCGTGCTCACCGAGGCGTTGTCCAACGCCAGCCGCCATGCCGGGGCGCGGACGGTCGAGGTGCTGGTCACGGCGGGAGAGGACGTCGTGCTCCGGGTCGCCGACGACGGGCGCGGGATGAACGCCGACGTGCGCGAGAGCGGCCTGCGCAACATGCGCGAGCGGGCCGAGCGCCGTGGTGGCCGGTTCACCATCGAGGCGCGCGACGGGGGTGGCACGGTGGTGATCTGGTCGGTGCCGTTCCGTCCGGCCTGAGGCCGGTCGCCGCTAAGGCCGCGACAGGTCCCGCAGCAGCGGTGTGACGTCGCGTCCGAACGACGTCAGGAACGCTTCCTGGTCGGCACCGGGCGCGTGGAAGACCAGGTGGTCGAAGCCCGCCTCCACGTAGGGCCGGACCGCCGCCACGACCTCCTCGGGGGTGGTCGCGACGATCCAGCGGGCGGCGACGTCCTCGATCGGCAGCAGGTCGGCGGCGTACGCCATCTCCAGCGGGTCGTCGAGGCGGTGCTTGTCCTCCGCGCTCAGCGAGAGCGGCGCCCAGAAGCGGGTGTTCTCCAGCGCCTCCTCGCGGGTCGGGGCGTAGGAGAGCTTGATCTCGATCATCCGGACGATGTCGTCGACGGGGCGGCCGGCCTCCGACGCCCGTCGACGACGGCCGGCAGCAGCTTGTCGGTGTAGAGGTCCATGCCCTTGCCGCTGGTGCAGATGAAGCCGTCGGCGACCCGGCCGGCGTACTTGGCCATGACCGGGCCCCCGGCCGCGACGTAGATCGGCACCCCGCCCTCGGGCCGGTCGTAGACCGTGGCGTCGTCGGTCGTCCAGTAGTCGCCGTCGAAGCTGACCCGCTCGTCCGCCCAGAGGGCGCGCATCAGCCGGACCGCCTCGCGCAGCCGCGCGAAGCGGCCCTTGAAGTCCGGCCAGTCGGCGAGGCCGAGCGCCATCTCGTTGAGGGCCTCGCCGCTGCCGACGCCCAGCACGACGCGGCCCGGGTCGAGGAGGGCCAGGGTGGCGAACTGCTGGGCGAGCACGGCCGGGTGGTAGCGGAACGACGGCGTGAGCACGCTGGTGCCGAGCTGCACCCGCTCGGTCCGTTCGCCGATCGCGGTCAGGCAGGCCAGCGCCGAGGGCGCGTGGCCGCCGATGTGCCGCCAGGGCTGGTAGTGGTCGCTGACCATCACCGAGTCCAGGCCGACCTCCTCGGCGCGGACGCCGAGGCTGACCAGGTCGCGGGGGGCGAACTGCTCCGCGCTCGCCTTGTAGCCGATCCGCAGCACCTTCAGCCGACCTCTCTCGCGAATGCGGGCACGGGCGCGCCTGTGGGTCTGTGGCGTCCGCGTAGAGCGTGGTCCGCTGCCGGGCGGTGCGACCGGTGGAGGCGGCCAGCTCGGCCAGCTCCTGCGGCGTGGCCAGCTGGCCGTGGGCGGCGCCGGCGGCGCGACTGATGTTCTCGTCCATCAGGGTGCCGCCCAGGTCGTTGACCCCGGCCGCCAGCAGCTGCCGGGCGCCGTCCTGGCCCAGCTTGACCCAGGAGGCCTGGACGTTGTCCACGAGGCCGGCGTAGGCGATCCGGCCGACGGCGTGCATCAGCACGCTCTCGCGCCAGGTGGGCCCGCGGCGGGCGCCGCGCTTGAGGTAGATCGGCGCGGCCATGTGCACGAACGGCAAGGGCACGAACTCGGTGAAGCCGCCGGTCTCCCGCTGCAGGTCGCGGGTGCGGAGCAGGTGCCGGGCCCAGTGCACCGGGCGCTCGACGGACCCGAACATGATGGTGATGTTGGAGCGCAGCCCGACCTCGTGGGCGGTGCGGTGCGCCTCGAGCCACTCCTCGGTGTTCACCTTGTCCGGGCAGAGCACGGCGCGCACCTCGTCGTCGAGGATCTCGGCGGCCGTGCCGGGCAGCGAGCCGAGCCCGGCCTCCTTGAGGCGGGTGAGGTACGCCGCCAGCGGCTCGCCCAGCCGCTTGGCGCCCTCGGTGACCTCGAGAGCGGTGAAGCCGTGCACGTGGATCCCGGGCACCGCCTCCTTGACCGCGCGGACCACGTCGACGTAGAACTCGCCGTCGAAGGACGGGTGGATGCCGCCCTGCAGGCACACCTCGGTCGCGCCGCGGTCGCGCCGCCTCCACGGCGCGCTCGGCGATGTCGTCGAGGGAGAGCAGGTACGGCGCCCCCCGCAGGTTGAGCGACAGCGGCCCCTTGCTGAAGCCGCAGAACGTGCACCGGAACGTGCACACGTTGGTGTAGTTGATGTTGCGGTTGACGACGTAGGTGACCGCGTCGCCGACGGCCTCGCGGCGCAGGTCGTCGGCCACCTCGGCCACCGCGGCGACCTCGGGACCGCGCGCCCCGAACAGGGTGACGATCTCCGCCTCGCCGACCTCCTGGCCGGCGCCGGACGCCCTCGAGCACCTCGCGCGACCGCGCCGCCGCCGATTCGTCAGCGGTCTCGCCTGGTCGCCCACCGGCGACGCAGACGAATCGAGGAGCGGCGGGGCGGGTGGGTGTCGGCGCCGGAGTACCAGGCGGTCGAGCGGCGGCCGATCTGCACCACCTCGGCGCCGGTGCCGACGTTGGCGGCGGCCTGGTGCCGCTCGGGCCAGGTGGCTCCCGGGTCGTCGCGCCCGAGGCCCTCGGCGTCGGAGCGGTCCTGCACCGGGAAGCGCAGGGCCGGGTCGAGCCAGCGGTCGGGCTCGACGGCGTACGACGGGTGGACGCGTCAGCCGCGGCGCGAGCGCGAGGCCGCGCTCCTCGGTGGCGGCGCGCAGGGTGCGCAGCGCCGGCCAGGGACGTTCGGGGTTGACGTGGTCGATGGTGACCGGCGAGACCCCGCCCCAGTCGTCGAGGCCGGCGTCGAGCAGGTCGCCGAGCCGGTCGGGTTCGGAGAGGTTCGGCGGGGCCTGGACGTGGATGTCGGGCGGGAGCACCAGCCGGGCCAGGGCGATCGCCCGGACGTGGTCCTCGGGCGGGCACGGCGCGGCGGCGCGCATCGCGGTGCCGGGCTTGGGCAGGAAGTTCTGGACGATGACCTCCTGCACGTGCCCGTGCCGGGCGTGGCTCGCCGCGATCGCCTCGAGCGCCTCGACCCGGTCGACCTCGTCCTCGCCGATGCCGACCAGGATGCCGGTGGTGAAGGGGATCGCGAGCTCGCCCGCCGCCTCGAGGGTGGCCAGCCGACGCTCGGGCGTCTTGTCCGGCGCGCCGCGGTGGGCGGCCAGGTCGGGGCGCAGCGACTCGATCATCATCCCCTGGGACGGCGCGACCGTGCGCAGGCGGGCCAGCTCCTCGCGGGTGACCGCGCCGGCGTTCATGTGGGGGAGCAGGCCGGTCTCCGCCAGCACCAGGGCCCCCATCGCGACGAGGTAGTCGACCGTCGAGGCGTAGCCGTGGTCGTCGAGCCAGCCGCGCGCCTCGGCGTACCGCTCCTCCGGGGCCTCGCCCAGCGTGAACAGCGCCTCGTGGCAGCCGGCCTCCGCGCCCTGGGACGCGATGGCGAGGACCTCGTCCGGGGTCAGGTACGGCGCCGTGACGTGGCGCGGGGCGGTCGCGAACGTGCAGTAGCCGCACCGGTCGCGGCACAGCCGGGTGAGCGGGATGAAGACCTTGGGGGAGTACGTGATGCGGGTGCCCGTCGCGGTGGCGCGGACCTCGCGGGCGCGGGCCGTGAGCTCTCGGGTCGGGAGCCGGTCCCAGGCGACGGGCAGGGTCACGGGCACTGTCCAGACACTGTCACGGTCCCCCACCGTACCGGCGCACCGAACCGCTCCTGCCGTCACTCCACGGGTCCCACTGCTCACCGGGTGGGGGAAATCCGTGGCTCAGGCACCAGACGACGACCTGGGCCCGGGTAGTGACGCCGATCTTGCGATAGGCGCTGCGGATGTAGGTCTTGATGGAGTTGATGCTCAGGTAGAGCTCGGACGCGATCGCGAGGTTGCTGTGACCCAGCACGACCAGGCGCAGCACCTCGATCTCGCGGGGACTCAGGCCGGCCGCCTCGCCGAGGTGGGTCTCCCCTTCCGCGGCCTGCGCGACGCTGCTGTCGTCGAGGGTGCCGGCAGCGGCGCTGTGCACCACGCCGACGATCTCGGTCTCCGGGCCGCTCAGCGGGACCACCGCCGCGGCGCCTCGCTCCAGAGCCACGGCGCCGAGGTCGGGCCGGAGCGGACGGGTCAGGGCGATCACCGTCGACGGACTCTCCTTGATCCAGTGGTCGAGGTCGTCGGTGTCACCGTCGAGGAGTCCGACGACGTCGTAGAGCAGCACATCGGGCTGCTCGGGGCCGTCGGCGTCCACCAGGCGCAGGGGCGGGACAGCGGCGGCGACCATCGAGCGCAGGCCCAGGGTCACGATGTCGTGCGGCGTGATGACGGCCACCGTGGGGACGGGAAGGCCGACGAGGCCGGAAACAGGCTCGGCTGCGGGTCCGCGAGCGGGGATCACTGAAGACATGGCGCACTCCAGGGTGTCGAGCGGGAGGGGCTGGATGTCGGTCACGCATCGAATCTCAACAGCGAATCTCAGTCAACGGGTTGATATTTAGTCAGTTCTCGGCCACATTTCAAGTACTTGACTCAAATCAGATCAACTCATCGGAGAGGGGCCGTCCCTGGTGTCCGACCATGACCCGCACGCGCCGTCAGGAGATCACGCCGTCTATGGCATCGCGGTGGCCTCCGAGCTGACCGGCGTGAACCCCGCCATGCTCCGCGCCTACGAGGCCAAGGGACTGATCCGCCCGCACCGGACGGGGGGTGGCACCCGTCGCTACAGCGCCGACGACCTGGCCGTGGTGCGCCGGATCAGCGACCTGCTCGCCTCGGGCCTCAACCTTGCGGGCGTCGAGGCCGTGCTCGCCCTGGAGGGAGACACGCGTGACCTCCAGGCGGAGGTGGACCGCTTGCAGGACCGGCTCGACGAGCAGGACGCGGGCTAAGGGCGTGGCTCCTTGTCGCTGGCCGTCGCGAGCGGCGGCCCACGGGATGCTCTGCAAGGCGCCGGAGCGACGTCGCTGTTGGCTCATCTACGAGTGACGGCAACGCAGCGGAGCGCCCGTGGGGTGGCGCGCAGCAGGCCATGGATGAGGAGCCACGCCCTAGGGACAGGCCGACCCGCGCGGCACCTTGTAGGGCGCCCCGATCCGGTAGACGCCGCCCTGGGTGGCGTGCAGCACCAGCCAGTTGTCGCGGGCGTCCTCCACGCCGGCCGCGCTGCCGGAGAGGCAGGACCGCAGGAGCGGGACGCCGTCGCCATCCAGGTCGGTCGTGGGGACCGGCTTGCCCAGGGGGTCGATCAGGCCCAGCCAGTCGGAGTAGGCGACCCGGATCCGGACCGGCCCGGGGCCGGGGGTGTAGAGGGTGATCTGGGCGGCGTCGAACGCCAGCACCCGCGCGGGTGGCGAGACCAGCGGCGTGGGGTCGCGTACCTCGTAGAGCACCCAGTCCTCGTCGGACCAGACCCGGTCCAGGTAGGGGAGCCCGCCGGCGACCAGCTCCGCCTCCTCGACCGCTGCCGCGTCGGGGGTCGCCTTGGTGAGGACGACGTAGTGGACAGCCCAGCGCCGCAGCCACCGCTCGTAGGCCTCGCCGGTCAGCGGCCGGTCGCGGTAGAAGAGGCTGTTGCGCGCCGCGTCGGCCTGTCGGTTCCAGCCGCGGGCCAGGTTCACGTAGGTGGCGAGCGTCGTCGCCTCGCGGTGGCTCGCGGTCGGCACCACCTCGACGCGACCCAGGCTCGCCTCCCGCACCTGCAGCTGGGTGACCAGCGGCGTGAGGTCGAGACTCAGGGACTCGGGCGGGGCGGTGCTGATGGCGTCGCGGGCCGCCAGCCCGACCTGCCAGGAGGCCGAGGTGATCAGCGCGGCAGCGAGCAGCCCGATGGCCACGGAGCGGCTCCACCATCCCGCGGCCGGCGAGCGGCGCCAGTCGCCCTGGGGCAGGGCGGCCGCGAGGGCGACGCCGCCGAAGATCAGTCCCAGCCGCGAGATGTTGGTGCCGACCGGCGAGGGCACCAGCCAACACAGCTGCACGGCCACCAGGTACACCCAACCGAGCAGCCGCAGCAGCCGCCAGTCACGGGGAATCAGCAGCAGCACGGAGACGGCAGCGGCGGTGGGCAGCACGGCGGAGGACCACGCCATGGGTTGCACGCCAGAGAGCGGGAAGAGCCAGGCCGAGACAGCCACGACCGCGACCGGCGGCAGCCCGACGAGGTAGGCGAGGCCCCGGCGACCGCTCAGCCACAGGGCCGCCGCCACCAACCCGAGGAACAGGCCCGCGACGGCACTGGCGGCCGTGGCGAGCGCGGTCAGCAGCACCACGACGACCGCCCGCAGCTGCGGGCGGGCCGTCGGGCTTGCGCGGTCCGCGGTCCGGGTGGGCCAGGCGAACACGGCGAGCATCGCGGCCAGCGCGAACAGCAGGCCCAGCCCGAACGTCACCCGCCCCGACACCGCGTTGCCCGTCAGGGCCACGGCCCCGACGACGGCGGGGAGCAGCGGACTGCGCAGGTGCCGGTTGCGTTCGAGCAGCAGCGCCAGCAGCGCCGCCGACAGGGTGCCGGCGACCACCATGGTCGGCCGCACACCGAGGAAGGCCATCAGGTACGGCGAGAGCGCGCTGTAGGAGACGGGGTGCATGCCGCCGTACCAGGCGAGGTCGTAGGCGCTGCCCGGATGGGCCTTGGCGAAGGCCGCCCAGGCGTCCTGGGCCGCGATGTCGCCGCCCGGCGTGGCCCACAGCCACCACCACACCAGGTGCAGCACGCCCGCGAGGATGGTGGCGACCAGCACCGGCCGCCACCGCACGGCGCGTCCGGCCAGGGGCGCGGCCAGCAGTGCGCCGGTCGCGTCGACGCGGGTCTGGTCGACCAGCGTCATGCGGTCTGCCGCCGCTTCCACGGCGGCCACACGGTCCACTTGCCCAGCTGCAGGGCGGTCACCGCCAGCAGCACGCCGGCGATGTCGTCGGCGACGTAGTGCCAGCCGAAGTAGATGGTGGCGAGGATGATCGCGACGACGTAGACGGCCAGCACCTGGCTGGTCCGGCGCAGGCCGTAGTAGCGGGCCAGCAGGAAGACGAGGGTGCTGAAGCCGACGTGCAGGCTGGCGAAGGCGCCGAGGCTGACGAACGAGTCGGACGCCGACGGGTCGGCCAGGAACTGCGCGCGCTCCAGGAGGTACTCGGCCTGGGTGCCGGTGATCGGCGTGGTCCGCAGCCCGGAGAACTGCCAGGGGGCTTCGGCGTAGGGGCCCAGGCTCGGCAGCAGGTAGTAGGTCAGGGTGCCGAGGATCCAGGCCCAGGTGGCGGCGGCGAGCGCGACGTAGGCCCGCCGCACGTTCGGCACCAGCGCGAGTGAGCACACCAGCGCGAGCACGATGACGTAGGTGAAGGAGCGGTAGACCACCGCGAGCACGTCGGCCGCGGCGCCCTGGCCCAGCAGCGAGTGCAGCAGCATGGCCGGGCTGTGGCCGAGGAACAGGGCCTTGTCGAAGGCGAGCAGGTCCTGGTCGCGCAGGGCGTTGAAGGCGTTCCAGCTCTTGAGGTTGCGGTAGCCGAGGTAGACGAGGTGGTAGCCGAGCAGCCCGGTGGCCACCAGCAGCACCCGTTGTCCGGTCCAGCGTTCCCGCAACACCCGGACGACCCGGCGCGGCGACCAGCCGCCCCTGCGGGCCCGGATCACGGCCTCGGCGACGGCGATCACGACCAGGAAGACCAGGGCCTTGGCCAGCCGGCCGCGGAACATCTGCCCCCCGGGGTCGCGCACGGGGATGCCGAGCGCCGCCGAGCGGTCCAGCACCACGACGGCGAAGAGCAGCACGATCGGCCCAGTAGCGCCAGACGAAGCCGTAGCCGGACGGCACGTCCTGAGGGGTCGCCGACGTGACGTCCGTCCGGCGGGATCGCCGGGTCGGGGCCGTCTCGGTCATGCGGTTTGCTCTCCTCGGGTGCTGCCACCCATGGTGGCAGCAAGCGCCGTGAACTTCCTCATCGTGCCAGAGCGCTCCGCGGGGTCTTCCGCTGCGCGGGGCCGTCTCGGGTTGCGGCCGCTGATTCGCCGTGCGGCGGGCTTGCGCGCCTTCGGCGCGGGATTTCCCGCTGCGCGGGGGGCTGTGGGTGCGCGTGTGGGGGTCGCGGTGGGGTGGGGTCGTGGTCTGCCGCGGGCGCCGTCGTGGACTACCGCGGGGGGACAGGGGGATGCGGCAGTCCTCGCCCGCCTCTTCTGACCTGCCGGTGGTGGGCCACGACCGCGCGCGGGCGAGCCCTGACTCCCCTTTAGCCCCCCGCGGCAGCCCACCGTCCCCGCTGTCGCAGCAGCCCCCACCCCCACGGCCGGCGGACCGCTCGCGCACTCCGGTGGGAAGGTAGGGTGTCGGACCTCCGGTGCCGGGTCGCCACCGGTGGCGACCCGGGACCGATCCGACCACCCCCTACCTTCCCCATCAGGGGGTCCGCGGGTGGCCCGCGGGGCTGGGGTCGCCGCCGTGGGGACGGCGGGGGACGGTGGGCTGCCGCGGGGGGCTAAAGGGGAGGCAGGGCCGCCCGCGCGCGGCGGCCGAGCACCGGCAGCGTCAGAGAAGGCGGGGGGTGCTGCCGCATCCCCCTGTCCCCCCGCGGTAGTCCACGACGGCACCCGGCGGCACCTCCTCCGCGACCCCACCCCACCACGACCCCACCCGCGGACCCCACAGCCCCCCGCGCAGCGGGAAATCCCGCGCCGAAGGCGCAGACCAAGCGCAGGCGAACGTCGGACCGCAAGGCGACGGCGGTCGTCCCCCCACGCAGCCCTAGGCTGGCTCTGTGCCGGGGACCTTGTCGCGACGAGACTCGCCGCGGTGGTCTGGTCGGGCGCGGCGGCTCTCGACGTACACCGCCGGGTCGTTCGTCGCGGCCGGCTGCAGCGAGCTGGCGCTCGTGGTCTGCTACGGGCTGCTCGGCCTGGCCCCGGCGGTCGCCAGCACGATCGCCTGGCTGGCCGGCGCCGTGCCGAACTACTGGCTCAACCGCAGCTGGACCTGGCAGCGGCGCGGCCGGCCGAGCCTGACCCGCGAGGTGCTGCCGTACGTCGCGATCATCCTGGTCACCCTCGTGCTGGCCGCGGTGGTCACCCGGCGGTGTGGACACCTGGCTCCGCGACGCCGGGGCCTCCGGCAGCACCCGCACCGTCGTGGTCGCCGTCGCCTTCCTGGGCGTGTACGTCGCCATGTTCGCGCTGCGCTACCTGCTGCTGGACCGCCTGTTCCGAGGACGCGAGGACGGCTCATGAGCGACGCCTTCACCCAGGCCACCGGACGCAGCCTCGAGCAGGACGCGGGCGCCAACCAGCGCCGCTACCGCGCCTACCAGCTGGAGCTGATGGAGCCGTGGTTCGGCCGGTCGCTGCTGGAGGTGGGCGCCGGGCTCGGCGAGTTCGCCGCGCAGGTGCGGCGGCCTGGCCCGACACGTGGTCACCGACGTCGACCCCCAGGCGGTCGCGGCGCTGGCTCGGCGCTTCGCCGGCCGTCCCGAGGTCGAGGCCCGGGTGCTCGACCTGGCCGCCGATCCGGACACGGAGAGGGGCGAGACCGGCGAGCCGGTCCACGCCGTGCTGGCGATCAACGTGCTCGAGCACATCGAGGACGACGCCGAGGCGCTGCGCCGGATGGCGGCCCTGGCCGAGCCTGGCGGCCGGGTGGTGATCTGGGTGCCCGGCTACCAGCAGCTGTACGGCGAGTTCGACCGCGCCGTCGGCCACGTGCGGCGCTACACGCCGGCCACCCTCCGTGATGCGTTCGAGCGGGCCGGTCTCGAGCCGGTCGAGATCAAGCCGGTGAACCTGCTGGGCGGCGTCGCGTGGTGGCTGATGGTCCGCCGCGGCGGCGTCGGCGGCCAGAAGCCGCGGCTGGTGCGGATCTACGACCGGTTCGTGGTGCCCACGACCCGGTTCCTGGAGCGTCGGGTGACGCCGCCCTTCGGCCAGTCGGTGCTCGGCGTCGCCCGCGTCACGCGGTCCGACTGACGTCGGGCCGGTTCGCACCCGGCGCTACGCGCCGGCAGGCGCCGGTGCCTCCTCGATCCTGTCGGGCACCTGGTCCGCGCTGGTCCGCACGCCCACGCGAGCGCTCGAGATCCGCGTGACGGCCAGCACCGCCGCCGCCGGGATCAGCACCACGAACGGCAGCTGGTAGCGCCAGACGAACTGCGCCGTCACCGCCGGTGCCGCCAGCAGGCCCACGGCGAACAGCAGCGTGAGCGCCAGCAGCGGACGCAGCCGGTCGGGGTCCCGGCGCGGCAGCACCAGGCCCACGAGCGACAGCAGGGTGAGCAGGAACAACAGCGGCCCCCAGGCGTACACGGTCCAGCCGTACCACCCCAGCCAGCCCGCGAACGGCTGCCGGTGCTCGAGCAGGGTGCCGCCGTGGGCGAGGTACGCCGGCCGGGTCCAGCCGGTCTGCTCGAAGTCCAGGTAGGTCTCGAAGCGCCACTTGGCGGCCGTGTCGTACTCGTAGCGGTCGACGCGCGGCACCGTGAAGTTCACCATCACGTCGCGCGCCACGATGCGGGCGTAGTCCAGCGGCTGCGCCCGGATCGCGGTCCTGGCGAAGTCGCCCATCGCCTGGTCGTACGTCACGCCCGGTGGCACGTCGAGGCCGTGGGTGCTGTCGGGCATGTGCCAGCCGTACTGCGTCGGGTCCAGCCGGTGCCCGAGCGGCTCGGCGGGGCACAGGGGCCGCTCGTAGTCGGGGACGGTGAACCGCGTGCAGTCCACGAACCCCGTCGTGCGCATGTAGAGGGCGCGGCCGCCCGCCTCCGACACGGCCCAGACGCCGTGGTCGGCGTGGTACCACGCGGCGTACGCCGCGACCGGCAGCGCGAACGCGGCGACGAGGGCGGCGGCGGTCAGCAGCCTCGCCCGCCAGGTGACCGCGGCCCACAGGCAGAACCCCACCGCCACCAGCGACGAGGGGCTGCCCGACGACGCGGACGCAGACCGCGAGGCCCAGCAGCAGGCCGGCGAGCGCCGCCGTGGGCACCCGTGGCGCGCGGTGCCAGGCCAGGGCCGCGACCGCCCCGACGACGAGCAGGTCGAAGAGGATGTCGCTGAGCACCGTGTGCTCCAGCGCGAGCTGCATGCTGTCGAACAGCACGGGCAGGCACGCCAGGGTGGCCAGCCGGCCGGAGACGCCGCGGCGCCGCAGCGCGGCGTACAGCAGCACCGCGGTGAGCAGGCCGAGGAGGTGCTGCACGACGGTGATCAGCCAGACGGCCCGCGGACGCGTGGGCCAGGGCGGCGAGGAGGAAGCCGTAGCCGACGGGGCGGTCCATCAGCGGCTGCATGTCGTCGACGAGGGAGAGGTACGTCGGCCCGTCGCTGAAGACGAACCCCGGCGGGAAGGCGACCTGCACGACCACGCGCAGCGCGGCCGCGACCACGAGCGCGATCAGGAACGCGCGGTGCTCACGCAGGTTCACTGAAGGGGACCTGGCAGGGACATAGCGGGGACATGGCGGGTCGAGCCTCCCAGGGCGGGTGCCGTCCCGGCCACCGGGGTCGGGCACCCCTCGCGCCACCAGGTGCCGAGCAGCACCCGGGCGTAGCGGCTGCCGTAGGCGAGGTTGCCGCCCTTCTTGGTCGCGCCCGCCGACCTGACCCGCATCGTGCCGGGCACCTCGAGCACGCGGAACCCGTGCGAGACGACGCCGACGAGCAGCTCCGAGGCCTGGTACTGCGGCTGGTTGAGGGTGACCGCCGCGGTGACCTCGACGCGCATGGCCCGCAGCCCGAACGACGTGTCCGTGACGTACCGCCCGAGCAGCGCACTGGCCAGCCAGGCGAAGAGGTAGGTGCCGGCCTGGCGCACCGCGTCCCGGTTCTCCAGGACCCCGAGCCGCCGCGAGCCGGTCACGAAGTCGGCCCGGCCCTCGACGACCGGGGCGAGGACGGTCGGCGATCTCGTCGGGGGAGTACTGCCCGTCGGCGTCCGTCGTGACGACGTACGTCGCCCCGCGCTCGCGCGCGATCCGGTAGCCCAGTCGCAGCGCCGCCCCCTGACCGCGGTTGACCGGACAGGCGGCGACGTAGCCGCGGCCGATCGCGGCGACCGCCCGGAAGCGGCCTCGGCGGTCCCGTCGAGGCTGCCGTCGTCGACCACCAGCACGTCGACGTGCAGGCCGCACGCCTCCGTGGGCAGGGCCGGCAGCACGCCCGGCAGGCCGTCCGCCTCGTTGTACGCCGCGATCACGACCACGACGGGCCCGAGACGTTCGCCGTGCTCGCGTGCGAACGCGGCCAGCACCGCCTCGTCGACCTCGTCGGTCTGCGGGGCCGCGGCCGAGGCGCCGCGCCGCCCGCGCAGCAGCGCCGTCAGCCCCAACGCGGCCGTCGCAGGGGCCCACGCCCAGGTGAGCAAGGAGTCCTCCTGGACGGCGAACGCCACCCCGCTCGCCGCCGCCGTCAGAAGACAGACCGCGCGCATCCGCGAGGCGCCGGCCCGTCCGGCGCCGGCCGCCGCCAGCAGCCCGAGCGCCACCGCCACCAGCACGGCGCCGAGGGCCGGAGCGGACACGTCGTGCCGGGGCGGGGGCCAGTCGTCCAGCGCGAGCCCCCAGGCCACGACGGCCGCGATCGCCAGCCCGGCGGCCGCGTAGAGGTGGGCGGTCGGCACGGGCGAGGACCAGCACGCCAGCGCCAGAGCCGCGCCGCACGGCACCGCGAGCAGCGCGGAGGCGACCCCGGTGTCGGCGAGCGTGAGCGCGCCGAGGAGGCCCAGCACGGCGGCCAGCGCGGCCAGCCACCTCCACACCGCCCAGCGACGGAGCACGGGGTAGACCCCGAGTGCCGCGGCGAGCGCCACCACCACGTCGGTCACGACCGCGTCAGGACAGGTCCAGGCTCGGAGCCGGGCTCAGGTCCGCCCACGTGCCCGCCATCCCCTCGACCAGGGACACCGACGGCTCCCAGCCGAGAGACCGGGCGCGCGCGGTGTCGACCACCACGGCGGGCATCTCGCCGTCCTTGGCCGGCACGTGCTCGGCCGGGATCGGGCGGCCGGTGGCCTCGCGGGCCGCGGCCAGCAGGTCGAGCACCGTGACCGAGGAACCGCTGCCGATGATGGTCGGCCCGCTGGGCCAGACCGGTGAGGAGCCCGCGACGGCCAGCGCGAAGGCGCGGGCCACGTCGTGGACGTGCACGAGGTCGCGGCGCTGCCGGCCGTCGCCGTAGACCTGGACGCCCTCGTCGCGCGCCGCGGCCTTGAGCAGCCGCGGCACGAAGGAGTCCTTGTCCTTCATGCCGGGTCCGTAGACGTTGGTCAGCCGGAGCACGGGCGTGCGCAGGCCGTAGGCGCCGGCGTAGCCGGAGAGCAGCATCTCCGCGGCGGCCTTGGTCGAGCCGTACGGCGTCAACGGGCGCAGCGGGACGTCCTCGGTGAAGGTGCCGTCGTAGGCGCCGACGACGGCGTTGGTGGAGGCCAGCACGAACGTCCCGACGCCGCGTTCGCGGGCCAGCTCGAGCAGCGCACCGGTCACCTCGACGTTGACGCGGTGCACCAGGTAGGGCCGTTGGACGGAGCCGAGCACCGAGGTCTCGGCGGCCAGGTGGACGACGGCCGTGACGTCGTCGGTCAGGGCCCGGTCGCGGACGCCACGATCGGTGAGCTCGCCGACCACGGTGGGCACCGTGGGTCCCTCCGGATGCTCGTGCCGGTCGACGACCACGACCTGGTGTCCGTCCGCGACCAGGGCGCGGACCACGTGGCGACCGATGAACCCCGACCCCCCGGTGACCAGGACCCTCGCCGGGATCGCTCACGAGTGTCCGGAGGCCGCCGGCCGGCTGTTCACGGCCTCCCGCCAGCGCACCTGGGGCTGGAGCAGGTCGAGGTCGACCCGGTCGCGGTGCCGCTCGATGACGCCGTACATCTGCTCCAGCAGCGTGTCGCCCAGCAGGTGTGGCTTGAGGCCGAGCGACTCCAGCGCGGTGTGGGTGAAGTTGTAGTAGTGGTTCTCGAGCTCCACGCGCGGGTTGTCGATGTGCTCCACCTCGACGCCGCCGGGGTAGGAGTTGGCGACCAGCTTGGCCAGCTCGTCGAGCGAGAACTGCTCGGTGGCCTGGTTGAACACCCGGAACTCGCCGGCGTCGGCGGGGTTCTCGCAGGCCAGCCGGATGCACTCGACCGTGTCGCGGATGTCGAGGAACGCCCGGGTCTGCGAGCCGCCGCCGTAGACGCTGAGCGGCTGGCCCAGCACGGCCTGGATGGCGAAGCGGTTGAGCACGGTGCCGAACACGGCGTCGTAGTCGAGCCGGGTCGCGAGCTGGGGGTCGAGCACGGTCTGCTCGGTCTCCTGGCCGTAGACCACGCCCTGGTTGAGGTCGGTGACGCGCAGGCCCCAGATCCGGCAGCCGAACTCGAGGTTGTGCGAGTCGTGCACCTTGGAGAGGTGGTAGAAGCTGCCGGGCTTCTTGGGGTAGAGGACCCGGTCCTTGCGACCCTTGTGCTCGATCTCCAGCCAGCCCTCCTCGATGTCGATGTTGGGCTGGCCGTACTCACCCATCGTGCCGAGCTTGACGATGTGGATGTCGCGGTCGATCTCGCCGACGGCGTACATCAGGTTGAGGGTGCCGACGATGTTGTTGGTCTGCGTGTAGACCGCGTGCTTGCGGTCGATCATCGAGTACGGCGCCGCGCGCTGCTCCGCGTAGTGCACCACCGCGTCCGGTCGGTAGGCGTCCAGGGCGCCGTAGGCGAACTCGGCGTCGCAGAGGTCGCCGTGGAAGATCTCGATCCGCGAGCCCGACACCCGCTCCCAGGCCTTGACGCGGGTCTTGAGCGACTCGATCGGGACCAGGCTGCCGGAGCCGAGCTCCTCGTCGTACTGGCGCCGCACGGCGTTGTCGAGCACGGACACGTCGTGGCCGTGCGCCGAGAGGTACATGGCAGTGGGCCAGCCGAGGTAGCCGTCGCCACCGAGAACCATGATCCGCATGTTGAGCCTCACCTTCGTCGTCGTCGTCCGCCGAGCGTTCGGGCAGGGGAGTCTGTTGACGGCCCGGGGAGCGCAGACCCGGTGTCGTGTCGCCACCATAGCCAGACAGCGCGCCGGGCGAACCACCCGGACAGAGGGGGTCAGGCCAGGTTCAGGCGGGGTTCACGTGGGGTTCAGGTGGGGTTCAGCGCCCGCAGGCACCGGTAGGCGGGGGTGGTGGTCCCGCGGCCGTACCCGGCGGCGCGCAGCAACGCGGCCCCCCGGATGTCGGTCCGGTAGACGCACGCGACCCGGACGTCGAGGGCCCGGAGCGGCCCCCCGACGTCCTCCCGGCGGTCAGGGAGGTTGTTGGCGAACTCCACGAGAGCGAGCCGGTCGTCGTAGCGGAACGCCGGGTCGTCGCGCAGGTAGGAGAGGTAGTAGTCCCGTGGGGCCACCGTCTTCACGTCCGTGGTGGTCACGGCGACCGTGATGGCCAGGTCGTCGGGGGCGAGCACCACGTCACCCGGCTTCGTGTGGCGCAGGATCCAGGACGTCATGGCGCGCGAGTCGGCGCCCCGCTGCCAGTGCGGGGGCACGGCCCAGTGCGTGGAGGTGTCGGACCGCAGGATCGGCGCCCCGAACGCCACCAGCGCGAGGGCGACCACCGCGGCGCCGGCCAGCGCAGCCCGGCGCGACGGCGCGCGGCTCCACAGCCACGCCGCGAGGGTGCCGACCAGCGCGGCGACGGTGCAGCCCCAGGTGACCCGCCACAGCGTCGGGCCCAGGCCCACCACGTCGTAGCTCACCCGTGTGAAGCCCGGGACGAACGTGATCCCGTGATCAGCACGAGCACGGCGGTGGTGATGCGGGCCGTCCGCAGCGGCAGCAGCAGCGAGCCCACCAGCACGGCCGTCACGCCGACGAAGGCCAGGAGGTCGGTGAGGAAGACGGCATGACCGAACCACGAGGGGTCGAAGCGGTAACCGCGGCGCTCGCCGAAGTCGTCGGCCGAGCGGCCACCGAGGGCCAGGGTCGCCACGCCACCCAGGAGCGGGTACGCCGCCAGGGCGGCAAAGCCGACCGCCGCGGCCCGCACGTCCCGGCGCTCGCGGGTGAGCACCAGGGGGGCCATCCCCGCCAGGGCGACGATGGGGACGAGGAAGATCGCCGTGGTCGAGCAGGCCACCGCGGCGACCCCGCCGACGGCGAGCCAGCCGGCTCGGCTCCGGCTCGGCTGCCGGACGTACGCGAGGGCGTGCACGAGCAGGAGCGGGACGACCAGGCAGAGCAGGATCACCTTGCCCTGCCACAGGCGGGTCAGGAACAGGTTGCCGGGCGGGCCGTAGGACGAGGTGCCGTCCACCAGCAGGAACAGCACCGCGAAGCCGAGCGCGACGACCACCGGTTGCACCCGCCAGGCCCGCAGCAGCCGCCACAACGCGAGCACCGCCAGCGCCGTCGTCACGGGCGGCACCACGACGTACACGATGTCGCCGGCGGGCACTCGCAGCAGGTGCGCGACGGCGCCGGTCAGGCCGTCGTACGACGCCAGCGGCGGCCAGTTGGACATCGGGTAGACGAGGTCGCCGAAGATCGTGTCGCGCACCGGGAAGGTGCCGTGCTCGGCGACCCACTGGGAGAGGTTCACGTAGTAGAGGTCGTCGGGGTTGGCCCGCAGCACGAGCGTCGACAGCACGGCGAGGCCGGCGGTGAGGGCCAGCACGACGGGGACCTCGAGGCGGTCCGGCCAGGTGACGTGGGGGAGGAGCGGGGTCGCGGCCGCGGGCGGTTCGGTCTCGGGCGGGGACACCACGGCGGCCAGCAGGCCGGCGCCGGCGGCCACCAGCCAGCACACGCAGACGAGAGCCCAGGGGAGGTCCAACGCCATCGCCAGCGCCGCGGCCAGGCCCGCGCCGATGGCCAGTCGGACCGCGATCCGCGACCACCCGGGACCCGGGCCCGGCGCCTCGGTGGTGGTCGCAGGGGAGGGCACGGCGAGGTGCGCCCGCCGCGAGCCGGCCACCAGGAGCGCCGTGAGCAGCGCCGCCTCCACGGCCAGCGCGACGTTCGAGCCGATGCCGAGCAGCAGGCTCAGGTGGTAGACGACCGTCCACGTGGCGAGCACGACAAGGCTCGCGTCGAGGACGCGGTCCACTCGCGCCGCCAGCACGGCCGAGCGCGATCCGGCCGGCGCGTCGGGCTGCTCGCGAGCGCGTCGGACGCCCGGCTCGGCCATCCGGTCAATCTAACCCGGGGGCGGTGGTTTGGACCTGGGGTTGTGAGCGCCTTCGACGCGACGCACCATGGAGACAACACGCTCCGACCCGGAACCTCTCTCTCCCGGGTCGGAGCGCTGTCGATTGCGGCGGTCGGTGTCGGCGGTCCTAACCTCGCAGGGTGTCGCAGACCACGCCGTCGCCGGACCCCGGCGACGGCATGTCCATCACCCAGGTGCAGCAGTGGGTGCTGTCGGTGCTGGCGTTCACGGTGATCATGCACTTCGCGGCCGGTCTGGCCGTGGCTGCGGTCTTCTCGGACAAGCAGGACGCGCGGGTCGGCCTCAACGTGCTGGCGGCCATCACGGGCACGATGGCCGTGGCGGCCTTCCGAGCCCTGCGCGCCAAGCGGATCCTCAGCTTCTGGCTGCTGCTGGGCCCGCTGCCGGGCGTCATCGGGGCGTGGTTCACGTTCCACTGACACCTCCCTGAGCGGACCTCCCCGCGGTTCAGAGCTCGAAGACGAGCCTCGCCGGCACGTGCCCGGCCAGGACCTCCTCGAAGCACCCGTTGACGTCCTCGAGCTTCCGCGCCTCGGCGACCACCCGGGTGCGGCCCTGGGCGTGCAGGGCGAAGCAGTCCTTCAGGTCGTTGCGGGTGCCGACCAGGGAACCGATCACGCTGATGCCCTTGAGGACGGTCTCGAAGACGGGGAGCTCCAGGCGGTTGTCGGCCGGCAGGCCGACGATGACCAGGCGCCCGTTGGGGTTGAGGGCCGCGTGGGCGGCCCGCATCGCCGTCGGCGAGGGCACGGTCACCGGGCGACGTCGACGCCGCCGAGCTCGGCGATCGCGCCGCCTGGTCGCCGCGGCCGTCGACCACGTGGTCCGCGCCCAGGTCCTTGGCCAGCTGGAGCTTGGCGTCCTCGACGTCGACGGCGACCGTGGTGGCGCCGAAGACCTTGGCGTACTGGAGGCCCAGATGACCCAGGCCTCCGATGCCGACGACCATGGCCGTCTCGCCCGGCTGCGGGCGCGCCACCTTGAGAGCCTTGTACGTCGTGACGCCGGCGCAGGTCATGGGCGCGGCGTCGAACGAGGAGACCCCTTCGGGGACGGCGACGACGTGGCGCGTAGCCGACGGCGTACTCGGCGTACGAGCCGTCCATCGTGTAGCCCTGTTCTGGGGCCCGGCGCAGTAGGTCTCCCAACCGGCGACGCAGTAGCGGCACCGACCGCAGGCGTGACCCAGCCAGGGCAGCGCGACGCGGTTGCCGATGCGACGCGCTCCACGCCGGGGCCGACGGCTCGACGCGACCGACGCCTTCATGGCCCGGGACGAACGGGATCTTCGGCGCGACCGGCCAGTCGCCGCGAGCGGCGTGGATGTCGGTGTGACACAGGCCGCTGGCCTCGATGCGGACGAGGACCTGGCCCGGGCCGGGCTCCGGCACCGGCATGTCACGGATCTCGAGCGGGGATCCGAGCTGGGGACGACGGCGGCCTTCATGGCTTACTCCTCTGGTGGTGTGGTCACCTCCATCCGACTCCTCGGCACCGGGACCGGTCAGGTGCCGTGGTCCCGGCGCTCGGGGACCAACGTCCCTGTCGCTCGAGAGCGAGCGCGCGCTCGTGACAGCGGGCCGCTCGCGGGTGCACCGTGAGGAGATCAGGATGGCTCGGTCCCGTTCCGGAGGTGTCAGGTGAGGATCTTCCGCTGCTTCATGCTGGTCCTGGCGGCCGGTCTGGCGGCCGGTCTGGCGGTCGCCGCCGTCGTCCCCGTCACCGCTGCCCCGCCGTCGGTGCCCACCCTCGTCGCCATCCGGGCGGCCCATCATCCGGGCTTCGACCGGATCGTCTTCCAGTTCACGGGAGGGCTGCCGACGAGCCACCACGTGCAGTACGTCGACGTGCTGCGCGGGGACGCGTCCGGGCTCCCCATCCCGGTGGCCGGCAGGGCAATCCTGAGCGTCGGGTTCGACGGTGCGCAGGCCCACGACTCCCAGGGGCCGACCGTCCCGGCGCGCAAGGCGTTCGCGCTGCCCAACATCATGACGACGGTTCGCGCCGGCGACTTCGAGGCCGTGACGACGTACGGCGTCGGGCTGGCGAAGCGGTCGCCCTTCACGGTCTCCTGGTTGCACGACCCGGACCGGGTGGTCATCGACATCCGCGCGGCGTTCCCGACCGTGGACCGCCGGGTGTTCTTCTTCGACAGCGACGCCACCGGCCCTCCTTCGTTCGCGTCGACCACTCGGCCCGTCCGGCCGGGACACCTGCGGTCGGGGTGCTGGACCGGCTCTTCGCCGGGCCGCTCGCCAGCGAGAGGAGCGACGGGCTCCGGCTGCTCGGCTCGCACGCGACGGGTTTCGCCGACCTCGCCATCGTCGACGGGGTGGCCCGCGTCCGGCTGCTCGGCGGCTGCAACAGCGACGGGTCCACGATGACGATCGCCGGCGAGATCATGCCGACGCTGCGCCAGTTCGCGAGCGTCGACCGGGTCAAGATCTTCGATCCGGCGGGCCACACCGAAGTCCGAACGGGCACACCGACTCGATCCCTGCCTGCCTCGAGCCCTGAGCAGCGCAGCGCCACTCTGACCTTCCAGGCCGGCCCACTGGTCAGATCTCGCGGCGGTTCGATCCGGCTCCGTTGCTTCGGACTCGGGCGACCTGCTCGAGATCCGCCTCGGCGAGGGCGAGCAACCGACCCACGTCGTTCGGGGCCGACAGTGCCGGGAGCCCTGCCGCCGGACGGCGGCGGACCGCCGATCCGGACGGGATCCAGGACCAGTCGTCGTCGCGGATGCGGATGTCCCCCTCGATGCGGAGGATCGGCAGCCTCAGGAGCCGCGCGACGAGGTGGATGCTGATCCGCACGACATCCTCACGGTTTCCCGAGCCTGATGTCGGTGTCGTCCCAGGCCCTGCGGGCCGCACCCGCGACGGAGCGCGGACTGTGGTCGTCGGTCGCCTGGAGCTGGTCGCGGACACTCAGGGCCAGCTGGCGGCCCACCTGCTGGAGCTGGTTGTAGCGTTCGCGACCCGCGCGAGTCCCGGCCAGGTATCCCAGGCCGAAGACCACGGAACGGCCGATCGTCTTGGTGCCGAGCATGATCGTCCTCCGTTGTCTGGTGGTCAGTGCCGGGAGCGCTTGATGGCCGTGACCAGCTCCTTCTTGAGCTGGTGACTGGTGACCTCGAGGCCCATGCCGTCGGCGAGCTCGAGCAGCTCGGCCTTGGTCAGGTCGTCGAGGTCGCCGCCCGTGCCGTTCACCGCGTCCGTGACGAGCGCACGCCCGTTGGCGGCCACCGCCTCGCTCCGGCGCTCGGCATCGGCCACCCGCTCCTCGGCCTCCTCGGCCCGGGCGTTGGCGTCCTCCGCGAGGCGCTCCGCGCGCTCGCGGGCCTCGTCCGCCGCCTCCCTGGCCGCGGCCGCAGCGTCGTCGGCCAGGCGGCGGGCGTCGGCCATCTGGGCCCGTGCGCGGGCCACCGCCTCCTCGGCCTCCTCGCGCGCGGTGTCGGCGCGCGCCGACGCCTGCGCGACCCTGCCGCGGGCCTCGTCCTCGGCGTCCGCCACGTCCTGGCCGGCGTGCTGCTCGGCGCGCTCGCGCTTGGCAGCGACGTAGTCGTCGGCCTCGCGCTGGGCCTCGGCGACCACCTGCTCCACCCGCTGCTCGGCCTCCTCGCGCGCCCGGCGTACGTCGTCGTCCCCGGCCTGCTGCACGGCGCCGACGTGTTCCGCCGCCTCGCGGGCCAGGGCGGCCCTCTCGGCTGCTTCGGCCTCCAGCTCCTGGGCCCGTTCGAGCGCGGCGTCGGCGCGCCGGAGGCGGGCCTCGACCCCGTCTCCGAACACGGTGGCGTCGGCGACCGCGACGGTGGCGTCCCGTGCGGGCTGGGCCACCGTCTTCTCCAGCACCCGGCCCATGGTGGTCGGCAGCTCGCGCGTGTGTGCGGTGAGCCAGCTCACCGGATGGCGCTTCTTCATCGGCTTCCCTCCCCGGAAGTTCGTCCTCTGTGATGCGCAGCACTGGTCACGGTAGGCAGGCCGGAGGGTGATGCGGATCACCCCGACGGGGGGTCTGGCGGGACCGAAGGGAGGCTCGCTCTCCCTCGTGCGGGTACCGGGATGGTTCACCCCAACCAGGAGGCCCCGTGCCCACCAAGCAGTCCACCGACGCCATCGTCATGCTCAAGGCGGACCACCGTGAGATCCGCAAGACGTTCGCCGACTTCGAGAAGGCGGGCGACGGCGCGGAGAAGACCAAGCAGCGGCTGGTCGACAAGATGATCGAGCTGCTCACCGTGCACACCTACATCGAGAACGAGGTCATGTACCCCCGCGTCCGGGCCCTGCTCCCCGACCTGGAGGACGACATCCTCGAGTCCTACGAGGAGCACCACGTGGCCGACGTGCTGGTCATGGAGCTGTCCGGGATGTCGGCCTCCGACGAGCGGTTCACGGCCAAGACCACGGTGCTGATCGAGAACGTCACCCACCACATCCAGGAGGAGGAGGACGACTGGTTCCCGAAGGTCCGCGAGGGCCTCGGCCGCAAGGCGCTCCAGGAGATCGGGGCCGAGATGCTGGCGGCCCGCAAGAAGGCTCCGCGGAAGCCTTCCCAGCCGAGCGCCCTGAAGAAGACCCTCGACGCCGTCATCGCCTGACCCCGGCTTCTCGGCCGACCCGGCGTCCGACCAGGACGCCGGGGAGGACCGCCGGGACGCGGGCGGCGTACTCGTCGTACGCCGCCCCGAAGACCCGACGCAGGTCCCGCTCCTCGTACATCACGCCGACGGCGATGTAGCCGGTCGCGGCGAGGGCGAACAGCAGGTGCGACACGCCCATCCGCGGTGTCGCCCAGAACGCCAGCAGCAGCCCCGTCATCAGTGGGTGCCGGACGACCGCGTAGAGCCCGCCGACCCGCAGGTCCGTCGAAGCCGCGGCGTCCCTCGACCCGAACCAGCCGGCCTGCCGCAGACCCATCAGCTCGAGGTGGTCGACGGCGAAGGTCGACGTGACGGCCAGGACCCAGCCCGCGGCGCAGAGCGACCACAGCACGAGCGCGGGCCACCCGCCGACGTCCCAGAGCTGCCCGCCCCAGGGCTGCCACAGCCAGAACAACAGGGCCAGGCAGAGATCCGTGGCGAGGACGTACAACGTGCGCTCGAGCTCAGGCGGGACCCACCGACGCAGCCACGCCTTCACCGGGCGACGCGCCATCACCGAGTGCTGGACGGCGAACAGCAGCCACAGAGCCAGGTCGATGAGGACTGCCGTCGCGGTCGTCGTGCGGGCAGGTCCGTCGACGGTGCGGGACACGCCCACGTCGGCCAGGAAGGCGACCGCCCACACCATCACCGCGACGAACCCGGCCCAGCCGATGGCGGACAGGAACAGGTGGGCGGCGCGAGGTCTGGACACGCTGCCAGGCTCCCGGAGGAGCGGCCGCGCGCGCAGCCGTGGAACTACCGCACTTGTCCCACGTACCAGGCGGCCACCTGGGAGCGGGACCGGAACCCGAGCCGCAGCCGGATCCGCTCCAGGTGGGACTCGGCCGACCGTTCGGTGATGCTCAGCCGGTCGGCCACCTCGCGGTTCGTGAGGCCCTCGGCCACGAGGGCGGCGACCTCGGTCTGACGCGCGGTCAGCCCCGTGGGGACGGCCCGGCGCAGCCGGGGCAGGCCGAGGAACCGCCGTACCTGGGCCACCAGGGCATCCGAGTCGCCGATCGCGGGCAGGTGCGAGCGACCGTCGAGCTCCACGAAGTCGGCGCCGGGTATCGCGGCGGCGAGCGCCCTGCCCTCCTGGAGGGGAGCGGCCCGGTCCCCGCTGCGGTGCAGGACCAGGGTCGGGGCCTGGATCCGGGCGAGGGCCGGGCGCACGTCCAGTTCGTAGGCGAGGCCCAGCAACGCCACCGCCGTCTCGGCCGAGGAGGCCGCGCGCTGGTACTGGGCGAAGGCGCGCCGGGTCCCGGCCTCCGCGTCGGGTGCGAAGACCTCCGTGAGCAGGTCCGATCCCAGGCCCCAGTGGGTGGCCACCAGGCCGAGCATGTGCTCCCTGCTGTGCTCGTCGCCCAGGTTCCCGCCCGCGGCCCAGCCGCCGTACAGCACCAGCCGCGACACCGCGTCCGGCCGGTCGGCCGCCCACTGCGCAGCCACCGCCGCCCCCAGCGAGAAGCCGAGTACGTCGCAGCGCTCGATGCCGAGGGCCCCGGTCACGGCGGCGATCGTCGCCTGCTCGAGCTCCATGGTGCGCGGGCCCTCGTAGGCGTCCGAGAGGCCGCAGCCCGGGCGGTCGTAGCGCACCAAGGTACGTCCGGACGACAGCGACTGGAAGAACATCCGCTCGGCGGGGATGGCCCACCCCAGCTCGAGGTGGCTCAGCCATCCCGCGACCAGCAGCAGGGGCGGCCCGGTTCCCGACTCGGCGTAGGCCACCCGCCCGCCCATGGGCAGGTCCGCCATCCCCAGGCGCTGGTCTCGCGCAGCCACGCCACCAGTGAACCGCAGCAGGCAGGCCTCCGGGTGGGCGCAGCCCCAGCAGTGGACCGGACCGAGGACCGACGCCGGCATGCGAGAGGCCGCCGGTCCTCCGCAGCCGTGCCCTGCTGAGCCGTCACAGTGACGCCGGGCCTCGCTTTTGCCCTGCTTGACTCCTTGTGGTTGATGCCTAGTCCCGTATGGGTGAGGGAACTCGAGTCTGCTCTGCTGGCTCGGCACGTCTCGATTCAAGGTTCGTCGAGACGACCCTGCTCGCGTCGGTGCTCTCGCATGGCGACGAGCGGGCGCCGCAGTTCAGCGTGAGCGGAGTCCTCTAGGCGCTCACGGCGGTCGCCTCGACGGCCTGCAGGATGAGTCTGGTCGCGGCCTCGGGCTGGGACACGAACGAGACATGCGATGCCGGTACCTCCACGATCGTGGCCTCAGCGCGCTCGGCCATGTGCCGCTGGAGGTCCGGCGGGATCGCCTTGTCCTCGGTTCCGAGCAGATACCAGCAGGGCAGCGTGTTCCATGCTGGCGGGGACGAGGGCGTGGCTGCGAACGCGGCGGCGGCGTATGGCCGCTGTGCCGCGGCCATCACTGCGGCCGTCTCGGCGTCGACGTCGGCGGCGAAGGCTTCGTGGAACGCTTCGGGGGCGAGGTAGAGGTCGGCGCCCTCGCTGCCGTCGGGGTTGCTGAACGGAACGGGCCTGATGGATGGCCCTACAAGGCTGCCTGGGAACTTCTCGAGGAGCTCTTGCTGGCTCTCGCCCACGTCGCACATCCACCCGTTGAGGTAGACCAGCGCCCGGACCTGCTCGTTGCCTACGGCGGCGGTGGAGATCACGTTGCCGCCATATGAGTGGCCGACGAGCACGATCGGGCCGTTGAGGGTCCGTAGGAACGCGGCCAGGTAGGCGGCGTCGCCTTCGAGGTCGCGGAGGGGGTTGCCGAAACCGATGGCGGAGTACCCGCCTTCCTGCAGGGCGCGGATCTCCGCGTCGAAGCCCGTGGCGTCAGCCCAGGCACCGTGGACCAGAACAATTGTTGGCGTCTCAGTAGCCATTTTCGTCACTTCCCTATTGGCGTGGTTTGCCGATGCCGGAGAGCGACGGCACCGGTCAGGAGGGGTACCGAAACCATCGATGGTAGTCCCGCGGGCGCGCGATGGGCCACCCGCACGAAGCAACTCACGTGCCGCGATGCGAGCGGTCATGCCCATCTCGCCGGGCTATGAACAACCCACTGGCGCCTGCGAGTTTGTTGCACGGGGCGGGGTCTTTGCAGCCTCCGATTGCGGCTCACCTCGCTCGGGCTAGACGAGCGGGCCGCGGGAGGCGTTGCCGTGCCGCGACCTCGCGTCTCTCGGGATTCCCTCGGTCAGCAGAACCAGCGGCCCGTGCCCGTGCGGCGCGAACCTCAGCCACATGGCCGCGCATGCAGTTCGGCCCGTGAGATTCGGTGATCGCTTTGGTGTCAGCCTTGGCCGCGGTGACGGTTCGTGTCGGACGACGCACCTTGCGACTCCCACTCGGCCCAAGTCAACTGCTCCTCCATGTTCCACTCCGGGTGCTCGATCGCGGTCGAGGAGACCGCCTCCATCGCCTCCAGGATCGAAGAGCCGGAGACGATGATCGCCTCGTAGGTCAGGAACAGGCGGCGGGGGAATCGCCTCGTCAAGAGCGCCTGCATGTCGTCCATCACGCCGTACCTCCCTGAGACTGCCGAGTCTGGGGGAATCGAGTTCCTGCGTCCAGGCTCCGCCATCCCGAGCCGACGCCAGCGGTTTCCAGCACCCTGCCCGCAACCGCCCCAGGTCGCGCTGCACAAGACCAAGCCCCACGAACAGCGAGGTGTCAGGTGAGCGGCGATGTGCCATGACCGGCCCTCCTGGCTCGCGGTGCTTTTGCCGACGAACGCGCGTACGCTCACGGTGACCAAGGGACCAACATGAATGTCGTCGACATCGGGATCCCGGGCGTGGATCAGATCCCGCCAGGAACGCACCTCTGTGCTTTCTACTCAGGCTCGGCAGAGCGGGACGACCTCCTGTTCCCCTTCCTTCGCGAGGGCCTCCGTGGCGGGGACACCTGCCTGTGCTACATCGACGGTTTCGAGCCCGGCGCTGTGCGTGCCCAGGTGGTCGGCGAGGCTGGCGTCGCGGACCCGCCGACGGATCGGTTCGACGTCCGCCCGGCGTCGGAGGTCTACCTGCAATCTGGGAAGTTCTCGGTCGAGCACATGACCACGGTGCTCTCGGACAACGTCGAAGAGGTGGTCGCGGGGGGCTCCGGACTACTGCGGGCCACCGGGGAGATGCCGTGGCCCGGGGTGCTGTTGCAGCCTCATGGGGCCGACGACTTCTTCGTGTATGAGGCGGCCCTCAACGACATTGTGGCCCAGAAGCCCGCGGTCTTCATGTGCATGTACGACCTGCAGCGTTTCGGGCTCGACATTCTCGTTGCCGTGCTCAAGACACACCCCGTCGTGCTCCTGGACCAGACGGTTCTCGACAACCCGCACTTCGCGACCCGGACTGAGGACGACGCAGGGGTGAGAGACCCCACGGACAGACGTCCCCTCGGCGCCGCACCCGCGGGCGCGCGCGAGCCCGACCCGTGGGCCTCGCTCACCGCGAGCGAGGTGCGGATCGCCGGGTTCGTCGCCAAGGGCTTGATCAACAAGGACATCGCCCAGCAGCTGTTCGTCTCCCCGCATACCGTCGATGCGCACCTGAAGCACATCTACACGAAGCTCGGCATCCACTCTCGAGTCGAACTGACCGTGCTCGCCATGCAACATCGGACTCCGCTCATCTGAGATCGACGCTTCTCGACAATGTCAGGCGCGCTGGTTCCCGCCGCTGAGGATGGCGGACACCGAGTTGAGCGCGAGTCGGAGCCGCTCGCCGGCCCGGAGCACGCCCAGTGACCTTGGCCCGAGGCCGATCCCGCCGTCCCTCAGAGCGCCCGTGCACGGGATGACGGTGGCCTGCGCGCCCGAGAAGCATGAGCGTGTCAAGTGCTACACGTCATGCTGCCCACGAAGGTTGGCGATGCACTGGGCGCCGGCAGCCACGGGCGGGCCGATGGGTCAGTAGGAATCGCGGCCAAGGCGAGTGTAGGAGATTCGTCAATTCTCTTGACCGGTACAGAAAGCGTTGGGTACATTACCGGTAAAGAACCACGCTTCTAAGAGGAATCGACCACCATGGACCAACCTGCCCCTCGCCCTGATCATGTCCCACCGGATTCATGTCCGCGGAGGTCTTCAGCGCGCTCCCGGACGCTCCCGTCGTCGCGCATGTCGAGCGGGTCGCGAGGCTCCGCCGCACCCGCGCCGCCACCGCCGCCGTCCTGCACCGGCTCGGTGACATGGTCGCTCCCCCGCGGCCGGCTCGCAGCTCCCGGACCCTAGGCTGACGCTGACGGCAAAAGGCGCGGCCACACCATGGGGCGAGTCACCCTGCAGACCATCGCCGATCAGGTCGGCGTGAGTCGGATGACGGTCTCGAACGCCTTCTCCCGTCCCGACCAGCTCTCCGCGACGCTGCGCGAGCGCATCCTCGCGGCGGCCGACGAGCTGGGTTACGGCGGCCCGGACCCGGCGGCGCGTGCCCTGGTCAGCGGATCGGCCGGCGCGATCGGCGTCGTGCTGTCGGACGCGCTGACTTACACGCTCACCGACGAGGTGGCGATGGCGTTCCTGGCCGGCATCGCCGATCGCCTCGGTCCCGGCGGTCGTGCACTGACCCTGCTGCCGGCGGCGCCGGCCGACGGCAGCATGCCGGCGCGCGACGTGGCGATCGACGGCGCGCTGGTCTACTCCTGCCACTCGGACTCGTCCGCGCGTCAGCTGGCTCATGCGCCGCCGGCTGCCGGTCGTGTTCGTCGACCAGGCTGCGGCACCGGGTATCCCCAGCGTCAACGTGGACGACCGGACGGGCGCGCGCGCCGCGGCGCAGCACCTGGTCGACCTCGGGCACCGTCGGGTCGGCATCGTCAGCACCGGCTTCGGCGGTGAGCTACGGCATCCTGACCGACCCGTTCGCGACCACGATGGCCAACACCGAGCGGCAACGGCTGCTGGGCTGGACCGACGCACTGTCCGGGGCCGGCATCACCCCCACGGTGGTGCGGCTGCCGCACAGCGACCCGCACGACATCGGTCACGAAGGGGCCCGACTGCTGCTGGAGCTCGACGACCAGCCGACTGCCGTCCTGTGCTTCTCCGACGCCATCGCGGTCGGCGTCATCGACGCGATCCAGGACAGCGGTCGCACGGTGCCCGACGACATCTCGGTCGTGGGCTTCGACGACAACCCGATCGCCCGGACGACCCGACCGTCACTCACCACCGTGCGGCAGGACTCGCAGGCCAAGGGCCGGGCCGCGGCCGAGCTGCTGATCACCGCACTGGACGGAGCCGAGGCCACCCCACCGAAGCGGGCCCGCCACCTGATCCTGCCGACCGAGCTGGTCGTCCGCGACAGCACCGCAACCCCCCCGCGCGGTGGCCACCACCCTTCAGGCAACAGGCGACGAGTGGGTTCCATCAGACCCGGCTGAGGGTGACCCAGCGCTCCCTGGCCGTCAGGGGGGTGTCCGGGGCGATCGCCAGTCCCTTCATGCGCTGCCGACCGGGACCCTCAGGTCCCTGCCATGAGCGGGACGGTCCAGAGGTTCTCGTAGGTGACGTGGTTGACGAGGTGACGCACGGTCCACTCGGTGCACGGCGTGGGATCTCCCCACTGGACGTCCTTCACCGCGTTGACGCGGTCGGCGAAGAGCTCGACGGCCCGGTGGTAGAGCGTGTTCACGTCCATCATCTGGTTCCTTTCACACGAGGCCTGTCTCGAGGGCCAGCTCAGCCTGGCGCAGCCACCACGGCAGCGCCGCGCGTTCGCGCTCGCGGACGGCCGGGTCGGGGTGCTCGACGATGTCGAGCGCCTTGTTCCACCCCAGCCACGCGAGCCCGGTCAGGAGACCCAGCCGCATCGCGTCGTCGTCGTACGACGCACCCGCGACCTCGCGCTGCAGGGCGACGAGGCCGTCGAGCCGCTCCACGATCGTCGCGCTCTGATCCGGCCCGACCGGGCCGAACAGCTGCGCGCAGCCCGCCAGCAGCCGCCCGATGTCGAGCTCGGCCGGCCCATCAGCGGCCAGACCCCAGTCGATGAGCGTGAGGGATCCCGGCCGGTCGGGTTCGAGGGCCATGTTCACCGTCGCGAGATCACCGTGCAGCAGGGTCGAGGGCAGCGCACGACAGGCCGCCATGAGAGGCGCGGTGTCCTGGGCCAGGACGAGCACCCGCTCTCCCACTTCACCCGGCGCGACCTCGGGCCAGTACTCCCATCCCCGCAAGGCGTAGTCGACGATCGCGTTGCCCGCGTGCGGCTGGATCCGCCGCGGCTCGAACAGGCCGAGGAGCCGGTCCAGCGGTGTCAGCCCGGCTGGCACGGAGCCGAGGTACGCCGCGTGCAGGTCGGCGATCGCAGCGAACATGGTCCTGGCCTGCTCGCGGCTCACGATGGACCTCCAGGTGAGCACGGCGTCCCCGAGGTCACGCATGACCAGCACGCCGCGACCGTCGTCGTCGTACCACGCGTCGATGACCGGATGGAGCACCGTCGTCGGCAGGCCGTCGAGCACGCCACCCCGGACCAGCTCCACCTCCCGGCCCGTCGCGTCCCCGGAGAGGCGCATGACCAGATCGGCGTTCGGATCGAAGCGCTTCACCACGACCCGGGAACCGTCAGCGAGGACTACGCGCTCCAGCACCGCTCCGGAACGACCGTCGTCGTTGACCGGTGCACGTTCGAGAGCGGCGTCAAGAACCGCACGGTCCATGGGCCCATGTGCTCGCCCGCGCCAGGTTCGCCCAGCCCTCAATCCTTACGCCCTGGAGACGAGCCCCGCGACCGAGGCGCGCAGCAGCCGCACGATGGTTCGGTCGTCATTCGACGCGTGCGAGGTCGGGCGAGCCGTGGCTGCACGTTCTTCGCCGGCGTCCACCACGGCAACGATCCTGTCGTACGGCGCGAGTGCGGCCTCGTGCTGCGCCCGGGCACGATCAAGGTCGCCCCCGGCCAGCGGAAGATGGGAGTTTGCTTGGTCCAGAGTTCCCATCACGTCCGTGAGCGGGTGGGGCGCCAGGAGATGGGGACATCCTCGGGGAGGCGGGGCGGAATGGGCGCGCAAGCCTTGCGGTCATGGTGCGGTAATTGCCTCTCGGGACCCGCAGGCTGGAGTGAGTGGATCCATTCGCATCGATGTTGGTCCAGGTCAGAGGGCCCTTACGAGGGTGGGCGCAGCAGGGATCGAACCTGCGACCACTGGTTTGTAAGACCAGTGCTCTACCGCTGAGCTATGCGCCCCGATCGGCGCACAGACTAGTTGCCGTGACCGGCATTGGCGCAGATGGCCAGCAGCCCAGGGGACCGGGTCATGCCCACGGCATCCGAAGCGGGTGCGTCACGAGCGACTAGAAGAGCGCGCGGAGACCAGCGGTGACGACGACGGCGAGGAGCACTGCCAGGACCACGGACTTCCCGCGCCACAGCAGCACCCCGCCCGCGAGCATGCCGACGGTGTCGGCGCCGACGTGCAGCTCGCCGCCGTCGGCCAGGGCAGCGGTGACGACCAGCGCCGCCAGCAGGGCGGGGGCCATGCAGGCGACCACCCGGGTCATGGCCGGGGGTAGGTCGCGGCCGCCGAGCATCACCGGCCCGGCCGCCTTGACGAGCGACCGTGCCGGCGACCACTCCGGCGATCAGGAGCCAGAGGTTCACGCCTGGTCCCCGTCCGTCCGCCAGGACAGCCCAGGAGCGCGGCGCTCGCGGCGGCGAGCACCGGGACGCCGGGTGGCGTGAACGGCACCAGCGCCAGCGCGACGGCCGCGCCCAGCAGCGCAACGGTGCGGGAGCGGGGGTCGCGCATCTCGACGAGCACCAGGCCCAGGAAGAAGGTCGGGTAGACCGCGTCCAGGCCCCAGCGGTCGGGGTCGCCGATCAGCCCGCCGCCGTACGCGCCGACGACGGTGCCGAGGAACCAGGTGACGTACTGCGGGGCCGTGGTGCCGAACATCAGCCAGCGGTCGAACGTGCCGTCGCCGTTGTTGGCCAGCGCCCAGGACGCGTCGACCATCGCCTGGCCCTGGGCGGCACGCTTGGCGGGGCCACCGGGCAACGACGGGGCCAGGGCGATGCCCATCGCCAGGAAGCGCCCGTTCATCAGGGTGGCGGCGGCGACGGCGGCGACCGAGCGTGCCGCCGACGCGACCACGGCCAGCGAGGCGAACTGGGCCGACCCCGCGAACGCGAGCGCCGAGGCCGTCACGGCCTGGAGGGCGGAGAAGCCGGCTTGCCGGGCGAGCACGCCGAAGGACATCGAGAGCACGAACCCCACGACTGCGTAGGGGATCCCGAGCCGCACCCCCCGGACGAACGACTCCTTCACCCGAGGCACCGTAGGTGACGGGTGCGCTGGGAGGGCGCCGCGGGTGCCGACCGCTCCGTCGCCGAGGCGATCCGGACTGCCCCTCAGCCGACGTCCGCCACCTGACCGCGGGCGCGCTCGAGCACCCGCCGCAGCGGGGCCGGCACGGCGTCGAGCTCCAGGGTCTCGGCCAGGGCGGCGGCGAGGCGGACCTTGCGGCCCGACTTGGTCCCGCAGAACCGGTGCAGCTGGTCGTGCAGCGAACGCCGTCGCTGCGCGGGCTGTTGCTGGAAGGTACGGAGCTGGCCGAGCTCGCCCTCGCGCTCGACGACGTCGACCACGGCCTCCGTCCCGAGCGCGCGGATCAGCTCGTCCTCGAGGTCCGCCTCGCACACGAAGAACCCCAGCCGGGCCAGGTCGTCCCGGCTCTCGACGACGTGGCCGCGCCGGCGGAGTGCCCCGGCGAAGAACCGGGTCTCGCCCGCGTCGCACAGTCCGGCAACCGACACGGTCCGGTCGTCGTCGTACCGCGCGAGCTGGCGTCCGAAGTTGGTGACCCCGCCCATGGACACCACCGCGAGACCGGGGCCGGCGAGGCCGCCTCGGCGGGCGAGCACGTCGAGGACGGCGGCGTCGCTGGGTCCTTCGACGAGCACGACGCATCGGGGTGGGGCGGCCACGAGTCCCGATTCTCCCTCAGCCTCCGGCCGGTGGTGCCGGACCTGACCGGGCGAAGGGTCGACAAGGCGCGGTCGCGGGGGAAGAGTTCGATCATGGAGCTCTCCACATGATCGTCCCCTTCAGCGTCAGCGACTTCCTGCGACCGCGCCACCACCGTGTACGGCGACCGGCTGGGCGTGGTCGACGAGCCCGACCAGCCCGCGCCGTCGTGGGGCGAGCTGACCTACCGCCAGATGGGCGACCGCGCCCGGGCGCATCGCGGCCAGGCTCGACGAGCTCGGCATCGGGTTCGGCGACCGGGTGGCCATGGTCAGCCACAACAGCGCCCGGCTGCTGACGGCGTTCTGGGGCGTGAGCGGATACGGCCGGGTGCTGGTGCCGGTGAACTTCCGGCTCTCGCGCGACGAGGTGGCCTACATCGTCGAGCACTCGGGCGCCCGGGTGCTGTTCGTCGACCCCGAGCTCGCCGACTCGCTGAAGGGCATCGAGGCCGAGCGCACCTACGTCATCGGTTCCGACGACGACCTCCTCGCCGACGGTGACCCGCAGCCGTGGGAGCCGGACGAGAACGCCACGGCCACGATCAACTACACCAGCGGGACGACGGCCCGGCCCAAGGGCGTGCAGATGACACACCGCAACATCTGGGTCGACGCGACGACGTTCGGCTGGCACACCGGGGTCAGCGACCGCGACGTCTACCTGCACACGCTGCCGATGTTCCACTGCAACGGCTGGGGGATGCCGTTCACGATGGCGGGCATGGGCGTGCCGCAGGTCGTGCTGCGCAAGGTCGACGGCATGGAGATCCTCCGGCGGGTCGAGCAGTACGGCGTGACGATCATGTGCGCGGCCCCGGCCGTGGTCGCCGCAGTGCTCGAGGCCGCTCCGCACTGGGAGGGCGAGGTCCCCGGTCGCGGGACGGTGCGCATCGTGGTCGCCGGGGCTCCGCCGCCGACCCGCACCATCGTGCGGGTCGAGGAGGAGCTCGGCTGGGAGTTCATCCAGATCTACGGGCTCACCGAGACCTCGCCGCTGCTGACCGTCAACCGCGGCCCGCCAGGAGTGGGACGACCTGTCCGCCGAGGAGCGCGCCGGCAAGCTGGTCCGCGCCGGCTCGCCCGCGGTCGGCGTACGCCTCGAGGTCGACGCGCAGGGCGAGGTGCTGGCCCGCTCCAACGTCGTGCTCGCTGGCTACTGGGACAACCCCGAGGAGACCGAGCGCTGCCTGGAGGGACGGCTGGTTCCACACCGGCGACGGCGGCGTGATCGGCGACGACGGCTACCTCACGATCCAGGACCGCAAGAAGGACGTCATCATCACCGGCGGCGAGAACGTCTCCTCGATCGAGGTCGAGGACGCGATCTTCAGCCACCCCGACGTCGCCGAGGTCGCCGTGATCGGCGTCCCCGACGACAAGTGGGGCGAGACCATCAAGGCGCTCGTGGTGAAGGCCGAGGGCTCATCGCTGACCGAGCAGGAGCTGATCGACTACGTGAAGGGCAAGGTCGCCCGCTACAAGGCGCCGTCGTCGGTCGAGTTCCGCGAGGTGCTGGACCGGACGGCCACCGGCAAGCTGCAGAAGTTCAAGCTCCGGGCGCCGTACTGGGAAGGTCGCGAGCGCCAGGTGAACTGACCGCCGCCGGGTCGTCAGACCTCCGCCCGCTCCGGGCGACCCGGAGGATCCCTGACGAATCGACCAGCGGGGTTGGCTAGCCTGCCCGCATGCCGACCCTGAAGGACGTCGTCGACCTGCTGCACGGCTGGTACCCGCCCGACACGGCCGACGAGCACGACGCGGTCGGACTCGTGTACGGCGACCCGGCGCAGCAGGTGGGCAAGGTGCTGTTCGCGGTCGAGCCGACCGTCGAGGTGGCGGACGAGGCGGCCGCGTGGGGGGCCGACCTGCTGGTGGCCCACCACCCGCTGTTCCTCAGGGCCGTCCACGGCTTCACCGCCACCACGCCCAAGGGCCGCACGCTGGGCACCCTCGCCCGCGCGGGCACCGCGCTGCTCACTGCCCACACCAACGCCGACCGGGCCGCGCCCGGGGTCTCCGACGCGCTGGCCGAGGCCCTCGGCCTCACCGACCTCCGGCCGATCCGGCCGCTGGGAGACCCGCTCGACAAGCTGACCGTGTACGTCCCGGTGGCCGACGCCGACCGGATGCGGGGCGCCCTGACGGAGGCGGGCGCCGGCCGGATCGGCGACTACGAGGCGGCGTCCTTCTCCTCACCGGGCGAGGGCCGGTTCCGCCCGCTCGAGGGGGCGCACCCGACGCTCGGCCGGGTCGGCGCGCTCGAGGTCGTCGGCGAGGAACGGGTCGAGGTGGTGCTGGACCGGCGGCTGCGGTCGCGGGTGGTCGCGGCCATGCTGGTCGCCCACCCCTACGAGGAGCCGGCCTGGGACGTCGTGGAGCTGGCCGACGCCGGCACCGCCCGCACCGGGGTCGGCCGGATCGGCGACGTCGAGCCGACGACCCTGGCGGGCCTTCGCCGAACAGGTGGCGAGGGTGTTGCCCGCCAGCGCCCGCGGGGTGCTGGTCGCCGGCCAGCAGGACCGCGCCGTCCGCCGGGTGGCCGTCGCCGGAGGCGCCGGCGACTTCCTGCTCGGCGACGTGCTCGGCACCGACGCGGACGTCTTCGTGACCAGCGACCTGCGCCACCACCCGGCGATGGAGTTCGCCGAGCACGGCGGGCCGGCCCTGGTCGACGTGTCCCACTGGGCGGCGGAGTGGACCTGGCTGCCGCAGGTGGCGGCCCGGCTGGCGGGCGCCCTGACGGGGGCCCTGGATACGGTGGAGACCCGCGTGAGCACCCTCCGCACCGAAGCCTGGACGTTCCGCGCCTGATCCGCCCGACCTGAGGAGCCGACCCCCTGAAAGCCGACCCCGCCCTCCAGCTGAAGCTGCTGGACCTCCAGGAGCTCGACGCCCGCGCGGACAAGCTGCGCCACCAGCGCGGCACCCTGCCGGAGCACGACGACCTCGCCGCGCTGACGATGACCCGGCTCGACCTCGGCAACCAGGCCCGCGACGCCCGCATCGTGGTCGACGACCTCACCGCCGAGCAGACCAAGCTCGACTCCGACGTCGAGCAGGTCCGCACCCGCCGCGACCGCGACCGCGGCCGGATGGACCAGGGGCTGGTGAGCAACCCGAAGGACCTCGAGCGGATGCAGCACGAGATGGAGTCCCTCGAGCGCCGCATCACCAGCCTCGAGGACGAGGAGCTGGAGGTGATGGCGCGGCTCGAGGACGCCCAGCGCGGCCTCGACGACCTCACCGTCCAGCTGGGCCAGCTCGAGGAGCGCAACGGTCGCGTGGAGCAGGACCGCGACAAGCGCTACGCCGAGATCGACGCCGAGCTGACCGACCTCGCCGCCCGTCGCGGCCCGGTCCTCGAGCAGCTGCCCACCGACCTGCTCGCGCTCTACGACCGCCTCCGCGCGGCCAAGAACGGCGTCGGCGCCGCAGCCCTGCGCGCCCGCCAGTGCAGCGGCTGCATGCTCACCCTCGACAACGCGGAGCTCGCGGTGATCCGTGCGGCCGCCGACGACGAGGTGATCCGCTGCGAGGAGTGCCAGCGCATCCTGGTGCGGACGGAAGACTCGGGGCTCTATTGCCCGGACCCCGCTCGGTGCTGATCGAGGCAGACGGCGGCTCGCGTGGCAACCCCGGCCCGGCGGCGTACGGCGCGCTGCTCAAGGACGCCGAGACGGGTCGGGTGCTCGCGGAGGAGGGCACCACGATCGGGGTGGCCAGCAACAACGTCGCGGAGTACCGCGGGCTGATCGCCGGCCTGCGCCTGGCGGCCGACCTCGCCCCCGACGCCGAGATCGAGGTGCGGATGGACTCCAAGCTGGTCGTGGAGCAGATGTCGGGGAACTGGAAGATCAAGCACCCCGACATGAAGCCGCTGGCGCTGGAGGCCAACCGGCTGGCGCCGTTCGGGACGACCTACACCTGGGTGCCCCGCGAGCAGAACAAGCACGCCGACCGGCTCGCCAACGAGGCCCTCGACGGGCGGCGATCCGGGATCACGGTCGGACCGTCGGGTCCGACGGGGTCCGACGACGTGCCGCCCACCGAGGCGGACGCCACCGGGGCGAGCGCGGCCGACGCCGAACCGCGCTGGCTCGCCTGGCGCCGGCAGGTACAGACGACGCTGGTCCTGGTGCGGCACGGCGTCACCGCGCACACCCGGGAGAAGCGGTTCTCCGGCGGGCTCACGAGCGCCAACCCCGGCCTCAGCGCCGAGGGTCGCGACCAGATCCGCGCCACGGCCGACTGGCTGGCACCGCTGGGGGAGCGGGTCGAGACCGTGGTCGCCTCGCCGGTACGCCGCGCCCGCGAGTCCGGCGACATCCTCGCCGAGCGGCTGGGGGTGAGGCTGGAGGAGGAGCCCGGGTTCGCGGAGATGGAGTTCGGTACCTGGGACGGGTTGACCTTCGAGGAGGTCGCCGAGCAGTACCGCGCGGACCTGGACGCCTGGCTCGGGTCGGTGGACCGCGCGTCCCGGCGGCGGCGAGTCGCTGCAGATGGTGCAGGAGCGGGTGCTGGCCGCACTCGACCGCCTGCTCGACCGGTACGCCGGCCGCACGGTCGTGGTGGCCAGCCACGTGACCCCGATCAAGGTCGTGGTCGCGGAGGCGCTGCAAGCGCCGCTGACCACCCAGTTCCGGATGGAGCTGCGTCCGGCGTCGGTCACCGTGGTCACCTTCTACCCCGCCGAGGGCGACGCCGGTCCCGGAGCCTCGGCCCGGCCGGCCAGCCTCCGTCCTTCAACACGCTGGCTCCGGGCGTCGACCTCCTGGACGAGTCCACCCGCTGGTAGCCGTCCGCTCAGACCTCGGCGACCACCACGTCGACCGGCGTCCCGGCCGGCCGGCCTCGCCGACCTCGACGTTCCAGCCGAGCCGCGCCAGCGTCGCGGCCAGCGCGCCCAGCGAGCGCGGGTTGGCGCCGTCCACGAGCAGGTCCCGCACCAGGCGACCCTTGGTCGCCTTGTTGAAGTGGCTGACCACCGTGCGCCGGCCGTCGGACTCGTGCAGCACCCGGACGGTGACCACCCGGCCGCGCGAGGTCGGCCGACGGGCCGCCAGAACGCGGCGTACGTCGTGGAGCGCAGGTCCACCAGCAGGCCGCTGCCGAGCGGCGCTGCGGACCACCGGGTCCAGGTGCGCGCGCCACACGCCGCCACCGGCGCCGAGACCGGGCAGGGTGGCGTCACCGGAGAGCCGGTAGGCCGGGATCCGGTCGCCCGGCCGGACCAGCCCGAACAGCGATGACGACGACCGCCACGCCGGTGGTGGCCCGGCGGCGGGCGTCGGCGGGGAGGTCGGCGAGCGCGAGGGCGTCGTACAGCACGCCGGTGTAGACCTGGTCGGCCCGCGCGGTCGCCGCCGCCGAGCAGCCCGGCGTTGCGGGCCACCAGGTCGGCCAGCCCGGGCGGCAGTCCGAGGGCGGTCCGCGCGACCTCCGGGTCGCCCGGCGCACAGCTCCACCAGGGCGTCAGCACGTCGCGCGGGCGGACGTCAGCTCCGGGAAGCGACAGCGTGTCGAGGTCGAGTCGGCCTGCCGCGCCGAGCGGGGTCTTGCCCTCGCTCGGCGGCAGCAGGATCAGCACCGGGACAGGCTAGGGCACAAGGTGGCGCCGGAGATCGGTAGGGCTGGTTAGGGTGACGGCATGGCCCCCAGCCGCGTCGTCCACGTCCGCGCTCCGACGACGGCGTCGCGGCCCACGAGCTGCGCGAGGGCATCGCCCGGATCCAGGAAGAGCTCGAGGTCACCCCCGACTTCCCGCCCGAGGTCGTGCGCCGCCGCCGAGGCCGCGGCCGCAGCCCCGGCTGCCCGAGCTGGACCGCACGGACCTGCCGCTGGTCACCATCGACCCGCCCACCTCCATGGATCTCGACCAGGCGATGCACCTGGACCGCGACGGCGACGGGTTCACCGTCCACTACGCGATCAGCGACGTCGCGGCGTTCGTGACGCCTGGCGGCCCGATCGACCTGGAGGCCAACAAGCGCGGCGATGACCCTGTACGGCGCCGACTCCAAGGTCCCGCTGCACCCGACATCGCTGTCGGAGGGCGCCGCCTCGCTGCTGCCGGACCAGGTGTGCCCGGCGCTGCTCTGGACGATCAAGGTCGACGCCACGGGCGAGGGCACCGACGTGCACGTCGAGCGGGCCCGGGTCCGGTCCACGCGCCAAGCTCGACTACGCGGGCGTGCAGACGGGCCATCGACGACGGCTCCGCCCCCGAGTCGCTGCAGCTGCTCAAGGAGGTGGGCGGCTGCGGCTGGCCCGCGAGGCCGCGCGCGGCGGGGTGTCCCTGCCGCTGCCCGAGCAGGAGGTCGTCGATCGCGGGCGAGCACTGGAGCCTGGAGTTCCGGGCCCAGCTGGCCACCGAGCAGTGGAACGCCCAGATCTCCTTGCTCACCGGGATGGCCGCCGCCTCCTTGATGGTCTACGGGCGGGTCGGCCTGCTGCGCACCCTGCCACCACCCGACCCCCGCGACGTCCAGCGCCTGCACCGCACCGCCCGGGCCCTCCAGGTGGACTGGCCCGCGGAGATGCTCTACCCCGACTTCGTCCGTTCGCTCGACCCGGCGCAGCCCACCCACGCCGCGATGATCATGGCCTGCACCCGTCTGCTCCGCGGCAGCGGCTACGTCGGGTTCGTCGGCGAGGTGCCCGACCAGCCGGAGCACGCCGCGCTGGCCTCCGAATACGCCCATGTCACCGCCCCGCTCCGGCGCCTGGGCGACCGCTACGCCGGTGAGATCTGCCTGGCCCTGTGCGCCGGCGAGGAGGTCCCCACCTGGGTGCTGGACCGGCTCGGCGAGCTGCCCGACACCCTGCAGCGGGCCGACCAGCTGGCCCACCGCTACGAGGGCGCCGTCATCGACCTGGTCGAGGCCGGAGTGCTCCGCGGCGACCTGGGCCAGAAGTTCGACGGCGTCGTCGTCGACGTCGACCAGAAGGACGACCGGCGCGGCACCATCACCATCCAGGAGCCCGCCGTCGAGGCCCGGGTGACCTCGCAAGCGCCGGTGCCGCTGGGCAACGAGGTGACCGCCACCCTGACCCGCGCCGACCTGGGATCTCGGAGCGTGGAGTTCACCATCGACGCGTAGGACCCTTTGTGCCACCAGTTCGCGCGAACGCCTGCGGAGCGGCGCGGATCGGCGTACAAACGGAACGTGGAGATCTCCCTGCGGGCGCGTCGTAGCCGTGAGGTGGCCGGCCTGCTGGTCCTCGGGACCGGCCTGGCCCTGCTCGGCCTGGTCGTCGTCTCCGCCTCGGTGCCCGACGGCGCCGACGCCGGCACTCGCGCCGGCGCGTGGGGCGGGGCCCTGCTCGCCCTGGCGGGCTACGTGCTGGTGCTGATCGCTCTGGCGCGCTGGGTGTTGCGCACCCGCCGTACCTCCCGGGCCGCCGTCCGGCGCTCTCCCGCCGCAGCCGGCGTCTGAGCCTCCCGGCCCGCCTCGGCTGCGCGTCTCAGCGAGCGGAGGCCACCGCCCGAGCGCGTGGGCGTGAGGTTGGGAGCCGCTCGACCTTGCCGGTCCTCTTCTCCTCGGGCGGCTCGGTGCCCGACAGCGGGAGCTCGGGATTCACGAGCACTGGTCCGGCGGCGTCGCGGAGCACGGCCCGCGTGACGGGACCGAGGTGGGTGCCCAGCGGAAGCTGGTAGTGCCGTCGACCGACCACCAGCAGTTGCGAGCCGCCGGACGCGTCGAGAAGCGCCCGTGCCGGGGGTTCGTGCCGGACCCGGATGGAGATCGGGACGTCCGGGAACTCCGCACGGGCGGCCGTCACGGTCGGGGCCAAGGACACGACGAACTCGCGTTCCTGCTCGGCAGCGAACGCATGGTCGGCCACCACGGCGTCGTAGCCGCCGTTGAGCCACCACGCGTGCAGCACCACCACGCTCGCGTCCCGCTGTCGGGCCAGGTCGAGGGCCCGCCGGACCAGCGGCCCGGCCTCCTCGGCCACCTGCACCCCGACGGTCACCGCGCGGGGACCCGAGACCTGAGGAACCCACCCGTCCGGCACCGAGACCACGGGTACCGCGCTGCGCGACGCGACGCCCGCCACCGTCGACCCCGCGACCAGCCGCTCCCACCGGCTCAACCGCCGGTGCTGGAGCACCAGCATGCTCGCCGCCCGGGTGCGGCGGACGAAGTCGGCCACGAGCCGGCCGTCGTCGACCCGCTCCGCAGTCAGCGGCACGCGGCCCTGGATCTCGTCCGCCGCCAGCGACACGGCCTGCTCGAGGGCGTCGTCGGCCGCCTCGGCAATGCCCTCCAGGATCCAGGGGTTGGCCTCGGCGGGCGAGAGTCGGAGCACGTGCAGCAGGTGCAGCGGCCGGTCGGCCAGGCAGGCCTCCGCCGCTGCGAACCGGATCGCCGTGTCCGTGCTGTCGAGTCCCACCCCGACGACGACGGCGCCTTCGGGCGGACCGGACAGCAGAGGCGGGAAGGAACGCTTCATCGGGGCGACCTCTCTCCGGATGCGGTGGTGACCACACCGGCGAGCTTCCTGCCCCAGGCCACGGCGCGCTCGACCTCGCCGTCGAGGAGGGGACCGGTCACGTCGGCGACCAGGAAGGCCGCCGGCGCACCGGCCAGGACGAGTCCACGACGCCGGGCCAGCTTGGCCGCCCGGGGCCCGGCGGCGAGACGGAGCCGCCGTACCTTCGACACGCGGGTGTCGAAGACCGCCGTGACGGGGCTGCGCTTCGGGTCCTGGGGCAGCACGGTCCCGAGCCACTCGCGCAGGCCGATGGCGGCCCGCTCGGGTGCGGCACCCTGCTGCACCGCGCTGGCCCTGCTGGCGGGCCGGCTCAGCGAGAAGGCGTGGGTCGGCGCGCCCACCACCAGCAGCGACACGTCGGGCGGCAGGTCGACCGGGGCCGAGGCCACGTCAAGGACCTCGGTCGTCACTCCTGCGGCCACCAGGCCCTCGGCGACGGCGCGGGCGATCCGGTCGGTGTTGCCGAACATCGACTCCACGACCACCAGGGCGGTCGGGGTCCGACCCGCGGTCATGGCCGGGCACTCCTCGTCCGCGCCGCCCACCCGCATGAGCACCTCGTCGGGACCCGGCACCGGGACCGGGACGTCCCGGAGGACGGGTTCGCTCTGCCAGCTCTCGAGCCGAAGGGCCTTCATCTGCCTCTGCCTCCCTGGTCACGCCTGTGGGGCGTCCCCGCAGGCACATCTCCACCCTGCACCTCACGGTCGGTAGAGGTCAGGGGAGCACGTCTCCCGGTCCCGGGACCAAGGTCCCGCCCTCCACCACACGCCGGGCGAGCGCCGTCAGGAAGGGCAAGTCAGGCGGCGAGCAGTCGCCGGCCGGTGACCTCGGTCGGGACCAGACGGAGGAACAGCGTGCGTCGGCCCTCGGCCCAGGAGCGCGGGCGGACCCCTTCGGGCAGGTCGTCCATCTCCGCGACCTCGACCCGACCGCGCACGACCACGCTCCAACCGGATCGGGTGTACTCGTCGATCTCGTCCGCCTCGAACGCCGCGGTCGCGCCGGGCAGGTTGCGTCCCAGGACGGAGTACGGCGCCACCCGGACCACCACCGTCCGGTCGACCACCACGAAGTTCACCGGCAGCACCCCAGGACCGTGCTCGTCGACGTACCCGACCCGGCCCACGGGCCGCGCCCCGAGCAGCTCCCAGCACTCGTCCTCGTCCAGCTCGCGCAGCCGGCCCTCGAACCAGCTGTCGTCGTCGAATCCCATGACTGCCTCCTGGTCGTTCGAACGGGTCATCCCTGCCGGTTGGGCAGGGCTCGAAGCAGGGTCAGCGCCGGGACGGCTCCGACCAGTGCGAGCGCCGCGAACAGCGGGACCGCCCCGGCCGAGGCCCACGTGGACGCGGGGTCGGCGGCGTGCCCCCACGCTTGGTCGACGGCCACTCCGGCCGACTCGACGACCCAGAAGACGGTGCCCGCGGCGGCCAGCGCGACCGCGACGGCGCGGTCGCGCCACACGCCCCAGGCGAGCCACGCCATCAGCGGCAGCCACATGCCCAGGTCCTGGGCGATCACAGGGCTGGTGGTGAGGCCGCTTCCGCGCAGCCATTCGGTCGGCTGTTCGGCGACGAGGGCGGGCAGCACCGAGCGGAGCCACGCGGCGGTGTTGAGCGCCACCACCACCCAGATGTAGACCGCGACCCATCGGGGGCCGGCGACCTCGAGACCGTCGAGGTCCTCCGCAAGCCCGAGGCCGGCGGTCACCACGGTGGCCACCCCGAGGCCGAGCATCGCCACGTACAACGGGAACGCGGGGTTGAACGGGGTCCCGAACACGAACATGACGGCGTTGTAGACGAGGTACGCCGACACGCCGGCCGTGACGGCCAGCGCACGGACCGAGCCGCGTCGTGCCAGTCGGGCGGCGATCGTCAGCGCGGGCGCGCCGACGACGAGGGCGACCAGGGCGGTGCCACGGGCGGAGCCGTTCATCACGGGGGTCCCCGTCAGCAGGTCAGGGACCAGCAGGGTCGCGAGCGCCGCGGCCGCGGTCGCCAGGGCCAGTGGTTCGGCGAGACGAATGCGGACCGTCGCGTGCCGTCCGGGTCGGTCGACGGCTCCGTCGACGGCGCGTGCGGCGGTGATGGTCACGGCGTCATCCGGACTGCCCGGCCGGAGCGCCCGCGTGGACTTCCTCGAGCCGCTCCTCGGCCGGCTCCATCAGGTCCGAGCGGGGAGCCGGCCGCGGGAGCTCCGGGGACACGAGCACCGGCCCGTCGGCGTACTGGAGGAGCCCCCGGGTCACCGGCCCCAGGTGGGAGCCCGCGGGGAGCCGGTGGTGCCGGCGCCCGACGACCAGCAGCCGGGAGGTGGAGCCAGCTTCGACCAGGGCACCGAGCGGCAGCGCGTGCCGCACCAGCAACCGGATCGGCACGTCGGGGTGCTCGTCCCGGAGCGCGTCCAGGGTCGGGGTGATGGCCTCGGTGACCTGGCGCTCCCGCTCGGTCCGGTACTCGGCGTCGGCGACCACCGAGTCGTAGCCCCCCTCGAGGTACCACGCGTTCAGGACCACGACCTCGGCGCCGCGGAGGCGGGCCTCAGCGATGCCGAGGCGGACCACGGCCTCGCTCTCGTCGGGGTGCTGCACGCCTACCGTCACCACGTTCGCGGTCGGTGCCGAGCCCCGCCAGTCCTCCGGGATGGACACGACCGGGACGCTGCTGCGAGCGGCGACGCCGGCGACCGTGGAACCCGTCACCAGGCGGGCGACCCTGCTCTGGCGGCGATGCTGGAGCACCAGCAGCCGGGCGTGGGCGGAGCGGGCGGCCAGGTCTGCGACCAGCCAGGCCTCGTCCAGCCGCTCGCCGGTGACCGGAACCTGGCCGGACACCAGCTCACGGGCCCGCGACATCGCGGCATCGAGGCAGGCGTCGGCCGCCTCGATCGCGCCTTGGACTACGCCCGCGAACCCCTCGGCCGGGGACAGTTGGAGGACGTGCACGAGGTGGAGGGGTGCCAACGCGAGGCAGGCCTCCTCGGCGGCAAAGGACAGGGCGGCGTCGGAGCCCCGCGGGCCGACTCCCACGACGACGGCTCCCACAGGGGGAGCGGTGAGTGCGGTGGACATGGCTGTTCCTCTCGTGCGGCGCCCCGCACGTGCCATCCGGCCGGACCGTCTGGGGGGTCCGCCTCGGCGGGGACCGTTGCCTCCACTCTCCCCCTGGGGAGCCGCCCGCACACGAGTCACAGGTCTCCGCGCGCCGGGACCAACGTCCCGGGACCTCCCGGCCGGCGGCCCTGTGTCCCTTGTCGGACGCGGCACGCGCCCTGCACAAGTGAGAGCACGCCGCCGAGCTCGCCGGAAACATCGGCAGCGCGGCGGCACGCAGCGACCCGGGACCTTGGTCCCGAACAGGCGGGGCCAGGCTCCCTGCCGCTGGGGGGTTCACGCGAGAAGGCTGGAGGTGGACGCCGGGACGTCCGGTGTCCGCACGGAGAGGTAGAGCGATGAGGATCGGCATCAATGGACTGGGACGCGTCGGACGGACCCTGCTGCGGCAGGCCCTGTCGGCCGAGGGCGTGGACGTCGTCGGCGTCAACGACCTCGCGGACACCCGCACCCTGCGGACCCTGTTGCGTCGCGACAGCACGTTCGGTCGGTTCCCGCTCGACGTCGAGGTCGGCGACGACGCGCTGCTGATCGGCGGACCGCAAGATCGTCGTCACCCACGTCGCCACGCCGGCCGAGCTGCCGTGGGGCGAGCTCGCCGTCGACGTCGCGGTCGACTGCACCGGCAAGTTCCGCTCCGGCGACACCGCGGGCGGCCACCTCGAGGCCGGCGCCCGCAAGGTCGTCATCTCCGCGCCCGGCAAGGACGTGGACGGCACCTTCGTGATGGGTGTCAACGACCACCTGTACGACGCCACCCGGCACCACGTGGTCTCCAACGCGTCCTGCACCACCAACTGCGTCGCCCCGATGGTCAAGGTGCTGCACGAGGCCTTCGGCGTGGAGCACGGCTTCATGAGCACCGTGCACGCCTACACCGGCGACCAGAACCTGCTGGACGGGCCGCACAAGGACCTGCGCCGGGCCCGCTCGGCCGCGGTCAACATCATCCCGACCACCACCGGCGCGGCGAAGGCCGTCGGCGAGGTGCTGCCGGAGCTGGCCGGAAGGCTCGACGGCGTGGCGCTGCGCGTCCCGGTCGTCGACGGCTCCCTGGTCGACCTGGCCGTGCTCCTCGACCGGGCGGTGACGGTGGCCGAGGTCAACGCCGCCTTCGCAGGCGCGCCACGGCCGGGCCGCTGGCCGGCCGGCTGCGCTACGAGGACGAGCCGTTCGTCTCCGTCGACGTCATCGGGGACGACGCATCCTGCGTCTTCGACTCCTCGCTGACCCAGGCGGCCGGGCAGCTTCGTCAAGGTGTTCGGCTGGTACGACAACGAGTGGGGCTACACCGCCCGGCTCGCTGGAGCTGACCCGTCTCGTCGGTGGCTCGGTGGCCGGGAACCCCACAGGATCATGAACCTGTCGGTGCGTATCCACGGCCGTGGCGGCCAGGGGGTGGTCACGGCAGCCGAGCTGCTCTCGATGGCGGCCTTCGACCAGGGCCTGCACGCCCAGGCCCTGCCGAGCTTCGGTTCGGAGCGCACCGGCGCCCCGGTCGTTGCCGGTTGTCGGATCAGTGACCGTCCCGATCCGGTCACACGACCCGATCACGCAGCCCGACGTGGTCGTGATCCAGGACCCGACCCTGCTCCGGGACCGCCGCGGTCCTCGAGGGACTGGCGCCGGACGGCATCGTCGTGGTCAACACCTCCGGCGTCGCTGGACGCGCTCGCCCGGCGCCGGGCCGGCGGACGGTCGCGTCGCGCGGTGGGTCACGGTGCCCGCCACCGACCTGGCCCGCGTGCCCTCGGACGACCGCTTCCCAACACCGCGCTCGTCGGCGCCGTCGCGGGCGTCACCGCACGTGGTCGACCCCGAGTCCGCTCGGCTCGGCGATCCGGCGCCGCTTCCCAGGCCCCGTCGGCGAGGCCAACGCCGAGCTGGCGGCCAGGGTCTACGCCGCTCGTCGACAAGTCCCACGATGAGGAGGTGGCGTGATGCTCGACCAGATGGAGGGCTCCCGCGCGGTCGCCGAGACGGTCGCCCGCTGCCGGCCGGCCGTCGTGGCGGCGTACCCGATCTCTCCGCAGACCCACATCGTCGAGGGACTCTCCGACCTGGTCACGGCCGGCGACGCTCGCCGACGTGCGAGTACCTCAACGTCGAGTCGGAGTTCGGAGCGCTGTCTGCGTGCATCGGCGCCTCGGCGGCCGGTGCCCGGACCTACACCGCGACGGCCAGCCAGGGACTGCTGTTCATGGCCGAGGCCCTGCCCAACGCCTCGGGCCTCGGCCTGCCGATCGTGATGACCGTCGCCAACCGTGCCCTCGGCGCGCCGATCAACATCTGGAACGACCACTCCGACGCGCTCTCCCAGCGTGACGCCGGGTGGATCCAGCTCTTCGCCTCCTCCAACCAGGAGGCCGCCGACCTGCACGTGCAGGCCTTCGCGCTGGCCGAGCGGCTCTCGCTGCCGGTGATGGTCTGCATGGACGGCTTCGTGCTCACCCACGCTATCGAGGAGATCGACGTGCCGGACCAGGACGCGGTCGACGCGTTCCTCCCGCCCTTCCACGCGCGCCAGTGGCTCGACCCCGACCACCCGGTGACGATCGGCGCGATGGTGGGGCCCGAAGCGTTCACCGAGGTGAAGTACCTGATGGCACAGCGCCAGCTGCGTGCCCTCGACGAGGTGCGCGAGGTCGCGGACTCCTTCGCGGAAGCCTTCGGTCGCCCGTCCGGCGGACTGGTGCACCCCTACCGCACCGACGACGCCGACGTCGTCGTCGTGGCGCTCGGCTCGGTCGTCGGGTCTCTCGCAGGATGTCGTCGACGACCTCCGCGAGGAGGGTCATCGGGTGGGCGTCCTGGCGATCACCTGCTACCGACCCTGGCCCTTGGACGAGGTTCGCGAAGCGCTCGCGGTCGGCGTCCCGGGTCCTGGTCGTCGACCGGGCCGTCGCCGTGGGCGCCGGCGGCATCGTGGGGCGCGACGTCCGGCTCACGGTCACCGCCGGGACCCCGGTGCACGACGTGGTGATGGGCCTCGGTGGCCGCCCGCTCACCCGGGACGAGGCTGCGCAACCTCGTGCTCGACGTCGTCGGCGGTCGGGTCGGAGACCAGGAGCTCACCTTCTACGACCTCGACGAGACCCGCGCCGCGGCCGAGCTGGCGCGCGAGCTCGCCGAGAACGGCCACGAGCAGGAGGTGCGGCGCATGACCACCACACCGCTGAAGCTCTACCAGGTCGGCACCTTCGCTGCCGGCAACCGGCTGCTGACCGACGCCGAGCGCACCCGACAATCGTCGACCGACCGCACCAACGGCATCACCTCGGGTCACCGTGCGTGCCGCGGCTGCGGTGAGGCGCTCGCGGCGCGCGTGGTGATGGACGCGGCGATGGCCGCCACGGGTGGTCGACTCGTCACCGTCAACGCCACCGGCTGCCTGGAGGTCTTCTCGACCCCCTTCCCCGAGTCGGCCTGGCAGGTGCCGTGGCTGCACTCCCTGTTCGGCAACGCGGCTGCGGTCGCGGCCGGCGCCGCCGCGGCGCTGCGGGCCACCGGCCGGGACGACGTACGCGTCCTCGCCCAGGCAGGCGACGGGGGCACCGTCGACATCGGGATCGGCTGCCTCTCGGGCATGTTCGAGCGCAACGACGACGTGCTCTTCGTGTGCTACGACAACCAGGGCTACATGAACACCGGCGTCCAGCGCTCCGGGGCGACGCCGCCCGCCGCCCGAACCTCCACCACGCGACCGTTGGGCACGTCGGTCGGCAACGCGTTCGGCACCGGCAAGTTCATGCCGGCGATCGCGATGGCCCACGAGATCCCGTACGTCGCCACGGCCACCATCGCGGACCTGCACGACCTCGAGGCCAAGGTGACCACCGCGATGTCGCTGCACGGCTCCCGCTACCTGCACGTCCTCGTGCCGTGTCCGCTGGGCTGGGGGTCCGCGGCGCGCGACACCGTCCGCGTCGCGCGGCTCGCCACCGAGAGCGGGCTGTTCCCCGTCTTCGAGGCCGAGCACGGCACCGTCACCCGGAGCTCACCCGATCCGCGGCAGGTGCCCGTCGAGGAGTACCTGCGGATCCAGACCCGCTACGCCCACCTGTTCGCGGGAGACGGGCGGCCCGACGTCGTGGCCGCACTGCAGGCACGGGCCGACCGCGACATCGCCCGCTATCGACTGCTGTCTGTGCCCCAGAAGGGGGAGCCGTCATGAAGCTGCCGTTCGCCACCACTCTCGGTCCGGCGTCCAGCCTGGCCGACCACACGGGTGCCTGGCGCACCGAGCGTCCCGAGTACGTCCAGCGCGTCGCCCCGTGCGGCAACGCGTGCCCGGCGGGCGAGGACGTGCGGTCGTGGCTGTACGACGCCGAGAGCGGGGAGGCCGGATACGAAGCGGCCTGGCGCCGGATCATGGCGACCAACCCGTTCCCCGCCGTGTGCGGCAGGGTCTGCTACCACCCGTGCGAGACGGCCTGCAACCGCGGCAACCTCGACGACGCGGTCGGCATCAACTCCGTCGAGCGCTTCCTCGGCGACCTCGCACTGAGCGAGGGCTGGACGGTCGAGGCCTCCGCGGCGCCCACGGGTAGGCGGGTCCTGGTCGTCGGCGCCGGACCGGGCGGGCTGTCCGCGGCGTACCACCTCACGCTCCGTGGGCATGCCGTCACCGTCCGCGACTCGGCCACCGAGGCCGGCGGGATGATGCGCTACGGCATCCCGAAGTACCGCCTGCCGCGCGAGGTCCTGGACGCAGAGATCGACCGTCTGGTGGCGCTCGGTGTCACCCTCGAGCTGGACCGGCCCGTCACCGACCTGGACGCCGAGATGGCGGACGGCGGCTGGGATGCTGCCTTCCTGGCCGTCGGCGCCCAGCTCGGCCACCGCACCTACCTCCCCGCCGCCTCGGCCGCCCGCGTCCTCGACGCAGTGGCCCTGCTGCACGGGCTGGCGGAGGGGGAGCGACCGCTCCTCGGGCGCCGGGTCGCCGTGTACGGCGGCGGCAACACGGCCGTCGACGCGGCGCGCACCGCCCGGCGCCTCGGTGCGTCGGATGCGGTCGTCGTCTACCGGCGCACCCGCGACCGGATGCCCGCGCACCCCGACGAGGTCTCCCAGGCCGAGGACGAGGGCGTGGTGTTCCGGTGGCTCTCGACCATCGAGCGGGTCGACGAAGAGGGACTGGTCGTCGAGGAGATGGAGCTCGACGACACCGGCTTCCCGCAGCCCACCGGCCGCACCGAGCGGCTCGCGGCCGACAGCGTGGTGCTCGCCCTCGGTCAGGACACCGACCTGTCACTCCTGGGCGCCTCGCCGGCCCTGCACGTGACGAAGGGCTCCGTCGACGTCGACACCCGGCTCGCCACCTCGCACCCGGCCGTCTTCGCCGGCGGAGACGTGGTGGCGGGGGAGCGGTCCGTGACCGTGGCCATCGGCCACGGGCGCAAGGGCGCCGAGGGCATCGACGACTATCTCGCCGGCCGGACACCGACCCCGGAGCAGCCGGTCGACCTGGCGCCGTACGAGGCGCTGAACACGTGGTACTTCGAGGACGCTCCCCGCACCCACCGCGATCGCCTGGAGCTGGTGCGTCGGAGCTCGACGTTCGACGAGGTCGTGCACGGGCTGGACGCGGACAGCGCGCTGTTCGAGGCGCGCCGGTGCCTGTCGTGTGGCAGCTGCTTCTCCTGCGACAACTGCTTCGCGATGTGCCCGGACAACGCGATCATCAAGCTCGGCCCGCCGGGGGAGTACGCCATCGACCTCGACTACTGCAAGGGCTGCGGTTTGTGCGTGCAGGAGTGCCCTGCGGGCGCGATCACCTTGGTGCCGGAAGAGGTCTGAGCGCTTCGCCGGGTGCGGCCGGGGAGCGGTGACCTCGCCACCGTTTCGTCGAGCAGACGGTGGCAGCGTCACCGCTGCCCGCGCGGCTCGACGTTCGCCTGGGGCCCTCCTGCTTCGAGACCTCGCCCGGTCGGGGGTATCCCGGGCTGCCCGAGCCGATGAAGGATCGACCCATGTCTCAGCACGGGTGGCCCCACGAGCGCGAGCGGCCGGACGGGCACGCCGAAGCCGGGCACGAGCGGGCCGGCGGCCGGTGACGCCGCTCCGGTGGACCGTCCGGGCCGACCCCACGGATGTCTGGGACGTGCTGGCCGACGGCTGGCTCTACCCCCTGTGGGTGGTCGGCGCGTCACGGATGCGCGAGGTCGATGACGAGTGGCCGGCCCCCGGGGCCCGGTTGCACCACTCGGTCGGCAGCTGGCCGCTGCTGATCGACGACACGACGTCGGTCGTCAACAGCCAACCGGGGCGGCGGCTCGAGCTGCGGGCCCGGGCGTGGCCGGCCGGGGAGGCGGCCGTCGACATCACGCTGACCCCGCATCCGGAGGGCACCGAGGTGGCGATCGCCGAGGACGCCGTGGCCGGACCGGGGGTGCTGGTCCCGGGCGTGCTGCGCCAGCCGCTGCTGCGGTGGCGCAACCAGGAGGCCCTGCGGCGACTGGCCCTGGTCGTCGAGAACCGTCAGCGGTCGTGACGGCCGCGTTGACCTACGACGCCGTGGTGGTCGGTTCAGGACCCAACGGCCTGGTCGCGGCCAACCACCTTGCGGACGCCGGGTGGTCCGTCGTCGTCCTCGAGGCCCAGCCGACTCCCGGGGGCGCCGTGGCCAGTGCCGAGGACGTGCACCCCGGCTTCGTGCACGACACGTTCAGCTCGTTCTACCCGCTCGCGGCGGCCTCGGCGGCCGTCCTCCCGCTCCGCCTGGAGGAGCACGGGCTCGTCTGGCGGCACGCCCCCGCCGTGCTCGGGCACCCCATGCCCGACGGGGGCTGGGCGCTCCTGCACCGGGACCGCGAGGTGACGGCCGCCCACGCCGACGCCGGCCACCCGGGCGACGGCGACGCGTGGTTGTCGCTGTGCGCCGAGTGGGACGTCATCGGCGACGCCTTGGTCGAGGCCCTGACCAGCCCCTTCCCGCCGGTGCGCTCCGGGGCGTCCCTGCTCGCGCGGCTCCGTCGGGTGGGCGGACTCGGCTTCGTCCGCACCATGCTCACGCCCGCCGCGGCGCTCGGCCGCGAGCGGTTCGGTGGCCTGGGTCCGCGGCTGTTGCTCGCCGGCAACGCCGCGCACACGGACATCCCCCTCGACGCACCAGGATCGGGCCTGATGGCGATGCTGATGTCGATGCTCGGCCAGACGGTCGGCTTCCCCGTCCCCGAGGGTGGTGCGGGCAACCTCACCCGCGCCCTGGTCCGCAGGCTCGAGTCCCTCGGTGGCGAGGTCGTCTGCGACGCGCGCGTGGTCGGCGTGGAGGTGCAGGGTCGGCGCGCGGTCGGCGTCCGGACGTCGGGTGGCGACCGGGTGGGCGCCCGGAGGGCCGTGCTCGCCGACGTGCTGGCCACGTCCTTGTACGGCGACCTGCTGCCGAGCCGCGCCGTCCCCGACCGGGTGCGCCGGGCGTTGCCCGCCTTCCAGCTCGACCCCGGCACGGTGAAGGTGGACTGGGCGCTCAACGGCCCGGTGCCCTGGGCGTCCGCGCCGCCCGTGCCGCCCGGGACGGTGCACGTCGCCGACGACGTGGCCGACCTGGTCCGCTTCTCCGGTGACCTGGCCGCCGGCCTGGTGCCGGCCCGGCCGTTCCTGCTGGCCGGGCAGATGACCACGACCGACCCGACCCGATCGCCGGCCGGCACCGAGTCGATGTGGGCGTACAGCCACGTGCCGCAGCACGTGGTGGGCGACGCCGGCGACGAGGGGATCTCGGGCACGTGGGACCACGACGAGCGCGAGCGGTTCGCCGACCGTATGCAGGCCCGCCTCGAGCGGTTGGCGCCCGGCTTCGGTGACCGGGTGCTGGCCAGGAGGGTGCTCGGGCCCCGCGAGCTCGAGGCTCGCAACGCGAACCTGGTCGGTGGCGCGGTCAACGGCGGCACCTCCCAGCTGCACCAGCAGCTGGTGCTGCGGCCGGTCCCCGGATGGGGCCGCGCCGAGACCGGGGTCCCCGGCCTCTACCTGGCCTCGGCCTCGGCGCATCCCGGAGGCGGGGTGCACGGCGCCGCCGGCAGGAACGCCGCTCGCGCGGCCCTGCTGCACGACCGCAGCCGGCGGTTCACCGGCCGGCGCTGAGCCGCCCATGGTCGCCGTACGGGTCGGCATCTCCGGGTGGCGCTATCCCGGCTGGCGCGGGGACTTCTACCCGGCCGGACTGCCGCAGCGCCGCGAGCTGGAGTATGCCGCCCAGCGGCTGACCTCGATCGAGATCAACGGGTCGTTCTACTCCCTGCAGCGACCCGACTCCTACCGCCGGTGGCGCGACCAGGTGCCGGAAGGCTTCGTGTTCGCGGTCAAGGGTGGCCGGTTCATCACGCACCTCAAGCGGCTGCGTGACGTCGAGGTCCCGCTGGCGAACTTCTTCGCCTCGGGAGTGCTGGCGCTGGGTCCCGCGCTCGGTCCGGTGCTGTGGCAGCTCCCCGAGCGACTGCCGTTCGAGGCCGACGTGCTCGGCCACTTCCTGGGTCTGCTGCCGCGGACCACCGGCGAGGCGGCGCGGCTGGCGGCGCGGCACGACGACAAGGTCCCAGACGACCGGGCCGTCACCGAGACCGAGCAGGACCGGCCACTGCGACACGTCCTGGAGTTCCGGCATCCCTCGTACGACGACCCGGCGGCGTACGCCCTGCTCCGTGAGCACGGCGTGGGGGTCGTGGTGGCGGACTCCGCGGGCCGGTGGCCCCGGGTGTTCGAGGTGACCTCCGACCTCGTGTACGTCCGCCTGCATGGTGACCGTGAGCTCTACACGAGCGGCTACTCGGACGCCGCCCTGGACGAGTGGGCGGAGCGGTGCCGGTCCTGGGCCGGTCACGGCCTGACCGTGCACGTGTACTTCGACAACGACGCGAAGGGCTACGCACCGCACGACGCCGTGCGATTGCTGGCCCGGCTCTCCTGACGCGGACGGGCTCCGGCCGGTCGGCGTCAGGGCCGGGCGGCGCCGCGGGCGACCAGGACCGGGACCACGCCGAGCAGCACGACGAGGACGACGGCCGCCGCCACACCGACGGCCAGGGCCGCCTGCCAGCCGAGCACCACGCTGAAGATCAGCGTGCAGATGCCGACGATGATGACGGCAAGGAGCAACACGACGACCTGGGTCAGCAGGTGCCCGGTCGCGACCACCCGCTCCTTCACGTGCTGCCCGAACACCCGCCGATGCACCACGATCGGCACCAGGGTCACGCCGACCGCGAGCGCCGCGACCAGGACGACCGCGAGGTACAGGCGGGTCTGCCAGGCGTCGAGCTCGGCGAAGCGCTGGGTGAAAGGGAGTGTCAGCAGGAAGCCCGAGAGCAGCTGCACACCGGTCTGCACGACGCGCAGCTCCTGCAGCACGTCCTCCCAGTTGCGGTCGAGCCGCTCCGCCGTCGTCTCGTCCCGCTGCTCGTCAGCCATCGGTCCGGTCCGGGGTCAGTCCTCCCACGGAGGGGAGTCGTCCATCTTCGCGTAGTACTTGGCCAGGTGGCTGCGCACCCGGTCCCGGTCCTTGTCCGGCAGGTCGACCCCGCCGCGTCCGCCCACCATCACGTTGCCGGCGGCCATCACGCCGCGCGGTACGGCGACCAGGCGCCCGTCGACCACGTCGGCGACGAGCAGCTTGTACGCCGTGAAGTTGTCCTTCGCGTCGGCGTCGTACCAGACGTGGGCGTCGCGGTACTTCTCGTTCGGTCCGTCCTCCGCGCCGGCCCACGCGCGCACGCGTTTCTCGGCCGCGGCGCCGTCCCACGCGCGCTCGCGGTCCGCCAGCGGTAGGTCCTGGAAGCTGGTCACTGCCATGTCCGTGCTCCTTCCGTCGACGGACCGGTACCCACTAAGGACGTGTCTCTCACCTCCATGGCCTGCTGCGCGCCGCCCCACGGGCGCTCGGCGGCGTTGCCGTCGCTCGTAGATGAGCCAACAGCGACGTCGCTCCGGCGCCTTGCCGAGCATCCCGTGGATGCGACGCTCGCGACGGCCGAGAGGTGAGAGACACGTCCTCCGGGCGTGGTGATGAGTCCCCGTCTCCCCGTAGGGTCGATCGATGGACACCACAGACCCGCGCCACGAGCCGGAGACCGACGACCTGCAGGAGTCCACGCCGGGATCGGCGGGCCCCGCCCGGGCCGAGGGCGGGATGGGCGTCAGCAGCGAGTGGACGGGCGCCACCGGCCCCGGCCAGCACACGACCGACGGCGTGCGCGACACCTCGGTCAGCGAGGACGAGACGCCACGCGAGGACCTGCCTCCGGAGCAGCGTGCCGACGTGGAGGAGACCAACCCCGAGGGCCTCGAGCCCAAGGCCGGCTATCCGTCGTCGGACCCGCGCAGCAAGGGCTGATCGCCAACCCGGCTAGGCGGACTCGGCCGCCGGGCCGTCGAGCTCGGCCCGCAACGAACGGATGATCCGGCCGAGGACGCGGGAGACCTGGGTCTGGGTCACCCCGATCTCGTCGGCGATCTCGCGCTGCGTGCGGTCGTCGAAGAAGCGCATCTGCAGGACCCGGCGGTCCCGCTCGCTCAGCCGCCGGACCACCGGGGCGAGCATCACCCGTGCCTCGACGGCCGCCCGGCCGAGGTCGCGGTCGCCGAGCAGGTCGCCGATGGTGTCCGCACCGTCCCCGATCGGCCGGTCGAGGCTCGTCGGGGTGAAGCAGCCCTCGGCGGCCAGTGCCTCCGCCACGTCGGCCTCGGGCTCGCCGAGCCGGCGAGCCACCTCGCTCACGGACGGCGAACGGCCGAGCGTCATCGCGAGCTCGGACTCGGCGGCGAACATCCGGGCCTGGAGCTCCTGCACCTTGCGCGGTGGGCGCACCATCCAGCCGTGGTCGCGGAAGTACCGCCGCAGCTCACCGCGGATCGTGGGCACGGCGAACGAGAGGAAGTCGTGCCCGGCGTCGGCGTCGAACCTGGTCGCGGCCTTGGTGAGGGCGAGGTAGGCGACCTGACGCAGGTCCTCGTCGGAGACCCCGCGCCGGCGGTAGCGGGCGGCCAGTGCGTCGGCGACCCCCATGTTGGCCTCCACCACCTCGGCGATCAGGTCCCGCCGCCGGGTGGACCGCTCCGCTTGGGCGGCCCGGCCGAGGAGGTCCGCCGTGCGGGTCGCGCGCCGTTCCCACCGCGCGTGTCGAGGGCCGGAATCGCGGTCCGGGTGAAGGACCGTGGTGGTGCCGCCCTGGGTGCCCGGAGGACGAGGTTCCATGGGGAAAGCCTGGCGGGCGGAGGACGTCTGGGGCTTCACCTGTCGGGGCGAATCACCGCACCCACATCGGTGCGGAGCACTAGCCGGCGGGGGCCTGCTCGGGTGCGCCGCCGGTGTCGGGGTCGCGGGTGAAGAAGGAGATCCGGCCGTCGGTCTCCAGCACGGCGTACTCGATCTCGGACGTGTGGCGGATGCCTTCCTCGCGGGCGGCGACGAGCAGGTCGGCGACGGAGAGTCGCTGGGTCCTCATGGTCTCCTCGACCGGCTTGCCCTCCTCGAACAGCAGCAGCGCCCGGCCGGTGACCAGCGGTCGGCTCCGGGGGAAGTGCCACTGGAACCACGAGAGCGCCACCGTGAGGCAGGCGAACGTGCCGACGGCCAGCATGCCCCCGGTCACCGAGGAGTCCTGCTGCGTCACGGCCTGCTGCACGAGGTCGCCCATCGTCACGTAGAGGAGCAGCTCGAAGGTGCTCAGCTCGCCCAGGGTCGCGCGTCCCACGGCCCGGGTGACGCACCACAGGAACACGAAGACCACGGCTGCGCGAACGACTATCTCCACGGCGGGGCTCCTGGTGGGCGGCGGGTCACGGCAGCAGGCGGGTGTGGAAGGGGACCACGGCGACCGTCCGGCGGTCGTCGGTGACGACGCCGACCGTGCCGTCGCGGCCCTGCTGGCTCGCCGGCTGGATGTAGGCGTCGTAGGAGACCACGAACGTGTCGTCACCGGGGGCGTCGAAGGCGAGGTACAGGGTGTGGTCGTTGCGCGTCGACGACGCCGGTTGGGGGGTGAAGCCCTGGCTCTCGAAGATGTCGAAGTAGTCGCCGGTGACGGCCAGCGTGACGGTGTCGGAGAAGGCGCTCTGGGTCGTGACGGTGACCGTCCAGGGGACGTCGAGTCCGGCGCGGGCCACGGATGCGTAGTCCACGGAGACGCGATAGCCGTCCTGCTCCGCGCTGGCGGTCGTGGTGTGCACCCCGAGGAAACCCGACAGGCCGGTGAGCACGAACGCGACCAGGAGGGTCAGCACGCCCCGGCGGCCCCAGACGGCGAGGGGCCTTTCGCGGCGTTCCACGCCCACACGCGTCGACCCGGGGACGGGCACGGGTCTACCTGTCGGGAGTGGTGTAGACGAGCACCACCACGCGCGCCACGACCGCCTCGTCCACACCGGCGCGGGCCGCGGCGTCGGTCAACCGCTGGCCGGCGGCCTCGAGACTGGTGCCCCGCATGGCGGCCAGCAGGCCGACGGCGGTGTCGATGTCGGCCTGGTCGCGCAGCCGTCCAGGTGCCGCGGCCGCGTCCAGCCGGGTCGCGAACGAGAGGTCGGCGTTGGTGATCGCCTCGCCGGCGCGGGCCCCGAGCGCCTCGGCGAGCTGGTCCTGGTGGCCCGCGAAGGCGTCCGCAGTCGACGCGTAGAGGTTGATCCCGCCGATCAGCCGGCCGCTCCGGTAGACCGGCATCGACAGGCTGCTGGCCACCCCGGCGGCGGCGCTGATCCGCGAGTACACGCCCCAGCGCTCCTCGTCCAAGGGGTCGTCCGGGCGGGCCACCAGCATCTCGCTGCGACCCTCGGTCACCTCGACGCACGGACCGCCGCCCAGGTACTGCCCGGCGTCGAGCGCCGCCACCCCCGGGCCGGAGGCGACGAGGGTGAAGGTGAGCCCCTCGGACACCAGGCCCAGGGAGAGTCCCACGAGCTCCGGGATCAGGCGTTCGGCGTCCCGGCCGAGGCCGAGCAACAGCTCGTCGACGTCCGGATCGTCCAGGCTCACGAACTCGCCGAGTGCCTCCCGAGTCTCCGGAAGCGGTTCCATCTGGTGCTCCCACGAGAAGAGGACTGTGCCTCGGCCAGCCTAGGTCCGACCCCCGGCCCGGTCCTCCGCCCGCAGGGGTGGGTTCACCACCCGCGCCAGGCGCAGGCGGGTGCCGGCGATCCCGCTCGCGGACTGGCCAGTCGCGCAGGCGGGTGGTGCCGCTAACGTCGTCGACGTGGTCACCGGAGCGGAGCGGACCTCGCCGGCCTCGCCGCTGGACCGGTCGCGGGCGCTGCTGGTCGCCGCGCACGGGCCGCCCGCTCTCGCCGTCACCGCTCTCGCCGGCCTGCTGTCGGTCGCGGCCGGCCACGCGGTGGGGACCACGCTCCTCGTCGTCGCGGCCGTGCTGACCGGCCAGCTGTCCATCGGGTGGAGCAACGACCTGATCGACCTGGGCCGGGACCGGCGCGTGGGTCGCACGGACAAGCCGCTGGTGACCGGCGCCCTCCCGGTGTCCTGGGTGCGGACGGCGTGCGCCCTTGCCGTGGTGGCGACGGTCCCGCTGTCCTTCGCCTGCGGGGCGGCCGCCGGAGCCGTCCACCTGCTGTGCGTCGCCGCGGGGTGGGCCTACAACCTCGGCCTCAAGGGGACCTGGTGGTCGTGGCTCCCGTACGCCGTGGCGTTCGGCGCGCTCACGGTGTTCGTGTCGCTGGCGGGGCCGGACGGGCAGGCGCCCCCCTGGTGGTGGCCGGTCGCGGGAGCCCTGCTCGGCGTCGGCGCGCACCTGCTCAACGTGCTCCCCGACCTCGAGGACGACGACGCCACCGGGGTCCGCGGACTGCCGCACCGCCTCGGGCCGCGCTGGATCCCCGGCCTCGCGGCCGCCGTGCTCCTTGCCGCATCGGCGGTGATCCTGGTCGGCGCGGACGTGCCGACCGGGCCCGCGCTCGGCGCCGCCGCGCTGGTGCTGGCCCTCGCCGCCGTCGTGGTCACCCGGTCCGGCAAGGTGCCCTTCGCCGCGGCCATCGGGATCGCCCTGGTGGACGTGGTGCTGCTGGTGGTGGCCGCGTGACCGGGCCGGAGGTCCGCCCCGACGCCGTATCCGAGGAGTGGGACCTGGTCGTCGTGGGCGCCGGCCCCGCGGGCTCGTCCGCGGCGCTCGGCGCCCTCACCGTCGACCCGTCGCTGCGGGTGCTGCTGCTCGACCGCGTCGACTTCCCGCGCGACAAGTCCTGCGGCGACGGCATCGCGCCGCACGTGCTGGACGCGTTGGCCGAGGTGGGTGCCGGCGACCTCGTGGACGACTGGACCCCGCTGTGGCACCTGGAGCTGGGCCGCGGCCGGGCAGCGCGTCGAGGGACGGATGCGCCGGCCCGGTGCACGTGGTCCCGCGCGAGGTCTTCGACGCCCGCCTGGTGGAGCGTGCGGTCGCCGCAGGTGCCGTGCTGCGCCGGCACCAGGTGCGCTCCGTCGAGCCGGGCGCGGGTGGGGTCGTCGTCGACGGGCACCTCCGGGCGCCCGTCGTGGTCGGAGCGGACGGCGCCCGGTCGGTGGTCCGCGAGCGACTCCTCGGTCGGCGACGGGAGCCGCGGGCGCTGGCCATCCGCGGCTACGCCCCGGTCACGCCCGAGCTGGCGGGGCGCCAGCTGATCCGTTACGGCGAGCGCCGGCAGCCGGCGTACGCCTGGGCCTTCGACCGCGGGGACGGCCTCGTCAACGTCGGGTACGGCGAGCTGCTCCCGGGCGCGCGGCGGGGAACGCCGCCGACCCGGAAGCTGTTGCTGGACCAGCTCGAGCGACTGGTGCCGGGGGCGTCCGCCTCCGGCGAGCGGTGGCGCGCCCACCACCTGCCGCTGAGCGGCTGGCGCTGGCGGCAGCCGGACGGGCCGCTGCTGCTCGTCGGCGACGCCGCCGCCCTGGTCAACCCGATGACCGGCGAGGGCATCTACTACGCGGTCGCCACCGGCATCGCCGCGGGCCGGACGGCCGCGGGGGCGGTCCGCGGCGGCCGCCCGTACGTTGCGGGCGCGGCGCACCGGGCCGCCGTACGCCGACTCCTGGGCACCCACCTGAAGCACACCTGGACCGCGTCGAGGCTCGCCCGGTCGCCGTCCGTCGTGGACGCCGGCATCCGCGCGGCGGCCCGCGACCGAAGTACCTTCGACACCCTTGTCGAGCTCGGGCTCGGCGACGGCCGCATCACCGCTCGGCTCGTCGGCGGCCTGGCGACGTCCCTGACCCCACCGAGGAGCCACCCATGACCATCGTCTCGGTCCGCGGGGCGTTGCCCTCGCACCGCTATCCGCAGGCCCAGATCACCGAGGCCTTCGTCGACGTGATCGCCGAGCAGCGGCTCGACCGGGCGCTGCTGCGCCGCTTCCACGCGAACGCCGGAGTGGAGCAACGGCACCTGGTGCTGCCCCTGGAGGAGTACGCCGGCCTGCGCGACTTCGGGCACGCCAACGACCTGTTCCTCGAGCACGCCGTGGAGCTGGGCTCGCGGGCCCTCGTCGACGCGGTCAAGGCCGCCGGGCTGACGCCCAGCGACGTCGACCTGGTGATGACCGCCACCGTCACCGGGCTGGCGATCCCCTCCCTCGACGCGCGGATCGCGGCCACCGTGGGCCTGCGGCCCGACGTCAAGCGGGTGCCCGCTGGTCGGACTCGGCTGCGTCGCGGGGGCGGCGGGCATCGCGCGGCTGCACGACTACCTGGTCGGCCACCCCGCACGACACCGCGGTGCTCGTCGCCGTCGAGCTGTGCTCCCTGACGTTCCAGCGCGACGACGTCTCGGTGCCCAACCTGGTCGCCAGCGGGCTGTTCGGCGACGGGGCCGCCGCGGTGGTGGCCACCGGGTCGGCCGGTCGCGAGGGGCCCGTCGAGGTGCTGGACACCCGCAGCCGGCTGTACCCCGACTCCGAGCGGACCATGGGCTTCGACGTCACCGCGGCCGGCCTGCGGATCGTGCTCGACGCCGAGGTCCCGACGCTGGTCTCCCGCTACCTGCGCGAGGACGTGGACGACTTCCTCGCCGCGCACGGCCTGCGCCGCGACGACATCGGGTGGTGGGTCTGCCACCCGGGCGGGCCCAAGGTCGTGGAGGCCATCGAGGGCGCCCTGGAGGTGCCCCGCTCGTCGCGTCCAGCTCACCTGGGACTCGCTGGCCCGGATCGGCAACCTCTCGTCCGCCTCGGTCCTGCACATCCTCGAGGACACCCTGCGCGAACGACCCCCCGAGCCGGGCACGTACGGCGTGCTGCTGGCCATGGGCCCGGGCTTCTGCTCCGAGCTCGTGCTGCTGCGGGCCACCGGGACGACGGGGTCGACAGGGGCGTCCGGCCGATGACCAGCCTCGCGGCCTTCACCGTCCTGATCGCCCTCGTCGGGCTCGAGCGCGTCGCCGAGCTCATCGTCTCCACCCGCAACGCCGCCTGGAGCAAGGAGCGCGGCGGGATCGAGACCGGTCTCGGGCACTACCCGTTCATGGTCGTGCTGCACACCGGGCTGCTGGTCGGCGCCCTGGTCGAGGCCTGGGTACGCCGCCCCGACGTCTCCGCGCTGCTCGCCTGGTCGATGTTCGTGCTGGTGCTCGCGTCGCAGGCGCTGCGCTGGTGGTGCATCGCCACCCTCGGCCGCCGGTGGAACACCCGCGTGATCGTGGTGCCGGGACTGGCCCCGGTGCACTCCGGGCCCTACCGGTTCCTCAAGCACCCCAACTACGTCGCGGTGGTCGTCGAGGGCTTCGCGCTGCCGCTGGTGCACGCGGCCTGGATCACCGCGCTGGTCTTCACGGTGGCCAACGCGGCCCTGCTCACCGTCCGGATCCGCTGCGAGGACCGGGCCCTGGCCACCCTGCCCGACGCGTCCGCCGGTCGGGTGTCGCGTGCGTGACCTGGTCGTGGCCGGCGGCGGTCCCGTGGGGCTGGCCACCGCGCTGTACGCCGCGCGGGCCGGGCTCGACGTGGTCGTCCGGGAGCCGCGGCCGGTGCCGATCGACAAGGCCTGTGGCGAGGGCCTGATGCCCGGTGCCGTGGCCGACCTGGCCGCGCTGGGCGTCGACCCGCCGGGACGCCCGCTGGCCGGCATCCGCTACCTCGACGCCCGGGTGGGCGGCGCGGTCGCCGAGGCGCCGTTCCGTTCCGGGCCCGGCCGCGGCGTGCGCCGTACGGTGCTGCAGGCGGCGCTCGCGACCCGGCTCGCCGAGGCCGGCGTGCCCACCGAGCCGACGCCGGTACGCGCGGTGACCGATGCGGGTGACCACCTCCTCGTCGACGGCGAGGCCGCGCGTTACCTCGTCGCGGCCGACGGGCTGCACTCGCCGGTCCGCCGGTTGCTGGGGCTCGACCAGCCCGTGTCGGGGCGGCGCCGGTTCGGGCTCCGCTGCCACGTCACGCAGGCGCCGTGGACGCCGTTCGTCGAGGTGCACTGGGCGCCGGACGCCGAGGCGTACGTGACCCCGGTCGCCGACGACCTCGTCGGCCTGGCGGTGCTCACCGACCGCGGCACCCGCTTCGAGGAGGCCCTCGAGGCCTTCCCGCGGCTGCGCGAGCGGCTGACCGGGCCGTGGTCCCCGGTGCTCGGAGCCGGGCCGCTGCGGCAGCGGGCCCGTCGCCGGGTGGCCGGGCGGGTGCTGCTCGTCGGCGACGCGGGCGGCTACGTCGACGCGCTCACCGGCGAGGGGATCGCGCTGGGGCTCGCCCAGGCCCGGGCCGCCGTCGCCGCACTCGCGGACGGCGAGCCCGAGAGGTACGAGGCCGAGGCCCGCCGGCTCGGGCGGAAGCACGAGCTGCTCACCCAGGCACTGTTGCGGGCGACGGCGAGCGCCCCCGTCCGCAGCCGGATCGTGCCGGCGGCCGCCCGGCTCCCGCGGGTGTTCGCGGCGGCCGTCAACCAGCTGGCGAGCCCGATCGGAGCCGCCTCGTGACCACGGCACCCGTCGAGTCCGTCGTGCTCCTCGACGAGGAGGGCCGGGCGATCGGCACCGTCGACAAGCGCGCGGTCCACCACCGGACGACGCCCCTGCACCTCGCCTTCTCGTGCTACCTCTTCGACGACGCCGGCTCCGTGCTCGTCACGCGACGGGCGCTGCACAAGCCCACCTTCCCGGGGGAGTGGACCAACAGCTGCTGCGGCCACCCGGCGCCCGGCGAGCCGATCGAGGACGCCGTACGGCGACGGGTGCGCCAGGAGCTGGGCGTGGAGGTCGAGGGCCTGCGCCTGCTCCTCCCGCGGTTCCGCTACCGCGCCGTCATGCCCGACGGGACGGTCGAGAACGAGATGTGTCCCGTCTTCGTCGGCACGACCAGCACGCCGGTCGACGCCGACCCCGGCGAGGTGGCTTCCGCCGTGTGGGAGCCCTGGGCCGGCTTCCGCTCGGCCGTCCTGGACGGCAGTCGCGAGATCTCGCCGTGGTGTCGCGACCAGGTGGCCCTGCTGCCCGCCGAGCCGCTGACCGCACCGCCTCGTCCGCGCGACGAGCTCCCGCCGGCGGCCCGGTCGGTCCCGTCCGCGTCCTGACGGACTGGGCAGGACTGGGCAGGTCAGCCCTGGACGCCCGCATGAGGTCGGTCCGACGGGACAGCGCTGCCGGACGGGGCAGGCCGCGACCTGCGGCGCCGACGGAGCAGCGCACCCGCCGCCGGGATGAGCGACACCGACGCCAGCGCGACGGTCATCAGCTCCACGTGCCCGGCGACGAGGGGCACCCCGCCGAGGAGGTAACCGGCCAGCACCATGCCGGCCGTCCACAGCAGGCCACCCAGCATGTTGTACGCCGTGAAGGTACGGCGCGGCATGGCCGCCGCGCCCGCGACCACCGGCGTGAAGGTCCGGGCCAGCGGCACGAAGCGCGCGAGCACCACCGCCTTCGGACCGTGGCGCTCGAAGAAGCCTGCCGCGGCGGCGAGGTGGTGGTCCATCCGTCGGGTCCAGGGTCGGTCGGAGCCGAGGAGGGACCGCCCACCGCGACGGCCGATCGTGTAGGCGAGCTGGTCGCCGAGCACCGCTGCCGCGAACGTCACCAGGACCACCACGGCCAGCGGCACCGGCACCACGCCCGTCGCGACGAACAGGCCGGCCGCGAAGAGCAGCGAGTCGCCCGGCAGGAAGAAGCCCACGAGCAGGCCGGTCTCGGCGAAGACCACCGCCGCCAGGAGCAGCACAGCGGCCGGCCCGAGGGTGGCCATGAGTGGTACCAGCAGGGCCGTCATGCCTCGACGCTAGGAGCGACACCCTGCTGGCTACCTGATCGTCAGGAGCTGCCTGGTCTCGGGCGGCCGACGCGCGGTGGGAGTGCGTCGGCCGCCCGAGGTCGATGGCCCGAGGTCCGCCTGGGCTCAGACCGGGCGGTCAGACCGGGAGGACTCCCGAGCCGCTGGCGCGGCTCACCGGGATGTCGAGATGCGCCAGCCGGTGCGGCAGGTCCTGGTGCAGCCGGGCGGCCAGGTGCCCTTCGTGCACGTCCAGGATGATCTCGTCGACCGGCTCGGAGAACAGGGTCTCCTCGATGGCGTCCATGGGGTCGTGGCGGACCGACACCGACCCGATCACCCGACTCCCGGCCGCTTGCCTCGAGGTCGGGCAGCATGGCCCGCAGGGCCCGCTCGGCCTCCTCGGCCTTGTCGTGTCGCTCGGGGTGCAGCAGGTGCAGCTCGGCGCGGGCCGGGTTGAGCACCACGAGCCGGAACCGGATGTCCGCGGCGTCCCCGCGACGGGCGATCTCGGCGAGGAGAGCCGCCGACGGTGGCGTCTGGTCGGTGACCACCAGGATGCGTCGCGCCCGGTCGCTCATCAGGGCCGCCTCGATGTCGAGGGGGCAGGTTCGTCCAGGACGTCGGTCTCGGTCGACTGGGTGCGGTCCTTGTCGGTCACCGTCAGGTAGATGACGACGGCCAGGATGGTGCCGAGGAACAGCACGCTGGTGCCCAGCGTGCCGAGCCCGAGGCCCCCCTCGTCGCGGGGCGAGGCGAGGAAGTCGCCGATGTTCGCACCCAGCGGGCGGGTCAGGATGTAGGCCAGCCAGAACGACAGCACGGGTCCCATGCCGAGCTTCCAGGCGACCAGGACGGCGAGGATGAGGCCCAACGGCAGCAGGATCGCCGCGCTGGCCGACCAGCCGGTGACCTCCAGCGTCCAGTCGCCGAGCGCCGTCCCGAGGGCGAAGGTGACGAGCACCGTGAGCCAGTAGAACGCCTCGCGGGGAGTGGTCACGATGGTGTGGATCGACAGGGTGTGCTCACGGGCGTACCAGATGCTGAAGACGACGGCGAGCAGCACCGCGAAGACGGTCGAGCTGATCCAGAGCGGCACGCCGCGGGCGTCGGTGAGGTTGTCGGTCAGCAGGGTGCCCACGACGCTGATCAGGACGACCGCCAGCCAGTACGCCGCCGGGACGTAGCGCCGGAGCCGGAACTGCCCGACCAGCGCGATGACCAGGCCGGCCGAGAAGAGCAGCGTCGTCTTGGTCAACCCGAACCCGAGCGTCTCGTTGATGTAGTCCGCGAAGCTCTCCCCGACCGTCGTGCAGAGGATCTTGATGACCCAGAAGTAGACGGTGACCTCGGGGACCTTGTTGAGCATCACTCGGGCACGGGTGCGGGGGTGTGGTGTCGTGGTCACCACGAGAGGGTGCCGGTGCCGGCCTGTCAACAGCCTGACCACCCGCCGACCGGGGCTCCGGGAGGGCCTAGGGCGTGGCTCCTTGTCGCTGGCCGTCGCGAGCGGCGCCCCACGGGATGCTCCGCAAGGCGCCGGAGCGACGTCGCTGTTGGCCCATCTACGAGTGACGGCAACGCAGCGGAGCGCCCGTGGGGTGACGCGCAGCAGGCCATGGGTAAGGAGCCACGACCTCAGACCCGCCACGGTCCCGTCGGTGACCGCTCAACCCCGCTGGGTCAGCCGACGCGCCTCGTGGGCGGCGACGTACGACGCCAGGGTCTGGCCGTGCAGGGCGGGCGTCGGTCGTGCGTACGGCGAGTCGCCGTCGTGCACGGACCCGTACCCGGAGTGGCCGAGCTGGGCCAGGACGCCGAGCGCGACGGCGAGGGCGATGCCCACGCCGATGGCCTCGAGTCGCGCGGTTCCGGGACGGCGGGCGCGGCGGTGCGCCTGCTCGGACGTCGAGCTGTCGGTGGAGATGGTCATCGGTTGTCCTTCGGTGCGGCGGCCGGACGCTCCTCGTCCCAGCCTCTGGCACCAGCACATCGCGGGGGCGTGTGAGGGGGAGTGTGAGCGGGGGTGTGACCGGAGGCGCGGCGCGCGGTCAGGGCGCCGCGCCCGCGGAGACCAGTGGTGTGAGCTCCGGGTTGTCGATGTCGCCGGCCAGGATGGCCGCGGCCTCGGCGTCGCCGCGCACCCCCGAGGCCGCCTCGTGGAGCATCGCCCTCACGGTCAGCTCCCGCATCCCGGTGCGTGAGGAGCGGTCGAGCATGACGTCCGCCCAGGTGGCCGTGAGCGGGTGTCCGTGCCGACGTCCGATCACGCAGAGCGCGTCGAGGATGTGGACGTCGAGCCAGACGTAGGGGTCCGCCAGTCGGTTCGCCCGGGCCCGGGCGTCGAGCAGCACGGCGAAAGCGCGGTCCGCGTCGCCCTGGGCATCGGCCAGCAGGGCCAGCCCGCGGGCCGAGATCCCCTCCCAGCAGGGGTCGCCGATCTGGCAGGCCCGGGCGAAGGACTGCTCGAGGGTCCGGGCTGCCGCGTCGAGGTCGCCGAGTGACAGCCACGCCTGCCCGAGCAGCGCCTGGGGCCACGGGAGGAAGGAGAGCCAGTGGTCGCGCTCGGCGATGTCGCCTGCGGTGCTCAGCAGCTCGGTCGCCTCGGCCAACCGCCCCTGCAGCAGGCTGACCCGGCCGAGCATGGACAGACCGAAGGCCTCCCGCCGCGGCTCGCCCACGTCCCGGGAGGCCTCGGTGGCGCCCTGGAGCAGGGCGAGGGCACGGGGGTAGTCCGCGCGGTCGCTCGCCACCGAGCCGAGGTACGTCATCGCCTTGGCCCGGACCGACGGAGTCGTCTCCTCCGCCGCCAGCACCTGGGTCAGCGAACGCTCGGCGCGGTCGTAGCGAGCCCGCAGGAAGTCGACGTACCCCACCTCGGCCCGGACCCGGGTGGTGGCCTCGCGGTCGCCGTTGGCGACGGCGATCCGCTCGGCCTCGGTCAGGGTGGCGAGCCCCGCTTCGTCCAGGCCCCCCAGCGTGTGGATGAGGGCCTCCGCGAGCACCAGCCGGGTCTGGATCCGGTCGCTGTCGGCACGGCTGCGGTCGGCCAGCCGGACGGCGTTCTCGAAGGTGGAGACCCCCGCCAGCAGGGCGCCGGCGGACACGGCCGCGGCGCCCGCTTCCGTCACGGCCCGGATCGAGGCCGCCCCCTGGACCCCGTCCTCGCGCACCGCTCGCGGTCCCTCGCGCATGGCGAGCAGGACGGGCGCTCCGGGTGGGGCTCCGAGCTCGCGCAGCGCGACCGTGGCCCAGGCGTCGTACTGACGCTGCGGCCGCCTCGTCCTCGCCGGCGAGCCGGTAGAGCCTGATCAGCAGGGCCTGGTGGTTCTCGTCCAGCGGGCTCATCACGGCGGCCCGGACGGCCAGGTCGCGGGCCCGGTCGAGGTCGCCGCGGGCGAGCAGCCCCAGGGCGGCCTCGTGCAGGATCGACTCCGTCGCGGCCGCGAGCCTGCGGCGCTCGGACAACAACCAGGACTCGAAGCCCTCGGCGTGCTGGATCGCGAGACCGTCCAGCAGGTCGTGCCCCAGGCCCGGGAGCTCGACGGCGGCGCTCCAGTGGCCGCGGACCAGCACGTCCGCGTCCACCGTGGTGCCGGCGGGCAGCGAGATCCTGACCGGGTCGCCGTCCAGGACGGCCGTCGGCCCGAGCGCGCGGCGGATCTCGGCCAGGCTCCACCGCAGCGCCCCGAGCGGGTCGTCCGCCTCGGAGAACAGGAGCGAGGCCAGCCCGCTGCGGGTGGGTGGCCGCTCGCCGAGCAGCAGGAAGGCCAGCAGCGCCCAGCTCTTGCGACTGCGGTAGCGGTATCCGGGCGCGCCGTCGACGTCGACGCGGGGCCGGCCGAGCAGCTGGACGACCAGCGCCGACGGCGGGACGCGTGCCGCCTCGGACGCGGTCGTGCTCACGGCGAGCAGCCTGGCACAGCGACGCCGCCGCCGGGCTCCTGGATTCGTCGGGGCGGGAGGTACGGGCCCGGTCATCAGGCCACGCGGCGGGTCCGCTCGACGCCGCCCGCGTCCTGGAGGAGGTCGAGCAGCCGCGCGTGCTCCCGCGGACCGAGCGCCTCCATCAGGTGGCCGTGCACCTGGCCGAACGCGCGCAGCCGGGCGGCCTCGGCGCCGTCCCGGTCCACCAGCGCGGCGGCGGCACCCGGCGCGGACGGAGCCGCGACCTCGGACATGGCTTCGAGCAGCCGGCGTTCGGACCCGGTGCCGCGCTCGGCGATGTGGTGGGCCGCCTCCTCGAGCAGCTGCGCCAGCTCGACCGACGGCGGACGGGCGGGCGACGGTGCCGCCGCCGCCAGCCTCCGGGCCCCGACCTGCTGCCCGTTCTCGACCCAGCTCCGCCACCATCGTGCGAACAGCTGCCGTCGCCGTCGCCGGCGCTCGGCGCGTCTCTCCTCTTCCAACGGCAGCCCTCGCTGCAGCTCCCGCGCCGAGGCGAGCCGTTGGTTGATCGTCGCCCTCGCGAGGTACTCGCTCATCGGGTCCATGGGTGTTTGCTCCTTCGTGGTGGCGCCGCCCGGTCCGGGCGGCGCACGGGGTGGTCGAACGTGATGGGGTGCCGCCGGCAGCGACGCGACGCGCGGTCGCGCCGCTGCCCGGCAGCGGTCAGGCGCCTTCTGCGACGGCGTAGATCTCGTCGGCGACCAGGCCGTGGGCCTGGCGGTGCACGGTGGCGGCGGCCTCGGCGTCCGGGGCCTCGACGAGGCAGAAGATCTTGCCGGCCGCCTCGTCCACCCAGTAGCGCACGTAGTTGACGCCGTACGCGTCCTGGGTCGCCAGGTCGGCCTGGTGGGCGGCCGCGACGTCGCTGACCGCGACTCCGCCCTCGATGGTGTGGGCGTCCATGAACAGGGCCATTGCGTTGCCTTTCGTTGCTCGGCCCGACGACGGTCGCCGGGCTCGTTGACCTAGGACACCGCTCGCCCGTGTGAAGCGGGGTGTGACACCGCGCTGCTCCCGAACGGCCTCGCGGCGCGGGTCCGCCGCGTAACCTCGAGACACATGCGCGCCCCCCCGATGCCTCGTGCGGCCCTGCTGCTGCGCGTCGCGACGGTCGCGCTGTTCGTGACCTTCCCCTTCGCGTGCGCCCTGGTGGCCGTGGCCTTCGCGCCGCCCGCGCACCTCGAGGTGGCGGGGCAGTCGGTGTCGGTGAAGCCCGTGCTGGGCCAGGACACCAGTCGGCTGCTCGGCGGTGCGCTCGTACTTCCGGACCACGGGCACCTCGACGCGATCGACAAGGACGTGGGGCTGGACGTCGACGCGGACTGGAACCGGCTGATCCCCAGCGACAAGCGCACCCGCGCCTACCTCACCGCCCTGTGGCAGGACCCCACCCCGCAGATCGTCCGCATCAGGGACGCCGCGCGCCGGCACGTCGTGGTGTGGGGCAGCGCCGGCTTCCTGTTCGGGACGGTCGTGGTGCTCGGTGCGTGGTGGGGGTTGGCCTACCGCCAGCGCCGGCTCCGGCGCTACCCGCCCGAGGCGGCCGACCTGGTACGGCGACACAACCGCCGGCTGCGCAGCGTGCTCGCCGTGGTGGGGATCGCCGCACTGGTGGCCGTGGACGTCGTGGCCGTGCGGATCTACCGGCACGCCGACCACCGCGACGTCGTCAGCAGCCCGATCTTCGCCGGCACGTCGCTGGAGGGGACCGAGGTCAACGGGTTGGCGGCGGAGGTGCTGCCGTTCCTGTCGATCCTGCGCCCGCGGTCGACGTTCTACGACACGGTGGCCGACAACCTGGAGCGGGCCATCGTGGAGCGGCCGTCACTGCGACGGTCCGGCGACGAGGTCGTCCTGGTGCTCGCCGAGGACTTCGAGGACGTGAACGGGATGGCGCGACAGGTGGGCGTCGCGGCCGACCTCGTGGACGCGAGCTTCCTGGCCCTCACGGGGGACCTGACCTTCGCCGGTCTAGCGGTCGAGACCTACATCATCGACACCGTCGACTACTACTCCCAGCACCGTCCGGTCTACTTCGCGCCGGGCCTGCACGACACCGACGTGGTCGTCGACGCGGCCGCGGCGCGCGGCTGGCACGTCGCCGATGGCACGACCGTCGACGTCGACGGGCTTCGGCTGCTCGCCGCAGCCGACCCGCGGATCTCCACGATCGGCGACTTCGGCACCAGCGCCGTGCTGCGCGACCCGGACGTGGACACCGACCAGTTCGTCGCCGACACCATCGAGGAGGCGTGCGCCGAGCGCCCCGACCTGGTGATCCTGCACGACCACCTGCTGGGGAAGCGGATCGCCCAGGCCGGCTGCCAGGACGTGGCGGTGCTCGACGGCCGGTCCTACCAGTTCGTCGGCCCCCAGGTCGTCGAGACGTTGGCGGGCGAGCAGGCGACGGAGTTCACGGGCGGCAGCACGGGGGGACACGTGACGACCGTGCCCGACCCCGGCGACGTCACGAGCCCGGCCCGGTTCGCCATCCTCAGCGTGCAGCCCGACAGCGGGGACGCGACGTACGCCGTCGTCACGGTGATGCCCGACGCCACGGTCACCGTGACCCCGGAGATCAGCCTCGACGTCCCCTACCGGGAGTTCGTGGACACGGGGCGGACCGGGCTCGCGCCCGAGTCGGGCGTCGGCCTGCCCGGCCGACCCTGACCCTCGCCTGCCTCGCTGCGAGCCCGGGGAGAGGTGCGGGACCTCGCGTTCAGATGGCATAGACGGCGACTTCGGTGGCCTTGACGACGAAGGTCACCGTCATCCCGGCCACCAGCTCCAGCTCGGCGGCGGCATGAATCGTGATGTCGGCGGCCATGCCGTCGGCGTGCAGCCTGATGAGGTCCGCTCGGGGTTCGACCTCATCGACGGTGACGATGAAGGCGTTGCGAGGGCTGCCGTGAGGAGGCTCGCGATAGACCGCCACGGCTTGGGGTCGGAAGACCGCGACGGCTGCTGAACCTTCCGTGAGAGGTGTCCCTTCGTGGTGTCCGTGGACCTCTCGTCCGTGGCAGTTCAGGGCCCCACCGTCGCCCCAGGTTCCTGGCAGCAGGTTGAGGCCGGCGAGCCGTGCGGCGAACTGGCTCCGTGGACGCGACAGCACGACGGAGCTCGGTCCCCGTTCGACGACGCGGCCTTCCTCCAGAACGGCCACACGGTCGGCGAGCAGGAGGGCATCGAGAGGGTCGTGGGTGACGATGATGGCGGTACGTTCGGCCAGCACCCGTCGTAGCAGCTGCCGCAGCGCGGGTTGTACGGCCACGTCGAGCGCCGCCATGGGCTCGTCCAAGAGGAGCAGGGTCGGCCGCGCGGCGAGGGCTCGGGCGACGGCGACCCGCTGCGCCTGCCCGCCGGAGAGCTGCGCCGGACGGCGTGCCGACGAGCTCGCCGACGCCGACATCGTCGAGCCATCGCTGGGCGTCGGCTCGAGCCTCGCGGCGCGCGGGTCCCGTGGCTGCGGGGTCCGAATGCCACGTTCTCCAGGGCGTCGAGGTGGGGGAAGAGCAGCGCGTCCTGCCCGAGCAAGGCGGTACGCCGGGCGTGCGGCGGCACCATCGACGCCGTGCGGCCGGGCCCGACATCGGTGAGCACTCGGCCGCCCAGTACGACCCGCCCGGTCTGTGGTCGAAGGAGCCCGGCGACCACGGCGAGCACCGTCGACTTTCCCGAGCCGTTGGGCCCGAGGAGAGCCACGCTCGCCCTCGGCGAGTCGGAGATCGACCTCGACGTGCCGTTCGGGCACGTGCGCGGAGGTCTCGAGGGTCACAGAGATGCTCCTCGACCTCCGGGCCGAGACCGATCACCATCACGGCGACGATGACGAGGACCAGCGCCAGCGCGACGGCCGCGTCGGGATCGGTCTCGCGCTGCAGGTAGATCTCCAGCGGCAGCGTCCGGGTGCGACCCTGCAGGCTCCCGGCGAAGGTGATCGTGGCGCCGAACTCGCCCAGGGCCCGCGCGAAAGCCAGCACCGCACCCGAGATCAGGCCCGGGAGCACGAGCGGGAGGGTGATGCGGCGGAGCACCGTCGTCGGACTCGCGCCGAGCGATGCGGCCGACCACCTCGTAGCGGTGACCGGCCGTGCGAAGCGTGCCCTCCAGGCTCGACCACCAGGAAGGGGAGCGCCACGAAGGTCTGGGCCATCACCACCGCGATGGTGGAGAAGGCGATCTGGATGCCGAGGCTCGAGTGATCCGCCGAGCAGCCCGCGCCGGCCGAAGGTGTAGAGCAGCGCCAACCCGCCGACCACCGGAGGCAGGACCAGAGGCAGGAGCACCAGCGACCGAAGCACACCCAGCAGCCGGAAGTGGACCGTGCCAGCACCATCGCCATGGGTACGCCGAGCACGAGGCAGGCAGCGTGCTGGCACCGAGGTCGCAGGCTCAGCCAGAACGCCGCCCGGGCGTCCTCGGAGGTGATCAGCGACGACGAAGTTCGGCCAGTCGACCCGGCGACGATCGCCACCAGCGGGAGCAGAACGAAAGCCGCGCCCAGCAGAGCCGGAAGGTAGAGCCACTGCGGGACATCGACCGGTCGTGGCGCGTCACGTGCCATCACGCGGCCATGGCGTCAACCGGCTTGGCGAATCCGGCGTCCTGCAGGACCGACTGGCCGGCGTCGCTGAGGACGAGGTCGACGAAGTCCTGGGCGATGTCGGCGTTCTCGGAGTCCGTGAGTGTGACGATCGGGTAGGTGTTCACGGCCTCGGACGACTCCGGGAACGCGATGCCCTCGACCTTGTCGCCGGCGCCGCACGTCGGTGACGTAGACCAGCCCGGCGTCCGCCTCGCCCGAGGTGACCTTGGCGAGCACGTCGGTGACCGACTGCTCCTCGCTGACCGGCTGGATCGTCACCCCGGTGGCCTCCTCGACCTTCGGGTGGCCGCGCCGCACGGCACCTCCGGTGCGCAGACGACAACGTTGATCCCGTCCTTGGCGAGGTCGCCGAAGCGACGTCGACGCCCGCCGGATTGTCCGGAGGCATGGCGATCTCCAGGGTGTTCGTGGCGAAGTTCTGCGGGCGGCAGCCTGGAGGTGTCGCGCGGTCAGCTTGTCCATGTTGGCGGTGTCGGCCGAGGCGAACACGTCGGCCGGTGCGCCCTGCTGGATCTGGGCGACCAGGTCCGAGGAGCCGCCGAAGCTGAACGTCACCTTCACGCCGTCGTGCTGTTCTCGAACTCCGCGCCGATCTCCTCGAACGCCTTGGTCAGCGACGAAGCTGCCAGCACGGTCAGTGTGGTGGGGTCCCCGTCGGACCCCGGCTGTTGTCGCCTCCACAGCCGGCTGCGGTTGCGGCTAGCAGCGCGGCACTGATGGCCAGGGCCAGGCGTCGAGGCGTCATGCCCGCGATCCAACCACAGATAACCTAGGAAATGTCTAGCGTTCCTCCTTGGTAGCTCGTCGTCGGGATCGACGCGTCCGTCGCGTAGCACCCGTGGACCGGCCCCGATCCCGACGCCACCGGCTGTCCGATCCGGTCGGGGCCCGGACTAGGTGGTGGTCTGCGGGGACAACGCAGCGTCCAGCCGGGCGGCCGTCGCGGACAGCTCCCGCAGCTGCGTCGTCGTGTCCCGGACGTGGATCACGTCTTCGACGGCGTTACGTGCGTCTCGTACGGCGTCTCGCAGGTGGCGCGCCCGGGCCCGCCGGGCGTCGTCGGGTGCCGATGCCTCCAGACCCGTCAGCGCATCCTCGGTCGCGGTCACGCGCGTCGCTGACACTCGCCATCCTCCCGCGACCTCGTCGGGGGTGGCCGCTCGCTGGAGCTGCGGAAGCAGCTCCTTGGCGAACCACGCCGCTTCGAGCTCTGCGGCGGCGAGGCCGGCCTGCCACGTGCGGCGACGGCGAGAGCGACTGAGGATGATCGCCACGACTGCCGCGAGACCGCCGGCACGAGCAGGATCCACAGCCAGGTGGGCACGCTGCCCTGCGACGAGTCGTCTCCTCCCGACGACTCCTCCGGGCTCTCCGTGGGAGACGGTGTGGTCGACTCACTGGCGGGTTCGCTCGCGGGCTCGGTCGCCGCCGGCGAGTCCGTGACGGTGACCGTCGTCGAGGGTGTGGGCTCCTCGCTGTCACCACGCGTCACCGAACGGGTCGGGCTCGGGACGGACACGCTCCCGGTGGGCTGACCCGGTGGGGGAGGGCAGGGCGATCGAGCCGTCTCCACCACCGCAGGCCGTCAGCAGCAAGGCCGCCAGACCCAGGGCAGGCACCAGCCTCGCGCGGCGTCGCCCGGCCGCCACGGTGCCGGACGTCACGAGACTCGTCGGCCGGGGAGTCGTCGGCCGGGGAGTCGTCGGCCGGGGAGTCGTCGACCGGGGAGTCGTCGGCCGGGAAGTCGGCCTTCGCCTGCTCGGCGATGCGCCCCATCATCCAGGCGTCGGTGAACGCCACGGCGATGCCTCCGATGACCGGGACGCCGCGTCCGAACCGCCCGAACAGGCGCTCGGCCACGAGGCGCAGCAGCCGGAAACCGATCCCCTTGTTGGCCACCAGCAGGGCACCCGCCGGCAGGAAGCGCATCAGCTTTCGGGTCAGCGCGCCGCCGCGCGTGCCCGAGACGGCCTTGACCAGTCCGGAGTCGCTCTGGGTGCGGACGAGGGTCTGGAGCACGGCCTTGCGCACCCCGGGGGTGGTGACGTCGTGACCGCGCAGGGTCGCGATGGCGCTCACCATCCGGGCCGCCTGGACGTAGAACTCGACGACGTTGACCGGCACCGCCACGGGCAGGGACGCGAAGCCGCCGACTCCCGTGACGAAGCCACCGGCCGCTCCGCGGATGACGGTGGTGCGGGTCACCCACGCGATCGCGTCCTCGGTGGCCGAGGCGTTGGCCCGGGCCGCGTCGGCCAGCTCGACCGCCGAGCTCAGCGGCCCCTGGCCGTCGATCCCGACCGCCAGGAGCACGTTCACCGGTCGCACGTAGGCGGGCCGCTCGCGGTGCGCGCGGACCTCGGCGTGGTCCGCGTCGCCGTCGCCGACGACTCCTGGCGCATCGGTTGCCTCAGGGACCTGGTGGTCCTGCGGACGCAGGCGGTCGAACAGTCCCATGGTGGCCCTTCCCGGGAATCGGTGGGCCGAGTCTGTCACGCCGGAGGGGCCACGACCATCGGCCCGGCGACCGGCTCAGCTCCGTCAACCTGGTGTCACTCGGTCGACGCGCAACGGCTCGCGACGAGCCGGTCACGCCGTCACTAGCGCGCCTCGCCTTCCTCGACACCCAACCCCGCCCGACGCGCCCGCACGATCGCCTCGGCCCGGTCGGCCACCTGGAGCTTGGTGAAGATGCTGGAGACGTTGTTGCGGATCGTCTTGGAGCTCAACGACAGCGACGACGCGATCCGGTTGTTGGTCTGGCCCGCGGCGATGAGCGACGAGGATCTCGCGTTCGCGCTGGGTCAGCTCGGGGAAGACCTGCTGGTCGTGGACCGACAAGGGGCGGGTCAGGTAGCCCAGCACCCGGCCGGCCACGGACGGTCCGAAGATCGCCTCGCCCCGAGCGACGGCGGTGATCGCCCGGAGCACGTCGGGGCTGTCCGCGCCCTTGACGAGGTAGCCCCGGGCGCCGGCGCGCATCGCCGCGAAGACCGAGTCGTCGTCCTCGAACATGGTGAGGACCAGCACGCCGACCTCTGGTGCCTCGCTGGTGATCCTCCGGGTGGCTTCGACCCCGTTGACGCCCGGCATGTTGAGGTCCATCACCACCACGTCCGGCCGCAGCTCGACGGCGAGGCGAACGGCCTCGCCGCCGTCGACCGCCTCGGCGACGACCTCGACCTCGGGCACGGCGCCGAGCAGGGCGCGCAGACCTTGCCGGAAGACCGGATGGTCGTCGGCGATGATCAGTCGCATCATCTCGCAGCCCACCGGGATCCTGGCCTCGACCCGGGTGCCTCCGAGCGCGCCGCGGACCGCCTCGCAGGTCCCGCCGAGCTCGACGGCGCGTTCACGCATCGCGGTCAGGCCGACGCCGGCGGAGGCCTGGGCGGGAGACCCACCCCGTCGTCCTCGATCTCGACGACCAGGCTGCCGCCGGCGTCCAGCGCGATGCCGACCCGGCAGTTGCGCGCGCCGGCGTGACGCGACACGTTGTTCAGGGCCTCGCTGGCGATCCGGTACGCCGCGACCTCGACGGCGGCCGGGAGCGGCGGCACCTGGTTCGCCACGACCGCGACCTCGAGCCCGGGGTCGCGTTCGGTGAGCCGCTGGCCGTGCTGGAGGACCGCGCCGACCAGGCCGAGCTGGTCGAGGGCGGGTGGACGCAGGTCCTCCACCAGTCGCCGTACGTCGGCCAGGGACGCATGGACCTCGCGCTTGAGCTGCTCGGCGAGCGCGGCCGCGGCCTCGGGGTCCTGGCCCGTGGTCCGGCGAGACCGCGTCCAGGCCGAGCGCGACGCCGGCGAGCGCAGGCCCCAGCCCGTCGTGCAGGTCTCGCCGCATCCGCCTGCGCTCCTCCTCCCGGGTCGCGACGAGTCGCTCACGTGAGGCCTGCAGGGCGCGGCTCAGCAGCATCGCGTGCGCGGCCACGCCGATCTGGTCGGCGAGGTCGTCGATGAGGCGTAGGTCTGCGGCGCGGAAGGGGTCCCTCGGCGTGCGCGTGGCCACGGTCAGGGTGCCCACCTCGGTGCCGCGGTAGAGCAGCGGCACCGTGTGCAGCCCCCGGTCGGCGTCCCCCAGTCGGCGGCGATGGCGTCATGGATGTCGCCGACCTCGACGCGGGCGTAGGGGAGCCGCAACGAGGCGGCGACGGTCTTCGCTGCCTCGGCGAGCGTGTCCTGCCCCGATACCTGGGCGTCGCCGAGCCGGCGCCCCACCCCGGTCAGCACGGCGTACGGGTCGCCCCGGTCTCCGTACAGGAGTCGGTCGGCGGCGCGCTGCAGTCGGTCGCGCAGCGGTGCGAACGCGACCGCCACGAGCCCGGTCGCGACCAGCGCCACCGCCGCGTCGGCGTGGTCGCCGAGGACGGCACCGAGGGCCGTGACCGTGGCGGCGTAGGCGATCAGGAGCACGGCCGTGAGGGCGGCGTACACGAGGGAGCGCTGCACCACGACGTCGATGCCGAACAGGTGGTGGCGCAGGATCGCCACGGCCACCGCGACCGGGAGCAGCGGGATCGCCACGAGCGTCACCACGTTGCCGACGGTCGGGACCGGCAGCAGGACGCCGACCACGAGCAGCGCGACGGCGAGCGCGAACCAGGTCAGCTGCGCCCGCTCCACCTCCCTCGAGCGCCGCCAGCGAACGACGCTGGCGGCGCAGGCGCCCACGAGGCCCACGAGGAAGAGTCCGAAGCCCAGGCCGCCCATCAGGTCGAAGAGACGGGGAGGGAGCGGAAGACCCAGTGGGTTGTCTGCGACATGGTGGTTCTCGAGGGGACCCGGCGCGAACGCGGTCGCGGAGGCGGCGAGCGCGACGGCGACCAGGTCCAGCACGATGAGGGCGCGCCAGCGAGGCGACGGCAGCCGTCCGTCAGGGAACAACAGCACCCCGATCGTGACCAGGGGCATGAATCCCAGCGTCCACAACCAGGCCGACAGCCAGGCTGCCGCGACGCCGAACGGCAGCTGGCCGGGGTGGTCGTAGAGAGCCAGGCGGGCGTAGCCGTAGACCGGCAGGGTCAGCGCGCTCGCGAGCCCACACAGGAGGAAGAGCCAGCCGATCGGGTGTCGGGGCAGGCGCGTCAGGATGAGCGCACCGAGCAGCGGCAGAAGGCAGCCGAAGACGATGTTCGGGTAGATGTTCTGCGCGAACACCGCCCAGCTCGGCGACGCAGCGGTTCCCGTGATGACGGCCCCGATCGCCGCCGCGACCAGCAGCGCTGGACCGCACGCCGCGAGCAGCCACAGCGCCCACGGCGGAGGTAGCCACCGCGGCCCGTCCGGTGTCGCAGGCGTCCGCACGCCGGCCAGGGCGACCGACCGACCCCCCGGCCGACGTGACCTCATGAGCGCACTATGCACCCGTGAGGCACGCCGACGCAGAGGTTCCTCGGACCGGCCGACCGCCCTAGGCGGAGACGGGCGCACCGGCCCGGGCCGCTGGCACGTCCACGCGCGGGGCGCGGAGCGAGAGCCGGATGCTGACCACGAAGATCCAGACCAGTCCGAGCAGGAACGGCAGCTGGGTTGCTGCTGATCGGGTCCGCCTGGGTGACCAGGGTGAGCAGGACCCCCGCGGCCCCGAGCACGACCGCGGACCAGGCCGCGAAACGGCCCGTCAGCCGCGACTCCAGCAGCGCGAGCCCGGCCCCCACGAGGAAGATCCCGAAGGTGATGAAGGTGACCACGAACGCGGCACCGTTCAGGTCGTTGAGCACCATCGCCGTCTGCGGGTCGATCAGCGTGCGATCGGTCATCAAGGTGATGGCCGTGGCGCCGGAACCGATCTTGACCGCCAAGGTGGTGGTGCCCCCGACGAGAGCGAGCGCCGCCGGCCAGGTGGCCCCCGCGTTCCTCGACGTCGTGTAGAGCCAGGGGAGGAAGAACGCGAATCCCACGAAGCCCAGGATCTCCATCGTCATGCCGATCTGTGCCGTCGCCGAGTCCGCTTGCTCCCCGAGGTGGGCGAGCACCTGCGCACCCGACTGGTGCGTCGAGCTCCCGCTGCCCTCGGCCAGCTGGTTGCCGACCAGGATCAGCACGACGTACGCCGCCCCGCTCAGCGCGCCGACCCGGTCCTGCCAGGCCGGCCGATCTGTCCCGCTTGCCATGCCCACCATCTGAAACCTCCTCGTCGCCCGCCCCGGTGGCCGGCTGCACCGACCCTGCTCCGCGCGGTGTCCCGGAGTCTCGGGAGCGGTGTCCCGATCAGTCCCGTGGGCCGGGGATGGATCAGCGACCCTGGGCGACGCGGGCTGCCAGAGCCGCCCGCGAGCTGACGTCGAGCTTGGCGAAGGCCTTCGAGAGATGGGACTCCACGGTCTTCTCGCTGAGGAACAGCCGGAGCGCGATGTCCCGGTTGGTGCGGCCCTCGGCGACCAGGTCGGCGATCTCGCGCTCGCGGCGCGCTCAGCGAGTCGACGCCGGTGCCGCCCGGAGTGCGGACCCCGCCGCGCCCGACACGGCGGCCCAGCCGCCGCAGCTCGCGGGTGGCCTCCTCGGAGGTGCGCCGGGCTCCGCACAGCTGGGCGAGGCGGTAGGCCTCCGAGAAGTGCCCGGCAGCGGACGAGCGGTCGCCCTCCGCACGACCGGCGAGGAGGTGGGCCTGCGCCAGGTCGTGGTCGGCGCCGATCGACAGGGCCGCCGCGACGGAGGCCCGTGCCTCGATGAGCGCGCGCTCGGTGTCCCCGGTGGCCAGGGCGACCATGCCCACAGCCCGATGGGCTGCGGCCGCGGCCCCCAGCAGTCCCGACTCCTCCGCCAGGACGGTCGCTCGTCGAGCCGCGCGGTCCGCGCCCTCGACGTCACCGATCGCCAGCAGTCGCCTCCACCAGGCGGGGGGACCAGCGGCAGATCCACGTCGGCTCCACGTCGTACGCCGCGAGGAGAGGCGCCGCCTCGGCCGGCCGCCCGTCGGCGAGCAACGCCGACCCCAGCACGGCCCGACCCACCGTGGCGAGGGCCGAGTCGTCCAGGCGCTCCGCGATCGACACGCTCTCGGTGGCCGCCGCCATCGCCTCGGGCAGCAGACCCCGCTCGAGCAGGACCCACGCGCGCGCCCACAGCGACCACTGGATCGCCTGGTCGTTGAGGGTGAGCCGTGCGGTCATCTCGGCCCGCTCGGCCGCCCGGTCCGCGGCCTCGAGACGGCCCAGCATCCCCAGTGAGAGCACCTCCGGAAGCCCCAGCGGGACAGCCGCGCTGAGGTTCCCGGCACCGCGGGCGCAGGACGCGGCCCGTCGACTGACCTCGGCCGCGACGGCGAGCTGTTCGAGGGCCATCAAGGCCCAGGGGATCGCGGTGACGAGCTCCGCGTGGAGCGCGACCTCCTGATCGGTCGCGTCGCCGATCTCGCGCACCGCCTGCGCGGCGTGCTCGACCGACGCGTCGACGTCACCCTGGAACCTCAGACCCATGGCGAGCAGCACCGCGCCGACCGCAGCCAGGACGCGATCCGGGGAGCCGGCTGCGTGCAGGCGCGCCGCCCACTCGGCCGTCGCCGGGTAGTCGCCGCTCTCGTAGGCGGACAGGGCCAGGGCTGCGAAGAGCTCGGCGCGTACCGGGCCGGTCGAGGTGCCCTCCAGCGCGCGGACCAGCCGCCGTCGCGAGGACTCGTGAGATCCCAGCTGGCGCTCGACGGACGCGGCCACCAGCGTGAGCCGGACCCGGTCGTCCTCTTCTCCAGCACCGAAGGACAGGCCCTCCTCGGCGATCGACAGGGCTTCGTCCAGTCGGCCGCACTGGACGAGGACCTGGGCGAGGTCGGTGAACTGGGCGACGTCGCGAGGAGGGTCGGCCGTCTTGGCGACCAGCATCCAGTCGGCGGCGATCGAGGGCGCCCGCGCCCGCACCTTGCGAGCCGCCTCGCGCAGGGTGATGGCCGACGCGAGGTCGCCCGGGGTGGCGGCGTGGGCGAGGTGGCGCGCCTGGTCCACGACCGGCGCGTGGGAGCGAGCCAGGGCGGCGGCGGCTCGAGCATGCCCCCGCAGCCGAGCGGCGACCGAGCTCGCGTCGTACACGACGGTGCGGACGACGGGATGGCGGAACCGGAACTCGCGCGGCGCACTGGCGGGTACGAGGAGTCCGCGGGCCACCAGCTCGTCGAGGGCGGCCGGCCAGTCGTCGGCGTCCAGGCCTCCCGTGCCGGCGGCGAGGTCCACGCCGAACGGGTCGCCGAGGATGGCGCCGGCTTCCAGGAGGCTGCGTGCGGACGGCATCAGGCGAGCGACCTCCGACCCGACGGCGGCCAGCAGCCCCGGAGGGGTCGCGGCACCCGGACCGGCACGGAGGAGCTCGGTGAGCAGGAGCGGGTTGCCGCCGGAGGCGTCGAAGAGCCGATCGCCGTCGGCCTCCGACAGCTCGCCCATCAGATCCGCCGCGGCCTCGCGGGTCAGCGGCGCCAGCTCCACCAGGTCGAGCACCCGGGAGGCGGACCGCGAGGCGGCGAGGACGGCGTCCGCGACGGCCCCGGGCCGCATCGCCAGCATCAGCAGGACGCGCGGGTGTCGGTCTGCGGACCAGTGCGTCCACCAGCTCGAGGGACGCCGGGTCGGCCCAGTGCACGTCGTCGAGGGCCACGACGAGTGGGGAGTCCGTCGTACGACGGGCCAGGTCGTCGGCCAGGTCGCGGAACAGCTGCCACCGCTGCCACGGCCCCTCGGTCGGTGGGTCGATCGCGTGGGCCGGGATGGCGTCCGCGAACAGGGACAGCGCCACGTCGTCCTCGTGCTCGGTGGCGCGGCCGGCACGGAGCTCGAAACCGTCGTCGACGGCCCGGGCCGCCGCGGCCTCGAGCAGGCGACTCTTGCCGATCCCTGCTTCCCCCAGCAGCACCACGACGCGCGACCCACCGGCCGCCACCGCCCCGATCGACGCGGTGAGCGCCGCGGTCTCGGTGGCCCTGCCCACGATGAGCATGGGCAGAGCATCGCATCAGTCAGGGGTAGGGGATTCCCGGATGTTGCGGGACCACTGGAGTCGGCACGCTCGGGTCACACACCCAACCGAGCACCGAGGAGCCCGCCATGACCACCACCACGCACCCGACCCAGACCCTCCGGACACCGACGAGCACGGACATCTCGGCCGCCCGCGCCCGCAACGAGTCCACCTGGCGCGCCTCGGCGGTCGCCCTCTACGGCGGGGACATCGAGCGGTTCCTGTCGTACTGGACCACCGACGCCCGCTACGCCGTCGCCTACCCCGTCGAGGGCTTCCCGTCCGTCGTGGAGGGGCTGGACGCCTTCCGCCAGCTGTTCGGAGGGTTCGCCTCGGCCGCCGAGAGCATCGGCGTGGTGGACGTCCGGTTCCACCAGACCGACGACCCGGAGGTGGCGTTCGTCGAGGAGCGCATGGTGGCCCGCCTGCACGGCGGCGGCAGCTACGAGAACACCTTGGCCATCCGGGTCACGTTCCGCGGGGACCTGATCCAGGAGATCTTCGAGTACTACGGCCAGCTCGCCCACCAGGAGCTCGCGCACCAGCTGGTCGCCGGAGCGTGAGGACCCGCCGGTCTCACGACCGGTGCAGGCGCGGAGGTCGCCGTTCGGGTCCTCCGCGCCTCGGGGACGCCTGCCGATCAGCTACTTCGGCACGGGGAGATGCGCCCGCGGTCGTCGGGGATCAAGATCCCGCCCACCAACGTGAAGCCCGACTTCGGGATCCGGGCCACGGCGTTCGCCAACGAGCTGGCCGACTTTCTCGCCCCGTAGGGTGCGACATGAGGCAACCCCTTGGCCACCTCGAGGCGAGGCCCGCGGGTCGCCGTCACCACTGAGGAGTCTTCATGCTCATCGCGCTGAAGGCCGTGCCCGGCGGGTCGCGGTGCCGGGTGCCGCAGCACCCGGGTCAACACCGCGGGTGAGCCTGACGACCAACGATGCTGGGCGGGTGCGTGAGCACGGCAGCTGAGGGTGCGCAGTACGCACCACTCAGCGAGCGCCTGGCGCCGCTGGGGGCCGTCGCGATCGCTGTGCTCTCCCAGGTGCTGATGCGCGACCGCATCGTGCTCGGCCCGCTGCTCCTGGTGCCGATCATCGAGGTCGGTCTCAGCGTCGTGCTCATCCTCGGCGAAGAGGTCCTGCAGGCGCATCGACATCGCATGGGATACGTGCGGTACGCCCTGGCTCTCGTGCTGGCGAGCTCGGCGACGGGATCGGCGGCGCTCCTGATCCATGACGTGGTCCACGCCGACAAGGTCAGCGTGCAGCAGCTGCTTGCGGAGGGCGTGCAGATCCTCATCGTCCTGGCGGTCGGGTTCGGACTCCTCTTCTGGCAGCTCGACCGAGGCGGGCCCAACGGTCGGGTGCAGCCGGACGTGGAGCGGATGTCGTTCTGGTTCACCCAGGATGCGATCCGGGAGTACTCGGACCAGTTCGACAACTGGCAGCCGCGGTTCCTCGACTACCTGTACGTCTCGATCACCAACCTGATGGCGTTCTCGCCGACCGACACGATGCCGCTGAGCCGGACGGCGAAGATGCTGATGGTCTGGGAGTCGGTCGTCTCGTTCGCCACGCTGGCGGTCGTCCTGGCCCGCGCGGTCAACATCCTCAAGTGACCGCCGCGCGGCCCGAAACCCAGGTCATCGTGACCGTGGCCGCCATCGTGATCGATGCCGGCGCCCCCCGAATCCGCAGGCAGACCGTCGCCTATCCGGCGTGGGGAAGGAGCACGCTCAACTCGTCGGACAGACGGTCCACACTTGACCCGCGGCGGCCCGACCAACCGGCGACGCCGAACTTCGCCGAGGACAGCGTCACCTGAACGGTCCCGGGCCCTACCTGCTCCCACTGGGCATTGACCTTCTCGCCGACCATCAGCAGGTACTTGCCCGAGGTGAACATCGCGGTGCCAGTGCTCGCGTCTCCGGCCAGGTACCGGAACCCCGTACGCCGCGCAGCCTCCTGAAGCGCTGAGAAGACCTGCGGCGGCTTCGCCTGGAACGTCATGGACCGCTGCCACTACCGCTCATCCCCTCAGCATGACAGGGCGCATCAGTGCGGAGCCCTAGCCCTGACAAGCGAGGCCTGCTCTTCAGCGGGCTTCGAACCGGGCCGACGACACGCTCCAACGCGTCTGCCTGCGCTCAGGCTCTCGGGTGCGGATGGGTCGGGTCCGCGCGGTTGGCTCAGGAAACCCTGACACAACAAATGCCGAAAAGGGGTGATGACCCCCACCCCGAGTCCGGCCTACCGTGGGAAGGTCGCACGTCACGCCACCTCTCACGGCGGGCGGGCGGCTACGGGGATGACTCACCCCACGACCGCCCACCCCTTTCCCACAGATGGGTGGGCGGTCCGACGGAGACCGCCCGGTGTCGTGGTTCGTGGAACGCTTCCGCATGAACGACCCTCGGATCGGTCGGCGTGCAGTGGCGCGAGGCGCCGCCGACGCTCAGGGCTGAGGGCTGATTCGGCATGTCCCGTCGAGGTTCTCCACGGCCCTCCCCGGGCACGCGGCATCGTGGCCAGGCCACCGGCGACGCGTTGCGGCTACCCGCGGGAAGCCCACCGGGTGAACGAGGCGATGTCGTCCGGTTGTCCGTCCACACGAACGTCCGCGGCGCCGCGTCGGCCGAAGGCGTGGAGGACGAGGTCGATGGGTGAACCGGACACCGTCACCGTGCTCGGGGCACTCCGCGCGAGCACCACTGCCTCGCCGTCCGGCACCAGCTCGACTCCGACCGGCGCCTTCCGATAGGCCCGCCGGAGGATCGGCGTGGCGCGACGCCAGATCTCCGCGACCTCGGCCGTGGGAAGGTCGCGTGGCGGGACCGGACCGGATCCGCGACGCAGGTCCTCGTGGTGGACGACGTACTCGAGGAGGTTCAGGGGCTCGTCGAAGCGCGCCAGGAGCGAGCGACGGCGCGGTCCTTCGGCAAAGGTGTCCACGAGTGCGGCGTACCCGTCCGGACTCGCGGCGTTCTCCACCAGGCGCCGCATGAATCGTTCGTTTCCAGGTGCCCGCGGGCTCAGCTGGTCCCAGACGTTGCGCAAGGTCGCACGCTGGCGCTGGACGAGGTGCGCACACAGGTGCCGCGCCGTCCAGCCGTGACAGAGCGTCCGTCCATCGGGGTCCGCGGCACGGAAGTCGTCCGCGAGAGACTGGCGCTCGACCTCGACCCAGGTCACGCTGCGTCTCGATGGCCCGTCCGGCTGCGGAGCCCCTGGACCATGAGGCCCAGCCCGATGCCCAGCATCCAGACATCCTTCGAGACGGCGGTGCCTTGCGGTGTCGGCCACACGCTGCCGGGCTTGTGCAGGCTGTCGGTGCGCAGGTACATGGCCACGAGCCCGCCCGAGAAGGCGGTCAGCGCGGCGCCCGCGACGGCCGGCGGGACGAACGGGGTGAGCAGGGCCGCTCCGACCGCCATCTCGCCGACCGACAGGCCTCTGAGGAAGTCGGTGGGCTTCACAGCCTTCAGCGACGGGAAGGCCTGCGCCGCCATGCCGTGCACACCCGCGGCCCGGTCCTTGTCCCGGGCCTTCTCCCAGCCTGTGTGCAGGATGAACGCTCCGGTGGCCACACGGGGCGGCACGTTGCTCAGCTTCATGATGAACTCCTGGACGCACGCCAGATGGTTGACTTTGTCCACCATACGTCGACGCGCGACGAATCCGGACCGCGGTCCGGTAGGTGACCCGCCGGTGGAGTGGAGCTCGAGAACACCGTGTGTCGGATGATGGGCCTCACATGACTCCCACGCTCGTCTATCTCCATGGCATCGGCGCCGAGCACGACGATGCTTGGCGCGATGTGGTGAGCGCGGCGCTGGTCGAAGCCGGCTTTCCGGGCCTGTTCGAGGGTGTCGACTGCCGGGCGCCGAAGTACCCCAACACGTTGCGGTACCCCAGCGACGAGCGTCACGTCCTCCCGCCGCAGACGTCGCCGCACCTGTCGAGGAGCGAGCGCGACGACCTGCGGTGGCGTGTCGAGCGGGCCACGGCCGACCTCGAGCGCGGGCTCGGTTCCCATGCTGCGGGGTGGGGGATGCCGCTGGCGGCGGAGACCGTTCCCGCCGTGATGAAGGCGATCCCGCAGGCGCGTCGCTACCTCGAGGACGAAGCCACGCGTGCCAACACCCTCCACCGCGTGTTGACCGAGCTCCCCGAGTCAGGACAGATCGTGCTGCTGGCACACAGCCTGGGCACCGTCATCGCCGCCGACCTGCTGACCCGGCTGCCCGCGGGTATCGAGGTCGTCGGCGTGATCACCGTGGGCTCGCCGGCAGGGCTGCTGGCGGTGCACCGAGGCAGTGACCGTCTGGAGGTGTTGCGTGAACCGCTGCCGCAGGTGGCCTGGTGGCTCAACGTGTGGGGCGGCGCCGACCCGGTGACGGGCTTGCGCGGGATCTCGCACCGGTTCCCGTGGGTGCTCGACATCGCCCTGCCGGGCGTGCGGCATCCCATGGAGAACTACCTGGGCTCGGCCACCGTGGCCCGTGCCGTGGGCCGCGCGCTGTTCGGAAGCCTCGACCGCGAGCTGTCCGTGCCCCAGATGCTCCCCGAGCCCGAGATCGACGACGTCGAGCTGAACGCGTACCTGCTGCTGACCTACGCCCACTTCATCGCCCAGCACCTGCCGGACAAGGACCAAGCACGCTTCCGCGGTGCACTCGCGGTCGTCCGGGCCGACCTCACGGCACGGTTCGGGCTGACCGACACCGGACGAACCACCCGACCCGGCCCGGGTGCGGACTCTGTCGAAGTCGACCGCGCTGATGCCGCTGCTCAGCGTGGCGATGACCAACCCGGTCGCGCCCTACGACAGCGCCATCAGCGCAACCGCCCGCCGCGACGCGCTGCACGACCTCGCCGTGTGGATCGGGCTGTACAGCGGGTACGGCCGCAACCTCCAGCGCGCGCTCACCCAAGCGTCGATGGCGATCGCACCCACCTGGGTCGACCGCATGTGGCTGCGCCCGCGTCGGCCGCCGTCACCGGAGCGGCTCGATGCCGTCGAGCTGACCGCGATCCGGCTGGTCGCCGCCGAGCTGGCTCGACGTCGCGAGGGACTCGACTCCGACCCACGGGTCCACGCCGCGCTGGCCCACGCCGAGAGCGAGCTGCTGCGCGAGCGCGCTCGGCTCGCGCCGTACTCCGATCCCCGTGGGCCCACCATGAAGGTCCTCGACCGCCAGGTTCGCACCCTGGCCCGGGCGATCCGGACGCTTGATCGCAAGGGTGTCGCACCCACCTGACCGGAAGGGAAGCGGAGGAGCTGGCCTGTAGGCCCGGGATTTATTGACCCCGTCGCTCTGACCTGCACGTTTGTGCCCCGAACGCGCCCGCTGACCTGCGGATCTCGGTTTGATGCGTTGGCCCGCGGGCGCACGCTGCGGCACCAGCGGTTGTGCGGCCGTCACGGTCTCGGACGACCGGAAAGGCGTCGGCGACGCCGCACCACGCCTGACGCCCTGCGGAGCGGCGCCGTTGCACGCCACGACCTACTAGTCCGGACCTTGCGCAGTGCATCCTCGGCAGACCTCTTGGCGGCGGAAAGTCGTCTTATCCGTGCGCGCAGAGCGGACACTTCATCAGCGTGCCGGCTTGCCTCCGCCTGTGCCTGCCCGAGTGCGTCACGCAGGCGGGCGAGCTCCAGCGCCTCGTAGGTCTGCTGCTGTTCGGCTTCGAGGTGGGTCGCCGAGCCGTCGAAGATGTTCGCGGCGGTGGTTCTGTCCGCGATGCGTCCTGAGCGCTGCAACGGCTGCTCGGTTGAGGGTTTGTGGAAAACCGCCACGAAGTCCGCCCAGCCTGCTTCGCCAGGCTTGGCAACGAATGACTCAACCAGTTCGATAGGCACGCCGCGCGCGGCTGCCCATTTGGCAAGCGCAATGCCCGCGTCAGGGTAGAACCGCCAGCAGTCGAGTGGGTACCGGTGGAAATCGTTATTGCTCGGCGCGTCCATGTACACCAGGCCGCCCGGGCGGACCACGCGAGCCAACTCCAGGAACGTCTCCCAGAAGAAGATGTCGTGTTCGAACGTGGACGTGCTCACGACGACGTCCACGGATGCGTCGGCGAACGGCAACGTGGCTCCCGGTTCCACAACGATGTCGACGCCTGGGCCAGGCTCCATGTCGAGTCCGACGTAGCGCGAGCCTGGTGGGCAATGGTCACGCAACGAGCCGTTCACGTCTTGGCTGCCCAGGTCGACAACGACTTCGAAGCTCGGTTGCCAGTAGAGCTCGAAGAACAGTCGCCCATGCTCGTACGCCGTATCGTGCATATCCGCTCCTGGCCGCGCTGAAGAACCGGACGACCGGTGAGGTGCCGGGCTGGGTGCCCGGCCAACCGCGTTCGCCTGGAAACGGGAGGCTATCTGGCCCGCCCGGATTCACCAGGCGCGGTCGAGGGCTGACACACCCTCAAAGGCACCTAAGTGCTCATCGGCTGCGGACATAGCCCGGCTTCGGGCACGAGACGGCAGCCGAGACGCTCGACACTTACGCCCATCTGTGGCCGGACGGCGACGACCGGACCCGCGAGGCAGTCGACGGTGATCTCGGAAATCTTGCGGACCACTTGCGACTGACGCCGGGTCGGCAGGGTAAACCCGCAGGTCAGAGCGGGTTAAGCGGAGGAGCTGGCCTGTAGGCCGGGTTCTGTCCCCGGCGGCCTCGCGGCCGATCGGGGGGCGACCATCCATCTACGACCGCCGTTGCCGGCGGCCTCCTGCGGTCTACCCGTGCACTCGGGCGGGCAGCCCTCGGACGTGCACGCGCCGGTGACCCTGACATCTCTGCCGGGGCCTCCGGCTTCTTGACCTTGCTCCGGGCGGGGTTTGCCGAGCCGACCGGGTCGCCCCGGTCGCTGGTGGTCTCTTGCACCACCGTTTCACCCTTACCTGCCCCCTCCCGGCACGTGGCCGAGTCGGGGCGGGCGGTCTGTTCTCTGTGGCACTGTCCCGCGGGTCACCCCGGGTGGGTGTTGCCCACCGCCCTGCCCTACGGAGCCCGGACCTTCCTCGCCGTACGAACCAGACATCGTCTGGCGTCGCACGCCGCGGTCGCCCGGCCAGCTCCTCCGCACGGGACAGGGTAGCGGCTGGTCCGCCCGTCACCCGTGGCCTCCGACCTAGGCCTGGACCGGCACCTCGTAGATCTGGTCCGCGGGGTGACCGGCTCTCTCGTGGATGCGCTGGACGGCCTCGGCGTTCGGACCCTCCGAGAGGCAGAAGACCATGCCGGACTCGGGGTCGGCCCACGCGTGCTTGAAGTTGACGTTCTCTTCCCCCTGGATCGCCAGGTCCGCGTTGTGGGCCGCGAGCAGTGCCTCGCTCGTCACGCCCTTCATCGATGTGTGGACGTCCATGAACTCGGGCATGGATCCCCCTTCAGTAGTGAGCCCATTCAGTAGCGAGCCCACTGTCTCGCTCGACCTGGTGGCACACCAGACCCAGAAGGGCCACGGGTCGCCGGACGACACCGGCCGGCCACCGTGGATCGGTGACCGGCCGGAGCCGTGGAACGGGTGAGCTCAGCCCAGGTTCAGCTGAGGTTGAGTGCCGTGTCGTCGATGACGAACGACGTCTGCAGCGAGGAGTCCTCGGTGCCGGTGAAGCCGATCGTCACCGTCTGGCCGGCGAAGGACGACACGTTGAAGGAGCGCAGCGTGTAGCCCGAGGCCTTGTTGAGGTTGCTGTACGTCGCCAGCGTGGTGGTCCCGATCTTGACGGTCAGCTTGTCGTAGGCCGTCGAGGTCGTGGTCTCCGCGGAGTCGATGTGCAGGTAGAACGACAGCGTCGCGCCGCAACCCGCAGGGATCGACACCGACTGGCTCAGCGTGTCGGTGTGGGTGGTGCCGTAGCCGTCCAGCCAGGCCTTCCAGGTCCCGCCGTGGGCGGCCTCGCTGGCCGAGTTGTCGACGACGCCCGCCGACGCGGTCCACGGAGATGCGGAACCCGTCTCGAAGCCGGGGTTGCCGATCCGCTGTCCCGAGCAGCCGCCCCCACCACCGCTGATCGTGAAGGTGAACGACGTCGAGCCGCTCCCGCTGCCGCCGCTGCCGGTCGCCGTGGCGGTCACGTTGTAGGTACCCGCCGTCGTCGGCGTGCCCGAGACGGTGCCGGTCGTGGAGCCGATGGTGACGCCCGCGGGCAGGCCGGTGGCCGACCAGGTGTACGGCGTGGTCCCACCGGTGGCGGACAGCGTGAAGGCCGCGATCGCCGAGCCGACGGTGCCGGACTTGCTGCCCGGGTTGGTCACCGTGACGCCACCGGTCGACCCGCAGGTCGGGTCACCGGTCTGCGCCGGGACCGAGACGGCGTTCCACGCGGCCTTGGTGGCGTTGTAGAGACCGCAGGTGGTGTCCAGGTTCTTCGCCGCCGTCAGCGTCCAGGTGCGGTACTTCAGGTACGACGACGTCGACGTCTTCATCTGCATCGCGTTGTACATGATCTTCTCGGCGTTCTGGATGCCGACGCCGGTCACGGTGCTGCTGTTGCAGGTCGGGCTGGTCGGCTGGCCGTCGGTCGGGCTGGAGCCCTCCGCCAGCAGGTAGAACCAGTGGTTGCCCGGGCCGGCCGCCGCGTGCACCTCGGCGTTCGGGATGGAGCTGCTGTAGCAGTTCGCGTCACCGGCGAGCGAGGGGTTGTACATGTAGCGGATCGGGCCGGACCCGACCAGGTTGACCTGCTCGCCGACGGTGTAGTCGGGACGGTCCACGGCGTTGTTGGTGTACCACTCGGTGGCCGCGCCGAACGTGTCCGCCACGAACTCCTGGGTGCCGGCGCCGGAGATGCCCCCGGGGGTGTGGTCGTCGACCCCGTGGCCGAACTCGTGGGCGACCACGTCGATCGAGCCGATCCACTTGCTGCCGGTCTGGGTGTGACCGACCTGGACCTGGGTGCCGTCGTAGTAGGCGTTGACGTCGTTGAGGCCGACCCGGATCGGGACCCAGCCTCCGGCGCCGTCCATGCCGTTGCGGCCGTCCCACGCCGAGAGCATCTTCCGCTCCTGCTCCGCGGCGTAGTAGGCGTCGGCGCATCCGGTCTCCCGGTTGGTGGCGGCGCCGTCGCCCCACGTGTCGTCGGTGCCGGTGTAGGTCACGTTGCCGGTGGCGTTCTGGCAGACCAGGTTGGTCCCGTTGGGGTTCTTCAGCGAGTACGTCGAGCCCGAGAGCGTCGTCGGGAAGCTCACCGAGCCGGCGTACGCCGTGTTGCCGGTGCCCGCGACGACGTGCTCCTTGCTCGCGAGATAGCTGCCGGAGCGCGCGTCGACGTACACCGTCTGCCGCGAGGGCTGTCCGTGGTCACGGCCGGAGACCTCGGTCTCCCAGGCCAGGTGCGAGGTGCGGCCCTGCCAGACGACCAGGCGCGGCGGGCGGGTGTCGGTGACCCGGGTGAGGTGGGCGCGCGAGACGGCGACGGCGTGGCCCTTGCCGATCCGGGGGGTCGTCGTGGCGAGGCGGACGGGGCGGGTCTGCGCGACCGACGTGGACAGCACGTGGCCCTCGGAGTCGGTGACGACCACGAAGTCACCGCCGATGACGGGCAGGCCGCGGTAGGTGCGCTCGTACGGCGCGTAGCTGACGTTGCCGCTGCTGACCACGTCCTGGGCGACGAACCCGTCGTGCCTGCTGATCTTCAGGGCCGGGGCCTTGCCGGCGATGAGCGCCGTGGCCGCCTTGTGGGCCATGGCCTCAGGATCTTGGCGTCCGCCACCGGTCCCGGCGCCGGTCCCGCCGGCGAGGGCGTTGGCGGGTGGTCCCACCTGCGTGATGGTGAGCATGGCTCCCGCGAGAACGGCGGCCACGATGCCGCCGAGGTGTCTCCCCAAACTTGACTGGGACATTGCTTCTCCTGTGTTCGGGGCCCGGGTCGGGCCCGCTGAGGGCGGCTTCAGGGGTGCCCTGCCGCCCGGGTGCGCCGGACTGATGCCGGCCGTCGCTTGCGAAGACTCGCAACGGCGGCCGGGTGGGTCAACGGCCGCTCAAACTCATGTTTGTGCAATGCACGAACATGAAGGAGCCCGTTGCGCGCCCGGTTCACCCCGGTGCCGGCATGGCCCGTCCGGGCTATGCCCCATGGCACCTGCGGGTCATACCGGACGGACCGTTCGGCCGAGGAGAATGGGTGCCACTAAGACACCCGTTCCGGGGACTGGTCGCAGCTTGGAGGACCGATGTCCCGTTCCGCACCCGCACGCAGGAAGGCGTGGGCCGTCGTCGCGCTGACGGCGGGGCTGCTGGTGACCGTGCCCCAAGGCCCGGCGGCGCAGGGCGCGGACGACACGTGCGTCGGCAAGGGTGAGTACGGCGCGATCGCCAACGGCATGAGCATCCAGCAGCTCACCAAGGCGGTGCACGGCCAGGTGCCGTTCGCCGAGACCGCAGGCAAGGGGAAGCAGCGCTACCGCTGGTACGTCGCGTGCGACGCCTGGCAGCCGGACCTCGACGTCTACGTCCGCTACCACCTGCCCGTGGTCGGCCGGCGGACGGTCAGCAAGAAGGGCTTGGACGTCTACGTCGCCCCCGCGATCACTCCTCGGTGGTCGAGCCGGGCCAGCCGCTAGGCGAGCCCGTGTCGAGACCCGGTGAGTCTCACCGGCTCTACCAGCGACGACTCGTGGAGTTCGGCGTCACGGGTGCGTCAGGATCTCCGCGCCCGTAGGCGTCACGAGCAAGCGTGTGCTCGAACTGCGCGCTCCGGCGACCGTCGCGGGTGACCACGGTCCAGCCGTCGTCCCACATCCGCCACTCGTGGGTGCCGAGGTTGAGCATCGGCTCGATCGTGAACGTCATGCCGACCTGGATCTCGTCGTCGTACATCGGGGCGTCGTAGTGCGGCACGATCAGGCCCGAGTGGAACGCGGTGCCGATGCCGTGGCCGGTGAAGTCGCGGACCACGCCGTAGCCGAAGCGCTTCGCGTAGGACTCGATCACCCGGCCGACCACGTTGAGCCGGCGGCCCGGCTTGACGGCGTTGATGCCGCGCATCAGGGCCTCGTGGGTGCGCTCGACCAGCAGTCGGGTCTCCTCGTCGACGTCGCCGGCGAGGAAGGTGGCGTTGGTGTCGCCGTGCACCCCGTGGATGAAGGCCGTGATGTCGATGTTGACGATGTCGCCGTCCTCGACCACCCGCGAGTCGGGGATGCCGTGGCAGATCACCTCGTTGACGCTCGAGCACAGCGACTTGGGGAAGCCCTTGTAGCCCAGCGTCGACGGGTAGGCGCCGTGGTCGCACAGGAACTCGTGGCCGATCCGGTCCAGCTCGTCGGTCGTGACGCCCGGCTGCACGGCCGCCCCGACGGTCTCGCGGGCCTGCGCGGCGAGCCGGGACGCGATCCGGATCCGCTCGATGGTGTCGGCGTCCTTGACCTCGGACCCGGTGAAGGGCGCCGGCAGCGGCCGGTCGACGTACTCGGGTCGCTCGATGCCGACGGGCACCGCGCGGCGCGGCGAGATGACGGCGGGGGCCAACGGAGTCACCGGCTCAGTCTAAGGTCGGAGTCATGAGCGACTCGGACTCCGGCAAGTTCTGGTTCTGCGTCAAGCACCACCGCGTGGAGTCGGGCGAGGACGTCTGCCCACCCATCGACCGGCTCGGTCCCTACGCCACCGAGGAGGAGGCGGAGCGGGCCCTGACCAAGGCCGCGGAGCGCAACGAGGAGTGGGACAACGACCCGCAGTGGAACGACGAGCGGACGTAGGTGGGCGGTGCGGTGAGCCCCGGCCGCGCCAAGGCGTCGCCGTGGCCGTTCGTCGGCATGGCCGGCCTGGCCGCGGCGTTCTTCCTGTACGCCGCCTCGGGGCTCCTCGTGCCCACGTGGGGCCTCACGCTGCTGATGTTCGTGTGGCTGGTGCTGTTCGTGACCGCGTGCCGCTGGTGGACGCCGCACCCCAAGCGGCTCCCGTTGCTGGCGCTCGTTGCCATCGTCTTCTTGTTCGCCGTCCTCGCCGTCGGTGGTGCCTGGCTGGGCTGGACGGTCTAGCCAAGCGCTGGTCGAGGAGGTCGCGCGACCGTTGGTCGAGGAAGGCCGCGCAGCGACGCTGTCACGAGACCCGGTGAGAGGACTGCGATCCGGTCACCGGTCTGACAGGCGCTCGCGCCTTCCTCGACCAACGAGACGCCGACCTATAACCAACCGTTGTCGACGGCGACCAGCACCGCCTCGGCGCGGTTGCCGGCGCCGGTCTTGCCGATGGCGGCGGACAGGTGGTTGCGGACCGTGCCCTCCGAGAGGTGCACCCGGGAGGCGATCACCGCGACGGACGCGCCGTCGCGGGCGGCCTGCAGCACCTCGGTCTCGCGAGCGGTCAGCGGTGAGTCACCGGTGGTGAGGCTGTCCATGGCGAGGGCGGGGTCGACGACGCGCAGCCCCTGGTGCACGCGGCGTACGGCGTCCGCGAGCTGTGCGGCCGGCGTCTCCTTCACCACGAACCCCGAGGCGCCGGCGGTGAGGGCGCGCTTCAGGTAACCCGGGCGACCGAACGTGGTGACCATCAGCACCCGGGTGTCCGGGCAGCGTTCGCGGATCACGCGGGCCGCCTCGATCCCGTCGAGTCCGGGCATCTCGACGTCCAGCAGGGCCACGTCGGGCCGGTGCTCGACGGCGGCGGCGACGGCCGCGTCGCCGGAGCCGACCTCGGCGACGACCTCGAGGTCGGGCTCCAGCCCGAGCAGGGCGGCGATCGCACCCCGCACCAGCGCCTGGTCGTCGGCGATCAGCAGCCGGATGGTCATCCGCTGATCACGTCCTGGCGACCGAGAGCGAGAACCCGGGGGACAGCGACCGGGTGACGACGGTGGCGCCGACCGCGGCGGCCCGCTCGCGCAGCCCTCGCAACCCGGAGCCGGTCACCTCGTCCTCGGACCGGCCGCGCCCGTCGTCGGTCACCTCGACGGCGCTGGGGGTGATCACGACACGGCACGTCCTCGCCGCGGAGTGCCGGATCACGTTGGTGACGCCCTCGCGGACGGTCCACGCGAACAGCTCCCGCAGGTCCGTGGGCACCTCGTCGGTGCTGTTGGGCAGGTCGGCGCGGATCTCGGCCGCCTCCAGCGCCGCCCGGGCTCGCGCCAGCTCGCCGGGAAGCGTCAGGTCGCGGTAGCCCTCGACCGCTCGCCGTACGTCGGCGAGCGCGTCGCGCGAGAGACGTTCGAGGTCGGCGATCTCGGCCTTGGCGCGGACCGGGTCGACGTCCATCAGCCGACCGGCCAGCTCGGCCTTGACCGTGATGACCGTCAGCGAGTGGCCGAGGATGTCGTGGAGGTCGCGGGCGAAGCGGCTGCGCTCGTTGTCGACGAGCAGCTCGGCGTTCTCCTCGTGGGCCCGGATCAGGTCGATGTTGCGACGCAGCATCGTCGAGATGCCGAAGACCGCCAGCCCGGCCGCGCACACGGAGAAGGCCAGGCCGAGGGAGCGGTCCCACCCCGGGACCAGCTCACCGGTCACGACGACGAGGGCCGCGATGCCCAACGTGATCGCGGCCGCCACGGGGAACGGGAACAGCATCACCGCCGCGACGGCGACGTAGACCGCCGCGGCGGTGCCGACCTGGCCGAGGGTCAGCACCATCAGCAGGCCGAGCACGAGCAGGGAGCCGAACCACAGCAGGGCCGTCCCCACCGGCGGCCGGGCCATCAGCTGGGCGCGATCGCGCCGCAGCGCGACCCACAACCACATGTAGACGACGCCGAAGACGACGGTCAGCACCATGCCGGCGACGCCGGCCGCCGTGTCGCGGTGGTGCCAGCCGACCAGCAGCGGGTCGAGCAGGAAGAACAGCCAGACCGCCGCGAACCAGGGCCCCCGACGGCCCAACGGCTGACGCCGCAGGACCGCTACGCGATCCGGGTCTCGCTCACGTTGGTCAAGATAGTCATCGGGTCAGACCCGGCCATCACACTCGAGCCGTGTCCTTGCTCATCCGCCACGCGGCGCCGGCCACGAAGATCAGGAACCAACCCACCGCGTTGACGACGGCGTACCACGGCAGCTCCTGGGTCAGCGGCGAGCGGGCGATCTCGGCGACGCCGTACATGGGCGTCCAGTAGGCGATGTGCTGGACGACCTCGGAGAACTGGTCGAGCGGGATGAAGACGCCGCCCAGGAAGGACAGCAGCGCCAGGCCGGGGCCGAGGATCTGCATGGCGTTCTCACCGGGCACGACGTAGCCGACGAAGACGCCGAGGGCCGCGAACGTCAGGGTGCAGAACAGGGTGACCACGGCGCAGGCGAACCAGACGTGGGTCGGCATCTCGGCCTTGCCCTGGAGGAGGCCCACCACGTTGACCGCGGTGATCGCGAGCGCACCCATCGTCAGCGCGACGATGGTCTTCATCAGGATGTAGGCGACCGGGTGCAGCGGGGTGAGCCGCAGCTGGCGGGACCAGCCCAGCGACCGCTCGAGGGCGACCATCGAGCCGCCGGCGGCGGCGGTGAGGGCCGCGCCGTACAGGGCCATCGAGACCAGGATGTACGCCGCGACGTTGCCGAGGCCGGCCGGGTCGTCCCAGCCCGTCCTGGCCGCCGAACGCGAGCAGCAGGGCGGCGGGGAAGACCAGGGTGAAGATGATGGTGCGGCGGTTGCGGAGCATCCGGCGCAGCTCGATGCCCAGCACCGTGCCGTTGGCGCCGCCGAGGCGCGGGACCCGGCGGGTGGCCGGGTCGATCCCCTGGACGGGTGTGGTCGCGGTGCTCATGCCGGCTCTCCTTCGTCGTCGTGCTCGTCGGTCAGGCTGAGGAAGGCCTCCTCGAGGCCGTGGGCGGAGATCTCGAGGTCGCGCGCGTCGGTGCGGGTGAGCAGGTAGCGGGCGACCGCGTCGCTGTCCTTGGCCTGCACGATCACGGTGTCACCGCGGGTCTCGACGTCGTCGACCCCGCCGAGGGCGGCCAGCCCGTGCAGCGCATCGGTGTTGGCGGTCGGCAGGGTGGCGCGCACGGTGCGGCCGGTGGTCATCGCCTTCACCTGCGCGCCCGTGCCGTCGGCGACGATCCGGCCCTTGCTGATCAGCACGATCCGGTCGGCGTACTGGTCGGCCTCCTCGAGGTAGTGCGTCGCGAAGAGCACGGTGCGCCCGAGCGCCGCGTCCTCCCGGATCGCGGACCAGAAGGCGCGCCGGCCCTCGACGTCCATGCCGGTGGTGGGCTCGTCGAGGAGCAGCAGGGCGGGGTCGGAGAGCAGGGCCATCGCGAACCGCAGCCGCTGCTGCTCGCCGCCGGAGCACTTGCCGACCTTGCGGTCGGCGATGCCGGTGATGCCGGCCTTGGCGAGCACGGTGTCGACCGGCTCGGTGTCGGCGAAGAGGCTCGCGGTGTAGCGGACGGTCTCGCGGACGGTGAGGTCCTTGAGGAGGCCGCCGGTCTGCATCACGGCCGAGACCAGGCCGCGGGCGATCGCGTCCCGGGGTGCCAGGCCGAGGACCTCGACCTCGCCGGTGGTGGGCTGCGAGAGGCCGAGGAGCATGTCGATCGTCGTGGTCTTGCCGGCGCCGTTGGGGCCGAGGAACGCGACGATCTCGCCGGGGGCGAGCTCGAGGTCGATCCCGCGGACCGCGTGCACGCGCCCGAAGTCCTTCGTCACGCCGGAGAGCCGGACGGCCGGGATCGCAGCGGTCCGTGGTCGGTCGGTTCCGAGAGAGGTGGTCGTCATGCCGCCAGCCTGCCGCCGCGGCCGCCTCCGTCCCTGGGTCACCGGTCACGAACCCGGCATGACAGATGTCAGCCCCTCGTCGGTGGTTGAGGTGCGAGGCCGGCTCTGGCGCTGCTGAACCTGCGGTACTCCGGTGCGCTCTGCCGGTCCGACGGCTGGTCTCGACCGGTCAACCGCACCGGACTACCGGCGACGGCGGCGGGTCACGCGGCGGGTCGCACGCGGAGCACGACGTCGTTGCCGCCGTTGTCGGTCGTGACCAGCAGGCTGCCGTCGGGCATCGCGGTGACGGCGCGCAGCCGGCCGTACTTCTGCATCGCCGGCGGGACGCGGACGCCGAGCAGCTTGCCCCGGTCGTCGAACTTCATGAACAGCAGCTCGCCGGCCTTGAGCGCCGCGACCGCCAGCGTGCCGTCGTACCAGCCCCACGTCCCGCCCTCCACGAACGAGGCGCCGGAGGTGGCGACGGTCGGGAAGCCGGAGCTCCAGCGCGCCGCGATCTGCGGCCCCGGCAAGGACTGGTCGGTCATCGGGACCGACTCGTTGTAGCCCGGCACGGGGTTCCAGCCGTAGTCACCGCCGTTCTTGAGCAGGTTCACCTCGTCGTCGCGGTCCGGGCCGTGCTCGACCGACCAGAGCGAGCCGTCGGAGCGCTGCGCGAGGCCCTGGACGTTGCGGTGGCCGTAGGTCTGGACGTAGCGCTGCGTGCGGTTCGTGGCGTTGACGAACGGGTTGGTCGGCCACGGCTTGCCGCTGACCCGGTCGAGCATCAGCGTCTTGCCCCCGAAGGACTGCTTGTTCTCCGGGTTGGTGCCGATGGCCGCGTCACCGGTGCCGACCAGCAGCGCGCCGTTGTCCAGGATCAGCAGCCGGCAGCCGCCGTGGCGTCCACTCGAGGTCGGGAAGCCCTTGAGGAGGGTGCGTTCGTACGTCGCCCGCGTGGCGCCTGCGTTCATCTTCCAGACCATGATCCGGACGTCCGGGTTGGCCTGCGGCTGGCCGCCGTTGCACGTGTAGAAGCGGCCGTTGTCGGCGAAGTCCGGGTCGATCGCCAGACCCATCAGCCCGGTCTCGCCGGAGACCCAGATCAGGTCGGTCGGCATCGGCAGCCGCCGCGCCTGACCGTCCTTGACCACGGTGAGATTGCCGGAGCGCTCGGTGACCAGCAGCCGCCCCTTGCCGATCGGGTGCACGTCCCACGGGTGGTCGAGCCCGCCGACGACCCGGGTGACGCGCAACCGCACGGCCTGGCGGGCCGGAGTGCCGGCGCTGGCCGACGCCGTGGGCGAGGTCGCGGTCGATGCCGTCGTGCCGGCCTCCTGACGCGCCGACTCGTCGGGCTCCGCGGCCGAGGAGCAGGCTGCCCCCGGGATCAGCACGAGGGCGAGAACGGCGGCCACGAGTCGCGTCATGCAGTCACGCTACGTCAGCGCGTCGCCGCCCACCGGTGTCCGTTGGTACAGGTCGGCCACCCCGTCACGGCGTCTGCGAGCCACCCTCGATGGACCACGTGGTCGCCAACGGCACCAGGTCGTCGATGAGGACGCTGCGGACGCCGACGGGCGTCGGCAGGATCACCCGGACGCCCGGGTAGTAGTCGAGGAGCACCTGCCGGTCGCGTCCGCACGGTCCCACGGGACCGCGGCCGTGGTTGCCCACCGCGACGATGTGCGAGATCGCCTTCGCCCCTCCGGCGCGGGCGGCTCCGAGCGCGACCAGCTCGGCGCACGGACCACCCGTGAAGTGATAGAGGTTCACCCCGGCGAACATGCGTCCGTCGCCGGCCCGGACCGCGGCCCCCATCGTGTGCACGCCGTCCTCGTCGGGGCCGGCGTCGGTGGTCGCATCGATGGTGCGCCGGGCCAGGTCGACGAGCTCGACCTCGTCCTCGGTGAGCTCGCGGGCGGATTCGGGCAGCGTGGTGGACATGGCCCCAGTCTGGCTCCGCGGGTCTGGCGGGCCGCTCGTCAGCCCTCTGCTTGGATCGATCGATGAGCGCGCAGCCGGAGTACTACGGGTCCTTGCTGGAGGAGACGCACTTCGACACCGAGTCGATCACGATCGTGGTCGCCTCAGGCGCCGATCGCACCGTCGTGGCGGAGGCGCTGGGCCTGGACCTGGCCGCGCCGCTGGAGGAGTCCGAGGTCATGGAGCTCGACGAGAGCGAGTTCTCGTCGTACACGATCGTCGATGTGCCGGGTGGCGCGTTCGCCTTCGAGGTGACGGGCTACGCCGATCCCAGCCTGGACATGCTCGCCCGACTGTCGGCCGGCGGTCGCAGCGCGGCGGTCGTCCGGTCGAACATCCAGGGACGTGTCCGCTTCGGGTGTGCCCGCGACGGTGCGGTGGTCTTCGACGACGACGAGTACATCTTCATCGACGACCCGGAGGTCGTGCCGGAGGAGCTCCGGGCGCTGTTCGACCTCGCCTGGGAGGGCGAGAGTGCAGGCGCTGCCAAGGACATCGACCCCGTGACCGTCGGGCTGGCCATGGCCGAGGTGTACACGGACATCCGGATCACCGCCGACAACCTGGACCGGCTCGTCGACAGCCCGTCGTACCTCACGCCCGCCCTGGCCTACCCGGACTGAGCGCCGCCTCGGACAGCGGAGGAGGATCAGAGCACGCTGAACCCGACGGGCACACTCGTTCGCCCCGTGGCCAGCAGCAGCAGGGGTCCCGCCCGGCCACCCGCGAGCGCCAGCTCGCCGACCAGCGCGAGGGCGTGGGCGGCAGGCGTCCGGGGTACGTCGAGGGGCAGGCCTAGCGCGGCCGCCAGGTCGGCGGTGTGCACGGTCAGCTCGAACGTGCGCGTCGGGAGGTAGTCCGCCAGTCGCATCCCGCCCACGATCGAGGTCAGCAGCTCGGTGCCGTCGCAGGAGTCGACCAGCCGGAGCACCCGGGAGCCGAGCTCCGCCACGGCGGCTGCGGGGTCCGCACCCAGGGCCGCCCCGGCGTCCCGACCGCGTTGGGCCACGCCTGGCCCCGCGGCGATCGCGCTGGTGGCGCGGTAGTAGTCGAGCGTCGAGGCGATCTCGACCGAGGCGGCGGGTTGGCCCAGGTAGGACTCGACCGTCACGAAGGACCGGCTGCCGTGCCCGACCAGTGCGCGCACGTCCCACTCACCGAGCCCGGGCTGCTCCCAGCGGTCGCCGACCTCCGCGGTCGTGCGGACGAACCAGTCCGCCGCCTCCCCGAACGCCTCCCGGGAGGCCTCCCACGCGATCTCCATGTCGGAAGGCTAGATCGGCGCGGGGTGGCGGTGAGTGAGGGTTGGTTCCAGGCGGGGTCGCGGTGAGTGAGGGTTGGTCCAGGCGGGGTCGCGGTGGTCCGGGCGGGGTCGCGGTGGGTGAGGGTTGGTTTGCCACGCTCGAACCAACCCTCACTCACCGCCACCGGGCCGCAACCAACCCTCACTCACCGCCACCGGGCCGCAACCAACCCTCACTCACCGCCACCGGGCCGCAACCAACCCTCACCCACCGCCACCAGGCCGCAACCCCTCGCCGTCAGAACGTGTGCTCCGGGCCGGGGAAGGTGCCGGCGCGGACGTCGTCGGCGTAGGCGCGGGCGGCGTCGAGGAGGACGCCGTGCACGTCGGCGTACTGCTTGACGAACCGGGCCATCTTGCCGGTGCGCAGGCCGAAGGCGTCCTGCCAGACGAGCACCTGGCCGTCGCAGTCCGAGCCGGCACCGATGCCGATGGTCGGGATGGTCAGCTCCTTGGTGACCTGGCCGGCCACGTCCCCGGGCACCATCTCCATCACGACGGCGAAGGCGCCGGCGTCCTCGATCGCATGGGCGTCGTCGAGGATGCGCGAGGCGGTGTCGCCGCGGCCTTGGACGCGGTAGCCGCCGAGGGCGTGCTCGCTCTGGGGGGTGAACCCGATGTGGGCCATCACGGGGACTCCGCCGCGGGTCATCAGCTCGATCTGCGGCGCCATCTCGCGGCCGCCCTCGAGCTTGACGCAGTGCGCGCCACCCTCCTTCATGAAGCGCACGGCGGTGTCGTAGGCCTGCTCGGGCGAGCGTTGGTAGGAGCCGAACGGCAGGTCGCCGACGACCAGCGCGCGCTTCACCGAGCGGGACACCGCGCGGGTGAGCGGGAGCAGCTCGTCGACGGTGACCGGCAGCGAGGTCTCGTTGCCGTAGACGTTGTTGCTGGCGCTGTCGCCGACGAGCAGCACCTCGATCCCGGCCTCGTCGAAGGTCTGCGCGGCGTACTGCTCGTACGCCGTGAGCATCGCGAACTTCTCGCCGCGCTCCTTCATCTCGCGCAGGTGATGGGTGCGCACCCGGCCCGACGGGGCCTTGGTGGGCGTCGGTACGGCGGGACCGGCGCCGTACGGCGCGGTCTCCTCGGGGCTGCTCGACATCGGTGCTCCTCGGCTCGTCTCGCGGCTCCCCGGGCGGAGTCCACGGACCTTCGATCAGGCTAGTGCGCGAGGCGTGCAGGGTCCTTGTGTGCCGCGTCACGCCGAGGTCTGGAACGGCGCCCGCGTCAGCTCGTGCAGCAGCCCACCGAGGGCTACCTGGTCCGATGCCGTGCCGGAGTGCGGGCCGGCGAACCACGCGGCGTACTGGCTGATCTCGTCGAGCCGCCACTCCAGGTCGAACAGCTCGAGCATCGCCGCATCGAGGTCGAGCCCGGGGGACGCGACCGGCAGCCCACGCTCCACCAGGGTGCGCCAGTCCCGCTCGGCAGGGGCCAGCAGGATGGTCTCCCAGTCGACCAGCAGGGTCCGGTCCACGCTGACCACCTGGTTGCGCTCGTGCGGCTCGCCGTGGGTGATCACCCAGGGGCGTCCGGTCGCGAGGTCCGCCAGCCCGTGGTAGTCGGCCGACCAGTCGGCCACCGCGCCGAGCCGTCCGCGCAACGCGCCGCGGGCGCGTTCGCCGTAGGGGCCGCCCTCCCAGCGCGTCCGCGTCAGGTCCACGAGGTCGTCGGCCAGGGTCGGCGGCGTGAGCGGCGCCCAGCGCCGCAAGCCGGCCGGCGGGGTCCGGGCGTGCAGCTTGGTCAGCATCGCCGAGGTCACCGCCAGGTCGAGGCGCTCCGGGGAGTCTCCCGGGATCCACGGCGTGGCCGACAGCGCACCGGCGGCGAACGGCACGGTCAGCGGGCCGCCGAACGTCGGCATCGGGGCGACCACGAAGTCGAGCGGGAACATCAGGCCCGAGGCAGCGGCGTACGCCGCCTCCAGGGACGCGGCATCGTGCTTGCCGCCGAGGGAGTCCAGCGTCAGGAAGTGGGTCCGCCGCCCGCGGATGCTGCCGGCCCAGTGGTGCGCCCCGAACCCGACGGGCAGGTGCTCGACCGCGTCGACGTCAGGGGACCAGTGCCGACGCACGGCGGCCAGGACGTCGGCGTCGGACACGTCGGTCGGGGGCTCGCGCACGCGACCAGCCAAGCACCCCCGGCGGCGACCCGGGGATTGGTATCTACAGCCCCTCCTACGACTCATGTCTGGGCGAGGGCTCGGGACGACATCCACGTTGCACGGGGGATCCACCATGACCTTGCTCGACCCTGCCCTGTCCACGATGCTGCCCGTGCGTTCGGGAGCCGCCGAGCTCGCACAGACCCCGGTGCTCGAGCTGCACGTGCCGACGGCCGTGGCGCGGTACCACCAGCTGCGGGCCGCGCTCCCGGGCACCGCCGTGCACTACGCCGTGAAGGCCAACCCGCACCCGGTGCTGCTGCGGGCGCTGGTCCGGGAGGGCGCCAGCTTCGACGTGGCGAGCCCGGCGGAGGTGCACGCCTGTCTGGACGCGGGTGCCCGACCCGACGACCTCGTCTACTCCAACCCCATCAAGCTGCGCGCGGACATCGTCGAGTCCGCCGCGCTCGGGGTGCGGCTGTTCGTCGTGGACTCGCCCGAGGAGACCCGCAAGGTGGCCGAGGCCGCTCCGGGTGTCGCGGTGCTCTGCCGCATCGTCACCTCCGGCAGCGGCTCCGACTGGCCGCTCTCCCGCAAGTACGGCTGCTCCACGTCCGAGGCCGTCCAGGTCCTCCGGCTCGCGGCCGAGCTGGGCCTGGACGCCGCCGGGGTGTCCTTCCACGTCGGCTCGCAGCAGCGCGACCCGTCGGCCTGGGACGCCCCCATCGAGGCATCCTCGCGGGTCTTCGCCGCCCTGCGCCGCGAGGGACTGCGGCCGTGGCTGCTCGACCTGGGCGGCGGGTTCCCGGCCGCCCTCGAGGGCGGTGCGCCGGCCCTGGACGCGTACGGCGCGGCGATCCAGCGGTCGCTCCGCGAGCACTTCGGCGCGCGGCGCCCGCGCACCCTGATCGAGCCCGGTCGTTCGATCGTGGCCGACGCGGGACGCCTGGTGACCACGGTGGTGGCGGTCGTGCACCGCGGCGAGACCCGCTGGGTCTACCTCGACGCGGGGGTGTTCACCGGCCTGGTCGAGACCCTCGACGAGGCGATCCGCTACCGGCTCGAGACCGACGTCGACGGTCCGACCGGTCCGTGCGTGCTCGCCGGACCCACCTGCGACAGCGCGGACGTGCTGTACGAGAAGCAGCCCGTCCTGCTCCCGCTGTCGCTCGCCGAGGGCGACCGGGTCGTGCTGACCTCCGCCGGCGCCTACACCACGTGCTACTCCACGGTCGGGTTCAACGGCTTCGCGCCGCTGCCCACCGAGCTGGTCACGTGACCCGTCCCGTCGGGCGCACCGTCGCCAGCCACGGGCTGGCGGCGGTGGGCATGTCCCTTCCGTGGCCGCTGCTGGTGCTGCTGGTCTGGGAGCGGGCCGGGGACGGCTGGCTGCTCGGTCTCACCGGTGCCGCACGGATGCTGCCGTACGTCGCGTTGTCGTGGGCGGCGGGCCGGCTCGCCGACCGCTACGCCCGGGACCGCATCGTGCGGCTGACGCTGGTGGCCCGGACCGCGCTCCTGCTCGTGATGGCCGCTTGCCTCGGCGCGGGCGCGACGGTGCCGGCCCTGGTGGCGGCCACCCTGGCGATCGCGGTGGCTACTCCTGCCTACCCCGCCGTCGCCGCGGCGATGCCCGGCCTGGCCGGGCCCAGCAGCGACCGGGCCACCAGCCTGCTGGTCACCTGTGAGGTCGCCTCGTTCGTGGTCGGTCCCGCCCTCGGCGGGCTGCTCCTCGCCCCGGCCACCCGGCCGCTGGTGCCCTGGGTGGCGGTGGCGTGCCTCGTCGCGGCGTGGCTGCTCTTCGACGGGGTCCGTCTCGCCGCGCCGGACGCCGGGTCGACCGCGCAGGGACGCGGGGGAGTGCTGGCGGCCCTGCGCGGCTCCTCGACCCTGCGCGGCGCGGTCGCGGCGGTGGCCGTGGTCAACGCCGTGGCGGCCACCGTCGGCCTCGCTTTGCTGCCGATGGCGGACGGCTGGGCGGGTCAGACCGGCGGCTCGACCGGCGTCGCCTTCGGCCTGGCCACGGGGGCCCTCGGCTTCGGGGCGCTGGGCGGCCCGGTGCTCGGTCGGCTCGGCGACCGTCGGCGCTGGGGAGTGCGCACCTGGCTCCTCGTCCTCGCCCTGTGCCTGCTCGCCGTGGTCGCCGCGCCGACCCTGTGGGCCGCGGTGCCGGCGCTCGTGCTCGCCGGGGCCGCCGCCGTCCAGGTCGAGACCGCGGCGACGGCGACCGTCCAGGTCGCCGCGCCCGACCGGCTGCGGGCCACGGTGCTCGGCGTCACCGACACCGCGATGGTCGCCGCGGCGCTGCTGGGCGCTCTCGTCGCGCCCACCCTCGCCGACGCGCTGGGTCCGCAGGTGCTCGTCGCCCTCGCGGCCGGCGGCAGCGCCGCGGCGGTGCTGCTGGTGCGCCGTACGGCGGCGGTCGCCGTCGTCGTCCCCGAGCCGGCAGCGGTCGTGGGGGCGGCAACGGCGCCGACGTCTCCGACCCTGGTCTCCGGCTAGTGCGTCAGCACCGCGCGAGGGATGCGGAGCCATACAGTTGAGGTGTGACTGACTTCTGGTCGTCGTACGCCCACGGGTTCGCGCGCGTCGCCGCCTGCACGGTGCCCGTCGCCATCGCCGACCCGGCGCGCAACGCCGGGGTCGTGCTGGAGCAGGCCCGGGCGTGTCACGAGGAGGGCGTCGCCCTGGCCGTCTTCCCCGAGCTCTCGTTGTGCGGCTACTCCATCGACGACCTGCTCCTGCAGGACACCCTCCTCGAGGGCGTGCTCGCGGCGGTCGAGGAGGTCGTGGCGGGTTCCGCCGACCTGCTGCCGGTGATCGTCGTCGGGGCGCCGCTCGTGCACGGCACCCGGGTCGTCAACTGCGCGGTGGTCATCCACCGCGGCCGGGTGCTCGGCGTGGCCCCGAAGTCCTACCTGCCGACCTACCGCGAGTTCTACGAGCGTCGGTGGTTCGCGCCGGGTGACGACCGGCGTGGCTCGACGATCCGGCTCGGCGGGCGCGACGTGCCGTTCGGTCCCGACCTGATCTTCTCCCCGGACGACCTGCCCGGCTTCCATCTCTTCGTGGAGATCTGCGAGGACATGTGGGTGCCGGTGCCGCCGAGCGCCGAGGCCTCGCTGGCCGGCGCGACGGTCCTGGTCAACCTGTCCGGAAGCCCGATCACGGTCGCCCGCGCCGAGGACCGCCGGCTGCTGGTCCGGTCGGCGAGCGCGCGCTGCAACGCGGCGTACCTGTACGCCGCCGCGGGCCAGGGCGAGTCGACCACCGACCTCTCGTGGGACGGCCAGACGATGATCTACGAGTGCGGTGAGCTGCTCGCCGAGAGCGAGCGGTTCCCCGACGGGCCGCGGCGGTCGGTCGCCGACGTCGACCTTGACCGGATCCGGCAGGAGCGGATCCGCCAGGGCACGCACGACGACAACCGCCGCACCCTCGCCGCGCGGATCGCGGAGTTCCGCACGGTCGGCTTCGAGCTGGGCGCGCCGACCGGCGACATCGGGCTACGCCGCAAGATCGACCGGTTCCCGTTCGTGCCCGACGACGAGGAGCGACTCGCACTGGACTGCTACGAGGCCTACAACATCCAGGTCTCGGGGCTCGAGCAGCGGCTGCACGCGATCGGCGCGGACACCAAGGTGGTCGTGGGGGTCAGCGGTGGGCTCGACTCGACCCACGCCCTGATCGTGGCGGCCAAGGCGATGGACCGGCTCGGCCGCCCGCGCTCCGACATCCACGCCTTCACGATGCCGGGGTTCGCGACGGGCGAGACCACCAAGTCCTACGCCACCCGCCTCGCCAAGTCGCTCGACGTGACGTTCGAGGAGCTCGACATCACCGCGGCCGCTCGGCAGATGTTGGCGGACATGGACCACCCGTTCGCCGACGGACGGCCGGTCTACGACGTCACCTTCGAGAACGTCCAGGCCGGGCTGCGCACCGACTACCTGTTCCGGCTGGCCAACCACCGGGGCGGCATCGTCCTCGGCACCGGCGACCTGTCGGAGCTGGCGCTCGGCTGGTGCACCTACGGCGTGGGCGACCAGATGTCGCACTACGGCGTCAACGCCGGCGTGCCGAAGACCCTGATCCAGCACCTGATCCGCTGGGTGATCTCGTCGGGCCAGTTCGACGAGGACACCAACGGGGTGCTGGGGGAGATCCTCGAGCAGGAGATCACGCCCGAGCTGATCCCCGACACCGAGGGCGCGAAGCCGCAGGCGACCGAGGACACCGTCGGGCCCTACGCCCTGCAGGACTTCACCCTCTTCCACACCATCCGGCGCGGCTCCCGGCCCAGTCGGATCGCCTTCCTGGCCTGGCACGCCTGGCACGACGCGTCCCTGGGGGAGTGGCCGCCGGGATACCCGGAGGCCAAGCACACGGCGTACGACCTGCCCGCCATCCGGCACTGGCTCGAGGTCTTCTGCCGGCGGTTCTTCGCCAACCAGTTCAAGCGCAGCGCGCTGCCGAACGGCCCCAAGGTCAGCGCCGGCGGCACCATGAGCCCCCGCGGCGACTGGCGGATGCCCTCGGACGCCCGCGCCGAGTCGTGGCTCGCCGACCTGCGAGACCACGTGCCGGAGGGGTGACCCTCACGTGGCTCGTGGGCACAACCAACCGGCGAGCCGCGGCGTCCCAGGGGCATGAAGACACTCTCGGTCCTGGCGGCCGCGGCCGCTGTCGGTCGCGCTTCCTGTCCGCGCCTAGCCCAGCCGTCCGCCGAGGCCGTGCCCTCCTCGCCCGGTGCCAGCCCCGACGACGCAGGCCTCCACCGTCAAGGTCAAGGGCTGTGACGGGTGCACGGTCGGGGTGGCCAGCTATCTGTACATGCCCGACAGCGACCCGGTCATCTGGGACGAGGCCAAGCCGAAGAAGGTCGGTCGACGGGGCGGTGACATTCGCCGTGCCGACCGACCGGACGCCGGGCCTCAGCATCACGGTGCGGGCCCCGTGGGAGGGAGCGACGGGGTACGTCACCAACGTCGCCCTCCGCTACCAGGGGCAGCAGCCCGGTGACAAGGTCGGCTTCACCGCCGCCCGTGCCTCGACCAGGGCCAGCGCCTGCTGGCGGGCACCACCGAGGACGCGGCCACGATCAAGGTCAAGGTCCGGCGAGGTGCAGGTCCAGGGGTACGGCGGCCAGGTGCCGGGGACCATCGCCTGGGCGGCGGTCACCCAGGACTGGCTGCGCCCGCTGGTGGACGCCCGGCACGGCGTCGTCGGTACGCAGGACCTGATGCCCTGCAGAGCGCCTGACCGCGCTGGTCGAGGAGGGCCGATCAGGCCCGTCACGAGGACTCCGCGACGCGGGTCGGCGGATCGCGGCCACCGGGCTCGATGACAGGCGCTGGCGCGCACTTCCTCGACCAACGAGGGTCCGATCGGTGCCTGCGCCCTACGCTGGCCCCATGGGCAAGCAGGAAGACTTCGTGCTCCGGGCACTCGAGGAGCGCGACGTCCGGTTCGTGCGGTTGTGGTTCACCGACGTGCTCGGGTATCCTGAAGTCCGTCGCCGTCGCGCCGGCGGAGCTCGAGGGCGCCTTCGACGAGGGCATCGGCTTCGACGGGTCGGCGATCGAGGGCTTCGCCCGGGTCTACGAGTCGGACATGCTCGCCAAGCCCGACCCGTCGACGTTCCAGATCCTGCCGTGGCGCGGCGAGGGGCCGGCGACGGCGCGGATGTTCTGCGACATCGTGATGCCCGACGGCTCCGCGTCGTACGCCGACCCGCGCTACGTGCTCAAGCGCACGCTGACCAAGGCGGCCGACCAGGGGTTCACCTTCTACACGCACCCCGAGATCGAGTTCTACCTGTTCAAGGACCACCCGCAGGCCGGGGTCGAGCCGGTGCCGGTCGACCGCAGCGGCTACTTCGACCACACCGCGCAGTCCATGGGCGCGGACTTCCGCCGCGAGGCGATCACGATGCTCGAGGCGATGGGCATCTCGGTGGAGTTCAGCCACCACGAGGGCGGCCCGGGCCAGCAGGAGATCGACCTCAGGTACGCCGACGCGCTGAGCACCGCCGACAACATCATGACCTTCCGCACGGTGATCCGTGAGGTGGCGCTGAGCCAGGGCATCTGGGCGACGTTCATGCCCAAGCCGTTCACCCAGCACCCCGGCTCGGCGATGCACACGCACGTCTCGCTCTTCGAGGGCGACCGCAACGCGTTCTTCGAGGCCGGGTCGCAGTACCAGCTCTCCAAGACCGGCCAGCAGTTCATCGCCGGCATCCTGCGCCACGCCAGCGAGATCACCTGCGTCACCAACCAGTGGGTCAACAGCTACAAGCGGCTGCTCGGCGGCGGCGAGGCCCCGTCGTACATCTGCTGGGGCCACAACAACCGCTCCGCCATGGTCCGGGTCCCGATGTACAAGCCCAGCAAGGGCCAGTCGACCCGCGTCGAGGTGCGCAGCATCGACGCCGCCGCCAACCCCTACCTCGCGTACGCCGTGATCCTGGCCGCCGGCATGAAGGGCATCGACGAGGGCTACGACCTCCCCCGCGAGGCCGAGGACGACGTCTGGAGCCTCACCGAGCGCGAGCGCACCAGCCTCGGCATCGAGCCGCTGCCGAAGAGCCTGTACGACGCCATCGGCATCGCCGAACGCTCCGAGCTGCTGGCCGAGACCCTGGGCGAGCACGTCTTCGACTTCTTCCTGCGCAACAAACGGGCGGAGTGGGAGGAGTACCGCACCCAGGTCTCTGCCTTCGAGCGCGACCGGATGCTCCCGGTGCTGTGATCGGTCCGGTGGATGCGATGAGTGAGCCGGCCAGCGACTCGACGCCCGAGGAGGCGCCGGTCCGGGGCCCGGTCGAGCGACAGCTCAACGCCGGGCTGATGGTGGTCATGGCCGTGGCGGCCCTGATCGTCGCCTACGCCGTGCTCTACGTGGTGCTCGCCTGGGACGGTGACGGCGAGCGCACCCGCTTCGCGTCGATCCAGGTCGCGGTGGTGTTCCTGCTGCTTCCGGGGCTGGTCGTGTTCTTCGTCGCCCGGTCCGCACGGCGTCGGCTCGCCGTCCAGGCCGTCAGCGCCCGGCTGTGGAGCATCCTGACCGGCGTCTTCGCGCTGCTCGCGGGGCTGCCCCTGCTCACCACGGTGCTTCGGCCTGGCCAGCATCGCGGCGGGTCTCTTCACGCTCACCGCGGCCCTGCTGTTCAAGCGCGCGGTGCCGCGGTGAGCCGAGCGAGCGGGCCCCGCGTCGCCGTCGTCCAGCACGAGGCCGACTGCCCGCCGCACCTCGTGGGCCGCTGGCTGACCGACGCCGGCGCCGATCTCACGGTGTCGCACGCCTACGCCGGCGAGCGCCCTGCCCGACCCGGCGACGTACGACGCCCTGGTCGTGCTCGGCGGTGCGATGGGGGCCAACGACGACGCCGACAGCCCGTGGCTGGCCCCGGTCCGTGAGCGGATCCGCGCGCACGCTGCCGACGGCGTGCCCGTGCTCGGCATCTGCCTGGGCCACCAGCTCGCCGCCGTGGCCCTCGGCGGGGTGGTCGAGACCAACTCCCGCGGTCAGACGTTCGGCCTGCGCACGCTGGGCTGGACGTCCGAGGCCCACCTCGACCCGCTGATGTCCACGGTCGCCACCCCGCGACGCGGCGTGCACTGGCACGACGACGTCGTCACCGAGGTGCCGGAGGGCACCGTCGTGCTGGCCCGTGCCGAGGGGGTCGAGGTGCAGGCGGCCCGGTTCGCGCCGACCGTCTGGGGCGTGCAGCACCACCCCGAGGTCGACGCCGAGCTGATCCGCCCGTGGGCCGAGGCCGACCGCGAGCTGCACCGCGCGCAGGGGCTCGACAGCGAGGCCGTGCTGGCCGAGATCGCCGCGGCCGCGCGACGAGCTGGAGGCTGCCTGGCGGCCGCTGGCCGCACGGTTCGTCGAGGTCGCGGCCCACCACCGATGACCGGCTGGTGAGCAGCACGTGACCCGGCCCGCCACCAGCCGCAGCGACCTGCTGCGGCACGGCTTCGTCGACTCCGACCGCACCCTCGACGGCATGGCCCGGCTGGGCGAGCACGCCGAGCCGCTGGTCGCGCTGCTCGGCCGCACCGCCGACCCGGACCTGGCGCTCACCGGGCTGCTCCGGCTGGCCGACGCCGTCGACGACCGCGCACGCCCTGCTCACCGAGATCGCCGACGACGAGGGCACCGCGATGCGGCTGCTCTCCGTCCTCGGCGCCAGCCAGGCGCTGGCCGACCACCTGGTGCGGCATCCCGAGCAGTGGCGCGAGCTCACCGACCCGACCCTCGGGAGCACCCGCCCCGCGGCGTACGCCGTCCGGGCCGGCCTGCTCGACGGCCGTCGGCGCCGACCCGCTCGCGCCGGTGCCGGTGGCGACCCGGCCCGAGCGCGAGGCGATGGACGCCCTGCGCGTGGAGTACCGCCGCGTGCTGCTCCGGCTGGCCGTCCCGCGACCTGGCCCACCACGTCGGCGTCGACGACGTCGCCGCCGAGCTCGTCCGACCTCGCCGCCGGCGACGCTCGAGGCCGGGCTGGCGATCGCCGCGGGCCCGGGTGGGCGAGGACGCCGCCGACGGTCCGGCTGGCGGTCATCGCGATGGGCAAGTGCGGCGGCCACGAGCTCAACTACGTCTCCGACGTCGACGTGATCTTCGTGCACGAGCCGGTCGCCGGTGACCCGGTCTCGGAGAGCGCGGCCGCGCGTACGGCGACCCAGCTGGCCACCCACCTGATGCGCGCCTGCTCCGAGCACACGGCGGAGGGCACGATCTGGCCGGTCGACGCGGCCCTGCGGCCGGAGGGCAAGGCCGGCCCGCTGGTGCGGACGCTGGCCGGGATGCGCAGCTACTACGAGCGCTGGGCCAAGACGTGGGAGTTCCAGGCGCTGCTCAAGGCCCGGCCGGTGGCCGGCGACCTGGAGCTCGGCCAGCGAGTTCGTGGACGCTCGTGGACCCGATGGTGTGGGGCGTCGCGGGACGCGACGGGTTCGTCGCCGACGTGCAGGCCATGCGTCGCCGGGTCGTCGACACCATCCCGGCGCGCGAGGCCGAGCGTCAGCTCAAGCTCGGTGCCGGCGGCCTGCGCGACGTCGAGTTCGCCGTCCAGCTGCTCCAGCTCGTGCACGGCCGGGACGACGAGACGTTGCGCTCGCCGGCCACGCTGAGCGCGTTGACCGCGCTGACGGAGGGCGGCTACGTCGGGCCGGGCCGACGGCGAGGCGATGCACCAGGCCTACGCGTTCCTGCGCACCCTGGAGCACCGGATCCAGCTCTACCAGCTGCAGGCGCACCCACGTCGTCCCCGACGACGAGGCCGCCCTGCGCCGGATCGCGCGGGGCATGGGCTACGTCAAGGACCCGGTGCCCGCCCTCGACGAGGCCTGGCAGGGCTGGCGGCGCGAGGTGCGCCGGCTGCACGAGAAGCTCTTCTACCGGCCGCTGCTGACGGCGGTGGCGAAGATGCCCGGCTCGATGACCGGATGCCGTGACCGGTGACGAGGTGGGCCTCTCGGCCGGGGCGGCCGAGTCCCGGCTGGCCGCGCTGGGCTTCGCCGACCCCAAGGCCGCGCTGCGCCACCTGGAGGCGCTCACCAGCGGCGTGAGCCGGACCGCCTCGATCCAGAAGGCGCTCATGCCCGCGATGCTCGGCTGGTTCGCCGACTCGCCGGACCCCGACGCCGGGCTGTTCGGCTTCCGCCGGCTCAGCGAGTCGCTGGGCTCGACCCCGTGGTACCTCAGCACCCTGCGCGACGAGGGCCACGTCGCCGAGCGCCTGGCCCGGGTCCTCGCCACCTCGCGGTACGCGACCGTGCTGATCGAGCGCGAGCCCCTCGGGGTCCGGATGCTCGGGGAGGACCTCACCCCGCGAGGCGCGGAGCAGCTGACGGCGGAGATGGCCAAGTCGGCCGCGCGTCAGGACGACCCGGTCGAGGCGGTGCGCTCGATCCGCGCCGTACGCCGTCGCGAGCTGTTGCGGCTCGCCGCCGGCGACCTGTTCGGCGAGGTGGACGTCGCCGAGGTGGGGGCCGGGCTCTCGCGGCTCACCGACGCGACGCTGGAGGCGACCCTCGAGGTGGCCGGCCGTGCCGTGCGCGAGCAGCAGGGTCTGGGCGAGGCGCCGACGCGTGCTGGCGGTGGTCGCGATGGGCAGGTACGGCGGGTTCGAGCTGTCCTACGGCAGCGACGCCGACGTGATGTTCGTGCACGACCCGCTCCCCGGCACCGACCAGCACGTCGCCGCGACGTACGCGCAGGCCGTGGCCAACGAGCTGCGACGGCTGCTGGCCCTGCCGATGACCGACCCGCCGCTGGAGGTGGATGCCGACCTCCGCCCCGAGGGCAAGCAGGGGCCGTTGGTCCGCACCCTCGAGTCCTACGCCGCCTACTACGCGAAGTGGTCGCGGGTCTGGGAGTTCCAGGCCCTGCTGCGGGCCGACGCCGTGGTCGGCGACGAGGACCTGCGCCGCCGGTTCACCGCGCTGATCGACCCGCTGCGCTTCCCGGAGGGCGGCCTCGCGGACGCCGACGTGGCGGAGGTACGGCGGGTCAAGGCGCGGGTCGACCGCGAGCGGCTGCCGCGCGGCGCCGACCCCCACACCCACCTCAAGCTGGGTCGCGGCGGGCTCGCCGACATCGAGTGGACCGTCCAGCTCCTCCAGATGCAGCACGCGGGCACGGTGCCGGCGTTGCGCACGCCGCGGACCCTCGACGCGTTGGCCGCGGCCGCGGAGGCCGGCCTGCTCGACCGCGGGCGACGCCGACGTCGCTGGTGCACTCCTGGCGCACCGTGAGCCGGGTCCGCAACGCGGTGACGCTGGTGCAGGGCAAGGGCAGCGACCAGCTGCCCAGCGACCCCCGCACCCGGACCACGATGGCCGCCGTGCTCGGCTACCCGCCCGGCGGCAGCGACGAGATGGTCAACGACTACCTGCGCACCACTCGCCGCGCGAGCGCCGTCGTGGACCGGGTCTTCTGGGGCTGATGCCGGCGCCCCTGCCAGATGTCCGGCCACGCCTCGCCCACATGTAACGCGGTGTTCGGTTGGCTATGCATGTGTCCTGACGCGTGCCCAGCCAACCGAACACCGCGTTACAAGCGAGCTCCGGGACGTCCGCCGGTGCCGTACCGGCCGCGGACCGGTCGGCACACCACGTCGGCGCGATTGGGCATGATCGCAGGCATGAGCACTCCTGCCGCGCGAGCCACCGAGCTCCTCGCCCTGCACACCAGCCCGAAGATCCTCACCCTCGTCAACGTCTGGGACGTCGCCAGCGCCAAGTCCGTGGCGGCGGTCGAGGGCACCACCGCCATCGCGACGGCCAGCCACGGCATCGCGGCGACGTACGGCTATCCCGACGGCGAGCAGATCCCCGTCGACCTGATGCTGGACATGGTGGGCCGGATCGCGGCGGGCGTCGACCTCCCCGTCACCGCCGACCTCGAGGCGGGGTACGGCGACCCGGCCGAGACCATCCGCCGGGCGGTCGGCCTCGGGGTGGTCGGCGCCAACCTCGAGGACCAGATGAAGCCGGTCGACCAGGCGGCGGCGGCCGTCGCCGCGGCCGTCGGCGCGGCCCAGGCCGAGGGCGTCCCCGACTTCGTGCTCAACGCGCGCACCGACGCGTTCCTGCGGGCCGGCGACCAGGACCGCCACGAGGTGATGAAGGACGCGATCGCCCGCAGCCGGGCCTATCTCGACGCCGGGGCGCCCGTGGTCTTCGTACCCGGTCTGCTCTCCGAGCCCGAGATCGACGAGCTCGTCGACGCCCTGGGCGAGCGCAAGGTGACCCTGATCGGGGTCCCCGGCATGCCGCCGGCCAGCCGCCTCGAACGGCTCGGCGTCGCCCGGCTCTCCTTCGGCCCCTTCCCCCAGCGCGTCGCGCTCACCGCCCTCCAGGAGCTGGTCGAGGCCGTGGACGAGGGCGTCCCGCCCGGCACCCGGGCGCTCAACTGAGGACTCCCGCGATGGACGAGAAGGCCGAGCGGTTCCAGGAGGTCGCCCGCGCGTGCAAGGAGGTGGTCTTCGGGACTCCGAGGCAGACCCCGGCCCAGGCCATGACGTACCTCGCCCAGGCGACCCAGGAGCTCGGGATCGACGAGTGGGACGTGTACGGCGAGCGCGGCGCCGTCGCCAGGCTCGAGGAGGAGGTCGCCGGGTTGCTCGGGAAGCCCGCCGCGGCCATGTTCCCCAGCGGGATCATGGCCCAGCAGGCCGCGCTCCGCGTGCACGCCGAGCGGAGGGGCAGCCGGCGCGTGGGCATCCCCGAGCTCTCGCACCTGCTCCAGCACGAGGACGACGGTCCGCGCCTCATGCACGACTTCCGGTTCGAGCACCTCTCGGCCGGCCGCGCGCTGCCGACCGTCGCCGACGTCGAGCGGCTGGGCGCCGGCCTGGCCGCCATCCTGCTGGAGCTCCCTCTGCGCGACGCGGGATGCCTGCTGCCCCCGTGGGAGGACCTGGTCGCCGTCACCACGACGGCACGCGACCTCGGGGCCGCCGTGCACCTGGACGGCGCGCGGATCTGGGAGAGCCAGCCCTTCTACGACCGACCGCTCGCCGAGATCGCGGGCGTGGCCGACAGCGTCTACGTCTCCTTCTACAAGGGAGTCGGCGGGCTGGCCGGCGCGTGCCTGGCAGGGGAGCCGGACGTCGTCGAGGAGGCCCGCCGGTGGCGCAAGCGGATGGGCGGCACCCTCTACCACCTCACGCCGTACGCCGTGGCCGCGCTCGCGGGCCTGCGCGACCACCTGCCGCGGATGGGGGAGTACGTCGCGTGGGGGCGCGTCCTGGCCACGCACCTGGGGGACGTCGGGGTGCGGGTCCACCCCGACCCGCCGCACGCCAACACCTTCGAGCTGTTCGCGGAGGATGACGCCGACGTCATCAACGAGCGGGTGATCGCCTTCATGGAGCGCACCGGGATCCAGCCGTGCGGGAGGTGGCGGCCGGCGGCGGTCCCGGGGCTGGCGACCTGCGAAGTGGCGGTGCACGCCGCGGCCGTGCCCCGCGAGGCCGCCGAGGTGGCGGCGTGGCTGGGCGAGGTCACCGGAGGGTGATGGGGTCGCGCCGCGCAGGCAACCGTGGCTCGCGGTCGCTCGGCGACGCGACCCCCCGCCGTTCGCCGGTGGCCTAGTCACGTCCCCCGACGAGCCGACGGTGTTCTCCGACTGAGCCCGACGTCCTCGGCAGCCACCCCCTCTACTCAGAGTCCACGAACGGGTTGCGGTCCCGACGATGGTGGTGATCAGACCGAGGACGTCGGGTGGGAAGAGGCGGCCGTGGCCGGCTGCTCCCCGTCCTCAGAGTCGGCGAGGCGGCGAGGTGCGACCCCGCTCGGCGTGTCAGCGCATGCCGGGCGGTTGGCCGCAGAAAACCCCGACGGCACACCAACATGGGCGTCATCGGGGTCCGGGACGACGAAGAACATGCTGACCGTACGTCCCTGAGGAACGGTCCGGCAAGGGGAGTAAGGTCCGGGGGCCAGGTGCTCGTCCTCCACGTGGGCCTGGCCACGCCACGTGGAAGGACTCGCGTGAACAGCACGGAGCCTGCCGAGACGGGGCCCGCCGAGCGACGTCGCGCCGTCCGCTCGCACATCGCGGATGCCCGGGTCGACGCGGACCTCTCAGGTCTCACGGCCGAGCTCCAGCGCGTGTGTCGTGCGGCCACCGCGGCGCTCGGGCTCAGCGGCGCCGCCGTGCACGTGATGACCACGGCCGGGAGCACCGGGGTGGCAGCCAGCTCGGACGCCGGAGCCCGAGCCGTCGCAGAGCTGCAGTTCGCGACCAACGAGGGGCCGGCCCTGGTGGCCTACCGCACCCACCGCCCAACCCTGGTGCCCGAGCTGGCCCGGGTCCTCGACCGCTGGCCCGGGTTCTCGTCGTCCGCGCTGTCGCACGGCGTGTGCGCGGTCTTCGCATTCCCTCTCCAGGAGGGCGCGGTCTCCCTCGGGGTGCTCGAGCTGTACGCCGACCGGGTCGGCCCCCTCGCACCCGACGCGCTCGCATTCGGAGCGGGCTTAGCGCGCGCCGCGACCGAGCTCCTGCTCGACGGCGCGACCGTCACCTCGGTGGGAGAGCTCGACGCCGGACTGAGGCTGTCGCTCGTCGACCGGGCCCGGATCCACCAGGCGCAGGGGATGCTGATGGTCGAGCTGCGCGTCCCGCTGACCGAGGCACTGACCCGGATGCGCGCCCGGGCCTTCTCCTCCGGGAGCAGCCTGCTGGAGGTCGCCGACCACGTGCTCGATGGCGCCCTGACGGCCGAGACATGGGGCGACGGTTACGCGGCTCCCGATGGCTCCGCGTCATGACTATCCTGAGCAAAGAGGAGGGCGGATGATCGGCATCCAACGGCTCGCGGACGTGTTCGTCGACGTGGCGGACACGCTCGTCGCGGAGTTCGACGTCATCGAGTTCCTGCACTCCGTGGCCGGCCACGCGACCGAGATGACGGGCGCGACGGCCGCGGGCCTGATGCTCTCCGACCTCGACGGGAGCCTGCACTACATGGGGGCATCCAGCGAGAGTGCCCACCTCCTCGAGCTCTTCCAGATCCAGCACGAGGAGGGGCCCTGCTTCGACTGCTACCGGACTGGCACGCGGGTGACCGAGGCCGATCTGGCGTCCGCGACGTCGCGGTGGCCGAAGTTCACCCAGCAGGCTCTGGCGTCGGGGGTGCGATCGGTCCATGCCTTCCCGATGCGGTTGCGAGACCAGGTCATCGGAGCCCTCAACGTCTTCGGCGCCGAGCCTCGCGGTCTCGAGGCCGATGAGGCGCGCGTGGTCCAGGCGCTGGCCGACCTCGCGACGATCGCCATCATCCAGGAGCGGCTGATCCGTCAGGCCGAGCTGCTCAGCGAGCAGCTGCAGTTCGCGCTCAACAGCCGGGTCGTGATCGAGCAGGCCAAGGGCGCCGTCGCCCGCTCGCTCGGGGTCTCCGTCGAGGACGCGTTCGAGCTGTTGCGCCGCTACGCCCGACGGCAGCGGATCGGTCTGACCGACCTGGCGCTGACCGTCGTGGAGTCGCCCGAGGGGCCGCAGCTGCTCCGCCTCGAGTCCTGACCCGATGGTCGACCTCGTCGACGGCCGGACCTCGACCGGGCTGCAGATCGCGGAGGCCCTGCCCGCGATGCAGGGCCTGGCCTCCCGGGTCTGGACTCCTGACTCGCGGCAGCACCCGGGCCAGCTGGCGTGGAGCTACGCCTACGGCCTGCCCGACGAGCTCGGGCTCGGCCCTGCGGTGCTGATCCGCCGGGACCAGGAGGTCGTCGCCTGGGCCTGGGCCGAGTCGGCGGACTGGATGGAGCTGTGCGTCGACCCGACCGCCCTGGACGCCGGAGACGCCGCCGTCGCCTGGTTCCTCCAGAGGGCGGGCGACGCCGCGGCGCGCACCATGGTCCTCGACACCGAGGAGCACCTCATCGCGCTCCTCGACCGGGCCGGGTTCGCGATCGAGGAGGACGTCCCGTGGTTCACCCACCACTACCTCGACCTGCACGCACTCGCCCCCGGCCCCGACGTACCCGGGTACTCGTTCCGCCCGGTCCGTCCCGACGAGGCCGCCGCGCGCGCCGCCTGCCACCGGGAGGCATGGGGCGCGACGTCGAAGGTGAGCGCCGGCGCCTACGCACGGTTGATGCTGACCCCGCCCTACCGTCACGACCTGGACTGGGTCGCCCTCGACGCCGGGGGCCGGATGGTGGCATCGGTCTGCGTGTGGCTGGACGCCGCCACGGGCGTCGCCCTCGTCGAGCCGGTGGGCTGCGTGCCCGAGCACCGCGGCCGCGGCCTCGCCGGAGCCGTCAGCACCGCGGCCCTGCTGGCGGCCCGCGGGGCCGGAGGTACGACGGGACTCGTGTGCCCCCGCGGCGACGACGGCTACCCCGTGCCGAGGCGCGTCTACCAGCGGATGGGCTTCGAGCCCGGCCCCCGCACCATCACCCTGGTGCGCCCCGCCCTGGCTCCCTGACGGCCCGCTGGCCGGTCCGTGGCCCCCCGTCCCGGGGGGCGGAGGGCCGGGTTCCGAGGGGTGACACCCCCTGTTCCACCCGTGCGGGTGGTTTAGGACGGGTGCCCTTGACGGGCTCGTCAGGCGCCTGACAGGTTGATGTAACCGTTTACAGAAAGCGGTTACACGAACCGAGGGCCAGGCCGAGCGATCGGCGCAGCGGCCGACTGACGAGGAGGCGAGACCCCGTGGCGACCACGATCCGGGACGTGGCCCACCTGGCCGGCGTGTCCACTGCCACCGTCTCCCGGGCCCTGCGCGACGTCGACAGCGTCACTCCGGAGACTCGCGCCCGGGTGGCCAGGGCGGTCGCCGACCTCGAGTACGTGCCGAGCCAGCTCGGCCGCCAGCTCGCCCAGGGCCGGCACGCCGCCAACGGCATCGTGTTCCCCGACCTGTCGGGCCCGTACTACGCCGAGGTCGTCCTCGGCTACGAGTCGGCCGCCGCCCAGCTGGACCGCTCCGTGCTGATCCTCTCGACCCACGGCCGTCGCGACGCCGCGGCCATGGTGACCAGCCTCGCCGCCCGGTCCGACGGGATCGTGCTGCTCGGCCGCACCGTCGAGGACGAGGTCGTGCACCGCCTGACCCGCCGCGGGACTCCGGTCGTGCTGGTGGCCCGCACGCCGCTGCCCGACGCCGACTCCGTCAACGCCGAGAACCAGGCCTCGGCGACGTTGCTCGGCGAGCACCTGGTAGCCGCCGGAGCCCGCACCGTCCTCTTCGTCGGCGACCCCGAAGCCTCCTCCGACGTGACCGAGCGCTTCACGGCAATCCAGGCGGCGGTCGAGCGGCGTGGTGCGACCGTCAGCGTCGACCCGGTCCCCGACTTCAGCGAGGAGGCCGGCGCGCACGCCGCCCACCAGGCGCTCGCGCGACGCCGTACGACGAAGTCCCTGCCCGACGCTATTGCCTGCGCCAACGACGAGCTCGCGCTCGGGATGCTGATCGCCCTGCGTGGCGCCGGCGTGCGCGTCCCCGACGACACCCTCGTCTCCGGGTGGGACGACGTGATGGCTGCGAGGTATGCCCGGCTCACCACCGTCCGCCAGCCGATGCGTGAGCTGGGCGTGCGCGCCGCTCACCTCCTCGACGAGCTCATCCACCACACCCGTGAGGAACCCGTCCACGAGGTCCTCGCCACCGAGCTGATCATCCGCCAGAGCACTTCACCCCCCGCCACATCCACCACTGCAGGAGGAACCCCCTGATGAGAACCCAACCGACCACGAGGCCGGGACGACGCCAGCTCAGGGGCGTCGTACTGGTCACGACCGCCGCCATCGCGCTGACCCTCGGTCTCGGCGCCTGCGGTCGCGACTCCACCAGCGGGGCCGCCCAGGGCCAGGGCGACGCCATCGAGGACGGCAAGGCCTCCGGCACCATCGAGGTCTGGGCCATGGGCACCGAGGGTGACGCGCTGCAGGACTTCTCCCAGGCGTTCGCCGACGCCAACCCCGACGCCGACGTCAAGGTGACGGCGATCCCGTGGGAGGCCGCGCACGACAAGATCGCCAACGCCATCGCCTCGGGCGAGACGCCCGACGTGACCCTCGTCGGCACGACGTGGATGGGCGAGTTCGCCGAGAGCGGCGGCATCGACCCGATGCCGGCCGACCTGGTCAGCTCCGATGACTTCTTCCCCGGCGCCTGGGGTTCCACCGAGGTGGGCGGCACCGGCTACGGCGTGCCGTGGTACGTCGAGACCCGCGTGCTGTACTACCGCACCGACCTCGCCGAGAAGGCCGGCTGGAGCAAGCCGCCCCAGACCCTTGACGAGCTCAAGCAGTTCGCCACCGACATGCAGGACAAGGGCGGCGCGCAGTACGGCATCCAGCTGCCCGCCGGCGGCACCGGCTCGTGGCAGACGTTCATGCCGTTCGCGTGGTCCAAGGGCGCGACCCTCACCAACGACGACGCGTCGGAGTACACGCTCGACTCGCCGGAGATGACCGACGCCCTGACGTTCTACAAGTCGTTCTTCGACGACGGTCTGAGCCCGACCCGGACGCTGGACGCCGGCGAGCTCGAGAGCGGCTTCGCCGACGGCACCTACGGCTCGTTCATCTCCGGGCCCTGGCACGCCGGGCTCGTGGAGGACGCCGGCGTGAGCAAGGACCAGTACGCCGTCGCGCCGTTCCCGGGCGACAGCACCAGCCCCGGCACGTCGTTCGTCGGTGGTGGCGACCTCGCCGTCTTCAGCGACTCCGACAACAAGGACGGGGCCTGGAAGTACGTCCAGTGGCTCAGCCAGCCCGACACCCAGCAGGCGTTCTACGACGAGGTCGGCGACCTGCCGGCCGTCAAGTCCGCCTGGGAGAGCGGCGACCTGTCCACCGACGAGAACCTGAAGGTCTTCGGTGAGCAGCTCGACAGCACGATGGCCCCGCCGGCCGTGCCGACCTGGGACCAGCTCTCCGCAAGCATCGACAGCGAGACGGAGAAGGCCACCAAGGGCGACACCAGCCCCGACGACGCCGTCTCGGCCATGCAGAAGCAGGCCGAGTCCATCGGCACCGGTCTCTAGAGGATCGGAACCGACATGACTGTCGCCCACGCCGGCGACCGGAGGACCGGCTCCCCGGACCGCGATCGCATCCCGCGGTCCGGGGGCCACCCCACTCCGAGCCGGCACGTCGACCCGACGCGCCGCCAGCAGGCGGTGGCGGCCTGGGTCCTGGCCCTGCCGTTCACCGTGTTGTTCCTGGCCTTCACGCTCGGACCGGTGCTGGCCAGCTTCGGCATGAGCTTCACCGACATGCGACGGGCCGACATCCGCACGCCGTTCGGCGTGAACTTCGTCGGTCTCGACAACTTCGTCAAGCTCGTCGAGGACCCACTGTTCCGCAAGGTCACCCTCAACACCCTGCTGTACCTCGTGATCGGGGTCCCCTTGACGATGGCGATCGCGCTGTTCGTCGCCGTCCTCCTCAACCGGGTCAACCGGCTCAAGGGCTTCTTCCGCGTCGGCTACTACCTGCCCGTCGTCACGAGCATCGTCGCGGTCTCCGTGGTCTGGAAGTTCCTGCTGCGCGACAACGGCGGGCTCTTCAACACGGTCCTGTCGTGGGTGGGCGTCGACGGACCCGGCTGGCTCGACAGCACCCACCTGGCCCTGCCCTCGCTCGTGGTGATGGCGGCCTGGCGCAACTTCGGCACCTTGATGGTGATCTTCCTGGCCGGACTGCAGACGATCCCGAGGGAGCTCAACGAGGCCGCGGAGGTCGACGGCGCCGGCGGGTGGGGCAGCTTCCGCCACATCACGCTGCCCATGCTGCGGCCGGTCCTCCTCTTCGGGGCGGTGATCACCGGCGTCGGTTATCTCCAGTTCTTCGAGGAGGCGTTCGTGATGACCCACGGCGGCCCGCTGGACTCGACGCGTTCGGTCACCTACTACACGTTCGACCAGTTCGGCTACGGCAACTTCGGGTACGCCGCCGCAGCGAGCTACCTGCTCTTCCTGGCCATCGTCGTGCTGACGTTCGTCCAGTTCCGGCTGCTCGGCGACAAGGACGAGAGGAAGGCGAAGAAGCGATGACCGCCACGCTGTCCCGTGAGACCGTCGCAGGCGAGGACGAGGTAGTCGTCACCCCCAAGGGGCGCGACGACTACGTCTCCACTCCGCCCTGGATCTATGGGGTGCTGACCGTCGGGCTCTTCCTGGTCGTGATCCCGTTCCTGTGGATGCTCGTCTCGTCGTTCAAGCCCGAGCGCGAGGTCCGCGCGGTGCCGCCGACCTGGTGGCCCGAGACGATCACGTTGGACAACTACAACCGGCTCTTCACGCAGCTGGACTTCCCGACGTACTTCATGAACTCCGCCATCGTCGCGATCGCGGTCACCGTGGGAAACCTGGTCTTCTGCTCGATGCTCGGCTACGCCTTGGCCAAGCTGAGCTTTCCGGGCAAGCGGCTGCTGTTCCTCATCGTGCTGGGCACCTTGATGGTGCCGGGGGTCGTGACGTTCGTGCCGCTCTTCGTGCTGACCACCAAGATGGGCCTCTCCAACACCCTCGTCGGGATGGCCCTGCCGTTCCTGGCCGCACCGTTCGGCGTGTTCCTGATGCGCCAGTACATCGTGGGCCTGCCCGACGAGCTGATCCAGGCCGCGCGCATCGACGGCGCGGGCGAGCTGCGGATCTTCGCCTCGGTGATCATGCCGCTGTGCGGGCCGGCACTGGCCACGCTCGGGATCCTCACCTTCCTCGGGTCCTGGAACAACTTCCTGTGGCCGCTGGTCGTGGCCCAGACCGAGGACAAGTACACCCTGCCCGTCGCCCTGGCGCTCTACGCCGTCGGCCAGAACGCCACCCAGTACGGCCTGTTGCTGGCCGGGTCGGTCGTCGTGGTGCTCCCCGTGCTCGCGCTCTTCCTGCTCCTGCAGCGCCACATCATGCAAGGCATCGCCATGACGGGCATCAAGTAGGGCCGTCCCTTCACTCACTGGGTCTCGTGACGGTTGCCAGCGCAACCTCCTCGACCAGCGGACATCTCGGAAAGGAAGCAACCCATGCGCTTGCGCACCCCACTCGCCGTCCTCGGGACGGCCGCCCTGGCTGCCGGCCTGCTCAGCGGCGCCGGCAGCCCGCCCGCTGCCACCGGCTCGACCGTCGCGTCGTCCGCTGCCCAGCCGGCCATCCTCGACACCTACCTGCGCGACACCTGGAAGTCGTTCACCGCGATGGTCGACCCCGACACGGGGCTGGTCTCCGACAACGTCGGCGGCGACCTGGCCGGATCCAGCCGGGCGGGATACACCTCGCCGACCAACATCGGCGCCTACCTCTGGTCGACCGTGGTCGCCCAGGACACCGGGCTGATCACCCTTGCGGAGTCCCGTACGCGGATCCGCCAGACGCTGGCCACCTTGGCCACGCTGGAGAAGCACGAGCCGTCGGGCATGTTCTACAACTGGTACGACCCGAAGACCGGCGCGAAGTTGACCACCTGGCCCGAAGGCAACCACGACCCCGTCTATCCGTTCATCTCCAGTGTCGACAACGGCTGGCTGGCGACCGCCCTGCTCGCCGTCGCCCGCTCCGACCCGCACCTCGCGGGCAAGGCCAACCCGATCCGCAGCCACATGGACTTCAGCTACTTCTACGACGAGAGCGCCGGCGCGAAGCTGACCGCCGACCAGCCGGTCGGCGGCCAGATCAGCGGCGGCTTCTGGGTCGACCAGCCCCCGGGCTGCTCGCAGCTGCTGGCCCTCAAGCCGGGCACCGACCCCGTCTACCAGACCTGCCACCGCTACGGCGCGTTCAACACCGAGCCGCGGATGGCGTCGTACCTCGGCATCGCCGCGGGCCAGATCCCGACCAAGCACTACTGGGGTCCCGTGCGCACGTTCTACAACGACAACTGCGACTACAGCTGGACCGAGACCAAGCCGATCGGCTCCTGGCAGACCCACGACGGCATCCCGGTCTTCGAGGGGGCCCAGGGGTACCGGGACATCAACGTCGTCCCGACGTGGGGCGGCAGCATGTTCGAGGCACTGATGGTGCCGCTGTTCGTGCCCGAGGAGACCTGGGGCCCGCGCAGCTGGGGCGTCAACCACCCGCTGTACGTCCGCGGCCAGATCGAGCACGGCCTCGACGACGCGAAGTACGGCTACTGGGGCTTCTCGCCGTCGAACAACCCGGCGGGCGGCTACCGCGAGTACGGTGTCGACGCCCTCGGCATGGACGCCGGCAGCCATGAGGCCGGTGGTTACACCAGCGACCAGGAGCGGACGGACTGGAACCAGCCGTACGACGGCTGCCGTGACGGTGATCCGGTCGCCCCGACGACGTACGGCGACGGCGTGGTCACCCCGCACGCGTCCTTCCTCGCCTACCGCTACGCGCCCGACGCGGCGTTGGCCAACCTCGCCAAGCTCCGCGCGAACTTCGACGCCTACGGTCCCGGCGGCTTCTACGACTCGGTCGCGGTCCGCAGCGGCCAGGTCAGCAAGCGCTACCTCTCGCTCGACCAGGGCATGATCATGGCCGCGCTCGGCAATGCGCTGGCCGGCGACGACCTGCGCCGCTACGTGTCGAAGGGCGCGATGCAGGACAAGCTCGAGCCGCTGATGCGGCAAGAGGTCTTCTCGGCGGGGATGCGCTGATGGCCGGCGCTCGCTCCGACTGGGAAGAGCGGATCGGGACCCGGAGCGGTGACGCCTTCGGCGGCGACGCCCCGCGGCTCGACCCACCCAAGGACCTGGAGGCTGTCTCGGGGGCACACCAGGTCTCGCTCACCTGGTCGCCGGTGGCGGGAGCCATCGGCTACCAGGTGTACGCGGCGCCCGCCGTCGACGGGCCCTGGGAGCCGCTCGACCACGCCGGTCGGGACGTGCTCGCGGTGCCCCACCCGCCGTACGCCGACACGACCGGCACCCCGGGCGAGCCGCGCTGGTACGCCGTCGCCTCCCTGTCCGACGTGCACGTCGAGGGCGAGCGGTCGGAGCCGGTGTCGGCGAACCCGCTCGCCGGGCCCGCCGGCGGGGTGACCGTCGAGGTCGACGCCGCCGAGCACCAGGGTGAGCTGCCGCGGCCGTGGCGGCCGATGATCGGCAGCGAGCACCTGTCCCACCTGCTCTCGACCGAGACGACGGGCGGCCGGGTGATCGGCGAGGAGCTCACCTCCGCGCTGCGCGCCGCGCACGAGGAGCTGGGCGTCACCCACGTGCGGGCGCACGCGATCCTCGGCGACGACCTCGGGGTCTACCGCGAGGTCGACGGGGAGCCGGTGCACGACTTCGCCGGCGTCGACCGGGTCTACGACCACCTGCGTGGTCTCGGGATGTACCCCGTCGTCGAGCTGTCGTTCATGCCTCACGACCTGGCCTCGGACCCGGGCAAGACCGTGTTCGAGTACGGCGCCATCGTCTCGCCGCCGAAGGACTGGGATCGCTGGGGGGACCTCGTCCGCTCGCTCGTCGAGCACCTGGCCGATCGCTACGGCCTCGAGGACCTGGTGACGAACTGGTCCTTCGAGGTGTGGAACGAGGCCAACCTCGAGGTCTTCTGGTCCGGCACGCCCGATGAGTACCTCCGGTTGTACGACGTGACGGCGGACGCGGTGCGCTCGGTCGACGCGCGGCTACGCGTGGGCGGCCCGTCCTCGGCCGCCTCGGGCTGGGTCGAGGAGCTGTTGGCGCACGCCGACCGCTCGGGCTCTCCCGTCGACTTCGTGTCGACCCACACCTATGGTTCGCCACCGCTGGACTTCGTGCCGATGCTCGAGCGGCACGGTCGTGAGGGCGTGCCGATCTGGTGGACCGAGTGGGGCGTCACCCCGACGCACTTCAACGAGGTGAGCGACGCGGTCTTCGCCGGTACCTTCCTGCTGCGGGGGATGGCGTCCGCGATGGGTCGGATCGAGGCACTGTCCTACTGGGTGATCAGCGACCACTTCGAGGAGCTCGGCCGGCCGCCCGCCCTGCTGCACGGAGGGTTCGGGACGCGCACGGTGGGGGAGCTCCGCAAGCCTCGATGGTGGGCCTTGGCCCTGCTCGAGCGGCTCCCGGCGACCCGGCTCGGCGTCTCGCTGACCGGCGACGGGGCCGGTTCGCTGGTCGAGGCGATCGGGGCCACTGCGGAGTCCGGCGAGGTCGGCGTCCTGGTCTGGAACCTCACCCTCGACCAGACCAAGGCCTCCGGGTCCACCGACCTGGCCCGCCCCGTCACGGTGGCGCTTTCCGGGCTACGGCCGGGGGCGACGTACGTCGTGCACCACGACCGCGTCGACGCCCTGCACTCCAACATCGCGGCGGTGTGGGGCCGGCTCCAGGACCCGGGCCAGGACTGGCCCACCGACGAGCAGTGGTCCCAGCTGCGCGCCGCCGACCGCCTCGATCCCCTCGGGCCGGACGAGACCCTGACCGCCGACGCCGAGGGACGCGTCGAGGTCGCCTTCGACCTCCCCATGCCCGCCATGTCGAGCCTGCGGTTCACGCCGGCCTAGGTCGTTGGTCGAGGAGGCGCCCCGGCGCCGTCACGAGACCCCGTGACCGGACCGCGGACTTCTCACCCGGTCTCGTGACGGTCGCTGCGCGACCTCCTCGACCAGCGGTGCGTCAGCGGACCACCCGGAACCACAGCCGGAGCGGGCCGGTGTCGTCGGGGTGGAGCGGCTCCAGAGCCACGGTGGTGCCGCCGGGATGGTCGAAGAGCCGGGTGCCGTCGCCGAGCAGCACCGGCGCCACCATCACCAGCACCTCGTCGAGCAGCCCCGCCTCCAGGCAGTGCCGCGCGACCTCGGCGCCGAGCACGTTGACGTAGCGTCCGCCGGCGGCCCGCTTGGCCTGCGCGACCGCCGTCTCGAGGTCGTCGGAGAACGTCATGTCCTCCGGCGTGCGCCGAGCCAGAATTCGTATGCAGTCTTGGCAGGGCCGGTCTCTGTCTCAGCGGGTGATGCCGATCAGCAGGTTTCTGGGTTCATCACGGCCACAATCGAGGGCATGTATATTCGAAGTATTGGGACGTAGCGAGGATAGTTAGGGACGGCGCGACCGGACAGATTGACTCATCGTCCAGAATATCCTAGGTGAGCGGCCTCTATGCTGGAGTTCGATATGGCTTGCCGATGTTCAGCTGAATGCCATATTCGCGAGTGAGACGATCGATAGCGATCTCAAGAAGCATGTCATTTTGCCTGGATATGATGGTTTGACCTGTTGCGGGGTCGGTCTTCACTCCAACCTGCCGTTATCTTCTAGAATTCTATCCAGCGCCATTGCCATTCGATCTCTGTCTTTTGGGTCTGTAGGCTCGAGGGCAACATGTGTCAAATAATTCATGAGCTATTTATAGCATTTCCCGCTGGAACATCCTCCGCTTTGCTCCTCCGAAAGATCTGGCACTTGGCGAGAGCCCGGTGAAACCTTTGCGACAAAATAGCTAGACGATCGGCGATGTTCCAAATGGGCGGCGGAGACTACGAACGGGAATTGCGCGTCAACCTCCGCCGGCCACTCATTACTTGTCGTTACACTCGGATAAGCTAGTAATAGAACTTCATTCCGAACTGAATCTGTCTCGAATCTCGGGCACCCGTGATGACACCCCCTGGATCGAGCTCGAGCTGGTCGACGGATTGTTAAAGTTCGGATGATTGAGAATGTTGAAGCTTTCCGCGCGGAACTGCAGTCTACGGACTTCGCCGAAGCGGAAGTTTCGACTCAGGGATAGGTCGAAGTTGCTAATGCCGGGTCCCTCGATCGTGTTTCGGCCGGCACTACCAAACGTGTAAAGATCCGGCGTCGTGAACACCGAGGTGTCAAACCAACGATCGGGAGTTCTCTCCGATCCCGGCAGGTTCGGATTGCCCGAGACATTGGGACGTTGGCCGGTTCTGCCGATGTTGGCTCGATCCGTGGGAATGGATGCGGTCAAGGGCTGTCCGGTCTGGAGAGCAACCACACCGCCCAGTTCCCAACCTCGGGCAAGAGCCGACTTGAAAGGGAGGTCCCACGAATAGCTGTAGGAGAAGCGCTGACGGACGTCGTTGTTCGAGAGACCGCGATCGCCTCGGCCATTCAAGGGATCGAGCGGACCTCCACCAGTTGCTGGCGTGTTGTCGATGTTCTTGGCAAAGGTATAGGAAATAAGAAAGGACAGTCCATGCGAGTAGCGCTTCTCGAAGCGGATTTGCAGCGAGTGGTAGTTCGAATCTGCGGCCGCGTTGCTCAGCGTAAGGTTGGAATACTGAGGATAGGGACGCCGGTTCGCGATAGTGCCTGGTCCAGGCACCGGCTGGTTCAGCTCCAGGCTTGAATCCCGGCTGGTTCCCTTAGTACCGACGTAGCCGACCTTGACGACCGTGCTACCCGCGATCTCGCGCTGGATGTTGAAACTGAACTGCTGGCCGTAGCCGTCGGGCAGTTTCTGACCCACCTCAAGGAGAGTGTATGAGAGAGCTGGTGTGGAACTCGCCGTCTTCGGGTCATCGGGAAAGAGGTTACTCAAAACGAATTTGGGAATGAATGGCCCGGAGACACCAAAGGCGGTGTTCTGGTAGGTATACCCGTTGGTATAGGGTGGGATTGGTCGCGAAGCTGTTCCAGGTAACGTTGGTCTTGGCATCGAAGAAAACACCGTAGCCGGCGCGGATAACTGTCTTCGGGCTGCCGAATGGAGTCAGCGCAAAACCCAGGCGCGGTCCGAAGTTATTCAGATCCCAGGGAACCAGATAGGGGTCGTCTTTGCTGGAGAAGATGACCTGACCGGTTTTAAAGTCGAAGTTAGTCTGTTTGTTGTCCGACACTCGGCCGGGTGAGGTTGCATCCCAGCGGATACCCATGTTGATAGTCATCATGGTCTCACGGAAACCGTTGACGGAGATTCCACCTCCCTGGGCTGAGAGGTTCGAGCCCGAGTAAGTGCCGACGGCACCGGGTGTCAGCAGCGCCAGGTTGAGGAAGTCGCGCTTGTTTCAAGGGCAGCTCGACGATGGTTCTGTTTTCCACCACAGCCCCGACGAATTCAAAACTAGAAGACAAAGGTGTGGGGGAACCGACCAGCCGTAAGGAGGCCGCAATGGCGGCGTACCGAATGGAACTGGGCGGTGGGCCCGACGCTCAATCAAGGAGTTGAGGAATGAACGAAGACCTGTGTTTCCAGACGATCACGGATTTGTCCAAATTGCTTGCCAGCAAAAAAAATTCGCCCGTCGAATTGACGCGCGCCTATTTGGACCGGTCCGAGGACCTGAACGGCAAAGTGGCAGCGGTCCTGACCCATACACGTGAACACGCGATGGAGTTGGCTGCCGCCGCTGAAAAAGATTTGAAGAATGGCAAACCGAAGAGTTTGCTTCACGTGTCATACGGCGTCAAAGATCTGCTCGATACCAAGGGAAGTCGGACCACCGGCGGTTCGTCAATTGTCTGCGCCCGCGTACAGCGATCGCACGGTTCCGAAAAAGCAGCTGACCGAATCGGAGATGCTGGAAGTGAACCGGCTTTACCGCATCATTGGCCGCTGCGAGCAGGAACTGTCAAAACTGAACTAGCAGGAGTCGCACCCTCCACCGATTCAGACGCCTGAGCCCTCCCGACTGAGCGTTCGGTCCAGCCAAGGCTTTACAACATTTAACACGGGCTTGTGAGCAGTAACGTCGAACTCACACAGGGCACCTGGAGTCTGAGCAATTCTTCTCGATGTGCCATCGAAGGCGGTCCTCTTGCGGAAGGACTCGAATGAGAACTGTTGAGATCATCGCTGGCTTCGTAACGCTGATTCCCGGGCGCCTGCTTCACGTGTCGAGTGTTGAGAAAAATCGACGAATCTCAGCGTCTATCCTTTTGGGATCGCATGTCACTGTAATCGGGAAGAAATCTAGGTCTCCGATGTCCGGCTCGAGGGGAGTCGTCGTCGATGTCTCTGCAACCGACCTCTATGGTCCTTATCTCGTTGCCTTCCGTAATGGATGCGAGTTTCGCTATCAGGCAGGCGAGCTTGAGTCGCTTGTCACTCCGCAGCCTCACTTCGGAAAAATCACCACTCTCGCGAGTTCCTCTTCAGTACAGAGGTTCCCTCACAAACCGTCAGGCAATCCGACAGTCGGATGGGAGTTTGATTACTCGACGAGGGGTGAAGGGAATGAGAAGAGGTCTTTGGATCTCAGATGGATACCAGAAGTGGCGGGCGTCGGACCGCTTGAAGAATAAGCTCCAACGGGAATCGAACCCGTGTTTTGGCCTTGAGAGGGCCACGTCCTAGCCGCTAGACGATGGGGCCGCGACCCGAATAAGGTAACACAATTTTCTGGCGGTGAGCCGCGGGTTCCGCAGATTCAGTGGGAGAACATAACGGAGGGCCATTTCCACTCGAGTTTCAGCATGGAGATACGACTGCGAGATCCACGTAATGGTCGTACAGCCATTCGGCTTCGCGCAGAATGCCTTCCTGGACGTATCCCAGGCGTTCGGCAACGGCGCGGCTCGACGATTGCCAGCGGCGCAGTGCAGAATCACGCGATTGCAGTCCTGATTGGTGAAGGCGTAATCGGTCAGGTCGGGCGGCGGCGCGGGTGACAATGCCTTGCCCCTGATGGTCGGGCATCGAGCCAGTAGCCGAGTTCGGTACGCCGGTTGAGCGAATCGAGATAGTGTTGGCCTATCGACTCCTGACCAGCAGCCGTCGTTAGACGATGCCGAAGGTGAGCCCGTTTTCATCTTCGGCTTGTTCGAAGGATCTTCCGATGAAACGGGCGGTATCGCGGATGCTCGTACTGTTGTCGAGCCAGGGCAGCCATTCTTTCAGATAAGGACGATTGCGATCGATCAGCACTGTCAGTTCTTCCGCATCGTCCTGGCTGATCTGGCGCAATTCGAGTGTCTCACTGGCTGTTATTGCCAGCCGGGGCATCGCGTCGATACTCAGAGCGCGAGCTCGACCGGATGTTCCGAGGGGCGAGCAGCTCCACCGTCTGGGCGGCGGAGGGCTGATTCGTGGTCCCGGCACGACGATGCCGGCTACGTTGAGGGGATCGGCGGCGGGAATCGTTAGACAGTACTACGTCAGAGCGTGCGGCGGACCGACCGCAGCAGATCGACCGCTTCGGGCGTGGCGAACTGTTCGCCGAGAAAGCCAGAGACAAAGCGGCCGCCGCGAATTTCGCCTCGAGCTTCCATGCGCCGCAATGCGACGAGCAGATCGCGCCAGGCTGGAGCGAGTGTTTCTCTGGCGAGCAGATCGCGGAAGATGACTCCCCAGCGCAGCAGCAACTGACGGGCGAAGGCTTCGGCCCGTTCCTCGGAAGAGGGATTCGACAAGGGATGTTCCAGAATGGCCCATCGTCCGGCAGCATGGCGCGGCATTTTCAGCCGTGAACTACCTTCGCCCCGCCGGCGTTTGGGATCGACGAGCGCGCGGAGGTTCTCGAATCCGTCTGCCGTCACCAGACCCGCAGCGGCAAGTTCCCACAAGCCATCTTCAACCTGGCTGGTCAACAATCCGGTTGTTTTCGCCAGATCCGGCAAAAACGAAGCGCCACGTTGTTTCAAGCGTTTCAAAAATCTGGCGGCCCGATGTGGAAATCCCGTCGGAGGGCAGCGTCGATTCGAGAAGCCAGGGCGCATCTTCGCGCAGAAAGATGGCGACCGGAGCCACTCGTGTCGGCCGGATGCGACGCGTTCGGGTGCCGGCATCATCGACAACTAAGGATGGATGGGGAGAAAGCCTGCCCCACATCACCTCGCCGGACAGACAGAGACGTATCGAGCAGCTCCGGCGCATAACGGGCGACTCGCCGGCGCAATACTTCCGATTCCCATGCCGCGGCCGAAATCTCATAGCCCTGAAGCTGCTTCAGAACCTGCAGTGTCCCGTCGACTCCATGCAGTTGAGTTCCAGGAGCGAGATGCTGCCAGGTAAAAAGAAATCGCACGAAGTCGGCGGAGGAGACCGGCTCGATTTCCTTGCGCAGCTTTCCCAGCGTCATGCGGTGAATTCGCGCCAGCAGGCGCCGATTGCACCACTCGATCTCACTGTCAGGCTTCTTCGAAGCTGGTGTGAATTTGCCGCGCAGCACCTGGCCGGAGGCTTCGAGTTTTGCCATTGCCGTTTCAATGACGTCCCGAGGGAGAGCCAGACGCCCCGCGAGCGACGTGACCGTCATTGGCCCGGTGGATTCCATCCAGCCCCGGACGGTGGCGAGGGTTCCTTCTTCCGACTCCACGATGCCCGAACGTTCGGCTGCCACCCAGAACCCTTGACCTCCGCGTTCGATGACCTTGACGCGCCGCATCTTTTCCAGCGCATCGAAATAACCCTGCCATTCAGGAACAGGAGGCAGAACCATCAACGTCAGCAGCGCGTCATGCAACTCATCGGCGATCGCGCACCACCGGCCAGGATTCGCTGAACACTTCATCGATGGCGGCGGGATCCAGCGCTCCGATTTCTCCAGCGTCGCTGCCCAGGGTGCGGCGCATCTGCACGGCGCGCGCGCGGCGCTCTTCGAGCGGAGCATCGTCCAGATAGGCGTACGGATTGGCGTTCAGAATCTCGTGCGAGAACGGCGACGGCTCGGCCGTATCGATCGCCACGGTTCGAATCTCGCCGTCGCCAATGCGCTCGAGGAGATCCTTCAGTCCGTCGAGGTCCATCGCCTCGTGCAGGCAATCGCGAATCGTCTCCTTGACCAGCGGATGATCGGGAATGCGGATTTCGGCCCGATCAGGTTTTCGGCGCAGGCCGCCTGATCCGGAAAGACGGCGGCCAGCAGATCGTCGGCGCGCATGCGCTGGATGGGCGGCGGAACTTTTGCGGCCGCCGCGAGAAGCGCAGGATGGCCAGGGCGCGCGAGGCATTCCAGCGCCAGCGCGCGGTGAACATCGGCGCATCCAGCAGCGCCTGCGTCAGCACATCTTCGACCGTGCGCGACGTTCAGGAAATTGAAAACGATCTCGAGCGGAAAGCTGTGCTGCTCGCCCAGCGAAATCACGATGCCGTTGTCGGTGGCCGCCGCCTGCAGTTCGAAATTGAAAGTGCGGCAGAAGCGCTTGCGCAGCGCCAGACCCCAGGCGCGATTGATGCGCGCGCCGAACGGCGCATGGATGACGAGCTGCATGCCGCCGCCTTCATCGAAGAAACGCTCGGCCACCACGGTGTTCTGCGTCGGCAGAGCGCCCAGAGCCGCGGCGCCCGCTCGCACATATAGCGACGGCCTGCTCGGCGCCGCGGCGATCCAGGCCGCACTCCTGCATCAGCCAGTCGACGCGCGTTCGTCCTGCTGCGCGATCTGCGTCGCGGACATGGCCGACTTCCTGCGGACAGTTCGACGGTGCGGCCGGGCGCTTCGCCGCGCCAGAACGGAATCGACGGCGCCGCGCCGTGCGCATCTTCCACGCGCACGCGTCCGGACTCCACGCGGCGGATCCGCCACGAGGTGGTGCCCAGCAGGAACACGTCGCCGGCCAGGCTCTCGACCGCGAAATCCTCGTCCAGCGTGCCGACGATCGTCTCCTTCGGGTTCGGCGACCACCAAGTAATTGCGCGTTTTCGGGAATGGCGCCGCCGGACGTGATCGCCGCAAGCCGCGCGCCGCGCCGGCCGCGCACGACGCCGTTGACCTGATCGCGATGCAGGAACGCGCCGCTGCGGCCGCGCTGCGTTGCGATGCCTTCCGAGAGCATCTCGATGACGGCGTCGAAATCGGCGCGGGCAAGATCGCGATAGGGATAATGCGCTGCGCACCAGCGCAAACAGATCGTCTTCGCCCCAGTCTTCACAAGCGCGGCCGCGACGATCTGCTGCGCCAGGATGTCGAGCGGCCAGGCGGAATTTCCAGAGCGATCCAGCTCGCCGGCGCGGATGGCGCGAACCAGCGCGGCGCATTCGATCAGTTCGTCGCGCGTGGTGGCGAAGAGCCGTCCCTTGGGAACGCTGTGCGGATCCACCCGTGGCCGGCGCGGCCGATGCGCTGCAGCGCCACGGCGATCGATCGCGGCGAGCCGATCTGGCAGACCAGATCCACCGTGCCGATATCGATGCCCAGTTCGAGCGAGGCCGTGGCCACCACCGCGCGCAGATTCGCCGTTCTTCAGTCGCTGCTCCGCTTCGAGGCGCAGTCTGCGCGACAGGCTTCCATGATGCGGCAGGACGGCGTTTTCGCCCAGCCGTTCGGCGAGATGGTGGGCCACGCGCTCGGCCAGCCGCCGCGTGTTGACGAAAACCAGCGTGGTGCGATGCGCCAGGATCAGCTCGGCGAGCCGGTCGTAGATCTCGCCCCACATCTCGTTGCTGGCGACCGCGCCGAGTTCGTCGCGCGGCACTTCGACCGCCAGATCCATCTCGCGCCGGTGGCCGCTGTCGATGATGCGGATGGGATTGCTCGGGACTGACGAAACTGCGCCACTTCCTCGATCGGCCTCACGGTGGCCGACAGTCCGATGCGCTGCGGCTTGCGGCCGCCGGCCTTGGCTGACAAGATCGTCCAGCCGCGCCAGCGACAGCGCCAGGTGCGAGCCGCGTTTGTCGTCCGCCACCGCGTGGATTTCATCGACGATCACGTGTTCGGTGGTTTTCAAGCATGTCCCGGCTGCGCTCCGCCGTCAGCAGGATGAAGAGCGATTCCGGCGTCGTGACCAGGATGTGCGGCGGCCGCTTGATCATCTGCTGCCGCTCGCCACATCGGCGTGTCGCCGGTGCGCAGCGCGACTTTCAATGCGGAGTCAAGCAGGCCTTTTTCGGCGGCCAGCTTGGCGATTTCGCGAGCGGCCGCTCGAGGTTCTTCTGGATGTCGTTGCTCAGCGCCTTCAGGGGCGAGACGTAGACCACCTGGGTCTCGTCCCGGAGATTGCCGCTCAAGCCTTCCGCCACCAACTGGTCAAC
>CAVZFO010000019.1:0-205203 GCA_963774575.1 uncultured Actinomycetota bacterium | reverse complement strand
TACATGGGCATCGTCCGCTCGACGTTCGTGATCGGGCCCGACGGAAACGTCGTCAAGATCATGCGCAAGGTGCAGCCGGCGACGCACGCCGACGACGTGCTCGCGGCGCTCGCCGCCTGAGCTGCCGCTCAGCCCAGGTGAGTGAGCTTCGGCCAGAGCCGCGACCACGGGGCGGTGAGGCCGGGCAGAGGAGCAGCGGCAGCCCCTGTTCGTCGTTGTCGAGGCCGACGCCGTTGTCGATCCGCCCGACGCCGGCAGCCCGCGAAGAACGGTGCCGCGTCCGCGGGCCGTCGAAGCCGACGAGGAGCGCGTCGTGTCGGACTCGGCGGGTCGCCCCACTCGCTGAAGCCGTTGTGGCCGCTGTACGCGCGCGGCAGGCGAGCGCGCGCCGCCGAGCAGGTCGACCGCGCCGGCCTCGCCGTAGTTGCTGGTGAAGATCGCGGTGTGGGCGCGCTCGGCCGCCGGGATCGCCGCCAGGCGGCGGCGACCGTGTCGATGAACCGGGCCAGCCGACGGTCTCGCCCTGATCCGGGTTGATCGCCATCACGACGCTGCCCTGCAGCGACCGCTCCGGCAGCAGCGGCAGCGCGATGAACGCGCTCACGACCGCCGAGACGCCGATCGCCGCCCACAGCAGCCGGCGCGCACCGGCTGCGACCGCAGCGTCCAGGCCGCGGCCGGCATCGCGCCGAGTCCGAGCAGCAGCGGATAGAGGCTCCCGAGGTAGTACGCCTTCCCGTCGCCGACCATGTACTCCGCCAGCAGCGCGAAGTAGGTCACGGGCACGAAGCGCACCGCCCGCAGCTCCTCCCGGCGCAACGGCGCGACCAGCCCGGCGATCCAGACCGGGCACCAGCACGCGGGCTGACAAGCACCAGCTGAAACGGCAAGAAGCCGATCCGCCCGCCCTCGGCGCTTCCGCCGATGTTGCCGGCAACCGTCACCTGCGGCCAGCCGTGCTGCTGCTGCCACACGAGATAGGGCGCCGCGAGCGCGACCGCGGCCACCGACTCCTGCGGCCGTCCACCGCGCCGAACGGCCACCGCGGCCCGGTCAGCGAGCAGCGCGACCACGGCGACGACCGCGACGATCCCGACCTGGGGCTTGGCCTCGAACCCGACGCCGACCACCACGCCCGCGGGCAGCAGCGCCAGCCCGTGACGGGCGAGCGCGCGGACGACGAGCCAACATGAACACCGTCGTGCTGAGGAGGTCGAACGTCGTGGTCGTGACGAAGTGCCCGACGGCGAGCGCGAACCCGGACGACGGCGGTGCACCCCGCCGCGATTACCTGGGCGCGGCGCCCGCCTCCGATCTCGCGCGCGATGAGCGCCGCCAGCACCGTCGTCACGGCCGCGGCGAGCGCCGACGGCAGCCGCAGCAGGAACAGCGACCCTGGGTCAAGCGAGTACATCGCCGGCGTGACGCAGCGGCACGAGCGGCGGCTGGTCCGGATAGCCCGCGCGGGATGCGACCCCGCCACGACGAAGTACAGCTCGTCCCGGTGATAGCCGTACCGAGTACTCGTCGCCAGAAGCGCTGCAAGCTGCACCGCAACGACGAGACCGACCCACGGAGAGAGCGCCGCCGCGGGCGGGATTCCTACCTCGGAGGATCGGGGGCGGTTCAGCCTTCGACTAGAACGACGACGCTCTCGCCGCGGGCGTCCCAGTAGTTGTCGCCGAGCTTCTCGATCAGCGTCTGCTCGAGCTCGCCCGAGCGCTCCATGTCCTCGACGATGTCGGCGCCGCCGATCAGCTCGCCCTTGACGAACACCTGCGGGATCGTCGGCCAGCCCGAGATCGCCGAGAGGTCCTCGCGGATCTGCATGTCGAGCAGGACGTCGACCGCCGTGATCGGGGCGCCGGCACGGCGCAGGGCACCGAGCGCGCGCTCGGAGTTGCCGCACATGATCGCGTCGGGCGTGCCCTTCATGAACAGCGCGACGTCCGAGCTGTCGATGACGTCCTGGATCTTCTCGGTGTAGGTGAGGCTCGTTGCTCGGTCACGTGGCTGTCCCTTTCGTGTTGATCCGCAGTTCGTGGATGCTCCCGTCCTTCCAGGGCTCGTCGAGCGCCTCGTAGACCAGCTTGTGCTGCTGGATGCGCGTCAGGCCGTCGAAATCCGGCGCGGCGACGCGCACCTCGAAGTGGTCGCCGCCGCCGCGGTCGATCACGCGCACCTCGGACGCGTCCGGGAACGCGCTCTCGAGCAGGGTCTGAAGCCTCTCCGTGCTCACCGCGATGATCGTAGCGCTTGCGCCTGCGCTGACGGCCGCTGGCGAGGCACTCGGCTAGACTGAGCCGCGCCAGCGGATGTGGCGGAATTGGTAGACGCGCACGGTTCAGGTCCGTGTGTCCTTTGGGACGTGGAGGTTCAAGTCCTCTCATCCGCATGACGATGGATCGGGCGGGCAAATCGAGGTCGGACTGGCGTTGCGGCCAGGGCTTGCGCTCTCTGCTCCGGGTGGACGGCGCCCTGATGGCCGACCCCGACGTTCGCAGCGGCGATCTCCGCCGCCTACAGCACGACCGGCGCTGCGATCGATCTCGGCCGCGGCGTGCTGAACGGCGAGCTCGTGCGCGAGGCGGACGTGAAGCTGCCGCTCGCGATGCTCAACCGCCACGGTCTGATCGCGGGCGCCACCGGCACCGGCAAGACGGTGACGTTGCAGATGATCTCCGAGCAGCTCTCGGGAGCCGGCGTGCCGGTGTTCGTCGCCGACATGAAGGGCGACCTGTCGGGTCTCGCCGCCCCCGGCGCCGCCGACGGCCCGGCGCCGAAGCGCTCGGCCGAGCTCGGCGTGGAGTACGCCCCGGCCGCGTGCCCGGTCGAGTTTCTGGCGCTGGGTGGGATCGGCCCGGGCATCCCGGTGCGGGCGACGGTGTCGGATTTCGGCCCGCAGCTGCTCGCCAAGGTGCTCGGCTCGAACGACACCCAGGAGCAGAGCCTCTCGCTGGTTTTTCGCTACGCCGATGAGAAGGCGCTGCCGCTGCTCGACCTGTCGGATCTGCGCACGTTGCTCGCCTACCTCGAGTCGGATCAGGGCAAGGCCGAGCTGACCGGCCTCGGCGGCGTCTCGAAGGCGACCATCGGAGTGCTGCTGCGGGCGCTCGCGATGCTCGAGGACGGCGGTGGCAACGAGCTGTTCGGCGAGCCGCAGTTCGTGATCACCGATCTGCTGCGGGTCGACGCGAACGGCCAGGGGATCATCTCGAGCCTCGAGCTGCCGGCGGTGCAGGACAAGCCGCGGCTGTTCTCGACGGCGCTCATGTGGATGCTCGCCGAGCTGTTCGAGGAGCTGCCCGAGGTGGGAGACCTCGAGAAGCCCAAGCTCGTGTTCTTCTTCGACGAGGCCCACCTGCTGTTCGACGGCGCGACCAAGGCGTTCCTCGACTCGGTGACCCAACCGTGCGGATGATCCGCTCGAAGGGCGTCGGCATCTTCTTCGTCACCCAGACGCCGAAGGACATCCCGGCCGACGTGCTCGGCCAGCTCGGTAACCGCATCCAGCACGCGCTGCGGGCGTTCACGCCCGAGGACGCCAAGGCGCTGAACGCGACGGTCGACCTTCCCGACATCGCCGTACTACGAGGTCGAGGAGCTGCTCACGACGATCGGCATGGGCGAGGCGGCGGTCACGATCCTGTCCGAGAAGGGCGTGCCGACTCCGCTCGTCCAGACGAAGCTCGACGCGCCGCAGTCGAAGATGGGACCGATCGACGACGTCGACACGCGGCGAAGGCCTCACCGCTCTACGCGAAGTACGCGACCCGGATCGACAACCAGAGCGCGCGCGAGATGCTCGCGGCACGCATGGCGCCCCCGGCGCCGCGCGGCGGCGCCCGCGGAGCCCCCCAAGCCGACCGAGCCGCAGAAGGCAGCGGCCGCAGCCGCCGGCGGCGGGCTCGCGGCGGTCACAGATTTCCTCAAGTCCCGCCAGGGCAGAAGATCGAAGGTCAGGTCGTCCGCGGGATCTTCGGGATGCTCAAGAAGTAGATCCGACAGGCACCGCTCGGAGACGGCACCCAGGGATACACGTTTCGCAAACCACAGGTTCACAAGCACGCTCTATCATCAGTGGGGTGTGCCTTTGGAACGTGCAGGTTCGACTCTTCTCATCTTCACCCTGAGGAACCTACTTCTCCTTTGCGCGGCGACGGCCGCCGTCGCTTTCCTTGCGGGTAGCGGGGGCGCGGCGCGTCCGCTGCCGACGACAGAGGTCATCGTCACCCTCGATGCGCCGTCCCTGATCGACGCCGGGCGGTCTCTCACCTCCGCTCGAAGCGTCGTCTACGGCAAGTCGCTCGCAGTTGCCCAGGCGCGCGCGCGAAGAACCTGCTCACCGCGATTCCGAGCGCGCAGATCGTCTACCGCTACCGGCTCGTCGCCGACGGCTTCGCGCTCGTCGTCCCGACCCGGGATGTCCCGCGGCTGACGAAGATCCCCGGGATCGTCAAGGTCTGGCCGAACCTGACCTACCACGAGCTCTCCGTCACCCGGACGACCGTGACGCGCGGACAGGCGCTGACCCAGGGCCCGCAGGTGATCGGCGCCGACAAGCTCTGGGGCACGGCCTGACCACTGCCGGCGAAGGGATGAAGATCGGCGTGATCGACGACGGGATCGACGCGAAGCACGCGTACTTCGACCCGTCGGCTTCGCCTACCCGGCGGGCTATCCGAAGGGGATCAGGCCGCGACCACTCCGAAGGTGATCGTCCAGCGCACGTTCGCGCCTGCCACCCCGGTGTACCGCTTCGCCAGGTCGCCGTTCGACCCGTCGGAGAACGGCTCGTTCCACGCGACGCACGTCGCCGGGATCGCCGCTGGTGACCACAACACGCAGGACGGCGCGCTGTTCCTGTCGGGGATCGCGCCCGACGCCTTCATCGGCAACTACAAGGCGCTCTCGATCCCGACGCCCGGCTTCGGGCTCGACGGGAACTCGGCCCAGATCGCGGCGGCGATCGAGGCGGCAGTCTCCGACGGGATGAACGTGATCAACCTGTCGCTCGGCGAGCCCGAGATCTCGCCGTAGCGCGACTTCGTCGTTCACGCGATCGACGCGGCCGCGGCGGCCGGCGTCGTGCCGGTGATCGCCGGCGACAACCAGTTCGACCAGTACGGCTACGGCTCGATCAGCTCGCCCGCGAACTCGCCCGGCGCGATCACGGTCGCAGCGACGACGCTCACGGGGACGATCGCAGACTTCTCCTCGGGCGGCCCAACCCCGGTCTCGCTGAAGCTCAAGCCCGACGTGAGCGCCCCGGGTGTCGCGATCACCTCGTCTCTGCCCGTCAACCAGGCGGGCCCGTTCGGCGCGATGTCCGGGACGAGCATGGCCGCGCCGCAGGTCTCGGGCGCCGTCGCGCTCCTGATGCAGCGCCATCCGGACTGGACGGTCGCGCAGATCAAGTCGGCGCTCGTCCAGACGGGCGACCCGGTCCGCGACACGGCGGCCGCGAGGTCTCGGTGCTCCGCGAGGGCGGCGGGCTGATCAACCTGGTCCGGGCCGACAACCCGCTCTTCTTCGCCGCGCCGAGCTCGATCTCGTTCCCGATGAACGGCGGCACGATGCCCGTCGACCTGACGGACGCCGGCGGCGGGACGGCAGCTGGTCGGTCTCCACCCCGCTCCAGCGCCATTAGCCGGGCGTTACGGTCGTCGACCGACCCGCGTCTCGGTTCCCGGCGGCCTGACGGTGACCGCGAACGTCTACCACTCGGCGCCGACGGCGACGTCACCGGGTTCGTGATCCTCACGCAGACGGCCAGACCCGGCGGATCCCGTTCTGGGTCGAGGTGAACCATCCGGCTGCTCCGGCACCGAGCCGGCGAAGAGGCTCACGGCGCCCGGCATCTACCGGGCAACGACCGTCGGCGGCGAGTGCAAGGTGACGCGCTACCGCTACCCGACCGAGGGCGACGGCTCCTACCCGGGCCCCGAGGTCGCCTACCTCTTGCACGTGACGAAGCCGATCGCGAACTTCGGCGTCGCCGTCCTCTCGGGCAGGCCATCCCGCACGTCGTCTTCGCCGGCGACGAGAACCACCTCGCCGGCTTCACGGGGCTTCCGACGGATCTCAACCCGTATCTCGAGACCTTCGGCGAGGCGCGGCCGGTCGCCGGCGTCGACCTACCTACGCACGGGACCTACGAGATCGTGTTCGACACGCGCTCCGCGAGCCGGCCGGGGCCGTTCACGTTCCGCTACTGGGTCAACGACACGACGCCGCCGAAGCTGCGCGTCCCCTCCAGAGCGACCGGAAGATCGTCGTCGCGATCTCCGACGCCGGCGCCGGGGTCGATCCGTACTCGGTCCGGGCGACGCTCGACGGCCACAGCGTCCAGCTCCATTACAGCGACGGCAGGCTGACCCTGGCCGCCGGCCGCGGCCGTCACCTGCTGATCGTGACTGCCTCCGACTACCAGGAGCTGAAGAACATGGAGGACGTCGCGCCGATCAAGCCGAACACACGACCCTCCGCCGAACCGTCACCGTCCGATAGCGCTAACGGCGCTTCGCGTCCTGCTCGTCGATCGTCGGCAGCGCGGCCAGATCGCGCTCGACCGACCGTGCGAACTCCTCGGTGTCCGAGGTCTCGACGACCCGCAGGTTCGGCTTCCGGCGCTTGCGCGCCTTCGTTCCACGTAAGTCGAGGCTGCGTCCTCCGGCGATCCGCCCCCATTCAGCGGCTCCGACGAGCACAATCGCCGCGACCAGCAACACGATCGCAATCGGGCTCATGCCGGGAAGGATACTGAATGAACGTCGTCGGAACCGGTCGGATTTTCGCGCGTTCATCGGCGAGCGCCTGGCAAACTCGATGAACGTGAGCAGGCAGCTCCTCGCTGCGGGCGCGGCTGTGCGCCGCTCTGGCGGTCTCCGCCACAGGTGGGGCGGCTCCGGCGAAGACTACGGCGTTCTTCTTCCGAAACGGGGCGCTGACGAGGGTCGCGGTGCCCGTCTCGGGCACGTGGACCGGCGCATCCGGCGCCCTCGCGGCCCTGCTTGCGGGCCCGCCCGCGGGTTACACGTCCGCGATTCCCCGAGGCGTGTCGCTTTTCGGAGTCGCGACGGCGAACGGCGCCAGCACCGCAACCTTCTCGCGCGCGCTCGGCGATCCGTCACGGAGCGCGCAGGCCAGATCGTCGCGACGGTCGCCCGGTTCCCGGGCGTCAAGCACGTCCTCGTGGCCGAGCAGGGCCACGGCCCAATCGTTCTCCATCGCGGCGACGGCTTCGCGCTGGCGTCGGGTGCGCGCGCCTCGGACTACATCGACCTCACCCCCAAAGCCGCGATCTTCGTCGCGACACCGGTGCGCGACTCGATCGTGTCGAGCCCCGTCGGGTCTCCGGCACCGCCGACACCTTCGAGGCGACCTTCGAGCTCCGGGTCGTCGCGTCCGGCACGGTCGTCGCGACGAAGACGATCAACGCCACCTCGGGAACGGGCACCGCGCGGCACCTGGTCGACACGTCGCCCTTCCCCACGGCGACGTGATGCTCGAGCTCTTCGAGGCGTCCGCGAAGGACGGTACCCCGATCCACGTCGCAGTCCTGCTGCACGTGCGGTGAGCGGGACGCCCGCCGCGGCGGGCTACAATCCGCCCAGCTTTCCCCGGTAGCTCAATTGGCAGAGCATTCGGCTGTTAACCGAAGGGTTGTTGGTTCGAGTCCAACCCGGGAGCTTCCTTCTCAGCGGCGTAGCTCAACCTACTGAGTCCTTCAGAGTTGGGGCGAGGAGACCCGGGCACGGCAGGGTCCAGGACGTGCCGTAAAAACTATGGGGTCTCCTCGCCACCCACCCAAATTCTCCCTGCTCAGGGCTGTTTATGCAATAGCACGAAGCGGACGGGGGGCTTGTAAGCGCCTACCCGACCCTCCATCGGACGCAGCCCGTTTGTACGGACTGGAGCACCTAGCTGTCCTGCCTACAGAGGTTGTGAACGGCTGAGAGTCTATCCGGCCCTCCTTTGAGGCTGTGGGTCTTCCCGGACTCACGCTCAAAGGAGGGCACGGATGTTGCTGCACGCTAACGCCAAGCTCGGACTGGCTGGCCGGTTCGCGCTGGTCCGCGCGATCGAGGAGGGGGCTCGTTGAGGGCGGCCGCGGCTGCCTTCAACGTCTCGCCTGCGACGGCGCATCGCTGGTGGCACCGCTGGTTGGAGGCGAGCGAGGAGGCCCGTCGGACGCTGTCGTGTCTGTTTGATCGATCCAGCCGGCCGCATCGCTCGCCGCGTCAGCTCGCGCCGGAGCTCGAGGAGGCGATCTGCGCCTGCCGCCGGGCGACGGGTTGGGGGCCTCGCCTGGTCGCCGGCGCGACCGGGTTCGCGCACTCGACGGTCTGGAAGGTGCTGCGGCGGGCCGGTATCTCCCGGCCGGCGCGGGCGGTCAAGGAGCCGGCGAACCGGTACGAGTGGCCCTGCCCGGGCGACCTGCTGCACATGGACACAAGCCGCTACGCGCGCTTCCTACGCCCGGGCCACGCTGTCACCGGCGACCGCTCGCAACGCTCACGCAACTGGATGCGCCCCGAGACCAGGGTCGGCTACGACTTCGCGCACGCGATCGTCGACGACCACTCCCGGCTCGCCTATGTCGAGCTCCACGACGACGAACGCGCCGCGACCGTCACCGGCTTCGTCGAGCGCGCACTCGCCTTCTTCGCCGAGCACGGGATCCACGCCAAGCGCCTGATGACCGACAACGCGTTCACCTACGTCAAGAACCGCTCGCTGCGCGAGCTGCTCGCCGACCGCGGCATCCGCCATCTGACCACCGAGCCCTACCGGCCGCGCACCAACGGCAAGGTCGAACGCTTCCACCAGACGATGGGACGCGAGTGGGCCTACGGGCTCGCCTACCGCTCACACCACGAACGCAACCAGGCGCTGCCACACTGGCTCGACCACTACAACCGGCGAAGACCACACAGCTCGCTCGGAGACCGGCCCCCGATCAGCCGCGTTCACAACGTCCGTGGGTAGGACAGCTAGCTAGTTCTCGAGCGCGTCGGAGCCTCGTCATATGACTCTCGCGGATTTAGCCCCCACCAGCGGGAAGGGTCTCCCTGTCTACGGTTGAGCTTTTTCTTGCAACTCGGGCAAGTGGCGAACTCGAGTCCCGGGTTTCGTTCGGCCTCAGCGCCGATAGTTCCCATATTGGGCCGCACGAGTTCTTCGGGGATCTCAGTTGTGCAGTTCGGGCACTTGGCGATTGCCATGCCAGGGCAACCGTATCGTCTGGCTAGGTGACCAGGCGGTGACGGAATTGGCGCGACTTGCTTTCGCCACGGAAACCGCAGCCGGCTCAGCCTGCCTGCCCCACCCGAGCTCCGCTGGTCGCTCGTTCGGCCGCAACCCGAGCGGTCAGAGAGACTTCAGTTGGCGCGCGAGTTGCGGCGTGACGGCGAGCCCCTCTCGCAACACGAGCGGCGACCTCGTACTCCACGGCACTAACGCTTTCTGCCGCGAGAGTCGATGAGACAGCATGAGACGCCTCGCGAAGTTCGTCAGCGCCCGATACGACTTTTTCGGCGCCCGCTTCATGCTCGGGCTTCTTGATTCGTCGCTTGCCGATTTCAAGCGCGCGGACCATCCGGACTCTCGAACCCTCTAGGCGGCTTTCGGCCCGAAATACCGCGGCTGTTCCTGTCTCTGAGGGCTCCTAGATCGAACCTTCGATCCATGCCTTGGTAACCGCGTATCCGAATGCGAGACCGACGCCCAGCGTGATGCCGGTCGCTGCCAGCCGGCTCTTCATCCTTGCGATGCTCAACATCTTCACCACCCCCGGTGAGTCGAGTGTCTCCATAGCCTCGGTGAAGTTATCGGCCGAGGCGCAAATACCTCCTGGGGCTGCTCACGCCACCGAGGGATACCCAGTCGAGGGAAGCAACTGACCCCCGCACGACCGATACCAGGGAGTGGATGCGGTCGATACCGACTACACCATTGAGCCGGGCGCTCTGGGTCCTCGGGGTTGCTGCGTGTCTCATCATGATCTTCGAGTCGACGATCATCGGACTCGGCCTGATGCTCGCCGCTGTCGTGCTCTACACCGCCGGCCCGGTTGGCCGGAATGCGCTAAGGACGCCGCCGGCTCGAAGCACAGTAGTCTGACGCGTGCGCGTTGTCCTGGCTGTCCTTTGCCTGATCACGCTCGTCTGGGTTGCGGGCGCCTCAGCGGTCTACGCGTATCGTCGGGATTGGCCGCGCCTACGCCGGTTTCTGTTTGCGCATCATCGGGGGATCTATGGGGCGCCTGCAATCCTCTGGGCGCTACTAGCGATCGGGGTGCTGATACGTCTCTTCAGCTGAGCCGCCACGAATGCTCCGATGGTGGTTTGGGTCGGTCTAGATACGACGACCTCCGATCGACACTTTCCCGGTTTGGTGGATTGCACTCCCCGGTCGGACCCGAGATAGTCGCTCTTCTGGGACTCCCGCTTGGGGTCGCTGCGGCATGTATTACGTCCTATTTGGGGGTCGTCACGTATGAGCGTCAACGCCGGCTTCAACCAGATCATCCTCGCGAACTACACCCAAAACGAGCTCCGGAGGCTCCACGCGATCGCCGAGCTCATGAGCTACGTACGCGGCCGGAGTGTCGCCACGGGACACGGTCCGAACAGCCACTAACCGCACTCGAGACCAGGCGGGGCACGCTCGAGGGAAGAGATGTATTTCTCAGCCTCCGCGACGCTCTATCTTGTGCTCCTCCTAGGGAGCTTGTGCATCGGAGAAGGCCGCCTGGGCGGCCTTCTCCGGTTAAGCGGCCGGAATCAGACCGAGCGGCCCTGTGTGCGATTCCACGTCGGCGAACGGCGGAAGCTATGCGCGAGCGCCTCGGCGAGTGCGCTCTGCAACCGCAGCTCGCGCGGCGAGTAGCTGGCGCGAAATGATCCGGTCGAACTCGGCCTTGACGTCCACGTGCTGCTCACCTCCTCGACCCTGTTTTTTCCCGTTGCCCGGCCCGCCCAAACGGTCGCGGAGCTCAACGTATCCTGGTGTACATGGTGTCTTATCGTGCCGTCCTGCTCGCGGTCCTACTGATCGCACTGCTCCTGGTCGCGGCCGCACCCGCCGCCACACCGACGAAAGCGGGCTGGGCAAAGGCAGCGAACGCGGTCTGCGCCATCGAGAACACGCAGGTTCGCGCTCTGCCGAAAGTCACGTCTCAAACGTTCCTCTCCGACCTCGGGGCGATCGCGAAGTACGCGACACAGGCCGTCAACCACCTCGCGGCCATTCCCCGTCCTCCTGCTGATGCTGAGCCGATCGCCTCGATGCTCGAGAAGATCAAGGCCCAGAACAAGCTCGTGCTCGGCACGGCGATTCCGGCCGCTCAGCACGGCAACGCGGCGACGACCAACCGCGTCATGGCGCAGGTCGGGAAGCTCGGCGATCAGGCGAACGAGATCGCAAAAAGGCTCGGCGCGGCGACCTGCGCAGCCAACCCGACGCCCAGCGGCAACTCGCTCGCGGCCTAGCCGACTTTCGTGAGCGGAGCCGTCGCGAGGATCACCGCGCGCGGCGCGCAGGCGTCCTTGACCTTCGTGAGCTTGAGGCTCTTGCCGGAGAGACTCCACTTGTACTTCGCGGTCGCGGTGTTTCCGGTGCAGGCGGCAGGGCCCGTCTTGTCGGTCATCTTGACCGTCGCGCCCGAGGTCGACGAGCTTCCGCCGATCAGCGTCGTCTTCGTGTTCGGGGCCTTGACGACGACGTACGCGCCGGTCTGGGCAAAGCTGATCTGCCACGTCCCGTTGAGCTGCGCGGCGCTTCCCTTGATCGTGACCTGATACACGCCGGCCAACGGCGACTTCGCCTGCGCGATGCCGACGAGCGCCAGCGCGAGAGCAGGAACGAGCATTCCGAGGACAGCCAGCCGCTTCACGTCGCGTACTCTCGCAGATCGGGCGGTCGGCGGCGCCGGCTAGTCCGGCGCCGTTGCCGCTGTTCGCCGAGCCCCTCGATCGTGTCCCTGATCCGGACGAGCTTCTCGCTGAACTCCGGAACCCGCTCGTAGTCGGCTCCGTCGGGCTTCGACTGAGCCTCGCGCTCGGTCATGCGGAGCAGGTAGACCTCGGCGGTCGCCTTGTCGATCCCTCCTCCTGCGCCCAGTAGTCGAGCTCGGCGAGCAGCGCGAGCGTCTCCGTCGAGCCGGGTCGCCGTCGACGAGGTGCGAGCGGAGCGCGCGGTGTTGCTCGCTCCCGGAACTGCTCGGTGGGATCGGCGAGGCGGGCATGAGCTCCGATGGACGATCACCCCAGCGAGCGCGCCGCGCTCGATCTTGTCCGCCGCCGCGACGAGCGCGGCGACGGCGCCTCCTTCGCGAGCCAGGTCCCCCCGCCCCGGATCTGGATCGGCATCCCGAAGTGGTCGTTCGCCCAGTCCCACGCGGCGCGGCGGTCGAGCGAGTGGGGACGCCCGTCGAGGAAGGCCTCGACCGCGCGGCGCGCGGCCTCGCGGTCCTCGGTGCTGCGTGCCTCGACCTGCGACTCGGTGCACCTCGTAGGGCAGCGCCGCCGGCGAGCCTCGCCTGGAAGCCGCGGGATCGTCGGCCGGGTCGATGCCCGGCGGAAGCGCCACGACCTTCACGTCGAACCCCTGGCTGTCCGCGAGCTCCATCCCGCGCAGGTCGCCGCGGCGCCGGCGGCTCGCCGTCGAACGCGAGCCAGAGCCGCTTGGTCAGCCGTCCGAGCTCCTTGAGCTGCGGCTCGGTCAGCGCCGTGCCCATGCACGCGACGACCGGCTCGAACCCGGCCTGACGCAGGGCGATCACGTCGGTGTTCCCCTCGACGACGCACGCGCGGTCCTCGCGCGCGATCGCACGCTCCGCCAGGTCCAGCCCGTAGACGACGGCGCCCTTCGTGAAGAGCTCCGACTCGGGCGTGTTCACGTACTTCGCCTGGAGCGGGTCGTCGTCGTGGAGCGGCGCGCCTGGAACCGAGCACACGGCCGCGGGCATCGGTGAGCGGGAAGACGAGCCGCCGCTCGAAGTAGTCCCCGCCGCCGCGGCCGCGTCAGGCCGGCGGCCTGTAGCTCCTCGACCGTGAAGCCCTTCTCGCGCGCCTTGCGGGCAAGCGTCCTGCCGCCGAGAGCGAGCCCGAGCCGGAACTCGCGGCAGACCGCCTCGCGCAGGCCGCGCCCGGCGAGGTAGTCGCGGGCGAAGCTCCCGGCAGGCGATCCCAGAGGTAGCGCTCGTAGAAGCTGGCCGCGTCGTCGAGGAGCGCGAGGAGGCGCTTGCGCCGCGTCGTCTCGCATCCTCGCCCGGGGAGCTCTCCTCGTACTCGATCGGGATCCGGAACCGGTCGGCGAGCCACTCGACCGCGCCGACGAAGTCGAGGCCCTGCGTGTCCTGGACGAACCCGATCATGTCGCCGCCCTTGTGGCAGCCGAAGCAGTGATAGAGCTTCTCGACCGGGTTGACCGAGAAGCTCGGGGTCTTCTCCTCGTGGAACGGGCAGCGGCCCGTGAGCCGCGCGCCGGCCTTGCGGAGCGGCGTGCGCTCCTCGACGACGGCGACGAAGTCGGCGCTCTGGCGCACCGCCTCGACGGTCGTGTCCTTGATCCGGCCATCAGAGCGCTGCAGCGTATTCGAGGGCGAAGCGGTCGGTCATGCCCGCGATGAACTCTGTGATCTGCTCGGGCGCCTCGCCACGGTCCGCGAGCGCGTCGAAGATCCGCGGACGGTCGCGCGGGCGCGCTCGTGCTCGACCGCGCGTCACGGGCCCGAGGTAGACGCGCTCGAACATGAACGCGCGGAGGGACAGCATCGCGCTCGCCGACTCGTCGCTCTGGGCGATGTCGCCCTCGCGGGCCGAGGTCTCGACCAGGTCGTGGACGAGCGTGTCGATGCGCTCGCGAGCCGGTCGCGCCGAGGACGCGATCTCGTCGCAGGGAGGTCGCCTGACTCGAGGCCGGCGGATCGCGTCGTCGATGTCGTGGTTGATGTAGGCGACCCGGTCGACGATCCGCACGATCTTGCCTTCGAGCGTCTCCGGCTCATGCTCGCCGTGTGCGTAGGATCCCGTTCGCAGACCTCCTAGGTCAGGTTCAGCCGCTCGGCGATCCGCAGCGACTGCTCGTTGTGGCGGAAGCGGCCGCCGAACGCTCGCGCAGCGCCTCGTCGAGCGCCTCCTTGCCGGCGTGGCCGAACGGCGTGTGGCCGGTGTCGTGCCCGAGCCCGATCGCCTCCACGAGATCCTCGTTGAGGCGGAGCGCCCGCGCGACGACCCGGGCGATCCCGGTCGTCTCGAGGGTGTGGGTCATCCGCGTGCGGTAGTGGTCGCCAACGGGGTCGATGAAGACCTGGGTCTTCCCCTTGAGCCGGCGGAAGGCCTTCGAGTGCACGATGCGGTCGCGGTCGCGCTGGAACGGCGTCCGCACTCGACTCGGCTCGGGACGGAGCCGGCCGCGGGTGTCGTACGAGCGGACGGCGAGCGGCGAAAGGGCGTCCTCCTCCAGCCGCGGATCCGCTCGGCGAATCCGTGCCGCGACCCGTCCGGCAAGCTGCCACCATCGAAGAGTAGTCGCGGCGCCGGTTGCCGCGATACTGGACGTGTGAGCGTCTCGCGGGCTTTGGCAGGCGTTTTGGCGCTCTTTGCGCTGACGGGGATGGGCGGCTCCGGTTCGCCCGTGAAGGCGGCGATTGCGGCCTCGCCCTTCTCGTACTACCGCTTCCGCGCTGGCGGCCTCGGTGGGGGGCGGAGCCGGTGACGATATCCATCCTTGTCGACCAGCCGTTCGGGACGATCACCGGGCAACGGCGTGCTGCTGTTCGCCCGGTCGGCCTCTGGGGCCTGGAGCTACCACGGCGCCGGGAGCGATCCGTTCTCGTGCACGTGTAGGGCTCGGCTCGGTCTCGGAGACCGCCGATGGGGACGCCCCCCACGGCGCGACGGGATGCCCCTTCCAGGCGTGGTCGGTCGCCGAAGCTCATCCGGTCGCGGACGCCGACCGGCGCTTCTTCCCGCTGACCCGGCCCGGGTCAGCGGGCAGGCTGCGGCGCCTCGGCCAGCGACGCCTGGTCCGCGCGCTCCGCTAGCACGGTCGCCGCTGCGGACCGCCGGGGGATCAGGGAGGCGATGGCGACACCCAGGAACGCGGCCAGGGCGCCGGCGAGGAAGCAGAGCTGGAACGCGCCCTTGGTCGGGAACACGACGCCACCGATCGTGGTGGTGCTGCTGGTGAGCAGCGTGACCATGATCGCGGCGGCGAAGGTGGTGCCCAGGGAGCGCATCAGCGCGTTCAGGCCGACCGCGGCGCCGGCCTCGCGCCCCGGCACGGAGTCGAGGATCAGGGTCGGCATGGCGGCGTACCCGATGCCGACACCGGCCGACGCGATGCAGGAGGCGACCAGGAGCTGCCACGGAGCGTCCATGAGGAACGAAGGCCGACGAGGTAGCCGATCCCGAGCACCGTCGCGCCGGCCATCAGGGTCCGCTTGGCGCCGACGCTCTTGATCAGGCTGCCGGAGACCGGCGCGAACAGCATCATCATCAGCCCGCCGGAGCCATCCACAGGCCTGCGGCCAGGATCGACTGGCCGAGACCGTATCCGGTGAACGCCGGGATCTGCAGCAGCTGGGGACGACGATGGCCTGCGCCATCATGCCGAAGCCGACCGCGATCGCGGCGAGGTTGGTCAGCAGCACCGGCAGCCTCGCGGTGGTCCGCAGGTCGACCAGCGGGTCGTCCTGCCGCAGCTCGAACCAGGCCCACAGCAGCACGACCAGAGACGCCGCCGACGATGCAGCCGATGGTGCGGGTGTCGGCCCCAGCCCCACTCGTTGGCCTTGGAGATGCCGAGGAGGAAGGCAACCAGGCCGACCGTGAGCCCGACGGCGCCGCGACGTCGAGGCGGCCGGGAGTCGCGTCGTGGACGTGGGGGACGAGCGACGGCGACGCAGCACCGAGATCACGGCGGCCAGCCGGCGGCGACCCAGAACAGCGCGTGCCAGTCGCCGACCTCGACGATCCAGGCCGACAGCGGCAGTCCGATCGCGCCCCCGACGCCGAGCGTCGCGCTCATCGCGGCGATCGAGGTGGCGGCCATCTCCGGCGGGGTGATCTCGCGGATGAAGGCGATGCCGACCGGGATGAAGCCCATCGCGAGGCCCTGCATCGCACGCCCGACCAGCATCGGGGCCAGGGAGTCCGAGAAGGCACAGATCAGCGAGCCGACCACGAGGAGAGGGCGCTGGCCACCAGCACCCGCTGCTTGCCGACCAGGTCGGCGACGCGGCCGGCGATCGGCATCGCGACCGCCGCTGCCAGCAGCGTCGCGGTGATCACCCACGCGGCGTTCGCTGCCGACGTCGAGAGGAGCGAGGGCAGCTCGGACTGGATCGGGATCATCATCGTCTGGGTCAGCGCGGCGCCCAGCCCGCCGAGACACAGGACCGTCACCGCCAGCAGCGGGCCGCGGCCGGCGGACGCACGAGGAGTAGGCACGACGGGCAGCCTACAGATGGTTGCTAGTGGCAACTAATCGAAACGGTGAGACTCCGCTCACATGGCGCGTGCCTGGGTGGGGAGCCGGCCCTCGGCCCTCGGGGTGCCGGTCGGCGGTTCGGTCAGCGCGGGTGGGACTTGCGCGGGTCGCCGGACCGCTTGGCCGCCCGGGCGGCCGGGGTCGGCTTGCTCCGACCGAGCCACCAGCGCCAGCCCGCCGTGATCAGGAGGGCGCCGACCAGCGAGCCGATGATGCCGCTCGGGCGCAGGTCGATGCCGTCTCCGGAGAGGAGGCTGATCAGCAGGCCTCCGATGAACGAACCGACGAGCCCGGCGATGATCGCCATCGTCCAGTCGTAGCGGCGGCCGCGCTTGCCGAGGATCAGCTGCGCACCCGCGCCGATGACCATGCCGAAGGTGATGATGGCGAGGATGAGCACCGGCAGAGCATAGCCAGGCCGGCGTGTCCTGAGGTGGGCGTCCTACGACGGCGCCGGCGCCGGTGCCAGTGCGGGCCGGTCGGCCGGGACCTGGGTGCCGACGACGCGACGCGCCGGCCGGCGTCGACCCAGGACGATCACGGCCGAGAGCGCGGCGTTGACGAGGACGAAGTACACGGGATACGCGAGCAGCGACGGGGACGACGACCCCACCGCCGCGACGGCGAAGAGGCCGGAGGCCGAGGCGAGCGCGTAGGTCGACAGTGTCTCGGAGTGCGGGTCGCGCCAGGCCTTCGGAGCCATCATCAGCGCCGCGACCAGGTCGGCGACGATCACGCAGGTGGTCGCGATGGCGGGTACGTCGACCGCCAGCCACCCGGCAACGCCGAGGCCGGCGAGGGCGAGGAGGGCGAGGTCGGCCCGGCCGAGTCCTCCGCTGCCGAGCCGGATGGCCAGCACGAACACCAGGCAGGTGCCGAGGGCCTGGGCGGCCAGCGGGACCAGGCTCCAGCGAGCGCCGTCGGCGCGTTGGGCCTCGACCGCCACCACCTCGAGGGTGGCCCAGATCAGCCAGGACCCGCGGTGCGGGACGGTGGTCCGGCGGAGGGTGTCGCGCACGTACGGAACCGTGCACGCCACGGCGAGCAGTCCGGCCAGCAGGCCGAACGCCGGCGCGTACTCGCTCACGGCGACCACTCGGCCCCGATGGCCGCGCACCGTCACGGACATGGCGTCCGCAGCGCGGGCAGTGCCGGCCGTGACAGGTGTCCAGCGCCTGGCCGCACCCGCAGGTCCGGGCCCGCTCCACCGTGGCCCGCGCGCGCTCCGGCAACGGGCTCCGGCTGATCGTGGCGCTGGCCATGGTGGTGCTCCTTCGTGGTGCCGACGTCGATCGGCGGCGTGGCGTCAGACTGCGGCGAGCACCACCCGCGCCACATCGGCCGAGCACCTCACTTACCGGCCACCGCTCCTTAGGAGCGGACTCGGGCTAGCCGGCCAGGCCGGCGGGGGCGAGCCCGGCCGTCGGCTCGGGGACGGCCACCTGCGTGGGGGTCGCCTGTCGGGCGACACGGCGGCGACCGTCGAGGATGACCCAGGAGAGTGCCGCGTTCGCGAGGACGAAGTAGACCGGGTACGCCAGCAGCCGCACCGACAGGGTCGCGACGGCGCCCGCCGCGAACACCCCGGACACGGAGGCGAGCACGTAGGTCGACAACGTCTCCGAGTGCGGTTCGCGCCACGCCTTGGGCGCCATCATCAGCGCCGCCACCAGGTCGGCCGCGATCACGCAGGCGGTCGCGATGGCGGGTACGTCGACCGCCAGCCACCCGACCACGCCGACCCCCGCGAGCGCGAGCAGGGAGAGGTCGACCCGGCTGAGCCCCCCGCTCCCGAGTCGGATCGCCAGCACGAACACCAGGCAGGTGCCGAGGCACTGGGCCACCAGCGGGACCAGGCTCCACTGGGCTCCGTCGGCGCGCTGGGCCTCCACGCCGACCACCTCGAGGGTGCCCCAGATCAGCCAGGACCCGCGGTGCGGCACGGTGCTCCGGCGCAGGATGTCGCGCACGTACGGCACCGTGCACGCCACCGCCACCACGCCCGCCACCAGTCCGAGCACGGGCGCGACCGAACTCATGTCAACCGTCATGCTGACCAGAGGGCGCAGCTCGCGCTTTCGGACACGGACCTCTTGTTCATCCACAGCCAGCTCCGATAGTCCGTGACGAACTGGACCGTCGAAGGGCCGTTTGAGGGTCGATTTCGTCACGGACTATCCGAAACGGGCGCCTCTCTCCACAGCCGGCTCCGATAGTCCCCGACGAAAATCATCACCTCAGGGCCCCGGATGACGATTTTCGTGGGGGACTATCCGAAACGGCGGACTCTCGAACACCTGTTCGAACTCGTGGCACACTGAGGGGGTGGCCGGGGGGATGAACAAGCGAGGGGGGCACGGCTACGGCTCCATGGCCGAGCGCATCGCCGCCACCGGCGTACGGCGGCGGGGGAGGCGCCCGACCCGGTGCCGTCCGCGACCCCCGAGCCCGCGGGCCCGAGCAGGGCCCGAGCCCGCGGGCCCCGAGCCCCAGCAGGAGCCGAGGGGGCCGGGGTCGCTGCGGCACTGCTGGGTCACCGGGGAGCACGGCCGGCTGCCGGGGCTGCTGATCGAGTGGCGGCGGACGGCGCCGGGCTGGCAGGGCCGGGTGGTGCACCCGGTGCCCGACCCCGACGCCCCGGCGGCTGGATCCTGGTCGAGGAGTGGCTGCCGCGGCCGAGCGCTCGTGCCGGCGTGAGGTCAGGTCACTGCTGTCGAGGCTTCGACGCTCGAAGCGGGGCGAGTCGTCGAGGGCATCTGTAGCTGTAGGTCAGCGTGCGATCGTCGTCCACGGTCCAGCCGGCGGGGGTGCTGCGAGGCCGTACCCGTCGGGCAGGTGGAGGGTCACGTCGACCGCTCTCGGGGTTCGACCGTGGCCTGCGGGTCGATGGTCGAGGTCGTAGGTCAGCGTGTCGCCGTCGACGGTGGCGGCGTGCGGGCACGCGGTACTTGACCGTGAGCGACCGCCTGGCCGCCCGGCTCGAGCAGCACCTTGCGGTAGAAGTACGGCCGGTCGAGCACCGAGCGGACGATCGGCTTGAACGGCAGGCCGCGGATCGTCGCCTGGCCCTGGACCTCGGCGCCGCGCGGGCAGGAAGACCGCGATCGGCGTTGCCGGCCCAGCGGGTGTAGTAGCCCCACTGCGGGTCCTTGGCCGGGTCGTCGGCTGGTTGTCGGTCCACGGCGGCGTGAACGGCGGCGAGGTGTTCTGCACCGTGACGGTGAGGGTGACCTCGGCGCTGCCGTCGGCGGCGAGCTGCACGTCGGAGGCGATCGATGCGGTGTCTGCCAGTAGTCGGCCTTGCTGCGCGTTGAGGTTCTGGGTGAACACGCCGACGTAGTCGTGGTCGGTGTCGCTGAGGTCGCCGGCCAGGCCGCGCTTGCTCGAAGGCGTCCTGGAGCCGGTGGTCGCGGAAGTACATCGCGAAGTGCCGGCCCTTGGCGGCCTCGGCGAGCACCTGGAACTTCTCGGCGAACTGGCCGCCCTGGAAGAGCTTCTCGCGGAACGCCGGCACGACGGCCGCGTTGATCGCCCGGCGCTCGTCCTCGCTGTCGTAGAAGTCGTAGCTGCCGGCCAGCACCTTGACCAGGTTGCCGGAGTTCAGCTCGCCGACGCCCTCGGCCTCGCACCGGCCCGGTGAGGTCCATCAGCCGCGCCAGCGCCTGCAGGTCGACGGTGATCACGCCGTCGGCCTTCTGGCCGAACCGGGCCTCCCAGGCGCGCAGCAGCTCCTCGCCGGACTGGGACCAGTACGGCGAGAACGTCGCGCTCATCACGACCGCGTCTTGCCGGGCGTGTGGAACGGGTTGCCCTTCACCTTGGGCCACTTGATCTTGCTCGTCGCCGTCGGCCGACGATGTCCTCGTTGGTGACCGTGTCGCCGAACTCGACCTTGCCGTCGGACATCGTCATCGGGACCAGCGTCAGGGTGGCGCCGCCGGAGTAGCGCAGCTCGGCCGGGTTCATGATCGCCACGATGTAGGTGCGGTCGCCCTCGGCCGCCGAGCACGTCGGGCAGCGCGTCGAGGACCGGCTGCCGCCTCGTCGTACGTCGTGCTGAGCGGCTCGATCTTGTCGCCACGCCGGGTCGCGGGCCGTCGAGCACCTTGTCGCCGACGAAGGGCGTGTTGCCCTCCACGGCGTCGAGGTCGTCGGCGGCGGCGTGCAGGTGCAGCCCGGCCTGGTTGACGCGAGGTCGAGGATGCCGCTCGAGCTGGTCGAGGTCGACCTGGGCGTTCTGGACCAGGCTGTCGCTCTGCATCACGCTCGGGGTAGACCTCGGTGCCGATCTCGGCGATCGAGGTCGCCTGGTCCAGGGCGCCGACGAGGTGCCGCGACGTCCTGGACCGCGCCGCCGGCGACCGGCACCCAGCGCCAGACGTCGCCGCCGAAGCCGTTGACCAGCGTGGACGCCTCGTCGACGTGGGCGCGGGCGCTCGGCGACGTGCGCCTTGGCGGCGTCGAGGTCCTCGGCCTTCAGCGCGTCCTGGGCCATGCCCAGCTCGTCGCGGGCCGCGTCGGCCTCGGGCTTGACGTCCATCATCGGCCGGGCCAGCAGGCCCAGCCCGACCAGCACGACCGCCACGAGCACGCCAAAGCCCAGCAGCACCCAGGGCCAGCGGCGTCGCCGGGCCCCGGAGCGCTTGTCCGCGCGTGCCATCTGGGCCTCCGTCCGCCCTGCTTCCGTCGCAGGAAGGATAAAGGGCGCCGGTGGCGCATGGCGAAACCGCCGCGCAGTCGACGCGCGACTGGTCGATAGCATCGACGACCTGTCCCGTGGTTTCGTGACCGGACTCCGGCGCTCCTCGCACCGACCAGCGACTACCCGAAGAGGAGCAGGCCCGTGTCCGACATCAAGATCGCCCTCGTCACCGCCGGTGCGCGCGAGGAGAAGGCGGTCACGACGGGCACCAAGGCCTGGGAGCTCTTCGCCGAGGAGCCCGACGTCGTCGCGGCGCGCGTCGACGGTCAGCTCAAGGACCTCGCCTACGAGCTCGCCGACGGCGACGAGGTCGAGGGCGTGGCGATCGACAGCAAGGACGGCCACGACATCCTGCGGCACTCCGCCGCGCACGTGATGGCCCAGGCCGTCCAGGACATCTGGCCCGACGCCCGCCTCGGCATCGGCCCGCCGATCGAGAACGGCTTCTACTACGACTTCGACGTCGAGGTGCCGTTCAAGCCGGAGGACCTCGAGAAGATCGAGACCCGGATGCGCAAGATCATCAAGGAGGGCCAGAAGTTCTCCCGGCGCGCGGTCTCCGACGGCGACGCGATCAGCGAGCTGAAGGACGAGCCCTACAAGATCGAGCTGATCGGGCTCAAGGGCGCCGGGCACGCCGAGGACGCGGCCGAGGGCGCGAGCGCCGAGGTCGGCGCCGGCGAGCTGACCATCTACGACAACATCCGCCGCGACGGCGAGGTGGCCTGGTCCGACCTCTGCCGTGGCCCGCACCTGCCGACCACGAAGCGGATCCCGGCGTTCAAGCTGATGCGCAGCGCCGCGGCGTACTGGCGCGGCGACGAGAAGAACAAGCAGCTCCAGCGGATCTACGGCACCGCGTGGGAGTCGAAGGAGGCGCTCGAGGCGCACCTCCACCGCATCGAGGAGGCCGAGAAGCGCGACCACCGCAAGCTCGGCCGCGACCTCGACCTCTACTCCTTCCCCGACGAGCTCGGCTCCGGGCCTCGCCGTCTTCCACCCCAAGGGCGGCGTGATCAAGCGGGTGATGGAGGACTACGTCCGGCAGCGGCACATCGAGGAGGGCTTCGAGTACGTCGGCACGCCCGCACATCTCCAAGGAGGGGCTGTTCCACACCTCCGGGCACCTGCCGTACTACGCGGACACCATGTACCCGCCGATGGAGTTCGAGGAGACGCGAAGTACCGCCTCAAGGCGATGAGCTGCCCGATGCACAACCTGATCTTCCAGTCGCGCGGGCGGTCCTACCGCGAGCTGCCGCTGCGGCTCTTCGAGTTCGGCGGCGTCTACCGGTTCGAGAAGTCCGGCGTCGTGCACGGCCTGACCCGCGTCCGCGGCATGACCCAGGACGACTCGCACTCCTACGTCACCCAGGAGCAGGCGCCGGCGAGGTCAAGCACCTGCTGACTTCGTGCCTCGGGCTGCTCCGCGACTTCGGCCTCGACGACTACTACCTCGAGCTGTCCACCCGCGACGACTAAGCCCAAGGACAAGTTCCAGGGCTCCGACGAGGACTGGGCGGTCGCGACCGCGGTCCTCGCAGCGAGGTCGCCGACGAGTCCGGGCCTCGAGCTGGTGCCCGACCCGGGCGGGGCGGCGTTCTACGGCCCGAAGATCTCCGTGCAGGCGCGCGACGCCATCGGCCGCACCTGGCAGATGTCGACCGATCCAGTACGACTTCGACCAGCCGGCCGGGTTCGGGCTCGAGTACCAGGCCGCCGACGGCACCCGCCAGCAGCCGGTGATGATCCACTCGGCCAAGTTCGGCTCGATCGAGCGGTTCATCGGCGTGCTGGTCGAGCACTACGCCGGCGCGTTCCCGCCCTGGCTCGTCGCCGGTGCAGGTGCAGGGCATCCCGATCGCGGAGCGGCACAACGACTACCTGTACGACGTCGCGCAGCAGATGAAGGCGCGCGGGCTGCGGGTCGAGGTCGACGACTCCGACGACCGGATGCAGAAGAAGATCCGCAACGCGCAGCTGCAGAAGGTGCCGTTCATGGTGATCGCCGGCGACCAGGACATCGAGGCGGGCGCGTCTCGTTCCGCTACCGCGACGGCCACCAGGACAACGGCGTGCCGGTCGCGGAGGCCATCGAGCGGGTGGCCGCCGCGGTGGCCTCGCGCGAGCAGGTCTGAGGCACGTGCAGCTGCGACCCGGCCGGGCGGGTGCGCTGGTCGACAGCCCCGACGGTGCGCTGCTGACCGGGGCGCCGCCCGGGGGGCCGGTGACGATCGAGGCGTCCCTCGAGCTCGGCGGCCTCGCGTGGACCGTGCTCCGGGAAGTACGTCGCGGACCGCGACGGCGAGGTCGACACGGCCGAGGACGCCAGCGCGGACGGCACCTACCGGGGCACCGACCCGTTCGGGCTGTTCTGGAGCGCCGAGGTGGCCGGCTTCTACGACTGGGACGTGCTGCACCCGATGCGGGTCACGCTGCGGGCGACGTGCGACGAGCAGACCGTCGACACGTCGTACGCGCGGGCCGTCCTCGGGCCGACGGCGTCACCGAGCACGTGGTGGCCGAGGCGGGGGTGGCGGGCCGGCTGTTCCTGCCCGCCGAAGGTACGGGCCGGGCCGTGGTGGTCCTCGGTGGGTCGGTCCCCGGGCCGGGCGGCCCGGTGGTCGGCGCGCTGCTGGCCGGGCACGGCGTGCCCGCCCTGTCGCTGGCCTACTGGGGCCACCCCGGCACGCCCGACGCGCTGCGCGACATCGACGTCGAGGTCGTCGACCCGGGCGTGCGACTGGCTGCGCGCCCAGGCCGGGGTCGACGACGTGCCGCCGTGCGTGATCGGCCTGTCCCGGGGCAGCGAGCTGGCCCTGCTGGCCGCGTCACTGGCACCCGACCAGGTCGGCCCGGTCGCCTCGTTCGTCGGCAGCGGCGTGCCCTGGGGCGCGTGGGGGCCGGGCACCGACGTGCTCGAGACGGCCTGGCGGCTACGGCGGCGAGCCGGTGCCGCAGATGGCCGAGGACGAGGACGACCCGAACGCCTGCATCGACGACGAGGACATGGTCGCGGCCGCCGAGATCCCGATCGAGCGCGCCACCGGCCCGGTGCTGCTGCTCAGCGGCGAGGACGACGCGATGTGGCCGAGCGCCCGGCTGAGCCGGATCGCCGAGGACGCGCGCCGAGCGGGAGGGCGCGGCCGACCGGGTCACCCACGTCGCCTACCCCGACGCCGGCCACTTCTGCACGACGCCGCCCGGCTTCCCGCTCGTCGTCCGACGGACGTCGATCCGCAACGGCGGCAGCCGGACGCGGCAACCAGGCGGCCCGGCTCGACTCGTGGCGACGGCTCCTCGACCTCGTGGGAGCGGCCCGATGAGCGAGTTCCAGGACGGCATCGGCGAGCCCGACGGGCTCGAGCGGCTGTGGACGCCGTACCGGATGGCCTACATCCGCGGCGAGAACAAGCCGGCCGACGGCTCGGCGGGGGAGTGCCCGTTCTGCCGGATCCCCGGGCTCGACGACGAGGCCGGGCTGGTCGTGCGGCGCGGCGAGACGGCGTACGCCGTGCTGAACCTCTACCCGTACGCCGCCGGGCCACCTGATGGTCTGCCCCTACCGGCACATCGCCGACTACACCGAGGTGACCGACGAGGAGTCCGCCGAGATCGCGCGCGCTGACGCGCGCGGCGATGCGGACGGTCCGGGCGGTCTCCCACGCCGAGGGCTTCAACGTCGGCATGAACCAGGGCACCGCGGGCGGCGCCGGCATCCGGGCGCACCTGCACCAGCACGTCGTGCCGCGGTGGGTCGGCGACAGCAACTTCATGCCGGTCATCGGGCGACCAAGACGCTGCCCGCAGCTGCTCCAGGACACCCGCGTACGCTGCTGGCCGAGGCCTGGGCGTAGTCGGCTGGTCGAGGAAGGACGAAGTCCTGTCACGAGACCCCGCGACAGGTCCGCGCTACGAGCTCACCGGGTCTCGTGACGGTCGCTAGCGCGACCTCCTCGACCAGACGCGACCCTTCTCGTACCTCCGGCACGGCGAGATGAACTTCTCGCCCAGCGCCACGACCTCGTACGGCAGGTCGCCGACGTTGGCCCAGCCGGTCTTCTCGTAGAACGCCCGGGCCCGGGCGTTGCCGATCGCGACCGCCAGCCAGGCGACGTCGTGGCCGCCCGCGGCGACCTGGCGCTCGGCCTCGGCCATCAGCGCGCCGGCGACGCCGCTTGACCGAAGTGCGACGGGGCTCACGTAGATCTGCTCGACCTCGTCGCCGACGACCATGATGAAGCCCGCCACCTCGCCGTCGACCTCGGCCACGGTCGTGTCGGCGACGCGCCGGGCGAGACCGGTCGTGGAACGCCGCGAGCGTACGTCGCTCCGTCAGCCCGTCAGGTACGTGGCCGGGGTGGGAGACGTGCCAGCCCGCGTGCCAGATGTCGGCGACGGCAGCCGCGTCGTCGGAGTGCCGGGGCGCAGGGTGACGTCGGTCATGCCCGGAGCCTAGGGGTGCGAGCCGCTACTTCTTCTTCGGGTGCATCGTCTCCGACATCGTCTCGACGTGGCCCTTGTCGCGCTTCTCGGCGCGCTTCTCCTTGATGGACTTCCCGGACTTCTTGGACATGCCTTGGCGTGGCGACTTGTCGCTCATCGCGGCTCCCTCGAGTCGGTTGCCTGACTGGCTCCGTGCCGCCACCGTACGCCTACGCTCGCCGGTGACGGTTCCCCCGGCCCTGGGCTGGTCCGTGCTCGCGCTGGTCTTCCTCGACGAGCTGCTGCTGATGGCCGCGCTGGCCGTCTGGGGTGCCGAGACGGGCGGCTGGCTGGCTGGCCCTGCTCGCCGCGGCTGGCCGGGGTGGCCGTGTGGTTCCTCTTCGCCTCTCCGAAGGCGACGGTACGGCGGTCCCGGTCGCGCGCCCGCTCGCCAAGGTGCTGGTCATCGTCGCCGCCGTGGCCGGCCTCGCTGCCGTCGGTCATGCCGGCTGGGCCGTCGCGCTGGCGGTGTTCTCGGTCGTCGTGAACGCTGTCGCCCTGCACCCGGACATCCGCCGGCTGCCGGAGCGGGTGCCGGGCCGGCTGAGGCGTCTCGTCGAGCCGATGCGAACGGTGCCGGCGTCACCGCTCGCCCGCGGCGAGCCGGTCCCGGCCCTCGGTGAAGAACGCCCAGCAGGTCCTCGCCGATCTCCACCGACCGGGAGGGCGCGGCCGAAGGGCGCGTTCCAGTAGTCGTCCTGCGGCGGCGGCGACCAGGGGCCGACGTACGCGTAGGGGACGGCGAGGTACGCGTCGCCGGCCGAGACGCCGTAGTTGACCTCGCCGGCGCTGATGCCGATGTCGAAGTGCTCGGGCCACAGGATCGGGGTCTCGTCGGGGGCCAGCGCCCGCAGGGCCGCGTCACCCGCGGCGAAGGCGTCGGCGATCCGTGGCGGCGGCCGTCGGCGTCCACCTCGAGCAGCGTCGTCCGGCCCGACGCCCGAGCCGTCGGTGTAGACCGCGGACAGCGACGTCGCGCTCGACCCCGAGCGCCGCGGCCAGCGACGCGGGGGAGCTGGCCGTCGATGCCGACCGCGCCGTCCGGGCCGACGCACCTCGGTGCCCTCGACCCGTCAGGTCGGGCGTGTGCGTCGTGGCGAACCCGCCCGGCACGGCGCGCAGCGAGATCTCACCGGTCTGCGCGTGCTGCGGGCCGGCGAGCACGAGCTCCGCCAGTCCGTGCAGCGATCGGCGGGTCGTGATCAGCCGGGAGTCGGATGCCATGGCGCCAGTCAACCGTCAGGTGGGCCGACGGGCCAGGGTTCGGTCAGGTACGGCGAGAGAGCACGTGGTCGCGCGCCTCGGCGTAGCGCTCCCGCACCGCCGGCGCGGGCTCGGCCTCGTGGACGGTCGTCGCAGCGATCGCCCACGTCCGGCGGCTCGGGCGCGCCGGCGAGCACCCAGGCCGCCTGCCGGGCGGCGCCGCGCGCGACGTACTCACCCGGCGGGCGGCACGTGCGACCGGCGGCCGAGCACGGCGGGGGCGATCTCGCGGACCGCGCGGGACGCCGCGCCGCCGCCGACGAGCAGCACCCGGTCGACGGCCGCCCCCTGCGCCACCAGGGCGTCGAGGGCGTCGGCCAGCCCGCAGAGCAGCCCCTCGACGGCGGCCCGGGCGACGGTGCGCCGGCGTCCAGGTGCCGAGGGTGAGGCCGTGCAGCGAGCCGGTGGCGTCGGGCCGGTCGGGGGTGCGCTCGCCCTCGAGGTACGGGACCAGCACCGCGCCGCCGGCGCCCGGAGGGCGCCGACAGCGCGAGGTCGCGCGAGGCCGTCGTGGTCGACGCCGAGCAGCCGCGCGGTCGACGTCGAGCACCCGCGCGGCGTTGAGGGTGGCGACCAGCGGCAGGAAGCGGCCGGTGGCGTCGGCGAAGCCGGCGACGATGCCGGTCGGGTCGGCGGCCGGGCACCTCGCGAGACCGCGCACGCGACGCCCGACGTGCCGATCGAGACGACGACGTCGCCGGGCCGGCGCCCAGACCGAGGGCCGACGCCGGCGTTGTCGCCGGTGCCCGGCGCCGAGCAGCCGGCCCGCCGGCCGCGCGGCCGGCGCGCCTCGCTCGGGCCCGAGGACCCGCGGGCAGCACGGCGTCGTGGCCGAGGGCGCAGCTCGAGCAGGTCGGGGCGGTAGTCGCCCGTCGCCGGCGACCAGTAGCCGGTGCCGCTGGCGTCGCCCCGGTCGGTGACCAGGTCGGCGAGGTCGCCGGTGCCGCGCAGCCGCCAGGTCAGCCAGTCGTGGGGCAGGCAGACCGCGGCGGTGCGGCGCGGCCGCGTCCGGCTCGTGGTGCGGCGAGCCAGCGCAGCTTGGTGACCGTGAACGACGCGACCGGCACCGAGCCGACCGCCTCGGCCCACGCCGCCGGGCCCGCCGAGCTCGGCGACCAGCTCCGCGGCCGCGTGGGCCGAGCGGGTGTCGTTCCAGAGCAGCGCGGCGCGGACCACCGACCCGGCCTCGTCGAGGCAGACCATGCCGTGCTGCTGGCCGCCGACGGAGACGGCCGCCACGTCGTCGAGCCCGCCGGCCGCTGCCGATCGCCTGCCTCGAGCGCCGTCCACCAGGCCTCGGGGTCGACCTCGGTGCCGTCGGGGTGGGCGGCGCGGCCCTCGCGGACCACGACGCCCGGTGTCGGCGTCGACGACGACGACCTTGCAGGACTGCGTCGAGGAGTCGACCCCGGCGACCAGCGGTCACGCTCAGCCTCGCGACGCCGTGCAGGTGCTCGAGCGCGAGCTGGTCGAGGCGCTCGAAGCGCCATGCCGCGCGCCGGCCGGCCTCGTCGGGGTCGAACGCCTCGGCGCGCAGGTCGGCGAGCGTACTCGCCCGCGGCCAGGGTCGGCACGGCGAGCTGGTCGACGCGGGCGGCGCGCAGCGCCTGCCTGCACCTCGGGGTCGGCGCGGAACGCGCGCGACCTTCTCGCGCAGGATCAGGTAGTTGCGCATGCAGCCGGCCGCCGAGGCCCAGACGCCGTCCATGTCCTCGGTGCGCGGCGGCTTGAAGTCGAAGTGCCGCGGGCCCGTCGTAGCCCACCGTTCTCGACGATGTCGACGGTCCAGAAGGCGCCGCGGGCGTTGCCGGCGCCGAAGCGCAGGTCCTGGTCGTAGCGGGGGCCGGTCTGGCCGTTGAGGTCGATGTGGAAGAGCTTGCCGTGCCACAGCGCCTGGGCGATGCCGTGGGCGAAGTTGAGCCCGGCCATCTCCTCGTGCCCGACCTCGGGGTTGAGCCCGACCAGCTCGGGGTGCTCGAGCTCGTTGATGAAGGCCAGCGCGTGCCCGATGGTCGGCAGCAGGATGTCGCCGCGGGGCTCGTTGGGCTTGGGCTCGATGGCGAAGCGGAGGTCGTAGCCCTGGTCGAGCGACGTACGGCGCCGAGCAGGTCGAAGCGCCTCGCGGTAGCGGTCGAGCGCGGCCCGGACGTCCTTGGCGGCCCCGGACTCGGCGCCCTCGCGGCCGCCCCAGGCGACGAAGATCTTCGCGCCGAGCTCGGCGGCCAGGTCGATGTTGTCGCAGGGCCTTGCGCAGCGCGAAGCGGCGCACGTCGCGGTCGTTGTTGGTGAAGCCGCCGTCCCGGAAGACCGGGTGGGAGAACAGGTTGGTGGTCACCATCGGCACCACCAGGCCGGTCTCGTCGAGCGCCTTGCGGAAGCGGCGTCGAGCTGCGGCCTCGCGCTCGGCGGTCGAGGAGCCGAACGGGATCACGTCGTCGTCGTGGAAGGTGACGCCGTAGGCGCCCGAGCTCGGCGAGCCGGTGCACCGCCTCCGCCGGGTCCAGCGGCGGCCGGATGGCGCCGCCGAACACGTCGACGCCCTGCCAGCCCACGGTCCACAGGCCGAAGGAGAAGCGGTCGGCTCGCGTCGGCAGCAGGTGTGCCCCAGTCGGTGCCGGTCATGCAGCGTCATCGTCCTCGTTCCGGGGGCGCCAGTGTCGGTCGTCGCGGTCGCCGACCCGATGAACGGGAGCGTCGGTGCCGTGACCGATTTGTTATCGTCCCACAACTTAATCGACCGCGTGTCGCCCTTGCCCGGGGCGTGCGGCGCTTACTAAGTTGTGCGCGACAACATACACGTGATGGTGCTCACACCACGACCTCGTCGGATGCGCGGACGGCATCACCACGGAAACCGGAGGGAATGCAGCATGGTCCGTAGTTCAGTCTTCAAGCGCCTCGCCGCCGTGTCGGCGATGACGCTGGTGGCACTCACCGCCGCCGCGTGCGGCGGCGACGACTCCTCGCACCGCCGACGCGGCGACAGCGGCAGCAGCGGCGGCAGCAGCAGTGACACCGCGTCGGCGTGATCCTGCCCGACGCGACGACCTCGCCGCGCTGGGAGGCCAACGACCGGCCGAGCCTCGAGGCCGCCTTCAAGGCCGCGGGCGTCAGCTACGACATCCAGAACGCCCAGGGCGACGTCGACAAGTTCGGCACGCTCTGCGACCAGATGATCGGCGAGGGCGTCAAGGTCCTGATGATCGTCAACCTCGACCAGGAGTCGGGCAAGGCGTGCCTGGACAAGGCGACCGCCGCCGGCGTGCAGAGCATCGACTACGACCGGCTCACCCCGGGTGGCGGCGCGTCGTACTACGTGTCGTTCGACAACGTGGAGGTCGGCGGCCTGATGGGCACCGGCCTGATCTCGGCGCTCGACGCGGCCGGCAAGACCAAGGCCAACATCGTCTACGTCAACGGCGCGGCCACCGACAACAACGCCGCCCTGTTCAAGGAGCGGCTACGAGGCGGCCCTGAAGGACAAGATCGACTCGGGCGACTACACCCTGGTCGGCGACCAGAGCGGTGAGTGGGACGCCACCAAGGCCGGCAACGTGTTCGAGCAGATGTACACCGACAACGGCGGCAAGATCGACGGCGTCGTCGTCGCCAACGACACCATGGCCGGCGGCGTCATCGCCCGGCTCAAGGCCGCCGGCGCTCGCGGGCAAGGTCCCGGTCACCGGCCAGGACGCCAGCGTGGAGGGCCTGCAGAACATCCTGCTCGGCTACCAGGCAGGCACGGTCTACAAGAACACCGACCTCGAGGCGGACGCCGCCTCGAAGCTGGCGATCGCCCTGATCAACGGTGACAACGCCGGCGCGGCCGCACTGGCCACCGGCTCGGTGACCGACCCCGACACGAACGAGGAGGTGCCCGTCGGCTCTGGCCACCCCGGTGTGGGTGACCGTCGACAACATGCAGCAGGTCTTCGACGACGGCTTACCAGACCGTCGCCGACGTCTGCACCGGTGAGGTCGCCAAGGCTGCCTGCACGCAAGGCCGGCATCAGCTGACGCACTCACGACGGTCCGGCCGGCTTCACAGCCGGCCGGGCCGTCGTACCGTCCTCGCACGGCCGTCTCGACCTCGGCTCCAGCGAAAGGACCCTCGCCATGACCGCCGAGGCCCTCGCGCCGCACGCCCAGCGCCGCCGACGACCGAGCCCGCTGCTCAGCCTGCGCGGCATCCAGAAGAGCTTCGGCGCGGTGCACGTGCTCCGCGGCGTCGACCTCGACGTGCGCCGCGGCCAGGTCACCGCGCTGGTCGGTGACAACGGCGCCGGCAAGAGCACCCTGATCAAGGGCATCGCCGGCATCCACGCGCTTCGACGAGGGCGAGTACCTCTTCGAGGGCCAGCCCGTCACCGTGCACGGCCCCCGGGACGCCAACGCGCTCGGGATCGAGGTCGTCTACCAGGACCTCGCGCTGTGCGACAACCTCGACGTGGTCCAGAACATGTTCCTCGGCCGCGAGCTCGGCAGCGCCGCGGCGCTCGACGAGGACGCCATGGAGGCCCGCGCCCGCGAGACCCTCGACGGCCTCTCGGTGCGCACGCTCCAGTCGGTGCGCACAGGCCGTCGCCTCGCTCTCCGGTGGCCAGCGGCAGACCGTCGCGATCGCCCGCTCGGTGCTCTGGAACTCCAAGCTCGTCGATCCTCGACGAGCCCACCGCCGCCCTGGGCGTCGCCCAGACCGAGCAGGTGCTGCGGCTGGTGCGCCGGCTGGCCGACAACGGCCTGGGCGTGATCCTGATCAGCCACAACCTCAACGACGTCTTCGAGGTGGCCGACGACATCGCGGTGCTCTACCTGGGCATCGATGGTGGCCCAGGTGCGACGCGCCGACGTCACCTCCAACCAGGTGGTCGAGCTGATCACCACCGGCCGCTACGGCGACATGGGTCTCAGCGCCGAGGACGCCGCGCAGGTGGAGGAGGACCAGTGACGCACCCGACCGCGCCGCAGCACCGACCGCACGCCACGACGGAGCCAGCCCGAGCCTCCGCGCCCAGGTCCGTCGGGCGACGGCCTCGGCGACATCGTCCGCGCCTACGTCACCAAGCTCCGCGGCGGCGACCTCGGGCTCCCTGCCGGCCATCCTCGGCCTGATCGTGCTGGTCCTCGTGTTCTACCGTCCTGCGGCCCGAGCGGTTCCCCAACGCCGTTCAACTTCGCCAACCTGCTCAACCAGTCCGCCGCCATCGTCGTGCTCGTCGATGGGCCTGGTCTTCGTGCTGCTGCTCGGCGAGATCGACCTGTCGGCCGGCTTCACCGGCGGCACCGCGGCGGCCGTCACGGGCGTGGTGATGACCGAGCACGGCTGGCCGTGGGTCCCGTCCCTGGTCGGCGCGGCCTGCTCACCGGCGCGGTGATCGGCCTGGTCATCGGCCTGCTGGTCGCGCGGCTCGGCATCCCGTCGTTCGTGGTGACCCTGGCGTTCTTCCTGGGCCTGCAGGGCGTGCTGCTGGTGATCATCGGCGAGGGCGGCACCATCGCCTACCGCAACGAGGTCATCCTCGCGCTCAACAACAACCCCATGCCGGTGTGGCTCGGCTGGACGCTCGCGCTGGTGGGCCTGGCCGCTCTACGCCGTGCTGACCTGGCGCACGGACTCCCGGCGGCGCAGGGCCGGGCTGGAGGCCGAGCCCGTGCTGCTGTGGGGCATCAAGACCGGGTCGTTGGTGATCCTGGTCCTGCTGTTCGTCGCCTTACCTGTCGCAGGAGCGCAGCCCCAACCCCACCCTGAAGTCGATCAAGGGCGTGCCGCTCGTCGTCGCGATCGTCGTCGGGCTGCTGGTCGTGCTGACCTACCTGCTCAACCGCACCGCGTGGGGCCGCCACGTCTACGCCGTCGGCGGCAACACCGAGGCCGCCCGCCGGTCCGGCATCAACGTCACCCGGGTCAAGCTGACCTGCTTCATGATGTGCTCGACCCTGGCGGCCCTCGCCGGCCTGCTGATCGCCAGCCGCAACAACTCGGTCTCTCCGATCGACCGGTGGCGTCGACGACGCTGCTGTACGCCGTCGGCGCGGCCGTGATCGGCGGCACCAGCCTGTTCGGCGGCAAGGGCCGGGTGTCCAACGCCATCATCGGCGGCCTGGTCATCGCGGTCATCGACAACGGCATGGGGCTGCTGCGCCAGTCGACGGGCAACGTCTACATCATCACCGGCCTGGTGCTGCTGGTGGCCGCGAGCGTCGACGCGATCAGCCGCAGACGGGCCACCGCCTCCGGGCGGGCCTAGCGGAACCCGGGCCATGTCCACCCGATCGGACAGCCCTCCGGCATCCCCGACGAAGACGGGTCTCGGGCAGGAGGAGCTGCGCCGCAACAACCTGAGTGCGCTGCTGACCCGGGTGCACGTGCACGGGGCGACTCAGCCGTGCCTCGCTGACCCGCGACCTCGGCCTCAACCGCAGCACCATCGGCGCGCTGGCGGCCGAGCTCGAGGAGCTGGGCCTGGTCACCGAGCGGCAACCGGCCGTCGTACGACGCTCCGGCCGGCCGTCGCTGGTGCTCGAGCCGCGGCGCGACAACGTGGCCGTGGGCCGTCGACATCGGCGTCGACCGGATCGTCGCCGCCGTCGTGGCGCTCGGCGGTGACGTGCTGCAGCAGCGGCAGCGCCTGCATGCGCCCGGCGAGCACGACGTCGAGCACGTGATCGAGTCCGCGGCCCAGATGGTCGACGACGTGCTCGCGACCATGCCGGGCGTGCGCTGCCTCGGCATCGGCGTCTCCGTGCCCGGCGCCGTCCGGCACCCCGACGGCCTGGTGCGGTTCGCCCCCAACCTGGGCTGGGTCGACGAGCCGTTCACCGAGCTGTTCGCCCAGCGGCGTCGGCGCGGCCGGTGTTCACCGGCAACGACGCCAACCTCGGCGTGCTCGCCGAGCACCTGCGGGGCGCCGCGGTCGGCTTCTCCGACGTCGCCTACCTCAACGGCAGCGTCGGCATCGGTGGCGGCTTCCTGGTCGCCGGGGTGCCGCTCTCGGGGCCAGCGGCTACGCCGGCGAGGTCGGGCACCTGCTCGTCGACGGGCACGGCAGCCAGCGGTGCCGCTGCGGCAACGTCGGCTGCTGGGAGACCAAGGTCGGCGAGAACCACCTGCTCGTCGAACGCCGGCCGGCTGCCGGGCGGCGGCCCGGAGGGCGTCGACGAGGTCATCGCCGCCGCGGCGGCGGGGGAGCGCGCGGGCCAAGCAGGCGCTCGACGAGGTCGGCTACTGGATCGGCGTCGGCCTGCGCGCGGTGATCAACGTGTTCAACCCCGAGGTGATCGTGCTCGGTGGGTCGATGGCCGCCCTCTGGCAGGCCCGCCAGGACGTGGTCGACCAGACCATCGACCGGTGGACGCTGATGACCCCGCGCAGCGACGTCGTCATCCGGTCCTCGGCGTTCGGCCTCGACTCGCCGTGGCGGGGCGCGGCCGAGGTGGTGTTCGCGCCCGTGCTGGCCGACCCGGCCAGCGTGCTCGACCTGGACGGACCGCCGGCGAGGCCACGGGACACGCTGGGAGTCCACGGTCCCCGCGCCGACGCAGCCGGCGTCCGGCCGGGGCCGCAGCGTCGCGGCGCGACAGCCCCGATAGCCTGCTCCCCTCATGTTGGAGCGATTCAAGGCCTTCTGGCAGGGCGTCGTGCTCGCCCCGGTCGTCAACCTGCTGCTCAAGCTCGGCGTCAGCCCCGACGCCGTCACGCTCGTCGGCACCCTCGGCGTCGCCGCCGGCGCGCTCGCCTTCTACCCGCGCGGCGAGCTGCTCATCGGCACCCTCGTGATCGCCGCCTTCGTGTTCTCCGACATGATCGACGGGGCGATGGCGCGCAAGTCGGGCCGCACGTCGACCTTCGGGTCGTTCTGGGACTCCACGCTCGACCGGATCGGGGACGCCGCGATCTTCGGCGGCCTGGCGCTGTACTTCGCCGCCTCGGGCGACAGCTACCTCTACCTCTGCCTGTCGTTGTTCTGCCTGGTCGCGGGCAGCCTGACCAGCTACGCACGGGCGAAGGCCGAGTCGCTGGGCCTCGACGCCAAGGGCGGCATCGCCGAACGCTCCGACCGGCTCGTGCTGATCCTGGCGGTCACCGGGCTCGGCGCGCTGTTCGACGTGCCGATCCTGCTCGAGCTGGGACTCTGGGTGCTCGCGGCCGCCAGTGCCTACACGGTCGTCTTCCGGATCCTGAAGGTACGCCGCCAGGCGATCGAGCTCGATCGCGGACCGGCCGTCCCGCCGGCGCTCCGCCGCGTTCCCGAATAGGGAGCCGCGACCCGCCCGCCGTACTCTTGACCCATGGTTCAGCAGTCCCCTGAAGAGACCTCCAGCACCGGCACCGTCACTGGCACCACCCGCGTGAAGCGCGGCATGGCCGAGATGCTCAAGGGCGGCGTGATCATGGACGTCGTCACCGCCGAGCAGGCGAAGATCGCCGAGGACGCCGGCGCCGTCGCGGTGATGGCGCTCGAGCGGGTCCCCGCCGACATCCGCGCGCAGGGCGGGGTCTCGCGGATGAGCGACCCCGACATGATCGACGGGATCATCGAGCAGGTCTCGATCCCGGTGATGGCGAAGGCCCGGATCGGCCACTTCGCCGAGGCGCAGGTGCTGCAGTCCCTCGGCGTCGACTACATCGACGAGTCCGAGGTGCTCACCCCGGCCGACTACGCCAACCACATCGACAAGTGGAACTTCACCGTGCCGTTCGTGTGCGGCGCCACCAACCTCGGCGAGGCGCTGCGCCGGATCACCGAGGGTGCGGCGATGATCCGCTCCAAGGGCGAGGCCGGCACCGGCGACGTCTCCAACGCCGTCACCCACATGCGCACCATCCGCGCCGAGCTACGGCGGCTCCAGGGCCTCGAGCCCGACGAGCTGTACGTCGCCGCCAAGGAGCTCCAGGCGCCGTACGACCTCGTTCGCGAGGTGGCCGCCGCGGGCAAGCTGCCCGTCGTGCTGTTCACCGCCGGCGGCATCGCCACCCCCGCCGACGCGGCGATGATGATGCAGCTCGGCGCCGAGGGCGTGTTCGTCGGTTCGGGCATCTTCAAGTCCGGCAACCCGGCCGAGCGGGCCTCCGCCATCGTCAAGGCCACCACCTTCTTCGACGACCCCGACGTGGTCGCCAAGGTCTCCCGCGGTCTCGGCGAGGCCATGGTCGGCATCAACGTCGACGACATCCCGCAGCCGCACCGGCTCGCCGAGCGCGGCTGGTAGGTCGCGGCCGGCGGACGGATCACCGGTCGACCGGGTGTTCCAATCCCTTAGTGCCCGCTGAACCGTCACTAACGGTCAGGAACGACGCCGATCTGGCCGGACCCAGCCGTACGGCGGTCAGCCGGCCCGGTTGTCCGTCACTCCCGCATCGGCCTGCCACTCGCCGAGCTGCGAGTAGTCCGGGAGCTCCTGCACGCTCCAGGTGTTGCCGTCCGGGTCGGCGAAGTGCACGAACCGGCCCCACGGCTGGTCGTCGACCTCGCTCGCCTCGACCCCGCGCGCGACCAGGTCGGCGCGCGCCTCGTCGGCCGACGAGACCACCACCTGGAGGGCACGCAGCGAGCCGGCCGGCATGTCGCTGACGCCCTTCCCGAAGGCGATCGAGCAGGCCGACCCGGGCGGGGTGACCTGGATGAAGCGGACGTCGTCACTCACCGTGTGGTCGTGGTCGACGGGCCAGCCGAGCGTGTCACCGTAGAACTTCTTGGCGCGGTCCACGTCGTCGACCGGCAGCCCCACCAGCTCGATCCGGTAGTCCACCATCGCGCTCCTTCTTCGTCCGGGTTACGTCGGGACCACGCTAGGAGGTGATCAGGAACGTGGCCTTCCTGATCACGAGCCGACGCCGCAGCCCGCCCTGGGACAGGAAGAAGGCGGTCTTGGCGCTGACGCGTCCGGTCTCCGTGATGTTGCACTTGTCCTGGAAGACCTTCACCTGCGCCTTGGTCTGCGCGCCGAAGTCGCCGTCAATCACCAGCGTCTCCTTGTCGGCGCGGAGCGCACGCTGCAGCGTCGTGACGCGGATCCCGGAGTCGCCGGGCTGGAGGCCGCCCAGGCGGTGGGACTGGGAGAAGAGGATCGTCCAGTACCACGTGCGGACCAGCAGCGGCCGGGCGATGCAGCACTCGAAGTTGCCGGTGAGCTCCTTGATCGCGTCCTGCGTCTCGGGACCGTAGAACCCGTCGACGGCCACCGGCCCGAACCCGGCGTCGTTGAGCACGCACTGCAACGTGCGCACGGCTCCGCTCCTCGTCCCCGGCTTGATCTGGGGGTACGCCGGCCGGGTGCGGTGGCACCCGGTCTCCTGGCTGGCCGCAGGGGCGGGCGGCGAGGCGATCGCCGCCGGGCCGAGGAGGCAGCTGAGCAGGACGCCGATGACCACCGAGACGAGAGTGCGCATCCACCCATGGTGCGGCAGTTTCGGGGGCCCGGGAAGGGGGCACTAGCCTGCGCGCGTGCCTGCCGCCCCGATCGCCGGACCCGCCCGTGACCCGGCCCGTCATCGGGGTCCTCGCCCTGCAGGGCGACGTGCGCGAGCACCTGCGGGTGCTGGGCGACCTGGGGGCGCAAGCGATCGTCGTACGGCGGGAGTCCGAGCTGGCGTCCTGCGACGGGCTGGTCGTGCCGGGTGGGGAGTCCACCACGATCGCCAAGCTGGCCCGCATCTTCGGGCTGCTCGACCCGCTGCGGCAGCGGATCGCCGAGGGACTGCCGGTGTTCGGCACCTGCGCGGGGATGATCCTGCTCGCCGACCGGATCGAGGACGGTACGTCCGACCAGGAGACGCTGGGCGGCCTGGACATCACCGTGCGGCGCAACGCCTTCGGGCGGCAGGTGGACTCCTTCGAGGCGGACCTGGAGTTCGCGGGTCTCGCCGACCCCGTGCACGCCGTCTTCATCCGGGCGCCGTGGGTCGAGGCGGTCGGCGACGGGGTCGAGGTGCTCGCCGCGATCCCACGGGATCCGGCGGCCGGAGCGGCCGCCGGTAGGATCGTCGCGGTCCGGCAGGGCCCGCTGCTGGCGACGTCGTTCCATCCCGAGGTGGGAGGCGACTCCCGCATCCACCGGGTCTTCGTCGACCTCGTGACCACGTCGTAGAAGGAAGAGGCATGTCCGGCCACTCGAAATGGGCGACCACCAAGCACAAGAAGGCCGTCATCGACGCCCGTCGCGGCAAGATGTTCGCCAAGCTGATCAAGAACATCGAGGTCGCGGCCCGGATGGGCGGCGGTGACCCCGTCGGCAACCCGACGCTGTACGACGCCATCCAGAAGGCCAAGAAGTCCTCGGTCCCCAACGACAACATCGACCGGGCGGTCAAGCGCGGCTCCGGTGCCGAGGCGGGGGGCGCCGACTACACCACGATCATGTACGAGGGTTATGGGCCTGCCGGTGTCGCGATGCTCATCGAGTGCCTCACCGACAACCGCAACCGCGCGGCCATGGAGGTGCGCACCGCGATGAGCCGCAACGGCGGCTCCCTGGCCGACCCGGGCTCGGTGTCGTTCCTCTTCAACCGCAAGGGCGTGGTGATCGTGCCCGTCGACCAGGAGGGTCGCCGGGTCAGCGACGACGACGTGCTCGAGGCGACCCTGGAGGTCGGCGCCGAGGAGGTCAACGACCTGGGCGAGTCCTTCGAGGTCGTCTCCGAGGCCACCGACCTGGTCGCCGTACGTTCCGCACTGCAGGCCGCCGGCATCGACTACGACTCCGCCGAGGCCGAGTTCGTGCCGGACCTGCAGGTACAGCTCGACAAGGACAACGCCGCCAAGGTGTTCCGCCTGATCGAGGCCCTCGAGGACTCCGACGACGTCCAGAACGTCTTCGCCAACTTCGACGTCTCCGACGAGGTCATGGCCGAGCTCGACGCCTGAGCCGTGAGCCGCACCCCGGCCCGGGGCGCGGGCCGATCCACTTGTAACGCGGTGTTCGTGTGACTTACCCAGTGCTTGAACGCGGGAAGTCACACAAACACGCGCTGTTACAGGTCCGGTCGCGCGAGCGGGCGGGAGGTACGGACGGGCGTGTCGTGCGCCGTACGGCGGGAGGTCGCGGCTAGCGTTCCGTACGAACACCTGTTCGGACGGCGAGAGGCGACGGCGTGCGCGTGCTGGGGATCGACCCGGGGCTGACCCGCTGTGGGCTGGGCGTGGTCGAGGGCACGGTCGGGCGGCCGCTGACACTCATCGACGTCAACGTCGTGCGCACCAGCGCAGACCTGCCCATCGCCCAGCGGCTGGTGACCATCGAGAAGGGCATCGACGCCTGGCTCGACGAGTACCAGCCCGACGCGGTGGCCGTGGAGCGGGTGTTCGCGCGCTCCGACTCCAGCACCATCATGGGCACCGCGCAGGCGAGCGGCATCGCGCTGGTCGCGGCCGCGCGGCGGGGGCTGCCCATCGCGCTGCACACGCCCAGCGAGGTGAAGGCCGCCGTCTCCGGGAGCGGCCGGGCCGACAAGGCCCAGGTGGGCGCCATGGTGACCCGGATCCTGCGCCTCGACGCGCCGCCCAAGCCCGCCGACGCGGCGGACGCGCTGGCGCTGGCCATCACCCACATCTGGCGCGGGGGAGCGCAGGCCCGGCTCGACGCCGCCCTCGCCCAGCAGCACGCCACCACCGGGAGGACCCGATGAACCACCCCAGGAGATCGCTCGCCTCCCCCGCTTCGCTCCGCCGGCTCTCGATCCCCCGGGGACCCCGATGATCGCCTTCGTGCGCGGCCAGGTCGCCGCCGTCACCCTCAACAGCGCGGTGCTCGAGGTCGGCGGGGTCGGGCTCGAGCTGATGTGCACGCCCGGCACCCTGGCCACGCTGCGCACCGGCCAGACCGCCAGCCTGCCGACCAGCATGGTGGTGCGCGAGGACTCGCTGACCCTGTTCGGGTTCCTCGACGAGGACGAGAAGACGGTCTTCGAGCTCGTCCAGACCGCCTCCGGAGTCGGCCCCAAGCTGGCGCAGTCGATCCTCGCCTGCCTGGCCCCCGACGAGCTCCGGGTGGCCGTCGCCTCCGACGACACCAAGACGCTGACCCGGGTGTCCGGCATCGGCCAGAAGGGTGCGCAGCGGATCATCCTGGAGCTCAAGGACCGCCTCGGCACGCCCGTCGGCCACGTCCGCAACGGCACCCCCGCCCGCGTGGCGGCGCCCTGGAAGGACCAGGTGCTGCAGGGCCTGGTCGGCCTCGGCTGGTCGGCCAAGGACGCCGACGCCGCCGTCGAGGCCGTCGCCCCCGAGGCCGGCGACGACCCCCAGGTCGCGGCGCTGCTGCGGTCCGCCCTGCGCACGATGAGCAAGGCCTGAGCCCATGGACCCCATCGAGGACCTCGAGGCCCGCGAGGCCGAGCACCTGGCCGGACACCTCGCCGGACACCCTGCCAGGCGGACACCCGGACGGCTACCCCGGCTCGCTGACCGCCGCGGAGGTGGAGGGCGACGAGCGCGCGGTGGAGGCGGCCCTCCGACCGCGCACCCTCGACGAGGTGATCGGCCAGCACCGCGTGCGCGAGCAGCTCGGGCTGGTCCTCGAGGCCGCCCGCGGGCGGGGCCGGGTGGCCGACCACGTGCTGCTCTCCGGTCCGCCCGGACTCGGCAAGACCACGCTGGCGATGATCATCGCCCACGAGATGACCGCGCCGCTGCGACTGACCAGCGGGCCCGCCATCACCCACGCCGGCGACCTCGCCGCGATCCTCTCCGGCCTCAACGACGGCGACGTGCTGTTCGTCGACGAGATCCACCGGATGTCCCGGCCGGCCGAGGAGATGCTCTACATGGCGATGGAGGACTTCCGGGTCGACGTCGTCATCGGCAAGGGCCCCGGCGCCACCGCGATCCCGCTCGACATCCCGCCGTTCACGCTCGTCGGCGCCACCACCCGGGCGGGGTTGCTGCCGGGTCCGCTGCGCGACCGCTTCGGCTTCACCGCGCGGCTGGAGTTCTACGACCCGGCCGACCTCGACCTCATCGTGCACCGCTCGGCCGGCCTGCTCGGCGTCGAGCTCACCTCCGAGGGCGCGGCCGAGATCGCCTCACGCTCGCGCGGCACCCCGCGCATCGCCAACCGGCTGCTGCGCCGGGTCCGCGACTACGCCCAGGTCAAGGCCGACGGCGTGGTCACCGAACCGGTCGCCCGGCAGGGGCTCGACCTCTACGAGGTCGACGAGCTGGGCCTGGACCGTCTCGACCGGGCGGTCATCGACGTGCTCTGCCGCCACTTCGGCGGCGGACCGGTCGGCATCTCCACCCTCGCCGTCGCCGTCGGCGAGGAGCGGGAGACCGTCGAGGAGGTCGCCGAACCGTTCCTGGTGCGGCTGGGCTTCCTGGCCCGTACGCCGCGGGGCCGGGTCGCGACCCCCGCCGCCTGGCGCCACCTGGGCCTCGCCGCCCCGCCCCAGCCCGACGTACCCGCCGAACCCACCCTCTTCGAGGACTGAGCGGGGGACCGGCTGCCGTGGATGGATTCACCGGTCGGCCGGTGAAACCATCGGTTGTCGGCCGAAGCATTGCGTGCCAACCCAGAGATTCACCGGCCGGCCGGTGAATCCGTGACCGGCCGGGACAATCCGGGTGCGGGCGGAGGACGGCCTCCCTAGGGTGGGACGAGTGCGTCTCCTGCCCTCCGCCGATCCCGGCACCGCCGATCACCGGTCGGCCGGGCGGCTGCTGTGGTGGATGGCGCTCCGGCAGTGGCGCACCCTCGCCGGCGGGATGTTCTTCGGCATCGTCTGGATGAGCTCGCAGGCCGTGATGCCGGCCGTGCTCGGTGCCGCGATCGACCGGGGCGTCGCCGCCAAGGACAGCAGTGCGCTGCTGTTCTGGGCGGGCGTGATGATGCTCGTCGGGATCGTCCAGGCCTTGAGCGGGATCATGCGGCACCGCTTCGCCGTGACCAACTGGCTGACCGCGGCCTACCTCACCGTGCAGCTCGTGGGTCGCCAGTCGGTGCGGCTGGGCGGCACGCTGCCGCGCAAGGTCTCCACCGGCGAGGTGGTCGCCATCGGCACCTCCGACCTGTCGCACATCGGTCAGGTGATGGACGTGACGGCCCGGTTCACCGGGGCCGTCGTGTCCTTCCTGCTGGTGGCCGCCATCCTGCTGAGCACCTCGCTGACGCTGGGCCTGGTGGTCCTGATCGGGGTGCCGCTGCTGATGCTGCTGGTCGGTCCGCTGCTGCGGCCGCTCCAGGACCGCAGCGCCGCACCAGCGGCACCTGATGGGCGGCCTGGCCAACACCGCGTCCGACATCGTGGGCGGGCTGCGCGTGCTGCGCGGCATCGGGGGCGAGCAGGTCTTCCACGACCGCTACCGCCGCGAGTCGCAGCAGGTCAGGCGGGCCGGCGTCGAGGTCGCCCGGCTGCAGTCCGTGCTGGACGCGCTGCAGGTGTTCCTGCCCGGCGTGTTCATCGTGGTCGTCGTCTGGCTCGGCGCCAGGTCGGCGGTGGCCGGTGAGATCACGCCGGGGGAGCTGGTCGCGTTCTACGGGTACTCCGCCTTCCTGATGATCCCGCTGCGCACCGTCACCGAGTACGCCAACAAGCTGATCCGCGGCCGGGTCTCGGCCCACCGGGTGTGCACCGTGCTCGCGCTCGACCCCGACGTCTCCGAGCCCCTCGACCCGGCGCCCTCGCCGCCGGTCGGCGCCGAGCTCACCGACGTACGCAGCGGGCTCCGGATCCGTCCGGGGCTGCTGACCGCCGTGGTCAGCGAACGCCCCGACGACAGCGCCGCGCTCGCCGACCGCCTCGGCCTCTGCGCCGCCGAGGTCGACGACGACGTGCGCCTCGGCGGCACCCCACTGACCCGGCTGCGTCCCGCCGAGGTACGACGCCGGATCCTGGTCTCCGACACCGGCTCGACGCTGTTCTCAGGCCCCCTGGGCGAGCGCCTCGACGTGGCCGGTGGCGGCGACGTCGCGGCCGCCCTCGAGACCGCATCGGCCGACGACATCCTCGAGGCCCTGCCCGAAGGCCTGCTCACCGAGGTCGCCGAGCGCGGACGCGAGTTCTCGGGTGGCCAGCGCCAGCGGCTGGTCCTCGCCCGCGCCCTGCTGGTCGACCCCGAGATCCTGGTCCTGGCCGAGCCCACGAGCGCGGTCGACGCCCACACCGAGGCCCGGATCGCCGGCCGGCTGCGGCGGCACCGGGCCGGCCGGACCACGGTCGTCACGACGAGCAGCCCGCTGATGCTGGACGCCGCCGACGAGGTGGCCTTCGTCGTCGGCGAGCACGTCGTGGCCGTCGGCACCCACGCCGCCCTGCTCGAGTCCTCGCCCGACTACCGGGCCGTGGTGACCCGCCAGGACGTCCCCGCCCCGGCGGCGTACCAGGGGGAGCCGCGATGAGCGTGAACCTGCCCGTGGCCGATGGGCCGGCCGTACGCCGCTACGCCGTCCGGATCGCCCGGCGTCATCCCCGGTTGCTGTGGAGCGCCCTGGTGCTGCACTCGCTCGCCGCGGTGGCGGCACTGGCGGCCCCCCGGCTGCTCGGCGACCTGGTCGAGGCGGTCGAGGACGGCACCACCGTCGAGCACGTCGACCACGTCGTGATGGCGCTGGCCGGCTTCCTCGTCCTCGCGACGGTGCTCACCCGCTACGCGCGCTACGTCTCGCCAGGTGCTGGGCGAGCAGGTCCTCGCCGAGCTCCGCGAGGACTTCGTCGGCAACGTGCTGGCCCTCCCGGTCGGCGTCGTCGAGTCGGCGGGGTCCGGCGACCTGCTCACCCGTACCTCGCGCGACGTCGACCAGCTCGGGTGGTCGGTGCGCTGGGCGCTCCCGGAGTGGACCATCGGCGTGATCACGGCGGTGCTGACCTTCGCCGCGGCCCTGTCGGTCGGGTGGTGGGTCGGCCTGCCCTGCCTGCTGGGACTGCCGCCGCTCGTGGTGGGGCTGCGGTGGTACCTCGCGCGGGCCAAGGACGGCTACCTGCGCGAGTCCGCGTCGTACTCCCGGATCAACGCCACGCTGACCGAGACCGTCGAGGGGGCCCGCACCGTCGAGGCCCTCGGGCTGGCGGAGGAGCAGGTACGTCGCCTGGACGAGGACTGCCGGGAGTCCTACTGGGCCGAGCGCTACACGCTCTACCTGCGCACCATGTTCTTCCCGAGCATGGAGCTGTCCTACCTCATCCCGACCGTGTTCACCCTCCTGCTCGGGGGGTGGCTGTACTCCCAGGGGTCGGTCTCGCTGGGCGACGTCACCGCGGCCACCCTCTACGTCCAGATGCTCATCGACCCGGTCGACCGGATCGTCTCGATCCTCGACGAGCTGCAGATGGGCGCGGCGTCCCTGGCCCGCCTCCTCGGGGTCGCCGAGGTACCCGACGACCGCACGGTGACCGGCCGCGAGCCGAGCGACGAGAAGCTCGACGCCCGCGACGTCCGGTTCGCCTACGTGGAGGGCCGCGACGTGCTGCACGGGGTCGACCTGGACGTCGGAGTGGGGGAGCGGATCGCGATGGTCGGCCCCTCGGGGGCCGGCAAGTCCACGCTCGGCCGTCTGCTCGCCGGGATCCACCCGCCTCGCACGGGCGAGGTGACGGTCGGCGGGGTGGGCCTGGTCGAGCTGCCGCTCGACGACCTCCGCGGCCACGTCGCGCTGGTGACCCAGGAGCACCACGTCTTCGCCGGCACGCTGCGGGAGAACCTGGCGCTCGCGGCGCCGGGAGCCGACGACGACGAGGTACGGGCCGCGCTGGAGGCCGTCGACGCCACCACGTGGGTCGCCGCCCTCGACGTCGGGTTGGACACCGTGGTCGGTTCGGGCGGCCGCACCTTGACGGCGGCCCAGGCCCAGCAGCTGGCGCTGGCCCGCCTCGTGCTCGCCGACCCGCACACGCTCGTGCTCGACGAGGCGACCTCGCTCATCGACCCGCGGGCCGCCAGGCACCTGGAACGCTCCCTGGCGGCCGTCCTGGAGGGACGGACCGTGATCGCGATCGCCCACCGGCTGTTCTCCGCCCACGACGCCGACCGGGTGGCGGTGGTCGAGGACGGCAGGGTCACCGAGCTCGGCAGCCATGACGAGCTGGTGGCCGCGGGGGGCTCCTACGCCGCCCTCTGGGAGTCCTGGCACGGGCGTGGTTGACGGCCACCACCGGCGATGCCCCTCCGGATGCCGTGACCTCCACCACCCGCAGTTACACTTCACCGTTGGCCGCGGCTGTGGACCCTTCCGTCCGGTGCGGCCGACATCCCAGAGATCCCCTTGTGAAGAGGTCTGTTGTCGTGAAGGAGCTTGCCTCCCTCCTGCCCTTCGTGGGCATTGCCCTGCTGTTCTGGCTCCTGATGATCCGGCCGGCCCAGCGCCGCCAGCGCGCCGTACGCCAGATGCAGTCGACCCTCGCCGTCGGTGACGAGGTGATGCTCACGTCGGGGATGTTCGGGGTGCTTCGCTCGTTGGACGACGACAGGGTGAGCGTCGAGCTCGCTCCGGGCGTCGTCGTCGAGGTCGTCCGAGGGGCCATCGGCCAGAACGTGCCCTCGGCCGACGGACCGGTGGAGTCCGGGGACGAGGAGTCCGACGACACCCCCCCGACCGCCACGGACCAGACCGCCCCGGAGGAACGCTGACATGGCCGCCCGTAGACCCGCGCGCCCCCAGCGCACCCTGGCGATCTTCTTCCTCGCCATCATCGCGATGTACGGCCTGGTGGCCCTGGCCGGCTCCTGGAAGCCGGCCCTGGGCCTCGACCTCGAGGGCGGCACCCGCATCCGGCTGTTCGCCACGGGCGACAACGTGACGCCCGAGAGCCTCGACGAGGCCGCGAGCATCATCGACCGGCGCGTCAACGGCTCGGGCGTCTCCGAGGCCGAGGTGACCACCGAGGGCAACAAGTACATCGTCGTCGAGATCCCCGGCAAGAGCCGCGCCAACCTCGTCGACACCGTGAAGCGCCAGGCCCAGCTGCGCTTCCGCGTCGTGGCCATGAGCGGCATCGGCACCGCCGCGCCGACGGCCACCCCGAGTCCGAGCGGCGGCACCAAGTCGGCCGAGCCGACCCCCTCCGTCTCGCCCGGCGGCGGCGTGCTGTTGCCGCCGAGCTCGTCGGCCAGTGGTGCGTCGAACGACACGGCGACGGCGTCGCCGACCAAGAAGGCCACCGGCAAGAACCGGCCCGGCTTCCTGCTCGACGGCAAGACCAAGTCGGCCGATCCCAGCGGTACGGCGTCCCCGACGGCCGACCCGACCGGCACGGCGTCACCCTCCGGCACCGCCAACCCGACCGCCACGCCCACCGGCACCGGCGACGGCACCAAGCAGCCTCCGATCGACGAACCCCTCAAGTGGATGGACAGCCCCGACGAGAAGTCGGTGGCGGCGTACAACGCCTTCGAGTGTGCCGCCGACCTCCAGTCGTCCAACGTCGACCCCGTGACCGGCAAGGTGACGCCCGGCGACAGCCCCGACCTGCCCCTCCTGGCCTGTGACGACGCGGGCCAGAAGTACCTGCTGTCGGTCGCGATGGTCGAGGGCACCGAGCTCGACGACGCGCAGGCGCTGATCCCTCAGAACGACGTCAACTGGGTGGTCAGCCTCGACTTCAACGGGGACGGCAGCGACCAGTTCGCGACGATCTCCAAGGCGCTCTACGGCACCCAGAAGCAGTTCGCGATCGTCCTCGACGGCAAGGTGATCTCGGCGCCGACGATGAACGGCATCATCACCAACGGCCAGGCGCAGATCAGCGGCAGCTTCAACCAGGAGTCGGCCCAGAGCCTGGCCACCAGCCTGCGCTACGGCTCGCTGCCGATCTCCTTCGACAAGGACCCGAGCGTCGAGACCATCGGTCCCTCGCTCGCCGGTGACCAGCTGAAGGCCGGCATCTTCGCGGGCCTGATCGGCCTCGCCGCCGTGATGATCTACTGCCTCATCTACTACCGCGGGCTCGGCGTCGTCGTGGTCGCGTCGCTCTTCGTGGCGGCGGGGATCACCTACGCGATGGTGCTACTGCTCGACAAGGCCGCGAACTTCACCCTGACCCTTCCCGGCATCGCCGGACTGATCGTGGCGATCGGCATCACGGCCGACTCCTTCATCGTCTACTTCGAACGCATCCGTGACGAGATGCGCGACGGCAAGTCGATGCGGGTCGCGGTCGAGGCGGGCTGGAAGCGTGCCAGGAACACCTGTCTGGCGGCCGACTCCGTGTCGCTGCTCGCGGCCGTGGTCCTCTACGTCTTCGCCGCCGGCGTGGTCCGCGGCTTCGCGTTCGCGCTCGGTATCTCGACGTTGATCGACATCGCGGTGTTCTTCTGGTTCACCCACCCGATGGTGTCGTGGCTCGCGAAGTACCCGTTCTTCAACCGTGGGCACCGGCTGTCCGGACTCAACGCGGAGTCGCTGGGCGTCGACCGGATCAACCTCACCCAGCCGACCACCGGCGCCGTGGGAGGGAGGGCCTGATGGGCAAGTTCTCGAGGCTCGGCAACGACCTCTACACGGGCAAGAAGTCGATCAACTTCGTCGGGCGACGCCGGCTCTGGTACGCCATCTCCGGCCTCATCGTGCTGACCGCGATCCTGGGTCTGTACTTCAAGGGCCTGAACATGGGCATCGAGTTCGTGGGCGGCGCGCAGTACAAGCTGACCATGACCGAGGGCACCGTCACCCAGGACGACGCGGACGCCCTCCGCGAGGCCGTGGCCGGCACCGGCATCGACGGCGCCTCGTCGCCCGTCGTGACGACGTCGGGCGCCAACAGCCTGATCGTCCAGACCAAGCAGCTCACGACCGACGACTCGCAGAAGGTCGTCGACACCATCCTCACCACGATGAACGCGACCCCCGACGAGATGTCGCAGGAGGAGATCGGCGCCAGCTGGGGACGCGACGTCGCGAAGCGGTCGCTGACCGGCCTGATCGTCTTCCTGGTCCTGGTGGTGCTGTTCATCTGGGCGTACTTCCGAGAATGGAAGATGTCCGTGGCCGCGATCGTCGCCCTCGCGCACGACGTGGTGATCACCATCGGCATCTATGCCCTGGTGGGCTGGGAGGTCACGCCGGCCACGGTCACAGGCCTGCTGACGATCCTCGGCTTCTCCCTCTACGACACCGTCGTCGTCTTCGACAAGGTGCGGGAGAACACCAAGAACCTGCGGGCCTCGCGGATGAGCTACGCCGAGGCCGCCAACCTCGCCGTCAACCAGACCCTGGTGCGCTCGATCAACACCTCGATCGTGGCGCTGATCCCGGTGGGCGCGATCCTCTACGTCGGCGCCGTCCAGCTGGGCGCCGGCTCGCTCAAGGACCTCGCCCTGGCCCTGTTCGTCGGCATGGCGGCCGGCGCCTACTCCTCGATCTTCATCGCGACGCCGCTGCTGGCGGACATGAAGTCGAGGGAGGCGGCCAACCAGGCCCTCGAGAAGAGACTGGCGACCAAGCGCCGCCACGAGGCGGACCGCTACGCGTCGGTCCCGGTGTTCAAGGACGACCTGCCCGTGCAGGACGACCCGGACGGCGAACCACTGGACGACGACCTGGACGAGGACCACGAGGTCGCCGCCTCGGCCCCGAAGCCGTCGCAACCGGTCCCGACCGGCCGCGGGCGCGTCGTACCCCAGGCTCCACGTCCCGTCACCCCGAGCAGTGCGGCCGGACGGCAGCAGCCCACCCGGCAGTCTCGGTCCAAGCGGGGCAAGAAGTGATCCGCCGCGCATGAGCGTCGCTGAGACGCTGACGCGCCTCGTCGTCGACGTCCCCGACTTCCCCGAGCCGGGGGTCGTCTTCAAGGACATCACGCCGGTCCTGGCCGACCACGCCGCCTTCACCGAGGTGGTCGAGGCGCTCGCCGCGGCGGGACGGGACGAGTCCGGCGCCACGGTGGTGGACTGCGTGATCGGCATGGAGGCGCGTGGGTTCATCCTCGCCGCACCGGTGGCGCTCGCGCTGGGCGCCGGGTTCGTGCCCGTGCGCAAGGCCGGCAAGCTGCCCCGGGCGACGTACGCCGAGTCCTACTCCCTGGAGTACGGCCAGGCGACCCTCGAGATGCACCGCGACGCGGTGCGCGAGGGGGCGCGAGTGCTGCTGGTCGACGACGTGCTGGCCACCGGTGGCACCGTGGCCGCGACCGTCCGGCTCGTCGAGCAGGCCGGCGGCCACGTGGTGGGTGCGTCGGTGCTGATGGACCTGTCCTTCCTGCCGGGTCGGCAGGCGATCGGCGACCTGCCCCTGACCAGCCTGCTGACCGTCTGAGCACCCCGCCCGCCCGTAGACTCACAGGGATGGCAGAGCAGTCCCCCGCGGTGCCGGACGCCGTACAGGCTCCCGAGGTGCTGCCCCCTGCCCCCGAGACGGTGCCCGCCGCCCGCGGGATGCGCGCCCGCCTGGCCCGGATGGGGTCGCGGACCCAGACCGGCAACCCCGTGCTCGAGCCGCTGTTCCGGACCGTGCGGGCCAACCACCCCAAGGCCGACCTGGCGCTCCTCGAGCGGGCCTACCTGACCGCCGAGAAGCACCACGGCACCCAGACCCGCAAGAGCGGCGACCCCTACATCACCCACCCGCTGGCCGTCACCACGATCCTCGCGGACATCGGCATGACGGAGCCGACCCTGGTCGCCGCGCTGCTGCACGACACCGTCGAGGACACCGACTACACCCTCGACGAGCTGCGCGCCGACTTCGGCGAGGAGGTGGCGCGGCTCGTCGACGGGGTGACCAAGCTCGAGAAGGTCAAGTACGGCGACGCCGCGCAGGCCGAGACCATCCGCAAGATGATCGTGGCGATGGCCCGCGACATCCGGGTGCTGGTCATCAAGCTCGCCGACCGGCTGCACAACATGCGCACGGTGCGCTACGTCAAGCAGTCGACGCAGGAGCGGCAGGCCACCGAGTCCCTCGACATCTACGCGCCGCTGGCCCACCGGCTCGGCATGAACACCATCAAGTGGGAGCTCGAGGACCTCGCGTTCGCGACCCTGCACCCCAAGGTCTACGACGAGATCGTGCGGATGGTGGCCGACCGGGCGCCCTCGCGCGACCAGTTCCTGGCCGAGGTCGTCAAGCAGGTCGAGACCGACCTCAAGGACGCGAAGGTGAAGGCCACCGTCACCGGCCGGCCCAAGCACTACTACTCGATCTACCAGAAGATGATCCTGGGCGGCCGCGAGTTCACCGACATCTACGACCTGGTGGGACTGCGGGTCCTGGTCGAGGAGGACCGGGACTGCTACTCCGCGCTCGGCGTGCTGCACTCGCGGTGGAACCCGGTCCTGGGCCGGTTCAAGGACTACATCGCGATGCCGAAGTTCAACATGTACCAGTCGTTGCACACGACGGTCATCGGCCCGCAGGGCAAGCCGGTGGAGATCCAGATCCGCACCTACGCGATGCACCGGCGCGCGGAGTACGGCGTCGCGGCGCACTGGAAGTACAAGGAGGACGGCACCAAGGGCCTCGACACCGACCAGCGCGGCGACATGGACGACATGTCGTGGGTGCGGCAGCTGCTCGACTGGCAGAGCGAGGTCGAGGACCCCGAGCAGTTCCTGGAGTCGCTGCGGTTCGAGATCAACCGCGCCGAGGTCTACGTCTTCACCCCGCGCGGCGACGTGATCGCGCTGCCGGTCGGCGCGACGCCGGTCGACTTCGCCTACGCCGTGCACACCGAGGTCGGGCACCACACCATCGGCGCCCGGGTCAACGGCCGGCTGGTGCCGCTGGAGTCGACGCTGGAGAACTCCGACGTCGTCGAGATCTTCACCTCCAAGGCGCCCAACGCGAGTCCGTCCCGCGACTGGCTGGGGTTCGTGAAGTCGCCGCGGGCGCGCTCCAAGATCCGCCAGTGGTTCACCAAGGAGCGCCGCGAGGAGGCGATCGAGCGCGGCAAGGAGCAGATCGCCAAGCTGATGCGCAAGGAGGGCCTGCCCCTCAAGCGGGTGCTCTCGCACGAGTCGCTGACGCAGGCCGCCAACCACTTCAAGATCGCGGACGTGTCGGCCCTCTACGCCTCGGTCGGCGAGGGCAACCTCTCCGCCCAGGCCGTCGTACGCCGCGTCATCGAGCTGCACGGCGGCGAGCAGGGGGCGGAGGAGGACCTGTCGGAGGGCGTGAACATCACCGCTCGCCGGGTCCGGTCCAAGGCCACCGCGGGCGGCGACGCCGGCGTCATCGTCAAGGGCGCCTCGGACGTGTGGGTCAAGCTCGCCAAGTGCTGCACGCCGGTGCCGCCCGACCCGATCCTCGGCTTCGTCACCAAGGGCGGCGGCGTCTCGGTGCACCGCCTGGACTGCACCAACGCCGCCTCGCTCCGGGCCCAGCCCGAGAAGCTGCTCGACGTCGAGTGGGCACCCACCGCGCAGTCGATGTTCCTGGTCAACATCCAGGTGGAGGCCCTGGACCGCAACCGGCTGCTCTCCGACGTCACCATGGCGCTCTCCGACGCGCACGTGAACATCCTCTCGGCCAACCTCTCCACCACCCGCGACCGGATCGCCAAGTCCCGCTTCACCTTCGAGATGGCCGACGCCAAGCACCTCGACGGCGTCCTGCGCGCCGTACGTTCCGTCCCCGGCGTCTTCGACGCCTACCGCGTGACGCAGTAACCCCAGCGCGCCCGCGGACCGTGGTTGCGGCCGAGGTTCGGGTAGTCCCTGACGTTTGGACCCACTTCCGGGCGTGAAAGGGACCCAAACGTCAGGGACTACCGCAAACGTCGCGAGCCCACCTTCCTCCCACAGGGGCGGGCGGAGCGGGACCGTCCCCAGCGTGACGGAGGGGTTGGTTAGGTGCGCGCGCGGGCGGGCACGTCCGCGCCATGCCCTGGGACCCCTCCTGCCGGAGACCCGACCAGCTCGTCTTTCCGGTGCGCGTCGACACTGCCGGTCTGAGTGGTCCGACGCGCCAGCAGGTGCGAGGGAAGGGGTGGAGACGGACCGGGCCGGGCCTGTACGTACCCACCCAGGTGGACGGGGGCGTCGTCGAACAACGCATCGTGGAGCAGGCGGGGCGGATCCGGGGGTACGGCGCGGTGACGGGCTGGGCGGCCCTGCGGTGGCAGGGAGCGACGTACTTCGACGGCACTGGGTGGGGCGGTGAGCCGCTGCCCGTGCCGCTGAACCTGGCCGGCTCGGGGATCCGTCCAGGACCGGGGTTCGTGCAGACCGAGGAACAGCTGGCACCCACCGAGCTCTCGGTCGTGGCCGGGATCCCGGTGACGACCGTGCAACGGGCGCTGTTCGACGACGTACGCCGACGTCCGTCCGTCCGCGAGGCGGCCACCGCCATCAGCATGGCGGCTGCTGCTCGGCTGATCTCGGTCCGGTTGTTCGCCCAGTACGTCGCCCAGCGGTGCGCGTGGACCGGTGTCCCGCACGCCCGCCTGGCGGTCGGGTTGGCGCGCGACGACTGCCGCTCCCCGCAGGAGCACCGGATGGTGCTGGTCTGGGTGCTGGACGCGGACCACCCACGGCCCCTGTGCAACCGCGAGGTGTTCGACCTGGAGGGGCGGTTGATCGGCGTCCCGGACCTCCTCGACCTCGAGGCCGGTCTGGTCGGGGAGTACCAGGGGGAGGACCACAAGGACGGCGCCCGGCACCGCAAGGACGTCGAGCGCGAGGAACGTTTTCGCGACCACGGCCTGGAGTACTTCGAGCTGGTCGGTGGCGACATCGCCCGTCGCCACGTTGCGGTGGCGCGCATGCAGAACGCCCGCCGGCGCGCCAAGTTCCTCCCACCCGAGTCCCGGGCCTGGACCCTGGAGCCACCTCCCTGGTGGCAGGCGCCCGAGTCCCTGGACGCTCACCTGCGCCGTACCGGCCGGGCCGACCGGCTGTGGCGCACCTGAACCTGTCCCATCTCCGATAGTCCCTGACGTTTGGGTCGCTTTTCCGCGCTAGAACCGACCCAAACGTCAGGGACTATCGCGATCAGCGGCGCGACCAGGCCGGCAGGGCCTCGATGATGTCGATCGGTTTCGGGAGGAGGGGTTGGGGGTCGCCGCCGGCGACGGGGACGACGTAGATGCGGGTGGTGCCGTCGGTCTCGTCGTGCTTGAACGCGATCGCGTCGCTGTGGGGCGAGAAGGTCGGGTCCTGGTCGGCCTGGGGGGAGGTGGTGAGCTGGCGCGGGTTGGAGCCGTCGGCGTCGGCCACCCAGATGTCGCGGTTGCCGTCGGCGTCGGTGCGCCGGAAGGCGATCAGGGCGCCGTCGGGGGAGAAGACGGCGTCGCTGTCCTGGTCCGGCTTGGCGTCGTCGTCCCCGGGGATCTCGTCGGTGGTGATCTGGGTCGCCGTCCCGCCGTCGACGGGGACCTGCCAGAGGAACCCGCCGCTGGCGTTGGCCTTCTCGTTGGCCCAGTACATGAGTGTCTGCCCGTCCGGGGTGATGGCGGGGTCGCCGAAGTTCTGGCCCTCCACCGGGTACTCGCGCTGCACGACCCCGTCGAACCCCAGCAGCAGCAGGTGTGGGTCCTTGTCGAGCGGCTCGCGGCAGACGAGGACGACGCGCCGGGCGGCGCCCCGCGGCCACGCCGGCCGTTCCATCTGCCCCAGGCACTTCGTGGGCGGGTTGGCGAACAGCGCGCGCTCGCCGGTGCCGTCGGTGGCCGCCGCACGCAGTGCGCGTACGTCGTTGGGCTGGACCTGCGTGAAGACGATGGTGTCGCGGTTGGGGCCGATCACCGGGCCCTGCTCGAGCCGGGTCCCATGGGTCACCTGCTCAGCGGTCCCGGTGGAGAGGTCGACCTTCCAGACATGGAGGTTGTTGGCGTCCGGACCGGCCGCGACGAGGAGCTGCTCGAAGGTCAGCTTGGTCCCGGCCGGCAGTCCTTCGACGTTCTCGGTCGGCGTGCCGTCGGAGGCGTCCGTCGAGGAGCCCTTCGCACCGCTGGTCGCCCCCGAGGGGTCCTGGTCCCCGGCCCTCCCGCCGCCGTCGTCGCCGCGCGGCCAGAAGACGGCCGCCAGGATCGCGAGCACGACGACCCCGGCGACCCCACCCGCTATCAGCTGCGTGCGACCCGGGCCGCCGCCCCCGCCACCCGGGCTCCCATCGGCCGCGCCGCCACCCGCAGCCGGGTGGAACCCCCGTTCGACCGTTCCCGCCTGCGGACCCGGACCCACCGGCCCGGGGACGACCGGGACGGTCGGTACGGCGCCCGCGGCGGCGTGCACGTTCTCGAAGATGTTGCCGTCGGGAGCGCGCAGGAACAGCACCGGCGTCGCCCACTCGTCGCGGAACCCGTCGAGCAGGGCCTTGCGGGCACTGCTGACCGCCTGGTCCACGGGGAGTCCGTCGACCAGGGCGCCGTAGAACTCGCCGGTGAACTTCACGGCGGCCTTGTCGCTGATCGGGAACTGCATCGCGACGACCGCGGACGCGTCCTGCTGCACCAGGCCCTGCGCCATCCCGCCGAACGGGTCGATGGAGTCGGTGCGCGCGGAGCGGCAGGCGTTGAGCACCACCATCCGGAGCGGGTCGTGGTCGCGGAGGTAGGGGCCGAGCGTCGACGCGGTGACGGGGGAGCGGCGCCCGGTCTCGTCCTGGAAGTAGATGACCCCCTCGCGCAACCCCTCGTCGAAGTCGCCGTGGCCCACGAAGTGCACGACGTGGGTCTCGGAGCGGCGCAGCCAGGTGCCGAGCTCGGACAGCGTCGGGCTCGGCAGCCGGTCGAGGACCACCAGGCCCGCCGAGAGGCGCGGGGACAGGGCGTCGCGCAGCCTGGTCCACTCGGCCTCGACGTCGAGCTCGTCGAGGTCGGTGGGCGAGGAGATGATCGCCAGCACCCGCAGGGGGCCGTCGACCGCCATCGGCTTGGGCACCTCCGGCACGTCCAGGAAGCGCACCAGCGGGGTCCGCTCCGACTGGGCGATGAAGCTGTTGGAGCGGGCGTCGTACAGGAGCTCCCACGGCAGCCCGGCGATGGCCGGCGCGTCGTTGAGCCGCAGCCGGAGCCGCAGGCCGCCGGCGTTCTCGCTGCGCACCCGGTCCAGGCTGCGCGTCCACGCGACCCCCAGGTCGCCGGTGAAGATCGCCTGGTAGAGGGGCCCCCCGAAGTCCATCGCCGCCTGCTGCATCGGGTTGCTCCCGACCCGGCGTGTGCCCGTACGCCCCGGGTCCAGCTTGAGCAGCAGGTTCTCGAGCGTGGTGGCGTCGAACGGGAGCGCGAAGTGCACGCTCGGCGTCTCCCCGAGAGGCGAGTCCGTCACGCGCGCCTGGTAGCGACCTTCTCCCTCTTGCTCCAGGAGCAGGTCGAAGTTGAGGTAGCGCCTGGTTGCCATGTGCGCTCTTTCGCGTGCTCGGTGCGGACACCAGACTAGAGCCGCGACCCGGTCACCAGATACGTCTCGGCGCGTATCTCCGGGCCACGGGCCGGGCTCCTGACGGTCGGAGGACGCATGGGATCGGACGACGCACGCACCGCGATCGCACAGGCCGTGGCGGGCTGGCCCGCGCCCGAACGCGACCGACTGCTCGCCGCAGTGGACAAGCTGGCGGCAGGTACGACCGACGTACGCCGACCCGCCGGAGTTCTCGGACACGGCCCGCGACGCGGCCCGCGCGGTCGCCGACCGGCTGCGTGCCGGCGAGGACGACCCGCCCGGCCGGGCGGCCGTGGCAGCCCTCACCCCCGACGACGCCGGCCGGCTCATGGAGGACCTGGTCGCGGCCGGCCGGGTCCCGCTGCTGGCCCAGGCCCTCCGGAACCTGGACCCCCGGCGGATGCCCGCCGGCCGGGTCCTGGAGGCGGCGGTCGGCCAACCGGCAGGAGTGGTCCGGCGGGCCCTGGTGCTGGGCGTCTCGTCGACGTCGACGCTCCGCGTGCTCCGCGGCATCGAGGAGCTCCTGGGCTCGGCCGTTCCGGCTCCGGGCGACCTGGCGTCCGTGGTGGAGGAGGTCGCCGCGTGCGCGCGAGAAGTACGCCGGGCAGGCCTTCGAGTGGTGGGACACCACGGTGCACCTCGAGCCCATGGGCAGCCACGCCGAGCCGCCCACGGCGGCCGAGGCCCCGCCGGAGGAGCCGGTCTTCCGGGACGGGGAGGCCGACCGCTCGGCGTACCCGCGATTGGAGGTGTCCGGCACCGAGCGACCCGACGTGGTGGTCGTCGACCAGCCCTTCACCGTGACGTTCGGGATCGGGCCCCGTCGGGACCGCGCCCTCGTGGGGAGCGGTGCGCTGTCGTTCGCGCCCGGCGAGACGGTCGAGCTCGAGGTGGTCCTCCTCTACGACCCCACCTCGATCGAGGTGACGGAGCGGCCCCGGGCGACGCTGACCGTGACCGATCTCCAGCCCTACCCCAGCGTTTCCCTCACCTGCACCGCGAGGTACGGCGAGGACCTCTCGCCCGAACGACGGCTGGGCCTGCAGGTCCTGCGGGACGGTGCGGTGGTCGGCGTCGCCTGGCGCACCATCGTGGCCGTCGACAGCGCCGACCGGGTCGCCGCCGCCGTCGTCCCCGTACGCCGCGACGTCGAGCTGCTCGACCTCTCACCGCTCGTCGGCGACCAGGCCCCCGACCTCGTGGTCTCGGTCTGCCGCGCCGACGCCGGGTCGAACACGTTCGTCTGGACGGCCTACGCCGCCGACCCGACCGTCCAGGTCCCGGACCTGCCCAGCACGAGCACCCTCGAGGACGACGTCGCGGCGTTCGCGACCGAGACCCGGAGGTCCATCCAGTTCTCCGCGGACCCGTCCCAGGACTACGTCGACCTGGCCGGCCGGGCGATCCGCATCGGCCGGGCGGTGCCCCCGAGCGTGCAGGACGCCCTGCGGGCAGTCGTCGGGGCGGCCGGGCGCACCACGGCCCCCGCGGTGCTGCTCCTGACCGAGGAGCTGACGGTGCCGTGGGAGCTGGCCGCTCCCACCCCACCGCTCGCCAGCACCTGGGGCGGGACGTCGCCGTTCCTGGGGGCCCACGCCGCGATCTCGCGCTGGCCGCTGACCGAGCACCAGCCACGCCCCCGGCCACGCAGTGCCGTGGCCGTGCGCACCGGCCTCGTGCTGACCGCCGACTACACCGGTGTCGCCGGGTGGGGTCGCCTCGAGAGCGCCGTGCAGGAGGCCGCCGACGTGGCCAAGCTGTTCGACCCGCCCGCGGCGACGGTGGAGCCGGAGATGTGGACGGTCATCGACCTGTTCCGCGGCAAGCCACCCGGCGACGTGCTGCACCTCGCGTTGCACGGCCAGTACGACGGCCAGGGCAACCAGGAGGGCATCGTGCTGCTCGCCAAGAGTCCCGCCGGCGGGGCGACGGCGCAGTTCCTCACCGCCACGGCGCTCGAGACCGGGGCGCTCGACCAGGGACCGTTCGTGTTCCTGAACGCCTGCCAGGTCGGCACCGACGAACGGGTGCTGGGCGACTACGGCGGCTTCGCCTCCACGCTGCTGCGGATCGGTGCCACCGGCGTGGTGGCGCCGCTGTGGAACGTCAAGGACGACGTCGCCGGCACGCTGGCGCGCCAGTTCTATGCCGCCACCCTGACCGCGGCCGACCCGGTGCCCGTCGCCGAGGCGGTGCGCGCGATCCGCGCGACGTACACCGAGGAGGGCGTCCGCGCCGGCACCCCCGGCCTGCACGCCACCCTCGTCGCCTACCAGGTGTTCGGGCACCCGCGGCTGCGGCTGACCCGGGCCACGACCTAGAGGAGTCCCCATGCCCGAGCAGCTGCGACCCGAAGGGATCCCGGTCGCGGTCGGCGACGTCGTGATCACCACGCCCGGCCTGACCGGCCTGGTCGACGTGTACGGCGCCGGCAGCGCCGGCATGCGCGGCGAGGAGGACGCGACCGCCGACTTCCGCGACGCGCTCGACCTGGCCGGCATGCAGGAACAGCTCTCCGTGGTCGTCTCCCAGCCTCGCGAGCTGACACCGGGCGAGGGCACCCGGGGGAGCGGCGGCTCCGACGACATCGTGGTCAACGTGCCCGCGCCGGGTGACGGCCACGGCCAGGTGCTGCTGTACGCCGCCGAGGACGGCTCGTTGTCCTGGCACCTGCCCGACGACGTACCTCCCTCAGCGGTGCCCGACCGCGGCGGCGAGCGGCGCACCTACCGGATCCCGCGCGAGGTCGTGCCCGCCGACGAGCGCGAGCCCGCGGGCGACCGGGGCGTCCTGGGGGCCGTGGGCCGCAAGATCCTCAAGGTGCTGGTGTTCCCGCTGGTGGACCCGGTGCTCGGCAAGGTCGGCGACTTCTTCGCCCGTCGCTGGGAGGACAAGAACCGGCTCAACCGGGTGCGGTGGATGACCGTCGACGGCTACGCGAGCGCCGAGGCCGCGCCGTTCGGCGACGCCGACTGGGCCACCCTCCGCGCCGGGCGGGCGCTGCTGCTCGTGCACGGGACGTTCTCGACGGCCCACGGCGCCTACGGGCACCTGCCGCGCACGACGATGGCGGCGCTGCACGAGACGTACGGCGACCGGGTGATCGCCCTGGACCACCACAGCGTGTCGGTGACGCCGGCCGAGAACGCCGCCTTCCTGGCGTCCCTGGTGCCCGCCGGAGCCGCGATCGAGCTCGACGTCGTCACCCACTCGCGCGGCGGCCTGGTCGGCCGCGAGCTCGCCTCGTTGTCGGGTGCCGGCGCGGTCGACGTACGCGGGCTGGTCATGGTCGCCTCGCCCAACGCGGGCACCGTGCTCGCCGACCGCGAGCACCTCTCCGACCTGCTCGACCGGATCACCGACCTGGCGCAGTTCGTGCCGGACAACGGCGTGACCGACACCGTCGGGCTGGTGCTCGCCGTGCTCAAGCAGCTCGCCGTCGGCGCCGTCGGCGGTCTCGACGGGCTGATGTCGATGAACCCGTCCGGTGACTACCTGGCGGAGCTGAACGCCCGCCCCGCGTCGGCCGCCCTGCTGCGCGCGATGGCCTCCGACTACGAGCCGCCGCGGGGCGCGCCGCTCGCCCGGGTCGCCCGCGACGGTGCGACCGACCTGGTCTTCGCGCGGGCCGACAACGACCTGGTGGTCCCCACGGAGGGGTGCTGGGAGGTCGAGGGGGCACCGGGCTTCCCGGTGGACGAGCGTCTGGTCCTGGACGCGTCCCACGCGGTCGACCACAACTCGTACTTCCGCCAGCCCGAGGTCTCCGAGCGGCTGCTGGCCTGGCTGCCGACCTGAGACGAGCAGCAGCGTGCGAGGGACGAGCACGCTGTGTGGGCTCGGCCAGGTCGAGCGAGCGACGCGACCGAGGAACGAGGTCGCACGAGCGCGTCGAGACCCGGTGAGCGGACCGCGTACCTGTTGCGGGGTCTCGACACGGGCTCGCCCAGGGGCTCGCCCGGCTCGACCACCGAAACCGAGGGGTGTCTGCGAGGCAGCTAGCCCGAGAAGTCGGTGGCGGCGCGGCGGGCCATCTCGAGGAAGGCCTGGCGGGACTCGAGGTTGTCCGCGAGCTCCTGGGCGAGCTTGTCGTTGCCGGCGGCGCGGGCGGCCTGGAGGTCGGACTCGATCTTGGCGATCGCGTCCTCGAGCTTGGTGACCATGTCATCGGCGCGGGCCGACTTCTCCGGGTCGGTCCGGCGCCACTGCTCGTCCTCGACCGAGCGGATGGCCTGCTCCACCTTGCGGATCCGGCCCTCGAGGTCACGCATCCGCTCGCGCGGGACCTTGCCGGCCGCTTCCCAGCGGTCGGAGATCTCGCGGAACGACGCCTTCGCGGCCGCGAGGTCCGTGACCGGCACCAGCGCCTCGGCCTCGACGAGGAGCTTCTCCTTGACCTCCGCGTTGGCGGCGAACTCCGCGTCCTGGGCGGCGTTGGCCGCGTCGCGGGCGGCGAAGAACGCGTCCTGCGCGCCGCGGAACCTCTTCCAGAGCTCCTCGTCGATGTCGCGGGGTGCCGGTCCGGCGGCCTTCCAGCGCCGCATCAGCTCGCGGTACTCACCCGAGGTCGGTCCCCACTCGGTGGAGCCCGCCAGTGCCTCGGCGTCCTTGACGAGCCGTTCCTTGACCGCACGGGCGCCCTCGCGCTTCTCCTGCTGCTCGGAGAAGTGGGACTTCCGGGTCTTGGTGTAGGCGGTCCGGGCCGTCGAGAACCGGCGCCACAGGGCGTCGTCGGACGGACGGTCGATGCGGGGGAGCGCCTTCCACCGGTCGAGCAGGTCGCGCAGCCGGTTGGCGCCGTTGCGCCAGTCGGTGCCGGCAGCGATCTTCTCGGCGTCGAGGACGATGCGCTCCTTCTCCACCTTGGCCTCGGCCTGCTTCTCGGCCCGTTCGGCCTTGCGGACCTCGCGCTGGCGGCCGATCTCCTCACCGAAGCCGTCGAGCCGGGCCAGCAGCGAGGCCAGGTCGCCCACGGCGTTGGCGTCGGCCACCTGCGCCCGCACCTTGCGCACCGACTCGGAGGCCTCCTCGGGCGACATCACGCCCGACCGGATCCGCTGGTCCAGCAGGTCGACCTCGAAGGCCAGCGCGTCGAAGCGGTCGGTGAAGAACTTCAGCGCCTCCTCGGGGGACCCGGCGGGGTACTGACCCACGGAGCGCTCGCCGTCGGCGGTCCTGACGAAGACCGTGCCGTCCTCGGCGACGCGTCCCCACGCATGGCCCAACTCGTGGCCCAACTCGTGACTCGTCACTGCTGTCCCTCGGTCGCTGTTTTCTGGCCCAGACTGAGGATCCGGCGCCGCCGACCCTCAGATGCGAGGCACCATGCTAATCAACAGGTCCGGTACGACGGTCGGCCGAGGTCCCGTGAACGTCCGGGCCCACGCACCGAATCGGGCCGGGGCGGTCGCGCTCGCTAGTCTGCGAGGGTGCTGATCGCCGGCTTCCCCGCAGGTCCCTGGGGCACCAACTGCTACGTCGCGGCCACCGGTCCGGGCGCGGAGTGTGTGGTGATCGACCCCGGCAAGGACGCCGCCCCCGGCGTCGCCGAGGTGGTCCGCGAGCACCGCCTCAAGCCGGTCGCCGTGCTGGTCACCCACGGCCACGTCGACCACATGTGGTGCGTCGCACCCGTGGCCGGTACCTACGACGCGACCGCCTGGATCCACCCCGACGACCGGCACCTGCTCGCCAACCCGATGGCCGGCATGTCGGCGGAGACCACGCAGATGCTGCTGGGCGGGAAGTACACCTTCGCCGAACCCGACCGGGTCGAGGAGCTCGCCGACGGCCAGGACCTCGAGCTCGCGGGCCTGACCTTCACCGTCGACCACACGCCCGGCCACACCCGCGGGTCGGTGACGTTCCGCTCGCCGTACGAGGAGCAGGAAATCTCCCAGGTGATGTTCTCCGGCGACCTGCTCTTCCAGGGCTCCATCGGCCGCACCGACCTCCCGGGCGGCGACCACCCGACGATGCTGCACAGCCTGCGCACCAAGGTGCTCACGCTCCCCGACGACATCGTCGTGCTGCCGGGCCACGGAGAGCAGACGTCCATCGGTCGCGAACGAGCGACCAACCCCTTCCTGCTCGAGCTCCAGACCCCCGAGGAGTCACCGGGAGTCGCGGGACCCAGGGGATCAGCCAGCACCCGAGGACTGTGAACGAACCAGTGTCCAAGCCCACGCCGCTGAGCGGCTACCCCGAGTTCCTGCCTGCCGAGCGGGCAGCCGAGCGCGCGGTCGTCGCGTCGCTGTCGCGCACGTTCGAGCTGCACGGCTTCGCCAACATCGAGACGCGGGCGGTCGAGCCGCTCGACCGCCTCTCCAAGGGCGGTGAGATCGACAAGGAGCTGTACGTCCTGCGCCGGCTGCACGCCGACCCCGATGACACCGGCACCGGGGACTCCGGGCAGGGTCGACAGCTGGGGCTGCACTTCGACCTCACCGTGCCCTTCGCGCGCTACGTGCTGGAGAACGCCGGCAAGCTGGAGTTCCCCTTCCGCCGCTACCAGATCCAGCCCGCCTGGCGCGGTGAGCGGCCCCAGGAAGGCCGGTACCGCCAGTTCACCCAGGCCGACATCGACATCGTCGGCCGCGACGACCTGCCGTTCCACCACGACGTGGAGGTGGTGCGGGTGATGGTCGAGGCCCTGGCCCCGCTCCCGCTGCCGCCGCTGTCGTTCCAGGTCAACAACCGCAAGCTGATCCAGGGCTTCTACGGCGGCCTGGGCATCCCGGACGTACCCGCCGCCATCCGGGCCATCGACAAGCTCGACAAGCAGTCACCGGAGGACGTCGCGGCGCTGCTCGTCGAGACGGCCGGGGCAACTGCCGAGCAGGCCGAGAAGTGCCTGGAGCTGGCGAGCATCCGCGTCGCCGACACCTCCTTCGTCCAGACCGTCCGTGCCCTCGGTGTCGAGGACGAACTGCTCGAGACGGGCCTGGCCGAGCTTGCCGCGGTCATCGAGGGCTGCGCCACCGCCGTGACCGACACCGTCACCGTCGAGGCCAACCTGCGCATCGCCCGTGGGCTCGACTACTACACGGGCACCGTGCTCGAGGTCTTCATGGCCGGTTACGAACGGCTGAAGTCCGTGGCCGGCGGTGGCCGCTACGACGCCCTGGCCAGTGACGGCAGGACGACGTACCCCGGGGTCGGCATCTCCTTCGGCGTCTCCCGCACCCTGGTGCCACTCATCACCGAGGGCGTGCTGACCGGCAGCCGCGCCGTGTCCAGCGCCGTGCTCGTCGCGCTGGCCGACGAGGACGCGCGCCCGGGGGCGCAGGAGCTCGCGAACCGGCTGCGCCGGCGGGGCATCCCCACCGAGGTGGCGGCGAGCCCGCAGAAGTTCGGCAAGCAGATCCGCTACGCGGAGCGGCGCGGGATCCCCTACGTCTGGTTCGAACAGGCCGATGGGTCCCACCAGGTCAAGGACATCCGGAGCGGCGACCAGGTCGACGTCGACCCCGACTCCTGGACCCCACCGGACGCCGACCTCCACCAGACCATCGTCACCCCGAACAAGGAGCAGTCCCCGTGATCCGCACCCACGACGCCGGCACCCTCACGGCCGCCGACGCCGGCCAGACCGTCACCCTCGCCGGCTGGGTCGCCCGCCGCCGCGACCACGGTGGCGTCGCCTTCCTCGACCTGCGCGAGGCCAGCGGCGTGGCCCAGGTCGTGGTCCGTGACGAGGCGGTCGCGCACAGCCTGCGCAGCGAGTACTGCATCGCGGTCACCGGCCAGGTGCAGCGACGTCCCGAGGGCAACGCGAACCCCAACCTGCCCTCCGGTGAGATCGAGGTCATCGCCGACACCGTCGAGGTGCTCAGTGCGGCCGCCCCGCTGCCGTTCCCCATCGACGACCACGTCGACGTGGGGGAGGAGGCGCGGCTCCGGCACCGCTACCTCGACCTGCGTCGTACCGGCCCCAACGCCGCGCTGCGCCTGCGCAGCAAGGTCAACAAGGCGGCCCGCGACGTGCTCGACCGTCGCGGCTTCGTGGAGATCGAGACGCCGACCCTGACCCGCAGCACCCCCGAGGGGGCCCGGGACTTCCTGGTCCCGGCGCGCCTCCAGCCCGGCAGCTGGTACGCGCTGCCGCAGAGCCCCCAGCTGTTCAAGCAGCTGCTGATGGTGGCCGGGATGGAGCGCTACTTCCAGATCGCCCGCTGCTACCGCGACGAGGACTTCCGCGCGGACCGGCAGCCGGAGTTCACCCAGCTCGACATCGAGATGAGCTTCGTCGACCAGGACGACGTGCTCGAGGTCTCCGAGGAGGTGCTCGTCGCGCTCTGGAAGCTGATCGGCGTGGACCTGCCCACCCCCTTCCCGCGGATGACCTACGCCGAGGCGATGGCGCGGTTCGGCTCCGACAAGCCCGACCTCCGGATGGGTCTCGAGCTCGTGGACTGCACCGAGTACTTCCGGGAGACGCCGTTCCGCGTCTTCCAGGCGCCGTACGTCGGCGCGGTGCTGATGCCCGGGGGAGCGAGCCAGCCGCGCAAGCAGCTCGATGCCTGGCAGGAGTGGGCCAAGCAGCGCGGCGCCCGGGGCCTGGCCTACGTGCTGGTCGGCGAGGACGGCGAGCTCGGCGGCCCGGTCGCCAAGAACCTCTCCGAGGAGGAGCGAGCCGGCCTGGCCGCGCACCTCGGCGCCCAGCCCGGCGACTGCGTCTTCTTCGCGGCCGGCCCGGTCAAGAGCAGCCGCGCGCTCCTCGGCGCGGCCCGCCTGGAGATCGGTCGCCGCGGCGGACTGATCGACGAGGACGCCTGGAGCCTGCTGTGGGTCGTCGACGCACCGCTCTTCGAGCCGGCCGACGAGGCGACCGCCGCCGGCGACGTCGCGGTCGGCAGCGGAGCCTGGACGGCCGTGCACCACGCCTTCACCTCACCGCAGGACGTCGACACCTTCGACCGCGAGCCCGGCCAGGCGCTGGCCTGGGCCTACGACATCGTCTGCAACGGCAACGAGATCGGCGGCGGGCTCGATCCGTATCCACCGCGAGGACGTGCAGAAGCGGGTCTTCGCGATCATGGGCCTCGACGAGGCGGAGGCGGAGGAGAAGTTCGGCTTCCTGCTCGAGGCGTTCAAGTACGGCGCCCCGCCGCATGGCGGCCTCGCGTTCGGGTGGGACCGGATCGTGGCCCTGCTGGCCCGGACCGACTCGATCCGCGACGTGATCGCCTTCCCGAAGTCCGGGGGCGGGTTCGACCCGCTCACCGCCGCCCCGGCCCCGATCACGCCGGAGCAGCGCAAGGAGGCCGGCGTGGACGCCGTACCGGAGAAGGAAGCCGCCGCGACGGCCGACCCCCGGCCTAGTGACCGTTCGTCCTGCGCGGACGGTGGGCTCGGCCGCAGAAATCGGTTGACTTTTTCCATGTGGCAGGGGCCGCAAGATTTTGCGGTGTGACACCTATGCGACGCGCTGGTATCAAACCGTTACCTGCTCGATGCTCAACATCGTCTGCTGTTCGTCTAGTGTCGCGCTTCGGATGCCCCCTGTGTCCCGGGTCACGCCTATGCGCGAACCTGCGATGGTGGGACATCGCCGGGCGGCACCACGGCCGGCAGAGGCACCGACGATCGGATAGGGGCGAGATGGCGCTGAACGCGTTGGAGATGGCATCCCCGGAGACGACGCAACTGCCGGATCCCGAAAAAGATGCCGAGATCGCTGGTCGGTCACCGCTCCAGATCGCGATGACCCGCCTGCGAGGCGACAAGATCGCGATGGTCTGTCTCGCGGTCGTCTTCTTCTTCTTCCTGATCGCCGTCTTCGCGCCCCTGCTCACCAAGGCTTTCGGCGTCGAGGTGCGCGCCGGCGACCCGTCGTCCGACACCGACATCTTCAACTTCCCGCGTCATCGGCCCGCCGGACCACGCGTTCACGTGGAAGGCGCCGCTGGGCCTGGCTCCCAACACCGGCGACGACAACCTCGCCGAGTGGCTCTACGGCGCCCGCACCTCGCTGATGATCGCCACGATCGCCACGGTCGTCTCGACGATCATCGGCATCACGTCGGCCTGATCGCCGGCTTCAGCCGCGGCTGGCTCGACCGGGTCATCTCCTTCGTCATCGACACGTTCCTGTCGCTGCCGTTCCTGCTGATGGCGCTGGCCCTGGCCCCGATCATCACCCTCCGGTTCGCCGACCAGCCCGCCGCGCTGAAGTACGCCCAGGTCATCTCGCTGGTGTGCATCCTGACGTTCTTCGGCTGGATGACGCTGGCCCGCCTGATCCGCGGCGAGGTGCTCTCGCTGCGTGAGCGCGAGTTCGTCCAGGCCGCCCGGGTGATGGGTGTGCCGACCCGGCAGATCCTGTTCAAGGAGCTGCTGCCGAACATGGTGGCCCCGATCGTCGTGTCGATCTCCCTGGGCCTGCCCGGCTTCGTGGCCGCCGAGGCCGGCCTGTCCTACCTCGGCATCGGCGTCGATCGGCGTGCCCTCGTGGGGCCAGACGGTCAACAAGGCCGTCGAGTACTTCGACACCTACCCGCTCTACCTGTACGCGCCCGTCGTCGGGATCTTCCTCCTGGTCGTGGCGCTCAACCTGCTCGGAGACGCCATTCGCGACGCCTTCGACCCCAAGACTCGCCGGTGAGACTGAAACACCGATCAGAGATGCATCGATCAGCCCTAGAAAGGTGGGGAAACCCAGATGCGACTGAAGAAGTCCGCAGTAGCCGTTCTGGCTACTGCATCACTCCTCGCGCTCGCCGCGTGCGGCGGCGGCGGCGAGCAGTCAGTCCCGATCAAGTCGTTCCGACCCAGGAGGCCGGCGGCGGCGCCGGTGCCGGCAAGAACGCCGACGTGAAGGCGCCCGATGGCGGTGCCGGACGACGCGGCCCAGGGCGGCACCGTTCACGGTGCTGACCTGCGCAGGTCCCGGCGACGCTCGACCCGACCCGGGCCTACTACACCGACTCCACCGCGATCATGAGCCTGGTCACCCGGGCGCTGACGCAGTACGTCTACGACCCCGAGACCAACGACATGGTGCTGGCCCCCGACATGGCGACCGACCTCGGCACGCCCAACGAGGACAACACCGAGTGGACCTTCACGCTGCGTGACGGCCTCAAGTACGAGGACGGCACCGACGTCAAGGCCGAGGACGTCGCCTACGCGATCTCGCGTTCCTTCGCGATCGAGGAGCTGCCCGACGGCCCGACCTACCAGCTGACCGTTCTTCCAGGACGGCGACACGTACAAGGGCCCCTTCAAGGACAAGTCCCCCTACAAGGGCGTCATGGTCAACGGCAACGACATCACGATCAAGATGTCGCGGCCGTTCCCGGAGATGGACTACTACGCCTCGTTCCCGGTCTTCACGGCGCATTCCCGCAGGCCAAGGACACCAAGGAGGAGTACGGCAACCACCCGCTGGCGACCGGTCCCTACATGTTCAAGGACTACAAGCCCGGCTCGACGCTGACCCTGGTCAAGAACCCCAACTGGGACCCCGCCACCGACCCGGGCCGCATCCAGTCCGTCGACGAGTGGGACTTCAAGTTCGGCGAGGACACCGCCAAGCTCGAGAACATCATCCTCGCCGACACCGGTGACGGCCAGACGACGCTCACCTACGACAACGTCACCCCGCCGACCTACAAGAAGATCTCCATCGGACAGCCCGGACCGCCTCGTGGTCGGCACCTCGCCGTGCACGTACATGTGGTACCTGGACATGACGCAAGATCACCGACATCAACGTGCGCAAGGCGATTGGTTACGCCTACCCGTACGTCGACGTCTGGAAGGCCGGCGGCGAGATCGTCGGTCTGACCCGCGTCCCCGGCACCAGCATCCTGCCCCCGGGCACCGCTGGTCGCGTCGACTACGACGTCCTGGGCATCCAGGGCCAGAACACCGACCCGGAGAAGGCCAAGGAGCTGCTGACGAGCAGGCCAACGCCATGGGCTACGAGATCAAGTTCCTCTACGCGACCGACGACCCGCTGTCGGTGGCCGCGAAGGACCAGATCGTCAAGGGCCTCGAGGCCGGTGGCTTCAAGGCCACCCCGATCGCCTCGACCGTCGGAGAAGATCCGCGAGGAGCGGACCGACCACGACAGCCCGATCAACGTCCGCTCCAGCGGATGGTGCTCGGACTGGCCGACGGGTGGCTCGTGGTTCCCGGCCCAGTGGGACGGCGCGCTGGTCGGCCTCGAGGGCATGCCGAACCCGGCCATCTTCAAGGAGGCGGACGCCGACGCCAAGCAGAAGGAGATCCTCGACGCTGCCGGCCGACGAGGCTGCCGCTGCCTGGGGTGAGTTCGACAAGTTCATCGAGGAGACCTACTACCCGGCGGTCGTCACCGGTTACTCCGGCACCGCGATCATCCGTGGCTCCAAGATCGGTGGCATGTACAACGACTCGGTGCGCGGCATGCCGACGCTGGCGGACATGTACATCACCAAGTGATCGACTCAGAGTGATCGACTGAGGGATGGCCTCGAGATGACGCAAGGCCGCCCGGGCTGACCTGCGGGTCAGCTCGGGCGGCCGCGCCGGCGGGTGGCCGGTCCACGACCGGACCGCCGGCCAGCCGATCGGAGATCCCACCTCGAGCACGAAGGAGCAGCGCCAGATGTTCGGCTACATCGTTCGACGCCTCATCGCCGGGTCTGCTGGTCATCATCGCGGTGTCGATGATCGTCTTCGCGATCTTCTTCTACGGGCCGAACGACCCGGCGCTGGCCTACTGCCCCGAGTCGCGCTGCACGCCCGCCCGGCTCGACAACATCCGTCACAACCTGGGCCTCGACCGGCCCGCCCCGCAGCAGTACGTCGAGTACATGAGCGGGTTCGTCAAGGGCCGCCACATCGCGTCCGGCGGCATCTCCATCGACTGCGACTGGCCCTGCATGGGCGTCTCGTTCAAGTACCGCGTGCCACGTCTTCGACTACCTGTGGGCACGAGTGCCAGCGACCTTCGCGGTCGCGATCGGCGGCGCCATCTGCTTCCTGACGCTCGGGCTGTCGCAGCGGCATCTTCGCCGCCCGAAGACGCGGCACGCTCGCCGACAAGGCCATCGTGAGCGCGAGCCTGTTCATCAACGCGATCCCCTACTACCTGCTCGCCCTGCTGGCCTATCTCTACCTGGTCCAAGGACTGGGGTATTTCCCCGAGACCGGCTACCACAACCCGTTCACCGGAGGGCATACCTGCAGTTCATCGGCGGCATGGCCGCTGCCCTGGCTGGTCCTCGGGCATCGCCTACTCCACGCAGTACGCCCGGTTCAGCCGCGGCGCCATGGTCGACGCCCTCAACGAGGACTACGTCCGCACGGCGCGGGCCAAGGGGCTGGCCGAGCGCATCGTCACCCGACGGCACGCGCTCCGGGCCGCGATCGTCCCGGTCGTGACCATCTTCGGCCTCGACTTCGCCTACCTGCTGGCCGGCACGATCTTCACCGAGAAGATCTTCGGCATCCAGGGCATCGGGCTGGCGGGGCTGGACGCCGTGCAGCGCACGGACCTGCCGATCATCTCGGCGACCGTGCTGATGGGCGCGGCGTTCATCATCGTCGCCAACATCGTTGTGGACATCCTCTACAGCGTCATCGACCCCAGGGTGCGACTGTCATGACCCAGACCAACGAGCCGGCCTCCGCAGCAGGAGCGCCGGCTACCTCACCGAGCCGACGGACGGGTCGGGCACCGACGAGCCGTTCCTGGTCGTGGAGGACCTCACGGTCCGGTTCCCCACCGCGGACGGCCTGGTCCAGGCGGTCACCGACCTGAGCTACAGCGTCGAGCAGGGCAAGACCCTCGGCATCGTGGGCGAGTCCGGCTCCGGCAAGAGCGTCTCGAGCCTGGCGGTGATGGGCCTGCACGACGCCAAGCGCACCCAGATGTCCGGCTCGATCCGGGTCGGCGGCAACGAGGTCCTCGGGCTCTCCAACGACAAGATGCGCCGGATCCGCGGCCGCGAGGTCGCGATGATCTTCCAGGACCCGCTGACCGCGCTGCACCCCTTCTACAAGGTCGGCGCGCAGATCGCGGAGGCCTACCGGGCCCACCACGACGTCTCGAAGGTCCAAGGCGCGCACCAAGGCGATCGAGATGCTCGACCGGGTCGGCATCCCGCAGGCCCGGACCCGCGTCGACGACTACCCGCACCAGTTCTCCGGCGGCATGCGCCAGCGCGCGATGATCGCGATGGCGCTGGTCAACGACCCGGCCCTGCTGATCGCCGACGAGCCGACCACGGCGCTGGACGTGACGGTGCAGGCGCAGATCCTCGACCTGCTCCAGGAGCTCCAGAAGGACTTCAACTCCGCGATCATCATCATCACCCACGACCTGGGCGTCGTGGCCGAGATGGCCGACGACGTGATGGTGATGTACGCCGGCCGCGCGGTCGAGTACGGCCGCACCCGCGAGATCCTCACCCACCCGGAGATGCCCTACACCTGGGGCCTGCTCGCCAGCGTCCCGGACGTGACGCGCCGACCCGGACGCGCGGCTGATCCCGATCCAGGGCAACCCGCCGAGCCTGCTGCGAGCCGCCGACCGGGTGCGCGTTCCACCCGCGGTGCCCGCACCTGGACAAGGTGCCGGGCGACCTCTGCAAGACCACGCTCCCCGACCTGACGCCGGCCCAGCACGCCGAGGGTGGCCACGTGAAGCGCTGCCACCTGCCCGACCCGTCGGCGATCTACGAGCAGGAGATCCTGCCGGAGATCGCGCCCGACCTGGTCGAGCTGACCGTCAACGACGAGCTCCCGGACGAGACCGGGACCGGCCTGGTGGAAGACTCTCCCTCCGACGCAGTCCTCCCGAAGGAGCGGTAGAACCTCCATGACCGAGTCCGAAGTGGCATCCCACGACCTCGGCCCCCGACGACGCCGGCCGCAGCCCCGTCGACGCGCGCCGAGGCGACCTCACCGCGAGGCCATCCTGTCGGTCAGGGACCTCAAGAAGTACTTCCCGGTGAAGTCCTCCGGCCTGCTCCGCCGCACCATCGGCAACGTCCAGGCCGTCGACGGCATCTCGTTCGAGGTGCGCGAGGGCAGCGCCCTCGGCCTGGTCGGGGAGTCCGGCTGTGGCAAGTCGACCACCGGCCGGCTGATCACCCGGCTCTACGACCCGACCGCGGGCTCGATGATGTTCGAGGGCCACGACCTGGCCACCTTGTCGAACAAGGCGATGACGCCGATGCGCAAGGAGGTCCAGATGATCTTCCAGGACCCCTACAGCTCGCTGAACCCGCGGCACACGGTCGGCACGATCGTCGGCACCCCGCTGCGCGTGCACAAGGTGGTCCCGGAGAAGCAGGTCCTCGACCGGGTCCGCGAGCTGCTCGAGGTCGTGGGTCTCAACCCCGAGCACTACAACCGCTACCCCAACGAGTTCTCCGGCGGTCAGCGCCAGCGCATCGGCATCGCCCGGGCGCTCGCCCTCCAGCCCAAGCTGCTGGTGGCCGACGAGCCGGTCTCCGCGCTCGACGTCTCGATCCAGGCGCAGGTCGTCAACCTGCTGCGCGACGTGCAGAACGAGTTCGGCATCGCGTTCCTGTTCATCGCCCACGACCTCGCCGTGGTCCGGCACTTCTGCCCGGAGATCGCGGTGATGTACCTCGGCAAGATCGTCGAGATCGGCGACCGCGAGAGGTCTACGAGCACGCCGCACCACCCCTACACCCAGGCGCTGCTGTCGGCCGTCGCCCGACGTCAAGCAGGCCGCCATCGGCGGCCGCCGCGAGCGCATCCGCCTCGAGGGCGACGTGCCCAGCCCGATCAACCCGCCCAGCGGCTGCCGCTTCCGCACCCGCTGCTGGCTGGCCCAGGACATCTGCGCCAAGCAGGAGCCGCCGCTGCTGCAGATCGGCAAGTCGCACAAGGTCGCCTGCCACTTCGCCGGCGAGCTCGGCTCAGCACCCCGCCAAGCCGATCACGGCCCGCGCTGCTCGGCGTCGACGACCAGGGCAACCACGACCCGGGTGCTCGACGCCCGACGAGCTGCACCAACCCCGGCTACGGCGACACCTGGTACGACCTCAAGACCGGACGTTCGCCAACGCCTGACATGCGCAGCGCGTCGCGAGACCCGTGAGTGCGGTGTCGGCCTCCCGGGCACCGGGTCCTGAGCGTCACGAGGCTCGTGACGGTCGCTGCGCGACCTCCTCGACCGCGGTCTGACCACCGAGGCAGGGCCGTCGCGCAAGGGCGGATAGGTTCACGGCGTGGACGAGCTGTTCGACGCCTCCGGGCTGGGCGCGGCGCCGACGGCCTCCCGCGGGCGGCGCGCTGGCGGGCAACACCCACGCGTCCGCGCCGCTCGCGGTCCGGATGCGCCCGCGCACCCTCGACGAGCTGGTGGGCCAGGAGCAGCTGCGGGCGCCGGGGTCGCCGCTGCGGCAGCTGATCGAGGGCGACCAGCCGATGTCGCTGCTGCTGTGGGGACCGCCGGGCACCGGCAAGACCACGATCGCCGCGATCCTCAGCCGGCCAGACCGACCGGCACTTCGTGGAGGTCTCCGCCGTCTCCGCCGGGGTCAAGGAGGTGCGCGCCGCGATCGACGCCGCCCGGGCCGAGCTGGTCCGCAACGGCCGCGAGACGGTGCTCTTCGTCGACGAGGTGCACCGGTTCTCCAAGGCCCAGCAGGACGCCCTGCTCCCCGGCGTGGAGAACCGCTGGGTGACGCTGGTCGCGGCCACCACCGAGAACCCGTTCTTCTCGGTCATCTCCCCGCTGCTCTCGCGCAGCCTGCTGCTGAGGCTGGAGTCGCTCACCGACGACGACGTCCGGTCGGTGCTCGCCCAGGCGCTGGTCGACGAGCGGGGCCTGGACGGCGGTTTCGCGATCGACGACGACGCCCTGGACCACCTGGTGCGGCTGGCCGGCGGTGACGCGCGCCGTTCGCTGACCTACCTGGAGTCGGCCGCCGGAGCGGCCAGGAGCAAGGGCTCGACGACCATCGACCTGGAGACGGCCGAGACCGCCGTCGACCGGGCGGCCGTGCGCTACGACCGCCAGGGCGACCAGCACTACGACGTGATCAGCGCGTTCATCAAGTCGCTGCGCGGCTCCGACGCGGACGCGGCGCTGCACTACCTGGCCCGGATGATCGAGGCGGGCGAGGACCCGCGCTTCATCGCGCGCCGGCTGGTCATCCTGGCCAGCGAGGACATCGGCCTCGCCGACCCGACCGCGCTGACCACCGCCGTGGCCGCGGCTCAGGCGGTCCAGCTGATCGGCATGCCCGAGGCCCGGCTCAACCTCGCCCAGGCGACGATCGCGCTGGCCGTCGCCCCCAAGTCCAACGCCGTGATCATGGCCATCGACGCGGCCAGCGCCGACGTCCGGGCCGGCAAGATCGGCACCGTGCCGCCGCACCTGCGCGACGGTCACTACGCCGGCGCGAAGACCCTCGGGCACGCGGCCGGGGCGGCGAAGCCCTACCAGTACAGCCACGACGAGCCCTTCGGCATCGCCGAGCAGCAGTACGCCCCCGACGTCGTCCTCGACGCCACGTACTACCGGCCGACCGAGCTCGGGGCCGAGGCCCAGGTCAAGCAGCGGTGGGAGCGGATCCGGCGGATCATCCGCGGCGACGGGGGATAGGGTCTTTCCTCATGACTCGTGGCGATCCTGGTGCTGGCGTGCCTCGTGCTCGCCGTTGCAGTGGTGACGCTCGCCGTGGTGCTGCGCCGCCAGCGGGACGAGGCCGCACGGACGGTCGCCCTGCTGCACGCCGAGCAGGCGGCGTCCAGCGCCGCCTGGCCGCGTTGGAGGCGCGTGCGCTGGTCGAGGAGGTCGCGCAGCCACCGTCACGAGACGACGGTGGCCGGTCCGCCTCACCGAGGTCCAGTGACCGGCGCTGGGGCGCCTTCCTCGACCAGGACCAGCGAAGAGTTCGTGATCACGCGGCTGGGCGACGGCGAGGCCACGAGACGGCGGTCGAGCCTCCCGACGCCCGGCTGTTCGCGGACCTGGTGCTGCGCGAGTCGGTGGTCAGGGCCGCCTCCTTGGCCTACGGCGTACGGCGCGGCCTGTCGCCGGCGAACCGCAACCGGATCCGGTTCGAGATGCGGCGTGAGGTCAAGCGCGCCCGCAAGGACCGCAAGGCGGAGGAGCGCGAGGCGATCCGCGAGTGGCGAGCCCGGCAGCGGGCCGCCGTGCGGAGGAGGACAGCGCCGCATGAGGCGCGGGCTCTGGTTCGCCGCCGGAGCCGGGGTCGGGGTCTACGCGATGACCCGTGCCCGGCGGCTGGCGGAGGCGTTCACCGTCGACGGGATCCGCGACCGCTGGGAGGCGGTCGGGCTCGGGGCCCGGATGCTGCGCGAGGACATCGCCCAGGCCCAGGCCGAGAAGGAAACCGAGTTGCGGGAGCGCTACGGGCTCGCTGCCTCATGGACTACCCCTCAGCTGGACCGGCACCAGCGCGGTTTCGAGACGGTTGCTGAGCAACCTCGTCAACCAACGAAGGCAAGGAAGGCACCGACTGATGGACACCTCGGAGATCCGGCGGAGGTTCGTGGCTCACTTCGAGCGGGCCGCTCACACCGCCGTGCCGTCGGCGTCGTTGATCCTCGACGACCCGACCCTCCTGTTCGTGGCCGCGGGGATGGTGCCGTTCAAGCCGTACTTCCTCGGCCAGGAGACGCCGCCGTACGACCGTGCGGTCAGCGTGCAGAAGTGCGTGCGCACCCCGGACATCGAGGACGTCGGCAAGACCACCCGCCACGGCACGTTCTTCGAGATGTGCGGCAACTTCTCCTTCGGCGACTACTTCAAGGAAGGCGCGATCGAGCTCGCCTGGGACCTGGTCACCAAGTCGCAGGCCGACGGCGGCTTCGGCCTCGAGGAGAGCCGGCTGTGGCCCTCGATCCTGCAGGACGACGACGAGGCGGTGCAGCTCTGGAAGAAGGTGACCGGGCTGCCCGACCGAGCGGATCGTCCGGCTCGGGCCCAAGGAGAACTACTGGTCGATGGGCGTGCCCGGGCCCGGCGGTCCGTGCTCGGAGATCCTCTACGACCGCGGCCCGGAGCACGGGCCGGACGGTGAGTTCGAGACCACCGAGCGGACCTTCATGCCGGCCAAGCTCGAGGACCGCTACCTGGAGATCTGGAACCTCGTCTTCATGCAGGACGTGCTCAGCGGGGTGCAGGTCCAAGGAGGACTTCGACATCGCCGGCTCGCTGCCGAAGAAGAACATCGACACCGGCATGGGCCTGGAGCGGGTGGCGTACCTGCTGCAGGGCGTCGACAACATGTACGAGATCGACGTGATGTACCCCGTCATCGAGAAGGCCGAGGAGCTCACCGGCAAGCGGTACGGCGACAACTGGGAGAACGACGTCCGGTTCCGGGTCGTCGCCGACCACGTCCGCAGCACGATGATGCTGATCTCCGACGGCGTGACGCCCGGCAACGAGGGCCGCGGCTACGTGCTGCGCCGGCTGCTGCGCCGCGCGGTCCGCTCGATGCGGCTGCTCGGCACCGAGGACCGCGTGCTGCCCGAGCTGCTGCCGGTCAGCCGCGACAAGATGGGGGAGACCTACGCCGAGCTGCACCGCGACTGGGACCGCATCTCGCAGATCGCGTACGCCGAGGAGGACGCGTTCCGCCAGACGCTCAAGGCCGGCACCCAGATCTTCGACCTCGCGGCGCAGCAGGTGAAGCAGTCGGGCGGCCACGTGCTCAGCGGCGACCGGGCGTTCGCGCTGCACGACACCTACGGCTTCCCGATCGACCTGACCCTGGAGATGGCGGCCGAGCAGGGGCTGGAGGTCGACGAGGTCGGCTTCCGCGACCTGATGAACCAGCAGCGCCAGCGGGCCAAGGCCGACGCGGCGGCGAAGAAGGGCGGCGCACGTCGACACCACGGCGTACCGCCAGGTCGCCGACGAGCTCGGCCGGCCGGTCGAGTTCACCGGCTACCGCGAGGTCGTCTGCGAGGGCAAGGTGCGCGGGCTGGTCTGGGACGGCGAGGTCGTCGACGTCGGCCCGCGAGGGCGACGAGCGTCGAGCTGGTGCTCGACCGCACCCCGTTCTACGCCGAGGGCGGCGGCCAGCTCGCCGACCAGGGCGTCATCGAGCTCGGCGAACGGCGCGCGGGTCGAGGTCCGCGACGTGCAGACGCCGATCACCGGCCTGGTCGTGCACCGGGCCAAGGTGCTCGAGCGGCGAGGTCACGCGTCGGCACCGAGCGCGCACTCCGAGGTCGACGTCGAGCGGCGCAAGTCGATCTCGCGCGCGCACACCGCGACGCACATGGTGCACAAGGCGTTCCGCGAGGCGCTGGGCGAGACCGCGACCCAGGCGGGCTCCGAGAACGCGCCGGGCCGGTTCCGGTTCGACTTCTCCGCGACCGGCGCGGTGCCCGACGTCGGTGCTGCCACGACGTCGAGGCGCGGGTCAACGACCTGGTGCTCGCGGACCTCGGCGTGCACGCGGAGCTGATGACCCAGGAGGAGGCCGTGAAGTCGGGCGCGATGGCGCTGTTCGGCGAGAAGTACGGCGACCAGGTGCGGGTCATCTCCGTCGGCGACTGGGCGCGCGAGCTGTGCGGCGGCACGCACGCCGGTCGCTCCGGTCAGCTCGGCGTGGTCAAGCTGCTCGGCGAGGCGTCGATCGGCTCCGGCGTACGCCGGGTGGAGGCGCTGGTCGGCGCGGACGCCTACCAGTTCCTGGCGCGCGAGCACGTGCTGGTCTCCCAGCTCTCCGAGGCGCTCAAGGCGCGCCCGGAGGAGCTGCCCGAGCGGGTCAACGACATCGTCGAGCGGCTGCGCGCGGCGGAGAAGGAGATCGAGAAGCACCGGGTCGGCCAGGTGCTGGCGGCCGGCGGCTCGCTGGCGGCCGGCGCGCCAGGACGTCCACGGCGTGCAGGTCGTCGCCCAGCGGGTCGACGGCGCGTCCGGCGGCGACGTGCGCACGCTGGCGCTGGACGTGCGCGGACGGCTGCCCGGGCACCAGCCGGGCGTGGTGGTCGTCATCGGGGTCACCGGGGCCGGCGACGACACCAAGGTCTCCGTGGTGGCGGCGGTCAACGACGCCGCGCGGGACGCGCGGGCTCAGCGCCAACGCCCTGGTCGGCGCGGTCGGGCCGCTCGTGGGCGGCCGCGGCGGCGGCAAGGACGACGTCGCGCAGGGCGGCGGCAGCGGACGCGGGCCGGGTCGACGAGGCGCTGGACCTGGTGCGCTCCGAGGTCGCCCGCGCGATCGACCCCCACGGCCAGGGCTAGGGCCGCCGGTGCGGCACGGCGTGCGCCTCGGCATCGACCCCGGCGACGCGCGGATCGGGGTCGCCCGCAGCGACCCGACGGGCTTCCTGGCCACCCCGCTGGAGACCGTCCGGCGGGGGCGGGACGACCTGCGCCGGATCGCCCGGCTGGCGCACGGAGTCCGAGGCCGTCGAGGTGGTGGTCGGGCTGCCCCGCTCGCTCTCCGGCGGGGAGGGTCCGGCGGCCGCGAAGACCCGCGCCTGGGCGGCCTCGCCTGGCCCGCGCGCTCAGCGCCGCTGCCGGTGCGCCTGGTCGACGAGCGGCTGACCACGGTTTCCGCGGAGGCTATGCTGCGCGACCGGGGGGTGAAGGGGCAGGCGCGGCGTGCCGTGGTCGACCAGGCCGCGGCGGTGGTGATCCTGCAGCATGCGCTGGACACCGAGCGGGCCACGGGGACACCTCCCGGAGAGGTGATCGTGACGTGACCGACGGAGCACCCGAAGTGCCCGGAGGAGACCGATGAGTGACCGCGACGCGAGGTACAGCCTCGACGACCCGGACCACCCGCAGGACACCGAGTTCGACGACCCCGGCGACGACCCCGGTGCCGAGGACTACCCGCCGGTCGGGGGTCGACGCAAGCGCCGCGGACGCAGCATCCCCGGGTGCCTGGCGGCCCTGGTCGCGCTGGCCCTGATCGCCGGCGGCGCCTACGTCGCGGTCACCAAGGGCGCGGAGTTCATCCGTGACCAGTTCTCCACGGCCGCCGGACTACCCCGGCCCCGGCACAGGGCAAGGTCGTCTTCCAGGTCAAGTAGGGCGACACCGTCGGCGAGATCGGCCGCAACCTCAAGGCCAAGGGCGTCGTGCAGTCCGTCGACGCCTTCATCGAGGCGGCCAACGGCGAGCTCCAACATCCAGGTCGGGTACTACCAGCTGAAGAAGGAGATGACGCGCCGCCGACGCCTTCGACATCCTCAGCAACCCGGCCAACATCATCAAGAACACCGTGACCATCCCCGAGGGCCAGCGGGTCGTCGACGATCGTCGCCAAGCTCGCCAAGGCGACCGACTACCCGCGTCAAGGCGTTCGAGAAGGCGCTGGCGGACCCGGCGAAGATCGGGCTGCCCGACTACGCGAACGGCAACGCCGGAGGGCTACCTCTTCCCGTCGACCTACGACTTCGGGCCCAAGGACAAGCCCGTCGACATGCTCACGAAGATGGTCGACCGCTGGCGGCAGGCCGCCGACGACGCGGGCCTGGAGGCCAAGGCGGCCGCGATGGGCTACACGCCCGACCGAGATCATGACGATCGCCAGCCTGGTCGAGGCCGAGGGTCGCGGCGACTACCGCGCCAAGATCGCCCGCGTCATCTACAACCGGCTCGAGATCGACCCGAACCCGGCGGCCGGCTTCCTGCAGATCGACGCCAGCCGTGAACTACGCGCTCGGCCGCACGCGGCTCGACGGTGATCACCGACGCGGACAAGGCGCTCGGTCGCCGACTCGCCGTACAACCTCTACACGCACAAGGGGCTCCCGCCGACGCCGATCGAGGCGCCCGGCGACGACGCGATCCAGGCGGCGCTGCAACCCGGCGGACGGGCCGTGGTTCTTCTACGTGACCATGAACCTGGCGACCGGCGAGACCAAGTTCACCGACAGCTACGACGAGTTCCTGACGTTCAAGGCCGAGTACGAGCAGCTACTGCGCGACCCAGTCCGACCGGTGCTGACGCGGCCCTCGATGCAGTGCGGCGTGCTGGGCGACCCGATCGCCCACTCGCTGTCCCCGGTGCTGCACCGGGCGGGGTACGTCGCGTGCGGGCTCGACTGGGAGTACGACGCGCACCGGGTGCCGGCCGGCGGGCTGGCGGGGTTCGTCGACGGCCTCGACGCGTCGTGGCGCGGGCTGTCGGTGACCGCGCCGCTCAAGCGGGAGGCCGCCGACCGGGCCGACTCGGTGACCGCCACCGTGGCCCTGGCCGGGGTCGCCAACACGCTGGTCCGCGACGGACGGTGGTTGGCAGGCCGACAACACCGACGTGCCGGGCGCGGTGCGCGGCGGTACGCGAGCGGTGGGACGGCCCGGTGACCGCCGCGACCGTCCTGGGTGGGGGGCCACGGCGGCCTCCACGGGTCTCGCCCTGGCCGACCTCGGGGCCCGCGTCGTCCGGCTCCTGGTCCGCGACCCGGGCCGTGCGGCGGACGCCGTCGCCGCGATCGCGCGGCACCCGTCGGCGCCGTCGGTCGAGGTGGAGCCGCTGCACGAGTCCGGGGTGATCGGGGAGATCGTGGTCTCCACGATCCCCGCCGCGGCCCAGACCGCCGACGTCGTGGAGCGGTGTGCCGAGCGTGCCGGTCGTGTTCGAGGTGGTCTACCACCCGTGGCCGACCCCGCTGGCGGCGTCGGTGCTGCGCCCGCTGCTCACCCCGGGGACCTCCGGTGACGGCCGGGTCCTGGTGACCGGCCTGGACCTGTTGGTCCACCAGGCGGCGCTCCAGTCTCGCCCGGTTCACGGGGCACCCCGGCCGACGACGCCCTCGCTGAGCGCGATGCGCGCCGCCCTGCCCGCCTGAGCCACGCGTCGGTGGCATGTCCGGTGCGAGGGCCTCCCGGGCCCGAGCCTCGAAACCACCACCCCACGGCACGATCGTCGCTAGGGTCCGGGGCCATGGACTGGGCGGCCCACCTCGACACGGCGGTGTTCGGGGCCGTGCTGTGCGCCGCGGCGGGCCTGCTGGTGCCGCGGATCATCGAGCGGGTGCCCGAACCGGAGCCCGAGGAGCCCGACGACGCCGTCGAGCGCGGCGGCTCCGGCCTCTCGGCGAGTCCGGGGAACCGGGGGATGCGCACGCCTCCGACGCGGCGGTCCAGCCCGCGGCCGAACGGGACACCGACCGTGCGCAGCCGCGCTTCGAGGGCGGGGTGCAGGAGGAAGAGGTCCCCAAGGAGACGTACTTCGCCATCGCCGACCGCCCGGGCCTGCTGTGGAAGTCGGTGCTCGCGGCCGCCCTGGCCGGCGCCGGCATCGGGCTGGCCCTGGGCTGGGACTGGGCGCTGCTGGTCTGGCTGCCGCTGGTCCCCCTCGGCGTGGCGCTGGCGGTCATCGACTGGCGCACCCGGCTGCTGCCGACCTGGCTGGTCACCCGCACCTACGTCGTGGTCGTGCTGCTCGTCCTGGTCGCCACCGCTCATCACCCAGGACTGGCAGGACCTGGTCCGCGCCGCCATCGGCTGGGCGGCGGCCGGACTGCTCTACTTCGTGCTCTGGTTCCTCTACCCCCGCGGGCTGGGCTACGGCGACGTCCGGCTCTCCGGGATCGTCGGGATCGCGCTCGGCTACGTCGGGACCGCCGAGCTCGTGGTCGGGCGTGTACGCCGGCTTCCTCGCTCGGCGGACTCGCTCGGCGCGGTGCTCTCGATGCTGAAGATCGTCGACCGCAAGGGCGTGCCGTTCGGGCCGTTCATGCTCGTCGGAGCGGTCATCGGGCTGCTGGCCAGCGCGTGGATCACCGCTCTCGCCAGCGGGTGACGCGTGCCCGGCGGCCTCGCAGCCGCGTGAAAGACTGACGGCATGCTGCGCTGGCTCACCGCGGGCGAGTCCCACGGCCCGCTCCTGGTCGCCATCCTCGAGGGGCTGCCGGCGCACGTCCGGATCACCACCGACGACCTGCAGGACGCGCTGGCCCGGCGCCGGCTCGGCCACGGCCGCGGCGCCCGGATGAAGTTCGAGCAGGACGACGTCCGGTTCGTGGGCGGGGTCCGGCACGGCGAGACGATGGGCGGCCCGGTCGCCGTCGAGATCGGCAACACCGAGTGGCCCAAGTGGGACCAGGTGATGTCGCCCGACCCGGTCGACCCGGTCGTGCTCGAGGCACTGGCCCGCAACGCCGCCCTCACCCGGCCGCGCCCCGGGCACGCCGACCTCGTGGGCATGCAGAAGTACGCCTTCGACGAGGCGCGGCCCGTCCTCGAGCGGGCCAGTGCCCGCGAGACCGCCGCCCGCGTCGCCCTGGGCCGGGTGGCCACCGCGTTCCTCCAGCAGGCCGTCGGAGCGACCGCTGGTCTCCCACGTGGTCGAGCTCGGCGGCGTACCGGCCCCGGCCGGCCTGGTGCCGACCGCCGACGACGTACGCGCGCCTCGACGACGACCCGGTGCGCTGCCTGGACCCCGACGCGAGCGAGAAGATGGTCGCGGCCATCGACCAGGCCCACAAGCGACGGCGACACCCTCGGTGGCGTCGTCGAGGTCGTGGTCCACGGACTCCCGCCCGGTCTCGGCTCGCACGTGCACTGGGACCGGCGCATCGACGCCCGCCTCGCGGGCGCGCTGATGGGCATCCAGGCGATCAAGGGCGTCGAGGTGGGCGACGGCTTCGACCTGGCCGCCACGCCGGGTCGCCGGGCCCACGACGAGATCGTGCCCGACCGCCGACGGCATCCGGCGCACCAGTCGGCCGCTCCGGCGGCACCGAGGGCGGGATGACCACCGGCGAGGTGCTGCGCGTCCGCGCGGCGATGAAGCCGATCGCCACCGTGCCCCGCGCCCTGCGCACCGTCGACGTGGCCACCGGCGAGGAGGCGGTCGCCCACCACCAGCGCTCGGACGTCTGCGCCGTACCCGCCGCCGGCATCGTCGCGGAGGCGATGGTGGCCCTGGTGCTCGCCGACGCGGTGCTGGAGAAGTTCGGCGGCGACTCGGTGGGCGAGACCCGGCGCAACGCCGAGAGCTACCTGGACACGCTGAGGTTCAGGTGAGTCCCGAGGGTCGTGCTCGTCGGCCCGATGGGCGCCGGCAAGACGACGGTGGCGACCCTGCTGGCCCGCGCCTGGGGAACCACCGCCCGGGACACCGACGCCGACGTGGTCGCGCGCGAGGGCCGGGAGGTCTCCGACATCTTCGTGGACTCCGGCGAGGACTACTTCCGCGCCCTGGAGCGCGAGGCCGTGGCGGCGGCCCTGGCCGAGCACGACGGCGTGCTGTCCCTCGGCGGCGGTGCCGTCCTCGACGAGGGCACCCGGGCGCTGCTCGCGGGGCACCGCGTGGTGTTCCTGCGGGTCGGCCTCTCCGAGGCGGTCAAGCGGGTCGGCCTCGGCACCTCGCGCCCGCTGCTCCTCGGCAACGTCCGGGTCGGATCAAGGCGCTGCTCGACGAGCGCACCCCGATCTACGAGGCGGTGGCGAGCGAGACGGTCGACACCGACGGCCGCACGCCCGAGGAGGTCGCGGACGAGGTCTCCCGACGGGTGACCACGCCATGACACCTGCCGCGACACCTGCCGCGACGCCCGCCACCACGCTGCACGTCGGCGGCGCCTCGCCGTACGACGTCGTGGTCGGCCGCGACCTCCTGGACCGGCTCCCGGCCGTCCTCGGCACGGCCCCGGAGCGGATCGCGCTGGTGCACGCCGACCAGCTCGGCGTGCTCGCGCACCGCGTGCGGGGCGCGCTGCCGGACGTCGACGTCCAGCTGCTGCCGGTGCCCGGCGGCGAGGACGCCAAGACCGCCGCCGTCGCCGCCGACTGCTGGGAGTCGCTGGGGCGGGCCGGCTTCACGCGCTCCGACGCCGTCGTCACCCTGGGCGGCGGGTCGACCACGGACCTCGGCGGCTTCGTCGCCGCCACCTGGCTGCGGGGCGTCCGCGTGGTGCACCTGCCGACCAGCCTGCTCGGGATGGTCGACGCCGCGGTCGGCGGCAAGACCGGCATCAACACCTCGGCGGGCAAGAACCTCGTCGGGGCCTTCCACGAGCCCGCCGGCGTGCTGTGCGACCTGGCGTTCCTGGACACCCTGCCGCGCGCGGAGCTGACCGCGGGGCTGGGCGAGGTCATCAAGTGCGGGTTCATCGCCGACCCGGCCATCCTCGACCTCGTCGAGGGCACCGACCCGGCCGAGCTGACGGCCGGCTCGCCCGTCCTGCGGGAGCTGGTCGAGCGCGCCATCCGGGTCAAGATCGACGTGGTGGTCGCCGACCTCAAGGAGACCGGGGGCTCCGGGCTCCCGGCAGCGCACCCCGGCCGCGAGGTGCTGAACTACGGGCACACGATGGCGCACGCGATCGAACGGGCCAGCGACTACTCCGTGCGGCACGGCGAGGCCGTCGCCATCGGGAGCGTGTACGTCGCCGAGCTGGCCCGGCTGGCCGGCGTCCTCGACGACGCCACGGCCGACCGGCACCGGACGGCCTTCGGCCGGGTGGGCCTGCCCACCCGGTGGTACGGCGCGTCCTACGAGGAGCTGCGCGCGGCGATGGCCGTGGACAAGAAGGCGCGGGGCAGCCGGCTGCGGTTCGTCGTGCTGTCCGGCGTCGGCGAGCCGCGGGTGCTCTCCGACCCGCCGGAGGACATGCTGCGAGCGGCGTACACAGTGATGACCGACGGATGACCGACGGATGACCGACGAGATCGGACCGGCGAGCAAGGGAGCAACGCGTGAAGGTCCTGGTCCTCAACGGCCCCAACCTGGCCCGGCTCGGCTCGCGCCAGCCGGAGGTGTACGGCCAGACCACCTACCACGAGCTCGTCGAGCTGTGCGTGGACTGGGGGCGTGAGCTGGGCTTCGAGGTGGAGGTCCGGCAGACCAACCACGAGGGCGACCTGCTCGACTGGCTCAACCAGGCCGCCGACGAGCGCACCCCCGTCGTGCTCAACGCGGGCGCGTGGACGCACTACTCGCTGGCCCTCTACGACGCGTGCGCCCAGCTGACCGCGCCGCTGGTCGAGGTGCACCTGAGCGACCCGCGGGAGCGGCCCGAGGAGTTCCGGCACCACTCGGTGGTGACCCCGCACGCCGTGGCGGTGGTGGCCGGGAAGGGCGTGGAGGGCTACCACGAGGCGTTGCGCGCGCTCGAGCGCTGAGCCCCGCCGAGGACCGTCCCCGGCGCCCGCGCTTTAGGAGACGCAGGCGGCTGCGGACTAAACTCGGCCGGCGGCCCACGCTCATCGACGGGCCCGACCCACGACCTCGATCAGCGAAGGCAGATCCGCGCGCATGGCGACGACCAACGACCTCAAGAACGGCATGGTGCTCAACCTCGACGGCCAGCTCTGGCAGGTCATCTGGTTCCAGCACCACAAGCCCGGCAAGGGGGGTGCGGTCGTCCGCACCAAGCTGAAGAACGTCGAGTCCGGCAAGACCGTCGACAAGACCTTCAACGCGGACGTCAAGGTCGACGTGGCCAACGTCGACAAGCGCACCATGCAGTACCTCTACAACGACGGCACGTCGTACGTCTTCATGGACACCGGCACCTACGACCAGCTCGAGATCACGCCCGACATCGTGGGCGTCGCCTCCAACTTCCTCCTGGAGAACCAGGAGGCCATCGTGGCCACCAACGACGGCCGGGTGCTCTACATCGAGCTGCCCGCCTCCGTCGAGCTCGAGGTCACCTACACCGAGCCGGGGCTCCAGGGCGACCGCTCGACCGGCGGCACCAAGCCCGCCACGGTCGAGACGGGCGCGACCGTCAACGTGCCGCTGTTCATCACCACGGGGGAGAAGATCAAGGTCGACACGCGCGACTCCTCCTACCTCGGCCGCGTCACCAGCTGAGGCCCTGACCCGTGCCAGCACGCTCCCGGGCCCGCAAGAAGGCCCTCGACATCCTCTACGCATCGGAGATGCGCGGCGAGGACGCCGTGGACGCGCTGGACCGCGCGATCGAGGCGGGGGAGGGGCCGAGCAACCCGTACGCCGCCCTGCTGGTCCGCGGTGTCGTCGAGCACCGGGTCCGGATCGACGAGCTGCTCACCGAGTACTCCCAGAGCTGGGCCCTCAACCGGATGCCGGCCGTGGACCGCAACGTACTGCGGATCGGCGTCTTCGAGCTGCTGTGGTCCGAGGACGTGCCCGACGCCGTCGCCGTCGACCAGGCGGTGACCCTCGTGCAGCAGCTCTCCACCGACGACTCGCCCGCGTTCGTCAACGGCGTGCTCGGCACGATGATGCGCGAGAAGGACCGGATCGTCGCCTGATCCAGGCCCTCCCTCCGGGTGGACCACCGCCTCCGCGGCGGCGCTAGCGTGGCCGACATGGGACAGATGACCGACCGCGCCGAAGAGCTGGGCCAGGAGGCCGACAACAGCGAGTGGATGGACTGGGCGATCCGGGCCGGTCTCGTCACGTACGGCGTGGTGCACCTGCTGGTGGGGTGGCTGTCGCTGCAGCTGGCCTTCGGCGACCGGAGCGAGAAGGCGTCCAACAAGGGCGCCATGCAGGAGGTCGCCCAGCAGCCCTACGGCGAGGTGCTCGTCTGGGCGATCGCGATCGGCATGTTCCTGCTGGTGCTGTGGCGGCTGCTCGAGGCGTTCGTCGGCCACCAGGACAAGGACGAGGGCGCCGACCGCTGGAAGGCCCGCGCCGTGTCCGTCGGCAAGGCCATCATCTACGCGGTCATCGGCATCACCGCCGTCAACGTCGCCATCGGCGCCAACAAGTCCGGCGGCGGCGGCTCCACCTGGACCCAGACCGTCATGGGCTGGCCGGCCGGTCAGTGGATCGTCGCGCTCGTGGGCCTCGCCGTGATCGCCTACGGCGCCAACCACGTGCGCAAGGGCTTCACCGAGAGCTATGCGAAGCACCTCTCGTCCGAGGGCAAGTCCGGCCAGGCGGGCAAGGCCTACCTGATGTTCGGCAAGATCGGCTACATCGGCAAGGGCATCGCCATCGCCATCGTCGGTGGCCTGGTCATGTACGGCGGGATCACCCACGACGCCAGCAAGTCCGGCAACCTGGACCAGGCGCTGCACAAGGTGCTCACCTACCCGTTCGGCCAGGTGCTGCTGGTCCTCATCGCGGCCGGACTCATCTGCTACGGCCTGTTCTGCTTCGCCCGGGCGCGGCACCTCAGCCGGCAATGAGGCGAGCGTGAGCGGACCCGAGCGAGGTCGTCCCACCGGTGCCTGAGGTCGAGTGCGACGTCGTCGTCCTCGGGCTCGGCCCCGGTGGGGAGCACGTCGCCATCAAGCTGGCCCGGGCCGGGCTGGACGTCGTCGGGATCGAGGACCGGCTCGTCGGTGGGGAGTGCCCCTACTACGGCTGCGTGCCGTCGAAGATGATGATCGCCGCCGCCCGCACGCTGGCCGCAGCCCGACGGGTGCCCGACTTCGGCGGCACCTCCTCGGTCACCCCCGACTGGGGTCCGGTGGCGCAGCGGATCCGCGACGAGGCGACCGACGACTGGGACGACACCGTCGCGGTCAAGCGACTCCAGGACAGCGGCGCCCGCTTCGTCCGCGGTCGCGGCGTCCTGGACGGTCCCGGCCGGGTGCAGGTCGGCGGCGACACGTACGTCGCGCGGAAGGGTGTGGTGCTCAACACCGGCACCGCGCCGGCCGCGCCCCCGATCGACGGCCTGCAGGGCACGCCGTACTGGACCAACCGCGACGCCGTGGCCCTGACCGAGCTGCCCGCCTCCCTGGTCGTGCTGGGCGGCGGCGCCATCGGGTGCGAGCTGGCGCAGGTGTTCGCCCGGTTCGGCGTCGAGGTGACCGTCGTCGAGATGGCCGACCGGCTGGTGGCCGCCGAGGAGCCCGAGGCCTCGACGCTGCTGGCGAAGGCCTTCGAGGACGAGGGCATCCGGGTGCTGACCGGTGTCCGGATCGCCTCCGTGGCCCACGACGACGGCGGTTTCACCCTCGACCTGGGCGACCGCACGGTGGCCGCGGAGAAGCTCCTGGTGGCGGCCGGCCGGAAACCCCACCTCGACTTCATCGGCCTGGACACCGTCGGGCTGCCCGACGACCTCCCCGTCATCGAGACCGACGAGCGGATGCGGGCGGGCGACCGGCTGTGGGCGATCGGCGACATCACCGGCAAGGGCGCGTTCACGCACGTGTCGATGTACCAGGGTGCGGTCGTGGTCCGCGACGTACTCGGGGAGCGGGGCCCGTGGGCCGACTACCGCGCCGTACCGCGCGTCACCTTCACCTCGCCGGAGGTCGCCTCCGTGGGGCTCAGCGAGCGGGCCGCCCGCGACGCAGGGGCTCGACGTGGCGGTCTCCACGGGGGACCTCGGCGCCCGGGGTTGGCTGGCCAAGGAGGAGGGCCTGGTCAAGCTCGTCGCCGACCGCGCCCGCGGCGTCCTGGTGGGCGGCTGCGTCGTCGGCGAGACCGCGGGAGAGATGCTGTCGATGCTCGAGGCCGCCGTGCACGCCGAGATCCCGGTGACCACGCTGGTCTCCATGCACTTCGCCTACCCGACCTACCACCGGGCCCTGGAGCACGCCCTGCGGGAGCTCGACCTGTAGCCGTCCCTGGCAGACTTCTGGCATGAGCATGTCCTCCGGTCTGCCCCGCATGTCCTCCCCGCTGAAGCTCCAGTTCCCCCAGTCCCTCGCCGTGTACGACGACTACGCCGCGGCCCAGAAGTCGGTCGACTTCCTGTCCGACAAGCACTTCCCGGTCGAGAACTGCATGATCGTCGGCACCGACCTCAAGCGCGTCGAGCGGATCACCGGCCGGCTCACCACGGGCCGGGTCGCCCTCGGCGGCCTGGTCTCCGGCATCTGGCTCGGCCTGTTCGTCGGCCTGATCTTCGCGCTGTTCACCAGCGAGGGGGCGCTCGCCGTGATCCTCTCGACGGTGGCGATCGGCGCCCTGTTCGGGGTCATCTGGGCCCTGGTCGGCTACGCCGCGACCCGCGGCCAGCGCGACTTCTCGTCGGTCACCTCGGTCGTCGCCACCAAGTACGAGGTGCTGGTCGAGCACAAGGTCGCCGCCCAGGCCCGCGAGCTGCTGGCCCAGCTGCCCGGCGCCACGCCCAACCCGTTCGCCTGAGGGGCGGTGAGTGAGGGTTGGTTCGCTGCAGTGGGCGGTGCGTGAGGGTTGGTTCGCCGCAGTGGGCGGTGCGTGAGGGTTGGTCTGCGCGAGCGAAACCAACCCTCACCCGACCGCCATCCCGCCGCAACCAACCCTCACCCACCGCCACCCCGCCGCAACCACCGCACCCGCGCGACCGTTCAGCCCGCGGCGACCACCGAGAAGACGTTGCCGGCGGGATCCGTGAACCACGCGATGAGCGGACCGCCGCCCCGGAACACGCCCTTCGCGTCGGTCTCGACGGGCGTGCCCTCGTAGCGCTCGAAGCGCACGCCCTTGGCCGTCAGGTCGTCGACGGCGGCCTCGACATCGGGCACCGGGAAGTTCAGCACCGTGTAGCCGGCGGGCTGGTGGTCGGGCTTGGGGTAGACGAGCGTCGGGGTGCCGCCGCCGACGTGCAGCCGCAGCATCCCGCCCTCCTCGTCCACCTCGATGCCGAGCACGTCGGCGTAGAACGCTCGGGCGGCGCCGATGTCGGGGACGGCGAAGCCGTGGAAGGCCTGGGTCGGGTCGATCATGTGACGAGTCCTGTCGCTAGAGGGTCAGTCGTGCGTCGTGCAGCCGCTCGTACGCCGGGCGGCAGGCGGCCGCGACCGACTCGCCCGACGGTGTCCAGGTGCGGCACCCGCGGGCGATACGGCTCGAAGCCGGTCGACGCCCACACGGCGTCGTACCAGTGCGGTGCCCACACGCCGTCGCTGGTGCGCGGCCCCGCGGGCCACGCCAGCATCCGGTCGGTGAACCCGATCCCGAGCCAGTCGCACAGCCATCTCAGGTAGGACTCGGGGTCGCTCAGGAAATCAGCGGCGTCCACGATCGGTGGCCGCTCGCCCGCCGCCTCCAACGTGTCGAGCAGCCGCACCTGCTGGAGCAGGCCGATGTCCTCGGGCTCGCAGGTGTCGCGCGAGCGGAGGTAGGACGCGACCACCTCCTCGGGCCCGCGGATCAGCAGCACGTTGCGGTAGGTCCCGACCGTCCACGACAGGTCGTCGTCGTCGAAGAGGTGGTGGGTCATCTGCTTGACGTACTGGACGTCCGCGCCGTCGGGCAACGGCGCCAGCAGACCGTCCACGACGGCGGTGGCGCCGACCGGCTGGGCGGCGAGCACCTCCTCGCGGGCCGGGTGGTCGCCGCGGCTGCCGTCGAGCCGGGCCAGGTAGTGGGCGTAGAACGGTTCGTCGACGACGACCGTGTCGGGGCGGTTCTCCCAGGCCCGCATCATCGCCGTGGAGATGTTGCGCGGGCCGGACCACATGGCCACCCGCACGCTCACGAGCGGGACCGTACGTCGGCCGCGACCAGGTCGGCGTACAGGCCCTGGAGCCGCTCCACCACGGGGCCGCGCGCCCCGGTGCCGATGGTCCGTCCGTCGACCGTATCGCACCGGCACCACCCCGGCGAAGGTGCCCGTCACGAAGGCCTCGGTCGCGGAGTAGACGTCGGTGAGGCTGAACGTCGTCTCGCGGGCGGTGATGCCGGCGTCGCGGCAGACGCGGAGCACGTTGCCGCGGGTGATCCCGGCGAGGCAGTAGCGGCCGTCGGAGGTCCACACCTCGGGCTCCCCGTCACGCTCGACGACGCAGAAGAAGTGGGTGCTGTTGCAGGTCGCGACGAACCCGTGCGGGTCGAGCATCAACGCCTCGTCGGCGCCGGCGGTGTAGGCCTGGATGCACGCCTGGATGTCGTTGAGCTTGGAGTGGGCGTTGAGCTTGGGGTCAAGGGTGTCCGGCGCGGCCCGCCGGACGTGGGTGGTGAACAGGGTGATGCCGTCGGTCACCGTCGCGGGCGTCGGCTCCTTGTGCTCGGCGATGATCACGACCGTGGCGGGGCCGACGGTGACGCGGGGGTCCTGGTACGGCGTGGACTTCACCCCGCGGGTCACCATCAGCCGCATGTGCACGCCGTCGGTCATCGCGTTGGCGGCGATGGTGTCGTAGACCGCGGCCGTCAGCCCGTCCCTGCTCATGCCGATGTCGAGCATGATCGCCCGGGCGCCCTCCCACAGGCGGTCGAGGTGGCGTTCGAGGAACACCGGGTGCCCGCCCGCGACCCGGAGCCCCTCCCAGACCCCGTCCCCGAGCACGAAGCCGGAGTCGAACACCGACACCACCGCCTGCGCCCGAGGCCTCAGCTCCCCGTTGACCCAGATCAGGATCTCGTCGTTGCGGGGGTCCGCGGCGTGGTCGTGGGTGCCGGTGTGGGTGGCCATGTCCGCAGCCTAGGAGGCCCTCGCCCGGGGGCCCTCGCACCTCGACCACGGGAGGAGGTCAGGTGCGGGTGGCGCCCCACCCCTGCCACTGCTCGACGTCGATCCGGGCGCTGAACCGCTGGCTGGTGCGGTTGCGGTAGGGCCGGCCGGCGTAGTGCTGGGACAGCCGGTCGATGTCGACCAGCCCGACGTCCTCGACGACGGCGTCGACCTTGCCCGTGACCGAGACGTGGGTGTACCAGTCGTCCGCGAGCACGGTGAGCGCGAGGCGGGGGTCGCGGCGCAGGTGGGCGACCCGGACCCTGCTGTGGTCCATGTTGACGAGGATCCGGCCGTCGTCCTCCAGGAGGTACCAGGTGGCCACGGTCACCGGCATGCCGTCGGACCGCAGCGTCGCCACGACCGCGGGCAAGGGCCGCTGGAGGAGCTCGCGGACGTCGTCGGGGAACGGGGGGAGGGCCACGAAGCCAGCCTAGGCAGACTCGCCCCGCGCCGATCCCTTGGTACCTGGGCGCCGCTGTTAGGGTGACGCCGATCGACATCCTTGAACGGATCCGTCCCTGAGACGGAGCGACATCCTTTAACGAGCCGTCCCGTGAGGCGGAGAAGGAGGTCAGCCGCCTGTGTGCGCGCAACCTGCCAACCAGTCAGCTCCACCATCCGAGGCCAGGGGACCCGAGGTTCCCGCACCGTCCTCGACGCCCGTGACATCGGCCGGGCCCTCACCCGCATCTCCCACGAGATCCTCGAGCGCAACCGCGGCGCCGACGACCTGGTGCTGCTCGGGATCCCCTCGCGGGGGGTCCCGCTGGCCGAGCGGATCGCCGAACGGATGGCCGCGGTCGAGGGCGTGACCGTGCCGTTCGGCTCGATCGACGTGACCATGTACCGCGACGACCTGCGCCTCAAACCGGCCCGGACCCTGATGCCCACCGACATCCCGTCCGGCGGCATCGACGGCAAGACCGTGGTGCTGGTCGACGACGTGCTCTACTCCGGGCGCACCATCCGGGCGGCGCTCGACGCCCTCACCGAGGTCGGCCGGCCGAAGGCCGTGCAGCTCGCCGTCCTGGTGGACCGCGGCCACCGCGAGCTGCCGATCCGAGCCGACTTCGTCGGCAAGAACCTGCCCACCTCGCTCGCCGAGCGGGTGCGGGTCAGCCTCGAGGCCATCGACGGCGTCGACGCCGTCACGATCCTGGACTCCGCCGCACCCCGGGAGGGAAGCCGATGAAACGCCACCTGCTGTCCGCAGCCGACCTGACCCGCGAGGACGCCGAGCAGGTGCTGGCCACGGCGGACGAGATGCGCTCGCTGGCCGACCGGCCGATCAAGAAGCTGCCCGCGCTGCGCGGGCGCACCGTGGTGAACCTCTTCTTCGAGGACTCCACCCGCACCCGCATCTCCTTCGAGGCGGCGGCCAAGCGGCTCTCGGCCGACGTCATCAACTTCTCCGCCAAGGGCTCCTCGCTCAGCAAGGGTGAGTCGCTCAAGGACACCGCGCTCACGCTCGAGGCGATGGGCGCCGACGCGGTGGTGATCCGCCACGGCGCCAGCGGTGCCCCGCACCGGCTCGCGCACTCCGGCTGGGTCCGGTCCTCGGTCGTCAACGCCGGCGACGGCACCCACGAGCACCCCACCCAGGCGCTGCTCGACGCCTTCACCATGTGGCGCCACCTCGGGCCGCGCAACGGCGGCACCCTCGACGGCCAGCGGATCGCCATCGTCGGCGACGTGCTGCACTCCCGGGTGGCCCGCTCCAACGCCCTGCTGCTGCAGACCCTCGGCGCCGAGGTCACGCTGGTGGCGCCGCCGACGCTGCTGCCCGTGGGCGTGGACGCCTGGGGCGTCGAGACGTCCTACGACCTCGACGGCGTGATCCCCAAGGCCGACGCGGTGATGATGCTGCGGGTGCAGCGGGAGCGGATGAACGGCGGGTTCTTCCCGACCGCGCGGGAGTACTCCCGCAGGTACGGCCTGGACGGCCGCCGGATGGCGACCCTCCAGGACCACACGATCGTGATGCACCCCGGCCCGATGGTGCGCGGCATGGAGATCACCGCCGACGTCGCCGACAGCGACCGGCTCGGTGATCGTCGAGCAGGTCACCAACGGCGTCGCCGTCCGGATGGCCGTGCTCTACCTGCTGCTCTCGGGCTCCGAGAGCGACAGCCAGCCGTCGAACCCGAAGGAGCCGACCTGTGACCGACTACCTGATCAAGAACGTCTCCGTCCTCGACGGCGACGCCCAGGACCTGCTCGTCCGCGACGGCGTGCTGCACACGTCGTACGACGAGGGCTCGCTGCGGCGGCGCCGAGGTGATCGACGCCGACGGGCTGGTCGCCCTGCCCGGCCTGGTCGACCTGCACACCCACCTGCGCGAGCCCGGCCGCGAGGACGCCGAGACCGTCGAGACCGGCACCCACGCCGCCGCGCTGGGTGGCTTCACCGCCGTGCACGCGATGGCCAACACCGAGCCGGTCGCCGACACCGCCGGCGTCGTCGAGCAGGTCTGGCGGCTCGGCCGCGAGGCCGGCTACTGCGACGTGTTCCCGATCGGCGCCGTCACCGTCGGGCTGGCGGGGCGAGCGGATCGCCGAGCTCGGCGCGATGGCCGACTCGGCGGCCCGGGTGCGGGTGTTCTCCGACGACGGCAAGTGCGTCAGCGACCCGTTGCTGATGCGGCGCGCGCTGGAGTACGTCAAGGCGTTCGACGGCGTGATCGCCCAGCACGCGCAGGAGCCCCGCCTGACCGAGGGTGCCCAGATGAACGAGGGCGAGCTCTCCGGCCGCCTCGGGCTGGCCGGCTGGCCCGCCGTCGCCGAGGAGGCGATCATCGCCCGCGACTGCCTGCTCGCGGCCCACGTCGGGTCCCGGCTGCACGTCTGCCACGTGTCCACGGCGGGTTCGGTCGAGATCGTCCGACAGGCCAAGTCGCGCGGGTGGAACGTCACCGCCGAGGTGACCCCGCACCACCTGCTGCTCACCGACGACCTCGCCGCGACCTACGACCCGGTCTTCAAGGTCAACCCGCCGCTGCGCTCGGCGGCCGACGTCGAGGCGGTGCGGGCCGGCCTGGCCGACGGCACCATCGACGTGGTGGCCACCGACCACGCGCCGCACCCGCACGAGGACAAGGACTGCGAGTGGGCGGCCGCGGCCTTCGGCATGCTCGGCCTGGAGACGGCGCTCTCGGTGGTCCAGCAGACGATGGTCGACCCCGGCCTGCTCGACTGGGCCGGCGTCGCCGACCGGATGTCCCTCGCCCCGGCCCGGATCGGCCGGCTGGCCGACCACGGCCGGCCCCTGGAGGACGGCGCGCCCGCCAACGTGGTGCTCTACGACCCGCGGGTCACCCGCGTCGTCGACGCCGCCGAGACCGCGTCGCTCTCGCGCAACACGCCGTACGCCGGCCGGGAGCTGCCGGGCCGGGTCGTCGCGACGTTCCTGCGGGGGAGGCCCACGGTGCTGGACGGCAAGCTCCAGTAGGTCGGCGGTCTCGAGACTCGTCGCCAGCGTTCCTTGCCAGCGCTCCTCGCACCTCGACCACCGAACGATCGGTGGTTGAGGTGCGAGCTTGCGAGCCTCGAAACCACCTGGAGGAGCGCAGGGGACCTCCGCTAACCTGGATGCATCATGTGGATCTCTGCCTGACCTGACTCGCGCCCGCGGCCAGCACCCCATCGGGGGGCCCGGCGAGTCCCGCACCACCGTCAGGACTCCCCCATGACTGCCCTGCAACCCGTCGTCGTCCGCGACCTCTCCGTCCGCTTCCGCGACCGCACCGTGCTGGACGGGGTCGACCTGGTCGCCCAGCCGGGGCGCCGGATCGGGCTGGTCGGCGAGAACGGTGCGGGCAAGTCCACGCTGCTCCGTGCGATCGCCCGGCGGCTGCCCACGTCCAGCACGGTCGCCGGTGTCATCGAGGCGCCGACGGGGCCTGCCGACCTGGTGCTGCTCGGCCAGGAGCCGCCGTTCCGTGACGACCGCACGATCGGCGAGGTGCTGGCCGCGACCCTGGGGCCGCTGCGCGAGGCGGTGCGGCGCGTCGAGGAGCTCGCCGGCGACCTGCACGACGAGGCCGGCCGCGCGGCGTATGCCGCCGCCCTCGACCACGCCGTCGACCACGACGCCTGGGACGCCGATCGGCGCGCCGAGGTGGCCGCGCAGGAGCTCGGCCTGGGTCGGCTCGACCCCGACCGACGGATCGGCACGCTGTCCGGGGGCGAGCGCACCCGCCTGGCCCTGGCCACGGTGATGACCACCCGGCCCGCCTGCCTCCTCCTCGACGAGCCCACCAACCACCTCGACGACGACGCGATCGACATCCTGGCCAGGTTCCTGCTCGACCTGCCCGGCGTCGTCCTGCTCGCCAGCCACGACAGGGTGCTGCTCGACGACGTCTGCACGGACCTGGTGGACCTCGACCCGACGGCGTTCGGCACCGACGGGCGGGGCGGCCGGAGGTTCGGCGGCGGCTGGAGCGACTACGTGGCGGCGCGCGAGGACGCCCGGCGGCGCTGGGAGGAGACGTACGCCGCCCAGCAGGAGGAGCTGGACCGGCTGCGGGCCGCCACCCGGATCGGCACCGCGCAGATCGCGCACAACCGGGGTCCCACGGACAACGACAAGTACATCTACAAGTTCAAGGGCGGCAAGGTGGAGGGTGCGCTGGCCCGGCGCAAGAAGGACGCCCAGCGCCGGCTCGACGTCGCCGAGGGCGACCAGGTGCGCAAGCCGCCCCGGCCGCTGACGTTCGACGCGCCCCTGGCCGGGGTGTCCGGCGGGGGCCGGCTCGTGCAGGTCCGCGACCTCGTGGTCGAGGGTCGCCTCACCCTCGACCGGCTCGACGTGGACGCGGGGGAGCACCTGCTGGTGACCGGCGCGAACGGCTCGGGCAAGTCGACCCTGCTGGGCGTGCTCGCCGGCCGGCTCGTGCCGACGCTCCGGGTCGGTCTCGGTGGGTGGCCGGGTCGCGGAGCTCGCCCAGGACGTGTCGTTCCCGGACCCGCGCCGGTCGGCCGCGGCCGTCTACGCGGATGCCGTGGCCGGCCTGACGGACCCGCCCGCGCTCCGCGACCTGGGGCTGGTGCACCCACGCGACCAGCACCGGCCGGTGGGCCTGCTGTCGGTGGGCCAGCGGCGCCGGCTCGGCCTCGCGGTCGCGGTCGCCCAGGGACCCGACCTGATGCTGCTGGACGAACCCACCAACCACCTCTCGCCGGCGCTCGCCGGCGAGATCGAGGAGGCGCTGGGCCGCAGCCCCGGCGCCGTGGTCGTCGCCTCGCACGACCGCTGGCTACGGCGGCGGTGGGCGGGCGCCGTACGTGCCCTGGCCTGAGAGCGCTAACGTCGCGAGACGTGGACGACGTCACCGACTGGCTGCTGACGCACGAGGAACGCGACAACGACGCGACCCGGCTCGACAAGGGTGGCGCGTGGTCCGAGGGCAACCACGTGCGCCCGCTCATCGACGGCAGCAACTACTTCCGGGAGCTGCACGAGCGGCTGGAGGCCACCCGACCGGGGGACCTGGTGCTGTTCACCGACTGGCAGGGCGACGCCGACGAGCTGTTGGTCGCCGGCGACCCCGACAGCGCGGTGGTGGAGGTCCTGGGCCGGGCCGACGAGCGCGGGGTGGACGTGCGTGGCCTGATCTGGCGCTCCCACTGGGACAAGCTCGGCTTCTTCGCCCGCGCGAACCGCACCCTCGGCGAGCAGCTCCAGGACCGCGGCGCCGAGGCCCTGCTCGACATGCGGGTGCGCAACGGCGGGTCGCACCACCAGAAGTTCGTGGTGATCCGGCACCGCGACGACCCCGCGCGCGACATCGCGTTCGTCGGCGGCATCGACCTCGCCCACTCCCGGCGCGACGACCACCGGCACCTGGGCGACCCGCAGTCCCAGCCGCTCAGCGAGGAGTACGGCGACCGTCCACCGTGGCACGACGCGATGGTGGCCATCACCGGACCGGCCGTCCACGACGTCGAGACCACCTTCCGGGAGCGGTGGGAGGACCCGTCCCCGCTCAGCCGCCACCCGGGGTACTGGATCGCCGACAAGCTCCGTCGCCTCGACCGCACCCCCGATCCGCTCCCGCCCCAGCAGTCGCCCCCGCCGCCCGTCGAGGGCGGGACCCAGGTCGTCCAGGTGCTGCGGACCTATCCGAACCTCCGCCAGGCGCGCGACTACCCGTTCGCACCGGGGGGCGAGCGCAGCGTGGCCCTCGGCTACTCCAAGGCCGCGAAGCGGGCACGTCGGCTCATCTACGTCGAGGACCAGTACTTCTGGGGCAACGAGATCGCCTCCACCTTCCTCGACTCGCTGGTCGAGCACACCGGGCTCCACCTGATGTGCGTGCTCCCGCTGTACCCGGACCTGGAGGGCAGCTCCCGCACTCCCCAGCTGCTCGGCCGGCAGCGGGCCATCCGCGACCTGATGGAGGCCGCGCCCGGGCGGGTGGCGGCGTACGGGCTGGAGAACGAGCAGGGCACGCCCGTGTACGTGCACGCGAAGCTCTGCGTGATGGACGACGTCTGGGCCACGACCGGCTCGGACAACTTCAACCGGCGCTCCTGGACCCACGACTCCGAGCTCACGGCCGCCGTGGTGGACCGGGCCGACGGCGACCGGAGCCCCTACGCCCAGGCCCTGCGCCTGCGGCTGGCCGCGGAGCACCTGGGCCGCCTGGATGGGCTGGAGGAGGGCACCGACCTCCGGACGGTCGTGCCCGACTGCGTCGAGCCCGAGGACATGGTCGCCGCGTACGCCGCCTGTGCCGACGCCCTGGAGGCATGGCACGCCGGCGGCCGCGTGGGACCGCGACCGCCCGGCCACCTGCGGCGCCTCGACGTCCCGGACCTGCCGCGCCCCACCCGGGTCTGGGCCAGGGTCCCGCTCCGGCTGCTCCAGGACCCGGACGGACGGCCCTGGCGGCTGCGCAGCAAGCGCGCGTACTAGGGCGTGTCTCTCAACTCCATGGCCTGCTGCGCGTCGCCCCACGGGCGCTCCGCTGCGTTGCCGTCGCTCGTAGATGGGCCTACAGCGACGTCGCTCCGGCGCCAAGCGCCCACCCCACGAAACCGTTCGCGTCCCCCGCTTCGCTCCTCCCGCTCACACTTTCGCGGGGACCCCGGACGTGCTCCGCATCCCGTGGATGCGACGCTCGCGACGGCCGAGAGTTGAGAGACACGCCCTAGGCCCGCCGGGGAAAACTTTGCGGCTCGGGGCTCGATCTGCGCAAGTCCTTCGGGTTAGGTTGGCGGCCGTGAGAATCCCTGTGACGACCCGCAGCACGATCCGCACCTCCATGGCCCTCGTCGCCGTCGCGGCCACCGCCGCCGGCACCCTGGCCTCCTTCACCGCCTGGGCACCCGCCTCCACCGCCAAGCCGCCGACCGGCAGCGCCACGGCCCAGGCCTCGGTGTTCATGGTGAACCCCGTCCAGTCGAGCAACGACCAGACGCTCACCGACGACAAGGACGCGAAGTCCGCGGTGCCGGCGTCGGCGTACGCGACGGTGCCGCTGCTCAACCTGGACGGTTCGGGCTACCTGCGCGGCACGTGGGCCTACGTCGAGTCCTCGACCGGCACGCCGGCGTACTCGTCGAAGGGTCAGTACTTCTACACCCGCGACCAGGACCAGTTCGAGCAGGTGATGGGCTACTTCTGGATCGACCGCGCCCAGACCTACCTGCAGTCGCTCGGCTTCGGGAGCACCCTGCCCGGCATCGTGCACGAGCCCTTCCACGTGAAGGTCGGACAGTTCGGCGGCGACAACAGCTACGAGACCGACAAGCCCTACCGGATCCGGCTCGGCAAGGGCGGGGTCGACGACGCCGAGGACGCCGAGGTCATCGTGCACGAGTACGGCCACGCGGTGCACCAGTCGCAGGTGCCCGGGTTCGGGCAGAGCCTGGACGCCGGCTCGATCGGCGAGGCGTTCGGCGACTACTTCGGCGTGACGGTCGGCCTGGACGCTGCCGCGCAGTTCGGCTGGCCGGTCGCGGCCGACCCGTCGTGCCCGATGGACTGGGACTCGGTGTCCTACACCGACGCGCCGCACTGCATCCGCAGCTTCCACACCAACATGACCGTCGCCACCCGCCAGCACGAGGTGCACGCCGACGGCCAGATCTGGTCGCAGGCGCTGTGGGAGATCCGGCTCGGCTACGTCGGCCTGGGCAAGACCACGCGGGCCTGGGACACCACCCTGATCGACGCGCAGTTCGGTTTCGCGGTGGACACGTCGTTCTCGGCGGCCGCGAAGACGACGTACGAGACGGCGCTGGCCCGGGACGGGCAGGCCGCCGCCGACCTGGTGAAGGCCAGGTTCGCCGCCCGGGGCATCACCTTCTGATCCGGGGATGAGACCGGCGATGACACGGTGAGCGCACCGGTGCTGACGATCGTCGTCACCGGCGCCTCGGCAGGCATCGGGTTGGAGTCCTCGCTCCAGCTCGCGGCCGACGGGCACCACCTGGTGCTCGTGGGCCGCAACCCCGAACGCCTGGAGGCCGCCGAGGACGCCGTACGACGCGCGGGCGCGGCCCGCGTGGACACCCACAGCGCGGACTTCTCCTCGCTGGACTCGGTCCGCTCGCTGGGGCGCGACCTGCTGGAGCGGTACGCCCAGATCGACGGGCTGATCAGCAACGCGGGGACGGTCTACGCCCGGCGTACGGTCACCGCCGACGGCCTGGAGGCGACGTTCGAGGTCAACCACCTCGCGGGCTTCCTGCTGGTCGAGATGCTGAAGGAACGGCTGGCGTGCTCGGCGCCCGCCCGGGTGGTGATCACCTCCTCGGTGGGGCACTACAACGGCACCCTGGACCTCGACGACGTGGGGTTCACGAGCGGCTACTCGGTGATGCGGGCCTACTCCCGCTCCAAGCTCGCCAACGTGCTCTACGCACGGTCGCTGGCGGCCGAGCTCGCCGGCACCGGCGTGACCGTCAACGCCGTGCACCCGGGCAGCGTCGCGACCGAGATCTGGTCGGGTGCCCCGTGGTACGCGCGGCCGTTCCTCGCCGTCGCCAAGCGGCGGATGCTCTCGCCCGCCGAGGGAGGCGCGGCGCTCACCTACCTGGCCGTGTCGCCCGACGTCGAGGGGGTCACCGGCCGGTACTTCGACCGGTTCCGGCCCGTCGACCCCTCCGCCCTCGCCCTGGACGACGAGCTCGGCGCCCAGCTCCGCGAGGCGAGCGCCCGCCTGGTGGGGCTGCCGTCGGCGCACGCTGGTTGAGGAGGTCGCGCAGCGACCGTCTCGAAACCCGGTGACAGGACCGGATCCGGCTCCCCGGGTTTCGTGACGGGACTTCGTCCCTCCTCAACCAGCGGCGAGCCCGGCGACCACCCGGCGTACGGCGGCCACGGTGAGGTCGACGTCGGCGTCGGAGGTGGACCAGTTGGAGACGGCGCAGCGCTGGACGGCGCGACCGTCCCAGACGGCGGGTGTCACCACGCACGTACCGTCGGCGAGCAGGCGGCGGCCGAGCTCGGCCGTGCGCTCGTCGGTGGACAGCCGGAACATCACCTGGGTGAACACCACGTCGTTGACGACCTCCACGCCGTCGATCGGCGGCGAAGCCCTCGGCGAGCCGGGCGGCGTGCCGGCACAGCCGGTCCACGAGGTCGGTCAGGCCGGACGTGCCCAGCCCGCGCAGCGCCGCCCAGACCGGGAAGCCGCGGGCCCGCCGGGAGAACTCCGGAGTCCGCTCCATCGGGTCCCCGGCGGCGCCGATCAGGTAGTCCGCCTCGACGCCGAACCCGGCCGGCGGCGCGGCCGGGTCGCGCACCAGCGCGAGCCCCGAGTCGTAGGGGACGTTGAGGGTCTTGTGGGCGTCGGTGGCCCAGGAGTCGGCGTCGGCCATGCCGTCGGTGAGGTGCCGGTACGTCGGGCTGGCGGCCGCCCACAGCCCGAAGGCGCCGTCGACGTGCACCCACGCGTCGTACCTCCGGGCGAGCGGCACCGCGGCGGCGAGGTCGTCGAAGGCCCCGGTGTGCACCTCGCCCGCCCCCAGGCAGACGATCGTCGGTCCCTCGCCGCCCTCGAGGCAGGCCTCCAGGCCGCTCACCGAGATCCGGCCCTGGTCGTCGGTGTCGACCGGGACGACCGCGTCGGTGCCGAGCCCGAGGTAGCGGACGGCCCGGTCGATGGTGTCGTGCCGGTGCCGGCCGACGACCACCCGCACCCGCGGCGCGTCGAACAGCCCCTGGGCGGCGACGTCCCACCCGTGCCGGGCCAGCACCGCGTGCCGGGCGGCGGACAGGCACGAGTAGTTGGCCATCATCCCGCCGGTGACGAACCCGACCGACGTGCCCGCAGGCAGCCCCAGCGCCTCGACGATCCAGCCGCCGGCGACGACCTCCGCCGCGGCGGCGGCCGGTGTCAGGGCGTTGATCCCGGCGTTCTGGTCCCAGACGCTGGTCAGCAGGTCGGCCCCCAGCGCGGCCGGCAGCGTGCCGCCGATCACGAAGCCGAAGAACCGCGGCCCGGCCGTCCCCGACAGCCCGGGGTCCGCCGTGGCGGCCAGCCGGTCGAGCACGGCGACCGGGTCCTCGCCCGCGGTCGGCAGCGGCCCACCGAGGGCCGCGAGCATCTCGTCGTACGTCGCGCGGGGCCACACCGGCCGCGCCTCCAGCCCGCCGAGGAAGCCGGCCGCCAGCTCGCCGGCCCGCGACACCACGCGTCCCGCGTCGTCCATGGCGCGACATTAGTGCCCCGCGCCGCTGGTAAGGTCGCCCGCGAATCCCGGCGACATCATCCGGGCGACATCCTTTAACGATCCGTCCCGTGAGGCGGAGAAGGAGGTCCGGCACTCGTGCCTGCTCCCGCCCCATCCGCCCCATCGTCGGCACTGCTCGTCCTCGAGGACGGCCGCACCTTCCACGGCGACTCCTACGGCGCCCCGGGCGAGACCTTCGGCGAAGCCGTGTTCGCGACCGGCATGAGCGGCTACCAGGAGACGCTCACCGACCCGTCGTACCACCGGCAGGTCGTCGTGATGACCGCCCCGCACGTCGGCAACACCGGCATGAACGACGAGGATCCGGAGTCCTCGCGGATCTGGGTGGCCGGCTACGTCGTCCGCGACCCGGCCCGACGGCCGTCCTCGTGGCGGTCGCGCCGCTCGCTCGACGACGCGCTCCGCGACCAGGGGGTGGTCGGCATCAGCGGCATCGACACCCGGGCGCTGACCCGCCACCTGCGCGAGCGCGGGGCGATGCGGGTGGGCATCTCCTCGACCGAGAGCTCGCCCGAGGCGCTGCTCGAGCGGGTGCGCGGCTCCGCCGAGATGGCCGGCGCCAACCTGTCCTCCGAGGTCAGCACGAGGGAGCCGTACGTCGTGCCGGCCGTGGGGGAGAAGCGGTTCACCGTCGCGGCCCTCGACCTCGGCATCAAGGCGAACACCCCGCGGATGATGAGCGAGCGCGGCATCGAGGTGCACGTGCTGCCCGCCACGGCCACCCTCGACGACGTCCTCGCGGTGACGCCCGACGGGTTGTTCTTCTCCAACGGCCCCGGCGACCCGGCGGCCACGACCGGCCAGGTCGAGCTGTTGCAAGCGGCGCTGGAGCGGGGCCTGCCCTACTTCGGCATCTGCTTCGGCAACCAGCTCTTCGGGCGGGCGCTCGGGTTCGGCACCTACAAGCTCGTCTACGGCCACCGCGGCATCAACCAGCCGGTGATGGACCGCACCACGGGCAAGGTCGAGGTCACCGCGCACAACCACGGCTTCGCCGTCGACGCCCCGCGCGACGGCTCGACCCTGACGCCGTACGGCGTCGCCACCGTCTCGCACGTCTGCCTCAACGACGACGTGGTCGAGGGCCTCGAGCTGCGGTCGGACTCCGGTGAGCTGAGGGCCTTCTCGGTCCAGTACCACCCGGAGGCGGCCGCCGGCCCGCACGACGCGGCGTACCTGTTCGACCGGTTCGTGCGATCTGATGGGTGCAACCCCGCTGGTTGAGGAGGTTGCGCTGGCAACCGTCACGAAACCAGCGGAAGCGGACGATGGTCTCGTGACAGGCGCTAGCGCGCCTTCCTCGACCGGCGCCTCCGGAGAGGCCCTCTGATGCCGAAGCGCACCGACATCCAGAGCGTCCTGGTCATCGGCTCCGGGCCGATCGTGATCGGGCAGGCGTGCGAGTTCGACTACTCCGGGACCCAGGCGTGCCGGGTGCTGCGGGACGAGGGCATCCGGGTCATGCTGGTCAACAGCAACCCGGCGACGATCATGACCGACCCGGAGTTCGCCGACGCGACGTACGTCGAGCCGATCACGCCCGAGTTCGTCGAGCAGGTGATCGCCAAGGAGCGTCCCGACGCGCTGCTGGCCACCCTCGGCGGCCAGACCGCCCTGAACTGCGCGGTGGCGCTGGACGAGCGCGGGGTGCTGGAGAAGTACGGCGTGGAGCTGATCGGCGCCTCCATCGAGGCCATCGACCGGGGCGAGAACCGCCAGACGTTCAAGGGGATCGTCGAGGACCTCGGCGGCACCGTCGCGAAGTCGGTCATCTGCCACACGCTCGAGGACTGTCTCGGCGGTGCCGGCGAGCTGGGCTACCCGATGGTCGTGCGCCCCAGCTTCACGATGGGCGGCGTCGGCTCGGGGATGGCCTACGACGAGGAGGGGCTGCGCCGGATCGCCGGCGCCGGCCTGGCCGCGAGCCCGACCACCGAGGTGCTCCTGGAGGAGTCGATCATCGGCTGGAAGGAGTACGAGCTCGAGGTCATGCGCGACACCAAGGACAACGTGGTGATCGTCTGCTCGATCGAGAACCTCGACCCGATGGGCGTGCACACCGGCGACTCGATCACGGTGGCGCCGGCGATGACGCTCACCGACCGCGAGTACCAGCACCTGCGCGACCTCTCGATCGGCATCATCCGCGCCGTGGGCGTCGACACCGGGGGCTGCAACATCCAGTTCGCGGTCAACCCGCGCGACGGCCGGATGGTCGTCATCGAGATGAACCCGCGGGTCTCCCGCTCCAGCGCCCTGGCCTCCAAGGCGACGGGCTTCCCGATCGCCAAGATCGCGGCCAAGGTGGCGATCGGCTACACGCTCGACGAGATCCCCAACGACATCACCCAGACAGACACCGGCGTCGTTCGAGCCGACCCTGGACTACGTCGTCGTGAAGGTGCCGCGGTTCGCGTTCGAGAAGTTCCCGGCCGCCGACCCGACCCTGACCACCCACATGAAGTCGGTCGGCGAGGCGATGGCGATCGGCCGCAACTTCACCGAGGCGCTGCAGAAGGCGCTGCGCTCCCTGGAGAGCCCGGACGCGCCCTTCGACTGGCACCAGGAGTGGGTCGAGCTCGACAAGGAGTCGCTGCTCGAGAAGGCCCGGGTCCCGCACGACGGCCGGCTCAAGGACGTGATGGACGCGATCCGCGCCGGCGCCACGCCCGAGGAGGTCTTCGAGGCCACCGCGATCGACCCCTGGTTCGTCGACCAGCTGATGCTGATCAACGAGGTCGCGGCCGCAGGTCACCGCCGCCCCCGAGCTGACGCCGGGCCTGCTGCGGCTGGCCAAGCGGCACGGCTTCTCCGACCTCCAGATCGGCAAGATCCGGGGCATGAGCGACGACGTGGTCCGCGGGGTGCGGCACGCCCTGGGCATCCGGCCGGTCTACAAGACCGTCGACACCTGCGCGGCGGAGTTCGCCGCCACCACGCCGTACCACTACTCGACGTACGACGAGGAGACCGAGGTCGCCCCCCGCACCAAGCCGGCCGTGATCATCCTGGGCAGCGGGCCCAACCGGATCGGCCAGGGCATCGAGTTCGACTACTCGTGCGTGCACGCGTCGCTGGCGCTCGGCGCGGTCGAACAAGGGGGCGCCGGCTACGAGACGGTCATGGTCAACTGCAACCCCGAGACGGTCTCCACCGACTACGACACCTCCGACCGCCTCTACTTCGAGCCGCTGACCCTCGAGGACGTGCTCGAGGTCGTGCACGCGGAGCGGCAGGCCGGCCCGCTGGCCGGAGTGATCTGCCAGCTCGGCGGGCAGACCCCGCTCGGGTTGGCCCAGGGCCTCGACGACGCCGGCGTGCCGATCGTGGGCACCTCGCCGGAGGCGATCCACCTCGCCGAGGAGCGGGGTGCGTTCGGCCGGGTGCTGGCCGAGGCCGGCCTCCCGGCGCCCAAGCACGGCATGGCGTCGTCGTACGACGAGGCTTCCTCGATCGCCGCCGAGATCGGCTACCCCGTGCTGGTGCGGCCGTCGTACGTGCTCGGCGGTCGCGGCATGGAGATCGTCTACGACGACGAGGCGCTCGAGGGCTACATCGGGCGCGCCACCGCGATCAGCCCCGAGCACCCGGTGCTGGTCGACCGGTTCATCGACGATGCCGTCGAGATCGACGTCGACGCGATCTTCGACGGCCAGGAGCTCTTCCTCGGCGGCGTGATGGAGCACATCGAGGAGGCCGGCATCCACTCCGGCGACTCGGCGTGCGCGCTGCCGCCGATCACCCTGGGTGCCCGCGAGATCGACCGGATCCGCGAGGCCACCGAGGCCATCGCCCGGGGCGTCGGGGTGCTGGGGCTGATCAACATCCAGTTCGCGCTCGCCGCCGACGCCCTCTACGTGCTGGAGGCCAACCCGCGGGCCTCGCGGACGGTGCCGTTCGTGTCCAAGGCGACGGCGACGCCGCTGGCCAAGGCCGCCGCCCGGGTGATGCTCGGCGACTCGATCAAGTCGCTCCGCGACGAGGGCCTGCTGCCGGCCGAGGGTGACGGCGGCACGCTGCCGGCCGACGCCCCGATCGCGGTGAAGGAGGCGGTGATGCCGTTCAACCGGTTCCGCCGTCCCGACGGCAAGAGCGTGGACACCGTGCTCGGCCCCGAGATGCGCTCGACCGGCGAGGTGATGGGCCTCGACGCCGACTTCGGGCGCGCGTTCAGCAAGGCCCAGACCGCGGCGTTCGGGTCGCTGCCGACCAGCGGCCGGGTGTTCGTGTCGATGGCCAACCGCGACAAGCGCTCGATGATCTTCCCGGTCAAGGTGCTGGCCGACCTCGGCTTCGAGATCCTGGCCACCCAGGGCACCGCGGAGATGCTGCGCCGCAACGGGGTCGAGGCCCGGGTGGTGCGCAAGCACTTCGACGGACCCGGCCCCAACGGGGAGAAGACCACGGTCCAGCCGATCCAGGACGGCGAGATCGACCTGGTCATCAACACCCCGCACGGCTCCTCCGGGGCCGGCGGGTCGGTGCGCGTCGACGGCTACGAGATCCGGACCGCCTCGGTGGGTGCGGACATCCCCTGCATCACCACCGTGCAGGGCCTCGGCGCCGCGGTCCAGGGCATCGAGGCCCGCATCCGCGGAGACATCGGCGTCCGTTCGCTGCAGTACTGGTCGCGCGGGCTTGGCCGATGACAGGCCCAGTGAGGGGCCCGGTGACCGCGCGGTGACGTCGTACGACGCCCTGTTCGACCACGTGCTCAGCCGCGTCGACGCCGAGCGGGCGCACCGCGTGGGGTTCGCCGGGATCCGGGCCGGCCGCCCGGCCGCCCGATGACCCGCCTGCTGCGCACCGGCGACGCGCCCGTCGTGGCGATGGGGCTGACTTCCCCGCACCCGCTGGGCCTGGCGGCGGGTTTCGACAAGAACGCCGTCGGCATCGACGCCCTCGGCGGCGCTCGGCTTCGGCTTCGTCGAGGTCGGCACGGTCACCGGCGAGGCCCAGCCCGGCAACCCCCGGCCGCGGCTGTTCCGGCTGACCGCAGACCGGGCGATCGTCAACCGGATGGGCTTCAACAACGACGGTGCGGAGGCGGTCGCCGCCGCGGCTGGCCCGACGGGCTGCTCGGCGGCGCGGCGCCCCGGGGCCCCGTGCTCGGGCGTGAACATCGGCAAGACCAAGGTGGTGCCCGAGGACGACGAGGCCGCCGTGCTGGCGGACTACACCAAGTCCGCGCGGCTGCTCGCGCCGCACGCCGACTACCTGGTGGTCAACGTCAGCTCCCGAACACCCCGGGGCTGCGCGCGCTGCAGGCGGTGCGACCGGCTGGCGGCCGCTGCTGCGAGGCGCGTGCGCCGGCGTGGCCGACGTACCCCTGCTCGTCAAGATCGCCCCCGACCTCGCGCGACGAGGACATCGGCGACGTCGCCGACCTGGCGCTCCGGGTCGGGCTGGACGGGATGATCGCCACCAACACCACGCTCGTCCGCGGCGGGGCTGCGGACCGACCCGGCCGTCGTCGAGGCGGATCGGCGCGGGAGGCCTGTCGGGGCCGCCGGTCGCCGCCGCGCCCGCTGGAGGTGCTGCGGCTGCTGACGAAGGCCGTCGGCGACGCGCTGACCCTGATCGGGGTCGGCGGGATCGCGACGCCCGAGGACGCCCGCGAGCGCCTGGACGCCGGCGCCACGCTGGTCCAGGTCTACACCGGGTTCATCTACGGCGGCCCGCTCTGGCCGCGACGGATCGTCCGCGGGCTCACCCCGCCATCAGGAGGGACCCCATGACGTCCGGATCCACCTTCGGGGCGCGTGTGCACCGCGCCATGCGCGAGCGTGGCCCGCTCTGCGCCGGCATCGACCCGCACCCCGCCCTGCTGCTCGAGTGGGGTCTGGACGCTCGGTCGCCGGGCTGGAGCGGTTCGCCCTGGCCGCCACCGAGGCGCTGGCGACCGAGTGCGCGGTGTTCAAGCCGCAGTCGGCGTTCTTCGAGAGGTACGGCAGCCGGGGCATCGCGGTGCTCGAGCGGGTGATCGCCACGCTCCGCGAGGCCGGCGCGCTGGTGCTGCTGGACGTCAAGCGGGGCGACATCGGCTCCACCATCCAGGCGTACGCCGACGCCTACCTCGACCCCGCCAGCCCGATCGCCGCCGACGCGATCACCGTCAGCCCCTACCTCGGCTTCGGCTCGCTGGACCCGTTCGTCGACGCCGCGCGGAGCACGGCGCCGGGCTGTTCGTGCTGGCCCTCACCTCCAACAAGGAGGGCCCGAGGTCCAGCACGCCCGCACCGACGCGGGCCGACCGTGACCGGCACCGTGCTCGACCACCTGCGCGGCCTCAACGCCGGCGCCGAGCCCCTCGGCACGTTCGGCGCGGTGGTCGGCGCCACCATGGGCGAGACCGGCGTGGACTTCGACGTGCAACGGCCCGCTGCTCTCGCCCGGGCTACGGCGCCCAGGGAGGCACGGCGGCCGACCTGGCCCGGATCTTCGGCGAGGCCCTGCCCGCCGTGCTGCCCAGCTCGTCCCGCGAGCTGATCCGCGTCGGGCCGGACGCGGGCGCGATGCGCGCCGCCGCCCGCCGCGCCAACGACGAGCTGCGGGCGCTCCTCGGGTGACGGCGGGGTAGCGGTGGGTGAGGGTTGGTCCGGTGCGGGGGGCGGTGGGTGAGGGTTGTTCTCGATGACCCGAACCAACCCTCACTCACAACCCCCGGGCCGCAACCAACCCTCACAGCGACGCGCCGAATCCCGCTCTGCTGCTGGGTTGTCGTGCCGACCCCAGGATCGGCCCCGCTCACTGTGCCGATCCGCCTCGCGTTGCTGTCCCGTCGTTCCGGTGACTAGATTGGCCCGGTCCGTCCGACCATTGGAAAGGGTTCGCCCGTGGCCCTCCCACCGCTCAGCGCCGAGCAGCGGCAGGCAGCCCCGACAAGGCGGCCGCGTCACGGAGGGAGCGGGCCGAGGTGAAGAACCGGCTGAAGAACTCCGGGGCGTCCTCGCCGAGGTGCTGCACCACGGCCAGCGCAACGAGGTGATCGGCCAGATGCGCGTGGTCGACCTGCTGCAGGCGATGCCCGGGCTCGGCAAGGTCCGGGCCGGCCAGATGATGGAGCGGCTCGGCATCGCCCAGAACCGCCGGCTGCGTGGTCTGGGCGGCACCAGGTCGCCGCGCTGGAGCGCGAGTTCGCGCCCGCGACTGACCGCGACGCTGACGCCCAGGACTGATCGCACCGAGGTGACCCGCTCCCGACTCGCCGTCCTCGCGGACCGACGGCGGTCGGCAAGGGCACCGTCGCCGCCGACGTACGTCGCCACCACCCGGAGGTCTGGATCTCGGTGTCGGCGACGACCCGGCCGCCGCGGCCCGGCGAGGTGGACGGCGTGCACTACCGGTTCGTCGCCGACCAGGAGTTCGACCGGATGGTCGCCGAGGACGAGTTGCTGGAGTGGGCGGTGGTGCACGGGCCGCCCGCTACGGCACGCCGCGGGCGCCGGTCGAGCAGGCCCTCGCCGAAGGCCGGCCGGCGCTGCTCGAGATCGATCTGCAGGGCGCCCGCCAGGTCCGGGCGCGGATGCCCGAGGCGCTCTTCGTGTTCCTGGCGCCGCCGTCGTGGGACGAGCTGGTCCGTCGCCTGGTCGGTCGGGGCACCGAGACCGAGGAGGAACGGACCCGCCGGCTGGACACCGCGCGCGGGGAGCTGGCCGCCGAGGAGGAGTTCGACGCGACGGTCGTCAACCGCGAAGTTCACGCTGCTGCGGAGGAGTTGGTAGCCTTGGTCTGTTCCGAGGTCGCCGACCGCTGTCCAGCAAGCGCGGCCCGTCCCTAGACATCTGCGAGGCTTCCGCGTGTCTGGAACCGTCATCGCCGCCGAGGGGATCACCAACCCCCCGATCGACGACCTGCTCACCAAGACCGACTCCAAGTACAAGCTGGTCCTCTACAGCGCCAAGCGGGCCCGTCAGATCAACGCCTACTACTCCCAGCTGGGCGAGGGTCTGCTCGAGTACGTCGGGCCGCTCGTCGAGACCCACGTGCAGGAGAAGCCGCTGTCCATCGCGCTGCGCGAGATCAACGCGGACCTGCTGACCTGCGAGGACATCGACCCCGCGAGCTCGCCGCCGAGGAGGAGGCCCGCGCGGCCGCCACCGTCGACGACGACTTCGGCAAGGCCTGATCCGACCTCCCGGGATGACCACCGACGACGAGGCCGCGACCCCAGGCACGGGGTCGCGGCCTCGCGTCGTCCTCGGCGTCTCCGGCGGCATCGCGGCGTACAAGGCCTGCGAGCTGCTGCGGCGGCTCACCGAGTCCGGCCACGACGTGACCGTGGTCCCGACCGCGGCCGCGCTGCGAGTTCGTCGGCGCCGCCACCTGGGCCGCGCTGTCCGGGCAAGCCCGGTCTCCGCCGAGGTCTGGGACGACGTGCACCAGGTGCCGCACGTGCGGCATCGGGCAGCACGCCGACCTGGTGGTGGTCGCGCCGGCCACCGCCGACCTGCTCGCCAAGGCCGCCCACGGGCTGGCCGACGACCTGCTCACCAACACCCTGCTCACCGCGCGCTGCCCGGTGGTGTTCGCGCCCGCGATGCACACCGAGATGTGGCAGCACGCCGCCACCCGCGGCCAACGTCGACGACGCTGCGCCGGCGCGGCGCGCTGGTCATCGAGCCCGCCGAGGGCCGGCTGACCGGCGCCGACACCGGCAAGGGCCGGCTCCCGGACCCCGCTGGAGATCTTCGCGATCGCCGCGAGGTGCTCGACCGCGGCGATCGGCGCACGCCGCGACCTGGCCGGCCGCTCGGTCGTGGTCAGCGCCGGCGGCACCCGCGAGTACCTCGACCCGGTCCGGTTCCTCGGCAACCGCTCCTCCGGCCGCCAGGGCTACGCCCTGGCCCGGGCCGCCGCGGCTCGCGGCGCCGAGGTGACGCTGGTCGCCGCCAACGTCACGCTGCCGGACCCGGCCGGGGTCAAGGTGGTGCGCGTCGAGACCACCGCCGACCTGCGCGACGCCGTCGTCGTCGGCCGCGGCGGCCGCGCGGACGCGGTGGTGATGGCCGCCGCCCCGGCCGACTTCCGTCCCGTCGACGGCGAGCGAGCACCAAGATCAAGAAGGCCGCCGACGGCGGGCCCCGGCCCTCGAGCTGGTGCAGACCCCCGACATCCTGGCCGAGCTCTCGCACCGACCGGGTCCGCCCGGGTGCGGTGATCGTCGGCTTCGCCGCCGAGACCGGCGACGCCGACGGCATCGGTGCTCGAGCTGGGCCGGGCCAAGCTGGCCCGCAAGGGCTGCGACCTGCTGGTCGTCAACGACGTCAGCGGCGGCACGGTGTTCGGCAGCCCCGACAACGAGGCCGTCATCCTGGCCGCCGACGGCGCGGTGGTCGACGTCCCGCCGGCTCCAAGCGCGCCCTGGCCCACGTGATCTGGGACCAGGTCAGTCCGGCCCGGATGCCTTGACGGGCCCGCCGTTCGGAGGCTAGGGTTCCGTCCGACCGAGATCCCAGCGAGCAGCTGTCGAGCACAGGAGTGAGCATCACGTGGCCGGACGCCTTTTCACCTCCGAGTCGGTGACCGAGGGTCACCCGGACAAGATCGCCGACCAGATCAGCGACTCGGTGCTCGACGCGATGCTCGCGCAGGACCCGCACAGCCGGGTGGCCGTGGAGACGCTGCTGACCACCGGTCTGGTGGTCGTGGCCGGCGAGGTCACCACCGACGGCTACGTCGACATCAAGCAGATGGTCCGCGAGCGGATCCTGGAGATCGGCTACGACTCCTCGACCAAGGGCTTCGACGGCAACTCCTGCGGCGTGATGGTCGCCATCGGCGGCCAGTCGGCCGACATCGCCCAGGGCGTCGACACCGGCCACGAGAGCCGCACCGGCTCCGTGGACGCCATGGACAAGCAGGGCGCCGGCGACCAGGGCCTGATGTTCGGCTACGCCTGCGACGACACCGACGTGCTGATGCCGCTGCCGATCGTGATCGCCCAGCGCCTGGCCGAGCAGCTCTCCGCGGTCCGCAAGGACGGCACGATCGGCCTACCTGCGGCCCGACGGCAAGACCCAGGTCACCATCGAGTACGACGACGACAACCGGCCCGGTGCGCGTCGACACGGTCGTGCTCTCCACCCAGCACGCCGAGGACATCGAGCTCGACACCCTCGAGACCCGACGTCAAGAAGCACGTCGTCGACCCGGTGCTCGCCGACTTCGACATCCCCTCCGAGGGCTACCGGCTGCTGGTCAACCCGACCGGCCGCTTCGAGGTCGGCGGCCCGATGGGCGACGCCGGCCTGACCGGCCGCAAGATCATCGTCGACACCTACGGCGGCATGGCCCGCCACGGTGGCGGCGCCTTCTCCGGCAAGGACCCGTCCAAGGTCGACCGCTCGGCCGCCTACGCCATGCGCTGGGTCGCCAAGAACGTCGTCGCCGCCGGGCTGGCCCGCCGCTGCGAGGTCCAGGTCGCCTACGCCATCGGCAAGGCCCAGCCGGTCGGCTTCTACGTCGAGACCTTCGGCACCGGCGTCGGTCCCCGACGAGGCGATCCAGAAGGCCGTCCTCGAGGTCTTCGACCTGCGGCCCGGCCGCGATCATCCGCGACCTCGACCTGCTCCGGCCCGATCTACGCCAAGACCGCGGCGTACGGGCACTTCGGCCGCGAGCTGCCCGAGTTCACCTGGGAGCGCACCGACCGTGCCGACGCGCTGAAGGCGGCCGCGGGCGTCTGAGTCGCTCCCTGTTCCTCGCGACACGCGGCAAGGATGGTCCGTTCGGACGATGGCACGGCCCCGTCGTCCGCTCTAGGGTGCCGGGGCGAGGCCCCGGAGAGCCCAGCTCGGGCCTCGTTCCAGCTCGCGAGGGACGAACGGGGAGTGGCACATGCACCAGCGCAGGGCGTTCGCCGCTGTCGCGGCGGCGGCACTGACCATCGCCGGAATCCAGGTGTCGGCCCTGTCGGCACAGTCGGCCGTGCCACCTGGCGGAACCACGGATCGGGTCGGGGCCGCCACGGCGCGGCTCCAGGGTGACGCGCCCGAGGGGCTGCGGTCGACCCGTGACAACGGGACGCTCAGCTTCGTCGGCACCCCCGTGGGCGGCGAGATCCGGAACCCCGCCGTCTCGGCGGGCATGACGGTGCGTGCCGCGGCGCGCGCCGCACCTCGCCCGCTACGGCGCGGCGTTCGGCGCCCAACGCCCCGGCACCACGATGCGCGTGAGCCAGACGACGACGTCCTCCGCGCACGAGGACGTCGTCCGCTACGCGCAACGGGTCGTCCGGCCTGCGGGTGATCGGCGGCCAGATGGTGTCGAGCCTGCGGCCCGACCGCCAGCTCGCCTCGGCCCTGGCCACGCTCTCGCGCGCCACGCACATCCCGCGCGCGACGGTCTCGCAGAGCCAGGCGACCGCGGATCGCGCGCACGGCGGGCAGGAGGGCGGCCGGAGTCGAGCACCGGCTGCCCGTCACCCGCCACGGTCACTGGGTGTGGGACACCGGCGTGCTCGGCGCCGCCGACCCCGCTGGGCGCGCGCGGCGTCTGGCAGTTCTCGGTCGGTGACGGCGTCGCCGTGCGCGCCTGGTGCTGGTCGACGACCGCACCGGGAGGGTGCTGATGAACCTCGACGAACTGCAGGAGGCGCTCAACCGGGTGGTCTGCGACGCAGCCAACGGTGCGACGGATCCGCCGACGCCGCGTGCACGACGGCGACGCGGCGCGGGCAGAGGGAGACGGCCCGCTCCGGTGTCGCCGACGTCAACTCTGCCTACGACCACAGCGGCGAGGTCGCGACTTCTACCTGCAGATCGGCGGCATCGACCTGACCGACATGATCGGCCGTCGACGTCGGCGGAGGCGTGAAGAGCCTCGCCTCGACGGTGCACTACTGCACCGACGCCTGGCAGCGGTGCCCCTACGAGAACGCGTTCTGGAACGGCATCCAGATGTTCTACGGCGACAGCTACGCCGGCGCCGATGACGTCGTCGGTCACGAGATGACCCACGGTGTGATCGAGCCACAACTCCGACCTCTTCTACTGGGGCCAGTCGCGGGGCCATCAACGAGTCGCTCGCCGACATCATGGGCGAGATCATCGACCACCGGAACACGCTGGTCGCCGGTGACGCAGCACTGGCCGCTCGGCGAGGACCTCCCGGGCGGAGCCATCCGCAACATGAGCAACCCGCCTTCCTTCGGTGACCCGGACCGGATGACCAGCCCCAGCTACTACCGCCGACTCGGTCAGAACCCGCTCGCGCGACGAACGGCGGCGTGCACACCAACAGCGGCGTCGGCAACAAGACGGCCTTCCTGATCTCGCAGGGCGGCTCGTTCAACGGCCAGACGATCACCGGCATCGACGGCGGCGACCCCGACCTGAACAAGACCGCGCACGCTCTACTTCGACGCCATCAGCAAGCTCACCTCGGGCAGCGACTACGCGAACCTGGCCGACGTGCTCGAGCAGAGCTGCGCATCCTTCGTCTCCGCGGACATCGACGGCTTCACCTCGGCCGACTGCGCCAACGTCGCGAAGGCGGTGCTGGCCACCGAGCTACGCACCACGCCGACCAACGCGCCGCAGCCGCCGGACGCCGCGAGGGCCTGCCCCGCCGGGTCGACGTCCGCGATGCTCTTCAACAGCGAGACCGGCACCCCGGCGGCGAAGTTCACGTCGAGCGCCGCTCCGGCGCCGTGGGCCTACGGCATCAGCCGTGACTGGGGCAGCAACGCCACCTCCGGGCACGACCTCGTGGTTCAGCCCCGACCCCGACCCGAACCTCGGCGACCCGGCGCGGATCTCGACGCTGATGGCAGCCGGGGTCGACGTGCCCGCCGGTCAGCAGACGTACCTGTGGTTCCAGCAATGGCGGACTTCGAGTGGTACCCCGCCGGCACGTCACGGCCGACTCTACATACGACGGCGGCATCGTCGAGATCGACGACACCGGGGACGGCGCACCCGCGCAGGACGCGGCCGGGCTGGCCTGGGTCAACGGGCCGACCAGTCCTGGACGCCTACCGCCGGCTTCTCCAACGAGTGGGCAGGCCGAAGGCCTTCGCCGGCGACAGCTTCGGCTGGGTGGCGAGCCGCGTCGACCTGTCGTCCTACGCCGGCAAGAACATCAAGGCCGAGTTCGCGGCTCTCGGCGACGTAGCGACAGCTACATCGGCTGGTGGCTCGACGACATCACGATCTACACCTGCGACGTGCCGGCCCCGCCGCCCGTCACGCCACAGCCGTCGGCGGCGAAGGATGCGAAGGCCAAGGGCCGGCTGGCCAAGGCCGTCGTCACGTGGCAGCCGCCCGTCATCAACCCGGGCGCCATCACCGGCTACCGGGTGGGCACGACCGGCAAGACGGTGACCGTCCCGGCCGGCACCCACACGACAGTGTTCAAGGGCGCTCAAGCAGGGCAAGACCTACGCCTTCACGGTCTTCGCGCTCGGCGCCACGGGTTCGTCGCGCCGCCGTCGGCGACGACCGCCGACGGCACCAGGACCACGCTCAAGGTCGAGGGTGCGGCCGGCAGCACCGGTCTGCGCGGCAAGCTCACCGCCGCCGGCAAGGGCCTCAAGGGGAAGATCCGAAGGTGTTGACGAAGAAGAAGGGCAAGTGGGTCAAGATCGACAAGGTCACGACCGGCAAGAAGGGCACGTACCAGCTGCTGCTCCCGGGCACCTCGAGCCGGCGCTACCGCGTGCTGTTCGCGGGCGGTCCCGGCCTGATGGGCAGCGAGTCGCCCCAGCGGCACCTGTAACGCCCGCGCCGACGCCGATTCGTCAGCCGTCCGCCGGGTCCTCCCAGCGGGCCGGTGCATGACGAACCGGTGTGGGGTCGGCCGCTGGTAGACATGCGCCGTGACCGACCCTCGCGACGAGCCGGAGGCCCTGCCGGGGCTGCGCGAGACCGTGCGCGAGACCCGCGCCCGGGCCTCGCGGGCGCGGTCGGCACAGGCCCGCAAGGCCGTCGAGCCGGCCGCGGTCGACCCGGTGGCCCGGGTCCTGGTGGACCTGCCGCTGGCGCACCTCGACCGCACCTTCGACTACCTGGTGCCGGCCGCGATGGCCGACGACGCCGTGCCGGGCTGCCGGGTCAAGGTGCGGTTCGCGGGCCAGGAGGTCGGCGGCTACCTGCTCGCGCGGGAGGCCGAGTCCGGCCACCCCGGACGGCTCACCCCGCTGCGCCGCGTCGTCAGCGCCGGAGCCGGTGCTCAGTGCCGCGGTCGCCGCGCTGGCCGGAGACCGTCGCCGCCAGGTACGCCGGCACCCGCAGCGACGTGCTGCGCCTCGCCGTACCTCCCCGGCACGCCGCCACCGAGAGCGCCGCCGCCGCGCCGGCGGCGCAACCCGGGACGTACGACGCGGAGTCGGCCGCGACCGCCTGGTCCGAGCACCCGCAGGCCGACGCCTTCCTGCGCCGGCTGGCCGGCGGAGAGTCCCCGCGCGCGGCCTGGGCCACGCCCCCGGGCGCGGACTGGCCGGTGCTGCTCGCCCACGTCGCCGCGGCGGCGTACGCCGGTGCGGGTCGAGGCGTGCTGGTCTGCGTGCCGGACGCCAAGGACGTGGTCCGCGTCGACCGCGCCCTGACGGCGGTCGCTGGGGGAGGGGCAGCACGTCAGCCTGACCGCCCAGCCGGGCCCGGCGCGCCGCTACCGCGACTTCCTCGCGGTCTCGCGGGGCGCCCGCCGGGTCGTCGTGGGCACCCGTGCCGCGGCGTTCGCGCCGGTGCGCGACCTGGGCCTGGTCGTGCTCTGGGACGACGGCGACGACCTCTACGCGGAGCCGCGCGCGCCCTACCCCCACACCCGGGAGACGCTGCTGCTGCGCGCCGAGCGCGAAGGTACGGCCGTGCTGCTCGGTGGCTTCGCGAGATCCGTGGAGGTCGACCACCTGCTCCGCACGGGCTGGGTGCACGAGCTCGCCGTACCCCGCGAGCTGCTGCGCGAGCGGGTCACCGTCCAGGTGGCCGGGGCCAGTGACGCGGAGCTGGCTCGCGACCCGCACTCCCGCGGAGCGAGGATCCCGACCGCCGTCCACGACGCGATCGGCGCCGGGCTCCGGACCGGCCCGGTGCTGGTCCAGACGCCACGCCTCGGCTACGCCGCCGCCCTCGCCTGCGAGCGCTGCCGCACGGGCGCCCGGTGCCCGCTGTGCCAGGGACCTCTCGCCATCCCGGGCCCCGCCGCGCCACCCCGGTGCGGCTGGTGCGGCACGGACCACCCGGCGTGGAGCTGCCCGGTGTGCGGCCACCGCGGGCTGCGGGCGCCGGTGGTCGGGGACGCGCGCACGGCCGAGGAGCTCGGCCGCTCGTTCCCGTCCACGCCGGTGCGCTCGTCGTCGGGCCAGACGGTGCTCGCCGAGGTCGGCCCCCAGCCGGCCATCGTGGTGGCGACCCCGGGGGCGGAGCCGGTGGCCGAGGGTGGGTACGCCGCCGTGGTGCTGCTGGACGCCTGGCTGATGCTGGCGCGGCCCGACCTGCGCAGCCGAGGAGGAGGCCGCTCCGCCGCTGGGCCAACGCGGTCGGGCTGGTCCGGCCGGGTGGCCGTGCGGTGGCCGTGGGAGACCCCGCCCAGCCCGGCCTCCAGGCGCTGGTGCGCTGGGACCCCGGCGGCTTCGCCGCCCGGGAGGCCGGCGAGCGCGCGTCGGCCCACCTGCCGCCCGCCTCCCGGCTCGCGACCATCACCGGCGAGCCCGGCGCCCTCGACGACGCGCTCACCCTGCTGTCGCCTCCGCCCGCGGCCGAGACCCTCGGGCCCGTCCCGGTCGGGACCGACGGCGAGCAGCGGATCGTGGTCCGCGTCCCCGCGCCCAGGGCGCCGCGCTCTCGCTCGCCCTCACCGAGATGCAGCGGCTTCGGTCGGCCCGCAAGCTCGACGCCGGTCCGGGTCCAGGTCGACCCGCAGTCGCTCTGAGCGGGGTCGGTCGCGGCCCCGGCCGGGTGACTGGTCAGCCGCTTCCTGAACTTCGTGGGCCTTGCGGAGGCTGACAGGGTCAGGGTTCCCCGGTCGGCCGAGGATCCTTCCCGGCTCCCTAGACTGCGCGCGTGGCGATCCAACCCATCCGGCTGTTCGGCGACCCGGTGCTGCGGCGGCGCGCCGACGAGGTCGTCGACTTCGACAAGGAGCTGCGGCGCCTGGTCGAGGACCTCACCGACACCATGCTCGAGGCTCCCGGGGCCGGCCTGGCCGCACCCCAGATCGGCGTCGGGCTGCGGGTGTTCACCTGGCACGTCGAGGACGAGGTCGGCCACCTGGTGAACCCGGTCCTGGACCTCTCGGAGGAGACGCAGGACGGTGCCGAGGGCTGCCTCTCGATCCCGGAGTTGACGATCGACTGCCGCCGGGCGCTGCGCGTCGTCGCCAAGGGCTTCTCGATGCACGGGGAGCCGGTGACCATCGAGGGCTCCGAGCTGCTCGCCCGGGCCATCCAGCACGAGACCGACCACCTCGACGGCGTGCTCTTCCTGGACCGGCTCGACACCGCCGACCGCAAGCTGGCCATGAAGGCGATCCGCGAGTCCGAGTGGTTCGGCCTGGAGCCTCCGACGGTGAAGGTCTCGCCGCACAGCCACCCTCGGGCTCGGCCTCTAGATGCGGGTCGTCTTCGCGGGCACGCCCGAGCCGGCGCTGCCCGCCCTCGAGGCCGTCGCGGCCTCCTCCCACGACCTCGTCGGCGTGGTCACCCGGCCCGACGCACCCGCGGGGCGGGGTCGGCACCTGACGCCCTCGCCCGGTGGGCGCGCGGGCCGCGGAGCTCGGCGTCCCGGTCCTCAAGCCGGAGCACCCGCGCGACCCGGAGTTCCAGGAGGCGTTGCGGGCGCTCGCGCCCGCGTGCTGCCCGGTCGTCGCGTACGGCGCCCTCCTCCCGCAGTCCGCGCTGGACATCCCGACGCACGGGTGGGTCAACCTGCACTTCTCGGTGCTGCCGGCCTGGCGCGGCGCCGCACCCGTGCAGCACGCCCTCTGGGCCGGCGACGAGGTGACCGGCGCAACCACCTTCCGGATCGTGCGCGGCTCGACGCCGGTCCGACGTACGGCCTGATGACCGAACGGGTCCGACCGGGCGACACCGCGGGCGACCTGCTGGCGCGGCTCGCCGAGGGTGGCGCCGGGCTCCTGGTCGCCACCCTCGACGGGATCGAGGACGGCTCCCTGGAGGCGCGGCCGCAGCCCGCCGACGGCGTCAGCCTGGCCCCCAAGATCACCGTCGAGGACGCGCACATCGACTGGGCCGAGCCGGCGCTCGCGGTCGACCGCCGGATCCGCGCCTGCACGCCCGCACCCGGCGCCTGGACGACCTACCTCGGCGAGCGGCTGAAGCTGGGCCCCGTCACCGCCCGCTGACGGCGCCGCTCCGCCGGGGGAGCTCCTCGGTCGGCAAGCGGGCGGTCGCCGTCGGCACCGGGACCGGCGCGCTGCAGCTCGGCCTGGTCAAGGCGTTCGGCAAGAAGGAGATGCCGGCCGCCGACTGGGCCCGCGGGGTCCGGGTCGAGTCGGGCGTCCGCTCGGCGACTAGGGTCCGCGATGACGCCAGGGTCCCGCCATGGCCAGGCGGCGCGTCCGGAGGACGTCGACGAGATCTGCGCCGCGCTGCCCGAGACGGAGCTCGGCATCTCCTGGGGCGACCGGCCGACCTGGAAGGTGCCGCGCGGGCCCAAGGGCCGGGGGTTCCTGCTCTACCGCGCGCCGGGCCCGACGGCGATCGACCCCGCGACCGGGGAGCGGTACACCGACCTGATCGTCATCAACACCCCGACCGAGGTGGAGAAGAACGCGCTGGTGCTGGACGAGCAGACGCCGTTCTTCACGATCCCGCACTTCGACGGCTACAACGCCGTGCTGGTCCAGCAGTCGCGGCTCGGCGAGCTGACCCGCCAGGAGCTGCTCGAGGTGATCACCGAAGCGTGGGCGACCAGGGCGCCGAAGAAGCTGGTGAAGGAGCACCTTGGCTGACCCAGCCCGCGCGGCCGCTCTCGAGGTGCTGCGCGCCGTCCGGTCGGCCGATGCCTACACCAACCTGGCGCTGGCCGCCGCGCTGAAGCGGCACGGCCTCGCGGGCGCGACGCCGCGTTCGCCACCGAGCTCGCGTCCGGGACGGTCCGCCGCCAGGGCCTGTACGACGCCGTGCTGGCCGCGTGCGTCGACCGACCGCTGGCGAAGGTGCAGGCCCGGGTGCTGGACGCCCTGCGGCTGGGTACCCACCAGCTGCTCGCGATGCGGGTGCCCGCCCATGCCGCGATCTCGACGACCGTCGCGCTCGTCCGCTCCGACGTCGGGCCGGGCGCGGCCGGGTTCGCCAACGCGGTGCTGCGCAGCGTCTCCGAGCACGACCTGGACGACTGGATCGACCGGGTGGCACCCGACCCGGTGACGACCGGTCGGGCACCTCGCCGTGGCCCAGTCCCACCCGCGGTGGGTGGTCGAGGAGCTCGAACGGGCCGCTGGGCGACCGAGAGAGCTCGAGGCGCTGCTGGCCGCGGACAACGAGCCGCCCGAGGTGACGCTCGTCGCCCGTCCGGGCCGCTCGACGCGCGCGAGCTGCCGGGGGCGCGGACGCCGCTGGTCGCCGTACGGCGTGCACCTGGCCGGCGGCGACCCGGCTGCGGTCCCGGCGGTGGCGGAAGGACGCGCCGGGGTCCAGGACGAGGGCTCGCAGCTGGTCGCGCTCGCCGCTCGCCGCGGCCCCGCTCGACGGCCCGGACGAGCGCTGGCTCGACCTGTGCGCCGGGCCGGGCGGCAAGGCCGCCCTGCTCGCCGCGCTGGCGGGCGAGCGTGGCGCGAGGCTGCTGGCCACGAGCGGCTGCCCCACCGGGCGGCCTGGTGCGCCGCGGCCCTGCGCCGGCGCCGGACGGCGTGCTCGGCATCGTGGTCGCCGACGGCACCCGGCCCGCCTGGCCCGACGGCGCCTTCGACCGGGTGCTGGTCGACGCGCCGTGCACCGGCCTGGGCGCGCTGCGCCGCCGGCCCGAGGCCCGCTGGCGCCGGCAACCGGCGACCTCGACAACCTGGTCCCGCTCCAGCGGGCGCTGCTCGCGGCCGCCCTCGACTCGGTGCGCCCCGGCGGCGTGGTCGCTCTACGCGACCTGCTCGCCGGTGCTCGCCGAGACCGCGGGGGTCGTGGAGGCCGTGCTCGCCGCCCGCGACGACGCCGTCCTGGGCGACGCCGCGGCCCTGCTCCCCGACGTACCCGACGCCGCCGGTCCGCTCCCCGGCACCGTCCAGCTGTGGCCGCACCGCCACGGCACCGACGCGATGTTCGGCGCGCTGCTGCGGCGCCGCGCGTAGCCTCGCGCCGTGCTGACGATCACCGACCTGGTGCCCGGCGACATCGACGACCTGGCGACGGGGTTCGAGGACTGGCCCAAGCGCCGGTCGACGTTCGAGAGGTACGCCGAGGAGGCCGCAGCCGGAAAGCGCGACGTGCTGGTCGGGCGGCTGGACGGCGCGCTGGCCGGGTACCTCACCGTCTACTGGCAGCCTTCCTACCCGGCGTACGCGGCCGCGGGCATCCCTGAGATCCGGGACTTCAACGTGCTCGCCGAGTTCCAGCGGCGCGGCGTGGGGACCGCGTTGATGGACGCGGCCGAGGCCCGCGTCGCGGAGGCAGGGCGTCGGGTCGTCGGGATCGGCGTCGGCCTCTACGGCGGCGACGGGTACGGCTACGGCTCGGCCCAGCGGATGTACGTCAAGCGGGGCTACGTCCCCGACGGCGCCGGTCTGGTCATCGATGGCGTCCGTGCCGAGCCGGGGAACACGTTCATGCTCGACGACGCTCCGGTGCTGATGTTCACGAAGAGGCTGCCCCCGGTCAGCGGTGAGTGAAGCGCCGGCCGAGCCGCGGGCGGCAGGCTCAGTCGTCGGCCTGCTTGACGGCGGGGATCGTCATCGGCCACTGGTCCGGGGCCAGGTCGGCGTCGGGCGGCACCTGCACGCGGACGACGGGTGGCTGGTGGAAGTCCACGGGTGTCAGGGACCGAGCTCGAGGCGGTACACCGCGCGCCGCTGGCCCCGGCCCCGCTCGGTGAAGCCGGCGGCGACGTACAGCGACTCGGGACCGGTCCACACCTCCTCGGCCGCGTGACCGGTGCCGTGGAGCGGGTACCCCTCGACCGCGCGGGCGCCTCGACCCCGGATGGCCTCGAGGGCCGCGGCGAAGATCCGGCGGGCGAGGCCCTGCCCGCGGTACGGCGCCAGCACCATGAAACAGCTGATCGCCCAGGTGTCCGGGTCGGCCTCGAGGGCGAACGACTCGGCAATCTTCGGCAGGTCGTCCCGCGGACCGGCCTGCACCCAGCCGACCGGTGCCCCGTCGACGTACGCGAGGAACCCGTCGTGGACGTCGCGGGCGAAGAGCTCGTCACGGACCACCCGGTGCTGCTCGGCCGTCTGGGCGACGTACGCGTCCCACGTCGGCACCCACCAGGCCGTGCACCAGCACTGGCCACCGTGCTCGTCGCGCGCCATCAGGGCCAGGAAGTCGGCCTCACGGTCCTTCGTGAGACGCTCGAGCTGCAGCTGCACGCCGCCAGTATGGGTTGCCGTTCCGACAGTGCGGCACCGGTTACGTTGGGCGCGTGGCCAGTCCCTTCGTCGAGATCGAGGTCGACGACCGCGTCGTGAAGGTGACCAACCCCGACCGCGTGTACTTCCCGGAGAGCGGCGCCACCAAGCTCGACCTCGTCCAGTACTACCTGGCCGTCGGCCCCGGCATCGTCAACGCGCTGTTCGAGCGCCCGTGCATGCTGCACCGCTTCCCGAAGGGCCTGGCCGGCGACAAGGTGCACCAGAAGCGGCTGCCGGCCGGCGCCCCGCCCTGGGTGGAGACCGTGCGGCTGCACTTCCCGCGGTGGAACCGCACCGCCGACGAGCTGTGCGTGACCGAGCTCGGCGCGGTGATCTGGGCGGTGCAGATGTCCACGGTCGAGTTCCACCCGTGGAACAGCCGTCGCGACGACCCCGAGAAGCCCGACGAGTGGCGCATCGACCTCGACCCCGGGCCGCTCTCCGACTACGCGCAGGTACGGCGCGTGGCCCACGTCGTGCACGAGGTGCTCGACGAGCTCGGCGCGGTCGGCTTCCCCAAGACGACGGGCAGCAAGGGCATGCACGTCTACGTCCGGATCCCGCCCGACCACGGGCACAAGGTGGTCCGCCGCGCGGCCCTGGCGTTCGCCCGCGAGGTCGAGCGGCGCACCCCCGAGGACGTCACGACGCAGTGGTGGCGCAAGGACCGCGACCCGCACCACCTCTTCGTGGACTACAACCAGAACGCCCGCGACCACACCATCGCCGCGGCGTACTCCGTCCGCGGACTCCCCGACGCCCGGGTCTCGACCCCGATCCGCTGGGACGAGGTCGACGACGTCGACCCCCGTGACTGCACGATCTTCACGGTCCCCGACCGCTTCCGGGAGGTCGGCGACCTGCACGCCGACATCGACGGGCACGTCTGGGACATCGCCCCGCTGCTGGAGTGGGCCGACCGCGACGAGGCGGACGGCAAGGAGACACCCGACGAGCCCGAGGAGGAGCCGTGACCCCAGCCGTGAACAGAGTCGTCGATCTCCACGAGAAGCTGAGCCTGTTCTCCGAGCACTGGTCGCCGAAGGTGGTGGCCCGGATGAACGACTACGAGATCAAGGTGGTCAAGGTCCAGGGCGAGTTCACCTGGCACACCCACGAGGACACCGACGAGCTGTTCCTGGTGGTCGCGGGCGAGCTGACGATCCAGCTCCGCGACGGCGACGTCACCCTCGGCCCGGGTCAGCTGTACGTCGTTCCCCGAGGTGTCGAGCACTGCCCGGTCGCCTCGGGGGAGGTCAGCGCCGTGCTGATCGAGCCCGCCGGCGTGGTCAACACCGGTGCTGCCGGCGGCGCGCTGACGGCGACGTACGACGACAGCCTCCTCGACTGAGCGAGCCGACCTGGGAGGATCACCGCGTGGGCATCCAGATCACCCCGAGCATCCTCAACGCCGACTTCGCGAACCTCGGCGCCGAGATCGACCGGATCCCCGGCGCCGACTGGGTGCACGTGGACGTGATGGACAACCACTTCGTCCCCAACCTCACCTTCGGGCCGGCCATGGTGGAGGCGCTCGCCCGGCACACCGCGCTGCCGATCGACGCCCACCTGATGATCAGCGACGCCGACCGGCACGCGCCGGCGTACGTCGAGGCGGGGGCCGGGAGCGTGACCTTCCACGTCGAGGCGGCGGCGGCGCCCGTGCGGCTCGCCCGCGAGATCCGTGCGCAGGGGGCCCGGGCGAGCATGGCGCTCAAGCCGGCGACGCCGATCGAGCCCTACGAGGACCTGCTGGGCGAGCTCGACATGGTGCTGATCATGACGGTCGAGCCAGGGTTCGGCGGCCAGTCCTTCCTGGATCTCTGCCTGCCCAAGATCCGCGCGGCCCGGGCGCTGCTCGCCAAGCACGGGCTGGAGACCTGGCTCCAGGTCGACGGCGGCGTCTCGCTGGAGACCATCGGGCGCTGCGCCGAGGCCGGGGCCGACGTGTTCGTCGCCGGCTCGGCCGTCTTCTCGGCCGACGACCCGGACGCGATGGTGGCCTCGCTGCGGGAGAAGGCCCGGGACGCGGCCCCCCGGCACCGTCGCCGCAGGGCTGAGCGACCTCAGTCGTTGTAGGGCATCGGCTTCCAGGCCGGCTTGAGGACGCCCCAGGGCTGGATGTCCGAGCCGTTGCCGTCGCCCGGATCGCGGTCGGTCCACAGCCGCAGCGCCCCGGAGATGTCCGTGCCGACGATCGCGCCGTAGCTGCGTCCCTTGTCGCTCACGCACGAGGCTCTCCGCCCGGCCGTGCGCATGTCGTACCAGCCGGTGGCGAGCACCGTCCGGGTGTACGACGCGGGGTCGTCCTTCGGGATCGCGAGCTCGAGCAGCTCCCCGGTGTCGGCGTCGGTGGCGAGGAAGATGTCGGTCCGCAGGCCCAGGGCGGTCAGCGTGCGGCTGTACTCGAGGGTGCCGATGGTCCCGAAGCCCGTGCCGACCACCTGCTCGAAGCGCACCCGGGTGTCGCCGTCCTTGCCGTGCAGGTCGTAGCGGAGCAGCTGGTCGCCGTTGGTCAGCACGTACATCCGGTCGCGGTCCATCCCGATCGAGATCTGGCGGGCGCCGGCCCAGTGCTTGCGGAGGACCCGGGAGTGGTACTCGCTCGACACCAGCCGGCCCTGGGTGTCGCGCCGGTCGACCTCCATGACCTCCCTCAGCTGGGCGCCCGACAGCGTGAACCAGTAGCTGGTGACCCGGGCCGCCCTCCCGGAGGTGCCGGCCAGCCCGCCCGTCGCCGGGTGGGGGTAGGCGATGTCGCGCGGCTGGTAGCCCAGGGTGTCGGGCCCGCGCTTCTCGGTGGTCGCCCGGCCGTCCTCGTAGTGGAAGGTCGCCGGGACCCCGCGCGCAGTCACCCCGGGCACCTCGGCGAAACAGGTGAGCGTGGGAGGGCCCGCAGCCGGGCCCGCCGCGACCGGGCCCGCCGCGACAGCTCCCGCCGCGCCGAGGACGGCGAGCGCCGTGGACCCGGCAGCGAGGGCGCGGAGCGAGGGCCGCATCGGCCGGACCTCCAGGGGTTGAGGGTGGGCGCGCACGACGACGCCCGCGTTGCCACTGTCTACCCCGTGCGCCGAAAGCAAAACCCCCAGGTCCCGGTCGACCACGCCCCGGCCCCCGGAGGCCGGGCCCAGCGTGGGGGATCGCACATCGGCGGGTCACGGGCGCTGTGCCACACTGGACGGCGTACGAGCGACAGCTCACGTGCTCTGGGGTCGGTGAAAACCCGAACCGGCGGTAACAGTCCGCGACCCGGTGACAGCCAGTCACCGGTTGACCAGGTGGAACTCCTGGACCGACGGTCAAAGTCCGGATGGGAAGACGCACGAGGGTCGATGCCGTTGGGTCCACCGTGAGGTGGTGCCGGCGACCGACCGCACGCCCCGGGGTCCGTGGGACCCGACCGGAGGCGTCATGACCAGCACCAGTGCCGAGCAGGCCGCCATGCGGCGCGCGCTCGCACTGGCCACCACCCCGGGAGTGCCCACCGGCCCCAACCCACGGGTCGGCTGCGTGGTCCTGGACGCCGCCGGCCGGACCGTGGCCGAGGGGTGGCACCGCGGGGCCGGCTCGCCGCACGCCGAGGTCGACGCCCTGCGCCACGCCGGTCCGGCGCCCGTGGCGGCACCGCCGTCGTCACCCTCGAGCCCTGCAACCACACCGGCCGCACCGGGCCCTGCTCGCGGGCGCTGGTCGAGGCCGGCGTCGCCGGGTGGTGTTCGCCCAGCGCCGACCCCAACCCGATCGCCGCCGGGGGAGCGGCGACCCTGCGGACCGCGGGCGTCGAGGTCGAGGGCGGGCTGCTCGAGGACGAGGCCCGGGCGGTCAACCGCGAGTGGACGTTCGCGATGGACCACGGCCGTCCCTTCGTGACCTGGAAGTTCGCCACCACCCTCGACGGGCGCAGCGCCGCCGCCGACGGCACCAGCCGCTGGATCTCCTCGCGCGCCGCCCGGCTCGACACCCACCGCCTGCGGGCGCCTGTGCGACACGATGCTGGTCGGCACCGGCACCGTGGAGACCGACGACCCGCAGCTCACCGTCCGCGACGACCGACGACCGGCCGCTGGACCGCCAGCCGCTGCGCGCCGTGATGGGCCTGCGCGACCTGGCCCGCCGACCGCCGGGTCCTCGACGGCGCCGCGGAGAGCGTGCACCTGCGCACCCGCGACCCGCAAGGAGGCGCTCGCCGAGCTGTTCGCGCGCGACCGCCAGCACGTCTTCCTCGAGGGCGGCCCCACCCTGGCCGCCGCCTTCTGGCGGGCCGGGCTCGTCGACGAGGTCGTCACCTACGTCGCGCCGATGCTGCTCGGCGCCGGCCGAGCGGCCGTCGCCGACCTGGGCATCGGCACCATCGGCGGCGCGGCCCACCTGCGCGTCACCGACGTCACCGTCCTCGACCCGGCCGAGCCCGGCGACGACGTCAACGTCCGGTTCACGATGACCCCGATCCGTTGGTCGAGGAGGGCGCGCAGCGCCCGTCACGAGACCCCGCAACCGACAAGGAGACCTGACCGTGTTCACCGGCATCGTGGAGGAGCTCGGCACCGTCGCCGCCGTCGAGGACCAGGGCGACGCCATCCGGCTGACCGTCCGGGCCGCGACCGCCCTGGACGGCACGCCGGCTCGGCGACTCGATCGCCGTCAACGGCTGCTGCCTCACCGTGGCTCGACGACGGCGGGCGACACCTGGACCGCCGACGTCATGCAGGAGACCCTCGACAAGACCTCGCTCGCCGGCGTCACCCCCGGTGACCGGGTCAACCTGGAGCGGGCGGTGACCGCCGACCAGCGCCTCGGCGGCCACCTCGTCCAGGGCCACGTCGACGGCGTCGGGACCGTCGTACGCCGGTCCCCCAGCGAGCACTGGGACGTCGTCGAGGTCTCCCTGCCGCCCGAGCTCGCCAGGTACGTCGTGCCGAAGGGCTCGATCACCGTCGACGGCGTGTCCCTCACCGTCGTCGACGTGCTGCGACGGCGCGTTCACCGTGAGCCTGATCCCCGAGACCCTGGCCCGCACCACGCTCGGCACCCGAGCAGCCCGGTGACCGGGTCAACCTCGAGACCGACGTGATCGCCAGGCACGTCGAGAAGCTGATGACCGCCTACCTGCCCCGACCCGCAACAGGAGCCCCGCAATGACCTCGCCGACCTATCGGCTGGACACCATCGAGCGCGCCGTCGCCGACATCGCGGCCGGCAAGGCGGTCGTCGTCGTCGACGACGAGGACCGGGAGAACGAGGGCGACCTCATCTTCGCCGCGTCCAGCGCGACGCCCGAGCTGATGGCCTTCATGGTCCGGCACAGCAGCGGCGTGATCTGCGCGCCGATGCCGGGCGAGATGCTCGACCGGCTCGACCTCCCGCTGATGACGCCGCACAACCGCGACAAGATGCGCACCGCCGTACACGGTCACGGTCGACGCCCGCGACGGCGTGACGACCGGCATCTCGGCCGCCGACCGCGCGCACACGATCCGCGCGCTGGCCGACTCCGCCACCGAGCCGTGGGAGATCACCCGGCCGGGTCACGTCTTCCCGCTGCGCTCGCCGACGGCGGCGTGCTGGCGCCGCGGCCACACCGAGGCGGCCGTCGACCTGGCCCGCTGGCCGGCCTGACGCCGGCCGGCGTGCTGGTGGAGATCGTCAACGACGACGGCACGATGAAGCGCGGCCCCGAGCTGCGGGAGTTCGCCGACGAGCACGGCCTGGCGATGATCTCGATCGAGGACCTGATCCGCTACCGCCAGCGCACCGAGATGCTCGTCGAGCGGGTGGCGGTGACCTCGCTGCCGACCGCGCACGGCGACTTCACGGCGTACGGCTATCGGATCGGTTTCGACGGCAGCGAGCACGTCGCCCTCGTCCACGGTGACGTCGCCGGATCGCGAGCCGGTGCTGGCGCGGGTGCACTCCGAGTGCCTCACCGGCGACGTCTTCGGCTGCGAGCGCTGCGACTGCGGGCCGCAGCTCGAGGAGGCGCTGGCGCAGGTCGTGGAGGAGGGTCGCGGCGTCGTGGTCTACCTGCGCGGCCACGAGGGCCGCGGCATCGGCCTGGTGCCAAGCTCCAGGCCTACGCGCTGCAGGACTCCGGGCGCGACACCGTCGACGCCAACCTCGACCTCGGGCTGCCCGCCGACGCCCGCGACTACGGTGCCGCCACGCAGATCCTGCGCGACCTCGGCGTCGAGAGCGTGCGGCTGCTCACCAACAACCCGGACAAGACGCGTGCCCTGGAGGAGTACGGCGTGCCCGTCAAGGAGCAGGTGCCGCTCACGACCCGGCCCAACGACCACAACCTGGCCTACCTGCGGACCAAGCGGGACCGGATGGGGCACGACGCTGCCCGGCCTCGGCGTCCGAGCCGGTGGAGGAGGCCTGATGGCCGGCCACGGCGCCCCCGAGCAGCGGCCCGTCGACTGCCACGACCTCCGGGTCGCGGTCGTGGCCGCGAGCTGGCACGAGCCGGTGATGGACGGCCTGGTCGACGGGGCGCTCCGGGCGCTCAAGGACTACCGCGTCGAGGAGCCGAAGCTGGTCCGCGTCCCCGGCGCGTTCGAGCTGCCGGTGGTGGCCGAGCCCTGGCCCGCCAGGGGTACGACGCCGTGGTCGCGCTCGGCGTCGTCATCCGCGGCGGCACCCCGCACTTCGACTACGTCTGCCAGGCCGCCACCGACGGCCTGACCCGGGTCGCCCTGGACCACCAGACCGCGGTCGGCTTCGGCGCTGCTCACGTGCGACACCGAGGAGCAGGCCCTCGACCGCGCCGGGCTGACCACTCCACGGAGGACAAGGGCTACGAGGCCGCCTGCCGCCGCACTGGTCACCGCCCAGACCCTGCGCCACGTCCGCCGCGCCTACCTGGACTGAGCGGCGTACGGGCCGTCCGGCGCACGACGCCGCGGGAGCGTCGGCCCCCGGACGCCGACTACCCTTGACGATCGTGAAGACGTTCGACGAGCTGTGGGCGGAGCTGGCCGACAAGGCCGAGACGCGGCCCGCCGGGTCGGGCACCGTGGCCCAGCTCGACGCGGGCGTCCATGCGATCGGCAAGAAGCTCGTCGAGGAGGCCGCCGAGTCCTGGATGGCGGCCGAGCACGAGGGGCCGGAGCGGGCGGCCGAGGAGATCAGCCAGCTCCTCTACCACGCGCAGGTCCTGATGCTGGCGACCGGCATCACCCTCGACGACGTCTACGCACACCTCTAGGAGTCCCGATGACGCTCCCACCCACCGCCCCACGACATCCCCCGGCTCCGCATCGCCGTGCCCAACAAGGGCTCGCTCTCCCAGGCGGCCACCGACATGCTGCGCGAGTCCGGCTACCGCCAGCGCCACGACGCCAAGGAGCTCACCCTCACCGACGTCGAGAACGACGTCGAGTTCTTCTACCTGCGCCCGCGCGACATCGCCCTGTACGTCGGCGAGGGCACCCTCGACGTCGGCATCACCGGCCGCGACCTGCTGCTGGACAGCGGCGCCAAGGCCGAGGAGGTGCTCAGCCTCGGCTTCGGGCGCAGTCGGTTCCTCTTCGCCGGTCCGATCGGGCGAGTTCACCGACGCTCGGCCAGCTGGCCGGCAAGCGGATCGCGACGTCGTACGTCGGCGTGGTCCGTACCTTCCTCGAGGACCGCGGCATCGACGCCACCGTCGTCCGCCTCGACGGCGCGGTGGAGACCAGCGTGCGGCTCGGCGTCGCCGACGCCATCGCCGACGTCGTCGAGACCGGCTCGACGCTGCGGCAGGCCGGCCTGGAGGTCTTCGGCGAGACGATCCTGGAGTCCGAGGCGGTGCTGGTCACCCGCGGCGGCGACGTACCGCCCGGGCTCGAGGTCTTCAAGCGGCGCCTCGAGGGCGTCCTCGTCGCGCGGACCTACGTGATGATGGACTACGACATCGAGCGGGTCCGGAGTGGACGCCGCCGTCGCACTGACGCCCGGCATCGAGGGTCCGACGGTCTCGCCGCTCCATCGCGAGGGCTGGGTCGCCGTCCGCGCGATGGTGCCGCGCGCCGGCTCCCAGCGGCTGATGGACGAGCTCTACGACATCGGCGCGCGCGGCATCCTGCTCACCGACATCCATGCCTGCCGGCTCTGACGCCGGCCGCCGGCCGGCGCCGGATCTGGGTCGGTGTCGCTGCCGCACACCTGGCGGCCGCTCGGCGTCCGGCTCGCCGCGATCGGGCTCGGCTCGATGCTGCTGATCGTCCTGGTGTTCGCCTTCTTCGCCTTCGACGCGGAGACGCGGGCGGCGTTCACGTTGTTCCAGGTGCTCACGCTCGTGGCGCTGGGACTGCTGGCGCTGAGCCTGGGCTACGCCCTGGCCCGGTCGCGGGTCACGGCCACGCCCGACCGACTGGTCGTGGTCAACGGCTACCGCCGCCGCGACTTCGAGTACGCCGCCGTCATCGACGCGCACCTGCCGCCCGGCGCGCCCTGGGTCACCCTGGACCTGGCCGACGGCACCGCCGTCTCCGCGATGGGCATCCAGGGTTCCGACGGCGCCCGCGCGCAGACCGCGCTGCGGCAGCTACGGGCGGTGCTGGCCGCCTCGTCGGCCTGAGGCCGGCCCGGGGGGCGGTGAGTGAGGGTTGGTTGCTGCCGTCGGGGGGTGAGTGAGGGTTGGTTCCGGACGTGACGACCAACCCTCACGCACCGCCACCCCGCCGAAACCAACCCTCACTGCACCGCCACCCCGCGTCTCAGGTCAGCGCCCGGATCCCCCAGGAACCCGAGAAGTCATCGCCCTCCGAGCCGGCCGGCGACAGCACGACCAGGTCCCGGCCGGAGTTGAACGCGTCGGCCGGGGCGGTCATCGGCTCGATGGCCAGGGAGCGGCGGGGGACCGGGTCCTGCTCCGCGCTGTACACCTGGAACCAGTGGTGCCGACCGTCCATCCACAGCGCCACGCCGGCGCCCGAGGCCGGGTCGGAGACGGTCGCGGTCGCGACCCCGTCGGCGTCGCGGGCCACGTCGCCGAAGGCGTGGTCGAGCACGGTGTCGCGGACCGGGCGGGCCACGCGGAAGTCGTACGCCGTGCCCTCGACCGGTTCCTCGCCGACGGGCAGCAGCCGGTCGTCGGTGAGCAGCCGGGTCGAGGCGGGCAGGGTCAGCTCCCAGCCGTCGACCGGCCCGTCACCCGGGCGCAGGTAGGGGTGCGCGCCGCTGGCGTACGGCGCCGGCTCGGCGGACAGGTTGGTCGCGGTCTGCGTCACGGTCAGGCCGTTGGCCGACACGTCGTAGATCACGTGCAGGTCGAGGGCCCAGGGATAGCCGCTCTGGGCGATCAGCCGGTAGCTCAGCGACACGGAGGCCGACGACTGCTCCTCCACCGACCAGGAGGCCCAGCGCACCAGGCCGTGCGACGCGTTGGCCCGGGCGGTCTCGGAGAGGGCCAGCTGCAGCGACCGGTCGTCGAAGGAGTACTGCCCGTCGCGGATCCGGTTGGGCCACGGCGCCAGCAGCTGGCCGCGGCCTCCGGTCGACATCGCGTCCTCCGCGAACCCGTCGATGACGGGCCGGCCGTCGTGCTCGAGCACCCGCAGCGTGCCGCCGCCCTCGGTCACGACGGCGCGGTAGCCGGCGGCACTGATCTCGAACTGCTCTCCCGACGGCGCGACCACGCCCGCCACCCTAGGAGACGGCGGGCGGGCCGGGCCCGAGACGGCAGGGCGTGGACGCGCGGACCCGCTGCGTCAGGCCGCGGGGCCCTTCGCGCGGACGTCGGCGACCGACTCCATGGCCGTCCGGAGCTCGGTGAGCCAGTCCTCCTCGTGCTGTCCGACGAGGCGCACGCACCAGGCCAGCGCGTCGGCGCGCGAGCGGGCCACCCCGGCGTCCACCAGGGTGTCCAGGACCAGCCGCTGGGGCTGGCGCAGGCGGGTCATCACCGGCGCGGACACGTGCGTGAACAGCGCGGTCTGGTCGGGGATGCCGGCGAGCCGGACGCCCCACGACACCTTGCGCTCGAACCGGTGCTGGGCCTCGTCGGCGATCGCCATCCGGTTGCGGCGGGTGTCCTCGCGGAAGGCGCTCACGCGACCCACCCGCGCCTCGTCGCGTTCGGCGTCGGAGGCGTCGGCGCCGACCGAGTCCTCGGGGAGGTCGGCGATGGTCAGCACCACCGTGATCTCCTCGCGGTCCACGGTCACCTCGGGCGCCTCGACGCGCCACTCCTCGGGGAGCCGGCCGGCGAACCAGCCGCGCACCCGGTCCAGGTCTTCGTTGGTCATCATGATTACAAGATTACACCGTTACAGAGGGTCTTCAAGGGTGCGCGCGTGAGCCCAGGGCACCGTCGATGACCAGGTCGGCCCGCGACCGGGTGCCCTGGGTCGCGAAGTGCTCCTGCTCGGCCACGGCCCACTCCCGCCAGTGCCGGTCCATCGCCGCGCCGTCGCGGGCCAGTCCGCGGGTCAACCGCAGGTCCTGCGGCACCTCGACCCAGACCAGCGCCGTGACGAACCCGGCGTGGTCGCGCGACCCCGACCCGACGCCCTCGATGACCAGCAGCGGGGCGGGAGGTACGACGACCACCTCGGCCCAGCGGTCGGCGTACCAGTCCCAGCGGCGGTAGCTGCCGGGCCGGTTGCGCGACAGCGGCGGCAGCAGGCGGTCGAGCTGGGCGTCGATGCGGGGCAGGCCGTGCCAGCCCTCGTAGAGGTTGTCCATGTGCACCACCGGCGCGCCGGTCAAGACGGCCACCTCGTCGGCGAGGGTGGTCTTGCCGGATCCGGCCGGCCCGTCGATGCACAGCAGCCGACCCAGCCCGAGGGTCGGCGGCCGGTCGTCGACGAGGTCGAGCACCCGCTCGGCGTTGGACCGGCCGGTCATCGGCTGCCCCTCACCCACGGGTCCTCGGGACGGGCTGCTCAGGAGATGCCGCGCCGCTTGAGGATGTCGGCGATCTCGGCGTCCAGGTCGTCGTCGAGAGCGCCGCGAGGCTGCTGGGCCTTCGGGAGGGCCTTGGGCGTCGGGGTGCCGGCGGGGGTCTCCTTCGGGGCGGCGGCCCCGCCGCCGACGCCGCGCTTGCGCAGCATCCCGGAGAGCACGAACAGCCCGACCGAGCAGGCGGCCAGGATCACGCCGAGCCAGACCTTGGGGCTGAACACCAGGTGCACGGCCCAGTCGGACACGGAGCTGGCGATCTCGCTGAACATCCGCAACGTGCCGGTCAGCCACGCAGCAGACGGCAACAGGGTCAGGGCGAGGCCGCGCATGGCTGCCGTCGCACCGCGGTTCCGGTAGGCCCACCAGGTGTAGAACCCGCCGATCGCGGTGAGGGTCAGCGTGAGGGCGCCCCAGGTGACGTCATCCACGTTCCCAGCGTGGCACACGACCCCAGGGCGCCCCATCCGGCCGATCCCTGACGGGACCCTGGGCCGGCCGGTCGCGAGGGTTTCAGGCGACCGCCGAGGCCCGCCGGTCGTCCGTTGCCGACCCCAGAGCGGGGCGCGCAGCACCGGCGTCAGCTCGGCGAAGCGGCCTCCTCGACGTGCGGCCTGGCCCATCCCACCCCTGGAGGCGGAGCCTGGCTGCCTCGGCTTGAATGGGTCCGTGACCGACGCCGAGCCCCGCCGCATCCCGGATCCCGGGTTCGCGGACGACGCCGGTGGGGCGGCTCCGGGACCGGCTGCGGCCCTGGCGTCGTACGCCGCCGGCACCGGGAGCTACGTCGACGCGCTCGCCGCGGTGCGCGGCACGCGCCTGCTCGTGCCGGTCGTGGCGGTGCTCGGCGAGGCCGAGGTGGACGAGAGCGGGCTGGCCCGCGAGAAGTCCAGCGACATGGCCACGGTGCTCCTCCAGGGAGCCGACGGCCGGATGGCGCTGCTGGCCTTCACCGGGCTCCCCGCCCTGCGGGCGTGGGACCCGGAGGCGCGACCGGTGCCCGTGACGGCGCGGACCGCGGCCCAGGCGGCCCTCCAGGACCTGGCCGCCGCCCTGGTCGTGGACGTGGCCGGTCCGGTGAGCTTCGTGATCGAGGGCCAGGACCTCGAAGGTCTCGCGCGGGGCTGGACCCTGGCTCGGGTCGGCGGTCGCTCGGCCTGGCTGGCCCCGGACGAGGAGCGGGCCGGCGGGTGAGGGGCGAGTGACAGGCGGGGAATAGGCGGGCGGCGCGGCGCCTTGTTACCCTTGCCAGCGACCGATCCGTCATGCCCACCCCGGTGGGTGCGTCGGGTCCGACAAGTGGAGGCTCCTCCCACCCGCACCGACCGCTGCACCACCAGGTCGTCGGGTCCGGTCCGCGCCAGGCGTGACGTCCCAGGAATTCCCCAGGGGATTTTCCAGGGACGTGTTTCCTGGGGTGACCTATCGAGCCTCCGTGCGTCGCACGGGGGCTCTCGTCATCTCCGACGAGTCCCTCGGGTCGGCCAACCGAACGAGGAGGACACATCAGCACTGAGCTGCGCATCAACGACCGGATCCGGGTACCCGAGGTCCGGCTCGTCGGACCCAACGGCGAGACCGTCGGCATCGTCCCCACGGGCGAGGCCCTCAAGCTCGCGCAGGAGGCGGATCTCGACCTGGTCGAGGTCGCCCCGATGGCACGTCCGCCGGTCTGCAAGCTCATGGACTACGGGAAGTTCAAGTACGAGAACGCCCAGAAGGCCCGTGAGGCGCGCCGGAACCAGACGAACGTGATCATCAAGGAGATGAAGCTTCGTCCCAAGATCGACGCCCACGACTACGAGACCAAGAAGGGTCACGTCGTGCGCTTCCTGAGGGCCGGCGACAAGGTCAAGATCACCATCATGTTCCGCGGTCGCGAGCAGCACCGCCCCGAGCTGGGGTTCCGGCTGCTGCAGCGGCTGGCCGAGGACGTCACGGAGCTGGGCTTCGTGGAGTCGGCCCCCAAGCAGGACGGCCGCAACATGATCATGGTGCTCGGACCGCACAAGAAGAAGGCCGACGCCAAGGTCGAGATGGCCGCCGAGAAGCAGACCCGGATGGCCGAGCGCGCAGCCGCCGAGGCCGAGGAGCGCGAGGAGCGCACCGCCCACAACGCCGGCCACGCCGTCGCGCAGAAGAAGGAGCGCGGGCGCTCGGAGAACCTGGATCCGGAGATCGAAGCCTGACCCACCACCCAGCAGCCCCATCGGGAGCTGCGGGTCACCGAGGGCCAACCAGACGTGGCCGCCCGCGTCACACCACCGCGAGCGGCACCAGCAGAAGGAGAGATGAGATGCCGAAGAACAAGACCCACTCGGGCGCGAAGAAGCGCTTCAAGGTGACCGGGTCCGGCAAGCTGCGCCGGATGCAGGCGCGGCGCAAGTCCGGCGCCGCGTTCGCGTCCGCGCCCACGACGGGCGGCCGCAGGAAGCACAACCACAAGGGCGGGATGGTCGACGTCGCCGCTGCCGACCTCAAGGCCGCCAAGAAGCTGCTCGGCCGCTGACGCCGAGGCGTCCGCACTCACCCCGACTCACCGCAACAAGGAGAAACCACCATGGCACGCGTCAAGCGGGCAGTGAACGCCCACAAGAAGCGCAGGACCACCCTCGAGCGCGCCAGCGGCTACCGCGGCCAGCGCTCGCGCCTCTACCGCAAGGCCAAGGAGCAGGTCACCCACTCGCTGGTCTACAGCTACCGTGACCGCAAGCAGCGCAAGGGCGACTTCCGCAAGCTCTGGATCCAGCGCATCAACGCCGCGTCCCGCGCCAACGGCCTGACCTACAACCGCTTCATCCAGGGCCTGCACCTCGCGGGTGTCGAGGTGGACCGCAAGATCCTGGCCGACCTGGCCGTCAACGACTCCGCGGCGTTCGCCGTGCTCGTCGAGACCGCCAAGAACGCCCTGCCCGAGGACGTCAACGCCCCCAGGACCGTTGACGACGAGGACAAGGTCAGCGCCTGACCGCCGGACCGGCGTGACCACTCCGCAGGTCCCGGTGACCGCGGGCAACGCCCGGGTCAAGGAGGCACGCAAGCTCAGCCGCCGCTCGGAAAGATCCGAGCGGCGGCTCTTCCTTGCCGACGGACCGAAGGCCGTCGAGGCCGCCCTCGAGGTCGAGGGGTGCGTGGTGGAGGTCTTCGCCCGCGCGGACGCTGGGGGCCTGCTGCCGGCGCTCCCCGAGGGGATCCGGCTCACCCACGTCGACGAGCGCGCCCTCGCCTCGCTGTCGGACTCGGTGACCCCGGCCGGCGTGGTGGCCGTCTGTCGCCATCTCGACGTCCCGCTCGCCCGCGTCCTCGACGGCGCGCGCCTGGTGGTGATCTGCGCCGAGGTGCGCGATCCCGGCAACGCCGGCACGGTGATCCGCACCGCCGACGCGGCCGGGGCCGACGGCGTGGTGCTCGCCGGCACCAGCGTCGACCCCTACAACCCCAAGACCGTCCGGGCGAGCGTCGGCAGCCTGTTCCACGTCCCCCTCGCGGTCGAGCCGGACGTCGGGGCGGCGGTCCGTGCTGCCCGGGATGCCGGCCTGACCGTGCTGGCCGCCGACGGCGCGGGGGAGGTGCTGCTCGACGCTCACGACGCGTCGACCGCCGACCTGCTGGGCCGGCGTACGGCGTGGCTGTTCGGCAACGAGGCCCACGGGCTCCCGGCCGACGTCGCGGCCCTGGCCGACCACCGCGTCCGGATCCCCATCCACGGCCGCGCCGAGAGCCTGAACCTCTCCACGGCCGCCGCCGTCTGCCTCTACGCCTCCGCGTCCGCGCAACGACGTCCCGGCGGGGCCCGGCTCCAGTAACCTGCCGGTCGTGGTGTGGGAGTCAGGCGAGCCGGTGGACGCCGTCGCCGACGGCGTGGTGATCTTCGACCGGGACGGCACCGTCGAGCTGGTCAACCGGGCGGCCGAGCTGCTGTTCGGGGTGACCCGCGCGAAGGTGCTCGGCGCGAAGTTCACCGACGTGTTCTCGCTGACCAGCAACGACGGCCGCACCTGGGCGGAGTACAACGAGCCGTTCGCCGGCCCGCGGACCCGCACCGGCATCCCCGAGCAGTCCTGGGTGCTCCCCGACGGCACCGAGTCGCTGGTGACCGCACGGATCCGCCGGGACGAGCCGCTCGGGCCGGCCACCGGCGTGGCCCTCTCCGTCCGGTCCGGGTCGCGGGCGGGCCCGCCTGGACCGCGAGCGGTCGGACCTGGTCGCCGCCGTCGCCCACGAGCTGCGCTCGCCGCTGACCGGGGTCAAGGGTTTCGTGCAGGCCATGCTCAGCCGCTGGACCCGCCTCAACGACGAGCAGAAGCTGCTGATGCTCACCACCGTGCACGCCGACGCCGACCGGCTGAGCCGGCTGATCACCGAGCTGCTCGACGTCGCCCGGCTCGACACCGGACGGCTGACCCTGGCGCGACGGGGCTCCGAGGCGCGGGTGCTGCTCGACCGGATCATCACCAGCGCCCAAGCCGGCGCCCCGCACGCCATCGAGCTCGACGCGCCCAGCCGGCTGCCGGAGATCTACATCGATCCCGACAAGTTCACCCAGGTCGTCACCAACGTCATCGAGAACGCCATCCGCCACGGCGGCGGCACGGTGCGGGTCCGTGCCGAACCGTGGTTCAGCGAGGGCTGGATGACCGAGGGCGTCCGGATCACCGTCGACGACGAGGGCACGGGCATCCCGCCGGACATGCGGCGCCGGGTGTTCACCAAGTTCTGGACCGGCCAGGGCTCCCGCGGCGGCAGCGGGCTCGGCCTCTACCTGGTCAACGGCATCACCCGGGCCCACGGCGGCCAGGTGACGATCGGCGACGCCCCGAGCGGTGGCGCCCGGATCGTCATGGACTGGCCGGGCGAACCGCCCTTCTGATCTGCACACAACCTTCACGGGTCGTGCCCCCGTCCCGCACGCCCGCGCTCCTACGCTCCTGACATGGAGTCGCGCCGGGTGCTCGTCGTCGAGGACGAGCGCATCATCAACGACGCGGTCACCGAACGGTTGCGGGCCGAGGGCTTCCAGGTGGAGCAGGCGTACGACGGGCCGGGCGCGGTCGAGCAGCACGCCGCCACGAACCCCGACCTGGTGATCCTGGACGTGATGCTGCCGGGGTTCGACGGGCTCGAGGTGTGCCGGCGGATCCAGGCCCCATCCATGACCCGGGGGCCGGTCCCGGTGCTGATGCTCACCGCCCGCGACGACGAGGCCGACATCCTGGTCGGGCTCGCGGTCGGCGCGGACGACTACCTGACCAAGCCGTTCCGGATGCGCGAGCTGGTGGCCCGGGTCCAGGCCCTGCTGCGGCGGGTGGACCGGGCCGCCGAGCTCGCCGCCCGGCCCGCGGCCCGCCTGGTCGTCGGCGACGTCGTCATCGACTCCGGCGCGCGCCGGGTCGCCGTGGCGGGGGAGGAGGTGCGGCTGACGCCGACCGAGTTCGACCTGCTCGTCCGGCTCGCGCAGGCCCCCGGGGAGGTGCTCACCCGCGAGCGACTGCTGGCCGACGTGTGGGACTGGGAGGCGGCCTCGGGCACCCGCACCGTCGACAGCCACGTCAAGGCCCTGCGCGCCAAGATCGGCGCCGATCGGGTCCGCACCGTGCACGGGGTCGGCTACGCGCTGGAAGCACCCTCGGCATGACCACCGCCCCCCTGGCCACGGTCCGCTCGATCAAGGTCAAGCTCGGCATCCTGGTCGCGGCCAGCGTGGTCGTCGCCATGGCCGTCAGCATCGTGGCGTACGACGCCGGCGTACCGCTGCTGCTCGCGTTCCCCGTCACGGTCGGCCTCGCCCTGGGCGTCACCCAGCTGCTCGCCGTCGGGATGACCTCGCCGCTGCGCGAGATGACCGAGGCCGCGCGGCGGATGGCCCGCGGCGACTACCGCGGGCGGGTCAGCGAGGAGTCCACGGACGAGGTCGGCGAGCTCGCCCGGGCCTTCAACCAGATGGCGGCCGAGCTGGCGACCGTCGACGGCGAGCAGCGCACCCTCGTCGCGACGGTCTCCCACGAGCTGCGCACCCCGCTCGCCGCGCTGACCGCCGTGCTGGAGAACCTCGCCGACGGCGTGGTCCCGGCCGACGCCGCGCACCTCGACACGGCCGTCTCCCAGGCTCGCCGCCTCACCGACCTCGTGAACGACCTCCTGGAGCTCTCCCGCGTCGACGCGGGGGTCGCGCCGCTCCGGCTCGCCGTGGTGCCCGTGGCCGAGCTGCTCGACGAGACGGTCGCCGAGCTGGTGCCGACCGGCCGGGCCGTCACCTTCGCCGTCGACGTACCGCCCGGGCTCACCGTGCGCGCCGACCGGGCCCGGCTCCGGCAGCTCGTGGTCAACCTGCTCGACAACGCCGTACGGCACGGCCCGGCCCGCGGCCAGGTCCGGGTCACCGCCGCCGCCGACCGGGAGCGCTGGCGGCTCGAGATCGCCGACGACGGCCCCGGCGTACCTCCGGCAGACCGCGAGCGCGCGTTCGAGCGGTTCGGGACCCTGGCCGCCGACCCCAGCAGCGCGGCCGCCGGCGGCACCGGCCTGGGCCTGGCCATCGCCCGCTGGGTGGCGACCCTGCACGGCGGCACGGTCCGGTTCGTCGACCCGCCGGCGGGCACGGCCGGCGCGGTGCTCCGCGTCGACCTCCCGCTCGAGCCGCCCGACCGGGGCCGCGCGCCTCCCGACCACGATCCCGCCACCTCGCCCACGTCCTCGGAGGTCTGCCATGTCCGACTCGCCCGTCACCGTGCCGACCACCCCGGCGTCCGAGGTGCTCCCGCCCCCCGTGCTGGACCCGCTGTTCGGCAGGTTCTGGCCGGAAGCGCCGGGCTCGGGGCGGCGGACCCTGCTGGCCGCTGTCGCCGTCGGCGTGCTGGGCGGCGTGCTGCTGCCCTACCGCAACCTCGGGCTGGCGATGTTCCTCGTGCTGGCGGCTGCGGGCACGACCGTGGCCTGGTCGGCCCGGCACCGGCGGGACCGGTTCACGCTCACCTGCCTGGTGCTCGCGGGCCTGTGCACGCTGCCGGTCCTGCTCCTCGACGCCCAGTGGATCGGCGCCCTGTGCCTGGTCGCCGGCGTCGCCAGCATGCTGATCGGCGTCACCCGCGGCCGCCGGATTCCGGAGTTCCTGGTGGCCGGGCTCGCCTGGCCCCTGTCCCTGGTGCGGTGTGGGGGCTGGGTCGGCCGCAGTGCGAGCGGGCTCCTCGGCACGGGGCGGGCGCCGCGAGTCGTCGTCACCGTCGTGTGGTCGGTGCTCGGCGTGCTGGTGTTCGGCCTGCTGTTCGCCTCCGCCGACGCCGTCGTCGCCGGCTGGGCCGACGACCTGCTGCCGGACCTGACCCTGCAGGCGCTGGTGCAGCGCGTCTTCGTCGCCGTCTTCGTCGGGCGGCGCGACGCTCACCGCGGCGTACCTCGCGCTCAACCCGCCAGACGTCTCGGCCGTCCCTGGTGGCTCCGCCCGGCCCACCGCGCACCGCTTCGAGTGGCTGGTGCCGGTGCTGCTCGTCGACGCGGTGTTCGTGGTGTTCGTGGCGGCCCAGGCGGCGGTGCTGTTCGGCGGGCACGAGTACGTGCAGCGGACGACGGGCCTGACGTACGCCGAGTACGTGCACCAGGGCTTCGGCCAGCTCACCGTGGCCACGCTGCTGATGCTGGTCGTGGTCTGGGCCGCCTCGCGCCGGGTCGGACCCGGCCCCGCGGACCGCCTCTGGATGCGGGTGTCGCTGGGGTTGCTGTGCGCGCTGACCCTCGTCGTCGTGGCGTCGGCGCTGCACCGGATGCACCTCTACCAGCAGGCCTACGGCTTCACCCAGGCCCGGCTGGTGGTCGACGTCTTCGAGGGCTGGCTCGGCGTGGTGGTGCTCGCCGTGGCGCTGGCGGGGCTGGTGCGCTGGGGGACGTGGGTGCCGCGGTTCGCTGTTGGTCACGGGGGTGCTCGGACTGCTGGGCATCGCCGCCATCAACCCCGACGCCTGGATCGCGCAGCAGAACATCGACCGCTACGAGCAGACCGGCAAGCTCGACCCCGACTACCTGGCCACCCTCTCCGCCGACGCCGTACCCACCCTGATGACGCTGCCCGAGCCCCTGCGCTCCCAGGTTCTCGCCACCCGGGTCGCGTCCGACGACGACTGGCTGGAGTGGAACCTCGGCCGGGCGCGGGCCGACCGGAGTCTCGCCGAGCACTAACCGGTTCGCCGAGCCGGCGCCGGCCTTCCTACACTTCGAGACATGTCAGGCCCGAACACGTCCTACGACCCCGTCGAGGTCACGCCCCTGCGGGCTGACCAGGTCGAGGAGATGCGCGACCAGGCCTTTGCGGCCATCGCGGGGGCGCAGGACCTGGCGGGCCTCAAGCAGGTCCGCATCGACCACACCGGTGACCGCTCTCCTCTGGCGTTGGCCAACCGCGAGATCGGCGCGCTGCCGCCGCAGGCGCGCAAGGACGCCGGTCAGCGGGTCGGCCAGGCCCGCGGCGCCGTCCAGCAGGCGCTGGCGGCCCGGCAGGCAGCGCTCGAGGTCGAGCAGGAGGAGCGGATGCTGGTCGAGGAGACCGTCGACGTCACGCTGCCCACGGCGCGCCGGCCGGCCGGGTCCCGGCACCCGCTCTCCACCCTGTCCGAGGACATCGCCGACGTCTTCGTGGCGCTCGGCTGGGAGGTCGCCGAGGGACCGGTCGTGGAGGCCGAGTGGCTCAACTTCGACGCGCTCAACCTCGGCCCCGACCATCCTGCGCGCACCATGCAGGACACCATCTGGACCGAGCCGTCAGACAACCACGTCGTGCTGCGCACCCACACCTCGCCGGTGCAGGCCCGCACGATGCTGGGGAGCACGCCGCCCATCCATGTCGTCTGTCCCGGCCGGGTCTTCCGCACCGACCCGTACGACGCCACGCACTCGCCGATGTTCCACCAGGTCGAGGGACTCGTCGTCGACGAGGGCATCACCATGGCGCACCTCAAGGGCACCCTGGACCACTTCGCCACCTCGATGTTCGGTGACGGGATCACCACGCGGTTCCGCCCGTCGTACTTCCCCTTCACCGAGCCCAGCGCCGAGGTCGACCTGGTCTGCTTCGTGTGCCGCGGCGTCGACTCCGACGAGTGCCGCACCTGCCGGGGCGAGGGCTGGATCGAGTGGGGCGGCTGCGGCGTGGTCAACCCGCGGGTGCTGGTCGCCTGCGGCATCGACGCCGACCGCTACACCGGCTTCGCGTTCGGCATGGGCATCGAGCGCACCCTGATGTTCCGCCACGGGGTCGAGGACCTCCGTGACCTCTTCGAGGGCGACGTCCGGTTCTCCTCCTCCTTCGGAACGGAGCTCTGAGCCCGCGATGCGTGCCCCTGTCTCCTGGATCCGTGCTGTCGTCCCGGCCCTGCCCGCGGACGTCAGCACCGACGACCTCGCCCACCGGCTGACCGCGCTGGGCCTCAAGCTCGAGGCGATCGAGCGCCCGGGCCACGACATCTCCGGACCGCTCGTGGTCGGGCGGGTGCTGTCGCTCGAGGACGAGCCGCAGAAGAACGGCAAGACCATCCGCTGGTGCTCGGTCGACGTCGGTGCCGCCAACGGCACCGGCGAGCCGCAGGGCATCGTCTGCGGCGCCCACAACTTCGCCGTGGGCGACCTGGTCGTGGTGATCCTGCCCGGCGGCGTGCTGCCCGGGGACTTCGAGATCTCCGCGCGCAAGACCTACGGCCACGTGTCGGCGGGGATGATCTGCTCGGCCAAGGAGCTCGGCCTCGGCGAGGACCACGACGGGATCATCGTGCTGCCCGCCGACGCCGGCGAGCCCGGCGACGACGCGTTCGGCGTGCTGCCGCTGCGCGACGAGGTCATCGAGTTCGAGATCAACCCCGACCGCGCCTACGCGCTCTCGCTGCGCGGCATCGGCCGCGAGGCCGCCCTGGCCTACGGCGTGCCGTTCGTCGACCCCGCCGACCGGCCGGTGCCGGTGGCCGTCGACCCGGCGTACGAGGTCGTGGTCGAGGACCCGGCCGGCTGCCCGGTGTTCACGGGTCGCTCGGTGACGGGGTTCGACCCGACTGCCCCGACCCCGGACTGGATGGCGCGCCGCATCCAGCTGGCCGGCATGCGGCCGATCTCGCTCGCCGTCGACGTCACCAACTACGTGATGCTCGAGCTCGGTCAGCCGATCCACGGCTTCGACCGCGCCAAGCTGCAGGGCCCGATCGTCGTACGCCGCGCCCGGGAGGGCGAGCGGCTGACCACCCTCGACGGCGTCCGGCGCGAGCTGTCGACCGAGGACCTGCTGATCACCGACGACTCCGGCCCGATCGGGCTGGCCGGCGTGATGGGCGGGGAGACGACCGAGCTGTCGGCGACGACCACCGACATCTTCATCGAGGCCGCCCACTGGGACCCGGTCGCCATCTTCCGCACCGAGCGTCGGCACAAGCTGCCGTCGGAGGCCTCCAAGCGGTTCGAGCGGGGCACCGACCCGACCATCCCGCTGGTGGCGGCCGACCGGGTCGCCGAGCTGTTGACGATGCACGGCGGCGGCACGGTGGAGCCGGGCGTCACCCTGGTCGGCACGCCGCCGCCGCGTGCGGCCATCGAGATCGACTCCGGGCTTCCCGCGCGGGTGACCGGCATGGACATCCCGGCGGAGACGACCGTGGCGAACCTCCGCGCGGTCGGCTGCGAGGTCGTCGAGTCCGGCCCGACGTTGTCCGTGACCCCGCCGCCCTGGCGCGGCGACGTCACCGACCCCTTCGACCTGGTGGAGGAGGTGGCGCGCATCGTCGGCTACGTCAACGTGCCGTCCGTGCTGCCGCCGGCCGCGCACGGCCGCGGGCTGACCCGCAGCCAGCGGCTGCGCCGCCGGGTCGGGCGGACCCTCGCCGGCGAGGGGTTCGTCGAGGTGGTCAGCTTCCCGTTCATCGGGAGTCGCGACCTCGACGCCCTGGGACTTTCGGCGGACGACCCGCGGCGCACGGTGCTGCGGTTGGCCAACCCGTTGTCGTCGGAGGAGCCGGCCATGACGACGACGCTGCTCCCCGGCCTGCTCAAGGCGGTCGCCCGCAACGCCGGCCGCGGCAGCACCGACCTGGCGTTGTTCGAGACCGCCACCGTCACCCTCCCGCGCGCCACCGGCGCCGCGCCGATCTTCGGCGTCGACCGACGCCCGACCGACGGCGAGCTCGACGCCCTCGACAAGGCGCTCCCCGACCAGCCCTGGCACCTCGGGCTGGTGATCACCGGTGACCGCGAGCGGTCCGGCTGGTGGGGACCGGGCCGCCCGGCGACCTGGGCCGACGCGCTCGACGCGGTCCGGCGCGGCGCGGAGGCGCTGGGCGTGACCGTCGACGTCCGTGCCGGCTCCCACGCGCCCTGGCACCCCGGCCGCTGCGCCGAGATCCTGGTCGGCGACGTCGTGCTCGGGCATGCGGGCGAGCTGCACCCGCGGGTGTGCGCGGCGTACGGCGTCCCGGCCCGCACCGCCGCCGCCGAGATCGACCTGACCCGGCTCCTGGAGCACGCCGTGACGGTCGTCGCAGCCCCGGAGTTCTCCGACTTCCCGGTCGCCAAGGAGGACGTCGCCCTCGTGGTGGACGTCTCGGTCAGCGCCGCGGACCTGGAGGCGGCGCTGCGCGAGGGCGCGGGGGAGTACCTGGAGTCCGTGCGCCTCTTCGACGTCTACACCGGTCCGCAGGTCGGCGAGGGCAAGAAGTCGCTCGCCTTCGCGCTCCGCTTCCGGGCCCCCGACCGCACCCTGACCGAGCAGGAGGCCGGTGCCGCCCGTGACGCCGCCGTCGCCCTGGCCGCGGAGAGGTACGGCGCCGTCCAGCGGTGAGTGAGGGTTGGTTCAGCCGGGTCGCGGTGCGTGAGGGTTGGTTCAGCGCGTGGGAGGGTGGTTCAGCCGGTGCGTGAGGGTTGGTTCCGGCGCTGACCGCCACCGAACCAACCCTCACGCACCGCCACTCGGCGCGAACCAACACTCACGCACCGCCCACCCGCGCGAGCCGCTCAGTTGATCGGCTGGTGGATCACCCGGCGGAAGTGGTCGACGATCTCGAGGTCGCCGGCCAGGTGGATCGCGTCGCCGTCGCCGCGACGCCACAGCCGGGCGTCCAGCACGCCGGCGGGGGCGGAGATGACCGCGTCGGGGTCGACGCCCGGGTCGTCGACCACGTGGATGTCGTCCTCGTCGTAGTGGGTGCCGTCGCTCGGGTCGGTGCCGCTGAACCTCCCCAGCTGCACCCACACCCGGTCGCCGGTGTCGGTGAGCTCGAGGCGGAGGTAGTGCGGGAGCGGCGAGAACTCGCCCCACTCCGGGCACCCGCCGAACATCACGTCGAGCACCTCCTCGACGCCGTCGGCCGCGAGTGCCGCGTCGAGGTCGGTGGCGTTGCCGAGCGCCGTCAGCTCGGCGTCGAGGCGGTGGATCAGCGCCTCGTGGGCCTGGCGTCGGAGGATGAACCCCACCGTCTGTTCCTTCGACCAGGTCCAGGCCGGGTCGGCGGGATCCGCGTCGCGCAACGCGGCGACCAGCCCGGCCGAGGCCTCGTCGAAGGCGGTGAGCGCCTCGGCGGCCGACGTAGGTGCCGACCCGCGGTCGGGCATCTCGTCCTGGTTCTTGGGCCGGTTGGCCACGGTCCAGGCCCATCGGCCCTGCACGTCGGCGAGATGGTTGACCAGGTCGAGGGCGCTCCACGCAGGGCAGGTCGGCACCGGGGAGGCGGGGTCCGCGTCGGCCAGCACGTCCCGGAAACGAGCCGACTCGGACTCGATGGCGGACAGGTACTGGGACGCGGTCAACCGGCTCATGCTCCGACCGTAGCGCCGGTCGCCGACCGCGTCACCGGTCGGGCCGAGCGTGCATGAATATGCGTTCATATGTATAGTCATGCAGATGACGAGGACGCGGGTCGCGGTCGCCGGGGCGAGCGGGTACGCCGGCGGCGAGCTGCTCCGCCTGCTGCTCGGCCACCCGGGCGTCGAGGTCGGCGCGCTCACCGGGGCCGGCAACGCCGGCCAGACCCTCGGCGTCCTGCAGCCGCACCTGGTCCCTCTCGCCGACCGGGTCCTGGAGCCCACCTCCGCCGACACGCTGGCGGGCCACGACGTGGTGTTCCTGGCCCTCCCGCACGGCGCCTCGGCGGCCGTGGCCGAGTCGCTGGGGGAGGACACCGTGGTGATCGACTGCGGCGCCGACTTCCGGCTGGCGGACGCCGAGGCCTGGTCACACTTCTACGGTTCCGAGCACGCCGGCACCTGGCCCTACGGCCTGCCGGAGCTGCCGGGCGCCCGCGCCGCCCTGCGCGGGGCCACGCGGATCGCCGTACCCGGCTGCTACCCCACGGTCTCCTCCCTCGCCCTCGCCCCGGCGCTCGCCGCCGGCCTGGTCGCCCCCGACGTCGTCGTGGTCGCCGCCTCCGGCACCAGCGGCGCGGGCAAGGCCCTCAAGCCGAACCTGCTCGGCAGCGAGGTGATGGGCAACGCCTCGGCCTACGGCGTCGGCGGCGTCCATCGCCACACCCCCGAGATCGAGCAGAACCTCCGCGCCGTCGCCGGCGGCCCGGTCACCGTGAGCTTCACCCCGGTCCTGGTCCCGATGTCGCGGGGCATCCTGGCCACCTGCTCGGCGCCGCTCGTGCCGGGCGTGTCCGCGGACACCGCGCGGGCGGCGTACCTCGAGGCGTACGGCGACGAGCCGTTCGTGCACGTGCTTCCCCCCGGGACAGTGGCCGCAGACGAAGGCCGTGCTCGGGTCCAACGCCGTGCACCTCCAGGTCACCGTCGACGAGCGCGCCGGCCGCCTGGTGGCGGTCGGTGCCGTCGACAACCTCACCAAGGGCACCGCCGGCGCCGCCGTCCAGTGCATGAACCTCGCCCTCGGCCTCGACGAGACCACGGGCCTGACCTCCGTGGGGTTGGCGCCGTGACGGTCGCGAGCGATTCCCGGCTGACCGGGGATCGCGGCACGACTGCCTGGGAAGCGGGACACGAGAGGGGTCCGGGATGAGCGTCACCCACCCACGGGGCTTCACGGCGGCCGGCGTCGAGGCGGGCCTCAAGACGAGCGGCGGCAAGGACGTCGCGCTCGTGGTCAACCAGGGCCCGACGTACGCCGCCGCCTCGGTGTTCACCAGCAACCGTTGCAAGGCCAACCCGGTGCTCTGGAGCGAGCGGGTCGTCGCGGACGGTGTCGTGCGGGCGGTGTTCCTCAACTCGGGCGGCGCCAACTGCTACACCGGCCCCGACGGGTTCCAGACGACCCACGCCGTCGCCGAGCGGGTCGCCGAACGGCTGGGCGCCGGTGCGATCGACGTGCTGGTCTGCTCGACGGGCCTGATCGGCCTGGCGAACCCCCGCGACCGGGTCCTGTCCGGTGTCGACGCGGCGTACGACGCCCTGGCCGGCGGCGGCGGGGACGACGCGGCGCACGCCATCATGACCACGGACTCCGTCAGCAAGCAGGTCGTCGTCGAGGGAGCCGGCTGGTCGGTCGGCGGCATGGCCAAGGGCGCCGGCATGCTCGCGCCCCAGCTCGCGACGATGCTGGTCGTGCTGACGACGGACGCGGTCGCTGAGGCGGCCGACCTCGACGCCGCCCTGCGCGCCGCGACCCGGGTCAGCTTCGACCGCCTCGACTCCGACGGCTGCATGTCCACCAACGACACCGTGGCCCTGCTGGCCAGCGGCGCGTCGGGCATCACGCCGTCGCTGCCCGACCTCACCGACGCCGTCACCCGGGCCTGCACCGACCTGGCGATGCAGCTGCTCGCGGACGCCGAGGGCGCCGACCACGAGATCGCCATCAGCGTGCAGGGCGCGGCCAGCGAGGACGACGCGGTCGAGGTGGGCCGCAGCATCGCGCGCAGCAACCTGTTCAAGGCCGCCGTCTTCGGCAACGACCCCAACTGGGGCCGGGTACTGGCCAGCATCGGCACCACGCAGGCGGCCTTCGACCCCGCCGACCTCGACGTGGCCATGAACGGCGTCTGGGTCTGCCGCGCCTCCACCCCCGCGGCCGACCCGGCCAGCGTCGACCTGACCGGGCGCGAGGTGACCGTCACCGTCGACCTCAAGGCCGGCGACCACCGTGCCACCGTCTGGACCAACGACCTGACCCACGCCTACGTCCACGAGAACAGCGCGTACTCCTCATGAACTCACCCCACGAAGTCGCTCGCCTCCTCCGCTGCGCTCCTCCGGCTCACGACTCCGCGGGGACCCCGACATGACCGCCGAACAGCTCCGCCCCGCCGTCGAGCCCGCCAAGGCCGCCGTCCTCGCGGCCGCCCTGCCGTGGCTCAAGCGCTACCACGGGAAGATCGTGGTGGTGAAGTACGGCGGCAACGCGATGACCGACGACCGGCTCAAGCGGGCCTTCGCCGAGGACATCGCCTTCCTCCGCTTCGCGGGGTTCAAGCCGGTCGTCGTGCACGGTGGCGGGCCCCAGATCTCCGCCATGCTCCACCGGCTCGGCATCGAGTCGGAGTTCAAGGGCGGCCTGCGGGTCACCACGCCCGAGGCGATGGACGTGGTCCGGATGGTCCTCGTCGGCCAGGTGCAGCGCGAGCTCGTCGGCCTGATCAACGAGCACGGTCCGCTGGCGGTCGGGCTCTCCGGCGAGGACGCCGGCCTGTTCACCGCCGAGCGCACGAACACCGTCGTCGACGGTGAGGAGGTCGACCTCGGGCTGGTCGGCGAGGTGGCGCGGGTCCGCCCCGAGGCCGTGCTCGACCTGGTCGACGCCGGCCGGATCCCGGTCATCTCGAGCGTCGCCCCCGACATCGACGGCACCGTGCACAACGTCAACGCCGACACCGCCGCCGCCGCGCTCGCGATCGCCCTCGGGGCCGAGAAGCTGCTCGTGCTCACCGACGTCGAGGGCCTCTACCGCAACTGGCCCGACAGCGACGACGTGATCGGCGAGATCTCGCCGGAGGCCCTGGCCGAGCTGATGCCCTCGCTGGCGAGCGGCATGGTGCCCAAGATGGCCGCCTGCCTCCAAGCGGTCAGGGGCGGCGTCGCCCGGGCCACGGTCGTCGACGGCCGCGAGGACCACGCCGTGCTGCTCGAGCTGTTCACCGACGAGGGCGTCGGCACGCAGGTACTGCCCGGCGTGGACACCAAGGTCCGGAAGGCGAAGAACGCATGAACTCACCCCACGAAACCGCTCGCCTCCCCCGCTTCGCTCCTCCGGCTCACGCTTCCGCGGGGACCCCGAAGTGAGCCAGCAGTGGCAGGAGCGCTACGCCGGCGCGGTGATGAACACCTTCGGGCCGCCGAAGCTGGTCCTCGTCCGCGGTGAGGGTGCGCACGTCTGGGACGCCGACGGCAAGGAGTACGTCGACCTGCTCGGCGGCATCGCCGTCAACGCCCTCGGCCACGCCCACCCCGCCCTCGTCGCGGCCGTCACCGACCAGCTCACCACCCTCGGCCACGTCTCGAACTTCTTCACCAGCGCGCCCCAGGTCGAGCTGGCCGAGCGGCTGCTCGCGCTGGTCGGAGCGGGCGAGCGTGGTGGCCGGGTGTTCTTCACCAACTCCGGCACCGAGGCCAACGAGGCCGCCTTCAAGCTGACCCGGCGCACCGGCCGCACCCACCTGGTCGCCGCCGAGGGCTCCTTCCACGGCCGCACCATGGGCTCGCTGGCGCTGACGTCCAAGGAGGCCTACCGCACGCCGTTCGAGCCGCTGCCCGGCGACGTCACGTTCGTGCCGTACGGCGACGAGGCCGCCCTCGCGAGGGCCGTCACCGACGAGACCGCGGCCGTGATCCTGGAGCCGATCCAGGGCGAGGCCGGCGTGGTCGTGCCGCCGGCGGACTACCTGGCCGGCGCCCGCGAGATCACCCGCGACCACGGGGCGCTGCTGTGGCTCGACGAGATCCAGACCGGCATCGGCCGCACCGGCGCGTGGTTCGCCGGGCCGGTCGCCGACGCCGACGTGGTCACCGTCGCCAAGGGCCTCGGCGGCGGGATCCCGATCGGCGCCTGCATCGGCCTCGGCGACGCCGCGACCCTGCTGCAGCCCGGCAACCACGGCACCACCTTCGGCGGCAACCCGGTCGCCTGCGCGGCCGCCCTCGCCGTCCTCGACACCATCGAGACGGACCGCCTGATGGAGCACGCCTCCGCCACGGGGGAGCGGCTCCGCGCCGGCCTCGCTGCCGACGCCCGCGTCACCGAGGCGCGCGGCCGCGGCCTGCTGGTGGGCCTCGATCTCTCCCGACCGGTTTCCGCGGAGGTGGCCGCCGCCGCCCTGACGAAGGGCTTCATCGTCAACAACCCGACACCCGACCGGGTCCGCCTCGCACCGCCCCTGGTCATCGGCAGCGACGACGTCGACGCGTTCCTCGCCGCGTGGCCCGGGATCCTCGACGACGCCTACGGTGGCGAACGCGCATGACCAAGTCCGCCCTCCGCCCGGCGACCAAGAGCGCCCGGCACCAGCAGATCGCCGACCTCGTCGGCGCGCACGAGGTGCGCTCGCAGGCGGAGCTCGCCGAGCTGCTCGCCGCCGAGGGGGTGCACGTCACCCAGGGCACCCTCTCCCGCGACCTCCTCGAGCTCGACGCCGTCCGCGTCCGCACGCCGTCCGGGGCGCTGGTCTACGCCGTACCCGGCGAAGGCGGCGACCGACGTCCCGCGGCGCCCGGGGAGTCGGCGGCGGCCGCCCACCGCCTGGCCCGGCTGTGTGCCGAGCTGCTGGTGAGCGCCGAGGCCAGCGCCAACCTCGTGGTGCTGCGTACCCCGCCGGGCGCGGCCCAGTTCTTCGCCTCCGCGGTCGACAAGGCCGAGCTCGTCGAGGTGCTGGGCACCATCGCCGGCGACGACACCGTGCTGGTCATCGCGCGCGACCCGAAGGGCGGGGACCCCCTCGCCCGACGGTTCCTCGCCCTGGCCGAGGAACACACCCCGACCCCCGGAGAGAGTGTCTGAATTGAGCAAGGTCCTCACGTCCCTCCCCGTCGGCCAGAAGGTCGGCATCGCCTTCTCCGGCGGCCTCGACACCTCCGTCGCGGTTGCGTGGATGCGCGACAAGGGGGCGATCCCGTGCACCTACACGGCCGACCTCGGCCAGTACGACGAGCCCGACATCGACCAGGTGCCCGACCGGGCGGTGCTGTACGGCGCGGAGATCGCGCGGTCCGTGGACTGCAAGACCGCGTTGGTGGAGGAGGGCCTCGCCGCGCTGGCGTGCGGGGCGTTCCACGTGCGCAGCGCCGGGCGCGCCTACTTCAACACCACGCCCCTGGGCCGGGCCGTCACCGGCACCATGCTGGTGCAGGCGATGCACCAGGACGGCGTCGACATCTGGGGTGACGGGTCGACCTTCAAGGGCAACGACATCGAGCGGTTCTACCGCTACGGCCTGCTGGCCAACCCCGACCTGCGCATCTACAAGCCGTGGTTGGACGCCGACTTCGTCGGTGAGCTCGGCGGCCGCCACGAGATGAGCCAGTGGCTCGCCGAGCACGGCCTGCCCTACCGCGACAGCGCCGAGAAGGCCTACTCCACCGACGCCAACATCTGGGGCGCCACCCACGAGGCCAAGACCCTGGAGCACCTCGACGTCTCGATGGAGGTGGTCTCGCCGATCATGGGCGTGCGCCACTGGGACCCGACGGTGACCATCGAGGCCGAGGACGTCACGATCCGCTTCCACAAGGGCCGGCCGGTGGCGGTCGACGGCACGACGTACGACGACCCGGTCGCGCTGGTGCGCGCCGTCAACGAGATCGGCGGGCGGCACGGCCTCGGCATGTCGGACCAGATCGAGAACCGGATCATCGAGGCCAAGTCGCGGGGCATCTACGAGGCGCCCGGCATGGCCCTGCTCTGGATCGTCTACGAACGGCTGCTCAACGCGATCCACAACGAGGACACCCTCGCCACCTACCACGACCAGGGCCGCCGTCTGGGCCGGCTGCTCTACGAGGGCCGCTGGCTGGACCCGCAGGCGCTGATGCTCCGCGAGTCGGTGCAGCGCTGGGTGGGCTCCCTGGTCACGGGCGAGGTGACCATCCGGCTGCGCCGCGGCGAGGACTACTCGATCCTGCGCACGGACGGCCCGGCCTTCTCCTACCACCCGGACAAGCTCTCCATGGAGCGCACCGAGGGCGCCGCTTTCGGGCCCACCGACCGGATCGGCCAGCTGACCATGCGCAACCTGGACATCGCCGACTCGCGGTCCAAGCTGGAGCTGTACGCCGCCCAGCCGCTCGACGAGGGCCAGGTGCTCGTCGAGCACGGCCACCTGTTCGGCGCACTCCCCGCCGGCGGCTACGACCGGATCGCCGCCAACCCCGCCCTGGAGGGCGACACCACGGACGACGCCCTGGACAATGCCGCCATGGAGGTGGGCACGGACTGATGGAGCCGATCCCGCGCGTCTCGGCGCGAGTACTGCCCGTCTGCCCGGAAGGGGAGGTCCTGCTGCTCCAGGACCTCGACCCGGCCGTCCCGGGCGTGCTGCGCTGGGGCACCATCGGCGGCGCCGTCGACCAGGGGGAGTCCCTCCAGGAGGCGGCCGTCCGCGAGATGCGCGAGGAGACCGGAGTGGTGGTGGATGCCGCGAGCCTCACCCCGCCCTTCCTGCGCTCCACCCACGTCTTCAGCTGGAACGGCACCAGCTACCGCGGCGACAACACGTTCTTCGCCGTGCCGCTCGCCCGCGACGTCGAGATCAGCTTCGACCACCTCGAGCCCGAAGAGGTCGACACCGTGGTCGACTGGCGCTGGTGGTCCCCCGAAGGCCTGGCCGCCGCCGGGGGCATGGTGTCCGACGACCTCCCGCAGATCATGTCCGCCGCGGTCGACGCGGTGCTGGGGGCCCGGCGATGAGTGGCACCAACGAGGGCTCCTTGTGGGGCGGCCGATTCGCGGGCGGCCCGTCCCCGGAGCTCCAGGCGCTGTCCCGGTCGACGCACTTCGACTGGCGGCTGACGCCCTACGACCTCGCGGGCTCGCGGGCCCACGCCAACGCCCTGCACGTGGCCGGGCTGCTGACGGACGCCGACCACGCCTCGCTGCTGAGCGGCCTGGAGAGGCTGGGGGAGCGGTACGCCGCGGGGGAGCTGCACCCGGATCCCTCCGACGAGGACGTCCACGGCGCCCTCGAACGGCTGCTGATCCTCGAGGTCGGCGAGGACGTCGGCGGCCGGCTGCGCGCGGGGCGTTCGCGCAACGACCAGGTGGCCACCCTGTTCAAGATGTTCCTGCGCGAGCACGCGCACACGGTCGGGGTGCTGCTGCTCGACCTCGTCGAGGCGCTCGCCGACCAGGCGCGCGGACACCTCGACGTGGTGATGCCCGGACGCACGCACCTCCAGCACGCCCAGCCCGTGCTGCTCTCCCACCACCTGCTCGCCCACGCCTGGGCCCTGCTCCGCGACGTCGAGCGGCTGCGCGACTGGGACCGACGGGTGGCCGCCGACTCGCCGTACGGCTCCGGTGCGCTCGCCGGCTCCAGCCTCGGGCTCGACCCGCACGCCGTCGCGCGTGAGCTCGGCTTCGACGACTCGACCCCCAACTCCATCGACGGCACCGCGTCGCGCGACTTCGTCGCCGAGCTGGCGTACGTCGCGGCCCAGGTCGGCGTCGACCTCTCGCGCATCGCCGAGGAGGTCATCCTCTGGTCCACGAAGGAGTTCGGGTTCGTGACGCTGCACGACTCCTGGTCGACCGGGTCGAGCATCATGCCGCAGAAGAAGAACCCCGACATCGCCGAGCTCGCCCGGGGCAAGGCCGGCCGCCTGATCGGCAACCTGACCGGGCTGCTCGCGACCCTCAAGGCGCTGCCGCTGGCCTACAACCGTGACCTCCAGGAGGACAAGGAGCCGGTCTTCGACTCCGTGGACACCCTCGAGGTGCTGCTCCCGGCCGTCACCGGGCTGGTCGCCACCCTGCGCTTCGACGCCGCCCGGATGGCCGAGCTGGCGCCGCAGGGCTTCTCGCTCGCCACCGACGTCGCGGAGTGGCTGGTCCGGGAGGGCGTGTCGTTCCGGGTCGCGCACGAGCTCGCGGGCGCCTGCGTGCGTCGGTGCGAGGAGCTGGCGTGGAGCTGGCGGGCTTGAGCGACGAGGAGTACGCGCGGATCTCGCCCTCCCTGACGCCGGGCGTGCGCTCGGTGCTCACCGTGGCGGGTTCGGTGGCCTCGCGCCGCGGGCGGGGAGGTACGGCGCCCGACCGGGTCCGCGAGCAGCTCGCCGAGCTGACGGACCGGGTGGCCGGACACCGTGCCCGACTTGCGTGAGGCGCTGGCCGGGCCGGTGCTGGAGGTCGCGCCCCGGCTGCTCGGGGCGACACTGCGGCACGGCGAGGTCGCGCTCCGGCTGACCGAGGTCGAGGCGTACGACGGCCCGGACGACCCCGGGTCGCACGCGTTCCGGGGTCGCACGCCGCGCACCGCGGTGATGTTCGGGCCGCCCGGACACCTCTACGTCTACTTCACCTACGGCATGCACCACTGCTGCAACGTCGTCTGCGGCCCCGAGGGGACGCCGAGCGCGGTGCTGCTGCGCGCCGGCGAGGTGATCGCCGGCGTCGAGGTCGCGAGGAGCCGGCGTCCGGGGTCCGCGGACCGGGACCTGGCGCGCGGGCCGGCCCGGCTGTGTCGCGCGCTGGCCATCGGGCTCGCCGACAACGGGACGGACCTGGCTGCCGGCCCGCTCACCCTGGAGCTCGGGGAGCCGGTCCCGGAGTGGTCCACGGGGCCCCGGGTCGGACTGCGCGGCGCCCCCGATCGGCCCTGGCGGTTCTGGGTCACCGGGGACCGCACGGTGTCGGCGTACCGGCCGGCGACCCCGCGCTGACCCCGTCCGGACCCCGATTTGGCGCAGCCCGACCGCGCGGGCTACGTTTCTCCGGCACCGCCTCCGGGCAGGGCCGTCAGGCCCCCAGGACGACGGTGCGCGAGAGACTTCTCGAGTTGCGCTCCACGAGCCGCTCCCGTAAGGTTTCTCAGGTTGCCCCCAGCACCGCCCGAGAGGGCACGGGCTGAGGCGCGTCTGATTCTTGAGAACTCAACAGTGTGTCATTTAGTCGACGAATTAGTTTGACATGCCCTGATCATTTTTTGGTTTGGGTTTGGTTTTTTACGGTTGACAATGATTCTGGCTTTGATAGCTAGTTTCGTTTTCGGTCGGGTCAAGTTTTCGATGGAGAGTTTGATCCTGGCTCAGGACGAACGCTGGCGGCGTGCTTAACACATGCAAGTCGAGCGGAAAGGCCCTTCGGGGTACTCGAGCGGCGAACGGGTGAGTAACACGTGAGTAATCTGCCCTTCACTCTGGGATAACGTTCAGAAATGGATGCTAATACCGGATGTACACATGGTCTCGCATGGGGTTGTGTGGAAAGGTTTTTCTGGTGGGGGATGTGCTCGCGGCCTATCAGCTTGTTGGTGGGGTAATGGCCTACCAAGGCTTTGACGGGTAGCCGGCCTGAGAGGGTGACCGGCCACACTGGGACTGAGACACGGCCCAGACTCCTACGGGAGGCAGCAGTGGGGAATATTGGACAATGGGCGGAAGCCTGATCCAGCAACGCCGCGTGAGGGATGACGGCCTTCGGGTTGTAAACCTCTTTCACCATTGACGAAGCTGCACCTTTTTGGGTGTGGTGACGGTAGGTGGGGAAGAAGCACCGGCCAACTACGTGCCAGCAGCCGCGGTAATACGTAGGGTGCGAGCGTTGTCCGGAATTATTGGGCGTAAAGGGCTCGTAGGCGGTTTGTCGCGTCGGGAGTGAAAACCTTGGGCTTAACTCAGGGCTTGCTTTCGATACGGGCAGACTAGAGGTATGCAGGGGAGAACGGAATTCCTGGTGTAGCGGTGAAATGCGCAGATATCAGGAGGAACACCGGTGGCGAAGGCGGTTCTCTGGGCATGATCTGACGCTGAGGAGCGAAAGTGTGGGGAGCGAACAGGATTAGATACCCTGGTAGTCCACACCGTAAACGTTGGGCGCTAGGTGTGGGATCCATTCCACGGGTTCCGTGCCGCAGCTAACGCATTAAGCGCCCCGCCTGGGGAGTACGGCCGCAAGGCTAAAACTCAAAGGAATTGACGGGGGCCCGCACAAGCGGCGGAGCATGCGGATTAATTCGATGCAACGCGAAGAACCTTACCTGGGTTTGACATATGCCGGAAACGTCTGGAGACAGGCGCCCTTTTAGTCGGTATACAGGTGGTGCATGGCTGTCGTCAGCTCGTGTCGTGAGATGTTGGGTTAAGTCCCGCAACGAGCGCAACCCTCGTTCCATGTTGCCAGCAGCGTCCTTCGGGGCGGCTGGGGACTCATGGGAGACTGCCGGGGTCAACTCGGAGGAAGGTGGGGATGACGTCAAGTCATCATGCCCCTTATGTCCAGGGCTTCACGCATGCTACAATGGCCGGTACAAAGGGTTGCGATGCCGTGAGGCGGAGCGAATCCCAAAAAGCCGGTCTCAGTTCGGATTGGGGTCTGCAACTCGACCCCATGAAGTCGGAGTCGCTAGTAATCGCAGATCAGCAACGCTGCGGTGAATACGTTCCCGGGCCTTGTACACACCGCCCGTCACGTCACGAAAGTCGGCAACACCCGAAGCCCATGGCCCAACCGCTTGCGGAGGGAGTGGTCGAAGGTGGGGCTGGCGATTGGGACGAAGTCGTAACAAGGTAGCCGTACCGGAAGGTGCGGCTGGATCACCTCCTTTCTAAGGAGCACACACCCACCCTCCTGTTGTCGGGACCGCGCGTGGGACGTTCGTTCCTGCGGCACTGGGGTGCTCACTAGTGGAATCGTCGACGTAGGACCCTGTCCACCGTGGTGGTCGGCGTCTAGTACTGCCCTGTTGCTCGAGCTTTGCTCGGGTGCGTGGTGTGGAACGGGCTGGCTGGTCGTGGTGGTGGGGCCGGTGTCGCTGACCCTGTGGTCGGTGGGTGGGCCGGGTGGCACGCTGTTGGGCCCTGAGGGATCAGGCGCCGGCCCGTATCCCTGTTGGGGGGCCCCCGTTGTTGTGGGGGTGGGGTCGTGTTGTCTGGTGTTCTTGTGGTTGTTTGGTTGTTGGATAGTGGACGCGAGCATCTTTGTAGCTGTTTGCTCGGATCGATTCTTTCCTTGCCCGGCTTTTGTGTTGGGTGGGGTTGGTTGTTGTCTGAGAAGTGTTTTTGTTGTGTTTGTGTGTGTGGCGACAAGCTATGAAGGGCGTATGGTGGATGCCTTGGCATCAAGAGCCGATGAAGGACGTAGGAGCCTGCGATAAGCCCTGGGGAGTTGGCAACCGAGCTGTGATCCGGGGGTGTCCGAATGGGGAAACCTGGCTGGAGTCATGTCCAGTCACCTGCACCTGAATGTATAGGGTGTTGGGAGGGAACGTGGGGAAGTGAAACATCTCAGTACCCACAGGAAGAGAAAACAACAGTGATTCCGAGAGTAGTGGCGAGCGAAATCGGAGGAGGCTAAACCATGCACGTGTGATACCCGGCAGGGGTTGCGTGTGTGGGGTTGTGGGGTTTGTGTGACCAGGTCTGCCGGTCTGGTGCGGAGTAAGAAACCGGTTGTGAAGTTGAAGTCCGTTGGAAAGCGGCGCCGTAGCGGGTGATAGCCCCGTAGACGTAAGTGGCTGGCTCCGTTGCGCGAATACCCGAGTATCACGGAACTCGTGAAATTCCGTGTGAATCTGGCGGGACCACCCGTTAAGCCTAAATACTCCTTGATGACCGATAGCGGACAAGTACCGTGAGGGAAAGGTGAAAAGTACCCCTGGCGGGGAGTGAAATAGTACCTGAAACCATGCGCCTACAATCCGTCAGAGCCTTGACCTCCTTTGGGGGTGTGGGGTGATGGCGTGCCTTTTGAAGAATGAGCCTGCGAGTTTGCGTTGTGTTGCGAGGTTAACCCGTGTGGGGGAGCCGTAGCGAAAGCGAGTCCTAATAGGGCGGTTGAGTAGCACGATCAAGACCCGAAGCGAAGTGATCTATCCATGGGCAGGTTGAAGCGACGGTAAGACGTCGTGGAGGACCGAACCCACCTAGGTTGAAAACTGGGGGGATGACCTGTGGATAGGGGTGAAAGGCCAATCAAACTTCGTGATAGCTGGTTCTCCCCGAAATGCATTTAGGTGCAGCGTCACGTGTTTCTTGCCGGAGGTAGAGCACTGGATAGCCGATGGGCCCGACCAGGTTACTGACGTTAGCCAAACTCCGAATGCCGGTAAGTGAGAGCGTGGCAGTGAGACTGCGGGGGATAAGCTCCGTAGTCGAGAGGGAAACAGCCCAGACCATCAGCTAAGGCCCCTAAGCGGTGACTAAGTGGAAAAGGATGTGGAGTCGCAGTGACAACCAGGAGGTTGGCTTGGAAGCAGCCACCCTTGAAAGAGTGCGTAATAGCTCACTGGTCAAGTGATTCCGCGCCGACAATGTAGCGGGGCTCAAGTCATCCGCCGAAGCTATGGCATTCCCACGTGTAGCCCAGCGTCGTCCCTCGAGGACGCCGTTCAGGTGTGGGGGTGGGTAGGGGAGCGTCGTGTCGCCAGGGAAGGTCCGGAGTGATCCAGGGCTGGAGGCGACACGAGTGAGAATGCAGGCATGAGTAGCGAAACACGGGTGAGAAACCCGTGCGCCGAATGATCAAGGGTTCCAGGGTCAAGCTCATCTGCCCTGGGTAAGTCGGGACCTAAGGCGAGGCCGACAGGCGTAGTCGATGGACAACGGGTTGATATTCCCGTACCGGCAACATGACGCCCATGACGAACCCGGTGATGCTAACCACCCAAAACCACTCGTTCCTCACGCCTTCGGGTGTGAGGGGTGGTTGGCGGAGCGTGGGACCCGAACCGGTAGTAGTCAAGCGATGGGGTGACGCAGGAAGGTAACCGGACCGTGGCGATGGTAGTCCACGGCCAAGGATGTGGCACGAGTGGTAGGCAAATCCGCCGCTCACCCCTTGAGTGGGGAGTGTGAGGTCTGATGGGGACCCCGTAATGGGGGAAGCCGGCGATCCTATGCTGTCGAGAAAAACCTCTAGCGAGTCATGCGCCGCCCGTACCCCAAACCGACTCAGGTGATCAGGTAGAGAATACCAAGGCGATCGAGCGAACCATGGTTAAGGAACTCGGCAAAATGCCCCCGTAACTTCGGGAGAAGGGGGGCCCGAACCGTCAACCCACTAGCTGGGGGTAGCGGGGAGGGCCGCAGAGACCAGGCCCAAGCGACTGTTTACTAAAAACACAGGTCCGTGCGAAGTCGTAAGACGATGTATACGGACTGACTCCTGCCCGGTGCTGGAAGGTTAAGAGGACCTGTTAGGCGCAAGCCGAAGCGGAGAATTTAAGCCCCAGTAAACGGCGGTGGTAACTATAACCATCCTAAGGTAGCGAAATTCCTTGTCGGGTAAGTTCCGACCTGCACGAATGGAGTAACGACTTGGGCGCTGTCTCAACCATGGACTCGGCGAAATTGCAGTACGAGTAAAGATGCTCGTTACGCGCGGCAGGACGGAAAGACCCCGGGACCTTTACTATAGTTTGGTATTGGTGTTTGGCACGGCTTGTGTAGGATAGGTGGGAGACTGTGAAGCCCGGACGCCAGTTCGGGTGGAGTCAACGTTGAAATACCACTCTGGTCGTACTAGATATCTAACCTAGGTCCGTGATCCGGATCAGGGACAGTGCCTGATGGGTAGTTTAACTGGGGCGGTTGCCTCCTAAAGAGTAACGGAGGCGCTCAAAGGTTCCCTCAGCCTGGTTGGCAATCAGGTGGCGAGTGTAAGTGCACAAGGGAGCTTGACTGTGAGACGGACATGTCGAGCAGGGACGAAAGTCGGAACTAGTGATCCGGCGCCCACGTGTGGAAGTGGCGTCGCTCAACGGATAAAAGGTACCCCGGGGATAACAGGCTGATCTTCCCCAAGAGTCCATATCGACGGGATGGTTTGGCACCTCGATGTCGGCTCGTCGCATCCTGGGGCTGGAGTAGGTCCCAAGGGTTGGGCTGTTCGCCCATTAAAGCGGCACGCGAGCTGGGTTTAGAACGTCGTGAGACAGTTCGGTCCCTATCCGCCGCGCGCGCAGGAAACTTGAGAAAAGCTGTCCCTAGTACGAGAGGACCGGGATGGACGAACCTCTGGTGTGCCAGTTGTCCCGCCAGGGGCACCGCTGGTTAGCTACGTCCGGACGTGATAACCGCTGAACGCATCTAAGCGGGAAGCACATTTCAAGATAAAGTTTCCCACAGGACAAACCTGGTAAGGCCCCCCACAGACCATGGGGTTGATAGGCCGGAGGTATACAGCAGCAATGCCCAGCCGACCGGTACTAATAGGCCGAGGGCTTGTCCCACACCCACACACCAACAAAACCAGCACACAGCTGCGTCCGGTGTCTCGCGTCCACTACCCAACACCAAACAACCACGTCCACAACCAACACAAAAGCCAACCCACGCAGCCAACAATCAACCAACAAACCTGGGTTCATAGAGTTACGGCGGCCATAGCGACAGGGAAACACCCGGACCCATCCCGAACCCGGAAGTTAAGCCTGCCAGCGCCGATGGTACTGCCCCCGCCAGGGAGTGGGAGAGTAGGACGCCGCCGAACATTTTTCCCGAAAGGGCCACCAGCAATGGTGGCCCTTTCGTCGTTCCCGGATGTTCGCACCGTCGGTTCGCGGGCCCGGTCTCGTTCCACAGGGGCGACTTCCGCACTCGTTCTCCACCGCCTTCGCGCAGCCACCCGGCCCCGTCGGTGCCGGGCCGCACCGTGGGGCGTGGAGGTGATGCAGGGATGACGGACAAGGGATCCCGGAAGGTGAAGAAGGAGAGCCAGCCCGGCGACGGGGGCGTCGAGGGCGCCAACGAGGTGCGCCTGGTCGGCCGGCTGTCGCAGGCCCCGGAGGAACGGGTGCTGCCGAGCGGCGACGCGGTCTGGACGTTCCGCGTCGTGGTGCCGCGCCCCGCCGGTGGGCGCACCCGGCAGCGGGTCGACGCGCTCGACTGCGCCGTGTGGGGTGGTCGGGTGCGCGCGTCGGTGCCGACCTGGACGGCGGACGACGTGGTGGAGGTCACCGGTCAGCTGCGACGACGGTTCTTCTCCACGGGAGGACCCGCGGTCTCGCGGGTCGAGGTCGAGGTGACGTCCGGTCGGCTGGTCCGCCGGGCCGGCCGCGCGGAGGTCACTCGTCGCGCAGCGAGCGGATGAGCACACCGATGCTCGGCTTGGGCTGGAAGGACGTCGCCTTCTCGGGCAGCAGGCGACCGGCTCGCGCGATCCGGACCACCAGGTCGAACTCCGGGGCCGGCATCAGCACCGCCACGCCGCGGACCGTGCGCAGCCTGGCCAGGGCCTCGTCGACCGAGTGGTGGTACCCCACGCGCACGGCCGTGCCGCCGAGCGCCGGCAGCAGGTCGTGGTGGAGCGCCTCGACGGCGGCCCGGTCCGCCGGGAGGTCCAGGCTGATGGTCGCCCAGGAGACTCCGTCGGTGGCCACCAGGGTGTCCTGCGCGAGAGCGCCGAACGCGTCGCTCGCCGGGACGGGCGCGAAGACCGCGGTCGGCGGGCACGCCAGCCGCAGCTGCTCGAGCGAGACACCCGGCAGCACGCGGTGGATCGCGCCCAGGAACAGCGGCGTGTCCGCCTGGTCGACCAGCATGGCCAGACCCCGGTCCTGCGGGCCGCCCGGGTGCTCCCCGTGCATGCGGAGGTAGGCCGCGTAACGGTGATGCCCGTCGGCGATCAGGGCCCGCGAACCCGCAAGGGCGTCGTCCAACAGCCCCAGGTCGCCCTGCTCGCTCGCGGGCAGCGCCCAGACGCGGTGACGTTGCTCGGCCCGGTCGACGTACTCGTGCAGGGGGCTGGTGGCGACGGTCCGCTCGACCAGCTCGCGCACGGCGACCGGTCCCCGGTGCACCAGCAGGATGGGGGCCGGGTTGAGCTGCCAGGTGCTCATCCGGTCGGCCAGGTCGGTGACCTGGTCGGGATGGATGCCCTCGTGCGGGACGATCGCCCGATCGGACGGTGCCGTGGCGGGGTGACTGATGTCCAGGGCCCCCACCAGCCCGCGCACGGTGAGTCCCGCGGCGGTGTACTCGTGGACGTACACCGCGGCCACCGGGTCCTGGAGCGAGCTGTCCGGCCTCGCGCCAGCGGTCCAGACGCGCCTCGACGTCGCGGTAGGGTCGCGCGAACAGGCGAGCGGTGGCCGGGTCGCCGATCCGCCCGGGAGCCAGTCGCCAGCCCTGGAAGGGCAGCAGCCTGAGCGGCCGGCCCACCGAGGGTGGGCTGACCACCAGGCTCGAGTCCATCGGAGCATCGTAGGGGGAGCCCAGCCGTGGTCGTCGGTGGGACCTTGGGCGCCAGCAAGCGTCCGCTCGTGGCGGATTACGACCTCGCGATGCTCGATCTCGACGGGGTCGTCTACATCGGCGGCGAGGCGGTGCCGGGCGCCGCCGAGCACCTGGCGCGGGCCCGCGAGGCCGGGATGCGGATGGCGTTCGTCACCAACAACGCCTCCCGTCCGCCCGAGTCCGTGGCCGAGCACCTCCGGGAGCTGGGCGTCGAGGCCGACACGAGCGACGTGGTGACCTCGGCCCAGGCGGCGGCCCGGCTGCTCGGCGAGCGGTTCGGCGAGGGTGCCCGGGTGGCCTTGCTGGGCGGCCCCGGTCTGGACGCCGCGCTGCGGGCCGAGCGGCTGGTCCCCGTGGCCGTGGGGGAGGAGGCCGTCGCGATCGTCTCCGGCTACGGCCCCGACGTGCTGTGGCGTGACGTCATGCGAGCGGCCGTGCTCGTCCGCGACGGGCTGCCCTGGGTGGCGAGCAACGCCGACCTGACGATCCCGACGGCCTACGGCACGGCGCCGGGGCACGGGGTGCTGGTCGGGCTGCTGACGGACTTCGCCGGCGTGCGGCCCGAGGTCGCCGGCAAGCCCGAGCGACCGCTGCTCGACGAGACGATCCGACGCGTAGGTGGCCGGCGACCGCTGATGGTGGGCGACCGCCTGGACACCGACATCGACGGAGCCGTCAACGCCGGCGTGGACAGCCTGCTGGTGATGACCGGGGTGACCGACCTCGAGCACCTGGTGGCGGTGCCGCACGGGCGACGGCCGACCTACGTCGGCCCGGACCTCGGCGCGCTCCTGGAAGCGCACCCGGCCCCCGAGCACGAAGGCGGGGAGACCCGCCTGGGCGGGTGGTCCGCCCGTGCGCAGGACGGTCGGCTGGTGTCGAGGGCGAGGGCGCCCCGGGGGACTGGTGGCGGGTGGTCGCGGCCGCGGCCTGGGCGGAGCTCGACCGAGCCGGATCCGCCGTGGACACGACCGAGCTCGAGCCGCCGAGCGCCGACTGAGCACGCGCGGGCCGGTAGGGTGCCGGGCATGAGCTCGCCCCACGGAACCGCGCAGTGACCGAGGCGCCCGACGTGTCCCCCGACACCCCCGAGGACGACGAGGTCGACGCCGACGGTGGCGTCGAGGGCCGGCTGCCTGCGGAGGCGGAGGCCGACGACGTACGCACCGGTGACGCCCGGGTGGACGCGGTCCTGGAGTCCTTGGAGGCCTCGACGAGCGACCACTGGCGGAGCACACCGCCGTGTTCGAGCAGGCCCACGAGCGGCTCCGTGAGGCCCTGGACCCCGACAGCGGCGCGGGTCCCACCCGGACCTGCGGTCCGCCTGAGCCCGGTCCCGTGCCGCGACGCCTGCGGCTGGACGCGGAGCTGGTCCGCCGGGGACTGGCCCGCTCGCGGGACCACGCCGCCGAGCTGATCGCCGGCGGGTCGGGTCAGCGTGAGCGGCGCGACGGCCGCCAAGCCGGCCACGGCCGTCACCACGGACGTGGCCATCGTGGTCCGCGAGGATCCGGACCGCCCCGACTACGTGTCCCGGGGTGGCCACAAGCTGGCGGGTGCGCTGGCGGCCTTCGAGCCGCTGGGCCTCGCGGTGACCGGCCGTCGCGCCCTGGACGCCGGCGCGTCGACGGGGGGCTTCACCGACGTGCTGCTGCGGCACGGGGCACGCGAGGTGGTGGCCGTCGACGTCGGCTACGGCCAGCTGGCGTGGCCGCTGCGCACCGATGACCGCGTGGTGGTGCACGACCGGACCAACATCCGCGACCTGACCCGGGACCTGATCGGGGGACCGGTGGACCTGGTGGTCGGCGACCTGTCGTTCATCAGCCTGGCCCTGGTGCTGGAGCCCCTGGTCGGGGTGACGGCGGACGACGGGGACCTCGCGGTGATGGTGAAGCCACAGTTCGAGGTCGGCAAGGGGCGGGTCGGCAAGGGCGGGGTGGTGCGCGAACCCGCGCTGCGCGAGGAGGCGGTGCGCACGGTCGCGGAGACGGCGGACCGCCTGGGCTGGGGCGCGCGGGCCGTCGCCGTCAGCCCGTTGCCGGGCCCGTCGGGCAACGTGGAGTTCTTCCTGTGGCTGCGGCGCGGCCCGTCGTACCTCGCCGGCGACGAGATCCACCGCACGGTGTGGGACGCGTCGGAGCCGGGGGTCCCGGGTGAGAAGGTGGATCCATGAGCGAGCAGCCAGCGTCGGTGCGCCGGGTGCTGCTGCTCGCGCACACCGGCCGCGAGGACGCGCGGGAGGTGGCTCGCGCCTTCGTGAAGGCGCTCTCGAGCAACGACATCCGGGTCCGGGCCCTCGCCGACGAGGCGGCCGACCTGGGTCTGGACCCCGACGACCTCGAGATCGCGGCCGACCACGCGGAGGCGGCCCGCGACTGCGAGCTGGCCATCGTGATCGGCGGCGACGGCACCATCCTGCGCGCGGCCGAGCTCACCCGTGACCTGGGCACTCCGCTGCTCGGGGTCAACCTCGGCCACGTCGGCTTCCTGGCCGAGGCCGAGCCCGACGACGTCGAGTCCACGATCGGTGCGATCGCCGAGCGCCGCTACACCTTCGAGGAGCGGCTCACGATCGACGTGACCGTCCTCCGCGACGGCGAGGTGGTGACCAGCACCTGGGCCCTCAACGAGGCCAGCGTCGAGAAGGCCGCCCGCCAGCGGATGCTGGAGGTGGTGGTCGAGGTGGACGGCCGACCGCTGTCACGGTTCGGGTGCGACGGCGTGGTGTGCGCGACGCCCGACGGGTTCCACCGCCTACAACTTCTCCGCCGGCGGGCCCGTGGTCTGGCCCGGTGTCGAGGCCCTGCTGATGGTCCCGATCAGCGCCCACGCGCTGTTCGCCCGCCCCCTCGTCGTCGCGCCCTCGTCGGTGCTCGCCGTGGAGGTGCTGGCCCAGACCGAGGGCGCCGGCGTGCTCTGGTGCGACGGCCGCCGCACGGTGGAGCTGCCACCCGGGGCCCGGATCGAGGTACGCCGCGGGGTGCGGCCGGTGCGTTTCGTGCGGCTGCACGAGGCGCCGTTCACCGACCGGCTGGTGGCCAAGTTCGGCCTTCCCGTGCAGGGCTGGCGGGGGGCCGCGGAGAGGCGACGCGGGGACGGCAGTGCTTGAGGAGATCCGGATCGGGTCGCTCGGCGTCATCGAGTCCTCGACCCTCGAGCTGGGCCCGGGCCTGACCGTCATCACCGGCGAGACGGGTGCCGGCAAGACCATGCTGGTCACCGCGCTGGGCCTGCTGCTCGGCGGCAGGGCCGACACCGGCACGGTCCGCACCGGAGCGCGCGCCGCCCGGGTCGAGGGCGTGGTCCGGGTGACCGCGCTGCCCGACTTCGCGGCCGCGATCGAGGACGCCGGCGGCACCGTCGAGGACGACCACGTCGTGCTGGCGCGCAACGTCTCCGCGGAGGGCCGGTCCCGCGCGTTCGCCGGCGGGGCCTCCGTCCCGGTCTCCGTGCTCGCCGGTCTGGCCGAGCCGTTGGTCGCGCTGCACGGGCAGTCCGACCAGCACCGCCTGCTGGCTCCTCGGGCGCAGCGCGACGCCCTGGACCGGTTCGCCGGCGACGAGGTGGTCCGCCCGCTGGCCCGCTACGCCGAGCAGCGGGAGCGGCTGCTGGCGGTGGAGGCCGAGCTCGCCGAGGTCACCCGCGCCGCCCGCGAACGTGCCCGCGAGGCGGACCTGCTCCGCTTCGGGCTGGACGAGATCGCCGCCGTCGAGCCGCGGCCCGGCGAGGACGTCGAGCTGGCCGCGGAGGAGGCCCGGCTGGGCTATGCCGACACCCTGCGCACCGCGGCCGAGCAGGCCCGCGAGGCGCTCTCCAGCGAGCAGGGCGACCCCGACGCCCTCGCGGCCGCCGCGGCGGCGCGCACGGCCCTGGACTCCGTGCGCGACCACGACCCGGAGGCCGGCGAGCTCGCCGACCGCCTCGCCGAGCTGACCTACCTGCTCTCGGACCTCGCGGCCGACGTGGCGTCCTACGCCTCCCGGCTCGACACCGATCCGGCCCGCCTCGCCGGTGTCTCCGAGCGGCGAGCGGCGCTGACGGCGCTGACCCGCAAGTACGGCGACACGGTCGCCGACGTGCTCGCCTGGTCCGAGCAGTCCGCGGCGCGGCTGCTCGACCTCGACGACACCGACGGCCGCATCGAGCGGCTGCGCGGGGAGGTCGCCGCCCTGCGGGCCGACCTGGCGACCACCGCCGCCGCGCTGACGAAGGCGCGGACCCGGGCCGCCGTGGCCCTCGCCGACCAGGTCTCCGAGGAGCTGGCCCTGCTCGCCATGCCCGACGCCCGGCTCGACGTCGCGGTCCGCCAGCAGGACGCCGCGCCCGACGCTCCTGGGTCGTTGCTCGTCGGCAAGCGCTGGCTGCGGTTCGGGTCGGCCGGCGTCGACGAGGTGGAGCTGCTGCTCGCCGCCAACGCCGGCTCGCCCTCCCGCCCGCTCGCCAAGGGCGCCTCGGGCGGCGAGCTGTCCCGGGTGATGCTGGCGATCGAGGTCGCGCTGGCCGGCACCAGCCCGGTGCCGACGTTCGTCTTCGACGAGGTGGACGCCGGCGTCGGCGGCCGCGCCGCCGTCGAGGTGGGCCGGCGGCTGGCCGAGCTGGCCAAGAACGCGCAGGTCCTGGTCGTGACCCACCTGCCGCAGGTCGCGGCGTACGCCGACCGCCACGTCGTCGTCGAGAAGTCCAGCGACGGCACCGTGACGACGTCCGGGCTGACCGTGCTCGACCCGGAGGCGCGGGAGCGGGAGCTGTCCCGGATGTTCGCGGGGATGGACGACTCCGACACCGCCCTGGCCCACGCGCGCGAGCTGCTGGAGGCGGCCGCGCCGGGCCGGGCGCTGGCCTAGCGCGAGACCGGGCGAGCGCTCGGAGACTCGCCGGTCCGCCTGCCCGGACGGGGCCTTCCCGGTTGACAGCATGGGCCGGGATGAAGACCTCTACCCGCCCCTCCCGCCGCCAGCCGGCCGCAGCCCTCCCCGGAGTGACCGGCCCCGCCCGGGTCGACCGACGGGTCGCGGCCCTCTTGCCACGGCTGCGTCCCGGCGACATCGCCGTCCTCGACGTCCTCGACCTGGACCGCGGCACCGCCCAGGCCCTGGTGGACGCCCGCGTCGCCGCGGTGGTCGACGTCAGCGCCGCCGTCTCCGGCCGGTTCCCGAACCTCGGGCCCCAGGTCCTGGCCAAGGCCGGCATCGTCCTGGTCGACCGGACCGGGCCCGAGCTGCTGAGCGCCGTCAAGGACGGCACCGCCCTGCGGGTGCACGACGGCGCGGTGCACGTCGGGGAGCGGCAGGTCGCCGCGGGCCGGACCCTCGACGAGGCGGCGGTGGCGGCCGAGATGGAGGCCGCGCGGCGGGGCATGGTGAGCCAGCTGCAGACCTTCACCCACCACACCAGCGAGTTCCTCCGCCGCGAGGAGGACCTGCTGCTGCACGGGCTCGGGCTGCCCACGATCCGCACCGCGATGGCCGGTCGCCCCGTCGTGGTCGTCGCCGACCCCCACGAGCTGGCGGCCCGCCGCAAGGCGCTGCGCGGCTTCCTGCGCGAGCAGCGCCCCGTGCTCGTCGGCGTCGACGCGGGGGCCGACGCCCTGCTGGCGGCCGGCCTCCGGCCGGACGTGGTGGTGGTGTCCGCGACCGCCGAACCTCCCTCCGCGAAGGCCGTGGGCGGGGCCCGCGACGTGCTCCTGGTCGTCGAGCCCGGCGTCTCCCGGTCCGCTGCCGAACGACTCGAGCGGCTCGGCGCCCGGCCCGCTGCGGCTGGAGACCACCGCCAACGCCAAGGACGCCGCGCTGCTGCTCGCGGACGCGGCCGGGGCCTCGGTGATCGTGGAGGTCGGCGGCCGGGCCTCCCTCGAGGAGTTCCTCGACCGCAACCGGACCGACCTGGCCAGCACCTACCTGACCCGCCTCAAGGTCGGGGCCAGGGTCGTCGACGCGGGCGCGGTGCCCACCCTCTACTCCGGCAAGGTCCGGGTCCGGCACCTGCTGCTGGCGCTGCTGGTCTGCGTGCTGGTCGTCGCGGCCGCCATCGCCACCACCCCGGTGGGGCAGGAGTGGGCCCAGGACGCCTGGACCTGGCTCGGCGACCTGGCCGCCGACCTCCGCGGGCGGCTGCCGTGATCCGTCGCCGGCTGATCACCCTCGTGGCGCTGGTGGCGGCCCTGGCCGCCGGCATCGCCCTGGGCGGCGGCCCGCTCAGCGACGTGGGCCGCCCGGCGCCCCGCGCCGAGGCGGCCGCGCCACCCCCGACCGACCCGCTGGCCGATGACCGGGCCGCCTTCGCGGACGCGTTCGCCGGAGACCTCGGGCCCGGCCTGTACGCCGGGCGGCTGCACGCGCACCCGGTCGTGCTGCTCACCCTGCCCGGCGCCGACCCCGACACCGTGGCCGCGCTCACCGAGCAGGTCCAGGCGGCGGGCACCCAGGTCATCGCGAGCTACGGCCTCAAGCGCACCCTGGTCGACCCGGAGGAGAAGACCCTGGTCGACACCCTCGGTCTCCAGCTGGTCACCCAGCTCGGCTCCGACGTGGTCACGGCCGACGCCACGACGTACGACCGGATGGGACAGCTCGTCGGGCGTGCGGTGAGCGCCACGAAGCGTTCGGCCGCGACTCGAGGCCGCGAAGCGCGGCTCGCTGCGGGCCAGCCTCCAGGGCGCCCACCTGCTGGCCCTCCCGGACGGCGAGCCCAACGTCGCGCCGCTGGTGCTGGTCGTCACCGGCAACCAGGTCGAGCCGCTGGTGCTCTCCGGGCTGGTGTCCGGGCTGGCCGCCGTGGCGAAGGGGGTCGTGGTGGCCGGACCGACCGGTGACGCGGACCTCGCGGCCCTGCGCGCACGCCGCCGACCCGCCCGGTGGCCACCGTCGACGGCACCGACACGGCGGCCGGCCGGGTGGCCACCGTGCTGGCGCTGGTGCGGGTGCTTTCGGAGCCGGGTGGTTCGTTCGGAGCGTCGGGGTCCGACGGCCCCGCGCCCCTCGGGTAGGATGGAACTCCGTGAAGCAAGCGCCCACCAAGCACGTGTTCGTGACCGGGGGCGTCGCCTCCTCGCTCGGCAAGGGGCTCACGGCCTCTTCTCTGGGCCGACTGCTCCGTTCGCGCGGCCTGCGGGTCACCATGCAGAAGCTCGATCCCTACCTCAACGTCGACCCCGGGACGATGAACCCGTTCCAGCACGGCGAGGTGTTCGTGACCAACGACGGGGCCGAGACCGACCTCGACATCGGCCACTACGAACGCTTCCTCGACACCGACCTCAGCCAGATCGCCAACGTCACGACCGGCCAGGTCTACTCCAGCGTGATCGCCAAGGAGCGCCGCGGCGACTACCTCGGTGACACCGTCCAGGTGATCCCGCACATCACCAACGAGATCAAGGACCGGATCCGGGCGATGGGCTCCCCGGACGTCGACGTGGTGATCACCGAGATCGGCGGCACGGTGGGCGACATCGAGTCGTTGCCGTTCCTGGAGGCCGCGCGCCAGGTCCGGCACGACATCGGCCGCGACAACTGCTTCTTCCTGCACGTCTCCCTCGTGCCCTACATCGGGCCGTCCGGCGAGCTGAAGACCAAGCCCACCCAGCACTCCGTCGCGGCGCTGCGCAGCATCGGCATCCAGCCCGACGCGATCGTCTGCCGGGCCGACCGCGAGATCCCGCAGGGCATCAAGCGCAAGATCTCGCTGATGTGCGACGTCGACGAGGAAGCCGTCGTCACCGCCGCCGACGCCCCCTCGATCTACGACATCCCCAAGGTGCTGCACCGCGAGGGCCTGGACGCCTACCTCGTCCGCCGCCTCGACCTCCCGTTCCGCGACGTCGACTGGACGACCTGGGACGACCTGCTCCGCCGGGTGCACCATCCCAAGGAGCAGGTGACGATCGCGCTGGTCGGCAAGTACGTCGACCTCCACGACGCCTACCTCTCCGTCGCCGAGGCGCTGCGCGCCGGCGGCTTCGCCCACGACACCCAGGTCGAGATCCGCTGGGTGGCCTCCGACGAGTGCGCCGACCCGGCCGGCGCCCACCGGATGCTCCACGACGTCGACGGGATCTGCGTGCCGGGCGGCTTCGGCGTCCGCGGCCTCGACGGCAAGATCGGCGCCCTCACCTACGCCCGTACGCACGGCATCCCGACCCTGGGGCTGTGCCTGGGCCTGCAGTGCATGGTGATCGAGTACGCCCGCAACGTCGCCGGCCTGGAGAAGGCCGCCTCCACCGAGTTCGACCCCGACTGCCCCGAGCCGGTCATCGCGACCATGGAGGAGCAGAAGGCGTACGTCGAGGGCGCCGGCGACCTGGGCGGCACCATGCGGCTGGGGCTCTACCCCGCCGACCTGGCGCCGGCTCGATCGTCCGCGAGGCCTACGGCGCAGGCCCGCGTGGAGGAGCGGCACCGGCACCGCTACGAGGTCAACAACCACTACCGCGAGCAGCTCGAGGCGGCCGGCCTCGTCTTCTCCGGCACCAACCCCGACCTCGACCTGGTCGAGTTCGCCGAGCTGCCGCGCGACGTGCACCCCTTCTACGTCTCCACCCAGGCGCACCCCGAGCTGCGGTCCCGGCCCGACCCGCCCGCACCCGCTGTTCGCCGGCCTGGTCGGCGCGGCCCTGGAGCGGCAGAAGTCCGAGCGCTTCCCGATCGACGAGACCGGCCTGCGCCGCGAGCCGGTGGATGACTGAGCCGTCCGGATCATCGGGCCCGCGCGACCTCGAGCAGCGCGTCCTCGACACCTGGGACTTCGCCGACCCCGCCGCGACGGCCGAACGCTTCCGGTCGGCGGCCGACGCGGCGACCACCCGGGGGAGTCCGCGGTGCTCCGCACCCAGCAGGCGCGCGCGACCGGCCTCGCCGGCGACTTCGAGGCCGCCCGGATCCTCGAGGAGGTCGAGCTCGCCGGGCCGGACGGATCCCGCACGCCCGGGCCCGGCTCGCCATCGAGCGCGGCCGGGTGCTGAACTCCACCGGCGACCCGGCCGGCGCCGCGCCGTACTTCTCCGCGGCCCACGGGCTGGCCCTCGAGGCCGGGGCGCCGGGCCTGGCGGTCGACGCCCTGCACATGCAGGCGATCGCCGCCGGCGCCACGGACGGGACCGACGCGGCCCGCGCGATCGACGAGCTGCGCCCTCGCCGAGATCGAGGCGTCCGACGACCCGGCCGTCCGGCGCTGGCTGGGCTGCATCCTCAACAACCTCGGCTGGGACCTCCACGACTCCGGCCGCCCCGAGGAGGCGTTGACCGTGTTCGAGCGGGCCGTCGAGGTCCGCGCACGAGGCCGGTCAAGCCGCGGAGACCCTGATCGCCCGCTGGTGCGTGGGCCGCACGCTGCGCACCCTCGGGCGGTACGACGAGGCGCTGGCGCTGATGCGGGAGCTCGAGACCGACCCGGTCGGGGCCGAGGACCAGTACGTCCACGAGGAGATCGCCGAGAACCTCGAGGCGCTCGGCGACCCGCGCCCGCGGTAACCGGCTCGGACGGTCAGGCGAGCTCGCCGCGGGCCCGCAGCCCGCGGACCAGCGTGTCGACGCCACCCAGCAACGCGGCCCTGACGGTGGGGTCGACGCCCTCGGCTGCGGGCCATCGCCGACGCGGCGTCGAGGAAGGCCTGGTCGCCGACGTCGGGGAACATCCCGCCGATCAGGCCGAACACCTTGAGCATGCCGCCGCCGGCGAGGCGGGGGATCTCCTCGAGGTAGCGCGCCGTGAAGGGCAGCAGCACGTCGCGCTGGTCGGCCCGCCAGAACGTCTGGATGAGGGTGCCCAGCGACCAGGCCGGCGGGCACCGACTGGTCGACGTACAGGGCGTGCCAGGCCTCCTCCTTGGCCTCGGGGAGGTTGCGCGAGGCGCCGCACGATCAGGGCGCTCATGGCGGCGTCCGGGTCGGGGTCGCGCTCCTCGAGGGCCTCGACGACCTCGGGGTCGTAGTCGCCGCGGGCCGCGCGGCTGGCCGCCACCCGCCAGGCGAGCCCGATGTCGTCGGCGGCCGCCGCGTCGAGCTGGGCGAAGTGCTCGGCGGTGGTCGCGTTGGCGGCCAGGGCGTAGAGCGCCCCTGCCGCAGCTCCTCCTGCTCGCGCGCGATGACCGCGGCGCGGTCGGCGACCCGCGCGCGCTGCGCGGTCATCTGGTCCACGGGCGTGTAGAAGCCCGCGATCAGGCTGGCCAGCCGCAGGAACGGCTCGACCACGCCCGGCACCGTCTCGGTCTCGAGCACGCCGAGCACGCACGTCAGGGCGTCGTCGGAGGAGCAGCTCGCCCTTGACGAGCATGTCGTACGCCGTGGCGACGGCCAGCGCCCGCGAGACGGCGTCGGGCAGCCTGCCGGCCGAGCGCAGCATCAGGTCGAGGCTGGCCTTGTCGGTGCGGACGGCGGCGAAGGTCAGGTCGTGGTCGTTGACGAGCCGCAGGTCGCAGTCGGGGAGGTCACCGGCGTCTCGACGCCGTCGGTGCGGACGGCGACGTCGCCGACGTGGCGCAGCGCGCCGTGACCGTCGTCGGCGTAGCAGCCGATGTCGAGGCGATGGGGGCGGGGTGCAGTCCCTCGGGCCCGGTGGCGACCAGCGTGCCGCCCTCGAGGCTCAGGGTGTCGGTGCCGGCGCGGTCCAGCCAGGCGGACTCCCAGGCCGACAGGTCCTCGCCGGCGGCGGCGCCGATGGCCCGGGTGAGGTCCTCCAGGCGGGTGTTGCCCCAGGCGTGGTCGCGGAAGTAGGCCTGCAGCCCGGCGAGGAACGCGTCCTCGCCGACGTACGCGCTGAGCTGCTTGAGGACCGACTGGCCCTTCTGGTAGGAGATCGCGTCGAAGTTCGCCATCGCCTGCGACACGTCGGGGACCTCGCCGCGGATCGGGTGGCTGGCGGGGCCCATGTCGACGCGGTAGCCCTCGAGCTTGCCGCCGGCCAGCGACGTCGCCCAGCCGTCGCGGTACTTCGTCGCGCCGACCGCCGCCCAGGTGGAGGCCCACGTCGCGAACGCCTCGTTGAGCCAGAGGTCGTTCCACCACTTCATGGTCACCAGGTCGCCGAACCACATGTGCGCCATCTCGTGCAGCACGACCGCGGCGAGCCTCAGCCGCTGCGCGTGGGTGGGCGTGCTGCGGAACAGCAGGCCGTCGCCGTACGTCACGCAGCCCCAGTTCTCCATCGCGCCACCCATGTCGGGCACGAACACCTGGTCGTACTTCTCCTGGGGGAACGGCGCGCCGAACTTCTCGCCGAACCAGGCGAGGCCCTGCTCGGTCAGCTCGAAGAGCTCGTCGGCGTCGCGGTCGAGCAGGTGCTTCAGCGACTGCCGGCAGTAGAGACCGAGGTCGTGGTCGCCGCGGCGCTGCCGGATCTCGTAGAACGGCCCGGCGTCGAAGACCGTGACGTACGTCGAGAGCCGCGGCGTGTCGGCGAAGCGCCAGACCCGCCCGCCGTCGGGGAGGTCGTCGACCGAGGTGTGCGGCGAGTTGCTCAACACCGTCCAGGTCTCGGGTGCGCTGACGGTGAAGGCGTGCACGGCCTTGAGGTCGGGCTGGTCGAAGTTCGCGAAGGCCATCCGGGCCATGTCCGGCTCGAAGGTCGTCCAGAGGTAGACGAGCTTGTCGCTCGCGTCGACCGTGCGCTGGATGCCGTGGCCGCTGGCGGTGTCGCTCTGCCGCGAGCCGACGACGAGCACGTTGTCCGCCTGCAGGCCGGGCAGCGGCAGGCGTCCCCGCCCGGCGGTGGCCGGGTCGAGGTCGACGCCGTTGAGCGTGGCGTGGGTGATCTCGCCGGTGCAGTCGATGAACGTGTCGGACCCCGGTCGATGGCACCGGAAGGTGACCGTCGAGGTGGCCTCCAGCACCTCCCCCTCGAGCAGGCCGCGCAGGTCGACGGCGATGTCGTAGCGCTCGACGTCGAGGAGGGCGAACCGCTCCTCGGCCTCGGCACGGGTCAGGCTGAGTGGTCCGGCTGCGGTGTCGGTCATTTCCTCGGGGTCCCCACGGAAGCGTGACCCGGAGGAGCGCAGCGGGGGAGGGGAGCGGTTCCGAGGGGTGAGTTCACGATCGTCACGGTAGCGTCACCGCATGAGATCGCCCCACCGAGTCACCCGCACCACCTGGACTCCCTGGGGACCCCGACACGCATGACCGACGTGCCGGCCGACACCGCGGGGGCCTGGCCGGTCGAGGCCTCCCGGGACCTCTACCGCGGCGACTGGATCGTCGCCCTGCGCCGCGACAGCATCCGCCGTCCGGGGGACCCTGACGGCGAACCGTTCGACCGCTGGGTCTTCGAGCACCCGGGCGCCGTCGTCGTGCTGGCGGTCGACGAGCACGAGCGGGTCGCGTGCGTGCGGCAGTACCGGCACCCCGCGCGCGGCACCTACCTGGAGCTGCCGGCGGGCCTGCGTGACGCCGACGGCGAGGACCCCCTGGAGACCGCACGCCGCGAGCTGCGCGAGGAGGCCGAGCTCGAGGCCGGCGAGTGGCGGCAGCTCTTCGCGCTGTGGCCCTCGGCCGGCATCACCGCCGAACGGCACGTGTTCTTCCTGGCCCGGGAGCTGCGGCACGCGTCGCGCGGCGACTTCGCCCTCGAGCACGAGGAGGCGGCGATGGAGATGCTGTGGGTGCCCGTGGACGACCTCGTCGAGGCGGTGCTCGACGGCCGGGTGACCGAGGAACCGATCGCGGTGGCCGTGCTGGCCTACGACGCGATACGCCGGCGCGGCGGGCTGTGAGCACCCCGTCATGAACACGTCGGTGAGCGTCACGGACCTGCTTCGCGACCACCCCGTCATCGACGGGCACAACGACCTGCTCTGGGCGCTGCGGGAGCGGCACGGCTACGACTTCGACGAGGTCGACATCGCCGAGCGGCAGGACGGCCGGGTGCACACGGACCTGCCGCGGCTGCGCGCCGGCGGGGTGGGGGCCCAGTTCTGGTCGGTCTACGTGCCGTCGACGATGGGACCGGACGCGGTGGGCGCGACCCTCGAGCAGATCGACGCGGCGTACCGGATGATCGAGCGGTACGCCGATCGGATGGCGATGGCGACCACGGCCGACGAGGTCGAGGCGGCCTGGGCGTCCGGGCGGGTCGCCTCGCTGCTCGGCGCGGAGGGCGGCCACCAGATCGACGGGTCGCTCGCGGTGCTGCGGATGTACCACCGGCTGGGGGTCCGGTACCTGACCCTGACCCACAACGAGAACGTCGCCTGGGCCGACTCGGCGACCGACGAGCGGGTGCTGGGCGGTCTGAACGACGTCGGCCGCGGGGTCGTCGCCGAGATGAACCGCCTCGGCATGATGGTGGACCTCTCGCACGTGAGCGCCGAGACGATGCGGGACGCCCTCGACGTCTCGGCGGCGCCGGTGATCTTCTCCCACTCCTCGGCCTACGCCCTGACGGACCACCCACGCAACGTGCCCGACGACGTGCTCGAACGGACCGCCGACGGTGGTGGGGTGTGCATGGTGTCGTTCGTGCCGCGGTTCGTGAGCCAGCCCAACCGGGACTGGGCCCTGGCGGCCGAGGACGGGGCCCGTGAGGCGGGCATCGACCCGAAGGTGCTGGCTGCGTTCGAGCCGTTCATCGTCGAGCTGGAGCGCCGGCTGCCGCCTCCCGCGGCCACCCTCGACGACGTGGTCGCGCACGTCGAGCACGTGCGCGAGGTGGCCGGGGCCGACCACGTCGCCCTCGGCGGCGACTACGACGGCGTCACCTCGCTGCCCGAGGGACTGGAGGACGTCAGCTGCTACCCGCGGTTGATCGAGGCGCTCGCACGCGCGCGGCTGGTCCGCCGAGGACCTCGGCAAGCTGACCTGCCGCAACGCGCTCCGGGTGCTGCGGGACGTGGAGGACGCGGCGGGCTGAGGGATCCGGTGGGCGGCGATCCCTGCGGTGGGCAGCCGAGCGTGATGGGGAGCGCCGCGTCTCGGGCGGTCAGACCTCGACGATGACGTTGGTGGACTTGATGACGGCGGTGGCCTGCTTGCCCACCTCGAGGCCGAGCTCGTCGGCGGCCTCCCGGCTCATCAGCGACACCACGCGGAACTCGCCGCACACCATCTCGACCTGGGCCATCACCCGGTCCTTGGTGATGCCGACGACCACGCCGTGCATCCGGTTGCGGGCGCTGGAGACCCGGTCGGACCCGCTCACCGAGGCGGTCAGCGCGGCGAGCTTGTCGGCGCGGAGCACGCGCTGGTTGCCGCGCCGCTCGAACTGGATGGTGCCGTTGGCCTCCCAGCGGCGCAGCGTGTCGACGCTGACGCCGACGGCCTGGGCGACCTCACCGATGCGCAAGTACTCCGCCACGTCGCGATCCTAGGGCGTCGGGCGGCGCTCGCCGGGAGCGGAGGCGGGTCGACCCGCTCACACGCGTGGCTCGCGCGCCGATATGGTCGTCACGGCGCACGAGGACGTGGGCCGCCCGGCGCCGGACCCTCGGCGTCAGGGCCGTGAACGAGGAGCGTCCAGGTGAAGGTCGGAGTCCCGAAGGAAGTCAAGAACCACGAGTACCGCGTGGCCATCACGCCGATCGGCGTGCACGAGCTCACCAGCCACGGGCACGAGGTGTTCATCCAGCAGGATGCGGGGGTCGGGTCCTCCATCAGCGACGAGGAGTACGTCGGGGCGGGCGCCACGATCGTCCCCGACGCCGAGGCGGCGTGGGGCACGGACGGCGGCATCGACATGGTGCTGAAGGTCAAGGAGCCCATCGCCGAGGAGTACCCGCGGATGCGCGAGGGGCTGACGCTCTTCACCTACCTGCACCTCGCGGCGGACAAGCCGCTCACCGAGGAGCTCATCAACCGCAAGGTCACCGGCATCGCCTACGAGACCGTGCAGCTGCCCTCCGGCGGGCTGCCACTGCTCTACCCGATGTCCGAGGTCGCCGGCTGCCTCGCGCCGCAGGTCGGCGCGTACTCGCTGATGAAGGCGCAGGGCGGCCGCGGCGTGCTGATGGGCGGCGTCGGCGGGGTCGCCAACGCGAAGGTCGTCATCATCGGAGCCGGCGTATCGGGACAGAACGCCGCCAACATCGCCCTCGGCATGGGCGCCGACGTCACCCTGCTCGACACCGACCTGGACAAGCTGCGGATGTCGTTCTGGCGCTACAACAACCGAGTGCACGGCCTGGCGTCCTCGCGGCTGGCGATCGAGCAGCAGGTGATGGAGGCCGACATGGTGATCGGTGCCGTGCTGATCCCCGGTGCCGCCGCGCCCAAGCTGGTCAGCAACGAACTGGTGTCGCGGATGAAGCCGGGCTCGGTCCTGGTCGACATCGCGGTGGACCAGGGCGGCTGCTTCGAGGACACCCACGCGACCACGCACGCCGACCCGACGTACCAGGTCCACGAGTCGATCTTCTACTGCGTGGCGAACATGCCGGGAGCGGTGCCGAACACCTCCACCTACGCGCTGACCAATGCGACCATGCCGTACGCCGTGGCGCTGGCCGACAAGGGGTGGCAGCAGGCCTGCCGCGACGACAAGAGCCTGGCCCTGGGCCTCAACACGCACGCCGGCACGCTGACCAACGGGCCCGTCGGCGAGGCCGTCGGGATCGAGTCGGTGGACCTCGCCGAGGCGATCGGCTGAGCTTGGCCGCACCGGGGGTCGCCGTCCGCACCTACCTCGACCACCTGGCGATCGAGCGGGGGCTGGCGACGAACACCCTGACCTCCTACCGGCGCGACCTGCGCAGGTACCAGGCGTTCCTCTCCGAGCGGGACGTCGACGACCTCGACGGGGTCGACGAGGCCACCGTCACGGCCTTCCTGGTCGCGCTGCGGGAGGGGAGCGCCGACCACCCGCCGCTGAGCTCGACCTCCGCGGCGCGGACGCTGGTCGCCGTACGCGGGTTCCACAAGTTCGCGGTCAGCGACGGCCTGGCGCGGGCCGACCCCGCGGCGGCGGTGCGACCGCCGTCGCCGGCGAAGCGGCTGCCGAAGGCGCTGCCGCTGGCCGACGTCGAGGCGATCCTGGCGGCCGCGGGGGCGCCGGCGACGACCCTGGCGCTCAGGGATCGGGCGCTGCTCGAGGTGCTGTACGGCACCGGCGCCCGGATCTCCGAGGCCGTCGGGCTGGACGTCGACGACCTCGACGCCGTCGACCGCACGGTGCTGCTGCGCGGCAAGGGCGGCAAGGAACGGATCGTGCCGGTGGGGTCCTACGCGGTGTCGGCCGTGGGCGACTACCTGACCCGGGCCGGCCGGCCCTGGTGGCTGCTGGGCAGGGCACGCCGGCGCTGTTCCTCAACGCCCGCGGTGGCCGGCTGTCGCGGCAGAGTGCCTGGACGGTGCTGGTCAAGGCGGCCGACAGGGCCGGGGTGACGACCGATGTCTCCCCGCACACCCTGCGGCACTCCTTCGCCACCCACCTGCTCGACGGCGGTGCCGACGTACGGGTCGTCCAGGAGCTGCTCGGCCACGCCTCCGTGACCACCACCCAGGTCTACACGCTGGTCACCGTCGACAACCTGCGCGAGGTGTTCGCCACCGCGCACCCGCGGGCCCGGGACTGACGCCCGCTCGTCGCGTCGGGACGGCAACTTCGCGGTCGTTCCTGGACGTTTGTGCCGGTTGCAACGCTCACGAAGGGTCGGAACACCCGGTCGACCGGGTGTTCCGCCCGCGGCCGACGGCCCAACCCTGAGGGCTGGCGGGCGGGTCAGTCGAGGCGCTTGACGTCGAGGGCGCCGTCGGCGTACTGCTGGCGGATCACCTTCTTGTCGAACTTGCCGACCGAGGTCTTGGGGACGGCCTCGATGAACGCCCAGCGCTCGGGCAGCTGCCACCGGGCGACTTGGTGGCCAGGAACGCGCGCAGGTCGTCGAGGTCGCCGGAGGCACCCTCGCGGAGCACGACGGTGGCCAGCGGACGCTCGTCCCACTTCTCGTCCGGCACGCGACCACGGCGGCCTCGAGCACGGCGGGGTGGGCCATCAGGTGGTTCTCCAGGTCGACCGAGGAGATCCACTCGCCGCCGGACTTGATGACGTCCTTGGCCCGGTCGGTCAGCGTCAGGAAGCCCTGTCGGTCGAGGGTGCCGACGTCGCCGGTGCGCAGCCAGCCGTCGCGGAACTTCTCCGGGTCGTCGCTCGCTGGTAGTAGGACGCGGTGACCCACGGCCCGCGGACCTCGAGCTCGCCGACCGCCTCGCCGTCGCGGGGCAGCACCTCGCCGTCGTCGCCGACGATCCGCGCGGTCACGCCGGCGGCACGCCGGCCCTGGGTGTAGCGGTAGCGCCAGCCGTCCTCGCTGTCCGGGTCGACGCCCGCCGGCGGCAGCGCGACGGTGGCCGAGCGGCGACATCTCGGTCATGCCCCAGGCGTGGATGACTCGACGCCATGCCGCTCGTAGAACGCCCGCATGCAGCCCGAGCGGCACAGCCGAGCCGCCGCACGGCACCGCCGGATCGACGAGATGTCGGCCGGGTGTGGCGTCGAGGTAGGCGAGCAGGTCGTTCCAGATCGTCGGCACGGCGCCGGCCGACGGTCGGCCGCTCCGCCTCGATCATCGCGGCCAGCGGCGCGGCCTGCAGGAACCGGTCCGGCATCACCAGCGACGCGCCGGCCATGAACGCGGCGTACGGCAGGCCCCACGCCTTGGCGTGGAACATCGGCACGATCGGCAGGATCCGGTCGTACGGCGTCAGCCCGAACGCGTCGGCCATGCGACCGCCATCGAGTGCAGGTAGATCGAGCGGTGGCTGTAGGCCACGCCCTTCGGGTTGCCGGTCGTGCCGGACGTGTAGCACAGCGCGGCCGCGTCGGTCTCGTCGATCTCCGGCCAGTCGGTGACCGGCTCGCCGCGCGAGCAACTCCTCGTACCTCAGGATCGTCTTGCCCGTCGCCTCGAGCTCGGACAGGTCGGCGTCGGCCGCCCCGCCGACGACGACCACGTGGTTGACCGTCTCGAAGGTCGGCAGCAGCTGGCGAGCAGCGGGAGCAGCCTCGCGTCGACGATGATGACCTTGTCCTCGGCGTGGTTGGCGATGTAGGTGAGCTGGTCGGGGAACAGCCGGATGTTCAGCGTGTGCAGCACCGCGCCCATGCTCGGCACGGCCAGGTACGCCACCAGGTGCTCGGCGTTGTTCCACATGAACGTGCGCGACCCGCTGGTCGCCGTCGACGCCGCAGGTCGCGCAGGGCCCCGGCCAGGCGGCCGGCCCGCTCGGCGACCTCGGCGAACGTACGGCGACGGGTGCCGTCCGCGCGTCGGCCGTGACGACCTCGGCGTCGGGGTGCACGCGGGCGGCGTGCTCGAGCAGGCGGGAGATGCTGAGCGGGGCGTCCTTCATCGTGCTCTTCATGGGACGAGCATGCCCCGGCCCGAGCCGCTGGTCGAGGAGGGACGAAGTCCCGTCACGAGGCCCGGCGAGGGTCGTCGTCAGTTCACGGGGTCTCGTGCCAGGCGCTAGCGCGCCTTCCTCGACCGCGAAGCAGGCGCGAGCGCGCTACCTCGACCACCGAGGGCGCGACACGAATGCCCTGGGTGTCCGCGCCCGTGCCCCGCCTCGCCGTGCCGAGGGAGCCGACCCGGACACCGTGTACCTCGCCGTGGCGGAGTGGGCGGGGGAGCAGGGACTGACGCTGTACCCGCACCAGGACGAGGCCCTGCTGGAGCTGCTCAGCGGCAGCAACGTGGTGCTGGCCACGCCGACCGGGTCGGGCAAGTCGCTGGTCGCCACGGGCGCGCACCTGGCCGCGCTGGCCACCGGACGCGTCTCCTTCTACACGGCGCCGATCAAGGCGCTGGTGAGCGAGAAGTTCTTCGCGCTGTGCGAGGTGTTCGGCGCCGACGACGTCGGCATGCTGACCGGCGACGCGAGCGTCAACCCCGACGCCCCGATCATCGCCTGCACCGCGGAGGTGCTCGCCAACATCGCGCTCCGCGAGGGCGGCCGCGCCGACGTCGGCCTGGTGGTGATGGACGAGTTCCACTACTACGGCGAACCCGACCGCGGCTGGGCCTGGCAGGTGCCCCTGCTGGAGCTGACGGGGGCCCAGTTCCTGCTGATGTCCGCGACGCTCGGCGACATGTCGGAGATCGCGGCCGGACCTGTCCGCGCGCACCGGCCGTGAGACCGCGGTCGTCGCCGACGCCGAGCGCCCGGTGCCGCTCGAGCTTCCGCTGGTCCGCTCGATCCGCTCGACGAGACCGTCGAGGAGCTGGTCACGACCGGACAGGCGCCGGCGTACGTCGTGCACTTCACGCAGGCGTCCGCCGTCGAGCACGCGACGCGGCTGCTGGGCGTCGGGGGGTCGGCAGGCTCGACCGGGAGCACAAGGACGCGATCGCGGAGAAGATCGGCGGGTTCCGCTTCGGGGCCGGGTTCGGGAAGACGCTCCAGAAGCTGGTGAAGGCCGGCATCGGCGTGCACCACGCAGGGATGCTGCCGAAGTACCGCCGGCTGGTGGAGACCCTCGCCCAGGCCGGGTCTGCTGACCGTCATCTGCGGCACCGACACGCTCGGCGTCGGCATCAACGTGCCGATCCGCACGGTGCTGTTCACCGGGCTCGCGAAGTTCGACGGCAACCGGCAGCGGGTGCTGCGGACCCGCGAGTTCCTCCAGATCGCCGGCCGGGCCGGGCGGGCGGGGTTCGACACCGCCGGCTACGTCGTGGTGCAGGCGCCCGAGCACGTCATCGAGAACGAGAAGGCGAAGGCGAAGTCGGACGCCAAGAACCAGGCACTCCGCGCCCAGCAGCTGGCCAAGAAGAAGTCCAAGCCCCAGCTCAGGAAGCCGCCCGAGGGCACGGTGGTGTGGACGGAGCAGACCTTCGACAAGCTGGTCGCGGGCGAGCCAGAGCGGCTGTCGTCGCGGATGAAGGTCGACAACGCGATGCTCGTCAACGTCCTGTCCCGGCCCGAGGACGCGTTCGCGGTCCTGCGCCGACTGCTGATGGACAACCACGAGCCTCGGCGGCAACAGCTCCGGCTGGCCCGCAGGGCGCTGCGGCTGACGCGGTCGCTGGTCCGTTCCGGGACGGTGACCCGGCTCGACCAGCTCGACGAGCACGGCCGCCGCTATGTGCTCACCGTCGACCTCCCCGAGGACTTCGCTCTCAACCAGCCGCTCGCACACTTCGCCCTCGCGGCCTTCGACGTCCTGGATCCCGAGGCGCCGACGTACCCCCTCGACGTGGTCAGCGTCGTCGAGTCCGTGCTCGAGGCACCGCGGCAGGTGCTGATGGCCCAGCAGCACGCCGCCCGCGGCGAGGCCGTGGCCGAGATGAAGGCCGACGGGATCGAGTACGAGGAGCGGATGGCGCTGCTCGACGAGGTCACCTGGCCGCAGCCGCTGGCCGAGCTGCTCGAGGCGACCTACGCGATGTACCGCCAGACGCACCCGTGGCTGCCCGAGGACGCCTTGGGGCCCAAGTCGGTGCTCCGCGAGATGTGGGAACAGGCGATGGGCTTCTCGGACTTCGTACGGCGTTACGAGCTGGCCCGCTCCGAGGGGCTGGTGCTGCGCTACCTGAGCGACGCCTACCGGACGCTGCGACAGACGGTGCCCGAGGCGCACCGCTCGCCGGACCTCGAGAGCCTGATCGAGTGGCTGGGGGAGACCATCCGCCAGACCGACTCCTCGCTCATCGACGAGTGGGAGGCGCTCAGCCATCCCGACGAGGTGCTGGGCCGCGGGGCGTCGTCGTGGGACGAGCCGCCTCCGCCGCCGCGGCCGTTGTCGGCGCAGGAACGCGTGCTCGTGGTGATGATCCGCAACGCGATGTTCGCCCGCGTCGCCGCCTGCGCCCGCGACGACCTCGACGCCCTGCTCCGGTTGGAGCGGGCGGCGGCGGACCGGTTCGAGCCGCCCCGCGAGGTGGTGATGACCCGCTCCCGGTGGGACCACGCGCTCGAGACGTACTACGCCGAGCACGACGCCGTCCGCACCGACGCGGACGCGCGCGGGCCGGCGTACCTCTGGATCGGCCCGGAGGAGACGGGTGAGCCGGCGGGGGCCGCCGAGGGCACCTCGGCACGGATCCGCCAGGTCCGGCAGACCCTCGCCGACCCGGCCGACCACCGGGACTGGGTGGTCGAGGCGGTGGTCGACCTGGACGCCACCGACGCCGCCGGCGAGCTGGTGCTCGCCGCGACCGGGCTCCGGTCGCTGACGGACGGCGCCGGTCGATAGCCCGAACGGGCCAGAGCAGACCACCCGATCGGGTCACTTCCGTCGATCTGCGAACAGGGAGGTCACCGAGTCCCTAGCGTGTTCGGACGGGACATCTCGGTGTCCCCGACCGCCGGTCCGATCTTCACACGGGACCGGCGGAGCCCGAACTTTCGCTCCTCACCCCCCGGGGGCCAGATGTTCTCCAAGCGTCGCACCGATGCGGCTTCTGCGAAGGCTGCCCACCCATCGCCCTCCGCCCCGACGGGCAAGGCCGACCCGAAGGCCGCGAAGAAGGCGAAGCAGGCCGACAAGCGCGCCGCCAAGGCGGGCGCCAAGGCCGCCTCGCAGGCGACCGGCAAGGTGGGCGTGGCCGACAAGCTCGCCGCTTCCCGGGCCGCAGCCGCGCAGGCCAACGCGCGAGCAACAAGCGCTCCTGGCCGTGGTCCCGCAAGGCTGCCCCCGCGAAGGCGGCCCCCCGCGTGGTCGGGCCGCCGGTCGCGAAGCCCGCCTGGTACGACCTCTCCGAGTGGTCACTGCGCCGCAAGGTCGCCCTCGTGCTCGCCGTGCCCGTGATCCTGGCCGGCACCTTCGGCGGCCTCCGGGTCCGCACGGAGATGGCGCAGGCCGACAACTACGCCGCGTCGGCCTCGCAGGTGACCGTGCTCGGTCCCGCCGTGGAGTACCTCGCCGCCGCCGAGAACGCCGCCGTCGTGGCCCGTACCGTCGGCATCAACGACCCCAAGCTCGACGCCGCCCAGCAGGAGGTCGTCGATGCCGGCGCCCGCCTCGTGGAGGCACGCAACAAGGCGGACCTGACCCCGACCCAGCTCCGTCAGGTCAACGACGTCCTCTCGCTGAGCGAGCAGATGCGCACCGGCATGGCCTACGTCAGCCTCACCTCGTCGGTCTCGCAGGTCCGGCAGCTCGAGCGCGGCGTCACCCAGATGATCAGCACCATCCTCGACGAGCAGCTCCGTCCGGAGCCAACGCTCCTGGTGCTCGCCCAGGCCCTGGACGGCCGGCTGTCCCTCTCGCTCCAGGAGATCCAGGTCGCCAACGAGAAGACCATCCCGGCCAACCCGGTCGAGCTGTACTCGGAGTTCGGCGTCGAGCTGTCCGCGATCGACCGTCTCGCCATCTCCCTCGGACAGACCGACCCGCGGGTCCTCGACATCCGCCAGTCCAACGCCCAGCGCGTGGTGAACGCGCGTGGCGGCAACACCAAGATCTCCGACGAGAGCTACGCGTCGTACGACGGGCTGGTCCACGACCTGCTCGGCGACATCGACAACAACCTGGCCACCGACGCCAAGAACGCCAAGGTGCTCACGTGGGTGGACTCGCTCATCATGGGCATCGCCCTGCTGGCGGCGATCATCCTGGCCTTCTGGGTCGCCCGGCTGCTCCTCAACCCGATCCGCCGGGTGCGCGACGGTGCGCTCGAGGTCGCCCACGAGCGGCTGCCCGCCGCGGTCGCCAAGATCCGCGCCGGGGAGGACCCGGGAGAGATCCAGCCGATCGCCGTCACCACGCACGAGGAGACCGGCCAGCTCGCCCGAGCGGTGGACGACCTCCACCGGCAGGCCGTCAAGCTGGCCTCCGGCGAGGCCGACCTCCGCGCCCAGGTCGGCGACATGTTCGTCACCCTCTCGCGCCGCAACACCTCGCTGATCAACCAGCAGCTCGGCCTGATCGAGACGCTGGAGAGCGACGAGGAGGACCCGCAGCGGCTCGAGAGCCTGTTCCGGCTCGACCACCTGGCCGCCCGGATGCGTCGCAACGCCGAGAGCCTGGTCATCCTGTCCGGCGCTCCCGGCCGGGCCACCGAGCACGACGACCTGGCCCTGACCGACGTCCTCCAGGCCGCCATCGCCGGCGTCCAGGACTACCGGCGCGTGCAGCTCGACGCAGCCCCGGCCCAACGGGTCAGCGGCGAGGCCGCGGCCGACGTCGTGCACCTGCTCTCCGAGCTGGTCGACAACGCCCTGTCCTACTCGCCGCCCAGCTCCAAGGTGCTCGTCACCTCGTCCTTCACCCGCGGCGGGGTCATCGTCCAGGTCACCGACGGCGGGCTCGGCATCGCCGACGACACCCTCGCGGAGATCAACGAGAAGCTGCGCACCGGCGCCGAGGTCACCCCCGAGACCGCCCGCCGGATGGGCCTGTTCGTGGTGAGCCGGCTGGCCGAGCGGCACAACCTGACGGTGCAGCTGGACCAGAACGACCGGATGGGCACCACCGCCACGATCTTCCTGCCCACCAGCGTGCTCAGCGACACCGCGCGCCTCGTGGCCGGCTCCGGCTCCGCTGCCGGGGACGGCGGTGCCCAGGTGATCGCCCTGGGCGCCGGCACCGCCTCCGCGTGGGGCACCGACGCCGAGGCGGACGACGATTCCGTCGATGCCGACGTCGTTGCCTACCGCCGGCCCGACCCCGAGCCCGAGGAGATCGACCCGATCACCGCGGCCATCAATGCCTACGGACTGCCCCAGCGGCGTCCCGGTGCCTCGGGCGCCGGCACCGCCGGCACCCCTGCGTCGATGGGCGGCGGCTTCTTCGAGCGGATCGAGCCCGACGAGGACACCGAGGCCCCCGACCCGGCCGAGGCGACCGTGCTGGCCGCCGACGCCACCCCTGGGTCGGCGGAGGAGGAGCACGACGTCGTCGACGCGGTGCTGGCCGAGGAGGACGACCACGAGGACGAGGGCGAGCTCGCCGAGGTCCACACCCTGGTCGTGGGTGACGTCGCGCCCCAGGAGGAGGAGCGCGCGCCGATCGCCCTGGGCCCGCCCGCCGAGCACGTCGGCGACGAGACCGACCGGTCTGATGAGGACGACGGACGCCGAGGTCACCGAGGACACCGAGGACGATCGGCACGACGTGGTCGCCGAGGTCGTGGAGATCCACGCCGAGCGCGCCGACGCCGAGTCCGACCCGGATGAGGTCGCGGACGCCGACGAGCTGCCGACGAGGCAACCGACGTGGCAACCGACGTGGAGGCCGAGGCCGAGGCGGACGCCGATGGCGCCGAGGACGCCGACGCGGACGCCGACGGACGCCGACGCGGACGCCGACCTGGCGGCCGAGGACGACGACGCCGAGCAGGCGCCGACCGAGGTCGAGGAGCCGGCCGCCGAGCTGGCTCCCGCGCTCTCCGGCCTGCCGATGCGGCCGACCCGGCCCTTCGAGGCCGTCGGGGCCGACGCCGGTCACACGAACGGTCACGCGAACGGCAACGGCAACGGCAACGGGATGGGCAACGGCTACGCCGACGACCTCACCTCGCGCTTCGCCGTACCCGTCAACGGGTCAGGCAACGGCTCGGGCAACGGGTCCGGCAACGGTTCCCTCAACGGGTCCGCCCGCACGCCGGCCTCCATGGAGGAGGACGAGACCCCGATCTTCCGGTCGCTGCGGTCCAACTGGCTCAGCGCCGACAGCGGGGAGCGCCCCTGGGCGGACTCCGAGGTCGACGCGGGCTGGGAAGCCGCCGACCGGATCGAGGCGGCGCCGCCCACGCGTCGCACCGAGGCCGGGCTGCCCATGCGGCGACCCGGCAACCGGCTCATCCCCGGCGGCCTGACGACCCAGACCGTCCAGACCGTGCGCGACCCGGAGGCGATCCGGGCGCGGCTGGCGGCGCACGCCGCCGGCGTCTCCCGAGGCCGCCGCAATGCGACCGGCCCGACCGACACCACCGCACAGGAAGTCGACCCCTCATGACCGACAGTGTTCGATTCGGATCTCCCGTCCCCAACCAGGACGAGCGCGAGCTCGACTGGGTGGTCACCAAGTTCGTCGACGACGCCCCGGGTGCCGCCCACGCGGTCCTGGTGTCGGCCGACGGCCTGCTGATGGCCGCCAGCGCCCGCCTCCCGGGCGAGCGGGCCGAGCAGGTGGCCGCCGTCTCCTCGGGCCTGGCCAGCCTCGCCGTCGGCGCCGCCCGCCTCTTCGAGGGCGGCTCGGTGATGCAGACCGTGGTGGAGATGGAGCGCGGCTACCTGCTGCTGATGAGCGTCGGCGACGGGTCGCACCTCTGCGTGCTCACCCAGGAGTCCGCCGACATCGGCCAGGTGGGCTACGAGATGGCCCTGCTCGTCGAGCGGGTCGGCCGGATGATCCAGGCCCAGGCCCGGAACTTGACCGGCGTCTGAGGTCATCCCATGTCCCTGACTGAACCGGACCCCTGGGGCCGGTACTCCGACGAGCAGCCTGCGGCGCGCATCGTCCGGCCGTACACCATCACGGCCGGCCGCACGCGCAGCACCGTCGACCTCCCGATGGAGGCGACCCTGGTGCTGGAGCCGTCCGCGCACGAGCAGGAGTGGGGCAGCGACCTGCAGGGACGCATCGTCGAGGTCTGCGACCACAAGTCGGTCGCCGAGGTCTCGGCCGCCGTGTCGATGCCGATCGGCGTGGTTCGCGTGCTGCTGGGCGATCTCGTGGAACAGGGCTTTGTGGGGGTACAGGCCACCTTGACCGACAGCTCGTCGCGAGACGAGCGACTGGATCTGATCGAAAGGACCCTCCGTGGACTTCGCGCGTTCTAACCCCGGCCGCGCCACCGCCTCGACGAAGATCGTCGTCGCGGGAGGCTTCGGTGTCGGGAAGACGACCCTCGTGGGCTCGGTGTCGGAGATCAAGCCGCTCCGCACCGAGGCGTTGGTGACCAACGAGTCCGAGGGCGTGGACGACCTCGACGCCGTGCCCACCAAGGCGACCACCACCGTGGCCATGGACTTCGGCCGGATCACCCTCGCCGAGGACCTGGTGCTGTACCTGTTCGGCACGCCCGGCCAGCGCCGCTTCTGGTTCATGTGGGACGACCTCTGCCGCGGCGCCATCGGCGCCATCGTCATGGTCGACACCGCCCGCCTGAACGAGGCGTTCTCGCCGCTGGACTACTTCGAGGCCAAGGGCATCCCGTTCATCGTCGCGGTCAACCAGTTCGAGGGCACCCCGGAGTACCCGCTCGCGGAGATCCGCGAGGCCCTCGCACTGCCCTCGCAGGTGCCGATCATGTCCGTGGACGCCCGCGAGCGGAACTCGGCCAAGTCGGCCCTGGTCAAGATCACCGAGTTCGCCCTCGAGCAGCTCACCCGGACCGCCGCCGCCGTCCACTGACCCGGGCGGGGGACCGACCCCGTCCCGTTGACGCACCCGCGTCGCGGCCCGGCCGCCGTACGGGCGCGTCGTACGGGCGCGTCGTACGGGCTGAGCTTCGTGGTCGTTGCTGACCGTTCGTGCCGGTTGCAACGGTCGCGAAGGGGAGGAACACCCGGTCGACCGGGTGTTCCGCCCGCCGTACGGGTGCGCCGTACGAGTGCGTCGTACAAGTGCGTCGTACGGGCCGAACTTCGTGGTCGTTGCTGACCGTTCGTGCCGGTTGCAACGGTCGCGAAGGGGAGGAACACCCGGTCGACCGGGTGTTCCGCCCACCCGCCGGCACGCGGGCGGGGAGGGCCAAGAGGGTCGCCGCGGGGGCCGCGGCGGGCGCCCGGTTCCTCCACATCTCCTCCACAGGGACGGGCCGGCCTGTGCACTCCAGTGGGGGGCTCTGCACAACCCCTCAACAGATTTGGACGGGGCCTGTGCGAACAGCCCCGGCGTGTTGTGGGGCCCTCCCCGGCACTCCTAGAGTGCGCGCGTCGTCGGCGCACAAGTCGGTGTGTCGACAAATCTCCAGGGTCCCGGCGCGTCGCCGACCCGTGGTGGCGGGAGGAGCGGAGCATGGGCACAGGCGGTCCCTACGGGGGTTGGTCCCCCCAGCGAGGGCAGTCCGGGAGGCAGCCGGGTCACGCGGGGAGCACGGCACCGGAGATGCCGCCGTCCGCACCACCCGTGCCCACGAACCCGTCAGGAGACGCCGTGCCAGAGCCGGTGCCCTTCCCGCGGCCGCTCGCGCCGCAGGAGCCCCCCGAGCATGCCCACCCCGAGGACGAGCTGGCGCCCGAGCGCAGTGAGCTCGACCCCGCGACCGAGGCCCTCACCGAGCACCCGACCGAGTCGCTGGTCGAGCAGTTCGAGCGGGCCCGCCGCGAGCAGGAGACCGCCGGCCGCACCATGATCGACCCGACCCCCGAGTCGCTGGTCGAGCCCATCGACACCGTCGACGCGTCGACCTGGTCGACCTGGTCGACCCGGTGCTCGGGCCCACCGGCCGCCCGGTCCCCGTCTTCCCCGAGCCCCCGGCGCTCACCCAGCACGGCCCGGCGCGGGTGGTGTCGATGACCAACCAGAAGGGCGGCGTCGGCAAGACCACCACGACCATCAACCTGGGCGCCGCGTTGGCGGAGTACGGCCGGAAGGTGCTGCTCGTCGACTTCGACCCGCAGGGCTCGCTGTCGGTCGGGCTGGGGCTGAACCCCCACGAGATGGAGCTGACGGTCTACAACCTGCTGATGGAGCGCGACGTCCGGATCGAGGACGTGGTGGTGCCCACCGTCGTGCCCGGCATGGACCTGCTGCCCTCCAACATCGACCTGTCCGCCGCCGAGGTGCAGCTGGTGCACGAGGTGGCCCGGGAGCAGACGCTGCAGCGGGTGCTCGCACCGGCGATCGCGAAGTACGACGTCATCCTGATCGACTGCCAGCCCTCGCTGGGCCTGCTGACGGTCAACGCGCTGACCGCCTCCGACAGCGTCATCGTGCCGCTGGAGTGCGAGTACTTCGCGCTGCGCGGGGTCGCGCTGCTCAAGACCACGATCGACAAGGTCCGCGAGCGGCTCAACCCCAAGCTGGAGATCGACGGCGTCCTCGGCACCATGTTCGACGGCCGCACCCTGCACGGCCGCGAGGTCATGGAGCGCCTCGTCCAGGCCTGGGGCGACCAGGTGTTCCACACCGTCATCCGCCGCACCGTGAAGTTCAGCGACTCGACCGTCGCCGGCGAGCCGATCACGTCGTACGCCTCCACCTCCACCGGTGCCGAGGCCTACCGCCAGCTGGCCAAGGAGGTGACCGCCCGGTGGCCCGAACCTCGCCACGACGCGTGAGCCTGCCGGCCGCGGACGACCTGTTCCGGCCGACCGATCCGTCCCCCGAGGAGCTGGCCGCCGAGGCGCACGTGCGCGCGGTGCCGGACACCCCGGTGGAGGCCGACGTCACCGCCGACGACGACTCGGCGTCGCGGCGCCGACCCAGCGGACGGGTGAAGCACGACGAGAAGATGACCGTCTACATCACCGCCGACGAGCTGCTCGACCTCGAGCACGCCCGGCTTCGCGCTGCGCCGCGACCACGGGCTGGCCGTGGACCGCGGCCGGCTGGTGCGCGAGGCGGTGGCCCTGGTGCTCGCCGACCTGGACGAGCACGGCTTCGACAGCTTGCTCGTGCAGCGCCTGACCGAGCGATGAACACCCCACGATGGCCCCGACGAGCGTCGCCGACCCGGTCGAGGCCGGGCCCGATGGCGCGGGGACGCCGGCGTACGACGGCGGTGCCTTCGAGGTCAGCCTCGACAACTTCGAGGGCCCCTTCGACCTGCTGCTGAGCCTGATCGCCAAGCACAAGCTCGACATCACCGAGGTGTCGCTGTCCCGGGTCACCGACGAGTTCATCGCGCACGTCAAGGCCGGCGGCCCGGTCTGGGACCTGGAGCAGACCACGTCGTTCCTGCTCGTGGCCGCGACCCTGCTGGACCTGAAGGCCGCCCGGCTGCTGCCCCAGGGCGACGTCGAGGACGAGGAGGACCTCGCCCTGCTGGAGGCGCGCGACCTGCTGTTCGCCCGGCTCCTCCAGTACCGCGCGTTCAAGCACGTGGCCGCGGTCCTGGAGACCCGGCTGGCGGGGGAGTCGCGGCGGCACCCGCGGGCGGTCGGGCTCGAGGACCGGTTCGCGACCCTGCTGCCGGAGGTACTGATCGGCATCGGGCTCGAGCAGTTCGCCGGCCTGGCCGCGAAGGCGCTGGAGCCCAAGACGGTTCTCGAGGTCTCGCTGCAGCACATCCACGCGGCCAGGGTCAGCGTCCGCGAGCAGGCCGAGCTGGTGCTCTCCCGGCTGCGCCGCAGCGGGACGATGACCTTCCGGGCCCTGTGCGGCGACTCGCCGGACACGCTGACCACGGTGGCGCGGTTCCTGGCCCTGCTGGAGCTGTTCCGCGAGGGCGCGGTCGCCTTCGACCAGGTGACCCCGCTCGGCGAGCTCAGCGTGCGGTGGACCGGCGAGGAGCAGGACGACTTCGAGATCGACGAGTTCGAGGGCGCTCCCGAGCCCGCGGCCCCGACCGACAACGCGCCCCAGGAGGACGCCGGACATGACTGACCTCGCCGACCAGGACCACCTGGACGTCGCCCTCACCGACCTCAAGCCCTCCCTCGAGGCGCTGCTGATGGTGGCCGACCAGCCCCTCGACCCGATGACCCTGGCGAGCACCGTCGGCCACCCGGTCGGGGCGGTCACGGACGCCTTGGCGCAGCTGGCCCGCGAGTACGACGAGCAGGGGCGTGGCTTCGAGCTGCGCAACGTCGCGGGCGGCTGGCGCTACTACACCCGCGAGGCGTACGCCGCCGTCGTCGAGGGGTACGTGCTCGACGGCCAGCAGGCCCGGCTCACGCAGGCCGCGCTGGAGACGCTGGCCGTGGTCGCCTACAAGCAACCCGTCTCCCGGGCGCGGGTCTCGGCGATCCGCGGCGTCAACGTCGACGGCGTGATCCGCACCCTCGTCACCCGTGGCCTGGTCGAGGAGGCCGGGCACGACGAGTCGTCGGGCGCGCACCTCTACCGGACCACCGGCTACTTCCTCGAGCGCATCGGGGTCACCTCCCTCGACGACCTCCCGGAGCTGGCGCCGTACCTCCCCGACATGGACGACCTCACCGACGAGCTCGCCGGTCAGCTGTCAGGCGACTTCGGGTCGGACCTCGTCGACGAGGCCGCCACCGCGTGACCCCCTCCCGCGACCCGGCATGATGGCCGGGTGAGCGACCCCGGGATCCAGCTGGACGACGAGGGCCTGATCCGGCTCCAGAAGCTGCTGGCCCAGTCCGGGGTCGCCTCGCGCCGCAAGTGCGAGGAGCTGATGCTCGCCGGTGCCGTCGTCGTCGACGGCGAGGTGGTCACCCGCCTCGGCACCAAGGTGGACCCGCGCACGGCCGTGATCCGGGTGGACGGGAAGCGGCTGCCGCCGATCTCCCCGCACGTCTACCTCGCCGTCAACAAGCCGCGTGGCGTGGTCTCGACCATGAGCGACCCCGAGGGCCGCCGCACCCTCTCCGACGTGGTGGCCGACCGGCCGGAGCGGCTCTTCCACGTCGGCCGGCTGGACACCGACACCGACGGCTTGATCCTGCTGACCAACGACGGCGACTTCGCCCAGCGCCTCGCGCACCCGTCGTACGAGGTGGACAAGACGTACGTCGCCGAGGTCGACGGGCGGGTCACCAAGGCCGTCCTGGGTCAGCTCCGCGAGGGTGTGACGCTCGAGGACGGGCCGGTCACGGTCTCAGCCGCGCGGCTGGTGTCGGTGCAGGGGGAGCGCTCGATCGTCGAGCTGGTCATCCACGAGGGCCGCAACCGGATCGTCCGCCGGCTGCTCGACCAGGTCGGCCACCCGGTGCGCCGGCTGACCCGCACCGCCATCGGTCCCGTGCAGCTGCGCGGCATGGCCCCCGGCGAGCTGCGGGACCTGACCCTCGACGAGCTGGGTCAGCTGCTCGACCGCACCGAGCTGTAGCGCTGGTCGAGGAGGTCGCGCAGCGACCGTCACGAGGCCCGGTGACAGGACCGAGGACCTGGCGCCGGGTCTCGTGACAGGCGCTAGCGCGCCTTCCTCGACCAGCGGGCGAAAAGCCGTTGCCCGTACCTCCCGCGCCCTGGTGCCATGGGACCTCCGACCGAACTCCCGAGGAGCAGATGATGCGAGCAGCCTGCACGTCCCTGACCGACTTCTGGACCAAGGATGTGAAGGTTGCGCACGCTCACCCTGGGGGTCCTGGCGCATGTTGACGCCGGCAAGACGACCCTGACCGAACGCCTGCTCTTCGAGGCAGGCGTGCTTGCGGAGCCCGGCAGCGTGAACGCCGGCTCCACCCACACCGACACCATGGCGCTCGAACGGCGCCGGGGCATCACCATCCGCGCCGCGGTGGTGTCCTTCGACGTGGACGGGACCACCGTCAACCTCGTGGACACCCCGGGCCACTCCGACTTCATCGCCGAGGTGGAGCGGTCGCTGAGCCTGCTCGACGGGGCCGTCCTCGTGGTGTCGGCCGTCGAGGGCGTCCAGGCGCAGACGCTGGTGCTGATGCGCGCCCTGCAGCGGCTCGGCATCGCCACGGTGGTGTTCGTCAACAAGGTGGACCGCGCCGGCGCGGACCCGGACTTCGTCGAGCTCGAGGTCCGCGAGCGACTGGACCCCGACGTGCCGGTCCTGGTCGGGTCCGCGCTGCGCGGCGAGGGCGTCGGCGAGCTGCTGCACGCCCTGCCGCGCCTGCTGCCGGTCCGGGAGCCGAACCCCGACGGGCCGGCCGGGGGCGTGGTCTTCAAGATCGACCGCGACGAGTCCGGCGGCAAGGAGGTGGTCGCGCTGCTCAGGTCGGGCACCCTGCGGGTCCGCGACCGGCTCGACCTCGGTCACGGCGAACCGGCCCGGGTCACGGCGGTGCGTACCTTCCGTGAGGGCGCGCTGACCCCGGCGACCGAGGCCGCGGCGGGGCGGGTCGTCGTGCTGCGCGGTGTCGACGTGGCCCGGATCGGGGACACCTTCGGACCCGGTCGCGGAGCGCTGGCCGAAGAGTTCGCGCGGCCCAGCCTCGCGACGGTGGTGGAGCCGGTCGACGAACGGGACCGACCCTCGCCTGTACGCCGCGCTGGAGCGGCTCGCGGAGCAGGACCCGCTGATCGGGCTGGAGGTGGACGACGAGCGCCGCGAGCTGCGGCTCTCCTTGTACGGCGAGGTCCAGCAGCAGGTGATCGGCTCGCTGCTCGAGGAGGAGCACGGCGTGCCGGTGCGGTTCCGCGACACCGCGATGATCTGCATCGAGCGCCTCGTCGGGACCGGCAGCGGGGTCGAGCTGATCAACACCCCCACCAACCCGTACCTCGCCACCGTCGGCCTGCGCGTCGAGCCGGCCCCGGTGGGCTCCGGCGTCGACTTCGGGCTGGAGGTGGAGCTGGGCTCGATGCCGCCCGCCTTCTTCACGGCGGTGGAGACGACCGTCCGGGAGTCGCTGCGGCACGGCAACCGGGGCTGGGAGATCCCCGATGCCCGCGTGCGGATGACGCACTCCGGCTACTGGGCGCGGCAGAGCCACATGCACGGCAGCTTCGACAAGTCGATGTCGAGCACGGCCGGCGACTTCCGCGACCTGACCCGGTTGCTGATGGCGCGCTCGATCGCGCAGGCGGGCACGGTGGTGTGCGAGCCGGTGCACCGGTTCGAGCTGGAGGTGCCCGCACCCACTCTCGGGCCGGTGCTGTCGCTGCTGGCGCACGCGGGCGGCGTACCGCTGACCTCGGAGCCTCGCGGACCCGCCGTCGTGGTGACCGGGGACCTGCCCGCGGACGCGGTGCACCGGCTGACGCTGCTGCTCCCCGACGTCACGCGCGGGGAGGGGGTGCTGAACACCCGGCTCCACCACTACCGGTGAGGCTGGCACTGGTTTTGGGCACGAGTCGGCCACTAGACACCGGCGCCCACGCGGTGGTTTCGGCAACCGGCGACCGACCCTGGCGGATACGGTTTGCCGGGTGGCCGACCCCTCACGGCCGCCGAAGGGAGGTCGGACGTGCCTGTCCGGGCGGTTCGGGGCGCCACGCAGCTGGAGACCGACGACCGCGACCACCTGCTCGAGCGGGTCGCGGAGATGGTCCTCGACGTGATGGAGTCCAACGGGCTGGCCGTCGACGACTTCATCTCGGTGATCTTCACCGCGACCACCGACCTGGTGTCGGAGTTCCCGGCCTACGCCGCTCGCCGGCTCGGCTTCGGCGAGGTGCCGCTGCTGTGCGCGCGGGAGCTGGAGATCGCGGGCTCGATGCCGCGGGTGGTGAGGATGATGGCCCACGTGGAGACCGACCTGCCCGCGCGCCGACATCACCCACGTCTACCTGCACGGCGCCGCCGCGCTGCGCACGGACCTGACCCGGGTGCGGTCGGTGCCCGACGAGGCGCCCGAGGCGACGATGTCCGATGGCTGAGCCTCGTCCACCCGCCTGCGCGGGCCCGTCCTGGTCGTCGGCGCCGGCCTGCTCGGCACCTCCCTCGGCCTCGCGCTGACGCGAGCAGGGCATCCCGGTCTGGCTCCAGGACCGCTCCTCGGAGCACCTGCGCACCGCCCTGGGCCTGGGTGCCGGCCAGCTCGCCCCCGACATCGCGCCGCCGCCGCAGCTGGTCGTGGTCGCCGTGCCGCCCGACGTGATCGGCGAGACGCTGCGCTGGGCGCTGACCCACCACCCCACGGCCGTGGTCACCGACGTGGGCAGCATCAAGACCGGGCCCCTGGAGCAGCTGCGGGCCTACGGCCCGCCGGGTTGTCCCGGTACGTCGGCGGGCACCCGATGGCGGGCAGCGAACGGTCGGGGCCTCTCGCGGCCAGCGCGGCCCTGTTCGACGGGCGTCCCTGGGCCGTCACCCCCCACCAGGACTCCTCCGGCGACGCCGTGGAGCTGGTGCTCGCGCTGGTCCGCGCGACCGGCGCCAGCCCGGTGCGGCTCAGCCCCGACGAGCACGACCGCGCGGTCGCCCGTACCTCCCACCTGCCGCACCTGCTCGCCAGCCTGGTCGCGGGCCGGCTCGCCGAGGCGCCCCCCGGGCACCTGGCCCTGTCCGGGCAGGGCGTGCGCGACGTGACCCGGGTGGCGGCCGGGGACCCGGAGCTCTGGCAGCAGATCGTCACCGGCAACGCGCCCGCCGTCGTCCACCTCCTCGGCGAGGTCCGCGACCAGCTCGACGAGCTGATCGCGGCCGTGTCCCAGGGCAGGCGCGACGAGCTGACCGCGATCCTGGCCCAGGGCGTGGAGGGGAACGCCGCCATCCCCGGCAAGCACGGCGGCCCGGCCCGCGCGCGACGGCCTCCGTCTTCGTCTCCGTGCCCGACCAGGCCGGGGAGCTGGCCCGACTGTTCGCCGACGCCGGCGCCAGCGGCGTCAACATCGAGGACGTCCGCATCGACCACGACCCCGCGCGCCCCACCGGCCTGGTCGAGCTGGTCGTCGCGGAGGACAGCGGCGAGCACCTGCTGGTCTCCCTGGAATCTCGGGGATGGGTGACCCACCGGTAGCCTTCGCCCCCGTGACCACGCCCGCCCGCAGCCCTCTCGACACCATGGTCGTCGCGATCGACGGACCCTCCGGATCGGGCAAGTCGAGCACCTCCCGCGGGGTCGCCGCACCGCCTCGGGCTGCGCTACCTCGACACCGGCGCGATGTACCGCGCGATGACCTGGTGGCTGCTCCGCCAGGGCGTCGACGTCCACGACCCGGCCGCCGTCGCCGCGCGCGTCGAGGAGCCCCGAGATCCTCTCCGGCACGGACCCGCTGGGGCCGACCATCATGGTCGACGGCGTCGACGTGGGCCTGGCCATCCGGTCCGACGAGGTGAACGCGGCCGTCTCGCCGGTCAGCGCCGTGCCGGAGGTGCGCGCGCCGTCTCCTGGAGCTCCAGCGCGAGATCATCGGCGCCGGCGGCATCGTCGTCGAAGGACGCGACATCGGCTCCGTCGTCGCTCCGGACGCCGACGTGAAGGTCTACCTCACCGCCGACGCCGCCGCGCGCGCCCACCGCCGCGCCGCCGAGGAGGGGCGGCTCGGAGGCCGACCTCGAGGCCACCCGCGAGTCGCTGCTGGCGCGCGACCGGATCGACTCCGGACGCGCCACCGCACCGCTGATGATGGCCGAGGGCGCCGTGCACGTCGACGGGACGGCGTACACGCTGGTGGAGGTCGTCGACCTGATCGTCGCGCTCGTCGGGGTGCCCGAGCGACCGACGAGCACGCGGGCCACGGCGTCGGCGCCACCAGGAGCACCCCGTGACCGAGATCGAGTCGGGCCCCATCCTGGCCGTCGTCGGCCGCCCCAACGTCGGCAAGTCCACCCTGGTCAACCGCATCATCGGCCGCCGCGAGGCCGTCGTCGAGGACGTCCCGGGCGTGACCCGCGACCGCGTCTCCTACGACGCCAACTGGAACGGCCGCGCGTTCACCGTCGTCGACACCGGCGGCTGGGACCCCGACGGCCGCGGCCTGGCCGAGCGGATCGCGGCGCAGGCCGAGATCGCGGTCAGCCTGGCCGACGCGGTGCTCTTCGTCGTCGACGCGACCGTCGGCATCACCGACGCCGACGAGGCCGTCGTCAGGATCCTGCGCAAGGCCGACAAGCCGGTGATCCTGGCCGCCAACAAGGCCGACGACGAGCGCTCCGAGGCCGAGGCGCACGCGCTGTGGAACCTCGGGCTCGGCGAGCCCTACCCCGTCTCGGCGCTGCACGGCCGCGGTTCCGGCGACCTGCTCGACGCCGTGCTGGCGGCGCTGCCCGACGCACCCGAGGAGTCCTTCGAGCGAGGTCGGCCGGCCCCCGCCGGATCGCCATCGTCGGCAAGCCCAACGTCGGCAAGTCCTCCCTGCTCAACCAGCTGGCGGGGGAGGAGCGGGCCGTCGTCGACAACGTCGCCGGCACCACCGTCGACCCGGTCGACGAGCTGGTCGAGCTGGGCGGCCGGACCTGGCGGTTCATCGACACCGCCGGCATCCGCAAGCGCGTCAAGGAGGCATCCGGGCACGAGTACTACGCCTCGCTGCGCACGTCGACCGCGATCGACCGCGCCGAGGTTGCCGTGCTCGTGCTCGACGGCAGCCAGTCGGTCTCCGAGCAGGACATGCGGATCATCCAGACGATCCGCGACGCCGGCCGCGCGCTGGTGATCGCCTTCAACAAGTGGGACCTGGTCGACGAGGAGCGCCGCTACTACCTCGACCGCGAGGTCGAGCGCGACCTGGTGCAGGTGCAGTGGGCGCCGCGCATCAACATCACCGCCCGCACCGGCTGGCACGTCGACCGCCTGGTGCCCGCGCTCGACAAGGCGCTCGAGGGCTGGGAGACCCGCGTGTCCACCGGTGCGCTCAACGCCTTCCTCGGCCGGCTGGTGGCCGAGCACCCGCACCCCGTGCGCAGCGGCAAGCAGCCCAAGATCCTGTTCGGCACCCAGTCCTCGACCTCGCCCCCGACGTTCGTGCTGTTCACCAGCGGCAAGCTCGAGGCGTCGTACGAGCGCTACATCGAGCGCCGGCTGCGCGAGACCTACGGCTTCGTCGGCACCCCGATCGTGCTCAACCAGCGGCCGCGGGAGAAGCGCAAGCGGTAGCGTCCGGGGATGCGCACCCCCCGCGTCCTGCTGCTCGCGGCCGCCCTCGTGGCCCTGGCGGCGCCGGTGTCGGCGGCCGGTCCCCTTCGAGACGCCTCGTTCCTCGGCTCCTCAGGACAAGTCGTGACGGCCGGCGGCGGCCCTTCCTCGACCCACGTACGGCGCGCCGCCTGCCCGACCTTCCCGGCCGACAACTGGTGGCACGCCGACGTGCGCACGCTGCCCGTGCACGCCCGCTCCGCCCAGTGGCTCTCGCACATGTCGACCGACGTCGACCTGCACCCCGACTTCGGGCCGTCGTACGGCGACGGGCCCAACTACGGCATCCCGGTCACCACCGTGCGCGCCGACCACGCGAAGGTGCGGGTGCGGTTCGACTACGCCTCGGAGAGCGACAAGGTGAGGTACCCGTTCGGCCCGGACACCCGGATCGAGGGCGGCAGGGGCTCCGACGGCGACAAGCACGCCGTCGTCGTGGACAAGGCGGCGTGCAAGCTCTACGAGACCTGGAACACGCGGGTCACGGGCACCACCTGGCGCGCCGGATCGGGAGCGGTCTGGTCGCTGGCGTCCAACGGGCTGCGCCCCGACGGCTGGACCTCCGCCGACGCCGCCGGCCTGCCGATCCTTCCGGGACTGCTGCGCTGGAAGGAGGTCCGCGACGGCACCATCGACCACGCCATCCGCTTCACCAGTCCGGAGACCAGCAGCCACCACCTGTGGCCGGCGCGGCACGACGCCGGTTCGACGTCCTCCTGGGCCTACCCGCCCATGGGTGCCAGGTTCCGGCTCGCGGCGGGGTTCTCGACCGCCGGCTACAGCGCCCAGGCCCGCGCCGTCATCACGGCCATGAAGACCTACGGACTGGTGCTCGCCGACAACGGCTCGGCCTGGTACTTCCAGGGCGAGCAGAACCGCCACTGGCCCAGCGGGCTCGTCGAGGAGCTCAAGTCGATCCCGGCCTCGGCCTTCGTGGCGGTCGACACCTCGTCGCTGATGGTCGATCCCGACTCGGCCCAGGTGAAGTGAATGACCGGTGTCCACACGGTGAGCACCTGCTGAACCTTCGGTGTCCGGGGGCCCCGGGCGTCGCCCGTGCTCGTCGGCGCGTGCGACGATCCGCACATGGGCATCAGGGCAGTCTTCGTGAACGCCAAGGAGCAGCGCGAGGTCGCAGCGGGCGCGTCGGTCTTCGCCGAGGGCGAGGAGGGTCACGAGATGTACGGCGTGATCTCCGGGTCCATCGAGCTGCGCAAGGGTGAGCGCGTGCTGGACACCCTCGAGCCGGGCGCGACGTTCGGCGAGCTGGCCATCGTCTCCGACGAGGCGCGCAGCCTCACCGCGGTGGCCCTCGAGCCCACCGTGCTCGCGGTGATCGACGACAAGGCCTTCCTGTTCCTGGTGCACGAGACCCCGACGTTCGCTCTCCAGGTGATGCGGTCGATGGCGGCCACGATCCGCCGCCACGACGAGTCCTCCTAGGCAGGTCGCCCAGGTGGATGAACACCCGGATGTCCGGGTACTCATCCACCCGCCGTCGCCCCCCGGCAGGGGACTTCGGCGTTGTGTCAGCGGGCGGACGGTGACCCTGAGGAGATCGGAGCAGTGTGCGGTCATCGGGCCACCGGGGCCTCAGGAGAGAAGGGCAGACATCATGACCATCATCACCACCGCCGCCGCCACCACGCTGGTCGCCCTCGTCGCCCTCGCCATCCTGATCGGCCTGGTTGCCATCGCCTACACCCTCGGCCGTACCTACGTCAGCGGCCGCCCCGCCCGCGTCTCCGCCGCCCGCCCCGCGGTCCCGGTGTTCCACGGCCGCCTGGCCCACTGACCGCCTGCGCACCGACACCTGCCACATCCTCCGACGACGGCCGGCCCCCACGGGACCGGCCGTCGAGGCATGTTCGGGCCGTGCGCCGACCCGGCCGAACCCCTTCCCAGGCGGCTGCCGGATGAGCCATTCTGGCTGACCATCGGGCCGACGACCTCGCTCGGCCGACTCGACCGGTCAGGGACGGGAGGGGTCATGAGCGGTGACGCATCGGCTGCCGGTTACCAGGCCGCGGTGTCCGATCACGGGGCCATGCGGGGCAACGTCGCCGGCCGGATGACCGCGCTGACCCTGATGACGCCGATCCGTCCGCAATGGGTGGGCGTGCTCGGAGCGGCGTTCCGGGTGGCGCCCTACACGCCCGCCCGCAACCACATCATCCAGTTCAACTTCATCAAGTTCGTCCGGTGGGTCATCGTGCACAAGCTGGACGGGGAGGAGCTCAACTACCCCTACCTGTTCTTCGAGAGCAACTTCGACGGCCCGTGGGAGCACTACATCGACGCGTTCGCCTACGTGATCCCCAAGGACATCCGCTTCACGTGGGGCCGCGGCCCCGACTTCCCCGGCCCGCCGCCGGCCGAACCGCTGAAGAGCTGGATCGCCGCCAACAGCATGGGAGGGGGCACCTACTACTGCGCTCACCCCACGGAGTCGACCCGCGACCTGCAGAACGCCCTCGGCGTCCGCGAGGCCTTCCAGGAGTTCCGGCGCCGCTCCGAGCACCTCGACGACGAGGAGTTCGCCGAGGCCTGGCGGGCGTTCCTCACCGACCAGCAGGCGCGGCTGTGAGCAACCGCAACGGCACGGCGTACGCGCTGACGACGTTCGCGCGCGTCCAGTCCGGTCGGGAGGACGAGCTGGAGGAGTACCTCGCGACCCTGCCGACCGGTGCCGACAGCCCCTTCGCGCGGCTGGCCGACGTGCACCTGGCTCGGGTCCAGCTGTTCCGCAAGCTCGTCCACCAGGGGCCGAGCCAGAAGCCCGACCCGCTGCGCTACGCGCACCTGGTGCTGACGACCACCTTCAACGGCGACCTCGACCCGCACCTCGACGCGCTGGCCGAGCAGGTGCCGGAGTGCGACGAGTGGTGGGGACGCTGCGTCCGCTACCCCGGACGCGCCGACCGCGCGGAGTTCCGGACGTACGTGCGCTCCGTCCAGGTCCGTACGTCGCTCTTCTCCTCGCCGTTCCCGAAGGCATCGGTGGCCGACGTACGTGAGGCCCTCGCGGTGCGGTCCGCCGTCCTCGGCTTCGCCGCGGAGACCCAGCACCTCGGCTCAGCCGAGCTGCGCCGACGATTCCGCGAGGTCTTCTGATGGAGGGACGCCCGCTCGGCCTGCCGGCCCGCGACGTGAACGCGTCGGACATCGACCTCTCCGACATCCAGGGCAACGTGCTGCGCGGCTACACGATGCCCGCCGCGGCGTTCCTGCTCCTGCACATCCACGACGTGCCGCAGGCGCTCGCCCTGCTGCGCAGGTCCATGTCCCTGGTGATGACGGCCGAGCACTGGGGCGAGCAGGCGCCGCCCTCGGCCATCAACCTGTCGTTCACCCACGCGGGGCTGCAGGTGCTCGGCGTCGACGAGCCGACGCTGGCGTCGTTCCCACCGGTGTTCCGGGAGGGGATGCGGGCGCGGGCCGGCATCCTCGGCGACGTCGGGCCCAGCGCGCCGGAGCACTGGGAGTTCGAGGACCCGCACGTGCTCGTCTCCGTGTACGCCGTCGACCAGGCCCAGCTCGACGCCACGCTCGCGACGATCATCACGGGGGACGAGGCCGACGGGGTCGACCTCGTCCACGTGCAGACCGCCCACGAGCTGCCCGGCGGCCGGGACCACTTCGGCTTCTTCGACGGCATCTCGCAGCCGGCGATCAAGGGATCCGGCGTGCTCTCGCGCCCGGGCGACGGGCGTCGGGACGGAGCCGACGGCTGGCGCGAGCTGGCGACCGGTGAGGTGCTGCTCGGGCACGTGGACGAGGACGGCATCCTCCCGGAGGCGCCCGCCGCGCCGTTCGACCGCAACGGGACCTTCGTCGTGCTGCGCAAGCTCGCCGTGGACGCGGCGGCCTTCCGCCGGTTCGTCACCGAGGCCGACTACCCGGGCGGCCCCGAGCTGCTGGCGGCCAAGCTCGTCGGCCGCTGGCCGGACGGGACGCCGCTCGCCGTCTCACCGGGGCGGCCCGACGGGTCGGTGTCCGGCGACGCGGCGCGCGTCAACGACTTCGGCTACGTCGACGACCCGCACGGTCTCCGGTGCCCGGTGAGCGCCCACGTCCGGCGGGCCAACCCGCGCGACGCGGAGGGCTTCTTCGAGGGCCGGCTCAGCGCCCGGCACCGGATCGTGCGCCGGGGCAAGTCCTACGGACCTCCGCTCGCGCCGGGGGAGACCCAGGACGACGGCGCCGCCCGGGGACTGATGTTCGTCAGCTTCCAGACCAACATCTGGCGGCAGTTCGAGACCATCCAGGCGCAGTGGATCAACGACGGGGACCGGTTCGGCCTCGGCCGCGACTCCGATCCCCTGATCGGGGAGCCGACGGCCGGCCGGAGCAAGGTCACCGTGCCCGGCCAGCCGCCGTACTTCGTCCTCGAGCGGCCGAGGTTCGTCACCATGCGGGGCGGTGCCTACCTGTTCCAGCCCTCGATGGCCGGGCTGCGACACCTCGCCGGGCTCGCCTGACCCGGTGGTCGACCCAGTGGTCGACCGGGCTCAGGGGTGCCGGGCGAGGGCGATCTGCACGCCGCTCGCGGGGAGCGGGAACAGCTCGTTGGTGAGGGCCAGGTCCTGCGCCGGGAGCGACCAGGTGCCGCGGCGCAGCAGCAGCACCAGGTAGATCTGGCAGGCCACCGTCACCAGGTCCTCGCCGGCGCAGCGGTGGTGCTCGTAGAGCCCGTCCCCGTGCGGGACGTAGCTCCCCGGCGCCCGGGCCGCCACGGCCTCGGGGGAGAACCGGTCGGGGTCGAACCGCTCCGGCTCCGCGAAGACCTCCGGGCTGCGCAGGGTGATGTGCACCCCGCCGATGGCGCCCCAGCCGGCGGGGATCCGGTAGCCGCCCATCTCGATGTCCTCGGTGACCCGGCCGAAGAAGGTCGAGGAGTTCATCGGGAAGTAGCGACGTAGCTCCCGCGCGAGCTGGGTGAGGTACGTCAGCCGCTCCAGGTGCTCGCGGGTGATCTCCCCGTCCGGCGAGACGGCACGGACCTCCTCGAGGGCGCGGCCCATCAGGTCGGGGCGCTGGCCCATGACCATGGTGAGCAGCGCCAGCGGCCCGAAGTAGCCGGCCTGCGCGGCGAACAGCAGGAACAGCAGGTCGCCGCGGAGCGACTCCATGGGCACGCCGTCCGCGTCGGCCTTCGCGATGACCCGGGAGATCACGTCGTCGTAGCCGCCGGTGCGGTGCCGGGCGACCATCTCATCGACGATCTCCTGCGCCCGGCGGCGGCTCTTGAGGGCCCGGCCGTACGCCGTGCCGGGGATCGGGAGGGGCAGCGTCTCGAAGGCCTCGCGCATGTTCGTGAAGACCCGGTCGACCTCGTCGACGTGGGCGGGTGTCAGGTCTCCCGTGAGCATCGCCGCCGACAGCGTGGCCGACGTGCGCTGCAGGTCGGCCATGACCGAGGCGCTCCCGGCGTCGTACCAGGCGTCGACGGTGCGGCCCAGGTGCTCCTGGAACGTCGGGAGGTAGGCCGCGATCGCCGCCGGGTCCCGGACGGCGTGCAGCATCACGCGCTTGCGGGCGTGGTGCTCCTCCCCGTCGACGAACAGCAACGACCCCGGGAACATCTGCCGCAACGGCAGCGGGTCCGTGCCGCCGCGCTGGATCCTCGGATCGGTCGCGAACAGGTGGAACGCCTCCGAACCGGAGAACACCGCGAAGTTCACGCCGAACAGCCGGGTGCGGAAGATCGGGCCGTGCTGGGCGAAACGTTCGAGGAAGAAGCCGTGGTTGCTGCGCGTGATCGCCAGGGACTCACCGATCCAGGGGGGACCGAACCTGCCGGGCGGCAGGGGCAGCGCCGGGGACATCAGCCGGCGGCCGGGCCGCGGCTGAGGTGGTGCACCCGACTGACCGCCATCCGTCTCCCTTGTCAGAACCGTCGCTCGAAGGCTAGTGGACGGGGAGACGCGCAGTAAGCCTCCCCGTCGGCAGGTGGAGAAGGCCGACCTGAACGGACGACCGCCCTTCCTCACCTGCTTGTGGGGCGGCCGTGGGCTAGGGGGGGCGTACACTCACACCCGTGCCGGGATTCCGGCCCACCCATCTTGTCGGTGTCGAAGCCTTGCTCACGGCGATCCCGATCTTTTCGGAACGGATCCGCCACATGGCCGGACAACCGCCGCCCGCCTGGGTGGCCACTCGGACGTGGGTCGACATCGACTCGGCGCAGGACATCGTGGTCACCGGGCTGCGCACCATCCTGGAGACGGCGCTCGGTGCCACCATCTTCACGACCGTCGGGCCCGTCGACGGGGAACCCGATGTCGTGCTGTTCGACGTCACCCCCCTGCAGTCGGGTGTCAGCTCGGACCTGGACCGCCTGGTCTCCAGCACGGGCTCGGTCGTCATCGCCGTCACCCTCGACAAGCTCCGGCCGGACCTCGAGGCGCTGGCCCTCAAACGAGGAGCCGCCGCCGCGATCCCCCTCGGGATCTCCGCGGAGGATCTGGTCGGCGTCATCCGGGCCGCGATCGACGGCGACCTGTCCGAGCATCCGGTCGTGCGCAGCCGCACGAACATCGCGTACTCCGGCAAGGGCGCCGGGCTGTCCGAACGCGAGTCCCAGATCCTGGGCCTGATCGTCCAGGGGAAGAGCAACCAGGAGATCGCCGAAGGTTCGTTCCTGAGCATCAACTCGGTGAAGACCTACATCCGCAGTGCCTACCGCAAGCTGGGCCTCTCGAGCCGGACCCAGGCCGTGGCCTGGGGCATCCAGCAGGGGTTCCCGGTCGAACCGGCATAGCCGCCGTTCTGATCGTTCGTCCGCGGGGCTGCCGGACCCCGCGGGGCCGCCGGACTCCACCACTACGGGTGTGGCGGGCCACCGGGGGCGTGCGTACCTTCGGGGAGCAGGGATTTCCGCCGCACACAGGTGGACGGTCGCCCTCACCCGCAGTGAAGGGACAGGCCTGTGAGGCCCACGACGTGACGCGCCTCGAGCCAGGACACCTCCTCGGCCAGCGCTACCGACTCCAGCGGCGCGTCGCGTCCGGCGGCATGGCCGATGTGTGGGCCGCGCAGGACGACGTGCTCCGGCGTTTCGTCGCCGTCAAGGTGATGCGTCCCGACACCGACCACGAGGAGCTGTTCGCGCTCCGCTTCCGGGACGAGGCGCTGCATTCCGCGGCGCTGATCCACACCAACATCGCCACCGTCTTCGACTACGGCGAGGACGACGACGGGGTCGCGTTCCTGGTGATGGAGCTCGTCGACGGCAAGCCGCTCTCCCAGGTGATCCGGGAGCAGGGACCGCTCCCCGCCGACCGGGTGCGCTCGGTGATCGGCCAGTGCGCCCTGGCGCTCGGGGTCGCCCACGAGGTCAAGGTGGTCCACCGGGACGTGAAGCCCGCCAACATCCTGGTCCGCGACGACGGACTGGTGAAGCTCACTGACTTCGGGATCGCCCGCGCCGTCGACGCCTCCGGGCACACGCGGGCAGGCGACCTGCTGGGCACCCCGTCGTACCTCAGCCCCGAGCAGGCGCTCGGCCGGCCGGCCACCGGCGCCTCCGACCTCTACGCGCTCGGGGTGGTCGCCCACGAGATGCTGTCCGGCACGAAGCCCTTCGACAAGCCGACGCCGATCGCCACCGCGATGAGCCACATCCACGAGCCGCCTCCGCCGCTGCCCGACGACGTACCGGAGGACCTGGCCGGCGTGATCGACGACCTGCTGGCCAAGGAGCCCCGGGACCGCCCGGAGAACGCCCGGGCCGTCGCCATCCGGCTCGGCCTCGCCGACCACGAGATCATCGGACTGGCGCTGGGACTGGCCCAGGCCGTGTACGGCGAGTCGACCCTGGGCGACGAGGACCTTGCTTCCTTCGCGAGACCGGGGACGGACGAGCCGACCGCCACGATGGCCGTCGACCGAGCCCTGCTGCTGGAGGGCTAGC
>CAVZFO010000018.1:0-73216 GCA_963774575.1 uncultured Actinomycetota bacterium | reverse complement strand
AAGCTCGCTCGCACCCGCGACGACCGCTGTGTGACGCAAGGGGAAGGCCTCCTGCTTCGCCATGCTGGTTGGTACGGGAGGTCCCCTGCGGTTGGGCTCCCCTCAGCCTCGACTGAGTCGAGCGAGGCCTGCTCCGGATCCCCCGCCCGCCCCTCACAGCCGGGCGGGGAGCCTGTCCGCGTCGCCCCCGTTGGAAAGCGCGCGGAGTTCGTGGGTCGGGCGAAGGAACCGCCCGATGCGACTAGGACCTCGCAGTAAGGGCCATGCCGGTGAGGATGCGGCCGAGCGCGAGCGCTTCGTCGAGTCCCAGGCTCGCGATGGGGATGTCGCCCTTGGAGAGCTCGATGGACGAGCTCCGCGCGTCGCGTTCCCGCAGCAGATACGCCTCCAGCGTCTGCAACTGGGTGCTGGCGCCGGCCAAACGTATGAGCGGCTCGGTGGACAACTCGACGGTGTGCTCCTCGCTGACGCACGCCTGGTCGTCCAGATGGAGCGCGTTGGCGTGGCCGCTGCCGTCGCGGCACCCGGGGGTGCACTCGACGGCGGGCAGGGTCTGGGTCTGGTTCACGGTTGCTGGCCTTCTGGCGAGGTCCGGGGGTCAAGGGCTTCCGAGAATGTTTGCCAGCTCGCGGGAGCTGACTCGTCTGTATTCGGGCGTGAAGCCGTCCGATGCTGCGGCCGAATCGATGTCGGGCCGACGGCTGTCCGGCACCCCGCACGGCAGATCGGCCGGTCCGAGAAACCTCGCCGACCGACCGTCTAGCTCAGGAATCAGCTGACTCCTGAGCTCACGCGCTGGTGCCCGAAACGCTGACGCTGAAGGTACCGGTCTTGCCGGAGTCGGCGTCGGTGATCTCGTAGTCGTACCAGATGCTGATGAAGGCCGAATCGCCCGGAGCGAGGCTCGTGCACCGGGTTGCTGTTCCTGTCAAGCGCCTCGCGCTCATGCCCATGGTGGTGGCGAGCCCGGTCGTCTGGACGTCCACGTTCAGCGGCACCTTGATGTCGCCGTTGTTGATCACCTTGATGGTGTCGAAGGAACTCTTCCACCCGGGGGTGTTGAAGTTGACCGTCCCCCCTTTGAGGGTCGCGGTGTTGCCGTCCGCGCTGACGTCATAGTTCGGGGCGTCGATGATGTCGAGGTCGACCGAGCCAGTCTTGAACGTCGAGTTGGCGGTGACGGTGTCGGTGAACGAGGCGCCGGTGCCGGCGCCGATCAGGGCCAGGCCGCCGACGGCGATCAGGGCGCCCGCGACGGCCTTCTTCTTGTTCGAGAACTGCATGGTGTTGCTGCTCCTTGTGAGTGGTGGGTGGTGCATCCGCTGGACGACGGTCGTCGGCGGGGTCTGAGGAGGCGGGGAACGCCTGGGGTTACGACGCGGCGCGTCGCGGGTGTCGCGCGCTGGCGAGACCGCTTCCGGGTCCTTCTTGGACGGCCGCATGACGAGGACGAGACCGGCGACGATGAGCAGGCCGGCGCCCGTGAAGAGTGCGTGCTGGCCGACGGCGGTGCGGGTGGCCAGCGCCACGTACCCGACGTACGGAACGGATCCGCGGGCGACCCAGGCGGTGTCGCCTTGCGGCCGCACCTGCCAGGGGTCCTCGGTCGCGTTCGCGTCGCCCTTCGTGCGGATGAGGGGGCCGTCCTGGGACGGCTCGAGCTGCGCGATCCGATGCACGACCTGCTCGTCTGCCTCGTCGGGGCGCTGGAACATCACGATGTCGCCGACGGCCAGGTCAGCCACCGGCACCTTCTGGGTGAGCACGACGCTGCCGGTGTGGATGGTGGGTTCCATGCTGCCGCTGACCACCGGGCCGGCCTTCCAGTGGCCCGAGCCCACGGCGACCGCCGCGATCACGAAGCCGACTGCGAGCACCAGGACGACGAGGCTCATCACGGCCGACGTCACCCGATGCGTGATGCTCCGCTTCGCCGCGGCGTGACCCACCGGTGTCGAGGCGATCGCGGTCTGCGCCATGACGTCGGTCGTCACTGTTGCCCTTCTGATTGATGCCCGTCCGGGCGTTCATGTTGGCGGAACGCTAACACAGTTTTGACGGACCGCCAATTCACCGCCGGTCAGATTCTTTGCAGGCGAAACGCTAACAGTGTCTTGACGGATCGCCAATTCCTGACACACTGCTCTGGTGAGCACGCCGCGGAAGTACAGCCGCCTCGACCCCGCGCAGCGGCGCGAGCAGATGCTCGACGCAGCCAACGACCTGTTCGCCGAGCGGGGCTACGAGGAGGTCTCGGTCGAGGACATCGCGCGCGCGGCAGGTGTCACCCGCGGCCTGGTGCACCACTACTTCGGCGGACGCACGGAGGTCTACCTCGCGCTGTTGGAGCGGCTCGGCGCCTTCCGCGAGGAGCAGCTGCGGCCGCCGCTGGGCCGCAGCGCCCGCGCAAGGGTGGCGGACTCGGTGTCGCGCTGGCTGGACTGGACCGAGGCGAACGGCACCATCTACCTCGGCACCATCGCACCGGGCGAGGACATCGCCGACCTCGAGGTGAGGCGCGTCGTCGCGGATCTCAGAGGCCGCGCCGTTGCCCTGCTCGCGACCTTCCACGCCGACATGGCCCAGGACTCGCCCAGGTTGCGCTACGCGCTGGAGTGCTGGACCGGCCTGAACCGAGCCGCGACCCGACGCTGGCTACGCGGCGAGGCCACCCGCAAGGCGACACAGGAGCTGCTCGCCTCCACCCTCGAGCACGTCCTGCGCACGTTCGGCGCGCCGCCAGTGCCAGATCAGACGAGCGGCAAGTCCGATCGCGTCGGAGGCTCTTCGCCCCACTGAGTGCGGAGGGACTTCGCGAGGTCTACCGGAGCCGGCAGAACTTCTCGACCGCGAGCTTGGGGCCCGACACGACCACGTGGTCGTCCTGGCGCACCACGGTCTCGGGGTGGGCGGGTGCAAACTCCTCCCCGGCGAGCTTGATGCCGACGACGGTGACCCCGTACCGGCGGTCCGGCTCGGACTCGGCCAGGGGCTTGTCCCACAGCGCCTCGGGCGCCAGGGTGCGGGCGATGCAGTTGTCGTCGTCCAGCTCGAGGTAGTCCAGCATGCCGCCCGCCAGCATGCGCGCCACCTGTTCCCCCATCGAGAACTCCGGGTACACGACGGTCGTGGCGCCGACCCGCTCGAGGATCCGGCCGTGGTTGCGGGTGATCGCCTTGGCCCAGATGTCGGTCACGCCCGACTCGGCGAGGGCGAGGACGGTCAGGACGCTGGCCTCGATGTTGTCACCGATGGCGACCACAGCGCTGTCGAAGTTGCTCACGCCGAGCTGTCGCAGCACCTGGTGGTCGGTGCTGTCGGCCGCGACCACCCGGGTGAGCTCGTCGGCCCACCTCTCGACCAGCGTCAGGTCCTCGTCGACGGCGAGTACCTCGACGCCTTGCTCCACCAGCGCGAGCGCCAGCGCGGTGCCGAACCGCCCCAGGCCGAACACGACGACCGTCACGGGCCGGTCTGCTTCTCTCTAACCGACAAGAGGACGCTCCTCGGGTAGGCGGTAGCGGATGTGCCGTCGCCCGGACCTCAGCGCCAGTGCGGTGCCGACGGTGACGCTGCCGACACGTCCGACGAACATCAAGATCATCAGGGTCAGGTCTGCCGACGGCGGCAGGTTCGGGGTGATGCCCGTTGACAGGCCCACGGTCGCGAATGCGGAGATCACCTCGAACGTGACCACGTCGAGCGGGTACGCCGTGCGCAGCAAGATGAGGATCGTGCCGGCCGTGATGAGCGCCATCCCGAGCAGGGCGACGGTGAGCGCCTGGCGGATGGTCGAGTCGCTGATCCTGCGGTGCGCGACGTTGGTGTCGTGCTCCCCGCGGACCTCCGACCAGACCGCATAGCCCAAGACGAGGAAGGTGGTGATCTTGATGCCGCCGGCGGTGCCGGCCGAGCCACCGCCGATGAACATGAGCACGTACTGGACCGCCATCGTCTCCGGCGTGATGTGGGCGTAGTCGACCGTGTTGAAACCGGCGGTGCGCGGCATCACGCCTCCGGTGACACCGGCGACCATCTTCCCCCACAGCGACAGCGGCCCCAGCGTGCCCGGGTTGCTCCACTCGAGAGCCAGGAAGGCGGCGGTGCCCACGACCAGTAGAGCGGCGGTGCCGTACAGGGTGAGCCGAGTATGGACCGACCAGCTGCGTGCGGTACGCCCGCGCCGTTTGACCTCGAACAGGACCGGGAAGCCGATGCCGCCGGCGATGACGGCCACGCACACCGGAAAGATGATCCAGGCGTCGGAGACGAACCCGGTCAGGTTGTCACGGAAGAGCGAGAACCCGGCGTTGTTGAACGCCGAGATCGAGTGGAACACGCCGTACCAGACCGCCTTCCCCCAGCTGTCGTCGTACCCGAGCCGGAACCGCAGGGTCAACGCGACCGCGATGACGGCCTCGAAGGCCAGCACGGTGACCGCCACCCGGCGGACCAAGTCCCGCACGTCGCCGATGTTCACGGTGTGGCTCTCGGTCTGGGCGACCAGTGAGGAGGAGAGCTTGAGACGTGCCCCGACCACTATCCACAGCAGGGTCGCCAGCGTCATCAGGCCGAACCCGCCCACCTGGATCAGGGCCAGGATCACCACCTGGCCGAACGGCGACCAGTAGGTGGCGGTATCGGTCACCGTCAGCCCCGTGACACAGACCGCGGAGACCGAGGTGAACGCCGCGGTCAGAAGCGGCGGGCGTGCCGGGCCCGGGGTCGCCGCCGGCAGCGAGAGCAGCACCGTCCCCACCAAGATGGCCAGCAAGAACGCGGCAGGCACAATCCGCGCCGGATGCCTGACCCGTGGGCGCATGAGCAGTTCCTCGCTGACGTCGGCGCCGAACCACGCAGCGCTGGCACCAAGGTAGTGGCCTTCCGGGGCGCGCCGGATCCGACGAGGCCGAGTGGGAGTGACCACCGTCACCACACGACAAAGGAAAATCAGGTGGGGCTGGCCAACTCCTCAACCAACCCTCACGTTCGGTTGATGAAGTTCTCGGTGGCGGTGCCCCGGCGGTTTCCCTGTGACGTCGGGGCACCGTCCTGCCAGCCGGTCCCGCCGCCGGGTCGCGACGAAGGCCGACCTGCTCGAGCCGGTCCCGGTCATCCGGCGGGCGTAGCAGCCAACGAGATGCGGCGGCCCCGGAGCAGCAGCCAGAGGCCGAGCAGGAACTCGCCGAGGAACGTGACGCTGGAGACGGCGAAGGGCGCGTCCTCGGTGAAGACCGAGACGATGCTGTCGAAGACGTAGCCGACACCGGCGACGACGAGCAGCACGCCGATGATCCGCGGGACGTAGCCGGACCGGTAGGCGAGGTAGCCGGCGACGACCAGGTGGGCACCGAACAGGACGAGCCCGGCGAACCAGATGTCGTTGAACGCGACGACCTTCGAGAGGGCCTGGGTCTGGACCTGAGCCTGCGTGAACGCGCCGTCGGCATCGGTCAACAACCCGGGGATCCCCGCGAGCTGGCTGAGCGCCACCACGAAGACCACCGCGTACCCCAGCCTGAGCCAGGCGCTGAGCCGGGCGAGCTCGGCGTGCACCGGCCTGAAGACCTGGAGCAGCGCCCAGGCGACCACGACGTCGAGCAGCGCGGCCAGGTACAGGCTCGCTACCCCGAGGCGGAACATCGTCTCCGACCCGAGGATGTCGTCGGCCGTGGTGGCCGCGTCGCCCGGCGTCACGAGGCCTTGGACGACGACGAGGTTGCCGAAGCCCGCGAGGGCGGCCACGAGGAGGATCGCGGCGCCCGCGACGATGGCGGCCGTTCGGACCGCCTGGGTGGCGTCCGTCGGCGATGCGGACACGGGCGGCGGCGGGCGGGTCGTGAGGTGGGTCATCGTGCTGTCCTCTTCCGGGTGGTCGCGCGACTCGAAGCCCGTCAGGGCCGTCCGCCAGGTGGTGTCGAGGTCGGCCCCGGGAGGGAACCGATCGGAGAGCTCGAGGTCGACCAGTCCGTGCGCGAGCGCCCACAGCGCTCGGGCCCGGTGCTCGTCGCCCCCGACTGCGGCGACGAGCGGGGCGGCGGCCGCCGACTCGACGCCGGGTGCGATCCGCTCCCTGGCCAGCGGGTGCCGGGTGGCCACCTCGTAGAGCCGGGGGTGCGCCTTGGCCCAGGACCGGTAGGCCTCCGCGAGTGGGGCCAGGCCACGGCCGGTGGCGGCGGCAAGGTGATGCGCCAGGTCAATCAACGCGCGCTCCTGGACGCCGGCGACGATGTCGTCCTTGTCCCGCACGTGCTTGTACAGCGACGGCGCGCGGATGCCCATCCGGGCGGCGAGCTCCCGCATGGTCAGCGCATCGGGGCCCTCCTCCTCCAGCACGGCGACGGCGACGTCGAGGATCTCGTCCCTGCGGCTCATCGGACCGGGCGGGTCGCGGGGGCCTTCTCGGCGCGCTGGCGCAGCGCCTCGTTCATCGCCGCGAAGCCGTCCCGGGTCCGCTCGAGCGTCTTGCCCGTGAGCGGCACGAGGAACCCGCGGAACTCCTCGGTCTGGGTCAGGCGCGTGATCCCCTCCCCGACGACCTCGAGGCGGAACGAGTGCCGCCCGTCGAAGACTCCCGGCAGGACGAGCCGGCCGAGCCACTCCAGGTGCTTCCCCTCCTCGACCGCCGTGATCGTCGGACGGAAGGTCATCGCGCGCCCACCCGGCGGAGCGATGCGGACCTCGGCGCGACCGCCTTCGACCAGCTCGCCCCGGAACGACGTGATGAACGGGTTCCACTCGGCGTACGCGGAGACGGCGGACAGCTGGGCCCACACGGTCTCGGCAGGGGCGGCGATGTCGGTGACGACGCTGATGGTCTGCATGGCTTCTCCTCGTGGCTAACGGTGTTAGCCAACAATGGCTTACAACGTTAGCCGTGTCAAGGAGAGCTTCGTCGGGTCAGGGCACCAGGACCTGACGTACGACGGCGGCGCCGGTGGCCTGGTCGTCGCCAGGCGGCACCGGCCTCGGCGAGCGGGCGGACCCGGTGCTCGACGGAGACGACGCCGTCGGCGGCGAGGCGGACGACCGAGGTCAGGGCCTCGGCACGCCGGTCAGGCGTGAGGGAGTTGTTGGTGTAGCCGAGCACGTCGAGGGACCGGCCGCGCACCACGGCCGAGGAGAGGGTGGCGGCGTCGGCGGCCGAGCCACCGAGGTTGACCAGGCGGCCGTGCGGTGTCATCACCCGGGTGGCCGCGGCTGCCACCCACCCGAACACCGGGTCGAGCACCACGTCCGCGGTGCCGCCACCCAGGGCCTCGGTCAGCGCGGCGGTCAGCTCGTCGGCGTCACCGGACGCGGGCAGCACGACGACCTCGTCCGCGCCGCTGCGACGGGCGCGACCGGCTGCCGACTCGCTCCGGCAGACGGCCACGACCAGTCCCGCGCCGCGCGATCTGGCCACGCCGATCGCGGCCTGGCCGACGGCGCCCCCCGCGCCGAGCACGATGACCCGTTCGCCGTCGGTGACGCGCGCCCGGAACACCAGCGCGCCCCAGGCCGCCACGCCCGACAGGCCGATCGCCGCGACCGCCGGGTCGGGCAGGCCGTCGGGGAGCCGCACCACGTCGACCTCGGGCACCGAGCACCACTCGGCCAGCGTGCCGTCGCCGGGCTGCATGCCGGCCGAGGAGCTGATCCAGACCCGCTCGCCGTCGAGGGTCCCGACGCCCTGGACGCCCGGCACGTAGGGGAGGGGTGGGGCCCCGAAGTAGGAGGTGCCGGAGGCGCAGATCAGGTCGAGGGGTACGACGGGCGCCGCGGTCATCCGCACCACGACGTGGCCCGGGCTGTCCTCGGGCGCCGGGTGCTCGGCGTACGACGGTGGCTCGCCGTAGCCGGTGAGGACCGCCGCGTGCATGTTCACGTGGCGATGTCCGGGTAGGGGAGCGAGATGTGCTCCATCGCCTTGCCGTAGGCGATCTGGTACTCCAGCGGTCCGTGGTCGCGCTCGAACATCGCGATGAACAGCGTCAGCGTGAGGAACGGGTGGGCGCCCATCCCGAAGAGGGCGACGTGGTCCTGGCGGACCAGCACGTCCCGCTCCTCGTCGGTGAACGCGAGCCAGGTCGACCTCTCCTCGGAGGTGCAGTTGAGGATCCGGTTGGCCTCCTCGGCCTCCCACCAGGCGACGGTGCCCGCCGGGTCGTCGCGGTAGCGCTCGACGAGCCCGGGGTCGCGGTCGATCGGTGAACAGGAACTTGTCGAGCAGGTACTTGCTCATCCGGTTGCTCCCCCGTCCTTCGGGTACCAGGTGAAGTAGGCCTCCATCGTGTGGAACAGGTCCAGGGAGTCGACGTGGTCGGCGGCCACGCCGTCGCCGGCCACCCCCATCATCAGCATGAAGTCCATGAACCCGTGGGTGGCGTTGCCCGGCGCGTGCAGGCTGTCGAGCGACACCTCGCCGAGGCAGCCGTCGACGTCGCCGCGGGCGATCCAGTCGACGGCCTTGCGGTCGAAGTCCGGGTCGGGTCCGTGCGGGCCGAACTGGCGGGGACCGCCGAGCTCCAGCGACAGGTGGCCGGTGCCGATGATCGCGACCCGGCGGTCGTCGGGCCAGGACTCGACCAGGGCCCGGATCGTCCGGCCCAGCTCGACGAACCGCTTCGGCTGGGGCAGCGGCGGCGCGAAGATGTTGGTGTAGATCGGCACGATCGGCAGGTCGTGCTGGGGCCGCAGGGTGATGATCGGGCAGGTGATGCTGTGGTCGATCCGCAGCTCGTTGCTGAAGGCGAGGTCGAAGCCGGCGTCGAGGCCGTTGCGCAGGATGTGGGCGGAGAGGTCCTCCTCGCCGGCGAGCGTCATCCGGGGGAGCCCGAACTCGCGTTCCTCGTTGTGCCAGTTGGCGTCGTAGAAGGGCGCCTTGCCGACCAGGAACTGCGGCATGTTGTCCAGCCACAGCTGGTGGAAGTGGTCGCTGCCGACCATCACCAGGACGTCGGGGTTCGCGCGGGTGAGCGTCTCGCGGAAGGTCTCGATCTTGCTCACCCACTCGTCGGCGAACGGCGGCCGGTCCGCGCCGGTCGACGTGCTGGCGCGGTAGTAGAACGGGTGGTGCGTCGAGGCGATGACCGCAACGACCTGGGCCATGCCGGCTCCTATTCCTCGGTGGGGTCCACGTAGACCGCGTTGCGGTCGACGGCGAGGTAGGCGTCCATGCCGATCGGGCGGCGGCGTTCCTCGGCGATCTGGCCGAGCAGGCCGGCGGCGCGCGCCAGCAGCGCGAAGCCCCGCAGCAGCTCCACCGGCAGGCCCGAGGTCGGCCAGCGCCGCCCCGCAGACCCCGGCGCCGTTGAGCGGCAGCCGGCGCCCGAGCACCTGCTCGTGGATGCGGCCGATCGCCTCGAACAGCCGCAGGTGCGGCCCGCGCAGGCCCTCCTCCTCGGCGATGCCGATCAGCACCGGCGTGCGCGGGTCCCGGACCTTGTGCACCGGGTGGCCGAGGCCCGGGACGAACGTGCCGGCCTCGCGGGTGCGACGTACGGCGTCCAGCGCGACCGCGTCCCACCCGGCGTCGTCCGTGGGCAGCGTCTCGAGGCCGGCCGATGACGTCGTGCAGGTAGATCGCCGCAGTCCTCGGTGACGCCGAGGAAGCGCGAGCCGCCGCCGAGCAGCCCGGCGGCGAGCGCGCCCTGCAGCGAGTCGGGCGCGGACAGGTAGGTCAGCCGGGCGGCGATCGCGGTGGGCGTGAAGCCGTGGTCGGCCAGCGCGACCAGCACCGCCTCGAAGACCCGGGTCTCCTGCGCAGTCGGCCGGCGCAGCGCCACCAGCCAGAAGGCCAGCTCGCCGAAACCGACCTTGCCCATCAGGTCGGCCGTCAGGTCCTGGCCGAGCAGCCGGATCTCGTCGGCCGTCGAGGTGCCGAGGGAGGTCGGGAACTCGAGGTGGTCGCTCATGCTTCCTCCTGCAGCCAGGCCCGGATCTCGTCGCCGTGCTCGTCGAGCCGTGGCGGCGGCCGGTCGTAGCGCACCGGCGTCTCGGAGAACGTGATCGGGTTGCGGGCCGACGGCACGGCGCGGTCACCCTCACCCACGCTCGACCACCGGGTCGAGGCCGATGTCCTCGGCGAAGGCGAACCCGCCGTCGATGGTGTTGATCGGCCCGCAGGGCACGCCGGCGGCGATGATCACGTCGAACCACTCCAGCGCGGTCCGCGTCCCGAGCCGCTCGACCAGCAACGGCCGCAGCACGTCGCGGTTGCGCGGTCCGGTCCTCGTTGCGGGCGAACCGCGGGTCGTCGGCGAGCTCCGGGCACGCCGAGCACCTCGCACAGCTTGCGGAACTGGCCGTCGTTGCCGGCGGTGATGATCAGGTCGCCGTCGGCGCACGGCAGCGGCTCGTAGGGGAACAGGCTCGGGTGGCTGTTGCCCATCCGGAACGGCACCACCCGCCGGCGACGTAGGCGCTGGACTGGTTGACCATGCCGGACAGCGCCGAGGACAGCAGGTTGACCTCGACGTGCTGGCCCCGGCCGGTCTCGGTGCGGTCGCGCAGCGCGGCGAGCATGCCGATCGTCGCGTGCAGGCCGGCCATCACGTCGAACACCGAGATGCCCGCCCGGTACGGCGGGCCGTCCGGGTCGCCGGTCAGGCTCATCAGGCCGGAGATCGCCTGGACGATGAGGTCGTAGCCGGGCAGCGTCGCGCCCCGGCTCGCCGCTGCCGAAGCCGCTGATCGAGGCGTAGACGACGCCGGGGTTGGTGGCCGCGACCGTGTCGTAGTCGAGGCCGAACCGGCGCAGCGCCGCCGGGCCGGAAGTTCTCGATCACGACGTCGGCGCGCTCGGCCAGCTCGCCGGCCACCGCGAGCGTCGTCGTCGTCCTTGAGGTCCAGGGCGATCGAGCGCTTGTTGCGGTTGACGCCGAGGTAGTAGGTCGAGACGCCTCCCGTCGTCGCGCACCGGCGGCGACCAGGTGCGGGTGTCGTCGCCCGCCGGGCCCTCGACCTTGATCACCTCGGCGCCGAGGTCGGCCAGCAGCATCGTGGCGTACGGGCCGGCGAGGATGCGCGAGAAGTCCGCGACCACGCAGCCCGGCCAGCGGCCCGTCGCCCATCGTCGTGCGCGCCGCCTCTCGCATCCACTGGCCGGACACTCGTCCGCCTCACTTGTCCCACTCCCGGAGCACCTGTCAAGCGGTGCCGGCTTCGGGTAGTCCCTGACGTTTGGGTCGAGAACGGTTTCACAGGACCGGAACGTCAGGGACTATCCGAAACGCGCGGACCTCTTGACACGACGTACGACGCGGGGTGACAGGTGCGAGAACGACTCGGGACGACCGCTAGACGGACATGCGTCCGAGAGACAGGAGCGAGCGATGGCCGACCGGCCGACCCGTGCTGTTCCGCGGCGGCACCGTGCTCACCATGGACGACGCGCACACCGTGCTCGCGGGCGGCGACGTGCTCGTCGTCGACGACCGGATCGCCGAGGTCGGCACCGGCCTGACGGCCCCCGACGGCGCGGTCGAGATCGACGCGACCGGCGGCATCGTGATGCCCGGGATGATCGACACCCACCGGCACATGTGGCAGACGGCGATGCGCGGCTACGGCGCCGACTGGACGCTCACCCAGTACTTCGTCTGGTACTACCTCGAGCACGGCCGGCTGTTCCGCCCCGAGGACATCCACGCCGGCAACCTGCTCTCCGGCCTGGGAGGCGCTCGAGGCCGGCGTCACCACCACCGTCGACTGGTCGCACGGCCTGCAGACCGTCGACCACGCCGACGCCGCCGTCGACGCGCTCGCAGGCGGTGCCCGGCCGGTTCGTGCTGGCCTACGGCAACATCCAGGCCGCGCCGTGGGAGTGGACCGCCGACCCGGCGGTCCAGGCGTTCTTCGACCGGCGCCGCGACGCGACGACGACATGCTCGGCTTCCAGATCGCCTTCGACGTCACCGGCGACCCGGCCTTCCCGGAGAAGGCGGCCTTCGAGGTCGCCCGCGAGCTCGGCCTGCCGGTCACCACCCACGCCGGCGTGTGGGGCGCGACCAACGACGACGGCATCCGGCTGATGCACGAGCACGGCTTCATGGCGCCCGGACACCATCTACGTGCACGCCGCGACGCTGACGCCAGACTCCTACCAGCGGATCGCGGCCACCGGCGGCTCGGTGTCGGTGTCGACCGAGTCCGAGCAGAGCGCCGGCCAGGGCTACCCGCCCACCTGGCAGGTGCGCCGGCACGACATCCCGGTGTCGCTGTCGATGGACACCAGCGTCTGGTGGAGCGGCGACCTGTTCTCGCGCGATGCGCACGCACGCTCGGCGCCGACCGCTCGCGCGAGCACCTCGAGGCGCACGCCGACGGGCGACACCGTCACCCACTCGCACGCTGCGCGCCGAGCAGGTCGTCGACTGGGCGACCCGCGGCGGCGCGAGGGCGCTCGGGCGCGACGACCTCGGCAGCCTCGAGCCCGGGCAAGAAGGCCGACGTCGTCCTGATCAAGAACGACGACTCGCCGGTGTCGTTCCCGCTGCTCAACCCCTACGGCCACGTGGCCTTCCAGGCCCAGCGCGGCGACGTGCACACCGTCGTCGTCGACGGCCGGGTCGTGAAGAGCGCGGGCACCGGCTGGTCGGCGTCGACCTGCGCCGCCGCGCGGACCGCGATCGAGAGACCGTCGACCACCTGCGCTCCGCGATGGGCGAGGACGCCTGGCAGCAGGGCATGAACCCCGAGCTGCCCGAGACCAGGAGGTCCTCGACAACCCCTACAAGTACACCGACTACAAGTCCGACCAGACCCGCGAGGCCCGCGGCACGATCTTCGGCGAGCCGGGCTCCGGCAAGGAGTCGGGCAATGAGTCTGGCCAGGAGTCGGGGAGTAGGTGGCCGGACGAGGCAGCGGACCCGACTTCGTCGAGGCGCTGGCGCGCGGGCTCGACGTGCTCGCGGTGCTTCGGGCGCCCCGCCGGTCCGATGACGCTCGCGGAGGTCGCCACCGCCGCCGACCTGGCCCGGCCCACCGCACGCCGGTTGCTGCTCACGCTCGAGGAGCTCGGCTACGTCCGCGTCCGCGACGGCGGCCTTCGCGCTGACGCCGCAGGTGCTGCGGCTCGGCATGGCGTATGTCGGCGCGCAGGGTCTCTGGGACATCGCCCGCCCGCACCTGGTGGACCTCGTCTCGCCGGACCGGCGAGTCCTCGTCGATGGCCCAGCTCGACGGCTCCGACATCGTCTACGTGGCCCGGGTCTCGGTGCCGAAGATCATCGCCCTGCGTGTCGAGATCGGCACCCGCTTCCCGGCGCCGCAGACCTCGCAGGGCAAGGTGCTGCTGGCCGCGCTGGCGCCCGACGAGGTGGCGCCGACCGCTGGCCCAGCCCAGCCGGTCCGGCCTGCCGCCGTACATCGGCCGGAGTGTCGAGCAGCTGCTGGAGGAGCTCGCGCAGGTCCGCGCCCGCGGCTGGGCGCTGGCCGACGAGGAGCTCGCGCCCGGCGTCCGTTCGGTCGCCGCCCCCGTTCGCGACGGCACGGGCGCCGTGCGCGCGGCGATGAACGTCACGGTGCACGCCGCCGAGACCCCGCTCGACACGCTTCTCGACGACCACCTGCCGCCCCTGTTGCGTGCGGCGGGTGAGGTCAGCGCGGACTGGGCGCTGTGGCAGTGCCGTCCGCACGCGGAGGTGGCCAGGCCGTCCGACCGGCCGGAGCGCGACGACCTCGTGCGCTGACGCCGGGGCGCGTGGCACCGCCGGATCGGCGCGTCCGCTACCCCGCTCGGGTGAGGCGAACACCGCCGGGGAGGGCCAGAGTGGTGTCCTGCCGAGGAGGCCAGGGTGCAGCCGACGACGTACGAGATCACCATCGAAGGTGAGCTGCCGGAGTGGGCGCGGGCCGAGGTCGAAGGGCTGCGCGTCACGGCGGTAGCCCCCCGCTCCGTGCTGGTGGGCGCGTTCGCTGACCAGGCGGCCCTGCACGGCCTCCTGGACCGGCTCAGCCTCCTGGAGCTGCGGCTGGTCGAGGTGCGGGTGGTGCCGGAGGAGGCGTCGCCCGGCTCGGCCCGGCCGGCGAGCGTGGTGGGGACGCCGGAGCCGCGCTGACCGGGGCCAGCGCGGCCAGCTGCTGGCGTCCCAGGAGCACCGCCTCGCGCCGGCTGCCGGCACCGAGCTTGCGGTAGAGCGACTTGAGGTGCGCCTTCACGGTGTTCACCGAGACGAACAGCTCGTCGGCGATCTCCGCGTTGCTCATCATCGTCGGCAACAGCCTGAGCACCGAGAGCTCGCGGTCGGTGAGCCGGTCGACCGTCGAGCCGGGGTCGACCGGGATCCGCGACGGCACCAGCCGGGTCACCACCTCCCCGTGGGTGCCGACGACGCGGGCGTGACGTTGGAGCAGCGGTTGGAGGTCGTCCGCCGACCGCGTCAGCGGCCTGACGATGCCCGAGACCGCCGCGAGCTCGAGGGCGCTGCCGAGGGCGAGCAGGGCAGCGTCGTCGCGCCGCTGGTCCTCCTCCTCCAACGCGGTCCGCACCCAGCCCTCGATGAGGGTCCGGTCGCTCCTCGTGTCGAACGCGTCCTCGCCGGTCGCCGGCCGCCGCTCGATCTCACGCTCGGCGTCGGCGAGGAGCCGTCCCAGCAGCGCCGCCTGAGGGATGGCCGCGCACACCGCGCGCACCCGCTCGAGGTCTCCCGCGGCCTGCTCGGGCTGCCCGCCGTCCATGGACAGACGCACCGAGGCCCACGCGTGCAGGGCGGAGAGCAGCCGGTCGGGCCGCTCGGTGAGCGCCACCGCCACCCGCGCCAGGAGCGCGTCCGCGGTGTGCGTCTCGCCCCGGTCGCAGTAGGCGAGGCCGAGGGCGACCCGGGCGCTGATCGGCAGCAGCCCCTCCGGCCAGCCGGCCCGGGACGCCGCGTCCAGGGCGGCCGAGCCGCGCTCGTGAGCCCCGCGCACGTCGCCGAGCACCGCGTCGACCAGGGAGACGTAGGCGCCCGACATCAGGGCGATGTCGCGCACCACCGCGTCGTCGTCCTCGCCACGGCCGGCGGCCCACCCCAGCTCGCGCCGGGCGGCCTCGAGGTCGCCGGTCCAGAAGAGGCAGTTCCCGAGGAGGGCCCGGGTGTAGCCGACGTACGACGGCAGGGCCGGCGTCTCGCGGGCCGGCACCAGGCCGAACGCGCCGACCGCCAGGTTCAGGCGGTCGACCGCCTCGCCGACCCGGCCGCTGCCCCGGAGGGCCATCGCGCTCAGCAGGTGACTGAGGCCCAGCAGCACGGGCGGCGCCTCCGGGTCCCTTGCGAGGACGCCGTCCGCGACCGCCAGCCGTTGCTCGAGGTCCACCACCTCGCCGCTGTCGTCGCACCCGAGCGCGTGGGCGAAGGCGATCCAGGCGTTGTCGGGCGCCGCGTCCTCCGGGATCGCCCGCAGCGCGGCCCGGGTGCCGCGACCCTCGTGACCGAAGGTCTGGCCGCCGGCGACCAGGACGCCGACCCGGCCGACCAGGTCCCAGTCGCGCGACTGGATGGCGTGGCGCAGCGCCTCGTTGGCCTCGCCGGTCTCCGCGAACCATCGGGCCGCCCGGGCGTGCAGGTCCGGGACGAGCGCGGGGCTGCGGACCTCCAGCTGGTGACGGCACATCTCTCCGAACAGGCGGTGGAAGCGGTACCAGCCGGTCGCGTCGTCCAGGGCGGTGACGAACGCCCCGCGGCGTTCCAGGGTGTCGAGCGCCTCGGCGGCGTCGTCGGTCTCGGCCAGCACGTTGGCCAGCCGGGCGTCCACCCGCTCCACGACGCAGGTCCGCAACAGGAACTCCCGCAGCCGGTCCGGCTGCCGGTCGAGCACCTCGGTGACCAGGTAGTCCGCGATGGCCCGTTGGGAGCCGGCGAAGGCCTGGATCAGCGTCGACTGCTCGCCCGGGTCGGGACGGTCCTGCAGCGAGATCGCCGCGAGCCGGATGCCCGCGGCCCAGCCCTCGGTCTTGGCCATCAGGTGGGCGTGGTCGTCGCGGGTGAGCTTGACCCCGTGCTGGGTCAGCATCGACGTGGTCTCGTCGTCGGTGAAGGCGAGGTCCCGGGTCCGGATCTCGATGAGCTCGCCCGCCAGCCGGAGCCGGTGCAGGGCGAGCGGCGGGTCGGAGCGGGTCACCATCACGACGTGCAGGTTGGCCGGCCGCGAGGCCAGCATCAGGTCCAGCGTCGCCAACGCCTCGGGCGACTGCACCTCGTGCAGGTCCTCGAGGACGAGCGTGCACCGCCCGGGCACCGCCTCGAGGTGCTGGAGCACCTCGTCCACGAACGCCGGCCCGACCACGCGCGGGGCCTGCACCGTGGTCATCGAGGGGACCGAGCGAGCCCACGCGGCCACGACCAGCGACCAGAGCACTGCGGGGTCGTCACAGTCACGTCCCGCTGCGACCCAGGCCACCGTCTCCGCCGCGCGGGCGGCGACGTCCTGGGCCCAGGCGCTGACCAGCAGCGTCTTGCCGCACCCCGGCCCGCCGACGACGAGGGTGAGGGCCCGGTCGGGACCGCGGTCCAGCTGGTGCAGCAGCCGACGACGGTAGAGGGTGCGGACCGTGGGTCGCGGGATCGTGACGCGCACCCTCGTGAGCGGGGTGAGCACTGGTGACTCGTTCCGCATCTGCCGCCCTCGTCCAGGTGGATGCCGGCCGGCGGCCTCCCCTCGGAGCCTAGCGGCGTGTATCCCGGTCGCGGCCGCGTGACCGGTTTCGGGACCCGGGGCTCGGCTTTACCCCTCGGGGGTGACGCGCGCGGCCGGGGACGGGCCCAGGATCGTCGACATGGCCCCCCTCCATCCTCCGCAGCGGGTCGAGCTGCGCGTCTCGGGTGATGTGGGCGACCTGGTGCCCACGCTGTTCGGGGACGCGACGTACGTCGTGGAGCCCACCACGACCACCATCGTCCGGGACGTCGAGGACGACAAGGAGCTGCAGGACCTGTGCCACCGCATCCGGGACGCGGGCGTGGACCTGGTGGGGCTGCGCCGCCTCGACCCCGGCGCGGACACCGGGGTGTCCCTAGGGGATCCGCTGACGCCGGGATGAGCAGCAGGACCCTCCCGTGACCGCGGTCTTCGTCCTCGTGGTCGGCACCCGGTTCCTGCTCCCGCTGCTGATCCCGCGCTACCCCCTGCCGGCCATCCTGGCGTGCCTGGTGGTGGACGGCGTCGACCAGACCGTCTTCCAGGCGTTCGGCTACGACCCGCCGGGCTACCAGGGCTACGACAAGGCGATGGACGTCTACTACCTGGCGATCGCCTACCTCGCGACCATGCGCAACTGGGCGAGCATCGACGCCTTCCGGGTGGGACGGTTCCTGTACTTCTACCGGCTCGTCGGGGTGCTCGCGTTCGAGGTCTTCCAGGCCCGCTGGCCGCTGCTGGTCTTCGCGAACACCTTCGAGTACTTCTTCATCGCCTACGAGACCGTGCGCACCAGATGGGACCCCCGGCGACTCCTGTTCGGGGCGTGGGTCCTGGTCGCGGCAGCGATCTGGATCTTCGTCAAGCTCCCCCAGGAATGGTGGATCCACATCGCGCAGCTCGACATGACGGACACGCTCCGGGACTACGGCTGGGCCCCCTGGCTGCTCGCGTTCCTGATCCTCGCCGCCCTCGCGATCGTGTGGTTCGTGGTCCTGCCGCGCACCCCGCCGCCCGACCACGAGGGGCTGCACCTGGCCGCGGACCCGCTGCCCGTGGGCATGGACACCGCCGCGCAGCAGGCGGCCTGGCGGGCGGCGAACGTCCGGGTCTGGTCGCTCCTCACCCTGGAGAAGGTCGTCCTCGTCGGGCTGCTGTCGGTGATCTTCGCCGAGAACCTGCCCGGCCTCGACGCCAGCCCCCTCGAGCTGTTCGTGGGCGTCTCCGTGCTCATCGTGCTGAACGTCGCCATCGTGCTGGCCGCCGCCCGGCGGGCGGTGTCCTTCGAGTCCCTCGCTCTCACCTTCCTGGTGCGGATCGCGGTCAACGTGGTGCTGGTCGTCGTCGCCCGCGTCCTGCTCGGGTCGAGTGACCTGGCCCTGGGCCACGCCCTGTTCTTCGTGATGCTGCTGAGCCTGCTGACGTCGATGCACGACCGCTACCAACCGATGTACGTCGCCCGGCTGGCGGCAACCGCCGGGGAGACGGCCCCCGCCTGACCGTGTTCGGGCGACCGAGCGAAGATGGCTCCATGGACTACACACGACTCGGAACGTCGGGACTGCGGGTCAGCCGGATCGCCCTCGGCTGCATGAGCTTCGGTGGCGGTGGCAACGTGGGCGGCGGCTGGTCGCTCGACGAGTCGGCGGCCGAGCCGATCTTCCGGCAGGCCGTCGACCTCGGCATCACCTTCTGGGACACCGCCAACGTCTACAGCAGCGGCTCCTCGGAAGAGATCACCGGCCGCGCCATCGCGAAGTACACGCGGCGTGAGGACGTCGTGCTGGCCACCAAGGTCTTCTTCCCGGTGGGGGAGGGCCCGGGCGGCCGGGGCCTGTCGCGGCGGGCGATCATGGAGCAGGTCGACGCGTCCTTGACCCGGCTCGGCACCGACTACGTCGACCTCTACCAGATCCACCGCTTCGACCCGGACACCCCGGTCGAGGAGACCATGGAGGCGCTGCACGACGTGGTGAAGGCCGGCAAGGCCCGCTACCTCGGTGCGTCGTCGATGTGGGCGTGGCAGTTCGCGACCATGCAGCACGCCGCCGACCTCGGCGGCTGGACCCGCTTCGTCTCGATGCAGAACCAGTACAGCCTGCTCCAGCGCGAGGAGGAGCGGGAGATGTTCGGGCTGCTCGCCGAGCCAGGGTGTCGGCAGCATCCCGTGGAGCCCGCTGGCCAAGGGTCGGCTGGCGCGTCCGTGGGGCGAGTCGACCCGGCGCTCGGAGAACGACCCGATGGGACAGCGGTACGTCGACGAGGCCAACGTGCCGATCGTCGGCGCCGTCCAGCAGGTGGCCGACGCCCGCGGGGTCCCGATGGCCCAGGTCGCGTTGGCCTGGGTGCTGCACAACCCGGTGGTGACCGCCCCCATCGTGGGCCCGACCAAGGAGCACCACCTCGCCGACGCGGCCGCCGCGCTCGACCTGACCCTCACCGACGAGGAGGTCGAGCTCCTGGAGGCGCCGTACACGCCGCGGCTGCCCTCCGGCTACAGCTGAGCATCGGTCCCCAGCCGCCATGATGAGCGGGTGACCCACGGCATCTCGTTCCCGGCCGATCCCGACGGCAGCCGCCCGACGACCGCGGTGGGCCGTGAGGTCGTGGCCGACGCGTTGCGCTCCGTCGACCCGGTCGGTGCGCGCGCGGCGGAGCAGGAGACGGCGTGGCGCGGGCGTTACCTGCTGCACTTCCGTCGGCTGGTGGAGGCCGGGCTGCCCTCGCCCGAGGCGTGGGCGAGCATCGCGGACGCCGGACTGGACGCCGTACGGCGGCGCATGGTGGTCGCCTCCGACGACGCGGCCGACGCGGCGGACGCGCCGCTCGGGTCGCTGGCCGCGGCGCCCGCCGAGCGCGAGCTGGCCACGCTCGAGGTGCGCGGAGGCGGCGAGCGGCTGACCGAGCTGGTGCTGCCGTACCGCGGCGACAAGCTGCGCGGGCCGGGCCTCGACGCCCGGCTGGCGGCGTGGGAGACCGCCGGCGTGCTCGAACCGTCGGCCGCCGATGCGGTACGCACGGTCGCGGCCCACCCGGAGTGGCTCCGCCTCGACGGGCACACGGTGGCGGTCCTCGGCGCGGGAGCCGAGATGGGGCCGCTCGGCCCGCTGCTCCGCTGGGGCGCCACCGTCGCGGCCGTGGACCTGCCGTTGCCGGCGGTGTGGGAGCGGCTGCGGGCGACGGCGCGCGAGGGCGCCGGCCGGATGCTGGTGCCGGTGGCTCCGGGGACGGAGGACGCCGGTGCCGACCTCCTGGCCGAGGTGCCCGCAGTGGCCGACTGGCTCGCCGGAGTGGACGGCCGCCTGGTGGTGGGCAGCTATGTCTACGCCGACGGCGGCACCCACGTGCGCGTCTCCGTCGCCGCGGACGCGCTCGCCTCCCGCGTGACCGCCGCCCGCCCGGACACGGCCCTCGCGTTCCTGGCGACCCCGACCGACGCCTTCGCGGTGCCGAGGGAAGCGGTGGAGCACGCCAACCGGGCGTACGCCGAGCGGTCAGGCACCGCGAAGCTGCTGGGCCGTCCGCTGCGGTGGGTCTCCCGCGGAAGGCTGCTGCACCGCCAGTACCCGCCCCGGCCCGGCGATCTGGCCGACCCCGGCATCGCCGACTGCCTGGTGCCGCAGCAAGGCCCCAACTACGCGCTGGCCAAGCGGATCCAGCGCTGGCGGGCCACCGCCGCACGCCGCGACGGGCGCACCGTGTCCTTCCACGTCGCGCCCTCGACGCGCACCCGGTCCGTCGTCAAGAACCGCGCGCTGGCGGCGGCCTTCGCCGGCGCCCACCGGTTCGGCGTCGAGGTCTTCGACCCCTCGACGTCCAACACCCTGATGGCCGCCCTGCTCGTGCACGACCTGATGGCCGACACCCCGACGGCCGACCATCCCTGGCAGGACGAGGCATATGCCGCGGTGCACGGCGGCCTGTGGCGGGCGCCGTACGAGCCGCGCAGCGCGCTCGGACTGGCGGCGCTCCTCGGGTTCGCGGGGGCCAAGAACTAGTGCCCCGCGCGGGTCACTAGTGCTTGACGACGACCGTGCAGTTGCGCAGGGCGTCGAGCGGGTCGACGTGACCGATGTAGACGATGATCCCGGGCGGGGTCGCCACCTTGATCATGTTGCAGAAGATGTCGTCACGAACGCCGTCGTCGGTGGCGACGATCTTGTTCATGCCTTCCTCGCCGTAGATCGTGTCGGCGCCGGGCCCGGGGTAGATCACGTCGTCGCCCTCGTCGCCGGTGACCTGGTCGTCGCCGGCGCCGGCGAAGATGAGGTCGTTGCCGGCGTCGCCGTCGAGCTCGTCGTCACCGCTGCCGCCGGAGACGTAGTCGGCGCCGCCACCACCTTGCGGGTGGTCGTTGCCGGGGCCGCCGTAGACAGAGTCGCGGCCGTCGTTGCCGTGCAGCCAGTCGTTGCCGTCCTCGCCGTAGGCGATGTCGTTGCTGCTGCCGAGGCGGACGTAGTCGTCGCCGCCGAGGGCGAACACGCGCTGGCCGTAGCGCTTGGTGATGATCGTGTCGTCGCCGGCCGTACCTTGCACCGTCGAGCGGTGGGGTTGACGGGACGATCCTGGACCTGGTGTGGCTCCGGAGACACCGGGTGCGGCGACGACGGCCGAGATCAGGGCCGCCGCCGACACGCACGCAGCGAAAAACCGGGCTCTTGGGGGGAGAGAACCCATGCCTCCACGGTAGGTGGCGAAATCGGATCTGTCAGGTCCCCGCCCCAGACACACCCCCAGGGCTAGACAGCGTTACCCGCCCCCACGACGTCGTCGTGGAGCACGTTTCCGCAGGTCAGACGGGCGCGGCCGCCGGGTCCCCACGACCCGGCGGCCGCGCCGCTGGTGACCCTGATCCCCTCGGAGCCAGGGCGTCAGCCCCGGGGCCACTCGGCGAACGAGACCTGCCCCCCGGTGATCTCCACGGTCAGCAGCACCCGGTCCCCGCCCTTGTCGAACAGGGCGTAGGGACCCTCCCGCAGCTCCGGGAACACCAACGACGGCTGCGTGCCCGCGGCCACCGGCCGGTCCACGACCGCGACGTGCGGCCGGTGCCCATGCCCGTGGCCGTGCCCGTGGCCGTGCCCGTGGTTGTGCCCATGTCCGTGGCCCTCACGGTGACCGCGGTCCAGCCCCCCGTGAGGCTCGATCTCGATCTCCGTCCCGACCATCTCGCGGGGCATGGTCACCACCAGGGCGCCGACGTCGCCGCCGATGTCGAGCAGGACCGAGCCCTGCCCGGCGTGCGGGTTCTCGTGACCCGACGGTGTGCCCGACGGTGTGCCCGACGGTGTCCCCGTCGGTGTTCCGGTCATGACCGCCGCCTCACTTGGCCGTCGTGGTGCCCGGCGTCGTCTGGTACCCGCCGCCCGGGAGACCCAGGAACGGGAAGACGTCCGTCGCGCCCGCGTTGGTGTTCGACGTGCCGTCCGCCACGGCCGAGGCCGCGCCGTCCGGCTTGTACGACGGGTCGACCAGCGGCAGCGTCAGGCCGGCCACCGCACGCAGCGCCACCGTCACGACGTCGTCGTTGACCCGGCGTCCGTTGGGCCAGCCGGCCGCGTCTCCGGCCACCAGGCCGAGGTCGTTGGGCTGCGCCGTCGGCGGGATGGCCACGTTGAGCCGCAGCATGTCCGCCTCCACCGCACCCGTGAAGTTCTGGAAGCCGGGCACGATCCCCTTCGGGATGCCGGTGAGCAGCACGGCGTTCAGGTCGGCACGGGGCTTGGTGTACTTCGCGAGGTTCGGGAAGGCACCCGGGTAGAGCACGGGCAGCAGCCCCTGCAGCTCGGGCTTGTTCACGTACTTCGCGTAGCGCTTGTCGTCCCACGGCGGCCGCGCGTTCCACTCGTCTTTCTCGGCCATCGGCACGACGACCTCGTTGAACAGCGGGTTCGCGAGCCGGGAGACCTGCTCCCACGGCCCGTGGCCGACGTACTTGCCCTTGGCCTTGTCCCACATCCGGGACTTGCGCCGGCTCGCCGTCGCCCAGACCCCGATGACGGCCTTCTTGCCGAGCGGGTTCTTCGGGACGCTGCCGTCCTTGGTGAGCTTGGAGATCGGGATCTCCAGGGCGATGGTGTGCACGTTGTAGGACTGCACCGAGTTGACGCCGTTCATGTTCGGCATCGAGATGAGGTGCGCCTCGTTGAGGGGCCGCAGCGCGCCGAGGTCGAAGATGCTGCCGAGGTCGACGTGGAAGGCGTCGGCCCGCTGGCCGCAGAAGACCCGGATGCCCTGCTTGACGTCGTGCACGGCCTGGGCGGAGAGCTGGGCGTAGTTCGGGGTGCTGCGCGGGCCGACGTTGACGGGCGGCACGCGCAGGCCCTTGCCCAGCAGGGTCTCCTTGCGGATCTCGTCGCCCTTCCAGTCGATCCGCGTGAGTGTGTAGAACTGCGGACGGTTCCAGTTGGGGCTGGCGATCCGGGTGATCGGGCCGGTGTTGTAGAGGAAGGTCTTGTCGTTGCGGACCTTCGTGCTGAACTTCAGCTGGAACGACACGTCGCGGGTCGCGTCGCCGCGGTTGTTGACGTGGATCTCGTAGAGCACGTCGTCGCCGAACTCGTAGAAGTTCGGCCCGCCGTCCGGCTTCTGCAACGGGATGAAGTTGGCGATCAGAGTGACGTGGTCGGGCCGCTTCGGGCTGACGAACGCGTAGACGTCGGTGCCGTCGGCGACCGGGTCCTTGGCGATCTCGGGTGCTTCGCGGTGCGAGGACATGTCAGTTGCCTCCGGCGGCGTTGAGGATGCGGGTGGCGAGGTCCTTGTCGTGGACGACGATCTCCCGCTCGCCGACCATCAGGTGCACGCGGTCGCTGTAGTGGTGCTCGACGAAGGCGACGACGGGCTCCCGTGCGCTGTCGTGGGCCCGGGTCGTGGGGGCGGCCGAGGCCGCGCTCACCTGTCCGGTGAGGCCGACGGTGCCGGCCGCTCCGATCCCTGCCGCAGCGAGGAACTTCCTCCTGCTGGTGTCACTCATCTGGTTCTCCCATCGGAACGCGTACGTCGTCCATGACGCACGACACCCGTGGTTCGGCCCTGCGGGGACAACGGATTGGGTCCGCGTGTCGCCGGCGGGTCGTCTTCGGTTGCGGCCTTGCCGCTTGCGGGCCGTCTTCTCTTGCGACCGACAGGGGCCGCCTCCGGCGGGGGTTGCCTGCCAACGAGGGGCGGCTGCGCGGGAGGGGGCCCGTCGGTCTACCCACGCCTCGCTCGTCCCTCACGAGGCGCCGCCAGACCCACCACGACCGCCGGGCCCCCTCCCGCTCCGCCGCGTCTGGGGTGCGGGCGGGTGGGGTTGAAGTTTCCTGCCCGGCTGCTCCCCGCCGGCCGAACGGTTGACCTCCAGCGCGGTCGAGGTCCTAGCGTCGACCGGGACGGCGATGAGTTCCGGGAGACCGCCCGGTCACCACGTCGACCGTCCGGGGACCGCGGAGCGAGGAGGTGCCGATGAGCCACCCGACCAGCCGCGGGCCACGCCTGGATCTGCAGCACGGGAGCCAGCGGGTGTTCGCGCACCTGCTGGTCAGCTCGCTTCTGGTCTCGGTCGCCAACTTCACGGTCTGGTTCGCGCTCACCTTCTGGACCTACCTCGAGACGCGATCGGTGCTCGCCACGGGGCTGATCGCCGGCATCTTCCTCGTCGCCACCGCCAGCACCGGCATCTGGTTCGGCAGCCTGGTCGACCACCACCGCAAGCAGGCGGTCATCCAGGCCTCCGCCGTGGCGTCGTTCGCCTGCTACGCCGCCGGGCTCGGCCTCTACCTGGCCGTCCCCGAGTCCGAGTGGCGTGACACCGCGAGCCCGCTGCTGTGGGTCTTCGTCGTGGTGCTGATGCTCGGCGTCATCGCCGGCAACCTGCGCGGCATCGCGCTGCCGACCCTGGTCACGCTGTTGGTGCCCGAGCAGCTGCGGGACCGGGCCAACGGCTGGTCGGCACCGCCTCGGGTGTCTCGTTCCTGGTGACGTCCGTGATCAGCGGGCTGCTGGTCGCCTACGACGGGATGCGCTCGATGCTGGTGCTGGCCCTGGCCGTGATGGCCGCGTCGTTCCTGCACGTCGCCCGGCTGACGGTGCCCGAGCCGGTCGTGGTCGCCACCGGGCACGACGACACGGCCACGGCGAGGTCGACCTGCGCGGCACGTTCCGCATCGTGCGCGGTGTCCCCGGCCTGATGGCCCTGATCTTCTTCTCCTGCTTCAACAACTTCCTCGGCGGCATCTTCATGGCCCTGATGGACGCCTACGGCCTGTCGCTGGTGTCGGTGCAGACCTGGGGCCTGCTGTGGGGCGTGCTCAGCGCCGGCGTCATCGTCGGCGGCCTCGCTCGTCGCCCGCACCGGCGCCGGCGCCAACCCGGTCCGCACGCTGCTGCTCGTCAACCTGGTCCTCTGGACGCACCTGCGTCGTCTTCCCGCTGCGGTCCTCGATCGTGCTGCTGGCGGTCTCGATGATGGCGTTCATGCTGCTGATGCCGTACGCCGAGGCCTCCGAGCAGACGGTCCTGCAGCAGGTGGTGCCCTTCCACCGCCAGGGCCGGGTGTTCGGGTTCGCGCAGAGCGTCGAGCAGGCAGCCTCGCCGCTGACCGCCTTCCTCATCGCCCCGATCACCCAGTTGGTGGTGATCCCGTTCATGACCGACGGCTGGGGCGCCCGGGTGATCGGGCCGTGGTTCGGCACCGGCGCGGACCGTGGGATTGCCCTGGTGTTCGTGGTCACCGGCATCATCGGGCTGGCCGTCACCGGCCTGGCGCTCGCGTCCCGCCCCTACCGCCGGCTCTCCGCGGCGTACGCCGCCAACGCCGGTCGACGGGCAGCCGACGTCCCCATCGGCTGAGCCGGGACGGCGACCCGGGCTCAGACGTCGAAGGTCACGCCCTGGGCGAGGGGGAGGTCGCCGGAGTAGTTGACCGTGTTGGTGGCCCGCCGCATGTAGCCGCGCCACGCGTCGGAGCCGGACTCGCGGCCGCCCCCGGTCTCCTTCTCGCCGCCGAACGCGCCGCCGATCTCCGCACCGCTCGTGCCGATGTTGACGTTGACGATGCCGCAGTCGGAGCCGGCCGCGGACATGAAGACCTCGGCCTCCGCCTGGTCCTGGGTGAAGATCGACGAGGACAGGCCCTGCGGGACGGCGTTGTTGATCGCGATGGCCTCGTCGAGGTCGTCGTAGGTCATGACGTAGAGGAGCGGCGCGAAGGTCTCCGTGTGCACGACCTCGGACTGCTCGGGCATCCGGACGACGGTCGGCCGCACGTAGTAGGCGTCCGGGGCCTCCGCCTCGAGCACGCGTGACCCACCGACGACGAGCGAACCTCCGGCATCGACGGCGGCGTGGACCGCGGCGTCGTACGACGCGTGGGCCCGCGCGTTGACGAGCGGGCCGACGAGGGTCCCGTCGGTCATCGGGTCGCCGATCGGCAGCTTCTCGTAGGCCGCCGCGACCCGCTCGACGACCTGGTCCACGACCGAGGAGTGGGCGATCACCCGGCGCATGCTGGTGCAGCGCTGGCCGGCGGTCCCGGCGGCGGAGAAGACGATGCCGCGCGTGGTCAGGTCGAGGTCGGCCGACGGGCCGACGATCGCGGCGTTGTTGCCGCCGAGCTCGAGCAGGGAGCGGCCGAACCGGGCCGCCACGCGCGGCCCGACCTCGCGGCCCATCCGGGTCGAGCCGGTCGCGGAGAGCAGCGCCACGGCGGGGTCGTCGACCAGGGCCAGCCCCACGGCGGCGTCGCCCAGGACCACCTGCGCGACGTCGGATGAGAAGCCCGACTCCGACAGCGCCCGCTGACAGCAGGGAGGACGACGCGAGCGCGCACAGCGGCGCCTGCTCGGAGGGCTTCCAGACCACGGTGTCGCCGCACACCAGGGCGATGGCGGTGTTCCACGACCACACCGCGACGGGGAAGTTGAACGCCGAGATCACGCCGACGACGCCGAGCGGGTGCCAGGTCTCCATCAGCCGGTGGCCGGGCCGCTCGGAGGTCATCGTCCGACCGAACAGCTGCCGCGACAGCCCCACGGCGTAGTCGCAGATGTCGACCATCTCCTGGACCTCGCCGCGCGCCTCGGAGGTGATCTTGCCGACCTCGACGCTGACGAGCGTGGCGAGGTCGTCGAGGTGCTCGCGGAGCAGCTCGCCGAGCCTGCGCACCACGGCGCCGCGGACCGGTGCCGGCACCAGTCGCGCCACTCGTCGTACGCCGCCGCGGCCCGCGCGACGGCCGCCGCGACCTCCGTGGGGGGGACCAGGCGAGCGACGAGACCGGGAGCCCGTTGACCGGCGAGCGGCCCTCGTGGTCGCCGGAGACTCGCGACAGGTCGACGCCGCACGCGGTCGCCGCGGCGGAGGCCAGCGATCGGAGGTCGGACTCGGGGGGAGGCTCATACGGACGAGGTTAGGGCGTGTGGCGGTCACTGGTCAGCCAGGTCGGGTGGGCGGTCCCAGTCTGGTCCGCGGTGGCCGAGCCGCCTGGGCGGTTCGCCGATGCGTACCTGGTGACGCGCCCTGGGCGACGTGACGAGCCCGGTGATCGCGGCGGGTCGACGCGTGTGGCCGCCTCACGGCCGACCACCGAAGACGCAGGGCGGCCACGACGTCGTCCTCCGTGAGCACGACGTGGGCCGCGGCCGGCCCGAGCGGCATGAAGAGTCCTCGGCCGTCACCCGCGAGATCCGGCCGGCGTAGCCGCCGTCCACCAGCGCCGTCACGACCCCCTCGGACACCCCGCCCGAGCGCCGCGTCTCGTCGACGACCAGGACCCGGTCGAAGTCCGTGGCCACCTCGAGCAGGTGCTCCTCCGGCAGCGGCACCAGCCAGCGCAGGTCGAGGACCGTCCCGGCGATGCCGGTCCGCGCCAACGCGCCGCCGCGGCGAGCAGCCGACGCCGTTGCCGAACGTCACCGACAACACGTCGCGGCCCGTCCCGTGCGACCCGTCCGCGGTCGCGGTCGGACGCCCAGTCGTCGGGAGCGGTGTACGGCGCCACCTCGTCTCTTGTCGTGGTAGAGCGCGGTCGGCTCCAGCAGCACGCAGACCCGGCCCTCGCCGAGGGCCAGCCCGGCCAGGGTCCGCAGCAGCTCGGGCGCCTCGGCGGCCGGCGACGGCACGCCACCACGATGCCGGGGATGTCGCGCAGCACCGCGATCGAGTTGTCGTTGTGGAAGTGGCCGCCGAAACCCTTCAGCGACGCGAGGGCGGCGATCCGCACGATCATGCCGTTGGTGTACTGCCCGTCGCTGAAGAAGCCCAGGGAGGCGGCCTCGCCACGGAGCTGGTCCTCGGCGTTGTGGAGGTAGGCGAGGTACTGGATCTCGGCGACCGGAAGCAGTCCGGCCACCGAGCGCCGAGGGCGAGCCCGAGGATGGTCTGCTCGTCGAGCGGCGTGTCGAACACCCGGGCCGCGCCGAAGGCCTTCTGCAGGCCGAGCGTCACGCCGTACACGCCACCCTTGGTCCCGACGTCCTCGCCGAGCACGATCGCCTGCGGGCAGGCGGCGAGCAGGTCGGTGAGGGCGGCGTTGAGCGACTGGGCGAGGGTGAGCGGCCCCGCCTCCTCGGGCAGGCCTTGTCGAAGGACTCCCTGCGGTCTCGGGCGGCGCCCACGTGGCTGGCCCGGGTGCGGTGCGTGAGGGGTGCCATCACCTCGTCGGCCGAGTTCAGCCGGTCGGCCGGGAGGACCTGGGACACGGCGCGGCCACCCGGTCCGGGCCGCCTCGTAGCGAGCCAGGACGTCTTCCGGTTCCCAGCCCGCCTCGACCAGCGCCCCGGCGGTGCCCAGCAGCGGGTCGCGTTCCTGGTCGGCAGCCACATCGCGTGGCGGGCGGTAGCCGAGCTCGGCGTCCGAGCCGGCGTGCCCCAGGAAGCGCACCGTCTGCAGGTGCAGCACCACCGGGCGGCGCGTCTCGCGGACCTCGTCGACCGCCTGCTCGGCGGCCGCGAGCGTGCCGACGGGGTCGGCGCCGTCGGCGGCGACGTACGTGAAGCCCGGTCGTGACGAGAGGGAGCCTCGACCCAGCCCGGCGGCGTCGGGACGCGAGATGCCCCAGCCGTTGTCCTCGCAGACGACCAGCAGTGGCAGCGGCAGCCGCTGGTGAACGGCGTGGCCGGCCGCGTTGAGCGCGCCGACGGCCGTGGAGTGGTTGATCGACGCGTCGCCGAGGCTGGCCACGACCACGGCGTCCTCGGGCCAGGGCGTGCGGATGTCGATGCGTTCGGCGCGGTGCAGTGCGAAGGCCAGCCCGACCGCCCGCGGAAGATGGGAGGCGATCGTCGAGGTCTGCGGGAATGACGTTCAGCTCGACGTTGCCGAAAACCTTGTGCCGACCGCCGGAGATCGGTTCGTGGCGGGAGGCGGTCAGGCCCAGCAGCACGTCGCGGACCGGGTCGGTGCCGGCCACCTGCGCGGCCCGCGCGCAGTAGAACGCCCCGGACCGGTAGTGCAGCAGCGCCGGGTCGGTGGGCCGCAGCGCCATGGCCACGGCAGCGTTGCTCTCGTGCCCGGCCGAGCCGATCGTGTAGAAGCCGTCTCCTGCGGCGTACAGGTCGCGGGCCGCCAGGTCGAGGTGCCGGCTCAAGGCCTGGGCATCGAAGAGACGTAGCAGTGTGCGCACCAGGCCCGTCCCTGCCGCGGTCCCGGACGACCATCCGGTGACCGACGCACGGAAGTGCTCGTCGAGGCCGGAGGTCACCCGCACCATGATGCCCGGCCGGACTCCGCCAGGTGGCCGAAGCAGCCGAGTCGACCGCGACCACGTCCACGGTGGGGATCAGTCGAAGAACGACCGCTTCATCGAGAACACCCAGCGACGGCGGGGGTGCTCGCTGACCGACCAGAACCGGTCGGTGGAGGGCCAGTAGGCGATGTCCTCGGGACCCATCGGGGTCGCCGACCGGTGCTCGGTGAAGTCGCCGGGCGTGCCGACGTACACGCTCCCCGGCTTCCACGGACCGTGCGAGACCGTCACGTGGTACCTCCCGTCGACGATCGCGGCGCCCTGCATCCGGACCACGCCGCCGTCGTCGAGGCCGACGGGGTGGGAGAGGCCGTCCTGACCGGTCTGCAGCATCAGCGTGTCGGGCTCGAGGTCGTAGCGGGCCAACCGGGTCGACTGGCCGCTGCGTCCGTACTCTCCCGCGACCAGCGTGGGTCGCCCGTCCGTGCGGTCGAGGGAGAGGAAGGAGTAGCGGAGCGGGTCGTTGCCGTCGTCGACGTGGGCGCGGTAGGAGAACCGCACCGGCAGCACGTAGCGGTAGCCGTACGACGCCACCCGCTCCCCGTGCAGGCCCAGGCGGTAGCTGCGGCTGCCGCGCACGTCCGGCACCCGCATGATGTCGTCGACCTTGCAGGTCACCAGGCCTCGCGCGGTGGCGGCGACGTGCAGGTAGGGGCCGTTCCAGACGATGCCGCCGGCGTGCACCCGGAGCGGGCGCAGCACCAGGGACCCGTGCTGGTCGAGGACCGGCACGACGAGCAGCACGTGCCGGTAGCGGAGGCTGCGAGGTCGACGAAGGTCACCCGTACGCCGCTCTCGTCCTTGGCGTACCAGCTCACCACGAGCACGTGCCGGCCGCCGATGTCCTCGGTGTCGGAGGCGTCGGCGGAGGTGGACACGCCCTGGGGCCACCAGCGCTCGTCGGCGCGGTCCTCCTCGTCCCACGCGAAGCCCCAGTCGACCGCCTGCCCGAGGCGCCACCGGCCGAGCAGGAAGGTGCGGCGCGCCTGGCGGTTGAGGTCGGCCAGCACGCCGTCCACGCCGGTCGGGCCGCCGAGCATGGTGCCGAGCGCCGCGATCTCGCGGACGTTCTCGTCGGTGCGACGCAGGTGCACCCCCATGCTCACGGCGTTCAACCTAGTAGCGGCCCCGTGCGCCTAGGGTCGGCACCGTGCCAGCGCGTCGGGTCGTCGTCGGCGCGGCCATCGTCCGCGACGGCCGGGTGCTGGCGTGCCGGCGTACGGCGCCCGCCGTCGGCAGCAGGCCGGTGGGAGCTCCCGGGCGGCAAGGTCGAGCCGGGCGAGACCCCCGGACGCGGCCCTGGTGCGGGAGGTACGCGAGGAGCTGGGCTGCACCGTCGGCGTGACACGGTGGCTCGACGCCGAGGCACCGATCAGCGAGGAGCTGGTGCTGCGCGTGGCGTTGGCGACGATCCTCGACGGGGCGCCCGAGCCCACCGAGCACGACGCCGTCCGCTGGCTTGCGGCCGCCGAGCTCGACGACGTCGACTGGCTCGACCCGGACCGCCCGTTCCTGGCCGAGATCGCAGCCTCGCTGGTCGAGGAGGGCCGCCAGGCCCGTCACGAGACCCCGAAGCCGCCGACGGTCTCTCGTGACGGTTGCCAGCGCAACCTCCTCGACCAGCGAGGGGGTGCCCCCGCCTACGCTCGAACCCGTGACGTCCACTCCTGACCAGCGGCTGCTGCTGGTGCACGCCCACCCCGACGACGAGACCATCCAGAACGGCGCGACGATGGCGAGGTACGTCGCCGAGGGTCGCGGCGTCACCCTGGTCACGTGCACGGCCGGCGAGATGGGCGAGATCCTGGTGCCCGAGCTGGAGCACCTCGCCTCGGACCGCGACGACGGGCTCGGCGAGCACCGCCGCGGCGAGCTCGACGACGCGATGAAGGAGCTCGGGGTGACCGACCACCGCTTCCTGGGCGGGTTCGGCACCTACCGCGACTCGGGGATGAAGTGGCACGAGGACGGCTACGCCATCCCGGCGCCGAAGACAGCCACGCCAACGCCTTCTGGCACGCCGACCTCCGCGAGGCCGCCGACCACCTGGTCGCGATCATCCGCGAGGTCCGGCCCCAGGTGCTGGTCACCTACGACCAGTTCGGCAACTACGGCCACCCCGACCACATCCAGGCGCACCGGGTCTCGACCTACGCCGCCGCACTGGCGGCCGTGCCGTCGTACAAGCCGGACCTCGGCGAGCCGTGGGACATCCCCAAGATCTACTGGTCCGCGATGGCGGAGAGCCGGTTCCGGGCGACCCTGAAGCGGCTGCGCGAGGCCGGCGACACCGAGACCTTCAACGGCATGGAGCCCGATGCCGACTTCGGGCCGTTCGTCACCCCCGACGCCAACATCACCGCGCGCGTGGACGGCTCCGAGCACCTCGACACCAAGCTGGCCGCGCTCGCCCGGCACCGCAGCCAGGTGGAGATGGACGGGCCGTTCTTCCGGGGCAGCGAGAACGGCCAGTCGATGTGGGGCGAGGAGTTCTACCGGATCGCCAAGGGCACGCCCGGACCGGTCGGCGACGACGGCTGGGAGACGGACCTCTTCGCCGGGCTGTGACCCTTGAGGCGGGTGTGGCTCGTGTGACACTCGCCGAACGTCCCCGACTCGGGGGCTTCCGGTTCCTACCATTGCTGCGTGAGTAGGCGGGTGAGCAGGCGGACCGAGCGTGAGCGTGCCGGCGCCCTGGTGGTGCTGGTGATGTTGCTGGTGCTCGCCCTGCTGCTCGGCGGCGGCTACGCCGCGGCCTACGTCGGCGCCACCGACAAGACCCCGCGGGGCACCCACATCGCGGGCGTCAACGTCGGCGGCCGCACGCTGGCCCAGGCCACGGCCGCCCTCCGCGACGGGCTGCGGGCCAGGGCCGAGGCGACGATCACCCTCGACGTCGACGGTCGGCGCTCCACCGCAACGCCGGAGGAGCTGGGCCTCGGGGTCGACTACGTCGCCTCGGTGCGGGCGGCCGGGTTCGGCCACGGCTGGGAGCCCGGGCGCCTCTGGAACTACTACACCGGCAGTCAGCACCTCCAGCCCGTGGTCACCGTGTCCGAGATGACCATGAACGACTACCTCGCCGGGCTGGCCCAGCGCGTCGGCAGGGTCGGGGTGGACGGCAACGTGCAGTTCCGCGGCCAGCGGGTGGTCGTCACCAAGCCACGGACGGGTCGCAGCATCGACCCCGTCCAGGCGCGCGCCGCCATCGTCGGGGCGTACCTGTCCGACGTCACCACCGCCCACATCGACGTCGTACCGACCACGCCCGACATCGACGAGGCCGACGTGCGCGACGCCGTGGACTCGTTCGCCAACCCCGCGATCGCCGGCCCGGTCACCCTGACCCTCGGGGACGTGCGGATCACCCTGGAGCCCCGCGACTACGCCGCCGCGCTCGCGACGCAGCCCCGCGGAGGCCGGCTCGTCCCCCACGTCGACCGCACCCGGCTGCTCGCCCTGGTCGACCGCACGATCGGCGACCGCGCGAGCCCCGCCGACGCCCGGGTCGCCATCATCGGCGGGCAGCCCAGGGTCGTGCCGGCCCGCGACGGCCTCGAGTACGACCCCGACGCCCTGGTCGCCGCGTTCGTCGCGGCGGTCGGCCGGCCGCTCGGACAGCGGGAGGCACCCCTCGAGGCGACGCACATCCCCGCAGCCGTCACCACGAAGGACGCCCGGCACCTGCGGATCCGGGACGAGGTGGCGACGTACTCGACGTCGTTCCCGTACTCCCCGGCGCGCAACGCCGAGCTCGGCGACCTCGCCGCGCGGCTCGACGGCACGGTGCTGGACCCGGGCGGCACCCTCTCCTTCGCCGACACCGCGGGCGTGGGTTCCGGCGACGGCGCGTCCCAGGCGGCGACCACGCTCTACGTCGCGGGGTTCCAGGCCGGCCTCGACGAGGTCGAGCGACACGCCCAGCCGGTGTTCTCGGGCCGCTACCCCGTGGGTCGCGACGCCCTGGTGTCCGGGAGCGAGGACCTCGTGCTGGGCAACTCCACGCCGTACGGCGTGCTGGTGCAGGTCGCGGTCACCCCCAGCACCTCATCGGCGCGCGGCACCCTCACCGTGACGCTGTGGTCGACGGCCTACTGGACCGTCACCAGCTCGGCCGCGCGTTCCGCGACGGTGGCTCCGGGTGAGCAGGTGCTCGACACGCCGGGTTGCACGCCGGTCACCGGCCGACCCGGCTTCGACGTCGACGTGACCCGTCACCTCGCCGACCCGACCGACCCCGCTCGATCGTGACGAGGTGTTCCACACCCACTACGAGCCGGTCGACTCGATCGTCTGCCAGCCTCCGGCGACCTGACCGATCGTTGGTCGAGGGGACACGAGGCCTGGCACGAGCCGCGAGAGAGATGTCGGCGGCCGTCGCCGGTTTCGTGACTCGCTGCTCGACCTCCACCACCGTCGGGAAGCACCGCATCGAGCTCGACCTCGACGACCCAGCGCTCGTCGAGCAGGCCGGCGACCACCAGCATGGTGGACGCCGGCCGCACGTCGGCGAACACCTCGCCGTGCGCCCGGCTCGCGGGTCCCTCGTAGGCCCGGTCGGTGAGGTAGGTCCGGGTCCGCACGGCGTCGGCCGGCGACCCGCCGAGCCGGGCGAGCGCCTCGAGCGCGATCTCCCAGCACCGGCGGGCCTGGACGAGCGGGTCGGGGTCGACGTGGCCGTCGGGCCACACCGGCGCGGTGCCGGACACGTAGACGTGCCGGCCGGAGCGCACGGCCCGGCTGAAGCCGACGGTCTGCTCGTACGGCGAGCCGCTGGAGACCCGGGCGTGAGTCAGCTCGGGATCCTGGCGTCGTCGTAAGCGGAAGGAGCGCAGCGGCAGCATCAGGGGGCCAGCCGGTGCAGGTCGCGCGGGAACAGGGTCACCTCACGGATGTTCGCAGACTCCGTCAGCCGGCTCACCCAGCGCTCCAGCCCGATGGCGAAGCCGCCGTGCGGCGGGATGCCGCGCCGGAAGGCCTCGACGTACGACGCGTAGGGCTCGTACGGGTAACCCCGGTCCTGCAGGGTGCGCACGTAGTCGTCGTACCGGTGCAGCCGCTGCGCCCCGCTGACCAGCTCGGTGCCCCGGAAGATCAGGTCGAAGGACCGGCTCCAGTACGGGTCGTCGGGGTCGGGGTGGCTGTAGAACGCGCGGTGCGCCGTCGGGTAGCCCTCCACGACGAGGAAGTCGCTGCCGTGCTCGGCCCGCGCCCACTCGCCGAGCGCCCGCTCGTGCGCGGGGGCGAGGTCGGGCTCGTCCGCGGGGGCGCCCGCGATGCGCAGCGCGTCGCGGAAGTGCAGCAGCGGGATCTCCTCGGGCACGGCCGGGACCTCGATGCCCAGCCGTTCCACCGCCGGTGCCGCGTGCTCGTGCAGGGCCGCGGCCATGCCGGCCACCACGTCGCGCAGGCAGGCGATCACCTCGCGGTGGTCGGTGATGAACCCGAGCTCGACGTCGAGGCTGACGTACTCCGCCAGGTGCCGCACCGTGTCGTGCGGCTCCGCCCGGAAGACCGGGCCGACCTCGTAGACGCGCTCGAAGACCCCGACCAGCACCTGCTTGTAGAACTGCGGGCTCTGGGCGAGGTACGCCCGCCGGCCGAAGTAGTCGACCTCGAACACGTTGGCGCCGCTCTCGGTGGCCGACTCGACCAGCTTGGGCGAGGCGACCTCCGTGAACCCACGGGCGTCGAGGGTGTCGCGGAAGCCCCGCATGCTGGCGGCCGCGAGCTCCCACTTGGCCCGCTGCATCGGGTGCCGCCAGGTGACCGCGGCGTGGTCGAGCAGCGTCGGCAACGAGGCGTTGAGGGTCGGGCGCCACAGCTCCACCGGTGGGGTGTCGGCGGCGTCGGACAGCGCGGTGACCTCGGCCTCGGTGACCTCGACGCCGCCGGGAGCCTGCTCGTTGGCGGTCGCGGTGCCGACCACCTCGACCGGCGTCTCCTCGGGCGGCAGGCCGCGGGCCGCCTCGCCCCGGAGCACCACCTGGGCCAGCCCGGTGCGGTCGCGGACGACGAGGAAGGTGAGCGCGGCGAGCTCGCGGCGGCGGTGCACCCACCCCTGCAGGCGGACGATCGAGCCGGGCTCGACGGTGGGCAGGTCGGTACAGAGTGTTCGTGGCATGACTACCTCCAGCAGGCGGAAAGCCCTGGAGGTGTGGGCGGGGGCAAGGTCGCGGTGCCACCACACCTTCGCCGGGCAATGAGTGTCGCGGCCCGGCCTCTCGTCGGTACGCCGGACGCGCGGACCCCGGCTGCTCGATCATCGAGGGAGGGTTGTCAGGCCTCACCGGCGTCGCGGACCAGGCTACGGAGCGACCCGTGGTGACGCCAACTCGTTACGTCGCCCCAGGCCGCTGGCCGGCGGTGTGAGGTATGCGTACGCGTGGTGGGTCGTGAAGCCCATCGAGCCGTACAGCTCCAGGGCCGGCGCGTTGTGGCCGAGCACCTGCAGGTACGCCGTGGAGGCGCCCCGTTCGGCGCCCCACTCCAGGAGCGCGGCCATGATCGTGCGGGCGAGGCCCTGGCGTCGGTGCTCCGGGGCCACCTCGATGCCGCGGAAGCCGACCCAGTCGTCGTCGTACGCCGCGAAGCCCTGCGCCGCGCCCGGGACCGAGGCCGACGCGAGGCCTCCGTCGTCGGTGACCACGACGCGGGAGGTGTCCACGCCGCCGAGCCGCCGTCGGGCGTGGGCGACCGAGGCCAGCTGGAACTGCGTGTCGGCGTCGTGGCTCTCCGGCACCCAGCCGAGCGCCGCGAGGAACGCGCGCTCCTCCGAGTCGCCGAGCACCGCCGCGATCGCCGGCTTGCCGCGCACGGCGTAGTGGGCGAGCACGGACGCCACCTCGTCGCCGCCGTACGCCCCTCCACCGGGGAAGGCGAGCACCGAGTTTGCCCGGCGGGCGCGTCGCGGTCGCGGAGGAGCGCAGCAGCCAGCCCGACGGGCCGGCGACGGGCTCGACCTCGAGGTCCGGGAAGAGGGTGAACCCGCGCACCTGGGCCTCGCGCGGGGAGACCCGGAGCCGGGTCGAGGGTCGCGGCGGGACCGGCTTGCCGGAGACGATGTCGGCGATCGGGATGGTGACCGGACCGCCGCCCCGGTCCGGTTGCACCACGCAGACGCCGTCGCCCCACGCGAGGCACTCCCCGAGCACGTCGGTCATCGCCGGGCCGCCCGAGGGACCGGTCTCGCCGGGCAGCACCCGCCGGACCACGACGCGGGTACCCACGACATGCGGGCCCAGGGAGCGGGCCTGGGAGGACGGCGGCACGGCGGAAGACTAGTGCCGTGCACCGGAAGCTCGGTGGGTGACTCCGTGCTCCGAGTGCGTGCATCGCAAGGCGCCGGAGCGACGCTCTACTTGTTCGTCCAGCGAGCTTCGGCAACGCAGCGAAGTGCGTGCTCGGGGCGCGGAGGCAGGTGCCGAACTTGCGGTGCAGGGCACTAGGCTGGGCAGCGGCGTCCGGGTCCAGGATCCGTCGCCCGCATCCGTGACCGAACCAGGAGGAACTGGTGACCTACGTCATCGCCCAACCGTGCGTCGACCTGAAGGACCGGGCCTGCGTCGACGAGTGCCCCGTCGACTGCATCTACGAGGGCAAGCGGATGCTGTACATCCACCCCGACGAGTGTGTGGACTGCGGCGCCTGCGAGCCGGTGTGCCCGGTGGAGGCCATCTTCTACGAGGACGACACCCCCGAGGAGTGGAAGGCGTACTACGACGCCAACGTGCACTTCTTCGACGACCTGGGGTCGCCCGGTGGCGCCGCCAAGCTCGGCGAGATCGACCATGACCACGAGCTGGTCGCGGCGCTGCCGCCGCAAGAGCACGACGAGTGACAGGTCCGGTGGTTGAGGAGGTTGCCTCACATCCAACAAGGCAACCGCCTCGAAACCCCCGGACCACCGTCTCCGCCCGCCTCCCCGACTTCCCCTGGGACCACCTCGCGCCGGCCGCCGAGCGGGCCCACGAACACCCCGACGGCATCGTCGACCTGTCGGTCGGCACCCCCGTCGACCCGACCCCGCAGTCCGTGCGCCGGGCGCTCGCCGACGCCGCCGACAGCCCCGGCTACCCGCTGACGATCGGCCGGGTCGACACCCGGCAGGCCGCCCTGGACTGGATGGAGCGGCGGCTGGGCGTGACCGGGCTGGGCCTGGACGCCGTCATCCCGACCATCGGCTCCAAGGAGCTGATCGCGAGCCTGCCGCTCCACCTGGGCGTGGGCCCCGGTGACCTGGTCGTGCACCCGTTGCTCGCGTACCCGACGTACGAGGTCGGCGCCACGCTGGCCGGGGCGCGCACCCTGGCCGCCGACTCGCTCACCGCCATCGGCCCGTCGGTGCCGCGCATCCTCTGGCTGAACTCACCCGCCAACCCGACCGGGCGGGTGTTGCCGGCCGAGCACCTCCGCAAGGTCGTCGAGTGGTGCCGGGACCGCGGCACGGTCCTGGTGTCCGACGAGTGCTACATCGAGCTCGGCTGGGAGGCCGAGCCGATCTCCGTGCTGCACCCCGACGTCTGTGGCGGCTCGCCCGAGGGGATCCTCGCCGTGCACTCGCTCAGCAAGCGCAGCAACCTCGCTGGCTATCGCTGCGCCTTCGTCGCCGGAGACCCCGCGCTGGTGGGGGAGCTGCTCGCCGTCCGCAAGAACCTCGGCCTCCAGGTGCCGGGACCCCAGCAGGCCGCGATGATCGCCGCCCTCGGCGACGACACGCACGTCGCGGAGCAGCGGGAGCGGTACGCCGCCCGGCGCGGGCGGCTGCGCCGGGCCCTGGAGCACGCGGGGTTCCGGATCGACCACAGCGAGGCCTCGCTGTACCTCTGGGCCACCCGCCGCGAGGACTGCTGGCAGACCGTGGCCGCGCTCGCGGACCTCGGCATCCTGGTCGCGCCCGGCGCCTTCTACGGCGCGGCCGGGCGCGAGCACGTCAGGGTCGCGCTGACCGTGACCGACGAGCGCACCGACGCGGCGGTCGAGCGGCTGTCGGCCGTCCGCGACGCGGGCTGACAAGCCGGCAAACGGCCGCGACAAGGGCTGAGGCAAGGGCGGGGCAAGTGCCTCCGATAACCCTCGACCGGCGGCTGGGATAAAGCGTCGCCGGCCTTCCTGGTAAAGACGAAGCAAAGCCCCGGGTAAAGCCCGGGGTAAAGGGCCGGGTAAAGCCCCAGGTAAACCGGCGGCCCACCGTGCCCAGGAGCTCGCGGCTAGCAGCGCCGGCTCGCAAGAAAGGTCGGGATGAACAAGAATCCGATAACCGACCGGCACCAAGGCCGGCGGTTATCGGATTCTTGTTGATCGCACATCAAAGAGCCGCGGCGCCCGCCCCCCCAGACGGGCGCCACAGCCTTCGAAGAACATGCCGCTCTCTCAGCAGACCGAGGCGTCGTACAGGTCTCTAGCCTCGATCTGGTGCTCGGCCAGCCGGCCCGGCACCCGGACCGCGCTGATCGCGTCCATCCGAATGACCGAGTGGTCGTTCTGGGCGTCCACGAGTACCACTCCGTACCCGTCCACCCCCGCGACGACACCGGTCAGCCACTGGCCCCCGACCAGCACCTCCACAATTGCGTCGTGGTCGTGCGCCCTGTTGAGCGCAGTTCCCATTGTCAAGATCGTGGAACTCTGCATGTTCCGGATCACCCCCCCGCTCTACCGAAAAGCCCCCTCTTCGGCGTTGACGAGAAAATTAGCCTGCGGGATGCGCCGCTGTCTGCCCTCCGGACCTGCTGATTTCGTCGTGTCGCGCGACTTGTCCAGATGAGCGGGCACATCGAGGCAAGTCGCTTGTCACTGGTCCAGACCAGTGCCGTGGCCACGCCTGTGACGGGCGCCAGGGGCCCTCGGAGGGCCGTCCCGGGCCCCTCCGAGCGGATGCTCCGAGGGTCGGATCGAGGCATCCGGGTCACCGCCGTCGGGTCAGCGGGAGACGTCGACGTGCACGTGGTCGCGGTGCTCCAGGATCGACCGGTCCCCGCGGGACCCGGCCGGGACGTGGTAGTCGAGCCAGCCGTCGGACGACGGGTCGCCGACCCTCCAGATCCGGTCGTCGAAGATCACCGTGGCGATGCCCAGCCGGTCGGCCTGGGCGACCAGGTAGCCGGCGATGGCCCAGCCGCGACGCTTGTTGTCCGCCGAGACCGGCCTGACGAACACGTCGATGGCCCGGCCCTCGTAGTGCGCCGAGCCCGGCATGTGACCGGTCGTCACGCCGCCCGGGCCGAACCCGCCCAGGGGCAGGTCCCCGAAGGTGGCGGCCAGGTCGGCACGCACCGCGGCCGCCCGCTGCGTCAGCCCGGAGCCGTCCAGGTCGGCCGAGAGCTCGTCCCGGTCGTCGTCGACGGTGCACCAGAACGCGGCCCGTGAGTTGCCGGTCAGCGCCGAGGCGAGCACCCGGGCGTCCTGCTCGTGCTCGGCGTAGGCGTCGGGGAAGCCCGAGCGCTGTACCTCCTGCGCTGCCTCGGTGACCGGCATCGTGGGATAGCCGTCGATCCGCTCCAGGGCGTCGTAGAACGCGTTGATGGAGTGTTCCGGGTCCAGGACCTCCTCGCGGGTGCCCCACCCCTGGGACGGACGCTGCTGGAACAGGCCCAGCGAGTCGCGGTCGCCGTACTCGATGTTGCGGAGGTCGGACTCCTGGTACGCCGTGGCGAGCGCGATCGTGGCGGCCCGGGCCGGCATCCCCCGGCGCACGGAGGTCGCGGCGATGAGCGCGGCGTAGCGGGCCTGCTCGAGGTCCAGCTCCACGACGTGCCCGGCCGCCGTCGCCCGGCACTCCTCGACGGGCGGGGCCAGCGCGGGCAGGGATCCGCCCCGCCAGGTGACGAACGCGGCGCCCCCGGCGAACACCAGTCCGGCGAGCACGAGGACGTAGAGGAAGCGGCGGGACACGGGTCGGGAGCTCAGGGGAAGGGTGGTCGGCGGCGGTCAGTTGGCGTGCAGGACGGCGTTGAGCTCGATCCGGCCCGCCTTCCACGGGACCGCCTCGACGGTGCCGGTCACGGAGTTGCGGCGGAACAGCACGTGGTCCGAGCCCGAGAGCTCCATCGCCTTGACGACGCTGCCGTCGGGGAGGGTCACCTTGGTGCCGGCCGTGACGTAGCAGCCGGCCTCCACCACGCAGTCGTCGCCCAGCGAGATCCCGACGCCGGAGTTCGCGCCGAGCAGGCAGCGCTCGCCGATGGAGACGACCTCCTTGCCGCCGCCGGAGAGGGTGCCCATGATCGAGGCTCCGCCGCCGATGTCGCTGTCGGTGCCCACGACCACGCCCGCGGAGATCCGGCCCTCCACCATCGAGGTGCCCAGGGTGCCGGCGTTGTAGTTGACGAAACCCTCGTGCATCACCGTGGTCCCCGGGGCGAGGTGCGCGCCCAGCCGGACCCGGTCGCCGTCGCCGATCCGCACGCCCGTGGGCAGCACGTAGTCGACCATCCGCGGGAACTTGTCGACGCCGTAGACCATCACCCGGTGGCCGGCCGCCTGGAGCCGGGCACGGGTCTCCTCGAAGCCCTCGACCGCGCACGGGCCGGCGCTGGTCCACGCCACGTTGGTGAGCAGCGCGAAGGCGCCGTCCATGGCGATCGCGTGCGGACGCACCAGGCGGTGGGAGAGCAGGTGCAGTCGGAGCCACATGTCCTCGGTCGTGGCGGCCGGCTCCTGGAGGGCCGCCGTGACCAGGCGCACCTCGCGGGTCACCCGGCGTACGTCGTCGCGGCCGGCGAGCGCGTCGAGCCGCGCCTGCAGGTCGCCCGCGTCGTCGGCGGGCTCGCCGAGCCGCGGCTCGGGGAACCACACGTCGAGGACGCTGTCGTCGTCGGCGATCGTGGCGAGGCCGAGTCCCCAGGCGGTCGTGGGAGCGTCAGTCACCCGCCCAGCCTACGGATCGCCCGCTACTGGCCGGTGCGGCCGTCGATGCACTCCCGCAGCAGGTCGGCGTGGCCGCAGTGGCGGGCGTACTCCTCGACCATGTGGACCAGGATGTCGCGGACCTCGACCTGCTCGCCGCCGAGGTCCACGAGCGCCCCGAGGTCGTCCGCGCCGTCGAGCCAGGCCTCGGCGAAGGCGACCTCGCGCCGCCAGTCCGCCCAGGCCGCCTCGACGACCTGCGGGTCGGCCGTCGCGTCGTCGAAGTCGGAGTCGTCCTCGTAGAGCCGCGGGAGGTCCTGGCCGTCCAGCCGCCGGCGGAACCAGGAATGCTCCACTCCCGCCATGTGCCTGATCAGGCCGAGCAGGGACAGCGTCGACGGCGGCACCGAGCGGCGGGCCAGCTGCTCGGCGTCCAGCCCCGCAGCACTTCATCTCCAGGGTCAGCCGGTAGGCGCGCAGGTAGCCGGCCACGACGGCCTTCTCCCCGCGCGGCACGTCGGTCTCGCGGGGGTCGTCCTCCGGGTCGACCCACATGTCGGGGTACTTGCGGTCGGCGGGGGAGGGGGTCTCGGTCATGGCCCCAACCTTCCCGGCCCTACGGCGCGGCGCAAAGGGTTTCGGTGGGGACCCGGCGGGCGTACCGTGCGAGAGGTGAGCACACGCGTACGCCGAACCCTCGCCGTCGCGGCCGTCCTGCTGGCCACCGTCAGCTGGGGCGCCTCCGCCTCCGCCGCCCCCCACGCCAAGCCGGCCTCGCCGGCACACCACCCCGTCCTGATCTCGCACCTGATGAGCTCGTGCGGCCACATGGACCGTCTCTGACCGGTCTGCCCGTGCCGGGGGTGGACGTTTCATCAAGGTAAGTGGGCGAAGCGTCACTTCCCACGGCACGCACGCCGGGTGAAGTGCAGGTCCACCCACTTACCTTGATGAAGCGGTCAACCGCGAGTCCCCGCCGAGTCCCGCCGCAATGGATTCGTCCGCGCCGCACGTACGCCGTACGCTGACGGCACAGGCGTTCGAGCCGTCATCAGCGGCGAGCCTCCGGAAGAACGGGATGCCGGTCACCAGCCGGGATCCTCAGTAGAACCGGACGGGTAGGCCCGTCACAGCCGTCATGAAGGGGCCCTCTCCGGCCAGATCTTCGGGAGGGCAAGCGAGGTGGTACCGCGGCGGAAGTCGTCCTCGTGTCAGGACCCGACACGAGGAGCGCACCGCATGGCCTACCCCAAGGTCTCCCACACCGGCCCAACCGGTGACCCAGCCGGTGACCCAGCCGACGAGCAGGGTGCCGGCGTCCCGTCGAGCCCGTCCTTCCCGCAGATCGAGGAAGCCGTGCTGGCCTACTGGGCGGACGACGACACCTTCCGGGCGAGCGTCGAGCAGCGCGACGCGGGCGAGGACGGCGCCAACGAGTTCGTCTTCTACGACGGGCCGCCCTTCGCCAACGGGCTGCCGCACTACGGCCACCTGCTGACCGGCTACGTCAAGGACCTGGTCCCGCGCTACCAGACGATGCGTGGCCGCCGGGTCGAGCGGCGCTTCGGCTGGGACACCCACGGCCTGCCGGCCGAGCTCGAGGCGATGCGCCAGCTCGGCCTGAAGACGACCGAGGAGATCCTCGACCTCGGCATCGAGAAGTTCAACGCCGAGTGCCGCAAGTCGGTCTTCGAGTACACCTCCGAGTGGCGCGACTACGTCACCCGTCAGGCGCGCTGGGTCGACTTCGACAACGACTACAAGACCCTCGACCTCACCTACATGGAGAGCGTCATGTGGGCCTTCAAGCAGCTCCACGAGAAGGGCCTGGCCTACGAGGGCTTCCGGGTGCTGCCCTACTGCTGGAACGACGAGACCCCGCTGTCCAACCACGAGCTGCGGATGGACGACGACGTCTACCAGCAGCGCGTCGACCCGGCCGTCACGGTCGGGCTGCGGCTCACCAGCGGACCGGCCGAGGGCGCGCTGGCGCTGGTGTGGACGACGACCCCCTGGACGCTCCCGGCCAACCTCGCGGTGATGGTGGGCCGCGACATCGACTACGTGGTCGTGGAGTCGACGTTCACGGTACGACGGAGCGGTACCTGCTCGCCGCGGCCCGGCTGGCGGCGTACGCGGAGGAAGCTCGGGGAGGAGCCCGGAGGTCATGGCGCGGTTCACCGGCGCCGACCTGCTGGAGAGCACCTACACGCCACCGATGTCCTACTACCTCGGTCACCCGCAGGCCTTCCGCGTGGTCGACGCGGACATCGTCACCACCGAGGACGGCACCGGGCTGGTGCACACCGCCGGAGCCTTCGGCGAGGAGGACAAGGTCGTCACCGACCGCGAGGGCATCGAGCCGGTCATCCCGGTGGCGAAGGACGGGAAGTTCACCGCTCCCGTCGACGACTACGCCGGCCTGCACGTCTTCGACGCCAACCTCGCGATCATCGAGCACCTCAAGGCGATGACGAGGGGACGGGGAGACCGGCTGCGTCACCCCCGGCACCGTGCTGCTGCGCCGCGAGGCCTACGAGCACTCCTACCCGCACTGCTGGCGCTGCCGCGAGCCGCTGATCTACATGGCCGTCTCGTCGTGGTTCGTGTCGACGACCAAGATCCGCGACCGGATGCTCGACCTCAACCAGCAGATCCGGTGGGTGCCCGAGCACATCAAGGACGGCCAGTTCGGCAGGTGGCTGGAGAACACCCGCGACTGGTCGATCTCCCGCAACCGGTTCTGGGGCTCGCCGATCCCGGTCTGGCGCAGCGACGACCCGGCGTACCCCCGCGTCGACGTCTACGGCTCGCTGGACGAGCTCGAGCGCGACTTCGGGGTGCGTCCCGACGACCTGCACCGGCCGTTCATCGACCGGCTCACCCGCCCCAACCCCGACGACCCGACCGATTGATGGCGGCGGTCGACGATGCGTCGGGTCACCGACGTCATGGACTGCTGGTTCGAGTCCGGCTCGATGAGCTTCGCCCAGGTGCACTACCCGTTCGACAACGCGGACTGGTTCGAGCACCACTTCCCGGGCGACTTCATCGTCGAGTACATCGGCCAGACCCGCGGCTGGTTCTACACGATGCACGTGCTCGCGTCGGCGCTGTTCGAGCGGCCGGCCTTCGAGACCTGCCTCAGCCACGGCATCGTGCTCGGCTCCGACGGCCAGAAGATGAGCAAGTCGCTGCGCAACTACCCCGACGTCCGCGAGGTCTTCGACCGCGACGGGGCCGACGCGATGCGCTGGTTCCTGATGTCCAGCCCGATCCTGCGCGGCGGCAACCTGATCGTCACCGAGCGCAACATCCGCGAGGGCGTCCGGCAGGTGCTGATCCCGCTCTGGAACTGCTGGTACTTCTTCGCGCTCTACGCCAACGCCGCCGGCCACACCGCGCGGCGCCGCACCGACTCGGAGGACCCGCTCGACCGCTACCTGCTCGCGAAGACCCACCAGTACGTCGCGGACATGACGCGTCAGCTCGACAACTACGAGATCGCCAACGCGTGCGACTCGACGCGGACGTTCCTCGACGTGCTGTCGAACTGGTACATCCGGCGCTCGCGCGAGCGTTTCTGGGCCGCCGAGGGCAACGTCGACGAGGCCGCCTTCGACACCCTCTACACGGTGCTCGAGACGGTGGTGCGCTGCGCCGCCCCGCTGCTGCCGCTGACGACGGAGGAGATCTGGCGCGGCCTCACCGGCGAGCGGTCGGTGCACCTGACGGACTGGCCGTCGGCGGACGACCTGCCGGCCGACGCCGCGCTGGTCACCGCGATGGACCAGGTCCGCGAGGTCTGCTCGGCCGGGTCCGCGCTGCGCAAGGGGGCCGGGCTCCGCAACCGGCTGCCGCTCGCCGAGATGACGATCGTCGTGACGGGCGCCGACACCCTGGCCGGCTTCGAGCCGATCGTGGCCGACGAGCTCAACGTGAAGTCCGTGCGCCTGCTCGACGCCGACCACCCCGAGGCGGCGTCGTACGGCGTCTCGCGGCGGCTGACCGTCAACGCCCGGGCCGCTGGTCCGCGGCTCGGCAAGGACGTGCAGACCGCCATCCGGGCGGCGAAGTCCGGCGACTGGTCCGTGGCCGCCGACGGCAGCGTGACGGCCGGTGGGCTGGCGCTGCAGGAGGGCGAGTACACCCTCGACACCGTGGCGGGGGGCGGCGACGGCGCGGCGACGGGCATGCTGCCCCGTGGTGGCTTCGTGGTGCTCGACCTCGCGCTCACCCCCGAGCTCGAGGCCGAGGGCGTGGCCCGTGATCTCGTCCGTGCCGTCCAGCAGGCCCGTCGGGACGCGGGGCTGGACGTCTCCGACCGGATCGCGCTGACGATCGCGGCCACCTCCGAGGTGGCGGCCGCTGCCCCGCCCACCGCGACCTGATCGCGGCGGAGACCCTCGCGACCTCGCTCGACGTGGAGGTCTCCGACGTCGAGCACCCGGTCATCGGTCGCGCGCCTGACGTTGATCGAGGAGGTCGCGCAGCGCCGTCACGAGATCCTGTGAGCGGCGCGCCGACCGTGCGGGCTCGAGGCCGGCGCCCCCCTCGACCACGAGCGGCGGAGGCGCCCGGCTCGACCACCGTTCGGCTGACAGGATGACGACGTGACAGACCTGGACCTCTCCGCCGACCCGGTCACCCTGCTCGAGCAGCTGGTGAACATCGAGTCGGTGAGCCACAACGAGAAGCGGATCGCCGACGAGGTGGAAGCAGCGCTGCGGCCGCTCGAGCACCTCGACCGTCTCGCGGCACGGCAACACGGTGGTGGCCCGCACGGACCTCGGCCGCGCGGAGCGGGTGGTCGTCGCCGGGCACCTCGACACGGTGCCGCTCAACGACAACCTGCCGGCCGTCCGGGACGGGGAGGTCCTAGGGGCTCGGGAGCTGCGACATGAAGGGCGGGGTCGCGGTGATGCTGAAGATCGCGGCCACCGTGCCCGAGCCCAACCGCGACCTGACCTTCCTCTTCTACGAGGCCGAGGAGATCGAGAGCGAGTTCAACGGGCTGCACCTGCTCTCGCAGAGCGACCCCGACCTGCTCGCCGCCGACTTCGCCATCCTGATGGAACCCTCCGACGCGGTGATCGAGGGCGGCTGCCAGGGACCCTGCGCGTCGACGTCACCGCACGCGGCGAGCGCGCCCACTCGGCCCGCTCCTGGATGGGCGTCAACGCCATCCACCGGGCGGGCGAGATCCTGGACCGGCTCAACGCCTACGAGGCACGCAAGCCGGTGATCGACGGGCTGGAGTACCACGAAGGTCTCAACGCCGTGTTCATCACCGGTGGGGTCGCCGGCAACGTGCTGCCCGACGTGTGCACCGTCCAGGTCAACTACCGCTTCGCGCCGGACCGCAGCGAGGCCGACGCGGCGGCGTACGTCACGCGACTTCTTCGCCGGCTTCGAGGTCGCCGTCACCGACTCGCGCCCCGGGGCGCTGCCGGGCCTGGACCGGCCGGCCGCCAAGGAGTTCGTGGACGCGGTCGGCGGCGCGGTGAACCCGAAGTTCGGGTGGACCGACGTCGCCCGCTTCTCCGCCCTCGGCATCCCGGCCGTGAACTTCGGGCCCGGCGACCCGATGCTGGCGCACAAGCAGGAGGAGTTCGTGCCCGTCGAGCAGGTGCACCGCTGCGAGGCGGTGCTGCAGACCTGGCTCACCGCTGCGCCACCCAGTGGCCCGACCCGTGGCCTGGGAGGCTGAGCCCGTGGTGAAGAGCAAGACCAAGGGTCCGGTCATCCAGCGCCGCGACCAGGTCGACGAGGGCACCACGGACCAACGTCTGCTGGATTCTCGAGGGCCCTCGGACTGGGTGCACACCGACACGTGGCGGGTGCTCCGCATCCAGGCGGAGTTCGTCGAGGGCTTCGGCGCGCTGGCCGAGCTCGGGCCCGCGATCGCCGTGTTCGGCTCGGCGCGCACCCGCCCCGGCGACGCGACGTACGAGCAGGCGGAGCGCACCGGGGGTGCGCTCGCGCAGGCCGACTTCGCGGTGATCACCGGCGGTGGCCCCGGCTCGATGGAGGCCGCCAACAAGGGCGCCAGCGAGGCGGGCGGCGTCAGCGTCGGGCTCGGCATCGAGCTGCCCTTCGAGTCCGGGCTCAACCCGTAGGTCGACGTCGGCATCAACTTCCGCTACTTCTTCGCGCGCAAGACGATGTTCATGAAGTACTCCCAGGGCTTCATCGTGCTGCCCGGCGGCCTCGGCACCCTGGACGAGCTGTTCGAGGCGCTGACCCTGGCGCAGACCGGCAAGGTGACGTCGTTCCCGGTCGTGCTGCTGGGCGTCGACTACTGGTCGGGCCTGATCGACTGGCTGCGGGACACCGCCCTGGACCGCGGCACGATCAGGCAGTCCGACCTCGACATGCTGCACCTCACCGACGACGTCGACGAGGCGGTCGCGCTGATGGTCGCGTCCCGGGAGGAACGGCGGGCCCACGGGTGAGCGAGCCGATGATGTGGCTCTTCGCGGTGCTGCTCGTGCTGGCCATGGGCGGCGATCGCCGTCGTGGCGGCGGGCCGAGGATCGCCGATGACGCCGGCGTACGACGACCGCCCCGACGTCACGGTCCCGCGCGACGTCCGGCTCGCGCCGGAGGACCTGCGCCGGGTGCGGTTCTCGCTGGCCTTCCGCGGCTACCGGATGTCGGAGGTGGACGCGCTGCTCGACCGGCTGGCCGGGGAGCTCGAGGCCGACGAGGCCGACGAGCACGACGACGCGCCGGGCGGTGGCGACGATCCCGGAACGACCACGCCCTCCGGGTGAGGCAGACTGCTGGCCGTGAAACCCGAGTACGTCGTCTACGTGCTGACCGCTCTCGCGGCGGTCGTCGTGGTGCTCACCCGACTGCGGCTGAGCAAGGACTCCGCGGGCGGACGCCACCACGTCGGTCACGGGATCCTCAACGTGCACACGTTCTTCGGCGTGCTCGCGCTCGTCGGCTGGGTGGTGTACCTGGTGGGAGCAACGACCTGGTCGGTGTGGTCGCGCTGGCGTGCTGGTGGCTGACGGCCCTCGCCGGACTCCTCATCCTGCTGCGCTGGCTGCCCAGCCGCGGCCGGCACGCGTCGGGCGGGGGTGAGGACAGCTGGTCGGACGGACCCGGGCTCTCGGTGCTGGCACACGTCGGGATGCTGGTGGGGGTGCTGGTGTTCACGTGGTACTACGTGTCGCGCTGACCCTCACGCCCTGGCCGCCCTCGTGGGCGGCCTGGTCGTCGTGGGCGCCCCGCCCCGGGGCTCGCCCTCCGAGGCGCGGCCGGTGCGCGCGGCGTACGCGCACCGCGTCATCGGCCACACGTCGCCGGCCGCCCGATCGTGGCCTGGCACCTCGGCGAGACCCCACCAGCCCAAGGTCGTGCTGATCGCCGGGATGCACGGCAACGAGCCGGCGCCCACCGCGATCCTGCGCACCCTGCGCGACGGCAAGAGCGTGCACGGCATCGACCTGTGGGTGGTGCCGGCGTACAACCCCGACGGCCTGGCCCGCGGCTCGCGCCGCAACGCCCACGGCGTCGACCTCAACCGCAACTACCCCTACCACTGGGCGCCGCTGACCGGCTCCTACTACTCCGGCCCCGGCCCCGCCTCCGAGCCCGAGACCCGGGCGATGATGGGCTTCCTGCGGAAGGTACGTCCGGACTGGGTGCTCAGCTTCCACCAGCCCCTGCACGGGGTGGACGTGGCCGTCGAGCGGCCGGCGTTCGCGCACCGGGTGGCCCACATCCTCGGCCTGCCGACCACCACGCTCGACTGCGGCGGCGTGTGCCACGGCACGATGACCGGCTGGTACAACGACCGCTACCCGGGCTTCGCCCTGACCGTCGAGTACGGCGCGCGGCCGCCGCGCCGCCTGATGACGCGGACGGCGCCCGGTCAGGTGCTGCGGATCTTCGACGCCTGGCGCGGCACCAACCACGTCGAGGTCGTCCCGTAGGGCGCACCAGCCGGAGGTACGCGAACTTCGGTGTCGTTCCTGACCGTTCGTGACGGTTGCAACGGTCACGAAGGGTCGGGACACCCGGTCGACCGGGTGTTCTGCCCGGGTTCAGCGCCCCTCGAAGACCGGCTTCTCCTTGTTCACGAAGGCGTGCACGGCGGCGGAGTGGTCCTCGGTGGCGCCGGTGAGGGTCATCATCTCGGACTCGAAGGCGAGGGCCTCGGCGAAGCTGTGGCCCGCGGCGTAGGCGACCGACGGCGCATCGCGCCGAAGGCGACGGTCGGCCCGGCGGCCAGGCGGAGGCCAGCGCGGCGACCTCGCCGGCGAACGCCTCGGCGGGGACGACGCGGGTCGCGAGCCCCAGGGCCAGCGCCTCGTCCGCCTTGATGGTGCGCGGCTGATAGAGCAGCTCGATGGCCTTGGCCTGCCCGACGAGTCGCTGGAGCGTGAACGACGAGCCGGTGTCGCAGGACAGCGCGACGCCGGCGAAGGCCAGGTTGAACCCGGCCGTGTCGGCGACGATGCGCAGGTCGCACGCGAAGGCGAGCGAGGCGCCGGCCCCGGCGGCCACGCCGTTGACCGCGGCGACGACCGGCTTGGCCATGCCGGCCAGCGTCGAGACGATCGGGTTGTAGTGCTCGTCGACGGTCCGGAACAGCTGGTCGCGCTCCTCGCTCCCGAGGATCTCGATGTGCTGCTTGAGGTCCTGGCCGACGCAGAAGGCGCGGCCGGTCCCGGTCAGCACGACGCACCTGGCCGCCGGGTCGTCGGCGACCGTCGGACGGCGTCGAGCAGCGCGACCTTGGTGGCGACGTCGAGGCTGTTCATCGCGTCGGGGCGGTTGAAGGTGATGGTCGCGACGCCGTCGGAGACGTCGAGCAGCACGGGATCGCTCATGACGATCCATCCTGCCGTACGCCGCGGCTCACCCGGCCAGGCAGCGCACGAGGAACCGCGTCGCCCCGGCTCGAGCCGGGTCGCCTCGTCGTGGAACAGGTCCTCCGCCACCCGTCCGGGCCACCGCTCCGGCAGCAGGTCGGTGGGCAGGCCGGGGTCCGCGAAGAGGAACTTGCGCCACTCGTGCACGAGGTGGAAGCGCGCGGCGAACATCGCCTCGTCCTCGTCCTCGTGGCGGCGGAGCTCGGTGTCGACGAGCCGGTCGGCGGCCGCGGCCCAGTCGGCGTACGCCGACCCGAGCGACGGCAGGTCCCAAGCCCCGGCGGGGTCCACCTCGAAGGTCTCCGCGACCGCGGTGCGCAGCGAACCGCCGGCGCGCTCCACCGCCGGTCGGACGTCCCGGGGCCACGGGGTCACCCAGACGCCCGGTGCGTACTCGGCCAGCCCCAGGAACCCGAGCTCCGCGCGCAGCCGGGTGCGGGCGCTGCGGTCCCGGGGCGCGTCGACGAACGCGAGCCGCCACCGGCCGTCCCACGCCGGCGTGCCCCGTCGGTAGACCCGGTCCGCCGTGTCGGCCAGTCGGCGCACGGCCTCGTCGGTGGCGCGGTAGCCCGGACCGACCTGCAACGTGACCGGCGTCAGCCAGCCCTGGGACACCATCCGCGAGACGGCCGTCCGCACCGCAGGAGCCCCGATGCCCACGGGCGCGAGCAGTCGGACCAGGGCCGCGACGGGGCCTGGTTGCCCCGGGAACGCAGATGGTCGCCGTACACGTCGAACAGCGCCGAGCGGGCATGCATGACTCCGAGTCTGCCGCACCGGTCCGGACAGCCCCGCCGCCGAAGCGGGCCGCGCCGCACCGACCGGGGTCGATAGGGGATAATGGTCTAGGCGCAGCAGCGCAGCCAGGAGCAACACATCAGGAAGAGGTGCCGGATGGCGGCAATGAAGCCGCGGACAGGCGACGGTCCGCTGGAGGTCACCAAGGAAGGACGCGGCATCGTGATGCGCGTCCCGCTCGAAGGTGGCGGCCGCCTGGTCGTCGAGCTGAACGCCGAAGAGGCCGGCGCCCTCGGCGATGCACTCAAGGACGTCGTCGGCTGAGCCCGATGGCGAGCAGACGTCCAGGCCCCTCGACTCCGACCCTTCCACCCCAGGTCTCGCCCCCCCAGTTCGCGTTGAGCGGTGCGCTGCCGCACGCCCTGCGCGGGGTCGACGTGGTCGCGCTCCCGGTGCTTCCGGCCGACCCGTCCGAAGGACCCGAGGCGGGGGTGCTCCTCGGCCCTGGCGCCGACGCCCTGGCCGACCGCTCGGGGATCGACCTCCTCGGCGCGTGCGAGATCGCGCGGGCGACCGGACGGGCGGGGAGGTCACCAGCATCCCGGTGCCCGGCGGCATCCCCGACAACCCCGATCTCACCATGGTGCTGCTCGTCGGCGTCGGCGCTGCCGGCGCGACCGACCTGCGCCGCGCCGGGGCGGCGATGGCGCGGGCGGTGCTCGACCGCAGCGGCGTGGCCACGAGCATCCCGAGCGTCGTCGGGTCCGAGGGGCTGGAGCCCTTCGTGGTCGGCACCATGCTCGGCTCGTTCGGCTTCCACTGGCGTTCGGACGGCCCGCGCACCACCCGGTCCCCAGCGTGGTGCTGGCCGACAGCCCGACCGACGAGGCGACCGACGGCGCGCTGCGGCGCGCGGTCGCAGTGGGCGGCGCGGGCTGGCGGGCCCGGGTGCTGGCCACGGTGCCCGCCAACCTCAAGAGCCCGCGCTGGCTGGCCGACCAGGCCGTGGCGCTCGCGGACGAGGCCGGCCTCAAGGTGACCGTCTGGGACGAGGCCAAGCTCGAGAAGGACGGCTTCGGCGGCATCGTGGGAGTCGGCCGCGGCTCCGCCAACCCGTCCTGCCTGATCCGCCTCGACTACACCCCGAGCACCTCGTCGGCCGAGCCGGTTCCAGGACCCCGCGCGTGGTGCTCGTCGGCAAGGGCATCACCTTCGACTCCGGTGGCCTGTCGATCAAGCCCGCCGAGTCGATGACCACGATGAAGCGCGACATGACCGGCGGCGGGGTCGTCATCTCCGTCCTCGGCGCACTGGCCGCGGTCGGCTGCCCGGTCCGGGTCACCGGCCTGATCGCGGCGGCCGAGAACTCCGTCGGCGCCGACTCGATGCGACCCGGCGACGTGCTCGCGCCACTACGGCGGCCGCACCAGCGAGGTGACCAACACCGACGCCGAGGGGCGACTGGTGATGGCCGACGCGTTGGCCTACGCCGTCGACAAGCTGGACCCCGCGGCCCTGGTCGACATCGCCACGCTGACGGGCTCGATGAAGGTCGCCCTCGGCCAGCAGGTCGGCGGCTACTTCGCCAACGACGAGGCGCTCGCCTCCGCCATCTTCGAGGCCGGCGAGGCGTCGGGCGAGCCGATGTGGCGCTTCCCGCTGGTCAGCGACTACGAGGACAAGCTGTCCTCCAAGATCGCCGACGCGGACAACGCGGCCGGCGGCGCGGGCTCGATCACGGCCGCCCTGTTCCTCCAGCACTTCGTCGGCCGGGTGCCGTGGGCCCACCTCGACATCGCGTCGGTCGGCGACTCGCCCGTCGACAGCTTCGAGTGGAGCGCCGGCCCCACCGGCTTCGGCGCCCGTGCCCTGCTGGCCTGGCTCGGCCAGCCCGACCCGCTCGAAGGGATCCGCTGACCATGCACGCCCTCACCGTCCGCTGGTCACTCGCCGACGCCCCGGCGGGGGTCGAGGCCGAGCTCGCGACGTACGTCGCGGACACCTCGCACGCCCGCTTCACCGGCATGCCCGGCTTGCGGTTCAAGACCTGGAGGATGCGGCCGGGGGAGTGGTTCGAGGGCTGCTACGTCTTCACCTCCGACGAAACCAGGGCGGCGTTCCAGGAGACCTTCACGGCCGGCGCCGCCGAGTCCCCGGGCTCGCAGATCATCGGCTCCCCACCGGTCCTGATCGAGCCCTGCGAGGTGGTCGCGGTCGCCGAGGGAGGCGAGTCGTTCGCGGCCGCGCCGCGCTACTGAAGGCTCCGCCCGGGCACCACGAGCCCGCACTCGTAGGCGAGCACCACGGCCTGGACACGGTTCTGCAGGCCCAGCTTGGCGAACATCCGGTTGACGTGCGTCTTGACGGTGGTCTCCGAGACGTACGAGCTCGCCGGCGATCTCGGCGTTCGAGTGGCCGCGCGCGACCAGCTGCAGCACGTCGCGCTCGCGCGAGGTCAGGCCGGCGAGCACGCGCTGGGACCCGTCCGGCGCTGGCCGGTCGACGTGCTGCTCGATGAGACGTCTGGTCAGCGACGGCGACAAGAGGGCCTCGCCGTCCGCCACGAGCCGGACGCCCTCGACCAGCCGCTCCGCAGGCGTGCTCTTGAGCAGGAACCCGTCGGCCCCGGCCCGGAGCGCCCGGTAGACCAGGTCGTCGACGTCGTACGTCGTGAGCACGAGCACCCGAGTCGGTAGGTCGGTCGCGGCGATCTCCGCGGTGGCGGCGATGCCGTCGAGCACCGGCATCCGGATGTCCATCAGCACCACGTCGGGCCGGTGCCGGCGGCAGGCGCTCACGGCGGCCCGGCCGTCACCTGCTTCGGCGACCACGTCGATGCCGCCCGCCTCGAGCATCACCCTCAGGCCGACCCGGATCAGCTCCTGGTCGTCGGCCAGCACGACGGTGGTCACGGACTTTCCTTTCGCCTCACGCGGTCACGACGACGGGGAGCCGCGCCCGCACGACGTAGCCACCGTCGTCGGTCGTGGTGGCATCGAGGTCGCCGCCGAAGACCGCGACCCGTTCGCGCATGCCGACGAGCCCCCGGCCCGTGGATGCGGTCTCCGGCTGCACGTGCGGTCGAGGACGACCGCGCCCGCTCCGCAGGTCGATGTCGATGCCGTCGGGGTGACGGTGGTAGCCGACCCGCACCGCTGCACCCGGTGCGTGCTTGAGGACGTTGGTCAAGCCTTCCTGCACGATCCGGTAGACCGAGAGGTCCACGCCCGCCGGGAGTCCGTCCGTGGAACCGTCGAGCACCAGGTCGACGTCGAGTCCGGCAGCCCGGAAGACGTCCACGAGCTCGGGGAGCTGCGCGGCCGACGGCGGGGGCGACAGGTCCGGTTCGTCGATGTCCCGCAGCAGGTGCAGCAGGCGCCCGGTCTCGGCGAGCGCGGCGCGGCCGGCCCGCTGGATCTCCTGCAGTCCCCGCTCGGCCGTGTCCGGGTGCGTCCGCAGCGCCGACTCGGCCGCCCCGGCCTGGACGACCATCACGCTGAGCGAGTGGGCGATGATGTCGTGCAGCTCCCGAGCGATCCGGCGGCGCTCGTCGGCCACCGCCCGTTCCGCGAGCTGGCGCTGCTCCTCCACCAGACGCCGACCCTGGTCCGCGAGCTCGTCGTTGGCGCGGGCGTGCGAACGGACCAGCCGGCCGAACAGCCAGGGCCCGACCGTCAGCACCCCGACCCAGAGGACGTCCTGGGCGGCGGGGACGGCCCATCCCGACTCCACGTGGACCGCCGTGTCCACCAGCACGAGACCGATGACGCCCGGGACGGTGTCGGCGTGCCGCCCGAGCGCGTAGCAGCCCGCGAAGATGATCATCAGCGGGATGACGAGGTCCTCCTCGTCGACTCCCAGCCAGCCCTGCAGGACGATGACGAGGCAAGCCGCGGTCGCCAGCGTCGCCGGTAGCCGGCGCCTGCCGACGAGCAGGGCGCACGCCACCAACGTCGTCGCTGCGGCCGGCACGCGGGGCACGTCCGTGAACAGCACCTCGGCGACCCCGAGCACGGCCAGGGCCATCGGCAGCCCGAGGTCTGTCCGGGTGGGCCAGGCGCCCGTCCACCCCCGCTCCATGCAGCGTGAGGGTACGCCGACCCGCCGGCGCACGACGTCCACCCCAGGGTGGACGCGCACGGTCCTCGCACGCCGACGCGATCCGGGTGGTCAGCTCCTACCTTCGCCGCATGACAGACACCTACTGCCGCCGGGCCGGACTGGCCGCGGTCGTCCTGGCGTTCGCCAGCATCGTCCTCGCGCCGCTCAACGCACTCGCCCGCATGCGCACCGACGACGGACTCTCCGACTACGACAACCCGCTCGCCGCCTGGTGGGCCCATCCCGCGATGGACGCGGCCCGTCCGCTCGTCGACTGGGCGTTCTCCCGACACCGTCTACGAGTCCTACGGCAAGTTCTACGTGTTCGCGGTCCTCGCCGTGATCGCCTGCGCGCTGGCCGTGCGGAGCCGGCGCCCCGAACACCAACGCTGGGCCGAGCGCTGGGGCTGGCGGGTCGCCCTGGCCGGTTACGCCCTGACCGCCGTCTCGCTCTTCTTCACGTACTGGGTCGCCAACCTCGACCTGGTCTTCCTGGCCGTCACCATCCCCTCGCTGCTGCTCAGCTCCGTGGGCAACGTGCTGCTCGGCATCGGGCTGATCCGGGGAGGCTTCCGTCCTCGCCTCACCGGGTGGGTGCTGGCCTTCGAGCTGCCCCTGTCCATCGGCCTGGTCGCGATCTCGACGCAGGCCCTCGGCATGTGGCCGATGATGTTCGCCTGGGCGGTCGCGGGATGGTCCCTGTGGCGCCTCCCGGATCAGTCCGACTCGGGCGCCCACTCCTTCTTGGCCACCAGCAGCCCGTCGCCGACGGGCAGCAGGAGCGGCACGAGCTGATCGTGCTCGGCGACCTCGCGGCAGAGCTCGCGGATGGCCACGGTCTCCTCGTCACGCTGGGCCGGGTCGGCGACACGGTCGTGCCACAGCGCGTTGTCGAAGGCCACCACGCCGCCGGGGCGCAGCAACCGCAGCGCTTCCTTGAGGTAGGCGCCGTACTCGACCTTGTCGCCGTCGGCGAAGACCAGGTCGTAGTGCCCGTCGGTGAGCCGCGGCAGCACGTCGAGGGCCGCGCCGGCGATGGTGCGCACCCGTTGCTGGGCGACGCCGGCCTCGTTGTAGGTCTCGCGCGCCAGCCGCTGGTGCTCGGCCTCGATGTCCACGGTGGTGAGCACGCCGTCGCCGCGCATGCCGCGCAACAGCCACACGCCCGAGACGCCGGTGCCGGTGCCGATCTCGACCACGGCGCGGGCGTCGAGCACCGAGGCCAGGAACCGGAGGGCGGCACCCCCGCCGGAGCCGATCGGGGCCACGCCCACCTCCTCGGCCCGGCCCCGCGCGGCGGCGATCACCTCGTCCTCGGGGACGTACGTCTCCGCATAGGTCCAGGTCGCCGGCTTGGGAGGACTGGTCACCATGGCGCGACCCTAGCGCCCGTCGAGCCTTCGGGCGGAGGGGAACACCGGGCCCTCGCGGATCGTTGTCAGCCCAGAAGGTGAGCGAGAGAGCCAGCCGCTATCAGGTTCCTCTCAGGAGCCGATCCCTACCGTGAGGAGTGACCACCGCTGTTCGGCACACGCAGGCCCCCTGACGATCGAGGGGAGGAGACCCGAGTGGAGACCACCCCCGATGCCGTCCCCACCTGGGACGAGATCGTCGCGCAGCACTCGGACCGCGTCTTCCGGCTCTCCTACCGCCTGACCGGCAACCGGCCCGACGCCGAGGACCTCACCCAAGAGGTGTTCGTCCGGGTCTTCCGCAGCCTCTCCACCTACACGCCCGGCACCTTCGAGGGCTGGCTGCACCGGATCACCACCAACCTCTTCCTGGACGGGGCGCGGCGCAAGCAGCGCATCCGGTTCGACGCTCTCTCGGACGAGCGGGCCGACCGACTGACCAGCGCGAGCGCGGCGCCCGACGCGGCGTACGCCGACCGCACCTTCGACGACGACGTCGAGCTCGCGCTGGCCAGCCTGCCTCCCGAGTTCCGCGCGGCCGTCGTGCTGTGCGACGTCGAGGGCCTCTCCTACCAGGAGATCGCCGACATCATGGACGCCAAGCTCGGCACCGTCCGCTCGCGCATCCACCGAGGCCGGGCCATGCTCCGCGAGGCGCTGGCCCACCGGGCCCCGACGGGCGGCCGGGAGCGCTACGCCGGCCCCGCGACGCCCGTGCCTACTTCCCGACTCTCCGGCGGCCTCGCATGATCGGCGGCCACCTCGGCACCCGGGTCAGCGCGTTGCTCGACGGCCAGCTGCCGCAGGACGAGGCGGACCGGGCCTGGGAGCACGTGCTGTCCTGCCACTTCTGTCGTGACGCGGTCGAGCGCGAGGGCTGGGTGAAGACGCGACTGGCCGGGCTGTCGTTCGGTGACGCGCCGGCCTCCGACCGGCTCAAGGACGCCCTGATGGGTGCGCACGCCGGGCTGCCTCCGGGCGACGCCCTGCTGGCCATGAGCAGCAAGCCGCGCCGCGGCAGCCTCGTCATGATCGGCGGCGGGGCGGCAGGAGTGGCGGTGCTCAGCGTGCTGGCCCTGGGTGCCGCACCGGCCAACGCGCCCGCCTTCGACCGTCGGGCGCCGGTGACCAACGTGCCCGGGCCGGGCCCGTTCAGCAGCACCTCGCTGCCGAGCGTGCTGCCCACCGCCTCCCGCCGCGCGCGCTGACCCGGATCGACGCGAGCGGCTCCCGCCGACCGGCCGCTTGCTGCCCTGGGAGAAGATGGGGGCGTGACCGACCGCCCGGACGAGCCCTCGCACTGGCCGTTCTCGGACCCGGGGGACGGGTCACCCGAGGACCGCGGCGACGTCGAGGACACCCGGCCGTTGTCGACCGGCGCCGGCGAGCCGTCCTGGGTGCCGCCGACGACCCAGCCGCCACCGCGGCAGTACGCCTCCTCTGAGTTCTTGTCCGACGCCCAGACCGAGGCCCAGACCGAGGCCCGCACCGAGCCCCAACCCACCGAGCCGCCGCCCTGGCCCGGGAGCTACGGCGCCGTCGGGTCGCCGCAACAGCCGTCCGGGCCGCAGCAGGGCTTCCCGCCGCCGGGCACCCAGCCGATGCCGGCATACGCCGCCGCGCCGACCCGGCACCGCGTCGAACGCGGCCGGGTCTCGCGCTGGGTGTGGCCGGCCGTCTGTGCGCTGGCCCTGGTCGTCGGCACCCTCGGCGGGGCCTTCGGCGGGGCGGCCTACGAGCGCTGGTCGTCCTCGTCCGACTCCGACGGCCTGGTGGCCGGCGGGCTGGTCGGGGCCGGAGCCGTCTCGCAGGCGCCGCTGCCCGCGGAGAACGGCTCGGTGGCGGCCGTCGCGGAGCAGGTGCTGCCGAGCACCGTGCAGATCGTCGCGCAGTACCAGGGGCAGGACGACGGCGCGACCGGCTCCGGCTTCGCGCTCGACACCAGCGGCCACTTCGTCACCAACAACCACGTGGTCGCCGACGCCGCCCAGAACGACGGGCCGATCGCGGTCGTCGACCAGGACGGCAACCGCTACACCGCCACCGTGGTCGGTCGCAGCCCGACCTACGACCTCGCCGTCCTCTACGTCGCCGACGGGCCGGACCTGCCGCCGGCCTCGCTCGGTGCCTCGCAACAGCTGCGCGTCGGGGACGCCGTGGTCGCCTTCGGGTCCCCGCTGGGCCTCAGCTCGACGGTGACCTCGGGCATCGTCAGCGCGCTCAACCGGCCGGTGACCACCGGCAACTCGAACGACGAGCTGTCCTACATCAACGCCGTGCAGACCGACGCGGCGATCAACCCCGGCAACTCCGGCGGTCCGCTGGTCAACCTCCGGGGCCAGGTGGTCGGCGTGAACTCCGCCATCGCGACCACGGCGGGGTACGGCGCAGGGAGAGGCCGGCAACATCGGCGTCGGCTTCGCGATCCCGGTCGAGCAGGTCAAGCTCACCGCCGACCAGATCCTCCGGACCGGCGAGGCCCGCTACCCGGTCATCGGGGCCAAGGTCGTCACCGGTTCCACCGGCTCGGACAAGGGCGCCGAGATCAGCGAGGTGGTCTCCGGGCACGCCCGCGGACGACGCCGGCCTCGAGAAGGGCGACGTCGTCACCGAGCTGGACGGCACCCGCGTCAGCGACGGGATCGCGCTGATCGTGGCCATCCGGTCGCACCGCCCGGGCGAGGACGTTGACCTGGCGCTCACCCGGGGCGACGAGGAGCTCACCGTGACGGTGACCCTCGGCTCCGAGGTCGGCTGAACCGCACTCCACGGCCTAGTCCGCCGACGGGGTCCTTGTCGTCGTCGGCGTCCTCGAACGGGTGCTCGTCGATGAAGGTCTCGGTCTGGCGGTACATCCGCTGGATGAACGCCTCGAGCTCGGTGGACTCCACCCGCCACTGCCCCCGGCCGCCGATCTTGATGGCCTTCAGCTCGCCGCGTCGCACCAGCGCGTAGACCTGGGCGCTCGAGGTGTTGAGGATCTCGGCCACGTCGGTGAGGGTGAGGAAGCGGGGTCCTGGTGCCGGGGCGCCCGGTGCCCCCGGCGGTGCTGCGACCATGCGGTCATCGTCGCACTCCCGACCGGCGGTCGGCCCAGGGCCGCCCGTGCCTGTGGATGGACGCCTGTCCGTGGAGCCGGACCGCGGGCATGATGGCCCGGTGAGCAGGAATCTCGGGAGCTCCGCCATACCCTCATCGCTGCACCAGACCGCCCCGTCCGCGGTCCGCCCGGCCGTCCCGGCCGCCGCGCGGGTGACCCGGCCCGGCTGGCGGGACCCACGGCTGTGGGTCGGGGTGCTGATCGTCGCGATCTCGGTGGTCGCCGGCGCGCGGCTGCTGGCCTCGGCCGACGACTCGGTGGGGGTCTGGGCCGTGGGCCGCGACATGGGCGCGGGCGACACCGTCACCTCCGCGGACCTGGTGGTCCGGCAGGTGCGGTTCGCCGAGGCGGGCGACCTCGACCACTACTTCGACGCCGACGCGGCCGTCCCGGCCGACCTGCAGCTGCTGCGCGGGGTGGGCGCCGGCGAGCTGCTGCCGCGCGCGGCGGTCGGGCCGCCCGGCGACGAGGGGCTGCTCCAGCTGCCCGTGGCCGTGGACGCGGAGCAGGTCCCGCCGACGGTGGCGGCGGGCTCGGTCGTCGACGTCTACGTGCTGCCTTCTGGTGGCGGCCGGTGCGCCTCCCGCTGCGCGCCGGTGCTCACCGGGTCACGGTGGTCTCCGCCTCGTCGCTGGACGAGGGGTTCGCCGCCTCGGGCAAGCGGCAGCTGGTGCTCGGGGTCAGCGGCGACGACACCAGTCGCTACTTCGAGGCCTACGGCGGCATCGACGAGCCCCGTCGTGACGGTCGTCCGGCGGGGCTGAGGTCGTGACCGACGTGGTCGTGGTGCTGATCCTGGCCTCCGGCGCCACGTGGGAGTCGCGGGCGCTGGCGCTGCTCGACCGCGACCCTGGCGTGGTGGTGCTCCGCCGCTGCGTCGACGTGCCCGACCTGCTCGCCGCGGCGTCGGCCGGCCAGGCCGACGTCGCGGTGGTCGCGCTCGAGGCGCCCGGCCTCGACCAGGCGGCCGTCGACCACCTGCGCCGCTTCCAGGTCCGGCCGGTGGCGGTCGTGCCCGCGGACCTGGCCGACGGGCCGGCGCTGCGCGCGGCGCGGGCGGGCCTCACCGCCACCGTCGCCGACGACGAGCTCGACCTGCTGCCCGCCGCCGTCCAGGCGGCGGATCCCGCCGCGGACGTCGACACGGTCGTGCCCGACCCGCTGGCGAGCGAGCGGCCGCCCTCGGCCGGCGGCCGCGTCGTCGCGGTCTGGGGGCCGGCCGGCGCGCCCGGGCGGACCACCGTGGCCGTGTCCGTGGCCGCGGAGCTGGCCGCCCGAGGACGCCGTACGACGCTCGTGGACGCCGACCCCTACGGCGGCGCCGTCGCCCAGCAGCTGGGCGTCCTCGACGAGGTCTCGGGCCTGCTCGCCGCGGCCCGGCTGGCGAGCAGCGGCGCGTTGGAGGCGAGGTTCGGCACCGTGCAGCGGGCGGTGGGCGACCACCTCACGGTGGTGACCGGGCTGCCGCGTGCGGACCGGTGGGTCGAGGTGCGGCCGGGGCCGTCGAGCACCTGCTCGAGGTCGCGGCGGCCCACGGCGACGTGGTCGTGGACACCGGCTTCAGCCTCGAGACCGACCCGTCGGGGGAGTTCGGGTCGCGGCCGCCGCGCAACCAGATGACGCTGGCCGCGGTGACCGAGGCCGACGAGGTCGTGGTCGTCGGCTCCGCGGACCCGGTCGGCCTGTCCCGGCTGGCCCGGGCCCTGGTCGAGGTCCGCGAGGTCACGGACGGGGCTCCGGTGCGCGTCGTCGTCAACCGGATGCGCCCCTCGCTCGGCTGGTCCGAGAAGGACGTGGCCGGCATGGTCGAGGGCTTCACCCGGCTGGCCGGACTGCACTTCCTGCCCGACGACCGGCCCACGGTGGACCGCGCCCTCGTCGCCGGACGGACCCTGTCCGAGGTGGGGGAGTCCCCGCTCGGCCGGGCCGTCGGGGACGTGGTCGATGCCCTGGCCCCCGCCACCCGGGTCTCCCAGCGTCGCGCCGGGGCGCGGGTCAGGCCGCGAAGAGCAGGTAGAGCCCACCGATCGTGAAGGCCACCATCGCGAAGAGCAGGGGCAGCTGCCCGGTGACCTGGTGCTTCTCCGGCAGCACGGTGAGAGCCCGGTCGTGGGCGGCGACCACGGCGACCACGTGGCCCAGCACGACCGCCAGCACCTTGGTGGTCGCCAGCGCGGTCGGGTGGTAGGAGATCGCGTAGTTCGACGCTCCAGTCCGCGGTGCCGAAGAGGTTGCTGCCGTTGGTGAGCGGGTCGCTGGCGAGGATCAGGGTCTGCTGGCCGACCTCGACCAGGTAGGTGAGGTAGTGGGCGATGATGTACCCCGCCACGATCGGCACGATCGAGTGCGCGAAGAGGTCCGGCAGGGCGCTGCGCGGGTCCCGGGCCGACGCCGGTCGCCATGGTGCCGGCCATGAACACCAGCCCGACCGCGAGGCAGAACCCCAGCAGGGCCAGGTTGTTGAGCAGGTACGGCGAGACGGCGCTGGCCTGGATGAGCTGCACCCAGGGCGAGGAGTCGCGGAAGGAGTCGTAGGCCGTGCTGCCGAAGAGCACCGCCACCACCCCGACCAGGCCGGGCCGGGCCACGACGGTCGAGAGGTTGGCCAGCGGGCTGCGGACAGCAGCCTGCCGGGCCCGGCGCCCGTCGCGGGGTCGCCGGCTTGCCCCAGATCGACAGCTTGCCCATCAGCGAGGAGTAGACCTCGAACGGGTCGGCCTTCTCGTAGAACGTGCTGCCGTAGAGCGCGCCGCCGATGAGCATCACCCCGACGTACACCGCGCACCACAGCCGGACCGGCCCCAGCTCGGTGCCGTGCGGGTAGACCAGCTCGATCCAGGCGAACGCGAACAGGCCCGACGGCCGCGGGCCAGTAGCCGAGCCGCTCGGGGTAGTCGAAGACGCCGCGGTCGGGGTCGCCGCGTCAGCCTGGCGACTCCCGCGTTGATGGTGCGGACCGGGCTGACCGCCCGCCAGACGGGCCCGAGGAAGAGGGACGCGACCGGCAGGCCCACCCACCACCAGACGTAGAACATCCCGAACATCGGGTTGGTCAGCAGGTCCTGGCCGAACATCGCCGCGAAGGCGCCGAAGCCGAAGAACAGCATGCCGATGGTCCGCATGGCGATGTGCCAGCCGGCGACCCCGTCAGCGACGACAGCCACGCCGGCGGGCCGGCCGGCCCGTCGGGTGGCCGTCGTAGCGGGGCTCCCGCCAGGCCAGCGCCAGCACCACGAAGGAGACCGCCAGCGCCGCCACCGCGCCGACGATCGCCAGCTCGGGCGGTACGGGCAGGTCCTTGGCCCCGCCGATCCCGTGGCCCAGGAAGTTGCTGGGGAGGCCGCCCGGGACCACCTCAGCTCACTTCGAGCTGGACGATCACCGCGTCGAGGGTGTGCGACTCGACGTCGACGACCCCGGGCTGGTCGATCGGCGCGATCTCGACCGTCGTCGTGCCGGCGTCGTACTCGAGCTCCTGCTCGGGGTCGCTGTGCACGTGGATCTCGCCGGGAGCATCGGCCGTCACGTCGAGCTCGACCGGCTGCCCGGTGGCGACCTTCACCCGCTCGCCGTTGGGGGTGACGGTGTCACCGTCGAACGTCACGGCGATCGTCACGGGCGTCGTCGGGCTGCGCCCCCGCCGCCGCTGTCGCCGTCGCCGCAGGCGGTCAGGCCGAGCATCGCGACGGTGAGGATGGTCGCGGAAGCGGAGAGTGCGCAGCATGTCTGGAAGAATCCCACGCGACCCTGAACGACATCTGAACCACCCCGGGCGAGAGGCGGCGACATGGGCGAGCGGCTGCGCCCCCGCGACCTCGCCCTGCTCGCCGGTGAGTCGACGCAGGCCCCGCGCCACAACGCCACCGTCGAGATCTTCGAACCGGCCGACAGCGGGCTCGACTACGCGCGGTTGGTGGAGCTGGTCGGCGACGGGATCTCGTTCGTGCCCCGCTACCGGCAGCGGATCATCACGGTGCCCGGGCGGCTGGCCAACCCGGTCTGGGTCGACGACCCGGACTTCGACATCGGCTACCACGTACGCCGCTCGGCGCTGCCGAGGCCCGGCAGCGGCGACCAGCTGTTCGAGCTGGTGGCCCGGATCATCTCCCGGCCGCTGGACCGGCACCGCCCGCTGTGGGAGGTCTACTTCATCGAGGGTCTCGAGGACGGCCGGGTCGCGGTGCTCTCGAAGTCCCACCAGGTGCTCGTCGACGGCGTGCACACCGTCGACCTCGCGCAGGTGCTGCTGGACCGGTCCCCCGAGCCGCGGCCGTTGCACCACGACGACTGGCAGCCGCTCTCCGCGCCCTCGCCGGCGGGGCTGCTCGCCGGGGCCCTCCAGGACGCGATCTCCTCGCCGTCGACGGTCGCGGACACCGCCCGTGCCTCGCTCGACGGCGTGCTCCGCTCGGCGGACGCGGCCGCAGGCCGGGTGGGCGCCATCGCCGCCGCCCTCGCCAACCGGCGCCCCGCCGGAGACCACCCGCTGGGCGGTCACCTCTCCCAGCAGCGGCGCGTGGTCACCGTACGCACCTCGTTGCAGGACTACCTCGACGTGCGCGCCGAGCACGGCGGCACGGTCAACGACGTCATCCTGGCCACCGTCACCGGCGCGCTGCGGGGCTGGCTGCTGGCCCGCTCCGAGGCGATGGGCGGCCTGCGCCAGGTCCGCACGGTGGTCCCCGTGGCGGTGCGCGACCGGGCGCTCGAGTCCACCTCGCTGGGCAACCCGATCATGGCCTACTTCGTCGACCTCCCCGTCGGCGAGACGAGCCCCGTCGTCCGGCTGCACCAGGTCTCCTACGCGTTCAAGGCGCACAAGGAGACCGGGCGGGGCGTGGCGGCCAACCGGCTGGCCGGGATCGCCGGCTTCGCACCGTCCACGTTCCACGCGATCGGCGCCCGGGTCGCGGCCGAGGAGCAGCACCGCGGGTTCCTGCTCAGCGTCACCAACGTGCCCGGTCCGCAGACCCCGCTGTACGCCGCCGGGGCGCGGATGCTCGAGACCTACCCGGTGCACCCGTTGCTGCCCGGCCAGGCCCTGGCGATCGGCGTGACGTCGTACGACGGGCAGGTCTTCTACGGCATCACCGCCGACCGCGACCTGGTCCCGGATGCCGACGTGCTGGCGCAGTGCCTGACCGAGGCCCTCACCGAGCTGCTCGACGTCGGCGGCAGCCGGACCCAGGCGCCGCGGGGCCGGGTCAAGAAGACCACCAAGCGCAGCACCCGCCTCGAGGCCGCGGCGGGCCCCGTGATGCGCGCGCTACCAGCCGAGCACGCTGCCGGACCTGGCCGCGGCCTGGAAGATGGGCCGCGTCGAGGCCGACGACGAGGCGGTGCTGGCGGAGAGCGACTCCGAGGAGGACGAGTACGCCGCGTTGATGACCGCCGCCGACACCTCCGGGGAGCGGGTCGCCGACCTCTCCGACGGGCTGCGCCGGCGCGTTGTCGTCGTGGTGGAGGCATCCTCGCCGGACGTCGCGGTGCCCACGCGGGACGTGGTCGCCGTGCACGCGGACGCCGAGGACGACGCCGACCCCGACGACGACCTCGCGTGGTACGCGACCCAGGAGGTCGGCGAGCTCCTCGCGGACTTCAGCTGACCGGGATGGTCTGACAACATCGCGGTCATGGACGCCATCTCCTTCCCGCCCGCGCCGGTCAACGAGCCCAACCTCACCTACGCGCCGGGGTCGCCGGAGAGGGAGGCGCTGCTCGCCGAGCTGGCCCGGCTGGAGCGCCGGCAGCACAACCTCCGCGCCCACATCAACGGCCGCAAGCGAGCAGGCGGCGGCCGGGAGATCAACGTCGTCCAGCCGCACGACCACCAGCACGTGCTCGGCACCATGAAGAACTCCACCAAGCGCGACGCCGAGGCCGCGATCCGCGCCGCCACCGCGGCCGCCCCCGCCTGGCGGGCGATGTCCATTCGACGACCGCTGCGCGATCCTGCTCAAGGCGGCCGACCTGCTCGCCGGCCCGTGGCGCCAGACCCTCAACGCCGCCACCATGCTGGGCCAGTCGAAGACGGCGTTCCAGGCCGAGATCGACGCGGCCTGCGAGCTCATCGACTTCTGGCGGTTCAACGTCCACTACGCCAAGCAGATCCACACGGACCAGCCGATCGCCAACAGCCCCGGCGTCTGGAACCGCACCGACCACCGGCCGCTCGAGGGCTTCGTCTACGCCATCACGCCGTTCAACTTCACCGCGATCGCCGGCAACCTGCCGACCGCGCCCGCGCTGATGGGCAACACGGTCGTCTGGAAGCCGTCGCCCACCCAGCAGCTCGCCGCGTCGCTGACCATGGACCTGCTCGAGGAGGCCGGGATGCCGCCCGGCGTCATCAACATGCTCCCCGGCGACGGCCTCGAGGTGTCCGAGGTCGCGCTGCGCCACCCCGACCTGGCCGGCATCCACTTCACCGGCTCGACGCCGACGTTCCAGCACCTGTGGCGGACCATCGGCGAGAACATCGCGTCGTACCGCTCCTACCCGCGGATCGTCGGCGAGACCGGCGGCAAGGACTTCATCATCGCCCACCCCAGCGCCGACCCCGACGTGCTGCGGGTCGCGATGATCCGCGGCGCGTTCGAGTTCCAGGGGCAGAAGTGCTCGGCCGCCTCGCGGGCCTACGTGCCGAGGTCGGTCTGGAACCGCATCAAGGACGACGTCATCGCCCAGACCGAGTCGATCACGATGGGCGACGTCACCGACCTGTCGAACTTCATGGGCGCGGTCATCGACGACCGGGCCTTCGCCAAGCACAAGGCCGCGATCGCGCGGGTGCGTCGCAACAACCACCTGACCCTGCTGGCCGGCGGCCAGACCGACGACTCGGTCGGCTACTTCGTGCGGCCGACGCTCGTGCCAGTCCACCGACCCGACCGACCAGATGTTCAACACCGAGTACTTCGGCCCGATCCTCGCCGTGCACGTGTACGACGACGCGCGCTACGAGCGGGTCGTGCGGCAGCTGGAGTCGTTCGCGCCGTACGCCCTCACCGGCGCGGTCATCGCCCAGGACCGCGAGGCCGTCGCCTGGACGCCAGAACGAGCTGCGCTTCGCGGCCGGCAACTTCTACATCAACGACAAGCCGACCGGTGCCGTCGTGGGCCAGCAGCCGTTCGGCGGCGCGCGCGCCTCCGGCACCAACGACAAGGCCGGCGCCGCCGTCAACCTGCTGCGCTGGACCTCGCCGCGGTCGATCAAGGAGACGTTCGTGCCGCCGAAGGAGTGGAAGTACCCGTACATGGGGTGACCGCCTGTGGCGGGCTGGTGTGGTTGCGGGCTTGCCGCCTGCGGGCCGTCTGTGGTTGCGGCCTTTCCGGCTGCGGGCTGCTGGTGGTTGCGACCGACAGGGCCGCCTGCGGCGGGGCTTGGGTTGCCGACCGATGGCCGGCGTCCCGGGGACGCCCTCCGGGGGACAGGGCGGGGCGGCGCCCCCGGTGGTCCATGCCCGTGGGTGGTCGCGCACCCCGGGCGCCTGCGCTTTAGCCCCCGGAGGGCATCCCCGTCCCGCCGTCCACCCCTCGCGACCCGTGGGGGGAGAGAACCGTGGTCACCGTAGGTGGACCGCCCCGGGCGACCACCGCCCCCATCCACCCCCGGGGCGCGACGGTGGCCGGAGCGGCGGCAGGGCGGTGTCGTGGGGGCTAAAGCGCAGGCGCCCGGAGAAATCGCCACCACCCACGGGCAGCAACCACGAGGGCGCCGCCCCGCCCTGTCCCCCACGGCACCGCCACTGACACCGCGCAGGCCGGCGGTCCCGACCCAAGCCCCGCCGCAGGCGGAAATGTCGGTCGCAACCCCAGACCGCCGCAGGCGACAGACGGCGGTCGCAACCAAGCAGGGAAAGCCCGCCGCAGGCGAGATCAGACCTCCCACTCGCCGGCGAGCCACTTGAGGCCGACCTTGTTCTCGGCGTGGAAGGCGGCCTCGAGGAGGCCGGCGACCAGCTCCTCCAGCTTCCCGCCGACGAGCGGGACGCTCACCCGGACCTCCAGGCTGACCTTCTCGACGGCGTCGGGACCCTGCTGCTCGAGGGTGGCGGTGCCGGTCATCTGGCCGGGCTTGCCCGGGATCGTGGCCTCGATCGTGGCCTGGGTGGCGGAGATCCACTCCTCGCGCTGGACCAGGTCGATGGTCGACCCCGACGAACTTGCGGGCGAACGGCGGCACGAGGTCGGTGCCGTAGACCCGGTCGAGGTCCACGGTCATCGAGCCGTCGTCGTACTCCTCGATCGTGACCGAGGAGTCCTCCACCTGCTGGAAGGCGCAGACGGCCTGCCGGAAGTCCGGGTCGCCCAGGATCCCGCGCACCTCCTCGACCGTGCGGTCGGGGTAACGCAGCTCCACGGTGACCGACCTCATGGCTCCATCCTGGCGATCACGTGATCCCCCGCCAAGCGACCGGGCCGGGGTCGTACAGTCGTGTCGTGTCAACGGCGACCGACCAGAAGAAGTCCGAGCTGCTGGACCGGGCCACCGAGGTGGCCACGCACCGCAAGGGGTCCGGCGGTCCCCCGGCCGACGAGGTCGGCTCCCTGCTCTCGGCGTACTACCGGCACGTCGCCTCCGACGACGTCTGCGAGCGCACCGACGTCGACCTCTACGCCGCCCTCGCCTCGCAGTACCGCCTCGCCGAGAACCGCCCGCAGGGCCGCGCCAACGTGCACGTCTTCACCCCCAGCCACGGCGACAACGGCTGGTCCGCCGGCGGGCACTCGGTGGTGGAGATCGTCACCGACGACATGTCCTTCCTCGTCGACTCGGTGACCATGGAGCTGTCCCGCCAGCAGCGCGAGATGCACCTGGTCATCCACCCGCAGTTCGACGTCGTCCGCGACATCACCGGCGTCCTGCAGAGCGTGCAGCCGATCAAGGACGAGACCAAGGCACCGGCCGACGACGCCCTGCGCGAGTCCTGGATGCACATCGAGATCGGCCGGCTGAACTCCGAGGAGGACCCGCACGAGATCGAGGAGGCCCTGCAGCGGGTGCTGCGTGACGTCCGGGAGTCCGTGGAGGACTGGCCCAAGATGCGCGCCCACACGCTGGAGATCGTCGAGGAGCTGGCCGAGGACCCGCCGCCGCTCGACGCCGAGCAGATCGAGCGGGGCCGCGCCCTCCTCCAGTGGCTGGCGGACGACCACTTCGCTTACCTCGGCTACCGCGAGTACCGGCTGGAGCGCGAGGGCGACGACGAGATCCTGCGCGCCGTACCCGGCACCGGCCTCGGCATCCTGCGCGCCGACCACGACCAGTCGCGGTCCTTCGCCAAGCTGCCCGACGCGGCCAAGGCCAAGGCTCGCGAGAAGACCCTGCTGGTGCTCTCCAAGGCCAACTCGCGGGCGACGGTGCACCGCCCGGCCTACCTCGACTACGTCGGCGTGAAGACCTTCGACGAGGCAGGCGAGGTGACGGGGGAGCGCCGCTTCCTCGGGCTGCTCTCGAGCGCCGCCTACACCGAGTCGATCACCCGGATCCCGCTGCTGCGTGAGAAGGCCGCCGAGGTGCTGGCCCGGATCGGGGTCGAGCCGCGCAGCCACGCCGGCAAGAGCCTGATGGACACCCTCGAGACCTACCCGCGCGACGAGATCTTCCACACCCCTGCCGCCGAGCTCGCGGCCGTGACGCAGGGCGTGCTGCAGACGGTCGGGCGGCGCCAGCTCAAGGTGTTCGTACGCCGGGAGACCTACGGCCGCTACGTCTCGGTGCTCTGCTACCTGCCCCGCGACCGCTACAACACCGCCGTGCGCGAGCGGTTCTCCCAGATCCTGCTGGACCGCTTCCATGGCGACTCGATCGAGTTCAACGTGAAGATGAGCGAGTCGACCACGGCCCGCGTGCACTTCGTCGTGCACCCGCCCCTCGGGTCGGAGATCCCCGACGTCGAGGCCGCCGACCTCGAGCGGCTCTTCACCGAGGCGTCCCGCTCGTGGCGCGACGACTTCATCACCGCGACGGTGGCGGAGTACGGCGAGGAGCGGGGCGCGCGGCTCGCCCGCAAGTACGCCGACTCGTTCCCGGAGGCCTACAAGGAGGACTTCTCGGCGACCACCGCGGCGCTGGACGTCGGGCGCCTGGAGGGCATCGAGGGCGACCTGGAGTCCGGGGGCGGCATCGACCTGTCGCTCTTCTCCCCGCTGGACGCCGGCCGGGGTGAGGCCCGGCTCAAGGTGTTCCGGATCGGCAACCGGCTCTCGCTGTCGCAGGTGCTGCCGATGCTCACGTCGATGGGCGTCGAGGTGCTCGACGAGCGTCCTTACGAGCTCGACGACCTGGACCAGCCGACCTTCGTCTACGAGTTCGGGCTGCACTACCCGCCCGGGCTCCCCGACGAGCTGCGCGGGCTCTTCCAGGACGCGATCCGGGCCGTCTGGGACGGCTACAACGAGATCGACGGCTTCAACGCGCTGGTGCTGGCGGCGGGGCTCACCTGGCGGCAGGCGACCGTGCTCCGCGCCTACGCGAAGTACATGAAGCAGGGCAACTCGCCGTTCGCGGTGGACTACATCGAGGCCGCGCTGCACGGCAACACCGACATCGCACGGTTGCTGTGGCAGCTGTTCGAGGCGAGGTTCGACCCGGGGAAGAACGGGCTGGACGCCCAGGCGGAGGCCCGGACCGCGCGGGTCGAGGAGCTCGAGGAGCGGATCAAGCGCGCGCTCGACGACGTCGCCAGCCTCGACCACGACCGGATCCTGCGCTCCTACCTGACCCACATCAGGGCGACCCTGCGCACCAACTACTTCCAGGCCGAGGACGGAGCGCAGTCGGGCGGTTCGCTGCACCGCTACATCTCGTTCAAGCTGGAGCCGTCCGCGATCCCCGACCTGCCGGAGCCGCGGCCGCGCTACGAGATCTTCGTCTACTCCCCGCGCGTCGAGGGCGTGCACCTGCGCTTCGGCGCCGTCGCGCGCGGTGGCCTGCGCTGGTCCGACCGCCGCGACGACTTCCGCACCGAGGTGCTGGGCCTGGTCAAGGCGCAGATGGTCAAGAACACCGTGATCGTCCCGGTGGGCGCCAAGGGCGGCTTCTTCTGCAAGCAGCTACCCGACCCCGGCGACCGCGAGGCGTGGTTGGCCGAGGGGGTGGCCTGCTACCGCACGTTCATCTCCGGCCTGCTCGACATCACCGACAACCGCGTCGACGGCGAGACCGTGCCGCCGCTCGGCGTGGTCCGCCACGACGGCGACGACTCCTACCTGGTGGTGGCCGCCGACAAGGGCACGGCGACGTTCAGCGACATCGCCAACGGCGTGGCCAAGGACTACGGCTTCTGGCTCGGCGACGCCTTCGCGAGCGGCGGGTCGGTGGGCTACGACCACAAGGCCATGGGCATCACCGCCCGGGGCGCCTGGGTCTCGGTCCGCCGCCACTTCCGCGAGCGGGGCGTCGACTGCCAGACCGAGAACTTCACGGCGGTCGGCATCGGCGACATGTCCGGCGACGTGTTCGGCAACGGGATGCTGTGCTCCGAGCACACCAAGCTGGTGGCCGCGTTCGACCACCGCGACATCTTCCTCGACCCGACGCCCGACGCCGCGACGTCGTACGCCGAGCGGAAGCGCCTCTTCGGCCTCCCGCGCTCCTCGTGGCAGGACTACGACAAGAGCCTGATCTCCGAGGGAGGCGGGGTCTTCCCCCGGAACCTCAAGGCGATCAAGGTGACCGAGCAGGTGCGCCGCGCGCTCGGCATCGAGGACGCCGGACCCACGATGACCCCGGCCGAGCTGATGCGGGCCGTGCTCAAGGCGCCGGTCGACCTGCTCTGGAACGGCGGCATCGGGACGTACGTCAAGGCGGCCGGCGAGACCAACGCCGACGCCGGCGACAAGGCCAACGACACGATCCGTGTCAACGGCCGCGAGCTGCGGGCCCAGTGCGTCGGCGAGGGCGGCAACCTCGGCCTGACCCAGCTCGGCCGCATCGAGTACGCCGAGCGCGGGGGACGCATCAACACCGACTTCATCGACAACTCCGCCGGCGTCGACACCTCCGACCACGAGGTGAACATCAAGATCCTGCTCGACCGGGTGGTCGCCAACGGCGACCTGACCGAGAAGCAGCGCAACGTGCTGCTCGCCAAGATGACCGACGAGGTCGCCGCGCTGGTGCTCCGCGACAACTACGAGCAGAACCTCGCCCTCGCCAACGCCGCTGCCAACGCGCCCTCGCTGCTCCACGTGCACGAGGACTGGATGCGTCAGCTCGAGAAGCGCGGGGTGCTCAACCGCGAGCTCGAGGGCCTGCCGTCCACCCGCCAGGTACGGCGGATGCTCGACCGCGGCGACGGGCTCTCCACGCCCGAGCTCTCGGTGCTGCTCGCCTGGACCAAGATCGTGCTGGCCGAGGAGCTGCTCGAGTCCGACCTGCCGGACGACCCCTACTGCCACGTCGACCTCACGGCGTACTTCCCCCAGGCCATCCAGGAGGGCTTCACCGAGCAGGTGGCCGCCCACCCCCTGCGCCGGGAGATCATCGTCACGCAGGTGGTCAACGACCTCGTCAACGGCGCCGGCCTGACGTTCTGGCCGCGGCTGGAGGGCGAGACGAGCGCCGGGCCCGCGGAGCTGACCCGGGCCAACTTCGTGGCCCGCGAGATCTTCGGGTCGTTGCCCTTCCGCGAGGAGGTGGCGTCCTACGACAACCGGCTCGATGCGCCCGTGCAGACGCACATGCGCGTCGAGATGCGCACCCTGGTGGAGCGGGCGTCCCGGTGGCTGGTCACCAACCGGCGCCCGCCGCTGGACAGCCAGGCGACGGTCGACTTCTTCCGCGACCGCGTCCAGGCCGTGATGAGCGAGCTCCCGACCCTGCTCACCGGCCGCGAGCTCGACACCTTCGAGGCGCGCCGCAACCGGCTCGTCGAGGCCGGACTGGTGCCGGAGGACCTGGCGATCCGCTCGGCCGTGCTGCACCCGGCGTACCAGCTCCTCTACATCACCGAGATCGCCGACCGCGACGGCCTCGACCCGGTGGAGGTCGCCCGCGTGCACTTCCAGCTCGGCGAGCGACTCGGCCTGCCGATGCTGGTCGGCAAGATCCTGGCGCTGCCGCGCGACGACCGCTGGCAGACGATGGCCCGCGCCGCCCTCCGCGACGACGTGTACGCCGTACACGCCCAGCTCACCGCCCAGGTGCTGCGCTCCACCGATGCCGGGGAGACCGCGCCGGCGCGGATCGCTGGCTGGGAGGAGGACGACACCGTGGTGGTGTCGCGGGCCGCCTCCACGCTGGAGGACATCTGCTCCGACGACACCGCCGACCTGGCCAGGGTCTCCGTTGGTCTGCGCGTGGTGCGCGGGCTGTTGTCCTCCTGAGGGGAGGTCCTGGGGGGCCTTCGCCGGCGACCGCCGAGCGGGTGCCCGCCGCACCAGGCCGTTACCTTTGCTAACGAAAGCCCTTACCGGGGCTAAAGGATTTCTCAACCGTCGGTCGGTCGTCGTATCGTCGACCAAGCGATGCCAACCACCTCTCCTGCCGACCCCGACGGCCACCCTCCCGCCAGCGTCAAGTCGCTCTGGCGACTGCGCGGCTACCTCCGTCCCCACCTGCTCGCGCTGGCGATCATGCTCGGCACCGCCCTGGGAGGCGTCGCCCTCTCCATCGCCATCCCGCTGGTGACCGCGAAGCTGATCGACGGACCCATCACCCACCACGACGTCGACGGCGTGCTGCCCCTCGGCCTGCTCGTGCTGGCGCTCGGGGTCCTCGAGGCGTTCTTCATCTGGTTGCGCCGTTGGGTGCAGTCCGACGCGGTGCTGCAGATGGAGACCCAGATGCGGCACGACC